>NZ_JAGDYP010000010.1 GCF_017565765.1 Capnocytophaga bilenii
GAATAACAATGAAATAATAGCTTAAATAAATTAGGCTATAGGTGGTGTTTTGGGCAAAAATTTGTTCTAAAATACAAAAAAAATCAAAAAAATACCTTTTAAAATTTGGATATTAACATAGAATGTGGGACTTGGGAGAGGTGTGGGAGGTGTGGGTAAAAAAACTTTGGCAAACTTTGAAAGTTTGCCAAAATGTGTGGCGCATTATTGTAGTGTTATCCTTCGTTACATACTCGGCTGCGCCAGCTCGCCGACTTTCCTTCGGTGCGAGCCGCACAGGCTTTTTATCCTTCGCTCATCCTTCGCTGAAGGTTCGCTCAAGGTTCGGGGGAATTTTGATTTTTGAATTAGGCACAAGCTGCAAGCTTGCGCCAGCGGAAGTCCTCACCCCCGTTGAGGGTGTCCGAAAAGTTTTGTTTCGTAAAGGCGATTTGCCAATCGCCCCTACAATGTGAATAAAAGTGATTGATTATCAGAGTAATTAACTTTGTCAAACTCTGAAAGTTTGCCAAAGTGTGTGGCGTAATCGTGCTTTTAAAACTTTTCGGACACCCTCGCAGTGCGCAGGAATTTTGAATTTTGGATTGGGCACAAGCTGCAAGCTTGCGCCAGCGGGGGAAATTTTGAATGTTGATAATTAATCATTGACAATTAAACATTATTTTGTACCTTTGCAACCTGCTAATCCCATTGGTAAATTACAAATGGTCATTTATTTTGTTTTCTGAAAATATGAATTTTGAACTAATAAAAACTGATACAGCTACTAAAGCACGTGCTGGAAAAATCACTACTGCTCACGGTGTGATTGAAACTCCTATATTTATGCCTGTAGGCACATTGGGAACGGTGAAAGGTATTCACCAACGCGAACTAAAAGAAGATATCAACCCTGATATTATCTTAGGTAATACTTATCACCTTTATTTGCGCCCCAGCACTGCTATCTTGGAAAAAGCAGGTGGATTACACCAATTTATGAATTGGGACAGGAATATTCTTACCGATAGCGGAGGGTATCAGGTCTATTCGCTGGCTGCCAACCGCAAAATTACGGAAGAAGGTGTGAAATTCAAAAGCCATATTGATGGTTCGGCTCATTTTTTTTCACCCGAAAAAGTAATGGAAATAGAGCGTAGCATTGGGGCTGATATTATTATGGCTTTTGATGAATGTACCCCCTACCCTTGCGATTACTCATACGCCAAAAAATCTCTAAAAATTACCCACCAATGGCTCGACCGCTGCGTGGCTCACTTGGATAAAGTGCCTGCTATGTATGGCTATGAGCAAAACCTATTCCCGATAGTGCAAGGCTCTGTTTTTAAAGATTTACGAATACAATCGGCTGAATATATAGCAAGCAAAGGGGCTGCAGGCAATGCCATAGGAGGGCTCTCTGTGGGCGAACCTGTGGAACAAATGTACGAAATGACCGAGCTGGTGTGCGACATACTGCCTGCCGACAAGCCGCGTTACCTAATGGGTGTGGGTACCCCTATCAACATTTTGGAAAACATTGCCTTGGGGGTAGATATGATGGATTGTGTGATGCCTACGCGCAATGCTCGCAACGGAATGCTCTTCACCTCGCAAGGGACTATCAACATTAAAAACAAAAAGTGGGAAGATGATTTTTCGCCCATAGACCCCGATGGGCATACTTATGTGGATACCTATTACAGCAAAGCTTATTTGCGACACTTATTTGCTGCCAACGAATTTTTAGGCAAACAAATTGCTTCAATACACAACTTAGGCTTCTATTTGTGGCTGGTGCGTGAGGCAAGACGACAAATAACAGCAGGTACTTTCGCCGAATGGAAGACAATGATGGTAAAAAATATGTCGAACAGATTATAAAAAAGCAAAATATATGAAAATAATTGACTGGTATATATTAAAGCGTTATCTGGTAACCTTTTTTATGATGATTATTTTGTTCATACCGATAGGTATTATTATAGATTTATCGGAAAAAGTAGACGAAATGATAGAAAGAAAAGCACCATTAAACGAAATATTGCTATATTACGTTAGCTTTATTATATATTTTGCCAACATATTGTTTCCCATACTCCTATTTTTGTCAATTATATGGTTTACTTCAAAATTAGCCAATAATACTGAGATTATAGCCATACAGAGTTCGGGCGTGTCGTATATGCGCTTTCTGCGACCTTACATTATAGGGGCTACGCTGATTTCGGTAATTGTGTTCTTTATGAGTATGTTTATCGTACCTGCGGCAAGTACTGTTTACAACGATTTTTGGAATAAATACATACGCTCGTCTAAGGTGGAAAGTGTAAGCGATTTGTACAATCAGTTTTCAGAAAATGATTATCTGTACGTAAGTTCCTTTAACTACGGCGAAAAGCGTGGGTACAATTTTTCGGTAGAGCATTTTGATGGTATTCGCCTTGTTGAGAAAATTAATGCCGAAACAATACAGTGGATTGATAGTACAAAAACCTATCAGCTCATCAATTACTCAAAGCGAAAAATAGGTGCCACTGACGATGTAATCATCAAAGGGGAACAGCTTGATACTATCTTCAAATTTAAGATAGACGATTTAATGCCGATGGAATATACGGCTGAAAACAAAAACTTATTTGAGCTGGACAAGTTTATAGAACGCGAACGTATGAAAGGCTCACCCAATCTGAATATGTATTTGCTGGTAAAATACAGGCGGTGGGGGGCTATCAGTACTGCCTTTATCCTTACGCTCATAGGGGTAGCGGTATCCTCAGTGAAAAAGCGGGGAGGTATGGGTATCAACGTGATGGTAGGGGTAGTAGTAGGTTTTAGCTTTGTGTTCTTTGACCGCGTATTTGGAACGCTGGCACAAACAGCCAACGGCTTATCGCCACTAATGGCTGTGGTTATCCCTAATGCCATATTCCTGACATTGGCAATATGGCTGTTGAAAAGAGTAAGGAGTTAGGTTTATGGAATTAGTAAAAGCCAAAAAACACTTAGGGCAGCACTTTTTAAAAGATTTAAATATAGCTGCTAAAATAGCCGATACACTTTCGTACACCGGTTACGACAAGGTAGTAGAAATAGGCGCTGGTATGGGGGTGCTCACTCAGTTTTTGCTACAAAAAAACACTGAAGTATATGTAGTAGAAATAGATAAAGAGTCGGTTGCCTATTTGGAAGCGCATTACCCTGCTTTACGAGGTAGAATTATAGGCGATGACTTTCTGAAATACGACATTGTAGGTCATATAGGCAGTCCTTTTGCTATTATAGGCAACTTTCCCTACAACATATCATCGCAAATTGTCTTTAAGATGCTTGAATTGCGCCAATATGTGCCTGAATTTAGCGGAATGTTCCAGAAAGAAGTTGCTGAACGTATTTGTGAGCCGCCAGGGAGTAAAACTTATGGCATACTTTCGGTATTGGTACAAGCTTTTTACGAGGTTAATTATCTTTTTACAGTGTCGGAAACGGTGTTCAATCCCCCTCCTAAGGTAAAAAGCGGCGTGATAAAATTAGTGCGCAAAAAAGACTTCGGGTTGGCTTGCGATGAGGGCTTGTTTTTTGCAGTAGTAAAGGCGGCTTTCAACCAAAGACGCAAAACCCTCAGAAATAGTTTAAAAGCCTTGCTTGCAAATGCTTCTCATAAAGATAACCCTATTTTTGATAAACGCCCTGAACAATTGGGATGGCGAGAATTTGTAGAAATTTGCCTGATGATAGGCTAACAAAATTCAATCATTAAAACATTACATTATGGCTTCTTTCAAAATAAGTGATGAACTAATAGGGCGTATTGAAACGCTCATTGAAGAAAAAAACAACCACGAGCTCACACAGCTCTTGGGCGACCTTCACTATGCCGATATTGCCGAGATTATTCACGAACTCGCCATTAAAGACGGTGTTTATATCATTAGGCTTATTGATGCTGAAAAAACATCGGATGTACTAACGGAATTAGACGATGATTACCGCGATAAAATATTAGAAAACCTATCGGCTAAAGAAATTGCCGATGAGCTGATAGAACTTGATACCGATGATGCCGTAGATATTATCTCGGAACTGTCTGAAGAGCGAAAAACAGAAGTCATATCGTATATAGAAGACGTAGAACACGCCAAAGATATAGTAGAGCTACTGCGCTATGACGATAACACGGCAGGGGGGCTTATGGCTAAAGAGTTGGTAAAAGTAAACGAAAACTGGAATGTACTGAAGTGCGTGAAAGAAATGCGTGAACAGGCGGCTTACGTTACCCGTGTGCATTCTATATATGTGGTTGATGACCACGATGTACTGAAAGGACGGCTCTCGCTAAAAGACTTGCTAACGACTTCTACACGCTCGGAAGTGAAAGATATTTATATTCCTAAAGTGGATTATGTGTACGTAACCGATACGGCTGAAGAGGTAGCCCACATAATGTCTAAATACGACCTTGAGGCAATACCTGTAGTAGATGAAATGAAGCGACTTGTGGGGCGTATTACAATAGACGACATCGTGGATGTGATAAAAGAAGGTGCCGAAAAAGATTACCAATTGGCAGCGGGTATCACCAACGATGTAGAGGCTGACGATAGCGTTTGGAAACTAACATTGGCGCGCTTGCCTTGGTTGCTAATAGGTATGTTTGGCGGATTGGGAGCGGCAAGTATCATCAATGGTTTTCAAGATGCAATGAACAAATACCCTATACTGCTAATATTCATTCCGCTTATTCAGGCAACCGCTGGGAATGTAGGGGTACAATCCTCGGCAATTGTGGTACAAGGGCTAGCTAATAACACTATTGATGGGGCTATCATCAAGCGACTGCTGAAAGAATTTTTGCTGGGGCTCATCAATGGAGGTACTATTGCAGGAATTGTCATATTAGTAAGCCATTTTGCTTTTCAGGCTGAATATTTGGTGAGCATAACGGTAGCTATTGCTTTAGTTACAGTAATTGTGAATGCAGCTGTTATAGGAACTTTTATCCCTATATTGCTACACAAACGAGGTATAGACCCTGCCGTAGCTACGGGACCGTTTATCACTACCAGCAACGATGTACTGGGTATATTGATTTACTTTTTTATAGCGAAGAACATTTTAGGCTTTTAAGTACAGCTATGGTGTGGCAGGCTACTATAGCAGCAGTTTCTGTACGCAACCTTGTATCGCCCAACGATATAGGCTGAAACTGTTGCGCAAGGGCTGTAGTAATTTCGTCAGGCGAAAAATCGCCCTCAGGCCCTATAAGTATCATAATGCGCTGGGCATCGTTAGGAAGTATATGGCTTAGCATTTGCTTGTGCGTATCCTCACAATGAGCGATAAACTTGGCAGTAGCATCAGGCTGCAATTGCTTGAAGAAATCGGAAGATTTTATAGGGGGATTCAGCTGTGGCAAATAACACTGCAACGATTGTTTCATTGCCGAAAGAATAATTTTTTGAAAGCGCTCTATCTTGAGGACAGTACGCTCAGAATGCTGGCAGATAATGGGGGTAATTTCATCAACACCTATTTCGGTAGCTTTTTCTAAAAACCATTCGTAACGCTCATTCATCTTAGTAGGGGCTACTACCAAATGCAGATAATAGGGACGGCGTGGCTGAGGCGTGCATTGGGTAATAGTTACCTCGCACTGCTTGGGCGAAGCAAAAGTGAGTTGCCCCTGAAAAAGAAGTCCTTTGCCATTGGTAATATGAAGCGTATCACCTTGCTGCAAGCGAAGCACCTTAGCAATGTGCTGGCTTTCTTCTTTGTCAAAAAAGAAATGAGAGGTATTGTTATCCAATGATTTATGATAAAATAATTGCATCTTAGTACTTAGTTATTAAGAGGTGAAAAAAATATATAGTATATTGGTTATTAGTTTTTTAGAGTGCAAAAATAGTAAATAAAGAGCAAGGAGAAAAAAAATATTTGAAAAAAAAAAACTTTTTTGCTTTGTAATTATAAAAAATGCCTTACATTAGCACCCGAAAAAGAGTAATATTTATGAAACGAATAATAGTAGACTACAACAAGCTTACCAGTGAGATACTTGCAATGCTGGTAGAAAAATACCCTGACGGATATACCGACTCGGATGTTATCCGTTTTAAAAACGCTAAAAATGAAACGGTAGATGCCTTAGAAGTACGCACTGATGATACTATTTATTTGGTAAAAGTGAGTACACGCTTGGCTGATACTATGGAAAATTATGACGAAGACGACTACTTTATGAATAATCAAGAAGAGGAGATATCGTCTAACACGGTAGACATTCCCGATGAGTCGTCATTAGATGAAGATTAATATTTAAAATCCTTTGGAATATGATAACAACGTATATTCCTTATCACGACATTCGCTTTTTTTCAAAACTTATCTGTGATTATATAGGGGAGCGGGAAGAAGTGCAAGCTTTTTATCACCATTTTCCAAAAATAGAAGAGTTTAAGCTTCAAATAGAGGAAAAGAAGGAGAGTTTTAGCAAAGAAAGTCGTGAAATATTAGTAAAAAGCCTACAAAATCAGTACTCAGAGTTAAAAACAAGTCCTAAAGTACTGAAAAATATTGTGCGATTGGGCGATAGTAATACTTTTACAGTTACTACAGGACACCAATTGAGCTTATTTACAGGGCATTTGTACTTTATTTTTAAGATTATCTCGGTTATCAATACTACTAAACAATTATCGGAAGCATATCCCGACTGTCATTTTGTGCCTGTATATTGGATGGCTACTGAAGACCACGACTTCGAGGAGATAAACCACTTTCATTTGAGCAATCGCACACTTTGCTGGAACTCTGAACAAACAGGAGCTACAGGGGCTTTTGATACCAAAGAGCTAACAGCCGTATTCAATACTTTTAGCAAGGCTATTGGCACCAGCAAAGATGCTGAAACACTAAAAAGACTCTTTGAAAATAGTTACCTAAAACACGGCACTTTAGCTGAAGCTACACGCTACTTGGTGAATGAGCTTTTTGAAGATTATGGCGTAGTAATTATTGACGGTAATGATGCTTCCTTAAAACAACAGCTGATACCTCATATAAAAAACGACCTGCTACATCAAACGGCTCATAATGAGGTAAACCGCACTATCGCTGCATTACAAGTCGTAGATAAATTGTACCCTGTGCAAGTAAATCCGCGTGAGATAAATGTGTTTTACTTAGCAAAGGGACTTCGCGAACGTATTGTGCGTACTGAAGAAGGATTTGAGGTGCATAATACAGCTATCAAATTCACCGAAGAAGCACTATTAAAAGAGCTACAAGCGCATCCCGAACGCTTTTCACCCAATGTGATACTTCGCCCCTTGTATCAGGAAGTAATATTGCCCAATTTAGCTTATATAGGCGGAGGTGGTGAAATAGCCTATTGGTTGGAGTTAAAGGGCTTTTTTGAGAAAGAAAATGTGCCGTTCCCAATGCTAATGTTGCGTAACTCGGCAATGTTGGTTTCGGAAAGGCAATTAGAGAAAATAAAGAAGCTATCACTTTCACTCACCGATGTATTCCTAAAACCCGAAGATTTAAAAAACCTAAAGGTAAAGCAGTTATCTGAATTTCCTATTGATTTTAGCCCCCAAAAAGAAACTCTGAAGGCACAATTTGCCCATTTATATACTTTGGCTGAAAGAACAGATATTACCTTTAAGAACGCAGTAAAAGCACAGGAAGTACGGCAGCTAAAAGGATTAGAAAAATTAGAAGCGCGCCTACTAAAAGCACAAAAGCGCAAATACGATGTGCAATTGGAGCAAATAGTAGTATTACAGAGCGAACTCTTCCCCAATAACATCCTACAAGAGCGCTTTTCCAACTTCACCGATTTTTACTTAGTAAAAGGTGAACAGCTGATAAGCGAGTTGGTAAATGATTTTAACCCCTTTGATTTTCGGTTTGTAGTGATACAATACTAAGCTAAATCATAAAAAATGTATAATATAAAACTGTGTAAATATACCTTTCGCATAGGTATAATTACACAGTTTATTTTATTAGTACTGCCAGCAGAAGGAGCTTACACACAAACTTCATATTGATAATGAAATAGTTATAAAAACAATAGCAAAATAATAAAGTTTGGCACGGAATTTTCAATATAGTAATCAGAAATAAGGTTGTTTGTTTTGACAATATAAAACAAAAACTTATGTAAAAAACTTTATTACTTCTTATAGTAATATATTTCTGATTTTCTTCATATCTTTGGAGTTAGTAGTAGTATTTATATGCATTGTGAAAAGAGGCTCTCTAATTAGTTTTAGAGAGCCTTTTTTTATGCATTATAATATCACTTTAGTAAGGTAATCGCCTGTATTAGGCCCTTCGTGGAAGAGTAAATCTAAAACCGACAGATTAGGTATAAACCCGTGCTTATCGGCAAATATTTGGTGGTACTCAGGCATCGTAACGGGGTATTGTTTTTTGGCACTACTCAAGTAACGATAATCAGCAATTGATGGAGCCGCTTCGTATATTTCGGTTTTATCAAAGTTCACATCTGCTTGCAGGCAAGCCAATAGCGTTTCTATCGTATCTATATTTACATCTAATAAGAAAGTATAAGACTTTTCAAAAATACGCACCAAATCATCTTCGTAATACTCAAAATAAGGCGAAGTGCGATAAGCTGTTTCTAAACTCTTCCAATGCAATCGTTGCCAAGCAAAATGGTCTTCTACTTTCACATCTCGGAATAGTTGCCTACCAGTATCGCCGCCCACGTGCTTTATAGGCAGGTTGAGTGCCTGCTTGCCATTAGCCCCATATATATAGGTACGATTGCGGAGGGTTTGTTTTTGGTAGTTATCCGATACCTCAAGCACACAAGGATTGCACCATATAAGATGAAATTGTGCTATAGATGGAAAATAAGTGGGGTGTAATAATACTTGTTCTATCATTATTCTTTTACTTTCTTCTTTTTAAAGGTACTATACAAAAACCACAAAGCCAACGCTCCAAGCACATAATACAAGTATGATTTAGGCTCTCCATCTCCATTAATAGTAGTAATAAGCCGTTCCCAACGTATCTTTTTAAAGCCCGATTGGTGTTTATCCAAGCTCATCCATATCAGTACAGGCTTACCCACTATATGGTCTTCGGGTACAAAGCCCCAAAAGCGGCTATCCTCAGAGTTATGGCGGTTATCCCCCATCATCCAATAGTAGTTTTGAGCAAAAGTATATTCTGTAGCCTTATTACCATTGATAAATATATCATTCCCCTTCACCTCCAATGTATTATGCTCATAATCTTTGATAATACGCTTATACAAAGGCAAGTTTTCTACGTTTAGCGGCACTTTAGTTCCTTTTGCAGGAATGGTAATAGGACCATAGTTATCTTCATTCCACGCATATTGAGGCGAATGAGGGAATACTAACGGGTTATATACTCCCGCTTTGTTAATTTGTGGTATTACCGATTCTATATTGGGGTTATTTTTCAAATATTGAGCTACTTCTTGTGTAAGAGAGCTAAACATATAAGTATTTTCTATAGGCTTACCTGTAGCATCTTCAAGTTGCCCAAAGGGGTCGGTTACGCCAAATTGTTGATACATCAGTTGTGGGGTAAGAACTATATGAGGTTTGGTAACCACATAATACGATGTTTGGAGCTTAGCACGCACAGGATATACCTCTTTAGCTCCGTTTATCCACACATCGCCGTTTTTTATTTCCAAAACATCACCAGCTACTGCTACGGTGCGCTTCACATAGTTAGATTTTTTGTCAATAGGCTTATCAATATGTATTTTAGATTTATCCCTAAAAAATCGCACCGTATCGGTAGGCCAGTTGAATACAGTAATATCGTTGCGCTCTATTTTTTGCAGAGCAGGCAAACGAAAATAAGGTAGCTGTGGCACTTTAATATATGACCTTGTGCCTACCAATGGAATCGAGTCGTGTACCATTGGTAATGATAGAGGTGTCATCGGGATACGCACTCCGTAATGAAATTTACTCACAAAGAGAAAATCGCCTACCAATAAGGTTTTTTCTAATGATGAAGTAGGAATCATATAAGGCTGAATAAAGTAGCTATGGATAACTGAGGCAGCTACTACAGCAAAGAGTACGGCATTCACCCAAGGCGATACGTTCTTTTTAATAACCTCATTATCTTTACCCAAATACTCTGTTTTAGGAAGATACATTACATAGGCAGTATAAAGCCCCAAAGTAAGAACAGAATACAGCGTATAGCGTTTTTTGCGGTAGCCAAACACGTGCAGCCATTCATAGGTCATTACTACATACATAATATTGCCTATCACAGGCATATATAGCAAGAAAAGCCACCACCAAGGGCGTCCTATAATTTTCAGGAATATCACCGTATTATAAAAAGGCACAAAAGCCTGCCAAGCTGCATAACCTGCCTTCTGATAGCCTTTCCAAAGAAAAAGCCCATTTAGTAATTGTGCTACGATTAAAATATATATGTACAACATTTTCTTTATTTTAGTATTATTTGTTTATTTGTTTTTTAAGAAATTCTGCTACCCCATCTTCTTTGTGATGCAAGGTAACGTATTTAGCTATCTGTTTCACCTCTTCACGAGCATTGGCTACAGCTACACCGCAACCTACCCCTTGTAGCATCTCCAAATCGTTGTAGTTATCACCAAAGGCTAATGCCTCTTCTAAGGAAAAATGATATATTTCATCCAAAATCACCTTTATCCCTGTTAGTTTAGATACACTCTTGTCCGAAAGCTCTATATAAGTTTCTTTTCCCCTATATATTTGCATCGCATCGGCAAATTGTTTGTTTAGCAAAGCAAACATTTTGCTTATGAGCTGTTCTTCTCCCATCAGCATTAGCTTGTGAGCCCCTTTTTGGGTAGGCTGCCATTGGGTAAGCACTTCGCGATTGGGTAGCACTTCTGGTTTCACCAAAGTATTGTTTTCCTCACGCTGTGCCCATTGGTCATATTCAGGCACATACCACTCGTTGTTGTTATAAAAACTGATGTGAATCTTCCCTTGAAAATACTGCTCATTTAGGGCAACTACTTTCTCTAAAACAGCAAACGGAATCGTTGTCGAGTGCAAAATACGTTCGCCGTTAGTTACCAGTCCGCCATTATAGGCTATAAGCGGCAAACCATTGATACCCAAATCATTTTGCAAGTGGTACATTTGGCGCGGCATACGCGATGATACCAATATAAAAGGAATCTTTCCTGCGAGTTTTTTTACCTCGTTAATTGTGTTATTTGATAGCGCACGCAAGCCATTTAGCAACGTACCATCAATATCTGAAAAGATGATTTTATACATCGTTTTTATATTTTATTTTTTTTATTTCTATTTTGAGTGCAAAGATAATACCATTTTTTTATTTATTGGCTACAAATTCAATTATATCCCTAACACTTCTTGCATTGTATGCACTCCTTTTTTGTTTACTAACCATTCAGCAGCTATTACCGCACCAAGAGCAAAGCCCGTACGGCTGTGGGCTGTGTGTTTAATCTCAATCGTATCCACCTCGCTTTCGTAGGTAATAATGTGTGTCCCTGGGGTAGTGCCTATGCGTTTTGCCTCTATTGGGATAATCTTTTCATCGGCAGTAGCTCCCAGTTGCCAAGCGGTTTTATCGGTTTCTGCTATGATACCTTCTGCCAAAGTGATAGCTGTACCACTAGGGGCATCAAGTTTTTGGGTATGGTGTATTTCCTCTATATGCACGTTATAGTTATGCAGGGGTGCCATTAGTTTGGCTAACGTTTTGTTCAGGGCAAAGAAGATATTCACCCCCACGCTGAAGTTAGAAGCGTACAGAAAAGCCGTATGATGCTCTTCACACACCTTTACAGCCTCGTCATAGTGAGCCAACCATCCCGTTGTACCAGCCACCACCGGCACACCTTGCGAAAGACTATGGGTTATATTCTGGTAGGCACTTTGTGGGGTGCTAAACTCAATTGCTATATCGGCAAGGGTGATATCGTAATCCGTATGAGGGCTATCTATTTTCAAAACAATCTCGTGTCCGCGTTGGGTAGCTATTTGTTCAATAGCTTTTCCCATCTTGCCATAACCAAGTAATGCTATTTTCATCTGTTGTTAAATGTCTATTTTTCTTAATAATCTAAGCTGATGTGTGTAGTTGCGCAGTTCGTTATTGAAGATACCTATATGGTCTAATCGGTCTATACGCACCTTGCCATACGAATGTATAATTTTATTGTCGCCTAATAAAATACCTACGTGAATGATATTTCCTTCTTCGTCATCAAAAAAAGCCAAATCGCCTGCTTTGCTTTCTTCCAAAAAACTTATAGACGAGCCACAAGATGCCTGTGCTTGCGCCGTACGTGGCAAATGTACCCCACATAGTTTGAAAACAATTTGTACTAAGCCTGCCGCATCTATGCCAAAGGGTGTCCTACCTCCTGCCAAAAAAGGAACATTGATGTATTCTTTGGCAGTTGCTACTACACTTGGGTGGGGGGCTCGCTGGGTAGATTGCGAGGTGTGCAACAAATGATTATGCGAAAAAGTAGCGCCTTTGGGTATGTGCAAGTAAAGGTCAGCGCCCGTTTTCAAGCGCAATTTTGTAAGCCATTTGTGTGCGTATTTCTCTTTCTTTTTCAGCGCTTTTTTATAATCTTTATCACTAATTTCGGTAAACTGATTAGTAGCTACCCACCCCTCACTATTGTCGTATAGCAAGCGTATCAAGCACCAATTATCGTGTTTTTCGGTTACCTGCAAAAGTTCGCCAAAAAGCAACTGAGTGCACATTTCGGCACTCTCGCAAGGCGATACCCGTACGGGTACTACACTCAAATGACATATTCCATAAGGCGTTTCTAATATCTTCATATACTTTTTATTAGTACGAATTTTCTATTCTACAAAATACGACAAACGTATGGCTCTGAAATTGCCTATACTCTGAAAACTAACTTCTATGCGTTTTATTTGCTGTCTGGCTTGCTGAAATACAGCGTTTCGCAAGGGCAATTTCAGCAAAATCTCTTTTATATACTCATTCCTGATACGCGAAATAAGCGGAAATTCAGGACCCAACACTTCTATTTCAGAGCCGTTAGCAAAGGTTTCACGCAAGGCATTTGCCAGCCAAGCCGCTCCTTCGTTGATACGATTGAAATCGGAGTGCTTGAGCGTTATTTTTATCATCTGTACAAAAGGCGGATAGCGAAACGCTTGCCGTTCTTCTATTTGGTACTGATACATTGCTCTAAAATCGTGTCGCAATACTTGCTGAATCACAAAGTGCTGGGGGTTGTAGGTTTGTATCAGCACCTTCCCCTGCCTATCGCTTCTGCCTGCTCGCCCCGATACCTGCAAAAACAGCTGAAAACTGCGCTCGTAAGCCCTATAATCGGGGTAGTGAATAGAGGCATCGGCGTTCATCACTCCCACAAGTCCTACATTGGCAAAGTCTAAGCCTTTGGTAATCATCTGTGTACCTACTAATATTTGTGTTTCCTGTTGCTCAAATTTTGCCAATATTTTTTCGTAACCATACTTGCCATTGGTAGTATCCTGATCCATACGGTCGGCAACCACATTGGGGAACAGCAAGTTCAGTTCGTCTGTTATTTGTTCGGTGCCAAATCCTTTGGTTTTCAAATCCACACTACCGCAAGCCACACAAGTTTTAGGCATCGGTATTACATAGCCGCAATAGTGGCAACGCAACTGCTGACTGCTTTGGTGATAGGTAAGACTCACATCGCAATGCGGACATTGGGGCACGGTACCACAATGCATACATTGCACTACAGGCGCATAACCTCGCTTGTTTTGGAAAAGCAGCACCTGCCTCCCCTCCCCTATTGTACGATTGACCTCTTCAATAAGCACATCCGAGAAATGCCCCGTCATTCGCTTTCTATGATGTTTGTCTTTAATATCTATAAGAACCATTTCGGGGGGCAAAAAGCTCCCATAACGCTTTGCTAAATACACATAGCCATATTTTTCCTTCTTAACGTTGTGCATCGTTTCTATTGAAGGGGTTGCTGTGCCTAATAGCGTTTTAGCATTCCATTGGCTAGCAAGCATTATAGCGGTGTCGCGCGCTTGCAAGTGTGGGGCTGGGTCAAACTGGCGATACGAATTGTCGTGCTCCTCATCTATAATCACCAATCCCAAATGAGTGTAAGGTAAAAATACTGCCGACCGCACCCCTACTATCAGTTGGGCTTTAGGCTTATTAGCAAGTACATTCTGCCATACCTCTACCCGCTCGTTGATGCTGTATTTAGAATGATATACCGATAGGTTTTTGCCAAAATGCTGCTTTAGCCTATTGATAAGATGCACAGTAATAGCTATTTCAGGCAACAAATACAGCACCTGCTTGCCTTGTTGCAAATAGGCATCAATAAGCTCTATGTATATTTCGGTTTTCCCCGAAGCGGTTACTCCGTGCAGCAAAACCGTATTTTTGTGTTCTAATTGTAGTTTTATATGCTTTAATGCCTCCTGCTGAGCCTCTGTAAGGTTATTTTTCTTGTCGGTTTGGTCTTCGGCAAAGCTAATTCGGTCTTTTTGAAGGTAATATTCTTCAAAAATTCCTTTATCTACTACTGCCTTTAGTATTGCAGGCGTTACTTCGGCTTTTTCTATCAAGGTTTCAGCCTTTAGGGGGGCTTTCTCTCGATTGATATAATCAAAATAAGCCATTAGCAGTTGTTTTTGCTTTACAGCCTTGTTCAGCAATGCCAACGCTTGCTGCAATCCCTCTTGCGATTGATAGGCTTCTGCCAAGCGAATGTATTTTATGAGTTTAGGCACATAGCGTTCGCGTAACTTTTCCGATAGTTTAGCAGCTCCCTTATCTACCAAGTTAGCAAGTACTTTCAGCGCCTTGCGTTTGGGGAGCAGCTGGTGTACTTCGCTCACTTTCAGTGCCGATTTGTAGTGCAGTGCCTCATACACCTGCCATTCATCATCGGTAAAACGCTCGGTAGGGAGGTCTTTTTCAGCCAATTCTATTACGGTTTCACTTTCCAGCAAAAAAGCCACAGGCATAGCCGTTTTAAGCACTTCACCCAGCGAACACATATAAAAATTGGCTATCCATTGCCAATGCTCAAGCTGTTGAGGAGTAACAATAGGCTGCTCGTCTAGTATATAAGCAATTTCTTTGGTTTCGTAATTAGGCTCTTGGGTATGCACGGTATGTACTAAAGCTGTGTATATCTTTGCTTTGCCAAAAGGCACTGCCACACGCATCCCTTGTTGTAAGAAATGTGCTTCTTCCTCATTTACTTGGTAAGTGAACAACTTTGGCAACGACAAAGGCAAGATTACATCTACATAGTACATCATTCATTCTTTTTAAGTTGCATAAGAGCAGCATTAAGTTCAAAACCAAGTAGTAATATATTAGCATTCAGCCATATATACAACAAAAATATCAGCAATGCACCAATAGAGCCATAAAGTTGGTTATATTGTGAGAAATTTTCTATATAAATACCAAAAAGATAGGTAGTTAAACCAAACAGAAGCATTGTAAGCACCGAACCAGGAGAAAAGAACTTGCCTTGTTGCCCCTCAATAGTGCCAAAGTAAAACAATATTGATGTACCAAAATAGGTGATAAGGGCTACAAAGCCTATTTTTGAAATTTGTAAAAGAGTTTCGTTGGTAGTAAGGAAATTAATTTTATCTAAGTAAGGCACTAAGTACACCTCGTAGTAAATAAACATAACTACAACAAAAAGTATGAGCAGTGCCAAAATGATAGCCACCATTAGGGCGTAGAGGTATTGCTTTATGTAAGTGCGTGTAATATGAATGTGATAAGAGAATTCAAAGCCTCCAAATATAGCCACAATGCCATTGGTCATCAAGAAAATAGAAAGAAAGAACACCGAAGAGAGCAAGCCACCGCGTTTTTTTTCGGCAATATCAAAGAAAATATTTGAAAAAAAATCGTGAGTACCTGGTGGCAACAAATCGTTGATAAACGACCAAAAATCCACCTGAAAGTTTTCTATAGGGATATAAGGAATGAGGTTCAGTATAAAAAGGAGAAAAGGAAATATAGCCAAAAAGAAACTATAAGAAATAGCACTTGCGCGCGTAGTAACTGTCCCTTTGATTATACCTACGATATAAAGATGCAGCAAGTCATAAAGTGAGAAAGCATTTTTGGAGAGCCTCACGCTTTTAAGTAGTGCAACAAGCTGTTTCACAATAGGAAGACTAATGAGCTTATCTTTTAAAATCATTGGTTATTAATTTGTTACGTTTTTTTTATATGTGAAATAAGAGAGCGTATGCCCCAATAAGGCAAGAGCACACAAAGCAACAAAAGCAGCCAAAATCCTATAAGAAAAATGGCTGTAAATAGCAAAAAACCTAAGTATTGAACTATTGGTAACATATAGGTTTGATTATCACGGTGCAAATATAATAAAAAACAAGTAATTACCAAATTTTTTATTTTTATATACACCGCTGGCGCAAGCTTGTAGCTTGTACCCAATTCAAAATTCTTCTCAGCGAAGGATGAGCGAAGGTTGAGCGAAGGTTGAGCGAAGGATAAGCGAAGGATAAAAGCCTGTGCGGCTCGCACCGAGCTGGCGCAGCCGAGTATGTGAAGCCTATACAGCGCCCCCCGCTGACGCCCAATTCAGAATTCAAAATTCAAAATTCAAAATTCTTCTCACCGAAGAATAAAGCACCAAAACTAATAAATAATGAATATAAACTAACGATTGAAGACTTAAAATTATTAACTAAAAACTAAGTGTTATTTTTTGATGATAGCTCAAAAAACGAGGGTGTTTTTTAGCAAGTATGCAAAAAACACCCTCTCAAAAAGACCGTTTTTTAAAAGAATCTCAAAAACAAAAAAAATAGATTTTCTAAGAAAAATGTTAAATTTTATATTTTTTACATCAAAAACTTGCATATTACGAAACTTAACAATAATTTTGCGACATTAAAACGAAACAATAATGATTAGTAGAAAAAAAATTATTTTGCTCCTCTTGTTGCCTCTGTGTTCTTTATGGACGATGGCGCAAGAACTTACCGTAAAAGGTACTGTAAAAGATGACTCTGGGCTTGAACTATTAGGTGCTTCAATAGTGGTGAAAGGAACCACTAAAGGGGTAGCTGCCGATGGAGAGGGTCATTATGAAATAAAAGTAAAAAATGGAGATATACTGGTGTTCTCAAGTATGGGATATACCTCACAAGAACGAAAAGTAACCAAAGCAGGTACTATCAATATTGTATTAAGTTCTGATGTACAGCAATTGGAAGGTACTGATGTAGTAGCAGTGGCTTATGGTACTACCGATAAAAAGTCTTTCACAGGCTCTATGGCTACCATAAAAGCTGAAAATATCACACAACGCCAAAGTGCCGATGTGGCTAAAACCTTAGAAGGGGCTGTTTCAGGGGTACAAATTTCTAATAGTTCTGGCGACCCTGGAGCTGGTAGTGCCATCCGCATACGTGGGATTGGCTCTATTTACGGCTCAAGTGCCCCGCTTATTATCTTAGATGGTGCTCCTTATCACGGCAGCCTAAACTCTATCAACAACAGCGATATCGAAAGCCTCAACGTACTAAAAGACGCTTCATCAGCAGCACTTTACGGGGCTCGTGGGGCAAATGGGGTGATTATTATCACTACCAAAAGTGGTAAAAGAGACAAGCTCTCTATTACTGTAGATGCCCGCACAGGCTTCAACACGCGTGGCATACCCGAATATGACAAAATAAGCTCTACCAGCGAATATTACGAAACTTTGTACAACTCTTTGTACAACAAATCATACTTCACTCAAACTACTACCAACACTACCGAACGTTACAACACAGCTACCGCTTGGGCTGCCGATAACTTGATAAAAAACGTAGGGAATGGCTATAATATCTATGATGTACCCGATGACCAATTGGTACTCCCTAACGGAAAACTAAACCCTAATGCCAAACTTAAGTACAAAGATGCCAATTTTAACGATTGGGAAAAAGCACTCTTCAAACCTGGCATACGCGATGAGTACAACCTTAGCCTTACCAAGGGCAACGAAAGCAATAGTTTTTACTTCTCTTTCGGGTATTTAGGTGATGAGGGGTATAACCTCAACTCCTATTTTAATCGCTACTCCTCTCGCTTTTCGTATAAAGGCGACGTTACCCAATGGCTAAAAGCTAATGCCTCTACAATGCTCACTTATACCGAAAAACAAGGTACTGAGTATTCAGGCACTAATAACCCCTTTGAATGGACGCGCTTTATCGCTCCTATATACCCTATTTTTGAACACGATGCCAATGGGTACCCTACTAATAAATACGACTTTGGCGGCGCACGTAAATTCAACGGAAATACCAATCCTGTCGCTACCCAAAAACACGACATTCTATTTTCTAAAAATTACTACCTGAACCAGTCCTTATCATTAGATATCAACTTACTGAAGAACTTAACCTTCAGCACTTCAGGCAACTTCTATGCTAATTTTTACAACAGCAATGAGTTTACTACTCCTTTGGGAGGCTATGGCAAAGACAGCAATGGTATAGGCAGCCGCTATAGTACCCACGATGTGATTATGACATTCAACCAATTGCTAAAATACAACCAAAGCTGGGGCAACTATAGCTTTGACGTTTTGTTAGGTCACGAAAGCAACAAAGAAAGATATGCTTCATTGTCAGGAGGTAAAAAGAACTTTTTAGACCCTCTAAACTCTGAGTTTGACAATGCAGCTGTAACCACCTCATTAGGCTCTTCCACTACAGGGTATTTTGTAGAAGGGTATTTTGGGCAGCTAAATATGAATTACGATTATAAGTATTTTCTTTCTGCCAGCTTGCGCCGCGATGCTTCATCAGTGTTCGCACCTGAAAATCGCTGGGGTACTTTCTGGTCAGTGGGTGGCTCTTGGCTGGTAAATCGTGAGAAGTTTTTAGAAAAAGTAAGCTTTATCAACAGCTTAAAGCTTAAAGCTAGCTACGGAATACAAGGAAATGACTATTTATTCTTGCCTGGCGGTGGGCGTTCTTACGCTCCTTATCTAAACTTGTATTACGTTACTACCGATGGTACCAAACCAGGTTTGCAAGCGGGCTACAAAGGCAATCGCAAAATCACTTGGGAAGAGAGTGGCAACTTCAATACTGGTATAGAAGCCGACTTGTGGGACAACCGCTTGAGCATAGAAGCCGACTTCTTTGTAAAAACTACCAAAAATATGTTGTTCAATATGCCGCTTCCTGCCTCTACAGGATTCCCTTCTGAACCTCGCAACGTGGCTGATATGCAAAATAAAGGGGTTGAGTTCTCTATATCGGTAACCCCCGTGCGAACTGAAAATGTAGAATGGCAAGTAACTGCTAATGGAATGTGGTATAACAACAAAGTGCTAAAATTGCCTGAAGAACTACGTGAAAAAGGACTTGCTTGGGGCGGACAACAAATTATCAAAGAAGGAGGTAGTATTTATGACTTCTATATGGTAAAATATGGTGGTGTTGACCCTGAAACAGGAGATGCTCTATTCTGGACTTATACTAAAACAACCTCCAGCGATGCCCAAGAAAGCTGGAACTTATTGGGCAGCGACAAGTATAATTACGAAAAGAGCAAGCAA
Source organism: Capnocytophaga bilenii (assembly GCF_017565765.1). Classification (GTDB taxonomy): domain Bacteria; phylum Bacteroidota; class Bacteroidia; order Flavobacteriales; family Flavobacteriaceae; genus Capnocytophaga; species Capnocytophaga bilenii. Next base: position 19,622 of record NZ_JAGDYP010000010.1, read on the forward strand.
TTTGTAGGAACTTCTATCCCCGACTTGCAAGGTGGCTTTGGCACTTCACTACGTGTGTACAACATAGACCTTTCGGTACAATTCTCTTACCAAATAGGAGGTAAGTTCTATGACAACCAATATTCTTCGTTAATGGGTACCGGCGACTTAGGACGCAATTGGCATACCGATATACGCAAGCGATGGACACCCGAAAACCGAAATACAGATGTACCTCGTTTAGAGTTTGCAGGACTACAAGGAAGCTCATCCGACCGCTTTTTGGTGAGTGCAAGTTACCTATCATTGCGCAACGTGAGCATAGGCTACAACGTACCCCAAGAGGCTGCCGAAAAACTAAAACTTAGCAGCATACGATACTATGTTACAGGTGATAACCTTTACTTGTGGAGCTATCGCAAAGGATTAGACCCTCGCGCAAGCCTTAGCGGTAATGGCTCTGACCGCGCAAGTTACTCACCTATACGCACCATATCGATGGGATTAACACTCAATTTTTAAAACTTACTACGATGAATACATATAAAAAAATCATATTCGCATCGCTCCTTACCTTTCTTTTGGTGGGTTGTTCTAAAGATAATTTTGACCCTCAGCTCACGGGCTACATTTCCGAAGAGCGATTGGAAGAACTGAAACAAAACCCCGAACAAAAAGCCAAACTCATAGATATTGAGCTAAACGGGATTTATAACAGTAATGCCAACTCTACCGATGCTATCAACTTTGGTATCAAATCTATTGACCTGCGCTTAGACCATATGGGATTAGACCTCGTGATGCCTTCCTACCATTGGTTAGGCTACGACTATAACTTTACGGCTGGGCTTTCAAGTGATTATTACAGTAATTCCTATGTATGGAGCTTTTTGTATAGCCAAATTAGTAGTATCAATACTATTTTGAAAAAGTACTTCCCCAATGGGGTAAATACCTCTACTGATCAAAAAGAATTTCAAAAATATGCTGAGCTAAAATCATTGCGCGCTATTTATTATTTCTACTTAGTAAATATCTATCAGGCTACTTATAAAGGCAACGAAAACACCCCAGGTGTACCTTTGCTATTGGTGCCCACTACCGAAAAATTTGCGCGCTCTACCGTAGAAGAGGTGTACCAGCAAATCCTTAGCGACTTTTCTGTAGTAGATGATGCTCGTTTTCAAATCACTACCTCAAAACACGATGTAGATAAAGTAGTGGCGTTGGCTTACCTCTCAAAAGCTTATGCACAACGCGAAGAGTGGAGCCGAGTGAAACAGTATGCCAAAATGATAGTAGATAACGGCAGTATCACCCTTACAAGTGCTGCCGAAGTGGCTTCTAAAGATTGGGATATAAGCAGCAGTTCGTGGCTATGGGGGTATGATATTACAAACCTAACTTCAGGTACGTGGCAGTCGTTCTATTCTTATATAGACAATACGTTGCCTGTGGGCTTTGCACAATATACTCCTAAAGCAATGTTCAGCTTGCTTTATGACAAAATAGGTAATAATGATATACGAAAAAAGCTGTATATCAACCAAACTCTATTCCCCGATATCGCTGCTGAATACGAAATGGACGACTATTCTAGCCTGAAATACGTTACCAAAAAAGATGCTACAGGCGATTATTGTTTTATTCGCAAAGAAGACCCTTATTTGCTATATGTAGAGGCTTTAGTGGAATTGGGTGAACTTACTGAAGCAAAAGCAAAACTAACAGATTTGGTAAAAATTTACCGCAACGATACAGCTTACGATATTAGTAGCCTAAATCAAGCTCAGCTACGCGAAGAAGTACGCACCCAACGCCGCATTGAGTTATGGGCTGAAGGTAGTTCTTTCTTCGATTTCAAACGTTGGCGAATGGGTGCTGATAGAACAGTAACTAACTCCAACCATAGCAACAAAATAAACGTACCTGCCAACGACCCAAGATGGATATACCAAATCCCTGATGACGAAATGCAAAATAATACAAAAATGGTTCAGAATAACAGATAGTAACTCTTTTCCATAAAAAGTTGGTTTTTATTTGACAGAGAAATCTTGCTAAAGTTTTTATAGCTTTGGCAAGATTTACTTTTTTTTACTATCTTTGCAAATGATATAACACAAGATACTTGTATAATGACTAAACATCAAGAGCGCGTAGCCGAAACCCTACAGTGTTTTCAGAATAATGACACTGCTATTGCCTTCAGAAAACTGCTGGATTGTGTAGCCGATACGCAACGAATGGAGTTTTACCAAAAGGCTATTACTTTGGTGGAATGGAAAGAGCAACACCCCAACGAAGTAACTACACTTGCCGAAAAAGCTACCGAACTACTTGAGCAGGTAGCCAAATGCTCGGTGAAAGAAGTAGCTACACAACACCCTGTGCTAAAGGCTGAAAACTTACAAAAAAAATATGGTGCTTTCTTCTCATTAGGTCCTATTTCGCTTACGATTCGCAAGGGTCAGGTATATGGCTTAGTGGGCGAAAACGGCAATGGTAAAACAACTTTGTTAAGACTTTTAGCCTATGATTTAGCTTATGATAGTGGCAAACTTACCTACTACTTCCTGCGAGCTCCTAAAAACGACTACGAGCTGCGCACTAAGTTGGCTTATATACCTCAGCGCACCGAACGATGGTATGGTAGTTTAAAGGATAATCTCAAATTTGCATTGGCTAACTATGGTGTTCCTGCTGAAGAAAATGAGCTGCGCACCCTCTTAATGATTGCACGCTTAGGCTTATGGCAATATAAGCACCTCACTTGGGATGCGCTTTCATCAGGGTATAAAATGCGTTTTGAGCTAGCGCGTACCTTATTGCGCCAGCCTGAATTACTGCTATTAGACGAGCCTTTAGGAAACTTAGACGTTTTGGCACAGCAAACTATATTGCAAGACCTAAAGATGATTGCCAACTCGGTTGCTAACCCAATAGCATTGATACTGAGTTCACAACAGTTATTTGAGGTAGAAAAAGTATCTGATAAAGTAATTTTCTTGCGAAAAGGAGAATATAAAGAAAATAGGGACGAGAATCTCAATGAGAGCACTCCAACACAATTGATTGTAGAAATAGAAACTCCTAATAGCCGAGAAGAATTATTGGCAGTATTCAAAAGTTTTGCTCTTGAAAAGCTGCAGTACAATGGAGGTAACTATGTAGCCTATTTCCGCCCCAATACTGATTTTTCGCAACTACTACAGGCTCTTGGCAATGCAGGTATCACGCTTACTTATATACGTAACATATCGTCTTCTACAAGGCGTTTCTTTATGAACCAATAGAAAAATGAAAAAAATAAATCAATATCTTTTAGAGCGTTATCCATCAATTTGGAATACTAAATTGGTATGGATGATAAGTGCTGCAGCAGTAATACATTTGCTGTTCTTCGTAATAGGCTTTTTCAGCATAAATGAGCAAGAATTAAAAACGAGCTACTTTAGGATTTTTGGTAGTTATTTTGGATATCCCTTTTTGCTAAATCTTGTTTTTAGTATACTCTTATTAGTGGGGTGGCTCACTCAACTAAATAAAAACAATGCTTTTAAGCACTTCTACCCTAGCAATCCGCATAAGCTCTTTGGGCAGTTTGTTCAATACTTTGTAATTATATTTGCCTCTACTACTTTCTTTATATCGTTTGTAATGGGCGAAAAAGTATCTATCCGGCTTAAATACCCCGAAAGCTATATAACTGAGCTAAAAAGCAATTATTTAGAAGAAGAAAAAGAGGCTGATGAAGATAGTTATTACGATGATATGTGGGGCTCAGACCATTACCTTATAAAAAATGTAGAAGATGCCTATGAAGATGCTTTAATACTCTCACCTTTCCTATTAGGAAACTATTTCTTATTACCTACCTTATTTGTAGCACTTATAGTGTTTTGCGTGCGTGTTACGAGCCTACGGGCGTTCCTACTAGGAATTGTATTCTCACACGTATTGGCACTGGTTTTGGCTTTCTTTTCAGTGTTTATATCTATTATAACAAGCTACGATGCTATAGGGTATTTGTATATATTTACAGCCTTTGCTGTAATAGCCCTCACCACAGTTTCATTAGGAAAACTACCTAAAAACTTTATAGCTATAGGTATTAACTTTTCTCTGATTGTATTTGCCCCTGCATTATTTTCGCTATTATTATTGTTTGAATCAAAACAACTGCTTCCTACAGCTACTCCCGTGAGTTACGTGATGCTGTTAGGTACCTTAGCTTTTGTGTATGGCTATTCTAAATTCATACACCAATGGAAAGCAACTCCCGAATAAAACTTCTTTTCAACTATAAAAATAATGAAGAAAATATTACTTTTTGCTGCAATGCTATCTATAGGAAGTGTGATAGCACAAAGCACCGATGCTACTTATATTTTTTATCATCAGCACGCCAATTTGGTAAACCCTGCGGTAGTGGGGTTGGAAATGGGGCATACTGTATCTGTAGATATTCGCAATCAGTTTCGCGATATGATAGAAGCGCCTCTTACACAAACCTTCTTTACTACTCACAAGCTGTCGCAACGTGTAGGATTGGGCGTTTCTATAGCCAATAACAAAGTGTTTATACAAAAACAAGCGGGTATTTATGCTGACTTATCGTATGCTATCCCTATTACCTACAATTCTAACCTTATAGGCGGCGTAAAATTTGGTGGTGATGTTTTTAATATTGATGGTAGCGAAATGGGGCATTACAACCAATTATACAATTCATACTACCCCAATGGCAATCGTATGCACCCCACATATTATTACAACTCTTATTTGCAGACTATTTCAGGAGAGTTTCAAACTAATTTTGGAACAGGACTATATTATGACCATCCTAATTTTTATATAGGATTTTCAATGCCTAATATGTTATCTTCTAAACACGTGCATATTGATAATGAAGTAATGACTTCAATGGCTGAAACTACTTACTATTATATTATGGGAGGATATTTTTGGCGCGTCGCTCCTGATTTCACTATCAAACCACGCTTACAGATGTGTTTAGCTGAAGGTCGTACTCCTTCTACCGACCTTACCATTGCTGCTAATTTTGTAGAACGTGCTGAATTGGGAATTACCTACCGTACTGCCAAAGCTGCAAGTATCTACCTACTATTCAACCTTCCTGATTACTATGTTTCCATAGGGTATGGTTTTGAAAGCTATTTCCAAACTCACCTCAATTTACAATCACGTAATTCACACGAATTTTTGGTACAATTCAAGTGGTAGTTAGTTTCCTACCTTATAACATATATAAAAAAAAGAAAGCTCTCCTTAAAAAGGAAAGCTTTCATCGGTTTACTATAAACCCGTGTAAAAATATTTACACAAAACAACACAACTAAATTTTAATTGCGGTCTGGACGGGACTCGAACCCGCGACCCCATGCGTGACAGGCATGTATTCTAACCAACTGAACTACCAGACCCATTAAACTGTGCAATTCATTTCTTCATTGCGGTTGCAAAGGTACTACTTTTTTCATTACCTGCAAATTTTTTGACAACTTTTTTTTATTTTTTTTTCATTTTTACAACACTACAACTGATTATCAACAACTTACATTTTAAATATTTTTACTACTACTTGCTGTTTTTAGGTGCAATTCTACTGCTTTGCTATCGGTAAGACTTGCAATATAGCAGGTTATTGCCATCACTTTTTGATATAATGTACCTTTTTGATGATATTTTTCAGGTAGTTTTTTAAGTAATAATTTATCAAATGAGGTAACTTTTCCTTTTTCTTCATTGATAATTGCGGTAAAAAATATATCTAACAAGTGCTGTAAAATTACATAACCCTGCACTTCCTTTTCTACAACCTCATCTGATTGATAAATATGTTGTACACTATAACTAATGATTTTGTCAATTTGTGCTTTATACTGGCTTAATTTCAAAAGTGACTGATGAAAATCTCCCTGTAAAATAGCCGCTTCATTGGCTAAGAAAATATCTGTAGCTTCTTGTATAAGCGTACCTATAGCTACAGCGCGCAAATAAGCTATTCGTTCCTCTTTAGTTTGTAGTTGCTCGTATTTGTTGCGATTTATTCGCTCCTGAATAATACCCTCCATATATTCTAAAGCTAAAGATTCGGGTATTAGTCCTAAATTGATACCATCTTCAAAATCAATAATAGTATAGCATATATCATCGGCTGCTTCTACTAAAAATGCTAATGGATGCCGTGCATAGCGCAAATCCTCATTATTGCTATTCGATTTGAGACCTAAACTTTCGGCAACCTCCTTAAAGAACGCTTTATCCTCTTGAAAAAATCCATATTTTTTATCCTCTACATTATCAGTAGGCTGCACAGGCAATGATTCTTTAGGATACTTGGTAAAAGCACCTAAAGTAGCATACGTAAGGCGCAAACCACCTTCTACTCCCATACGTGTTTCATTCAATATTCTAAAGCCATTGGCGTTCCCTTCAAAGTTACACAAGTCGGCGTATTGTTTTGCTGTAAGCAGACTTTTAAGGTCGGCTCCTTTTTTATACTGAAAGAACTCACCTATGGCTTTTTCGCCACTATGCCCGAAGGGTGGATTACCAATATCGTGAGCTACCGCAGCGGCTGCTACAATAGCTCCAAAATCGTTAGTTTGATAGCCTAATTCGCGCAAGTGAGGGTATTTAGCAAGCAAATGCTTTCCTACGCTACGTCCTAAACTACGCCCTACTACTGATACTTCAATACTATGCGTTAGGCGTGTATGAACAAAACCCGTTTTGGAAAGCGGGATTACTTGTGTTTTATCTTGCAAGCTGCGGAAAGCACTTGAAAACACCACCCTATCGTAGTCCATATCAAAGCTAAGGCGCGTTTCATCTTCTTTAAGGCGAGGTCGTGTGGTAGTGTCGCCGTATTTATTGAGTGAAAGTAAGTTCTCCCAAATCATATTTTTCTTCAATTAGTAAATTGTATCTATTTATTGCCACTAAGGTACAGGGTCGTAACCACTTCCGCCCCAAGGGTGGCAGCTACTGATGCGTTTTATAGCCAGCCAGCCTCCTTTAAAAGCACCATATTTTTTAAGAGCTTCAAGGGCGTATTGCGAACAGGTAGGGGTATAACGACAAGAAGGTGGTTTCAGAGGAGAAACCACCACTTGATAAAAACGTACCAAAAAAATCAAAAGATATTTCATTGGTAAATTGTCTGTTAGCCAATTAGCTAAAACGTTGAATAACCTCGTTGCTTACTCCAGTGTTGGAGAAACCACCATCGTGGTAAAGATTTTGCATAGTTACCTTACGAGTAAGGTCGGAGAAGAGGCTAACGGTATAATCGGCGCAATCTTGAGCTGAAGCGTTTCCTAATGGCGACATAGCATCGGCATAGGCAATAAAGCCGCTAAATCCTTTCACTCCTTGCCCAGCAGTAGTAGGCGTAGGTGATTGCGAAATGGTGTTTACACGCACCTTTTTATCTTTACCGAAGAAGTAGCCAAAACTACGCGCTACAGACTCTAAATAAGCCTTGTTATCAGCCATATCGTTATAGTCGGGGAAAGTGCGTTGTGCAGCCATATAAGTAAGAGCTACGATGCTTCCCCACTCATTCATCGCATCATTTCTGTAAAGCACTTGACATACTTTGTGGAATGAAAGTGCTGATACGTCCCAACCTTTTTCGGTATTTACGTAGTTGGATTCGGTGTAAGGAATGTTTTTGCGCACATTTACCGACATACCGATAGAGTGCAATACAAAATCTAACTTACCGCCCAATATTTCCATAGCTTTGGTTACCAAGTTTTCTAAATCTTCCATATTGGTAGCATCGGCAGGGATAATTTCAGAGCCTGTTTTTTCGGCTAAGTTTTTTATTTGCCCCATACGCATTGCCACAGGAGCATTAGTAAGCACAAACTTACCACCTTCTTCGTGTACACGTTCGGCGGTTTTCGAAGCTATTGAGTTTTCGTCTAAAGCGCCGAAGATAATACCTTTTTTTCCTTTTAATAAATTATACATCTTTTTAAAATTAATGTTTTACGTTTTTCTGATGGCAAAGATATAAAATAATGTTTAATTATTGATGGTTAATGGTTAAAAATAGTGATTAGGAGGTTGCATAAAAAGCACAAGCAACAAGCTTGCACCAGCGGGGCAACTAAGCCTCAAATTCTTTTAGGGTACTGATGATAATAGATAGGCAGTCTTTTAGCTGCTGTTCATTCATTACTAATGGAGGTGCAAACCTGATAATATTGCCGTGAGTAGGTTTGGCAAGCAAGCCTTTATCGCGCATTCTTAGGCAGATATTCCACGCTGTATCACTATCTTCGGTATCGTTGATAACTACAGCATTCAGCAATCCTTTACCTCGTACTAAAGTAGCGACATTAGAAGTTTTGATATAATCACTGAGTTCTTTGCGGAAAATTTCGCCCAAACGTGCTGCGTTTTCGGCTAACTGCTCATCTTTTACTACTTGCAAGGCTTCTATAGCCACTGCTGCAGCTAATGGATTTCCGCCAAAGGTACTACCGTGTTGTCCTGCTTTTATAACGTGCATAATGCTATTATCGGCGAGAACGGCACTCACTGGGTATACGCCCCCACTAAGAGCTTTACCAAGAACTAAAATATCGGGTTTTACGTTTTCGTGGTCTACGGCTAAACGTTTTCCTGTACGCGCTACGCCTGTTTGTACTTCATCGGCTATGAAAAGAGCGTTGTACTTTTCGCACAAGGCTTTAGCTTTGCTTAGGTAACCTTCAGAAGGCACATATACGCCCGCTTCTCCTTGTATAGGCTCTACCAAAAAGCCCGCTACAGTGGTAGGATTTTCGGCAAGTACTTTTTCTAAGGCGGGCAGGTTGTTATAGGGTACGGATACGAAACCAGGTGTGTAAGGTCCGAAGTTAGAACGAGCATTCTTATCCGATGAAAAAGAAACTACTGTAGTGGTGCGCCCGTGGAAGTTTTGGTCGCATACGATGATAATAGCCGCACTTTCGGGCACTCCTTTTTGTTCGTATGCCCATTTGCGACATATTTTGATGGCTGTTTCTACTGCTTCGGCTCCTGTATTCATTGGCAATACTTTCTCAAAACCGAAATATTCGGTAATATACTTTTCGTAGAGTCCAAGCTTATCGTTGTAGAAAGCACGTGAGGTAAGTGTAAGTGTTTGAGCTTGCTCGGTAAGTGCTTTGATAATACGCGGGTGGCAATGCCCTTGATTGACTGCGGAGTAGGAAGATAGAAAATCGTAATAGCGTTTGCCTTCTACGTCCCACACGTATACCCCTTGTCCTTTGCTAAGCACTACTGGCAGCGGATGATAGTTATGAGCTCCGTACTTATCTTCAAGAGCCATAGCTTGTTCTGAGGTTAATGTATTTTTTGTCATATAATTAATTTGTTAATTTGTTCTGTACATTGAAAGGAATTGTTCGGGGGTTAGTACCGATATATCATCTACTACAAAATCCTTTACATTGCGTGTTACTACAATAGGAATACCGTATTCTTTAGCAGTAAAGTATTGATACCCATCTTCTATATCTTTAAAATTGGAATAGAGTGCGTTTTCAAGTGCTTGCTTACTAAAAGGTAAAGCTCTAAAAATTTGATAAAGATATTTCAATATATTTACACACTCTTTTTGGTTATATTCTTTTGAAAGTTGATAGGTAATAATAGCAAATGAAAGTGTTGATAAATAAGATTTTATTTTTCTTTCTTCGGTTAATGAAAATATCATTTGCGCATTTTTGTAATACTTTCTTTTTAGCAACATATCTAATACAACATTCGCATCTACAAAAATTTTCATATTTTATTTTCTTAAATGATATATGTAATATTCCTTTTTCCAATCCTCATCATCAGAGGCTTTTATTTTTTGAATAAGCTCTTCTTCAGTACCTAAAATACCTGTTAGCATTTTTGCAAGCGGTGTAATTTCTATATCATACTCTTCTTTTTCAACAGACTGAGCATCGGTTATAACTGATATATCTCGCTTTTCAGTATTGTCAGTAGAGTTTCTTGTTAAAATACCCGTTAGCATTTTAGCAAGTGGCGTAATTTCTATATCGTCTATATCAAGTTTTTCTTGATATGCGATATTATCTTCTACTAAGGTAGTATTTAATTCTACTATATTCATTTTTCTATTTTACAATCTAATGATTAGGCAATATTTAATTTGTTCTGTACATTGAAAGGAATTGTTCGGGGGTTAGTACCGATATATCATCTACTACAAAATCCTTTACGTTGCGCGTTACTACAATAGGAATATCGTATTCTTTAGCAGTAAAGTATTGATAACCATCTTCTTTATCTTTAAAATTGGAATAGAGTGCGTTTTCAAATAGTAAATCTAAAGCTATATTAGTATCAATAAATATCTTCTTCATAATACTTTTCTAATATTCCTTTACATATATCATTTTTCCAATCATCTTCATTTAAAGTATTCAATTTTTGAAGAAATTCTTTTGGTGTTCCTAAAGCTCCGCTCAAATTTTCTATTGCTGTTAAAAACTCATCATTTCCTTCAGTATTGGTAACTGTTGGTATAGGTATTTCTTCTGTAGTAACAACTCTTGCATTCATTTTTCTATTTTACTATTTGATATTTAGGTAATTATATGCTACAAAAATATTATTGTAGCATTAGGGCTCCTACGGTGGCGTTGCTGGTTTCGTCTATCAGTATGGCACTTCCCATAGGTGGATTTTCGGCAAAGGGGTCGTATACTAAAGGGGCTGCTGCTTTTAGGCGTATTTTGGCTATTTCGTTGAGTTTTATACTTTCTGCTTCGTCTTGTTGCTGAAGTGTATTTACATCTATCTTGTAAATAATTTCTTTTACAATAACTCTCACCAAGCGGCTGCGCTGTTGCAATAGGTATTTGTTGCCTTCGCTAAGGGAGCGTTTATCCATCCAGCATACTATGGCTTCTACTTCTTGATTTTGAACAGGCTGAGTGGCTTCACTCACGAGGTAATCTCCTCTCGAAATATCGATATCGTCATCAATATGTATTACTACGGGGGTTCCTGCCTTCGCCTCTGACACCTCTTTACCATTATGCTCTATCTTGCTGATAGTGGTACTAATACCTTCGGGAAGTACTACAATGGCATCGCCTTTACGATAAGTGCCTGAAATGATTTCGCCTGCATAGCCTCGATAGTCGTGGAGGGCTTCTGTTTGAGGGCGTATGACGTATTGCACTTGAAAGCGAGGCTGTGTATAGCTATGAGGGTTGATTTCTACTGTTTCTAAGAAATCTAAAAGTGATTTTCCCTTATACCAAGCCATTGCTTGGGTTGTATTGACGATATTATCGCCTACAAAAGCTGAAATAGGGAAGTAATGAACACTTTTAAGCCCTAAATGTGTTGCGATTTGTTGATATTCGTTTTTAATTGAGTTGAAAGTTTCTTCTGAATAGCCTACTAAATCCATTTTATTGACAGCTACTACTACTTCGGGGATATTGAGCAGTGAAGCGATAATGGAATGACGGCGTGTTTGCTCGGTAATACCATTGCGGGCATCTACTAAAATGACAATAAGCTGCGAATTGGAAGCTCCTGTTATCATATTTCGGGTATACTGGGTATGCCCAGGTGCATCGGCAATGATAAATTTGCGTTTTGGGGTTGCAAAATAGCGATAAGCTACATCAATGGTAATGCCTTGTTCTCGTTCGGCACGGAGCCCATCGGTGAGGATGGCAAGGTCTATCCCATCTTCATTTTTGTTTTTAGATTGTTGTTCAAGAGCTTCTAACTGGTCGGCTAAGATACTTTTGCTATCATAGAGTAATCGCCCTATAAGAGTACTTTTACCGTCATCTACGCTTCCTGCTGTAATAAATCGTAATATATTCATTTTCTATTATTCGTTATTGCTGTTAGTGATTAAACTCTGCAAAGATATGAAATAATTTTGAATTATGAATTATGAATTGTGTTTTTCTTGCTGGGAGGCTTTTATCCTTCGCTAAACCTTCGTCACATACTCGGCTGTGCCAGCTCGCCGACTTTCCTTCGCTTATCCTTCGCTCATCCTTCGCTAAACCTTCGCTGAGAAGAATTTTGAATTTTGAATTTTGAATTTTGAATTGGTGGGACGGGTCTTTACTTTGCACCCTGAAAATAAGAAGTTATTTTCAAAGAAAAGCAGAGGAGAATAAAAGTCTGTTCATTCTGCCTCTGCCCGTTCTTTGAATACCCTGATTTTCAAAATAGAATGGTAAAATAAAGACTTGAACAATCAGGGCTGGAATTGATTTGAAATGCAAAGTTATAAAATATTTTTGAATATAATATCCTATATATAAAAGAAAAATAGTATTTTTATATTTCAAAGAAGCAACAGAGGTGAACTAGGAGGACGGGTTAAGATAACGTCTTATGTCGCACATTAGTCCTCTGCCAATTCTTTGATTTAAAGCCTTATTTTTAAATAGAATGGTAGACGTTAGGGTCTAATAAAGACTTTAGAAGCAAAGGCTTATTTTTAATATCAATAATCATATTTAGAAAATGAAAAACTATGTTCTTTTTACAGGGATCGATGTATCCAAAGACAAATTAGATATTTGTTATGTGGATAAAAATGGCAATGTATTAGGTTCAAAAGTAATTGACTATAAACCTAAAAACATTAAATCTATTGTGAAGGATTTGGAAAGGTTAGGTTATAACCTGACTCAAACGCTTATTTGTTTTGAAAATACAGGGGTGTATTCAATCAAATTAGGTGAAGTGCTCTCTGAGCTAAATGCTTATTATAGTGAGGTTTCAGCTCTTGAAATCAATAAATCTAAAGGTATTACTAGAGGTAAAGATGACAAAACCGATGCTAAAATGATTGCTCTTTATGCCTTGAGAAATATTGATAAAATAGTGCTTTCAAAGGTAACGGATGAAGCCATACAGGAACTTAAACTTCTCTTTGCTGAAAGGGAAAAAATACAAAAGTCAATAACAAGTTTGAAAATGACCCAAGAGAATGAAGGACGGGTAAATAGCAAGGCTTATGAGAGTGTTCAAAAAATAAATCAACAAACAAGAGTTGCTCTTAAAAATAGTCTAAAAGCTATTGAAAATGAAATAGAAAGGGTTTTTAAAGAGCATCCTGAATTGAAAAAGAATCGCGATTTATTGAAGAGTATAAAGGGAATTGGTACTATAATTTCGGCTTATTTAGTAATGATTACTCATAACTTTACTAAATTTAAAAATAGCCGTAAATTTGCTTGCTATTCGGGAATAGCGCCCTTTGAACATAGCTCGGGAAAGTCGGTAAGAGGAAAGACTCAAGTAAATCATTTTGCAAATAAAAAAGTTAAGGCTTTGCTGAGTATGGCGGTTCAGTCGGCTAAAAAATATAACTCTCAAATAAAGGCATATTTTGAGAAGAAGAAAGAGCAAGGGAAGCATATTTTGCTGATAAGCAATAACATAAAGTTTAAACTTGTAAATATTGCTTTTGCAGTAATCAAGAGAGGAACCCCTTATGTAGACATATATAAATATGCTACCATAGCATAGGAGAAAAAAGAGTGTATTAATACTCTTAAATATTTGAATAACAATGAAATAATAGCTTAAATAAATTAGGCTATAGGTGATGTTTTGCTCAAAAATTTGTTCTAAAATACAAAAAAAAATCAAAAAAATACCTTTTAAAATTTGGATATTAACATAGAATGTAGGTCTTGTGAGACTTTTGGGACGGGTAGGACTTGTGGGAGTGGTGAGTGAATTTTGAATTTTGAATTTTGAATTGGGCACAAGCTGCAAGCTTGCGCCAGCGGATAAAAAGAGATACAGACTTCGCTAGAAAGATATTATCAGCGAAACTATAGTTAATAATTGAACTTTATTTTGTACCTTTGCGGCTATGAATGAGACTAACAACATTGCTAATGTACCGAGCTTAGTACCTATGAATGAGCGTACTAACAATTTTACACCTACCACTACACCTACCATTGAGCGTGGTAAAATACCTCCGCAGGATATTGATACTGAGGAGGTAATACTGGGCGCTATGCTAATTGACAAAAAGGGGGTAGATGATGTGATTGATATCCTTAACCCTGAGGTGTTTTACACTAAAGCGCATCAGCTTATTTATCAGGCTATGTTTGAGCTTTTCACACAATCGGAGGCTATTGACTTGCGGACGGTAACAAACCAATTGCGCAAGATGGGTAACTTGGAGGCTGTGGGGGGTGAACTTTACCTTATCAACCTTACGCAACGGGTATCGTCATCGGCTCACGTGCAGTTTCACGCGCGTATTGTGCTGCAAAAATTCATCAAACGGAAATTGATTGAAATTGCTGCTAATATTATTGAGGAGGCGTATGACGACACTGTGGATGTGTTTGACTCGTTGGATAACGCTGAACAGAAGCTGTATGAAGTTACACAGGGTAACCTGAAACGTTCAAGCGAATCGGCTAGTGATTTGGTTACTAAAGCTTTGAAGAAGATTCAGGATTTGGCAAACAAGACTGATGGTTTCAGTGGTATACAAACGGGCTTTACGAAGCTGGACTTGCTAACATCGGGCTGGCAGGCGAGTGACCTTATTATAATTGCAGCGCGCCCTGCGATGGGGAAAACGGCGCTGACACTTACTATGGCGCGCAATATTGCGGTGGGACAACAGATTCCTGTGGCTTTCTTTTCGCTGGAAATGTCGTCAGTACAGCTAATTACTCGTTTGATATCTTCGGAAACGGGACTTACTTCGGAGAAATTGCGTACGGGGAAACTGGAGGATGCTGAGTGGGAAATTTTGAGCAACCGAGTGAAGGATTTGCAGAAAGCGCCTTTGTATATAGATGATACACCTTCTATTTCTATTTTTGACCTTCGTGCTAAGGCGAGACGTCTTTCAACACAATTTGGTATCAAACTTATTATTATAGATTATTTGCAGCTAATGACAGCTGGTAGTAAGGGTGTTGGGAATAGGGAACAGGAGATTTCTACGATTTCGCGTAACTTGAAGGCTTTGGCTAAGGAGCTTGATATTCCTGTAATTGCGCTTTCGCAGTTGTCGCGTGGTGTGGAAACGCGCCAAAGTAGCGGTCATAAACGTCCGCAATTGTCGGATTTGCGAGAATCGGGGGCTATAGAGCAGGACGCTGATATTGTTTCGTTTATTTATCGTCCTGAATATTACAAGATAGAGGTTTGGGATGATGAGTCGCAAACACCTACTTCGGGACAGGCTGAATTTATAGTGGCGAAACACCGTAATGGAGGTTTGGATAATATTCGCTTGAAATTTGAGGGGGCATTGGGTAAATTCTCTAATTTGGATGAATTTACGGCATTGCCTTATGCTACGCAAGAGTTTGGTTCGCGTATGAATACGGGTAGTGGTGAGGTAAATTTTGCACCATTACCTACAGGGTCGCCACAGGAGGCTTTTGGGGGCAATAGTGATGATGATGTACCTTATTAATGGTTATTGTTAAGGGTTAAATTCTAACTAATAACAGCTATAAACAACTGATAGTAAGAGTTTTAACTTACTACTGATGGTTTTTTTCAAAAAAAAGTTGAAAAGTTTTTTGTAAAAAGTATGTTTATTTGTAAAAAATTACTTACTTTTGTGCGATAAATAACCAAAAAATAAATTTTTGCAATGATTAGAGATTATAGAGACATTGAGCTCACAGTAGAGCGTCCTACGCCTATTGACAAAGAGGTTTCTTGGGATAAGAGTAAGGTGATTATCAGTGAGACTGACGTTTATGGTCGTATTACCGATGCTAATGATGTGTTTTGTACAGTGTGTGGTTATAGCCGTGAGGAGCTAATAGGTCAGCCTCATAACATTATTCGTCACCCTGATATGCCAAAGATTACATTCAAATTGCTTTGGGATAACTTGAAGTTGGGCAATAACTTTGCAGGTGTAGTAAAGAATTTGGCTAAGAACGGTGAATATTATTGGGTTATTACAGACTTTGAAATGCGCCGTGACTCTATGGGTAACATTACGCACTATATAGCTCGCCGTAAATCAGTGCCTAAAGGTGTGATAGACAACTATGTAACGCCTTTGTACCAAACCCTTTTGAAATTGGAAAAGGTGGGGGGTATGGACTTGAGTGCTCGTTTCTTCAAAAACTACTTGGACAAACAAGGTAAGGACTATATAGACTTTATCATTGATGTGATGAACGAGAACCGTGAAAATGTTGCTTTCCAAGAGATACCTATGGGCAATGTAGATACAAGTGCGGTTGTATCGGACGACATCGTAACTGTAAGCGATGCTATGAACGAAAAACGCAAAAGTTTCTTTGGTAGATTATTTTCATAATGACTTGGGATAAAGAGTTATTACTTTCAACAATTAAAAACTAATTATATATGTCGAATTTTATAAATCCTGTACCTACAATTCAGCGACCTACCCCTATTGACCGCGAAGTGCAATGGGATAAGAGTAAGGTGCTTATCAGCGAAACAGATGTCGCTGGTACTATTACCAAGGTGAATGATGTGTTCTGTAATGTATCACACTACACAGAAAGCGAGCTTATAGGACAACCACATAACCTTATACGCCACCCTGATATGCCACGCCTTGTATTCAAACTACTATGGGACAACTTGAAAATAGGTAACAACTTTGTGGGTGTTATTAAAAACTTGGCTAAAACGGGTGAATACTATTGGGTAGTAACAGACTTTGAAATGCGCCGTGATGGAATGGGTAATATTACTCATTATATAGGTCGCCGTAAGGCTGTTCCACAAGGTGCTATTGATAATTATTTGGCTCCTTTTTATGAATCGTTGCTAAAAATGGAGAAAATAGGTGGTGTAGAACTTAGTAGCCGTTTCTTTAAAAACTACTTATCTAAACAAGGTAAGGACTATATAGACTTTGTGATAAGCGTAATGTCGGAATCACAAAGTGCCTTTACCGCTGATAGTGTAAGCAATGTGGATAGCAGTAACGCTACAGTTTCTGACGATATTTACCACGTGGATAATTCAATGAACGAAAAACGTAAAAACTTTTTTGAGCGTTTGTTTACTTAATTGTAGTCATATTGATAATAGAAAAATCCCTGCGTATGGTATATGCGGGGATTTTTTTTGAGTTTAAATTTCTATGTTTCTTTTTTTTGATTTTACTTTTCACCCTACTATAGAGCTGGTACTCCCTAATGCATATATTGCTGAGGAGCGAAATGGTTATTGTGTATTTTACAAAAGAGCAAACCAAGAGGTGCTACAGAGCTTGCCTAACTGGCAACTATCGGTAGTGGAACGACAGGCGTTGGCTATTGCTAATGAGTTGTTGCCTAATGTGTTATACCAAAAGCTACTAAAAAAAGGGGATACTTTTGAAAAGGCTTACCAAAACAAACAGACAAAAAAACACATTGAAGAGTACATTGAAAAAAAAACGGCTGAGCTACTACAACTAATTGCTGATAATGAGCTGTTTATCACTACTAACTACACTCATAAAGACGAATTGGTAAAGAAGCAATTGCAGGCGCAAAAGACGCTTGTAGTGCCTTTACTGGAATTTACAAAGACAGATGAGGGTATTGAATACCGCTTGCTACTAAAGGATGGTGCTGCAAGTATTATCCCTTCGCAACACTCTATTGAACTGCTAAACAACTTGTATGGTTGGATTGTGATTGACCACAAAGTAGTAAGGGTGGAACACTTTAAGGGGTCATACTTAACTCCTTTTTTGAATAAGGAAACTATTCATATACCGAAGCGCAATTTTCCTGAATACTTTGAGAAATTCTTGAAAAAGCTGCTAAAACATACTGAAATAGACCCTAAGGGATTTGAAATTATTAAAAAAAATGATATTGTAGCTACTGAAATTGAATTGGTATATGATTTTTTTGCTAATCATTACAAATTACAGCTAAATTTTGACTATGATGGTTATATATTTGGCAGTCATCAGCGTAAAGAGGTACAATCGGAGTTGAAAATATACGATGATGGGGGTATTGTTATCTATCAATACAAGCGAAATAAAGAAGAGGAGGCTAAAAAATACAATTTTTTGACTGCTATAGGCTTTAATGAGGAAGCAGGGAGCTTTTGGGTGAAAGATGAGAATCCTTTTGGCAGTTACTTTCTGTTGGTTGCTCATAAAGATGAACTTGAGAGGTCGGGGTTTAGTTTCAAAAAATTTGTAATAGAGGGAGATAAGGAGGTTGGTTTTGGGGATAGTAGGCTTATTTTTGGGGATACTCAAGGGGATAATGATTGGTTTGATTTATCTATTAGGGTAGCGCAAGGCGATGAGGAGTTTGCTTTTAAGGATTTGATAGAGAATATAAAGGCGGGGAACCCTGTATATGATTTGGGGAATGGGAAAGTGTTTATCATTCCGCAGGAATGGTTTAGTAGGTTTCATTCGATTGCTAAATATGCGAGGGTAACACAAGAAAAGTTGCAATTGCCTAAAAGTAACTATGCCCTATTGGAGTCGGTACCAGAAATAAAACCTCAGACATTAGTAGAGAATGTGGTTTATACGGCTTCTCCTAATTTGAAAGCTACTTTACGTCCGTACCAAATAGAGGGGGTTACGTGGCTTTTGCAGCATTATTACAATGGTGTAGGGGCTTGCCTTGCAGATGATATGGGACTGGGGAAGACCTTGCAAACGATTGCTCTTTTGGTGCATATACACGATAGCTTGCCTGAAAAACTGGGTGAAGGGGGTGATTTATTTTCGGGAATAACATCGCAAAAAGAGCCGCTACGGGCTTTGGTGATATTGCCTTCATCGTTGATATTCAATTGGTATGATGAGACCAAGCGCTTTGCTCCGCATTTGAAATGTACCCAATATGTGGGCAATACGGCTGAACGCAAGCGCAAAGTGCGCCGCCTTGTAAATTACGATATTATTTTCAGTAGTTATCCGATAGTGGAACGGGATAGTAAAGAGCTGCAACAGCTTGATTTTAGGTATATTATACTGGACGAGAGCCAGCGTATAAAGAATAAAAATTCTAAGACTTTTAAGGCTATCAATGGGTTGCAGGGGGTGCATAGGATTGCGCTAAGTGGTACGCCTATAGAAAATTCATTGAGCGATTTATGGTCGCAGATGCAATTTATCAATCCTAATATTCTGAAAAGTTATGCGGCTTTTCACAAGAACTATGAGGTGGCGATTAGCAAAAATAAGGATACGCAGGCTCTGGAAGAGCTAAAAACAATCATTAGTCCGTTTTTGCTAAGGCGTACTAAGGAACAGGTGCTGGACGACTTGCCTGAAATGGAGAGCCAGATAGCTTATTGTGAGATGAGTGAGGAACAAAAGAAGTGGTATGAGAGTGAAAAATCTAAGGTGAGAAATCAGCTATTGGAGATAGATGCGCCACTGACGGAGTTCAACGCTCTGAATATGCTTACGAAATTGCGACAGATAAGCAATCACCCTAAATTGGTGGACAAAGAAAGTGCCATAGCTTCGGGCAAATACGAAGAGGTAGTGCATTGTATGGAAGAATTGCTACAAGCATCGCATAAGGCACTTATATTCAGTAGTTTTGTATCGCACTTAGCTCTTTACGAACAATGGTGCGATGCTCACAAAATAAAATATGCAAAACTGACGGGAAGCACGCCTACTGAGGAGCGCAAGAATGAAGTAGCTTTATTTCAGCAACAAGCTGATGTGCCTTTCTTTTTTATATCGCTAAAAGCTGGCGAGGTGGGGCTGAACCTTACTGCGGCTTCCTATGTGTTGCTGTTAGACCCTTGGTGGAATCCTTTTTCGGAACGACAGGCTATTGCGAGAGCACATCGTATAGGACAACGCAACAAGGTGAATGTAGTGCGATTTGTGAGCAAAGATACTGTAGAAGAGAAGATTATCAGGCTGCAACAGGCAAAGACGAGCTTATTTGAAGATGTAGTGGGCGAGGATAATTTCATCAGGGAAGTGATTGATAATATTGAAGAATTGCTATAACGAGGGATTATGAGGTAGCTTTGTGGCGTGAGAAAAATTCATCATTCATTATTCATTATTCAAAATTAATTTGTATCTTTGCATCATTATGAAGATAAAACTATTTAAATTACCGAAGAATAAACGCTTTAATTATACGCCACGTTATTACGAGGGGAAAGAAGCTGGAAATGCTTTTGAGATGGGCTCTCGCATTAGAAAAGATAGAGAGACAGTAAGCAACCACTTTACGGAACAATGGCGGAAAATACGCAGCGAAAGTAGAAATAAGAAAAATAGGGAGTTTAACAAGGTTTTTTGGATTGTATTGGTGGTGTTGTTACTGATAACGCTCTATTTTTTTGATTTTGATTTATCAATTTTCACGGCAAAGCGTTAAGCTGCCCGAGCGTGCTTTGCCCTTACAATAAATATGAATATTATGGCTATGAGAATAAAAAAAATAGGGTGGATAGTATTATTTTTGCTACTAACGATAAGCGGGCGAGCACAGGCTTTTTTTGATAAATTGGAGGCTCATAAAGAGATAACAAGTGCTACTGTAACACAAAAGATGTTCCAAATGCTTGCCAAAATAGCGAGTGAAGGAGGAGAATCTAAAGAATATGTAGCTTTTGTATCGAAACTAAAGAGTATGAGGGTATTTACTACCGAAAACCAACAAGCAGGGGCTTTGCTAAAAAGTGAGGCTTTGCAGTATGTGAAAGCGGCATCACTATCGGAGGTGCGTATGAAAACGCAAACACAAAATACAAAATTCTATGCTAAAGAAAATGGTTCGGATAAAATAAGTGAGTTGCTTATATTCGTAGATTCTAATGATCATAGCAAAAAGACGGTTTTGCTGTCGCTCATAGGAGATATAGAACTTAGCCAAATAGGGACCTTAACAAAGAATATGAATCTTCCAAACGAAGTAAAAGATATAAAATAGCAATGGCGAGATTTGAATTTAAATTACCAGCAATGGGCGAAAGTGTAGCAGAGGCTACTATCACTCATTGGCTAAAAAAAGTTGGCGACCGTGTAGAAGCCGAAGAAACTATTGTGGAAGTGGCTACTGATAAAGTAGACTCGGAAGTGCCGTGTGAGGTAACGGGCGTAGTAGCCGAAATACTTTTTGATGTGGATGCTGTAGTACAGGTGGGTCAGGTAATGGCTATCATAGAAACTGAAGGTGATAGTGCAGTAGTGGCTGAAGAATTGCCTCCTACAGTGGCACAAGTGGCAGAAAACTTGACTGCTGATATTGCTACTATCAAGGAAACAACGCTTGCAGTTGGTGATTTTAGCAATGCTGATAGGTTTTATTCGCCTTTAGTGAAGAGTATTGCACAAAAAGAGGGAATTGGACTGGAGGAAATGAGCCGCGTGAAGGGTACGGGCTTGAATAATAGGGTTACCAAAGATGATATTCTTAATTATGTAGCTCAACGTAGTAATAAAGCTGCGGCTACATTATCAGCTCCTCCTGCAAGCAATACAAATACACCTACAGTAGAACGTACTTACAGCCAGCGTGGTGAGGAACGCATTGAGATGAGCCGTATGGGCAAACTCATAGCAGAACATATGAGCCATAGTAAGCATACCTCAGCACACGTACAAAGCTTTAGTGAGGTGGATGTAACACGTATTTGGCAGTGGCGTAACAAGGTAAAGAAAGCTTTTGAAGCACGTGAAGGCGAAAAGTTTACTTTTACACCTATCTTTATGGAAGCTGTAGCTAAAGCATTGGTTGATTTTCCGCTAATGAATATTTCAGTGGAGGGAAATACTATCATTAAGAAGAAAAATATCAATATAGGTATGGCTACAGCGCTACCTGATGGTAACTTGATAGTTCCTGTTATAAAAAATGCTGATGAACTGAGTTTGCGAGGTATGACCAAAGTAGTAAATGACCTTGCTAATAGGGCTCGTTTGGGGCAATTAAAACCTGATGAAGTGAAAGATGGTACTTATACTGTTACCAATATAGGGTCGTTTGGGAATGTGTTTGGCACACCTATTATCAATCAACCACAAGTGGGTATTCTGGCAATAGGAGCTATACGAAAAGTACCTGCAGTAATTGAGACAGCTGAAGGTGATATGATAGGTATCCGCTATAAAATGATGCTTTCGCATAGTTATGATCACAGAGTTGTGAACGGAGCTTTAGGAGGTATGTTTGTACAACGTGTAGCTGAGTACCTTGAGCAATGGGATGTGAATAGAACATTATAAGAAGTTAATTTTATATGTATATAAAAAAACTGAAAGCCTTTGAGACTTTCAGTTTTTTTATGTGCATATAATACAAAGGTATTAATCAGCTCTGTCGTGTAAATAAGAGTTATTCTTTCGTAATTGAGTATCACCAGCGCTATCTTTAGCTACTGAAGTACGTGATTGGGCAACACTACTCCCAAAAGTGTGATTATACTTTGAGAGGTAACCTGAACGGTTGTTATTAAGCACTTGGTCTATAGTAGCATTTTCAGGGGTAGGTTTTATACCTCCTAATAGTTCTTCTTCATCAAACATAGTCATCTGAACAGGTGCTGAAGGTTGTTGTTGCTTTGTTTCAACACGATGTATAGTGATTTCGCTTTTATTAGCTTCTTTGTTTTCTGAAAAAGGCACGGGCTTAGCATCACGTAGTGTTCTTTCAAACTCCATATATTCATTATATGAATATTGTGGTGTAAGTACTGCTTTATTAGTAGGTGAAAGCTGATTAGCTGATTTATTATCGTTAGACACTTGGCGAGCTACTGCTGCTTCGGTAGTAATATGACGTTGGTTACTTGATGATTCCTGTATTGAGACTCCTTGGTTAGGAGTCGAAGGCTTTGGGGGCGTTTTATCTACTATTATAAAGCTATCGTCAGCTGTTACATATTCGCAATCTGTCCAAATATTAAACAAGTCGGAAAGTGAAGGTTCTTTTTTAATTTCGGGTACAGCAGGAATTGGGTAAGATGATTGTACTACTGCAGCTTTAGGTTCAGTAAAATCACGCTCAATGATAGTTTGGTTTTCACCAAGTACGTGGTTAATACGTTTAGGTTCAGCATTCACTATCAATTGTTGTTGTTCAGTAGTAAAGCCTGTAGCAGTAACCGTTACTGTAATAGCTCCTTTAGGTACGGTATCATCTTCGCCCATACCAATAAAGAT
Organism: Capnocytophaga bilenii; assembly: GCF_017565765.1. Lineage (GTDB taxonomy): Bacteria > Bacteroidota > Bacteroidia > Flavobacteriales > Flavobacteriaceae > Capnocytophaga > Capnocytophaga bilenii. The sequence continues at coordinate 42,783 of NZ_JAGDYP010000010.1, forward strand.
ATCAAGTTCGCCTCCTGCTTGTTCTTGGATATAGTTAGTGATAATTTCCATTTCTTCAGGAGTAATCTCATCTTCTGTATTGAACACTACCAATAATAAAGATTTTTTAGCTCCTGTAATTTTGTTATCATTAAGCAAAGGTGAGTTCAATGCCGCTGTAACAGCTTTAATAGCACGGTCTTCACCATCAGCTGTTGCTGAGCCCATAATAGCTGTACCACCATCTTTAAGCACCGAACGAGCATCCTCCATATCTATATTTACCATATAGTTAGCACTCACCAATTCGGCAATACCCTTAGCTCCTTTTAGTAATATTTCATTAGCTTTAGCAAGGCTTTCTGAAATCTTCATTTTACCATATACTTCAGTGATTTTATTATTATTAATAATAATCAAAGAGTCTACAGCTTCTTGAAGTTTTCTAATTCCTTCTTTAGCTTGTCGTGAGCGTACAGGACCTTCATATGAGAAAGGTGTAGTAACGATTCCCACAGTAAGGATTCCCTTATCTTTTGCTATTTTAGCAATTACGGGAGCAGCACCTGTACCTGTACCACCACCCATACCAGCAGTTATAAAAACCATCTCGGTATCATCGCCAATAGCTTCCTCTATTTCTTTAGAACTTTCAAGAGCAGCAGCTTCACCTACCGCTGGTTTAGCTCCTACTCCAAGTCCTTTAGTAAGTGCAAGACCCAATTGTACTTTGTTAGGTACAGGGCTATTTTCAAGGTCTTGTTTATCTGTATTACATACAATATAATCTACTCCTTTTATGCCCTGATTGAACATATAATTGACGGCATTACCTCCGCCACCTCCAACTCCTATAATCTTAATATAGTTGCTGTTATTTTTTGGTAAATTAAACTGAACTACTTGCTGTTCCATATCCATTATAATTTATTTTTTTTCACTATACGACTTCTTCCCATATTACTTTATTATTCATCCTCTTCATCATCATCCTCATCTTTTTTGTTGAATGTGTTTAAATATCCTTTTATTTTATTTCCTAATGATCTTATTGTAATAGAAATACCTTTTTTCTTTTCTTTTTTGTCATCCTCTTCATCATCTTCCTCATAATCATCATCATTATTCTTTTCTTTTGCCTTAATCTCGTGTTTTAATTGCTGTTCTTTTTCTGTCTCTTCATTTTGCTGTCTCAAAAAATCTTCTTGTTGTTTTTTCAAACGCTCCTCTTCGTCTTTTTTCTTCTGTTTTTCTGCTAACAGCTTTTTTATCTGTTCTTCTTTTTCCTTTTCAATAGCACACATTACAAGCCCTATAGAAGTAGCGTATGTAGGTACTCTCAATTCCTCTCTATTATTATCTAATACTAAATATTCATCGGGGTAGCCCACACGCGTATTCATACCCGTAATATATTTCACTAAGTGTACAATATGTTGCATTTGGCTTCCGCCTCCTGTAAGTACAATCCCCTCGTGTAGCTTGTTCTTTACATCTTCGTGACCATAGCTTTTTATCACATTATGCACCAAGTTGATAATCTCACTCACACGTGAATGAATAATTTTCGACAAGCTTTTCAGAGAAATCTCTTTAGAATTTTTCCCAGGTATAGTTATTATTTCATTTTCGGGTATTTCTCCAGGCCAAGCCGAACCAAAAGTAACTTTCACTTCTTCGGCATATTTAGCATTAATACCATATGCCGATTGTATATCTTCAGTTATGATAGCACCTCCAAAAGGAATTACTGCAGCGTGGCGAATAATACCTTCTTTAAATATAGCCACATCGGTCGTACCACCTCCTATATCCACAAGCACTACTCCACCTTCTTTTTCATCATCTGTAAGAACAGCTTCTGCCGAAGCTATAGGCTCTAAGGTAATATCAATAGCCTTTAGATTTGCCATTTCGATAGTGCGGTTCACATTGTTGATAGCACTTGTTTGTCCTATTACCAAATGATAAGTAGCGTCTAAACGCCCACCTACCATTCCTATAGGGTCTTTAATATCACTTGTGCTATCTACTTTGTAATACTGAGGAAGTGCGTGAATGATTCTCTCACCAGCTCCTAAAGTAATCGCATTCACTTGTGATTTTAAGCGTTCTAAATCATCTACATCTATTAACTTCTCTGGCGAAATACGCGATATATAATCACTATGTGTACGAGTGCTTATATTCTGCCCCGATATCCCTACCATTACCTCTTTTATATCAACATCTGCACTTCTTCTTGCCAGGTCTGTCGCCTGCATCACTGCAGTTGCTGTCTTTGATAGGCTCATAGCCACCCCTTTACTGATCTTCTCCTGAGGTTTAGAGACTCCATAACCCAAAATCTGTATCTTCCCATTTCTATTAGTCGTCCCCACCATCGCTACAACTTTTGTTGTACCTATATCTAACCCCACATAAATTTTATTACTTTCCATACTTTACTCGTTTTTGTTTATCTAACTCTATCATTTTCACTTTTTTTATTGTCATATATTTAAAAAATTAGGAAATTTATTGTTATTATCGTTTTATATGACTTCTTTTCACGTAGCAAAAGTAATTAATTTTTTTCAACCTTACATTATCTTTTTATAAATAAGTTATTAACAATTTTATAAACAATTGATAATCATTTATCAATGATAACAACTTTAACATTTCGTAAACTCCAAGCTGTATTTTTCTCTTGCAGCTACCAAATCTGCCTCTGTATCTATCCCTATACTACCTATTTCGGTAACAGCAAGGCGCAGTTTATAACCATTCTCTAAATACCTCAGCTGCTCCAATTTTTCTACCTCTTCTAATGAAGAAACAGGTAAATGTGTAAATTCTTGCAAAGCCTCCTTTCGGTAAGCATAAATACCTATATGTTTGTAATACAAAGCTTTACTTTTTTCATCACGCATAAAAGGTATTGCCGCACGCGAAAAATACAATGCATCATTATCTTTATTCATCACCACCTTTACATTGTTAGGATTGCCAATATCTTCGGGAGTAGTAATACGTTCTACCAAACTTGCCACCGATACATTCCTTTCGCTATCCTCTCGGAAAATAGCAATTAGTTTTTGTAAATTCTGCTTAGCCGTAAAAGGCTCATCTCCTTGTACATTTACAATTATATCTACATTTAAATTCTCTGAAGCCTCAGCCAAGCGGTCGCTGCCACTATTGTGTTCTTTTTGGCTCCTAATCACACTGCCACCTGCCGCCTCTATCACTTGTGCTATGCGGTCGTCATCGGTAACCACATACACTTCTTCAAATAATTCTGTACGTACCACAGCCTCATAAGTACGCACTATCACAGGTGCCCCACAAAGGTCTTGCATCAGTTTAGCAGGAAAACGAGTAGCACCATAACGTGCAGGAATCATTGCTATTATTTTCATATATCAAAATATCATTATACCATATAAAAGGGACTATCTCTTTTTCAAGACAGTCCCTTTCGCCATATATTTTTTCTATTATCCTTCTACTTGTGGCTTCATTTTGAAGTCTTCCATAAACTTGGTCGTATAATTACCCGCCAAGTAGTTAGGGTCATCCATCAATTGCAAATGGAAGGGTATAGTTGTTTTTACACCTTCTACTACAAACTCATCCAATGCTCGGCGCATTTTAGCTATCGCCTCCTCGCGTGTTTGAGCTGTCGTTATAAGCTTTGCTATCATCGAGTCGTAGTTCGGCGGAATTACATAACCACTATACACGTGCGTATCCAAACGAACACCGTGCCCACCAGGAGCGTGAAGTGTTGTTATCTTACCCGGTGAAGGACGAAAATCATTATAAGGATCTTCTGCATTGATGCGGCATTCTATAGCGTGTAATTTAGGAGTATAATTCTTCCCTGATAAAGGCACCCCCGAAGCCACCAATATTTGTTCCCTGATAAGGTCATAATCAATTACTTGTTCTGTAATAGGGTGTTCCACTTGAATACGAGTGTTCATCTCCATAAAGTAAAAGTTTCTATCCTTATCCACCAAAAATTCTATTGTTCCAGCACCTTCATATTTTATAAATTCAGCAGCTTTCACAGCAGCCTCACCCATACGCTTACGCAAATCTTCAGTCATAAAAGGTGAAGGAGTTTCCTCAGTAAGCTTTTGGTGACGGCGTTGTATAGAGCAATCGCGTTCCGATAAGTGGCAAGCCTTACCATATTGGTCGCCTACAATTTGAATTTCTATGTGGCGAGGGTCTACGATCAGTTTCTCCATATACATAGCATCATTACCAAAAGCAGCTCCCGCCTCCTGCATTGCGCTATCAAGAGCTTTTTCAAGATCCTCCTCTTTCCACACATCACGCATACCACGTCCCCCGCCTCCAGCCGTAGCTTTTAGCATTACAGGGTATCCTATTTCGGCAGCAGTTTTTTTAGCGTGTTCCAACGATTGTATTAAACCGTCAGAGCCAGGAACTGTAGGTACGCCAGCTGCTTTCATTGTAGCCTTAGCAGAAGCCTTATCACCCATTTTTTCTATCATTTCAGGTGAAGCACCTATAAATTTGATACCGTGTTCAGCACAAATTTTAGAAAACTTAGCATTTTCGCTCAAGAACCCATATCCTGGGTGAATAGCATCTGCATTTGTAATTTCGGCAGCAGCTATTATATTAGGTATTTTCAAATAGGAATCCTTGCTTGGTGGAGGTCCTATACATACAGCCTCATCAGCAAAACGAACGTGTAAACTATCGGCATCAGCGGTAGAATATACAGCTACCGATTTGATGCCCATCTCGCGGCAAGTGCGTATTACGCGCAATGCTATCTCTCCTCGATTGGCTATTAATATTTTTTTGAACATACTTGCTTTTTGTTATGAAGGATCTACCAAAAATAGTGGTTGGTCAAACTCTACAGGTGTAGAATCTTCTACCAATATCTTCACTATTTTTCCTGATATCTCCGATTCTATTTCATTAAAAAGTTTCATCGCCTCTATAATGCATATCACACTACCTTTGGCTACTGTCGAACCTACTTCTACAAAAAGTGGCTTATCAGGACCAGGACGGCGATAAAAAGTACCTATCATAGGCGATTTGATGGTTATGTATTTGCTATCTTCACTGTCAGCCGCAGGTTTTGCAGGCGCTGCTTCATTGCCTGTTGGCACTATAGGTAGTGTTTGTAAGGCTTGTTGTGGTTGGATAGACAACTGTGGTAGCTGCTGAGCTACAGGTAATTGCTGCACATATACTTCTCTGTTGGTCTCATCAGGGTTTGTTTTTATGGTAATCTTTACATCATCCATCTCCAACTTCACCTCACTCGCACCTGACTTTGCAACAAATTTAATCAAATTTTGAATGTCTCTTAAATCCATAGTGTTTATCTATTTTGCTCAATCGTTGTTTTTATGTTATATATTTAGCTGTTGTAAGCCCATTTCAAGTAAAGTGCTCCCCAAGTAAAGCCACCACCAAAGGCAGCCATTACTATGTTATCACCTTTTTTTAGTTGTTTTTCGTAATCATTAAGGGCAAGAATGATAGTTGCCGAAGTAGTATTACCATATTTGTATATATTCAGCATCACCCTTTCCGCAGGTAGCCCCATTCTATCAGCAGTAGCATCTATAATACGTTTGTTAGCCTGATGTGGCACCAACCATTGCACATCGTCTTTAGTCAACCTATTGCGCTTTATAAGCTCTTCTGCTACATCTGCCATACCCGTAACTGCGTATTTAAATACTGTTTTTCCATCCTGAAACACAAAGTGTTCCTTGGCAGCTACCGTTTCGGCAGTAGTAGGGTGCAACGAACCACCCGCTTTTATATATAAGTGGTTACGCCCTATGCCATCACTTTTTAGCAATTCATCTTGTACCCCTAAGCCTTCGTGATTAGGTTCAAAAAGTGCAGCACCAGCCCCATCGCCAAATATAATACAAGTAGCCCTATCTGTATAATCAATGATTGACGACATTTTATCAGCACCCACTAAAAGTACTTTTTTATAACGTCCCGATTCTATATATTTGGCTGCTAATGATACCCCAAACAAAAAGCTAGAACAAGCCGCTTGCAAGTCAAACGCAAAAGCGTTGGTAGCACCTATTTGTGTAGCTACATAAGGACCTGTGAGTGCTACAGGCATATCGGGAGTAGCTGTTGCCAATATAAGTAAATCAATTTCTTTAGGGTCTATTCCCTTTTTGTTTATCAAGTCTTTAGCTGCCTGAATAGCCAAAAACGAAGTCCCTTTATTAGGGTCTTTCAGTATACGTCTTTCTTTTATGCCCGTACGTGTGTATATCCATTCGTCATTGGTATCTACCATCTTTTCCAACATAGCGTTGGTAAGCACATCTTCAGGGACGTAGCCTCCTACACCCGTAATGGCAGCAGTTATTTTATTCATTACTAACTAATTTTTATGTACGTTTTTTGCGCTGTTCGCTCTATGATAAAAAGCAATCACTGCGCAACCATACAAATTTTGGCGCAAAAATACATAATTATTTTTGATTTACTACAAAAAAATTATTTTTTTAACACGATTGTCTATTTCGCTCTTTATTATTCATAGGTAATTACCTACTTAAATTTTGGTGAATCTATAGTTATTTGTCCTTGTCTTTAGCAGTGTATTTATTGTAAAGGAAGGAGGCTATCATTAGTAGTACGCCCAACAATACAAATACCACCGTTTTGCGCAAAGTATCCAAATGAGTAATATCGTAAAAGAATAACTTCAGCACACAAAAGCTAATAAGTATAATCCCCGATAGTCGCAGGTATTTTTTGCTGTTGAATATCCCTATAACTATCAGTAGTACAGCATAAGCCCCCCACAAAATTGTGAGACCCAGCTTATAATTAGCTGTAGCATCATATAGTTCCGTCCAATGCAAAAGCTCGCTACTACCTATCCACAAGCACACCAAGTGGAATAGCAGCTCCAATACTTTCTTGGGTTGCTCTTTAAATTCCAAATATTGTTGCAAACGATAGATTGTATAACACAGCACCGCAAAGGCTGCAATCCCTATATAACGCACGTTTAAGAACCACCACGAAAGTTGATATACATTATAAAACGCAATATAACGCCCACGCAATTCGCTGAAATTGTACAAGCCAAGCGTTATAAAAACTGTTCCTATAAGAAAAGCAGCTACTATTTGTATTTCGGCAAGCAGTTTGCTTTTCATATATCGTCTATTTATCCAGCTGTAGAGCCCCACAAAGAGTAAGGTATATATAATTATTGATGATTGTTTAAAGAGTTCAGCATCATTGTGTAGCACATTATCAAACACACCATTATTAAATTGCAAAGCTCTCAATTCCCAAAGCAAGTTTATTTGTCTTGTAAAGGTATCGTAAAATGGTATTACCGAAAGCGCATTGAAAACCACTGCTAAAGTGTTGTAATCCTTATCTGTTTTATGACGATAATGGGTATATGCCACCCAGCCCATAGCAACACTATAAAGCAATGAATTAATAAATAATGAATTAGCAAAAGGTACTGTATAGTCAAAAGTTGATATATCTATCACCCAGCTTATGGTGGCTAAGGTCATCACTGCATAACTGATGCGTTCATACAGTATCAGTTTTTTTGTTCTTCCAAACCAAAAAAGCAGTGCTGCCTCTACACTCCATAATAAAGTTATCCACGTACCTTCAAATTGTATCGGGATTACCAAGGTAGCAAAAGATAACGCCAATACTAGCACCAAGTATTTGAGGTTTGTATGCACTTGCTTGTGGTGAAAATAACTTGCTATAGCAAAGTGTAAAAGAGCATTAGCAAGGGTAAAGAGTGCTATAGGAGTACGTGCAGGGTTGTACTGCTCGTTTAGCAGCCAAGCTCCTATGCTGTAAAACAACAAGCTATTAGCTAAAAATACAGTTACATCTATACTGCTAAGCACTGCCCCTTTTTGTATTTTCTGAGCAATAAACGAAGCGTAAAACGTTAAGAATGTAACGATACTGAAACTAAAAAATGCCCCGAAGTGTTCAGGCTGATAGGCAAGCCCCCACATAGAGAGCAGTAATAGCCAAGTGATTAAAAATGCTGAAACAAACAGCGACCTCCATTGCTTGTAGAAGGAAATTACTATCACTCCCACATTGATAATAGCTGTATAGATAAATAGGATATCTACACGCCCCGAATTGTTACTCAGCAAGAAAGGTACTGCATAGCTACCCACAAGCCCTATAATGGCAATCACTACTTGGTTATAATTAAGAGCTGCTGCTATGGTGAAAGCGGTGAAGAGAAACATTAGTCCAAAAGTAACCTCTTGCCCAAAGTAGCCAAACATTGAGTAAGCCACAAAGGTAACAAAATAGAATATAGCCATTGCACCGCTCACCAATACAGCGCTAAAGCTAGTGTATTTTTTCTTGAGTATAGCTCCAAAAACAAAGAGCCCTACGCCTGTAAGATAGCCTAAAGCGAGGCGCATTGCAGGGCTGATAAGGTTATGGTCTATAGAGTATTTTACCCCTATAAACACACCTATTAGTATAATAGCAATTCCTATTTTGCTAAACAGGTTTTCACCTATAAAACGCTCCCAATCCCAATCGGTTTTTAGCCCCATCATATCACCTATAGATTTTTCAAAGGCTGGTGCTTCTGCTTTCTTAGGTTCTTCTATTATTTGAGGAGCTTCGGGTATTACTTCTTCTGCCGCAGGAGATATTTCGGCTTCTGTCTCTTCTACGATAGGAGGCACTTCAGTTACTACCTCTTCTGCAACAGAAGGTACTTCAGCCACTACTTCTTCTACAGTAGGAGCCTCAGCTACCACTTCTTCTGTAGCAGGAACTGTCATAGGAGCTTCAACTACCTCTTCTGTTGCCACTACTTCAGGGCGAGCGGTAGCTCTCAGTTCCCATATTGTTTGCTTGATGCCTTTCATTTCTTTGATGAAGCTGTATTGTTTATCAACCACTTCATCTACTTTATTGAGCAAGGCTTCTAAATCTTTTTCAGTAACCATAGGCGTAATCCTCATATTTAGAGTACAAATATACGTTATTTTTTTTAATTACACACTATATTAGAAAAAAAAACTTTGCCAAAGGTTTTAGTTCCTTTGGCAAAGCGCATATATGTATTTTTGTTTTAAGACTGAAGTCTGAAGTTGATAGGATAAGCAAAAGTAACTGGTGTAGGTTTGCCACGTTGCTTACCAGGTATCAATTTAGGGAGTTTTTCTATAATACGTTTAGCTTCGTTTTCAAGTAATTTATCGGTACCACGTACGCCAAGCACTGTAATAGAACCATCGGTATTGATACGGAAACTTACGTTTACTTTACCTTGAATACCCATTTCGAGTGCTGCAGGGGGATAAACAAAGTTTTTGCTAACGTGCTTATCAAGGTTTTCTTTGAAGCATTGAAATTGTTTGTCTTTAGGAACGTTTTTGCAAGCTTCAAACATAGGTTTGTCCTCAATAATTGTAAAAGGCACATCAATAGGCACATCTTCTACAGCTGTATCTGTAGATTGAATTGTGCTAACGTCAGCCACTTTATCTTCTTTTTTAGTTTCAGTAGTAGCAATTTGAGCTTCCTCAATCTTAGCGTCGTTTTCAACGATTTTCACATCTTCTACTACTGCTGGTGGCGGTGGTGGCGGTGGTGGCGGAGGCGTATCAGGAGCTTCCATTACGAAGTTCTCTTGTTCCTCATCAAGCTGCTTATTCATCTCGCTCTGGCGGTCGTCTTTTACAGTTTTGTCATACACCTTAGCTTCAAACCCCCACAAGGTAAGCCCAGAAACTATAGCAAAACCAATCGCAAAGAACAACCCACTACTTTTTGCCAAATCGGCTTTCGGATTTTTTTTAGGTTGCATAATGATGATTTTTAAAAAAGTTATTAAATATTTCCCTCTTGACAATTACCTAAAGAGCACTCGGAATCTTGTCATAAAACATAAAGCAACAATTGTGCCAAAAGTGTTAAAAAACACATCCATAATATCGCCACTGCGATTTACGGTTAAGGAACCTTGCAATAGCTCTATCAGTCCGCCCAAAATTACAGCGGTTATAAAAGCCCATAAGAAGCATTTTTTTGCGCTGTGAAAACGTTTTGTTTCGTTGTAAAACGCTGCTATAAATAGGCAAGTGTAACCAAAATAGAACCCAAAATGGGCAATTTTATCTAAATAAGGAATGCGAGGCGCATCAGGCACTTGGGGCGGCGAAATAAAGCAGAGTGTAACGATAATTATCACCCACACTGCCCATAGAATAGTGTATTTATACTTGAGCATATAATTCGTTATATTCTTCTTCCGATAGTAAAAGGTCGTATTCTTGCGGTTGGGTAGGTTTTATTTTAATAATCCAACCTTCGGTATAAGGGTGTTTATTTACTTTTTCAGGATGCTGAAGTAATGCTTCGTTGAAGGCTACAACTTCGCCTGCAATAGGCATAAAAAGATCCGAGACAGTTTTAATAGCTTCAATAGTGCCAAAGATAGCATCTTGCGCCAGAGTACTACCTACGCTTTCCACATCCACATAAACAATGTCGCCCAACTGCTGTTGTGCAAAATGTGAGATACCCACAGTAGCGGTATCTCCTTCAATAGTTACCCAAGTGTGTTCTTTACTGTATTTCATAGTTTTAATTGTTTTACTACGCTTCTATCATTAGCCAAACGTTGTATTTTGTTTTGTCCGCCCAATTTACCTTGCGCTTTCATATAGGCAGCAAAACCACCCGTTGGCACTTTAGTGATTTTGAGGGGTTGTAGTACTTTGCCTTGTATAAGGTCGTAATAATACATATTTTGTTTTTGTAGCGCCTCGTCTATAAGTCGGGCAAAAGTTTTCATATGTTTAGGCATTGTTTCAAACTCTACAAACCATTCGTGATAGGGCAATTCACCTTGTGCAGGGTTCACTTGGGGGGCCACCGTAAATTCAGTAATGCGAGCCCCTGTAGCTTCCAAAGCTACCTGCATAGCTTCTTCCACTTCTTTAGCAATCACGTGTTCGCCAAAAGCCGAAATAAAATGTTTAATACGCCCCGTAACTACGATGCGGTAAGGCGCCAATGAGGTAAATTGGACAGTGTCGCCTATATTATAGCCCCACAAACCTGCATTGGTAGAAATAATAAGTGCATAATTCACCCCCAGCTGTACCTCTTTCAGTGGAATACGCTTTGGCTGTTCTGTAAAGAAACTATCAGCTTCTATAAACTCATAGAATATCCCCGAATTGAGTTGCAAAAGCATTCCTTTTTCAGTTTGCGAATCTTGGTAGGCAAAAAAGCCTTCACTGGCAGGGTACAGCTCTATGCTATCCACTTTTCGCCCTATAAGGTGTTCAAACTTTTGCCTATAAGGTTCGTAATTAACGCCCCCGTAAATAAAAAGATTAAAATTAGGAAACAATTTGCCTACTTTTATGCCCGCACGACTGTAAAGACGCTCAAAGTACATCAGTACCCACGAAGGAATACCACTAATGAGGGTCATATCTTGAGAAAAAGTTTCTGTTACAATAGCTTCTACTTTTGTTTCCCAATCTTCAATACAATTTGTTTTATAAGAAGGCATACGGTTTCGCTGCAGATAAGCAGGTACGTAGTGGGCTACAATACCCGAAAGGCGACCTACTTTGATGCCATTCTTTTCGCTAAGTATAGGGCTACCTTGCAGAAATATCATTTTGCCATTTACAAAATCGGCTTTTTTGGTTTCGTGTATGTAGCACAATATGGCATTGCGGGCGTTCTGTATGTGGTGTGGCATAGAATCTTTGGTAATAGGGATATACTTAGCCCCACTGGTAGTACCTGATGTTTTAGCAAAATAAAGCGGCTTGCCACGCCATAGCACATTTTTTTCGCCCTCCACTACCCTATCTATATAAGGGCGCAGTGCCTCGTAATCGCGTACAGGCACACGCGCTACAAAATCTTCATAAGTTTTAATCTCGGCAAACTGGTGAGCTTTGCCAAAAGCTGTGTTTTGGGCATCGGTAATGAGCTTTTCAAACACTTTTTGTTGTGTTTCTATTGGTTTTTTTGCCCAACTATCTATCTGTTTTTTTACGATAGAAGCAAATATTTTGGACAGCAATGATTTTATCATAACTTCTTGCGCATTTTTCTGATACTATGCCGTTTTCCTGATAAGCGAATAGGATTTGCCATTTTAGCATTTGCCAGCACATCTGGGGCTATATGGCATTCGGCATTTGGAAATTTATCTAAATAGTCATTTTGCCAACTCTCAACAGGATAGAAAGCGCGAAAAGGTTCGCACTCCACCACAATAGGCTGTGTATAGCTTTTTGCCAAACGCTTGAGGGCATTTTGGGCAATTTGCTGTTGCTGCGTATCTATATAATAGATGCCTGTGCGATATTGAGTTCCCACATCATCACCCTGTTTGTTGAGGCTCGTGGGGTCTATAGTTTTAAAAAAAAGAGTTAGTATTTTCTTGAATGACAGAATTGTAGGGTCGTAAGTAAGAGCAACGCATTCGGCATAGCCTGTAGTGCCTGTACTTACCTGCTTGTAGGTAGGGTTGGGGGTATGCCCATTCACAAACCCCGATTGTGCTTTTATAACACCGCGTACTTGTTTAAAAAAATGTTCAGTACCCCAAAAGCAACCTCCTGCTAAATAAACTATAGCCGAAAGAGTTTGGGGTTGTTTTTCTATTTTCTTTTTCGCTTGTTTTTTCTTTTTCATTCCTAAATTCTACCTAAAAATCAGCGTTTTGCTAATATCATTCTGTCATTTCCTGATAAATCTTTTCTTATTTCTACCTTGCTAAATCCTTTTTGTAAAAGCATCGCCTTCATTGGCACCCCTAAATATTGATTTATTTCAAAAAACAGTCTCCCGTTTTCTTTAAGAGCTGTGTGTGCCAAAGAGGCTATTTGCTCATAAAATACCAAAGGTTGCTCATCGCCAACAAATAGTGCTGTATGGGGTTCGTAGTTGAGAACATTGGCGCTCATCTGTACTTTTTCAGACTCACGTACATAAGGGGGATTAGATACAATTACATCATATTGTCCTATAAGTGAAGGCGTAGCGAGTATATCCTGCTGCTGCCAGCGAATAGTTACCCCATTATTAGCAGCATTAGTTTGAGCTACTGCAAGGGCTTCGCCCGAAATATCAATAGCTGTTACTGAAGCCTGTGGCAGTGCTTTAGCCAGCGATATGGCAATACAACCACTACCGGTACCTATATCTAGAATACTTAGGGGGTGTTTTTCTGTTTTCAATTCGTTTAGCACCCAGTCTACCAATTCTTCGGTTTCGGGGCGCGGTATTAGTACCGCTTTATTGACGATAAACTTATGTGAATAAAACTCCGTTTCGCCCAATATGTATTGTATAGGTACATATTCTTTAAGAGCTTCAACAGCTTTTTTTATAAGCACCAAACTATTGGCTGCAACCATAGTATCAGGTGCTGCCAATAGTTCTGTTTTTGTATATTTTCCGTAATGAGTAAGCAGTAAAAAGTAGAATGCCTGTATTTCCGCAGGGTCGTAGAGGCTATTCAGGGATTGGTAAATAAAGTTTTTTAAGGCTGAAAATGTCATTAATTGATGCGTATTTGTTGCCCTACGCGCAAGTTACTACTTGATAGGTCGTCTAAATTATTGAGTTTCATCAATTGTTTTACCGGCACTTGCTGCTCGCGGGCTATTTTATAAAGCGTGTCGCCTGTTTGCACCTCATAGTAATCTTTTACGGCAGGAGGGGGGGTAACAGCTACCTCTGTTTTTTTAGGAGGTAGATTTTTAGACGATTCTTGCTTTTGTGGTTGCTGTTTAGGGGGTTCTTTTCGTTCTATAGTTTTAGCAATTTCTTTTTCAGTAGGTTTAGGAGTTTCCTTCACCTCTGTTTTTGGGGTTGTGTTGCGTGTTACTGTTTTTTTGGCAATAGCAGTATCATCGGGTTCTGGGGTTGTGGTGTTTTGCGGCAATTTGGGGGTGGGTGTAGAAACAATATCAGAGCCAAAGGTGAGGCTTGATTGTTTCATTTCGGCAACCACTTGCAAATCGTATTGGTGCAAGTTGAATTTTTGTATAAGGGCTATGAGTTTTCTTGCATAGGCAGGGTCGGTAGCATATCCTGCTTTTTTAAGACCGTGCGCCCAAGCCTCATAGTCGGTAATAAGCAAATCAAACAAAAAAGAATATCTACCTCGTTTGTTGAGGAATGTAGAGTGGTCTTCAAACGACTGTTCTTCGTTGTCGTATTTTCTGAAGCACTCGCGCTTTTCATCGTCATCGTGAGTGATAGTTTTTCCGTTCCAAGTAGCGTGGCATTTTATACCAAAATGGTTTTTGCCGTGTCGTGCTAATCGCCCTTGTCCGGAGGCACTTTCTAAAATACCTTGTGCTAAAGTGATGCTTGCTGGGATTTTGTAGCGCATCATCTCAATCATAGCAATGTCTTTATACTTTTGGATATATTCCTTAGTAACCGACTCGGTAACCCTCATAGGTGGAGGCACCTCGTGGAAATCGTCTTCGGTGAAATCTTTCTGAATGCTTTGTGCTTCTACCAAAGCTTTAGTGCGTTGTGTTAGTTCTATGTGTGTGGGTTTCTTAGTTTCTACAACAGTACGTTGCCCTCGGTAGGAAACCGTGTGAGGGTTGTTCTTACTCTTGTAATACTTATCAGAACACGATGAAAAAACAAACAGATATAGCAATAGCAAACTAAATCGTCTCATCATAATTCAAAATAATTTTTTGTTTTGCTTTTCTTTTTTTATTAATTCCTTTTATACCTTGCAAGCCTCCAGTATGTATTGCCAATATTTTGGTATTGGGTGCAAAATATCCTTTACTTGCGAGGGCAAAGATAGCAAAAATCATTTTACCTACATATATAGGGTCTAACGGGATACCCGTTGAATTGTTAAAATCATTTAAAAAATCTATGAGTTCGTCATTCACTTTGGCATAGCCGCCAAAGTTGTAATCATACACCAAATGCCAATTGGTTTTATAGGTGTATTGCCTGATGACATTTTCAAGGAAATCAGCGCCTTTTAGGGCTGGAAAGCCTATAACTGTTTGGTGTGGCTCACTTGCCTCAATTATTCCTGCTATAGTGCCGCCTGTACCTACAGCGGTGCATATCACATCAAAAGTGCTATCTTGGGGGGTAAGAATCTCGGCAGTGCCTTTTACTGCTAAAGCGTTGGTACCGCCTTCGGGAGCTATGTAAATATTTGAACCAAAACGATTTACAAGCATTTCTAAAAACTGAGGCGAGGTTTTGTTACGATAATCACTACGCGAGACAAAGAAGAGCTGCATACCACAACTTTTGCAAAACTTTAACGTGGGATTAACGTCAATTTCACATTCTAATTCGTCTCCGCGTATCACTCCGATGGTTTTTATCCCCATTAAATTGCCTGCAGCTGCAGTAGCTGCGATATGATTGGAGTAAGCACCACCAAAAGTAAGAATAGTATCTTTGCCTTCAGCCAATGCTTGTTGTATGTTGTATTTTAGCTTTCGCAACTTATTGCCCGATACCAATGGGTGGTTCTTATCCTCCCGCTTGATAGTGAGCTGAATGCCATCGGGAAGAGGGAGGTGTACCTGTTGGTTTTCTATCTGTAAATTGTCAAATCGCAATGTCTCCATTCGTATTTATAATTCAAAAAACTATTCGTACCTAAGTGCCTCTACAGGGTTTAACTTTGAAGCTTTGATTGCCGGATACAAGCCCGATACTACAGCTACTACCAGCGCAATAACAATGGCAATGAGTATCACTCCCCAAGGTATTACAAACTGAAATTGAACAGCTTGTGCAATTACATAACCTAAACCGACACCCAACACGATACCCGTAAAAGCACCTAGTAATGCTATCATTAGTGTTTCGGTGAAAAATTGCAAGGTGATGAGCTTACGTTTGGCTCCTAAAGCCTTGCGGATACCTATCTCACGAGTGCGTTCGGTTACCGATACGAGCATTATATTCAACAGGGCTATAGAAGAGCCTAAAATGGTAATCAGCCCGATGAGAAAGCCCGCAATGGTGAGTACATTGGTAATCTCGCCCAATCGTTGCAGAAGGTCATCACTGCGTTCTATCCCAAAATTGTTTTCTTGCAAGGGCGACAAGCCTCGCAGGCTGCGCATTGTAAGTACGGCATCATTCACAGCTAAATCCATTTGGGCTTTGGTAGGGACGCTTACTTTTAGCTGGTAATCTAAATTGGTTATAGGGAATATATTCCGTGCGAGTTGTAAGGGTATTAGTACCTGAAAATTTTCGTAATTACCAAATGAGGAGGCTTGCTCTTTGAGAACGCCAATAATGCGCAAGGGGGTACCTCGCACTGAAATAATTTTGCCTATAGGGTTTACACCTTTGAGGAGTGTAGTGGTAAAATCAACTCCTATTACGCATACATTTACATTGTTTTGTATATCAAAATCGCTGAAGCCTCTGCCTTGCTCTATAGTGAGATTGGAATTCGCTATATAGTATTCATCTACCCCCACTACACGTGCCAGCGGGTCGGTTTTTTTGTTTTCGTATTTTACCTCGAGTGAAGAAGCTGCATCTACCGAGATACTTATCTTGGCAAAAGGCAAGCTCAATTGTTCTTTAAAGTTTTTAGCATCGTTATAAGTGATGAGGGGGTGCGGTTTTTGGGTAGTGCCACTGCCTTCGGCTCGTTGTGAATACTGATAGCGGGTAATGAGAAAAGTATTGGCACCCATAGAAGAAAAATTACCTTCGAGGGTGTTGCTAAGGGCTGTAATCACACTGAGAATACCTACTAAAGCAGTAATACCGATAGCGATAATCACCACGGTGAGTATCGTGCGCAAAAACTGTGCTTTGATAGCACTGATAGCAATTTTTATATTTTCTAATACTACAACGAACACTTGATAAGTTTGCTTGTTTTCGGCAAAGGTACAAAAATAATTATTAATGGTTGATGATTGATGATTATTTTTTAATGTGGTAGTGCCTTGAAAAAAGTGCGAGCCGCACTGGCTTTACATACTCGGCTGTGCCAGCTCGCCGACTTTCCTTCGGTGCGAGCCGCACTGGCTTTTATCCTTCGTCACATACTCGGCTGCGCCAGCTCGCCGACTTTCCTTCGCTCATCCTTCGCTCATCCTTCGCTGAACCTTCGCTGAGAAGAATTTTGAATTTTGAATTCTGAATTTTGAATTGGCGTTATGGGTGCTTTGAACATTAATCATTGATAATTAAACATTTTTTTGTATTTTTGCGGCAACAAATTTAGTTATTAACTTTTCAAAAGAACAAAAATGAAAAAATCAATTCTTTTTGGTATACTGCTATGGTGTAGTGCAGTATCCTTTTCGCAAAACATTGAAGATAAAGTGGAGGCAGCTCTGCAAAAATCATACGATAGCCACAATGCTGCAGCAGTAGAAACTTTTTTGTACGACAATGCCTCTGAACTAAGCGACTACTGGAAAGCATACATTAAATACCGCGAAGCTAGCAAAATAGCTATGGTTGAATCAGAAAAAAAAGAATATATCAACGAGGCTATCAAATTACTAGAACATAGTGCTAAAGATGCTGAAGACTATATACTGCTGGCTTTGGCGCAAAATTACGCTCTGCAATTTGTTCCCAATAGCGAGATTTATAACAAAGTAACTCAAGTGATTAGTACGCTGCAAAAAGCTGAGAAATTAGACCCTGAAAATGCGCGTTTGTACTTAGTAAAAGCTATTCAGGATATGTATACTCCTGCAAAATACGGCGGTGGTAAGAATGCAGAATTGTATTTTAACTTGTCGTTATCTCTTTTTGAAAACCCTCCTGCTCATAACAAACTAAAATGGGGCAAAGAGGATGCTAGGATTATGCTGGGTATCTTTAGAAATGGGAGATAATTAGGTGCGAGCCGCACAGGCAATTTTAGATGTTAGGGGAATTAGTAAATGAGGGAATTAGCAAATTTGGGAATTAGGTGTTAGTGGTTGGTATTAAAAAGTAACAATAGGAAATGAAAAAAATAATCGTATTTTTATGTTTATTAGGCTTTGTTATAGGCTGTAAACAAACTGACAACATAGAAACTCTTACTGCAAAAGCGGAAAAAGGAGATGCAGAAGCTCAATATAATTTAGCTAAATGTTATTATGATGGTAAAGAGGTGGAACAATCTTTTGAAAAAGCGGTTGAATGGTATGAAAAAGCGGCTAAACAAGGATATGCTAAGGCTCAGAACGCTTTAGGAGTTTGTTATCATAAAGGAGAAGGGATAGAGGAATCTCTTGAAAAAGCGGTGGAATGGTTTGAAAAATCTGCTAAACAAGGAGATTCAGAGGGGCAGGTTCTTTTAGGACTTTCTTATTGTATGGGTACTGGAGTGGAACAATCTTTTAAAAAAGCTGCGGAGTGGTTTGAGAAAGCTGCCAAACAAGGAGATGCAGAGGGACAATGTGCTTTAGGGGAATGTTATAGTAATGGAGAGGGCGTGGAACAATCTTTTGAAAAAGCTGCTGAATGGTTTGAGAAAGCTGCCCAGCAAGGAGATGCAGGAGCTCAATATTCTTTGGCGTATTGTTACCATAATGGAGAAGGGGTAGAACAATCTGATTCTAAAGCGGCTGAATGGCTTATGAAATCTGCCCAACAAGGATATGCAAAAGCTCAATACTTTTTGGGGCTTTGTTATGATAAAGGGGAAGGAGTAGAAATATCAAAAGAAAAAGCCTTGTATTGGTTTATAAAATCTTGTGATAATTCCTATGAGCCTGCTTGTGAATTGCTAAATAAAATTAAAGATTAGGCAACTAAACGTTTAAACTAACGATGAAAAGATTTTTTATATTTATATGTATGTTTGGTTTTGTTTGGGGTTATTCTCAAACACAAGACATTAAAACACTTATTGCAAAAGCAGAAAAAGGGGATGCAAAAGCTCAATATGATTTGGGAATTTGTTATTATAACGGAAAAGGGGTGGAACGTTCTTATCCTAAAGCTGTTGAATGGTATGAAAAAGCTGCAAACCAAGGACTCGCAGATGCTCAATATAATTTGGGAGATTGTTACTATAATGGGTTGGGCATTGAAGAATCTTTTGAAAAAGCAGCTGAATGGTATGAAAAAGCAGCAAAACAAGGGCACGCAGCTGCTCAGTTTGAATTGGGTATTGGCTATCATAAGGGAATAGGGGTTGAGCAATCTTTTGAGAAAGCTATTGAATGGCTTGAAAAATCTGCCAAACAAGGATATGCTGCGGCTCAATATAATTTAGGATATTGCTATTACAATGGACAAGGGGTGGAACAATCTAAAACTCAAGCTATTTTTTGGTTTAAAAAAGCCTGCAAAAATGGTGATAATGTGGCTTGTGACATTGTAGATACTATTAATAACTAAATACAAATGAGTTAGAAAGAACTGCCCTACTATTTCCTTTTACCCACCATAGAAATAAGCGTTTTTTAAGCCTATAATGCGAGTGGGAATTTTGAATTGTGAATTTTGAATTGGGCACAAGCTGCAAGCTTGCGCCAGCGGGGGATATGAGCCACACGGGCGATTATGGGACTTGTAGGACGAGTGGGACGAGTGGGACAAGTAGGATGGGGAGAGAATTGTGAATTGGGCACAAGCTACAAGCTTGCGCCAGCGGGGGGTGTGAGCCACACGGGCGATTATGGGACTTGTAGGACGAGTGGGACAAATGGGACAGGTAGGACGGGGGAGAGAATTTTGAATTGTGAATTGGGCACAAGCTGCAAGCTTCCGCCAGCGGGGGGAGGTACTTTTGTAAAAGATAAAAATGGTAATCTTGTTGATGTATCACAAGTAGCAACACAAATAATTAGAATGAAATAAATAAAATATGAAAGATATAGTATTATTAAATGTAAGGATACTAGCAGGAGCATATATAAGACAAGTTGATAAGGACAATACACTTATTGCTTGTAGAAACTTGCTTCAACTTAGCTATAAAAAAGGGCTCTTACATAAAAATCCTTTTGATGAAGAAGGTAATTTAAACATTGACACAGTGATCAAAGAAAGTGATTTAACAAACTTAGGTAAACGATTATTTGATGATTTAGCTGATAAGTGGTTTACTTACACAGATCGTACTCAAAAATATGACAACATTACAATATTAGAAAAGTACTTTAATAATTTGAACAATATTGGTAATGTGTCATAGGTGTTGTTAAAATTCCAACAACCTACTAATCAATACAATACAA
Source organism: Capnocytophaga bilenii (assembly GCF_017565765.1). Classification (GTDB taxonomy): domain Bacteria; phylum Bacteroidota; class Bacteroidia; order Flavobacteriales; family Flavobacteriaceae; genus Capnocytophaga; species Capnocytophaga bilenii. Next base: position 63,023 of record NZ_JAGDYP010000010.1, read on the forward strand.
AATAATTAAAGCCCTATTTCCTTTTACCCACCATAGAGATAGGTGTTTTTTAAGCCTATAAAGCACTCTAAATAGTGCGAGGGGAATTGGCTAATTATGAATTTTGAATTCTGAATTTTGAATTGGGCATAAGCTGCAAGCTTGCGCCAGCGGGGGTGTGAGCCACACAGGCGATTATGCGACTTGTAGGACGAGTGGGACAAATGGGACAAATGGGACGGGGAGAGAATGACGAATTGTGAATTGGGCACAAGCTACAAGCTCGCACCAGCGGGGGGTGTGAGCCACACAGGCAATTATGCGACTTGTAGGACGAGTGGGACAAATGGGACAAATGGGACGGGGAGAGAATTTTGAATTGTGAATTGGGCACAAGCTGCAGGAATTCTGAATTTTGAATTCTGAATTTTGAATTGGGGAGTAATGGGAGCAATGGGAGTAATGGGATTGGTGAGAGTGCGGGCGGCAAAGGGAATTTTGAATTTTGAATTGGGCACAAGCTGCAAGCTTGCGCCAGCGGGGGTAAACAATAGTGATGTTAAAAATATAAAAACTCGAAAAATTGATAGAAACAAAGTAAAATGCAAAACATAAATAAATTAAAAACATCTTATTCTCCGTGGAATTTTAATTTTTGTGATGAAATAGATGGTTTTAAAATAGAATATAAGAATATTATTGAATTTAGTCAGGGTTCTCCTTTGATAGGAAATTTATATGTAAACAATAAAGAATTGTTAAAAAATAATTTTTTTAGTAGTCCATATTTATATTTTGAAAGGTATTTATACATTCCGATGTTTATAAAGCGTTTTTGTTTATCTGGTTTTATTATTACAAAAATAAATTTAGATACATTAGAAA
>NZ_JAGDYP010000011.1 GCF_017565765.1 Capnocytophaga bilenii
TAGGAGCCACAAAGATACAAAATTTGTGGTAAAACACCAAATAATAAGAGGCTATCCGATAAAAGATAGCCTCTTTTTTATTCATTACTGATAATCAGCCTTTTAAAACTTTTCGGACAGGCTCTTTTTTATTTTAATAGCATTTTGTATGCAATTTAATTTAATCTGAGGCTTTTTGTTCTTTATTGAAATAAAGTAGATAATAATACATTTGCTTTTCTTCGTCCCAACCTTTTTCTATAAACTTATCTGCGGACTGAGGGTTGATAAAGTCCATACGTATTTGTATATGTGTATCTAAATCAATCACATTCTTTATCTTCTTGCGTACATCTGTAACAGCTTTGTTGGCGATTGGGAAAGTAGATACATCTTCTATTTGGTATTTAGGTCCTTTTTCTTCCTTATAATGCTTAAATTCGGGAATGAGCTCAGGGTTCTCAAATACTTCATTTACAAATGCTGTTTCTTCAAAATCATCATTCTTAGCAAAGTAATTAATAGCTCTATTCATAAAAAGCACCTCTTCCTTCTTGTCCTCTGCTGGTAAGATCACATCTTTTGCAAAATCCTGACTGAATTTTAGGTACTTTTTAGTATAAAAATTCTCGTCTATAAGGGCATCTACATTCAGGAAGTTTTCAAGCCAATATTTGGTGTCGTAACGATTGCTATCTATTGACAATATCTTGTAACCGTCTTCTTTATTGACATTGAAAATGATACAACCTTTATCCAATCGTTGTAGGTTTACCCCCTCCTGAATAAGTATCTCTAACTGACTATCTTGCTCTTCAAACTGCAAAAAGCTATTCTTTACTTCCGATTTAAAAATTCCTACAGCTTTTACCTTTTCATTATCTAAGTAAGTGTCGTGCAAGAGTGCTACATACACCTCACCGTTCTTGATATGTGGGTGATTAGATTGATTGTACAAATGTTTGGCTATTTTTTGTGATTGCTCGTGAATAGTACTTTCATCATCAAAAATAGCTGTAACCAATTGATAAAGCTCATTAAACTCTACATCGGCTTCGTGCACAAAGTGAAAATAATTTTGTTCTTTTTCACGAAAAGGCTTGAAAAAGTACTCTTTCAACAAACCTATAATTTCATCATTCAAAGCATAGGGCTGTGCAGAGAGGAACAAAGGCTCGCCCTTGCTCTGGTTACCCACCCTATGCACTGATAAGGTTTCTATATTTGTAGTATATAAATTCAGCATATTATTTTAGGCATTAATAGTATTCTTCAGAAAAGCCTTCATAGTAGTCTTCTTCATCTACATCAAAATCATTGAACTCGTCTTCAAATTCATTAAAATCATCAGCTACAAAGTTCTTTTCGGGAGCTTCAGCAGGTATGCTCCCCACTGTATTGAGCACCATTGGGTAGGAAGCTCCAGCTTGCTCATCATCAATCTCTACTAAATTCACAAAGAACGTCCACATTTGCATAAAGTCGTAAATGTAAAGGAGCTTGGGGTTGTCTTCACTTACTACCTCATCAATAGTAGTTTCCTCCATTAGGCGTGTTTCGCCACTTTCTGAAACATCAAAGAGGGTAATTTCCTCGCCTTGATTCCAATCATCATCAGTAAGGTAAAAAGAAGCCATTTCCTCACCTGTAAAGCCGAATGATTGGTTGATAACGTTATGAAAATCTTCTAATGTAGCGTCTTCCTGAATGATAATATCTCTAAATACATCTTCTTTTACATCAAGAATAACTCTGAATTTGTATACCATAATATGATTGATTGTTATTAGTTTTCGTCTTCTTCTTGTAAACCAAGTTCTTTGGTAGATATTTCACGCATTTCTACTTTACGTATTTTGCCTGAAATAGTCATTGGGAACTCTTGTACAAATTTCCAATAGCGAGGCACTTTGTAATGTGCAATACGCCCTTTGCAGAAGTTATGTAATTCTTCTTCGGTGAGGGTAACGCCTTCTTTAGGTTTTATCCACGCCATTACCTCTTCGCCAAACTTCTTGCTTGGTACGCCTATTACTTGGGCATCCATAACGCCCTCATAGGTATATAAAAAGTCTTCTATTTCTTTAGGAGAGATATTTTCACCTCCACGAATAATAAGGTCTTTAATACGCCCTGAAATATGCACATAGCCATCATCGTCCATCATAGCGAGGTCACCAGAGTGCATCCAGCGTTGCTCATCTATTACCTGAGCGGTAGCTTGTGGGCTATTCCAATACTTTAGCATTACCGAGTAGCCACGCGTACAAAGCTCGCCGTTCTCGCCTCGCTTTACAATAGCTTTGGTTTCGGGGTTGATAATCTTGATTTCTAAATGGTCGTGAATAGTGCCTACAGAGTGGATTTGTTTTTCAAAAGGAGCTCCTATCTTTGTTTGTGTAGATACGGGTGAGGTTTCGGTCATTCCGTAGCATATAGTAATTTCGTGCATATTCATCTGCTCTTTCACCCGCTTCATAATCTCTGGTGGGCAAAGTGCTCCTGCCATTACCCCTGTGCGCAAGCTGGATAAATCATAAGGGTGCCTATCGAGCACATAAAGTTCTGAAATAAACATAGTTGGAACGCCATAAAGGGAAGTACAACGCTCTTTTTCAACCGCTTCCAAAGTACGCGTAGCATCAAAGCTATCATTGGGGATTACCATTGTAGCTCCGTGAGAGGTGCAGCACAAATTGCCTATCACCATACCAAAACAATGATAAAAAGGCACGGGAATACAAACGCGGTCTTTTTCGGTATAATTCATACGAATGCCGATAAAGTAAGCATTATTAAGTATATTATGGTGCGATAAGGTTACTCCTTTAGGATTACCCGTAGTACCTGAAGTATATTGGATATTTACGGGGTCGTCAAATTGTACTTTGTCTTCGTACTCTTTGAGTTTTTCATCGGATATTTTTTTGCCTTTCTCTAAAAAGCGTTGCCATTCTTCTCCCCAAAAAACTTCTTTGCGCAAGCTTTCTGTAAATTCGCGAGCATCGTCTATCATTTTCCTATAATCACTGCTTTTAAACTTTTCAGCAGCAAACATATAGGCTATTCCTGACTGGTTGATAACGTAAATAAGCTCACTGGTGCGATAGGCGGGGTTGATATTTACCATTACCACGCCTATTTTGGCAGTAGCAAACTGCAGCAGTGTCCATTCACTACAATTAGGAGACCAAATACCTACGCGATCTCCACTTTTTACGCCTAAAGCTATTAATCCTTTGGCAACAGCGGTTACTTGTTCGTAAAATTCGGCATAGGTAGCTCTATAGTTTTGATGAGAAACTATAAGCGCTTCCTTATTAGGGTATTTGGCTACCGTTTTGCGCAAGTTTTCATCTATAGTTTCACCCAACAAGGGTATATTAGAAGCCCCATTGGTATAAGCTAATTTTTTCATTATCAAAAAGGTTTTTTATTTAAGTAAATCAGGACGTTTAGCAAGGGTGTGTTTATATGCCATTTCTTCACGCCATTGTTCAATCTTGGGAGTGTTGCCACTAAGAAGTACTTCGGGAACTTCCCAGCCTTTATAATTGGCAGGACGAGTGTAAATGGGGGGTGCTAAGAGATTATCCTGAAAGGAATCGGTAAGTGCTGAGGTTTCATCGGAAAGGACACCTGGTATAAGGCGTACAATAGCATCGCAGAGTACGGCTGCCCCTAATTCGCCTCCTGAGAGCACATAATCGCCTATAGAGATTTCTTTAGTGATAAAATGGTCGCGTACACGCTGGTCTACCCCCTTGAAATGCCCACATAAAATGATTAGGTTCTCCTTTAATGACAAGGAGTTTGCCATTTTTTGGTGTAGTGTTTCGCCATCGGGGGTGAGGTATATCACCTCATCGTAATTGCGTTGCGCTTTAAGAGCACTGATGCATTTATCAATGGGCTCAATCATCATTACCATTCCTGCTCCACCGCCAAACTGGTAGTCATCTACTTGTTTATAGGCATTATTGGCATAGTCGTGTAGGTTATGAAAATGCACCTCTGCTAATCCTTTATCAATAGCACGCTTCATTATAGAAAAGGAGAAAGGGCTCTCCATTAGTTCGGGTGCTACTGAAATAATATCAATGCGCATTATTAACGGTGTTTATTAATCTCGTCTTGCAATTGTCGGCGTACTTTTTGTTCGCGCTCAATAGCAGCTTTTCTATAATTTTCATATTCTTGTTGTAATTCGCCTAATTCATTGATAGAATTTTTGGTAATTACGTTGCTATTGGTGTATTTATAGATATAAAAGGCTAATAATCCTGCTAATATAAGCACAATAACCCACATAATGGTACTATAAACCCCTTTAGAGAGCAATACACCGAAGAAATTAACGCTATCATTTTGGTCTTTTGTTTGGTCGAGGGTAGTTTGTAGCTCGGTGATTTTATCATTTAGTTCTTTTATATTCTGAAGATGGGTAGCTACAGCTTGTTTTTGGGTACTGAGCTGTCCTCTAATTGCATTGATAGTATCAGCCATACTGCGTTGAAAGGTAGCTAATTTGGCTCTATCTAGCATCTTAAAGTTTTGCCAAGCTCCTGATTTATCTACAAGCTGCTGAAATACACCTTCTAAGGTAGTTGGCTTCATTTCTTCTTGTGCGGCTACTACTCCCATAGGGGCATTTTGCGTACGCTGATTGCGTTGATAGTATTCTTGTTGTGCTGATTGTGCAGATTGTGAGTGCCTTGTGGCTGTAGAATCTTGTGCAACTGCAGTATGCAATGCCAAAATACTCAATGATATTATTATTATTTTTTTCATTTTACGAGTTGTTTTTATAAGTCAAGTGTTGGGAGTGTTTGCATCACATTGATAAAATCATCAACAATAGTGAGTCCTTTATCTTGATTGTACCATTTTTGTAAATCCTCTTTAAATTCGGGGGTTAGTGAGCCGTGAGCTGCTTTAAAATCATCTACCATTTTTTTGGCTGCGGAGGGTCGTGAGCCCCAATAAGCCAATACGTTATCCTGTAAATCTAAAAAGATAACAATAGGGATAGCTTTTCCTCCGTTGGTAAGAAAGAGGTTCATCAGTTCCTCATTTTCGTCTCTAAATACTATTTTCATAGTAAGCTTGGGGTTAAGCTCTGTTATCTTATGCACTACAGGCAAAATCTGTGCTGCATCGGCGCACCAGCTTTCTGTAATAACAAGCAGACAAAGGCTATGAGGGTAGTTTTTGAAAAATGCCGCTTTATCTTCAGGAATAACAATCGTTTTGTCCAATCGCTTGTAACGTTTCTGATTTAGTGCAGTATAATGTATGCGATCCTCAGTTTGTTCTGTACCACTACTCTTCCCCTCTGCTTCATATTTATCAATAAGATGACGATAGGTTTCATACGAAACAGATTTCAATAAGCTATCTCTAATTATCATTGTTTTTTTGGTTTTATAGTTTTAAAGTTATGACTTTTTTACGATGCTATTTGCAATGCCGATTTATTGAGTTTATCCTCGGCATATTCTTTAGTAACAGTAAGGTTTTTTACACCAGTATTGGGTAGCTCGAACATTGCATCGGTGAGGATATTCTCACAGAGGGAACGCAAGCCACGAGCACCGAGCTTGTATTCTAAGGCTTTATCAACTATGAAGTCGAGAGCTCCTTCAGTAATCTCGAAGTGGATACCGTCCATTTCAAACAGTTTTTTGTACTGTTTGATAATAGCGTTTTTAGGCTCGGTGAGTATCATTCTCAGTGTTTGCTTATCAAGAGGGTTCATATAGGTAAGCACTGGCAGACGCCCAATAATTTCGGGTATTAAGCCAAAATCTTTGAGGTCTTTAGGAATGATATACTGCACTAAGTTTTTACGGTCTATCTGTGTATTTTTAGATGAGTTGTAACCTACAGCTTGCATATTCAAGCGTTTAGAGATAACGCGTTCTATACCATCAAAAGCACCACCTGCTATAAAGAGAATATGCTCGGTATTGACTTCTATGTACTTTTGGTCGGGGTGTTTTCTACCGCCTTTAGGGGGTACATTTACCACCGAGCCTTCTAAGAGCTTTAAGAGTGCTTGTTGCACGCCTTCGCCTGAAACATCGCGGGTAATAGAAGGGTTATCACTCTTGCGAGCTATTTTATCAATTTCATCAATAAATACGATACCACGTTCGGCTTTAGCCACATCATAGTCGGCAGCTTGTAGAAGGCGTGATAAGATACTTTCTACATCTTCGCCCACATAGCCTGCTTCGGTAAGCACAGTAGCATCGACAATTGCGATAGGCACGTTGAGCATTTTGGCAATAGTGCGAGCTACTAAGGTTTTGCCTGTACCTGTTTCGCCTACCATTATCACATTGCTCTTTTGTATTTCAACCTCATCGTCTATATTGGGTTGATTTAGGCGTTTGTAGTGGTTATACACCGCTACAGAGAGTATTTTTTTAGTAAAATCTTGCCCAATGACGTATTGGTCGAGGAAATGTTTAATTTCCTGTGGTGTTTTTAAGGTAAGCTCACCAAGAGTGGCTTTGCTATCTTTTGTTTTTTTGTTGCTGAGTGCTTCGCCGATGATGATATTGCACTGATCTACACAATAATTGCATATATTACCAGCCATACCTCTTATAAGTAGTTCGGTTTCAGCTTCAGCACGCCCACAGAATGAGCAGTAGTCTTCTTGTTTTTTAGCCATTATTTTCGTTCTAATACTTCGTCAATCATACCATAGTCTTTAGCCTCGCGTGCTATCATCCAATAGTCGCGTTCGGAGTCTTTATAGACTTTAGTGAAAGGCTGTTTTGTGTGTTTGGCAATGATTTCGTAAAGTTCATTTTTAATTTTTAACATCTCTTTCAAGTTGATTTCCATATCGCTGGCAACTCCTTGTGCACCCCCCGATGGTTGGTGTATCATCACGCGTGAGTGAGGCAGTGCTGAACGCTTTCCTTGCGCGCCTGCACACAATAAAACTGCCGACATAGAGGCTGCCATACCTGTACAGATAGTAGCTACATCGGGTTTGATGAATTGCATAGTGTCGTAGATACCTAATCCTGCATATACACTACCGCCGGGTGAATTGATATAAATTTGAATATCCTTACCGCTATCTACGCTTTCAAGGAAGAGTAATTGAGCGGTGATGATGTTGGCTACTTGGTCATTTACATCGGTGCCGAGGAAGATGATTCTATCCATCATCAGGCGAGAGAAAACGTCCATTTGGGCTACATTTAGCTGGCGTTCTTCCATAATATATGGAGTCATACTTGCGATAATTTTATCGTAGTATAGACTATTGATACCGCGCTCTTTGGTAGCATATTTTTTAAATTCGTCTGTTAAGTTCATTTTTTATATTGTTAGGTATGTTAGTACGCAAAGTCCAAAATTGTCAAAAAAGTAGTTATCATACTTTATTTTGACAATTTTGGACTGGTTATTTGTAGTCTTTATAGGGTTTTATTCGGGAAATGCTAATTTCACGAACTCGTCAAAAGTTACTTTTTTGGTATTGATATTGACGTTTTGTTTATAGAAATCTATCAATTTTTGGAATACTACTTGTTGCTGGATACGTTGTACTTCGTTACGGTCTTTTAGTAACTTAGCTACGATGTCATTCACATAGTCTTCGTCTTGGGCATTGAAGCCGTATTGTATCAATTGTGCTTTCACGTAATTAGCAGCGAAGTTTTTCAAATCGTCAGGAGTGGGTTGCAATCCGTTATCGTTGAGTATTTTTTCTTCGATAAGCTGGTAGCGTAAGCCTTTTTCTGAACGCTCATATTCTTCATTAGCCTCTTGTTCGGTAAGCTCTTTTTCACCTGAAGTGCGCAACCATTTTCTCAAAAACTGAGATGGGAGCTCGAATTTAGTATTATCTACTAAATAATCGGTTACGGTGTTCAAAAAGTGCTGGTCGGCTTGTTCTGTATATTGGTGTTGTGCTCCTTCTTTAATTTTTTCGCGCAATTGAGCTTCCTCGGTAACGCTACCGTCAGGGAATAGCTTGCTGAACAATTCGGCATCTAAAGCAGCAGGTTCACGCTCATTGATTTCTTCTAAGGTGAAAGTAACTTCGATGTCTAAATGATGTGCTTCATCGTGAGATACTTTTAGGTAGTGCATTAGGCTATGTGCATCAGCAAACAGACCTTTGGTTTGCAATGAATATTGGTCGCCTATTTTTTTGCCTATGAACAGCTTGCGGGCATCATCAGAAAGAGCTGATAGAGGGAATGTAGCTTGTGTATCAATACCTTTTTCTTCGTTGAAGAATGTTCCGCTTACTTCTACTCCGTCTTTATCGGCTACTTCTCCTTTGGCTACGAGTTTGCCAAATTGTTTTTGTATATTAGCAATTTGGTTGTCGATAACTTTATCATCTACAGTAATTTCGTAGTAATCTAAGGGGGTTGCAGGTTTAAGATTTACTTCAATAGTAGGTGCTAAACCTATTTCGAAATCAAAAGAGAAGTCATCGGCATCTAAATTGATGTCTTGTTTTTCTTTGGGTAGTGGATTGGCTAAAATATTGAGTTTTTCGTCTGCCAAATATTTATATAAAGCATCTTGAAGAACTTTATTGATTTCGTCAAACTTGATAGCTTTACCATATTGGCGTTTAATCATACTTGCGGGTACGTGTCCTTTTCTAAAACCTGGTACGTTGGCGGTTTTTCTGTAATTGGCAATGGTTTCCTCTACTTGAGTGTTGTAATCTGCTTTCTCTACATTGATTGTGATAACGGCATTCAAATCATCGATTTGAGTTTTTGATATATTCATTTCTTTAAATATTTATCTAACTAAACTTTTCAGCTTGCAAAGGTACAACAAAATATTTAAATATGCAATAGTTTTAAAAAATATTTATAATTGTGGTACCCTATCTAACTACACTAACTCGGTGCGAGCCGTACAGGCTTCACATACTCAGCTGCGCCAGCTCGGTGCGAGCCGCACGGGCTTTTATCCTTCGGTGCGAGCCGCACGGGCTTTTATCCTTCGGTGCGAGCCGCACAGGCTTTTATCCTTCGCTTATCCTTCGCTTATCCTTCGCTTATCCTTCGCTTATCCTTCGCTTATCCTTCGCTCAACCTTCGGTGAGGTACACAATTAGATTAGTTATTCAAAGGAAAGTATTAATTTTTTGATTAAAGGTTAGAATTTGGGGAGTTCCCAATGGTATTTTAGGGAGAGTAGGCGTACAGCGATAACTACTACTATAGTGATGAATATCACGAGGTTATGTGGCATAAAGCTATTGATAAGAAAATAAACGGTTCCGCCAGCAATGCAGGCTGTGGCGTAGATTTCTTTGTGGAAGAGTGCAGGGAGCTTGTTGGCAAGGATGTCGCGAATTACGCCGCCAAAGCTGCCTGTCATTGTGCCTAAAATAATGGCAATGGTGGGCGAAAGTTCGTATCTGAGGGCTTTTTCTATACCTATAATCGTAAAAACGCCTAAACCTATTGCATCAAATAGCAACAGCCATCTGCCCCATTGGTCTGCCATCTTATTTTTAAAAAGTAGTGTGATGACTACACTTACTATAATCATCACGATATAAATGTGGTCGCGCATCCAAAAGACGGGTATGTAGCCTATGAGTACATCGCGGAGTGTTCCTCCGCCTACGCCTGTAACAAAGGCTAAGATGAGCATTCCAAACACGTCCATACGGCGCTCCATTGCTATGAGTACGCCCGAAACGCCAAATACGGCTGTACCAATAATATCCCAAAGATAAATTTGGTCTATTTGCGAGAAAAATGTTATTATATTCAATTTGTGTAATGTATTAGTTTATTGCCAAATTTGTGTGAGTAGCCAAGTGTCGTTGTGAGGGGCGAAAAGAAGTGTAAATCCTTCTTCTGTATTTTTACAACATACGCTATCGGGGTAATAAGTAAAAGTATAAGTTTGCAACTCGTTGATATTCTTTGTAATAAGCTCTTGCTCTTCTTGCAGAATCAGGCTACCATCGGGGGTAGTGGTGAGCGTGGTGAGCTGGTCGGCTAAATGCTGTTGCCTAAAGAGCATATTAGCGGTAAATTGCTTGAAGAAGGTGGGGAAGTTTTTTTGTTGTTGGGCTTGCTGGGCTTGTTGCTGTTGGTAGGTAGTATAGGGAATGAGTTCTTTTGCTGGAGTGTTTATGAATATCTCGTTGCAATTGTTCTTGGCTACCAAATAGGTAGCTATTGGTAACTGGGTGTAGGATAGATTGTAACGCAGCTTAATGCGATAGTAGGTATTTTTGAGGACTACTATAGTGTCTTGGGTGTATTGTATGCGCTCTTTACCTGATAGGGCTTTGGATTGTTCTATTTTGGCTTGTACTTCGGGGAGCGCCCAAACGCTTTGCTGGGCGGTAGTTATATTGCATTCTTTTTTAAGAAGACTACTGGCATTTTCGCAGGAAAGAAGCATACTTGTTACGAGGATAAGAATGGCGTATTTTGTCATTTTTGGGTTCAAAAAATGGGCTATTGAATTTTGAGGGCAAAAGTAAAAATATTTTTTAATTTATGGGCTAAAAGTTGTTTTATTTTTCTATATTTGCGGCAAATTTTTTCTCTTATGGATGCTTATTCGCCTAAACAACCTCAACAATCGCAAAAAACGTTTATTGCTATTGGCTTAGTTGTATTTGCTGCTGTTGCTTTGCTGCTTTTCTTTAGTCGTGAAACGGCTGAGGAGGAGACATTGCCTGCGACTACTTATGATCATAGTCCTATTTTGGCTGCTGAAGAGCCTGATGACGAGGTGGGGGTAGTTACTAATGCGCCAAATGAAGATGGACAACAGGTGCCTGAAGATAGTGTACTGCAACCTGACTTATACCCTTATTTTCCTAATGGAAAATGTAGGGGCGAGACTGATATACATTGTTTTAAGAAGGAATTAGATAGGTTTATAGCTGATAATCTTTTTTATCCTGAAGAGGCTATTGAGCGGAATGAGCAGGGAAGGGTAATGATTACTTTTCAGATAGATGCTGATGGAGATGTGCAGATACTGAAGGCAGATGGTAGGTACCAAAGTTTGCTAGAAGAAGGGGTACGCATCATTGAGAAGTTACCCCGTCTTCAGCCTGCTTATAAAGACGGTAAATTTGTAGCTTATACTGTGAGGTATCCTATAAATTTTAAGCTGGAATAAACTCAAAGCGCACCATCCCGTCTGCATCTATTTTGGTAAGGCGTACTTTGTGGAGTGTATTGACTAAGGCGGGATCCCAAGGGGCTTTTACCTTGACGTAATTCTCGGTAAAGCCGTGTATATAGCCTTGCTTGTTGTCGCTTTCAAAAAGTACGGTTTTTTCTTTGCCTAACTGGCTTTCGTAAAAGGCATTGCGTTTTTTTGCCGATAGCCCTCGCAACATTTTGCTACGTTTGGCACGCACGGCATCAGGTACTACCCCGTCCATCAGTACGGCTTCGGTATTATCTCGCTCGGAATAGGTGAATACGTGCAGGTAGGATATATCTAACTCATTGAGGAAATGGTAGGTTTCTAAGAAGTGTTCATCGGTTTCACCGGGGAAGCCTACAATGACATCTACACCGATACAGGCATCGGGCATTACTTCGCGTATTTTGGCTACTCTGCTAACATATAATTCTCGCAAATAGCGGCGTTTCATCTTCTTGAGTATATCATTGCTGCCGCTTTGTAATGGGATATGAAAATGAGGCACAAAGGCTTTGGATTGTGCTATAAAATCAATGGTTTCGTCTTTAATTAGGTTAGGTTCTATAGAAGAGATGCGCAAGCGTTCTATCCCTTCTACCTTATCAAGTGCTTGCACCAACTCTAAAAAGGTGTGCTCGTGCTTTTTATTGCCAAATTCCCCTTTGCCGTAATCGCCTATGTTTACGCCTGTAAGTACGATTTCTTTAATACCTTTATCAGAAATTTTTTTGGCATTGGCAAGTATGTTCTCAATAGTATCACTGCGCGAAATACCGCGTGCCATTGGGATAGTGCAATAGGTGCACTTATAATCGCAGCCGTCTTGCACTTTGAGGAAAGCTCGAGTACGGTCGCCTATGGAATAGCTACCCACATAGAAGTCGGTTTCGGCTATCTCGCAAGAATGGACGATACCTTCGTTGTTTTTAGTAAGGTCGTCTATATATTGAGTTATATTGAATTTTTCTTTAGCACCTAGTACTAAATCTACACCATCTACAGAGGCGAGTTCTTCGGGCTTGAGCTGGGCATAGCAACCTACGGCAGCCAAAAAGGCTTTAGGGTTTGTTTTCAGTGCCTTGCGTACTATTTGTTTGAATTGTTTATCGGCATTTTCGGTTACCGAGCAAGTATTGATAACGTATATATCGGCAGGGTCTTCAAAATCAACACGGGTATAACCATCTTCTTCAAAGCTACGTGCTATAGTAGAAGTTTCGGCGAAGTTGAGTTTGCAGCCTAAGGTGTAGAATGCTACTTTTTTTTTGTTTATCATTTTTTTAGTGATTAGTAGTTATAAAAATATTGGGTAGATAGGTGTTATTAGTTTTCAAAAAAGTCTCTTTCAACAAAGTATTGTACAATAGCTTTTTTCATCAGTATGGTTTGTTCACCTGGTTTTAGAGCTGGGAGTTCTTGTACTAATTCATAGTGAGGCCAGCCATCGGGGTCTGTAAATTGATATTGATAATAACCAAAGGGTTCTAACAGCTTACAAATGGCGATGTGCATCAGGTCTACTTTTTCGTCTTTCTCATATTTACGCCCTAATTGCCCTAATTCTTGTATGCCTATCAGGTATATGATAGCATCTACATCAAGGGTTTCTCCTTCGGTAAACATATGCGAAAGGCGTTCTACTATTTCGTTCCAACGCTCTCTTAGCAAGGTGTAATCTTCCATAATTCTTATTTTAGGGCGCAAAGGTATTAAAAAATAATGAATTAGGAGTAACTATATAAAAAAACACTGCTAAAGAAAAGTGGCTTTAGCAGTGCTTTTTAGTTCTAAAACTATTTATTAATATCTTCCTTTTAGGTATAAATAGCCTCTTTCGTCTGTTTCTCTACCGCGCTTATCGGTATATTTGAGGATATAGAAGTAAGTGCCTGAAGGTAATAATTGTGCGCCTTCGGTATTGCTTATTCCTCTAAAAGAGCGGTGGCTGTTGTCATAATTCTGTTGTTCAAAGACTACTTTACCCTGACCGTTGAATATATAAACTTTATTGCTTGGGTAACATTCTATATTTTTTATATAGAAAAAGTCGTTAGCATCATCATTGTTAGCCGAAACAGCATTGAATATCTCTATTTTACAAGGTACTTCGTTCTCGCATTCATTGCGGATACTAAATACAGTTTCTTTTGATGAACAATCATCGGGAGTACGAACTGCTACGGCATATACCAATTCTGGCTGTGCTCCTAAGATGACCCCTGCATCGGTTACAGATAACAATGGATCGGTAAACACATAGCGGTAAGCAGGATTATAGTTGGTAATATAAGCTGCTCCTTCACTATCACAAGTGCGTGCCACTATAGCCACTCTTGGCTGATATGAACGCTCTGGTATAATAAGAACTGCATCAGAAGTAGATTGGCATACTCCGTTGCTTGCTGTTACTGTTACGCTAAAGGTATGAGTAACACTATTTTCAGGGAAGACAAGAATACCTGTATCTTTGGTTACCCCTCCAAAAGGATGAACGGTGTAAGTAAACTCCTTATTGTAATTCTTCACGAAAGCAATTGTACCCATATTACAATTTTCTTTGGCTACACTCAAGACTGGTTTCTCAAATTCTGATGTTGAGGGTTGTAGTCTAAAGTTTTCGGAAGTTGCAGCACAACCATTATGGAAAGCTCGTACTCTATAATATGTATTGGTAGGAGGTGCCATAACTCTACCATCAGGGGTGATTGTTCCTGTTGGCAATACTTCATATTCGTAATCGGGGTTGAAGTTAGTAATACGAGCAAAGCCCACAGCTCCACAGCCTCCTGGTATAAGGAGTATTTCGGGTTGTTCTACTCCATTAAGCTTAGGCTGTATAGTAAAGCCTTCAGAGGTAGCACTACATCCTTTGTAATGAGCTGTTACGTAGGTAAATATATTCTTACTTGCCTTGATACTTCCGTTAGCATCTACACTACCATTAGGGAATACGGTATACTGATAGATAGGATTGTAGTTGGCTACATAAGCACTCCCTTCCTCACCACAAATAGCTGCTTGGGTTATAACTACGGGTTTTTCTGAAATTACTTTGGCAGCTTGTATGCTAAACTCTCTCGAAATTAGTTGACAACCTGCTGCATTAGTAACTGATACCCTATATACACCTTCACCTACTGAAATAACTGCATTATCTAATACTGTGCTTTTATTACCTTCTAAAAGAGTATAAGTAAAGTTACTATCATAGTTTGTAATCTTGGCACTACCAGCCTCGCCACAAGTTGCTGGCGTAGTAACTATCGCAGGTGCTTTTGGCATTGCTTCTTCAGCCTCAATAGTGAAAGCGGTACTTACCTTGCACGAACCATTATTAACACTTAGCACATAATTACCTGCACCTGCTATAATTGTTCCGTCATAATGTACTCGCCCGCTAGGGGTAAGTACGTATTTATCAGTATAACGGCGGTCGTAATTAGCTATATAAGCCTTGCCTATTTCGCCACAAGTAGCCGAAGTAGTTACTACGATAGGAGTCGCAGGAATTTCATTCGCTCTTTGAACAACAAACAGCTCTGACGACTTTTTACAATAACCATTACTTACCACTACATTGTAACTACCACCTGCTGTAACCGAAATAACTCCGTTAGCAAGTACCACATTACCTTCTCTTTTTGGCAAAACAGTATAAGATAATTGAGGATCGTAATTACTGATACGAGCACTACCCGCTACGCCACAATCAGCGGCTGTAACTATCACTGTTGGTTGTGCTGGGATAGTTCGTTCTGCTTCAATCTCAAAGCTTACTGCTGTAGCTTCACAAGTACCATTGCTCACCTTGAGTTGGTATTTACCTGCTGTAGCCGAGATAACACCTCCTGCTGTAATAGTAGCTTCAGGAGTAAAACTATAAGTGTAATCTCCTCTATAGTTACGTATCACTGCACTTCCTTTTGTACCACAAGAAGCATTGTAAACAGTTATCTTTGGCTGAGCAGGAGCTTCTTTTTGAGGATTGATAACAAAAATTGATGAATTAGCACTACAACCATTATTATTCGTAGCTATAACAATATACCTTCCCACTGTAGCCGAGATAACACCACCTTGTAATATTTCCCCTGCCGGACTTAATTTATATTGCAAAGCAGGGTCGTAATTACTTATACGTACTAATGAAGGGGCTGCACAAGTAGCCGCTACTTCTTCTTCTATGGTAGGTACTGCAGGAGGCAATAACTGTGCTTTTATCTCAAAAGGATCACTTTGCGAAGTACAGCTACCATTGCTCACTATAAGCACATAGTTATTAGCAGTTGCTGAAATCACTCCGTTACTAAGTATCTCATTACCTGCAATAGCTGGTGAAAGTTCGTAATTTAAGCTATTATCGTAATTCTTTATCAATACGTCGGTTACACCACCACAAGTAGCAGGTAAAACTCTCAATTCAGGTTTTGCAGGCAATACTTTTTCTTTGCCTATATGAAACTCACTTGTAGTAACTGCACAGTCGCCATTGCTAACTTCCAACTGATAGGTTCCTTCAGTAGCTTCTATATGTAATGAGTTGATTGATTTTCTAACTCCTGATTTTGAAATAAGTGTATAGCTAAAGTTCTTATCATAATCACGGATGCGTATATCATTCGCTATACCACAACCGGCTTCTGTTATAAAATCTATTTTAGGCAAGGCTGGTATCTTCTTAGCCTCTTCTATCACAAAGGTTGTAGAAGTAGCCACACAGCCATTGGTATTGCGTACTACTACTTGGTAAGTACCCGCAGTCATTGATAAGTCCGCAGTATTAATAGCACTGCTCTTAACTGCTGCTCCTGTAGCTGATAGAGCCACGAATTGATAACGCAAATTGCTGTTGTAGTTATCTATATAAGCTTTGCCTTGAGCTCCACAACTTGCAGGAGTTGTACGTACTACAGGTGCTACAACGCCCTCTTTAGCAGACTCCACTACAAACTGAACCTCTTCACTATCGCAACTGCCATTGTTTACTAACAAAGTATATTTCCCAGCTTCATTAATTTCAGCACTAGTAAGCTTTTCTGTAACTGTTCCGTTATACAATTTATATATAAGATTATGGTCGTAGCCCTTAATAATAGCCTTACCCGATACACCACAAGCAGGTGCATCTACCCATACATCAGGTTTTTGAGGTATCTTTTTAGCCTCTTCTATCACAAAGGTTGTAGAAGTAGCCACACAGCCATTAGCATTGCGAACTACTACTTGGTAAGTACCCGCAGTCATTGATAAGTTCGCAGTATTAATAGCACTGCTCTTAACTGCTGCTCCTGTAGCTGATAGTGCTACCAACTGATAAGTCAATTTTTCGTTATAGTTATCTATACGAGCCTTACCTATCTCGCCACAAGTAGCCGAAGTTGTAGTTACTTTAGGTGCTGTAACATTTTCTTTAGCTGCTGCTACTGTAAAATGAACCTCTTCACTATCGCAACTGCCATTGTTTACTAACAAAGTATATTTCCCAGCTTCATTAATTTCAGCACTAGTAAGCTTTTCTGTAACTGTTCCGTTATACAATTTATATGTAAGATTACGATCGTAGTTCTTGATGATAGCCTTACCCGATACACCACAAGCAGGTGCATCTACCCATACATCAGGTTTTTGAGGTATCTTTTTAGCCTCTTCTATCACAAAGGTTGTAGAAGTAGCCACACAGCCATTAGCTTTGCGAACCTCTACCTTATAACTGCCCGCAGCTACTGCTATAGCTGCTCCATTAATATCACTACTCTTAACTACTGCCCCTGTAGCTGATAGAGCTACCAATCGATAACGCAAATTGCTGTCATAGCCCTCTATATAAGCCTTACCTATCTCGCCACAAGTAGCCGAAGTAGTACGTACTATAGGTGCTACAGCACCCTCTTTAGCTGCTGCTACTGTAAAATGAACCTCTTCACTATCGCAACTGCCATTGTTTACTAACAAAGTATATTCCCCAGCTTCATCGATTTCAGCACTACCAAGCAATTCTGTACTAGCACCATTATTCAACTTATAAGTAAGATTACGATCGTAGTTCTTGATGATAGCCTTACCACTCACACCACAAGCAGGTGCATCTACCCATACATCAGGTTTTTGAGGTATCTTTTTAGCTTCTCCTATATCAAAGATTGTAGAAGTAGCCACACAGCCATTAGCGTTGCGTACTACTACTTGGTAACGACCTGCATCAGCTGTAAACTCAGCACTATTAAGTTTTCGTAACTCTTTACCATTCAAAAGCAACTGATAAGTCAACTTTCGGTCAAATTGGGTAAGGCGTGCACCTCCTTTTTTACCACATTCTGCTGGCAAAGGCTCTACTATAGGAGCTTCTAATTTTTCTCTACCTTCTATACGGAAACTACTACTATTATCACAACCACTATTATATACTTTCAATTCATAAGAGCCCTCTTGTAATCCCACAAGGTCTTTATTTTTAATGGTATTTATTACTCTATTATCTTTTAGTAACTCATAGCGGTACTTAGATTCATAGTTTTGTATCTCTACCCAACTATTGCTATCACAAGTAGCTGGATGAGGTTTTAAACGAGGACTATCAGGCTTACCGGCACCTCTGTTGTAATGAATTTGAAACAAATTAGATTCTTTCTCACAACTCTTATAGCTCACTACAAGTTTAAAATCTCCTTCTTGATTTATATGTATTCTACCGCTATAAGATTCTATCAAAGTTCCCGTATAAGGTACTTCTTTTCCTTCGTGGTTGTACACTTTATAAGTAGCTCCTCTTTCTTTAATTTTATCATAATCAGCATAATTTGAGAGCATAGCACGCATACCACCTCCACTACAAGCATCTCCATAAGGTATTGTTTCTACATAAGGTGTAGGTATTTCATTACAATCACGTTCATAGTCCTTATAAAATTCATAAGCCCCTATATCTATTGTTCCTTCCATAATACGAGGCATATGAGCCAAATCGAAGTCATTATCACTCTTGCTGCGGTATAAACCACCATTACCTGCATTTATCAAACTTCTTTTGGGGCGCAAATAGTATTTATCGTCTTTGCTCAAGCTTACAAATATGCCTGCTGGACTTTCTACCGGTATATTACCATTACCAGAAAGTGCACCATTCACCATACTATATTGTACGTCTATATTCTTAAAGTTCCCATCTACACGTTCCAATAATACTGTATTGTGTATTTTAGGAGAAGCCGAAGGAGCTACCTTCAAATCATTGCCCCCATTATTGTAAAATGTAGCATTGATAAGCTGAGTATTGGCATATTGGTCATTTTCCATTGCCCAAGGAGTCATTACAAGTCCATCAGCTCCATTGTTAGGCTGGTCAATGTTATCATCTACATTATCACCTATAATATCTTCTTTTTTAGGTGTATTATCCGATACCTGCAAATTGATAAAGATAGGAGTAGCACGTTCACGTTCTGTACCTTTTACATAGATAAGTGCCTCACTACCAAATAAATTATCGGTAATAGCACAATTTTCAAAACGAGGAGAACCATTTGCCACATAAATAGCTACCCCTTTTTTACCATTGATAGGAGCGGCATATTTCAAGCGAAACCCGTCAAGAGTCGCTACACCCATAGCTCCTTCCGAGGTAATAAGTCTACCTATGTGAGCAACTCCAGCATTATTCACACGCCCACTTAGTACAGTGGGGTTTGCATACCAATCACGGTCTTTCAATGCTGTTTCATTACCTGCAAAACCACCATAGATTTTCACATTTTTCACCATTGCAAAAGTTGCCTTATCAATAGCAACACCATCACCCACCTTAGGGCTATAGCTGTAGTTTGCACTACCCGCCACCCATATCTGCAAGGGTTCTTTTTCTGTAAATTCTTTTTGGTGTGCTTTAGCAAATTCCAAAGCTGTTGAGAGTTCTGTTAGTGCGTCTTGCCAATTTTCACCATTGTTTGAGCCTTTTGCATCTTTTTTCACATAACAGATGCGTTTAGTTAGTACGTTGTTACTAACAACTGTCTGCGCCGTTCCGACACTTACCAGCATCGCTATAACGGCAGTTAAAATTGCCTTCATTTTTCTATTATTTAAATTCTTCAACTAAGCCATTCCTAGTTCTTATTTCTCCTACCTGCATAATTCCCATTATGTTTAAAATCTCTATTCATTCCTCTTCGCTTACCTCTCATTACCAATGTGCAATAATAACACTCTATATATAAATATAAAAAATCTATCACTTTCCTTTCTTTTTATTATTGTGATAGCAGTGTTTTTTAATCAGTTAGTGAAATAAACCTTTGCAAAGATAGTATATCATATTGAATAATCCTAATTTTTTATCATAAAAATTTCATAAAATCATCTTATTTGTTAATATTTTTAAAATAGTAAAAAAGCAACATTATTGAAAAACAATTATTTAAACTCAAATCTTCTAACAAATAAAATGAGAATTTAAAAGTCTTTTATTAATAATATAAATTGTATTTTGTTAAAATAAAAACTCTTACTATAATAGTTTTTTTTCATCAATCTCAGTTTTCTCATTTTTATATGTAAGAATACCCACAACTTTTTATTGTTATTTTTACAGCACATAATATTCAAAAAAGCATAGTATCCAATTACAAAAAATATACCGAAGAAATTTATTCTATTTTTTAAATTAAAAATTTTATACAGCATTATGAGTATCAAGTAATCAAAAAAATGAGAATACCAATAAAGCTCTTTAATCTTATAATTAGAGAATCTTTCTCTGTGTCAATTTTAGAGCAAACTCCAGCAAACGAGCAATAATAAAAAAAAGAGGCTATAAATTACTATAACCTCTTTTCTTAGTAATATGAAACAAATTAAACACCTTCTTGTTCCTCAGCTGTAGCTTCTGCTTCTTGCGACTTTTGTAAGTTTTTAAGCTCTCGCAACTTGTTTTCCCAAGTTTTAAGATGCTCTTTTTGGTGGTTGATGTTGCGTACCACATCACGTACCAACGGATTCTTCTCATCTATCTTACCAAAATATGCTAAGTTGCGTTCCAGCTGCAGTATTTCAGTTTTAAGCTCATCTATACGGCGTTTCACAAATTGCACTTCTCTATCCAACGAATCTTCATTATCATCATTTATAAGTCGTTCCAATTTGTTGTTGTACTTTATAAGGGCAGCCTCTTGCTTATTGATGTCAAGCTTTTTGTAAAGCGCATCAATCACCTTGTTGAATTTTAGGTCGAGCGTTTTTGTATTGCCTGTTTTATCCAACTGATTCCATTCGTCTTCAAAACGATGAATATCATTTAGGGCTTGTTCTTTATCCTCTACCAAGCGGTATGACTTCAAATTGTCTAAAAACTCTTTCTTTTGTTCAAATACGTTCAGCTCTTTGTTTTTAGAGTGTTTTATAGCCTCGCTATAGTTAGCAAAATAAGCATCACAAGCCTTTTTAAACTCTTTCCAAATTTTCTCAGTATTTCGCAAAGGAACGCTACCAATCTCCTTCCACTCTTTTTGGATATTTTTCATCAGCTCGGTAGTAGCTTCCCAATCAGTACTATTTTGGTGGTTCTTTGCTATCTCTACCAATGCCAACTTTTTAGCAAGGTTTTCTTGTTGTTCCTTTTTCAGCTCTTTATAAAACTGATTTTTCTTTTTGCTAAAAGTGCGTAATGCTACATTAAATGCTTTCCAAACCTCATCAGCTTGTTCCTGTGGCACCTTTCCTGCACTCAAAAAGGCAAAACGAAGCTCTTCTACCTCTTTTGAAAACTGCTTCCAATCGTTATGGTTAGTAGCCTCTTTTGCAATAACAGCTTCAATGCGTGCTATAATATCACGTTTTTTCACTAAGTTTTGAGCGTACATTTCATCTAAGTTTTTGAGGTAGTACTGCCTTCTTTCGCGTATTTGTTTAGTAAGCTCACTGAAACGTTGCCATATAGGCTCACGATGCTCTTTATCTACAGGTCCTATTTCCTCTTTCCAAATGCGATGTAGCGTTTGTAACTCACGAGAAGCATGCAAAGCATCTACCTCATCTTTCACAAGTGCTTCAGCACGTTCTATAAGTTTGAGTTTTTCTTCTAAATTGCGTTTAAAATCAATATCACGCAAATCTTTGCTCAAGTGAATAAAGTCATAAAACTTCTCTACGTGATGATGATAAGTACTCCATAAGTCGTCATAATCAGCCATAGCCACTTGCCCTGCATTGCGCCAGCGTTCTTGTAATTGCTGAAACTGCTTAAATGTACTTCCTATGTGCTCTTCAGTATTAATAAGTTGCTTAATTTCCTCTATTATTTCTTTGCGCTTTTCAAGGTTTTCCTTGTGCACTTTCTCCATTTCCTTATGGTGCTGGTGTCTCTTTTTGCGATAATCGTTATAAAGAGTATAAAATTCCTTATGAATAGGACTCTCATACGAAAATTCGTACTCCTCCCCTCCATCGGCTATATATTCTTCTTTTTTTTCTTCAAGAAGTGCTTCGTATTGTCTATCAAATGCTTCTTTGATAGCCTCTACCGTCTTCTTAATACTTTGTAGTTTATCTGTATGAAGCTTCTCTTTCAAGGTCTTGGTAAGCTCCTCAAGCGACATCGCTTCATAATTCACTGATAAAACATCTTCTACAGCATTTTCGTCTATGGGCAAAATGTTCTTTTCGTCTGTCATAACTAATATTTTAATACTACGGATTACTGAAAAACGCTACTAAATTACAACTTTATTTTAAAACTCCTACTGTTTTACAAATAATTTTTGCTATTTTTTTCTATTTAATATATTAATAT
Organism: Capnocytophaga bilenii; assembly: GCF_017565765.1. GTDB lineage: Bacteria > Bacteroidota > Bacteroidia > Flavobacteriales > Flavobacteriaceae > Capnocytophaga > Capnocytophaga bilenii. Next base: position 21,950 of record NZ_JAGDYP010000011.1, read on the forward strand.
TCTCATTATCAGTATATAACAAAAATAAGAAATAGCTTACTTTTTTGCTATTTCTCCTAAAATTTTTATCAAATTATCTACCTCTTCTGTAGTATTTTGTATTGAAAACGAAAACCGTAAAGAGGGGTAACGCAAGCTCTCTGCTGGCAAAAAAGCCTGTAACACGTGCGACTCCCCTACACTACCACTCTGGCAGGCACTCCCTTTAGAGCAAGCTACTCCTTTCAAATCCAACTCAAACAATAAGGTATCTTTTTTATTTTCCCAATTAGGAAAGCCCACATTTAGTATGGTATGGCTACTTTTTTCCTTGTCCTGACTATTCCCGTTGAAAACCACCTCTGGAAAGTGTTCTTTAAGTGCCGCAATAAAATACTGTTTCAGCTGTTGTAACTTTTCAGTATGAGATGCCCTATCCCGATAAGCCAATTTCAAAGCCTCCTGCATACCCACTATATTGTGTACTGCCTCTGTACCTGCACGCAACCCTTTTTCTTGTTCGCCTCCATAAATCAAAGGGTGTAGTACGATACCTTTTCTGATAAAAGCAAAGCCCACCCCTTTAGGACCGTGAAATTTATGTGCCGATGCCGTAATAAAATCTACAGGTACTTCTCGCAAATCAATAGGCAAGTGTGCTACCGATTGTACCGTATCTGAATGAAAATAAGCACCGTACTTTTTGCAGAAAGCAGCCACTGTTGCCAATGGCAAAATATTGCCTATTTCATTATTCACATGCATTAAGCTTACCAATACTTTTTGGTCAGCGTACTGTTGTAGTAAAGTTTCTAAATGTTGTAAGCACACATCGCCTTCTGCCGTAAGATGTACATACACTATTTGTATGCCGTATTCTTTAGCCAGAGCCTCTACCGTGTGCAATACAGCGTGATGTTCTATAAGCGATGTGATTATTACCCGAACTCCTAAATCACGCACACAGCCACGCAGTATCAAATTATCTGCCTCACTCCCCCCCGAAGTAAATATAATTTCAGAAGACTGAGCACCAAGCTGCTGTGCTATTTGCTTGCGTGCTGTTTCTATCAAAGTACGGGTTTTCCTGCCCAAAGCATAGGTAGCTGAAGGATTGCCATAATTATCTGTAAGCACCTCTGTCATCTTTGCCACCACTTCACGGTGCAAAGCTGTGGTAGCTGCATTATCAAAATAGATATTCATAGCAATAGAAAAATTAAACTTTATAACTAATTGTTAGCTACTTTATTGGCTGCTGTGTTGTTATTAGAGTTAGGTGCTGCGTTATTACCGTTTTTCTTATTATTGTTATTGCGGTAATTATTGTTTTTCTTATTTCTATTAGCGTTATTATTGTTTTTATTGGTATTGTTATTCCCTTTTTGAGCGTTTGATAACCAAAGTCCTAACAACAAGGCGATAGAAGCTACCAAAGTTACCCACCAATAATTGGCTGCTGCATTACTATTGAATAATGGTGCTACAAAAAGCCCTACAAATATGTATTTTGATACATCTAATAAAAATTCTGAAATCCTTTTTTTCATCTTTTATTTTTAAAATTTTCGGCAAAGATAGTAATTATTTATCAATTGGCAAACGGAAACAGCAAAGGTAATACAAAAACCATTACAATGCCCATAATTATTTGTAATGGTAATCCTACTTTCACATAATCCATAAAGGTATAACGCCCTGCCGACATCACTAAAGCATTAGGTGGTGTAGAAAAAGGTGAAGCAAAACACATACTTGCCCCCACCGCTACTGCAAATAAAAAGGCTTGGGGCTGTAATCCTAATGTAACTGCTGTTTTTAAAGCAATAGGAGCTAACAATACTGCCGTAGCGGTATTGCTGATAAACATCGTCATTAGCGAAGTGGTAAAATAAACTCCTGCCAAAAGCACATAAGGACTTTTATCACCCAAACTTTCTACCAAACCGTTGGATACCAATGCCGAGACTCCTGTTTTTTCTAATGCCAATGCCATTGGTAGCATTCCTGCAATTAGCACAATACTTTCCCAGTTTATCGTTTTGTATGCCGACTCTATATTGCGCAACGCTCCTGAAATAACCATTAGCAAGGAGGCAATCAATACTGCTGTTACGGGGGCAATAGGGATAAAATCGAACATCATTGCCAGCACCATTGCCAGCATTATAAGAGCAGCTATAGGGGCTTTATGTGTAAGGGTTACTTTAGAGGCTTCGGCAAGTGGTTGCCCTAATACTACCAGCTGACTGCGTTCGGCACTCAATTTTCCTATATGATCCCACGTACCTTGTACCAATAGTATATCACCCGAATGCATCTTCTCTTCTTTCAAATTTTGCAGTATATAGCCATCTTTACGCTGAATACCTAAAATATTAAGCCCATAATGCTCACGCAATTTACTATCTTTGATAGGTGTATTTACCAATTTAGACGCTGGCATTATCAATACTTCTGCAATACCTATATCGTGAAAATGAAGTTCATTAGGCATACGCTCTTCAGGGTGATGTGCTTCTAAAAAGCTAAAACCATTCTCAGCGTTCATTTGTTCTATAAACTCAAAACCTCCGCTTAGGTAAAGTATATCACCCTCATTCACTATTGTTTGGGCACTCACCACCTCTTGGCTACCCGTTTTAAAAAACGGATTGTTGGAAGTTGCTTTTCGCCTGATTTCTAATACCGATACTTTATAGCGTTGTGAGAGGTTCAGCTCTTTTAGACTTTTACCCACTGCAGCCGATTGTTCGGTTACCAATACCCTGTACAAGTTTTTAGACAGCTGATACTCGCCTACCAAGTCGTTTAAAGTTTTCCCCCCCTTGTTCTTGTCAGTTTTATTATCTCCTTTTTTGTTCAAGAACCAACCGCTTACGGGTATCAATACCAAAAGTCCTACCAGCAAGCATACCAATCCTACAGGCGTGAATGAGAAAAAAGACAGTTTTTCATAGCCTGCTTTCACCATTTCACCTTCAATTACTAAATTGGGAGGCGTACCTATGAGGGTCATCATTCCCCCCATACTGCTAGCAAAAGCCATAGGCATCAGCAGGCGACTACTATTGATGTTGCCACTCATTGCCATACTCACTACTATAGGCATCATCAGGGCTACAGTACCCGTATTGCTCACAAAAGCACCTATAAATGAGGTTACCAACATCACCAATACCAACAGTTTTACTTCGCTATCACCTGCCAGCTTTAGTATTTTGCTGCTTATCATTTTAGCCAAGCCTGTTTGGAAAATAGCCCCTCCCACCACAAAAAGTCCTATCATCATTACTACCACTTTATCCGAGAATCCAGATAGAGCTTCTTCGGGAGTCAGTATTCCAAAGAGTACCAGCAAGACCAAAGCGCACATCGCCACCAAGTCGGAACGTACTTTCCCACTCATAAACAGCAATGACGATACCAATAATATAATCAGGGTTGTATACATAATTTGCTAATTTCCAAATTTGCTAATTTTCCAATTTGCTAATTACCTAATTGTTTTGACTTGACAAATTAACCGAATAGTTTCCTTCCTCAAAGACTACCGATATATGCTCTTGTAACGAAGTAGAAAGTGAAATTCCCTTAAAGTCAGCTTTAATAGGATAACGCTTGTGGTTTCTATTCACCAACACAGCTGTAGTAAGTTTCTTCAAAGGCACTTCCAAAAAGTGTTTTACTCCATAAATAAGTGTAAGTCCTGAGTTTAGCACATCATCTACCACTATTACCGCTTTATGAGTGTAATGTTCGGCAGCTACTGTAGTAGTAATGCCTTGCAAAGGGTTCTTCTTATCCATTACCACCTTGCAAAGAGTAACTTTCAGTGAGCAGATTGCAGCTAAGGCTTCTGCCAACTTTTCAGCCAACACAAAGCCATTACCATTGATACCTGCCAGCACAATTTCCTCTTCATCTAAGTGATTTTCATATATTTGATAAGCTATACGCCTTATTTTATGCTGAATATCTGTGTGATTTAATATTTGTGTCATAAAGCACTTCTTTTTTTATTTTTATATTTAAAGTAATACGCCAGCATTTTGTAATAAAGTTTAGCTGCCAAAAAGGCTGTAGGTTTAGCCTGAGCACTATCCATTAGCTCAACGATATCAAAAGCTACCACATTGCACTTTTTAAACACCTTTCGCAATAGTTTCAAGGTGGGATACCATTGCAATCCACCTGGTTCTGGGGTACCTGTTGAAGGGGCTATGGCGGGGTCAAAAGCATCTAAATCAATAGTGATATACACATTACCTGATACTTTTTCAAGCACATCATCTATCCATCCTGCAGGGTTTTTAGCAATTTCGTGAGCAAAGAACACGCGCCCTTTTGGCAAATATTGTTTTTCTTCAGCATCCATAGAGCGAATACCTACTTGCACCAATTTGTGTTTTTGGTTAGCCTCAAACACTGCACAAGCGTGGTTGGAGGTAGAACCGTGATATTCGGGGCGCAAATCAGTATGTGCGTCCAACTGCAGTACGGTAAGTTTTTCGTATTTCTCACCCACAGCTCGTATAGAGCCTATAGAAACTGAGTGTTCACCACCAAAAAGCGTGAATAGTTTATCTTCGTGTTGTAGCAGTTCTTTAGTTTTTTGGTAAACAGCTTCGGTCATAGCCTCTGGCGAACTATTTTCACTCACTTCGCCTGCCATATACACCCCATTGAGGTAAGGCTCACTATCGGTTTCGATGTCGTAAAGTTCCATATTTTCAGAAGCGTCTAAAAACAATTCAGGACCTTTATCAGCTCCTTTACCCCAAGTGGAAGTACCATCATAAGGTACTGTTACAAGCATTACTTTTGCATTTTCTAAAGTAGCATTCTCTTCGGGAATACCCGCATAAGTTCTTTTCATTTTTGTTGTTGTTAAATTTTTGGCAAAGATAATAAAAAAATCCTAAGTTTCATAACTTAGGATTTTTTTAACGCACAACACTACTAAGATTATAGGTTTATCGCAATCGGTCTGCTGATTTTACAAGTCTTTCGTCCCGTAAGATAGCCTTATTGGCTAAAAACAAGAAAACGATAGAAAGCACAGGTACAAAGAGCCCAACACCTTTCTCAGAAACAAGTTCTCCAGATGAATTTAGCATACGATATACAAATACCCCTAATAAAGTAACATTTATAAGTATGTTCAGCCAATTCAACAATAGCTGAAAACGTCTTTTTTTGTATTTTAAAATTGTATAGATTGCCAATATAGCTGAAGCTGCAAATAGCAACAATTTAAGCCACTCTACATCTAAAAAAAATGTGAGTATGCCTACTACAGCCACCAATAGCAAATAAACAGTTTGTATTCTTTGGATCATCGTTCTTAATATTGAATGTGCAAATGTACTATTTTTTTTTATTTCTCCAAAAAAATTATTTTAGTTTATCAAAGCCGTTCCCATAAACTCCCATAACATTGGTTTTGGTTACAAAAGCGGAAGGGTCTATACTGCGTACTAGTCTAAAGATAGAAGTAGCCTCTGTACGCCTTGCGATTACTATCACTATTTTTTGTGATGATTTGGAGTACCAGCCTATCCCGTCTATCACTGTACAGCCTCGTTTCAGTTCGGTATTGATATGAGTTGCAATCTCGTCATAATGCTTTGAGAAAATAAATAACTGCACCGACTGGCGCGCACCATTAATCACAATTTCCACCATTTGCCACATCAGCGGTAGTAAGATAAGTCCGTAGATTGTTTTTTCGAGCGTATCTTCTTTATGTTCTAAAATAAAATATGAAGAAATCACGATACATACATCTACTACCAAAAGAATACGTGCTATACTGATACTATAATATTTAGTAACCACAAAACCAATAATATCCGTACCCCCTGTACTACCATTGGCAGAATACACGAGCCCTAAACCTGTACCGCACAACAATCCGCCCATAATCACGTTCAGAAAGTCGCCGCTCAATGGAGGGTGTTCCGCAAAATAAGGTGTTAAATACAATTGTCCTACCCAAAGAAAAGCCGATAAAATAGAAATAGACACGAGGGTGCGGTACGTAAATTGTCTGCTTACCGCTTTTAGTCCTATCAGCAACAATATTATATTGATAATCCAATACGAAAGAGCTAATTTTATCCCCAATTTATAGTTAATCATCAAGCAGACCCCTGCCAAGCCGCCTGTTACTATTTTTGAAGGCACCAAAAATCCTGTTACCCCTAAGGCGTAAGCCACCAACCCCATAAAGATGGTTAAATAATCACGAAGGTAAAAAGATTTTAGGTATTTGATAGTTCGGTTATCACTAATTGCCATAACTTTTTTTGTTGAATATTTTTATTGTTTCAGGCTGCAAAGGTAATATTTTTAATTAACCCTGCAAACTTTCTTTGATACGAGCAATAGCCTTTCGCAATTCTTCTTCCGAAGCTGCATAGGAAAGCCTAATGCATTTAGGGTCGCCAAAAGCTTCCCCAGTAACGGTAGCTACCCCTGCTTCTTCAAGCAAATACAACGAAAAATCGGAGGCATTATTGATAGTGCGCCCACGTAATGTTTTCCCAAAGAACGAAGATACATCGGGAAAAACATAGAATGCTCCTTCGGGTACATTTAGTTTCAGTCCTTCTATTTCGCCTAAGAGTTGCAACACTAAATTACGGCGTTTTAAAAACTCATCTATCATATACTGTATTTTGCTTTTAGGAGCACGAAGTGCCACGATAGAGGCGCGTTGAGCAATGGCATTGGTACCGCTGGTTACCTGTCCTTGCACTTTGTTGCAAGCTTTGGCAATCCATTCAGGAGCAGCCAAATAGCCTATACGCCAACCCGTCATAGCAAATGCCTTTGAGAGTCCGTTTACGGTAATTGTACGGTCGTATAAGCCATCTATTTCAGCCATACTTGTATAGTTGCCTGTAAAGTTGATATACTCATAAATCTCATCTGATAAAATAAAGATATTAGGGTATTTGCGTAACACTACAGCGAGGGCTTCCAACTCTTCTTTGCTATATACTGAGCCACTAGGGTTATTAGGTGAGTTGAACCACACCATTTTGGTCTTAGGAGTAATTGCTTTTTCTAACTGAGTAGGTGTAATTTTAAAGTCGTTTTCTATAGTAGTAGGCACTTCAACAGGTATACCTCCTGCCATTTTGGCTATTTCTTTATAACTTACCCAATAAGGGGCAGGGAATACCACCTCATCACCGGGATTTATCATAGCCAGAGCGACATTTGCCAAGCACTGTTTAGCCCCTGTAGAGACTACTATTTGCGAAGGCTTGTAGTGCAAGTGGTTATCGCGCAATAGTTTTTCGCAAATAGCCTCGCGCAGTTCTAAATACCCATCTACAGGCGTGTATTTGCTATAATTTTGGTGTATAGCCTCTACAGCTGCCTCTTTGATAAAATCAGGGATATTAAAATCGGGCTCACCTAAGCTCAAGCCTATAATATCTTTGCCTTGCGCTTTAAGCTCGCGCGTTTTGGCTGCCATAGCAAGGGTTGCTGAAGCTTCCATTGCATTGATACGTTCCGATAAAAATTCTTTCATATTAACAGTGCTATTAATTTAGTTCTAAAGTAGTTATTACAGGCAGATGGTCAGAGGGATAGAGGCCATCAATGCGTGTAGTTATAATTTGATAGTTGCGTACTTTTATTTTTTTGCTTACAAAGATAAAGTCGATATGCCCACGCAGGGGTTCGTCTGTTTTAAACTGGTTAAAAGTGCCCATTGCAGGGGTAGCGTTGGTGGGTGATAGCTGGGTATCATAAAGTTGGCTAGCTATTTTTTGTACAGCCACATCTTCAGTTGGCAGGTTGAAATCACCCATTAGAATTATTTTTCCTTTTTTGGCTATTTGTTTTATTTTTTGCAAAACCAAGTCGGCGCTGCGTTGTTGTGCTTCACGCCCTTCGTGGTCGAAATGGAGGTTGAACACCCAAAAGACTGCACGCTGGTCTTGCAGTTTTACCCACGAGCAAATACGATTACAGCAAGTAGCGTCCCAACCTTTTGAAGGAACATCGGGGGTTTGTGAAAGCCAAAAATTACCGCTATCTAATAGCTTGAAACGTTCTTTTTTGAAAAAGATAGCAGCGTGTTCGCCAGCAGCCTTTCCGTCATCACGTCCTACCCCTTGGCGCTGGTAACTGGGAAAGTGCTGCTCTAAGGCTTCTACTTGGTGTGCTAAAGCCTCTTGTACCCCAAAAATATCAGGGTTATTGTCGTTTATCACAGTAAAAACCTTCTCTTTGCGATTGCCGTCCGTCCAAGCATTTACTCCATCGGAAGGATTATCATAGCGGATATTGTAGGTCATTACCTTTAGTGTTTGTGCTGTACTAGCCAAGGGCAATGCTGCTAAAATCAATAATAAAAACTTCATAATATAAAATGTTCATCAATGTTATTTGGTATTGTAAGCCTCGCTAAAGCTTTCTATAAATAGGGTAAATAGGTTTAGGACTATAAAGGCTGTCCTCTTCAGCAGGGGTAAGGATATTGTCAAAAAAGTTCCAATTAAAGAACGAATCGGGGGCTTCGGGTTCTAAAACTTCTAAGAGGTACTTTGCGGCAGGTTGTGATAGAGGAACTTGATAGTCGCCTTTGTACAATTGTACTCGGGTAGTATCGGCAATTACGTGAGTATCGTAGTGCCAATAATGCCCTTCTACGGGTGAAGAGAGTGTTTTGAAACTCTCTATTTTATAGCGCACTACGCTCATCAGTGTATCCTTATCTATCATTGTCATTTGCACATTGTTAGCCTTGAGTCTATCTATTACTTTTTGGAAAACTTTAGGCACTATATAAGATTGTGGTATGGTAATACTTTTGGTAGGCTTATAGCGGTTGTAAAATGCTACTTCTTGTACTAGAGGCTTTTGATGATTCAAATGTACCACCTCAGTAATTGTATCAATTTCGTAGGTATAGAAAGGCAAATTAACACATTGGGTACTATCAATAGCCCAAGAGAATGCGTAATTTTTTTGAGCTTCGTTGCTTTCTTTTTGTTTTATTTTGAGTTGTTTGATATAGGCATAATCTCTATCGGCTACCTCTACAATTGTTTTCATCATTTCGTAATTGGCTTCTACTCGTTGCCTATAGGGTTTCTTTACGTGAGTATTAATACGGATACCCATACAATCGTATAGGGTAGCATAATCAATCGCTTGGACAGGAGAATGAGGTGTTTCTTCGGGAAAAATACGCCAAAAGGGAGGTGTTATGGTATCATTCATCAAAATACGTTTCGGTTTGAATGATTTTTGAGCTATTTTTTGTTCATTTTTACCACTTAGGAGGTCTTTTTGCCGTTTTAATAATGAATCAGCTATTTTTTGGAAGTCTTCTTGTCGTTTTAGTAGAGAATCGGATACTTTGGTGAGTAGTTGTTCGCGTAAATAAGTACCTAAATAGTTACCTAACTTATCGGTTTGTGAGGTAGTGTAGGTGAGCACATACTGATAGTCGGCAGCTGTGTAGTGAGTGTAATTATCTATAAAGACATCGGGGTGCACCATTTGGAATATTTTGGCAAAGGAAAGCGCGTTTTGGGTATCGTTTTTGATTACATCAAGATTCAAATCATAGTTCGTAATTGTTTTACGATAGTTTTTGCCTTGTAGTGCTCCTATGTTGTAGACAGGGATTGCTACAACTATCACATTTTCGGAGAGTTTTATTTCGTTTTGAGCTAAGTTACGGAATAATAGCATTGTAGCATCAACTCCATCGGTATCATTGCCATAAGTAGCATTATTGATAAAAACGATGGTACGTTCTTCTTGATATTTATTGAGATTGAACTCGGCATCGGGGCTGTAGATTACTAAATGCAGTGGTACGCCGCTATCGGTTTGTTCTACAGTGCGGAGAGAGATAGTGCTAAATTCGCTAGATAGACGCTTATAGAAATCTATTACCTCATCATAGGTAGCGCTTTTAGTACCTTCGGAACGTTCAAAAGGAGTTTGAAAGTCTTTACTACCAAAGTAGAAAGGGGTATCGCAACCTACAATAAGGGATAGTACTAAAGATAGAAAGAGTATTTTTTTTATCATATCAAGCTTTTTTGAGTATTACACATTGTAAAAAGATTAAACTAAAGCTATAATATTTATCAATAAAACACTGGTTATCAAATTGCTAATTATTTATTAGCTTATTGTCACCTCATTTTGTTTTTCTATTGGAAAATTCATCGGCAAAGGTAACCCTTTTTTGTGCAAATAACAAATGTTTTTTGTTAATTTTTAGTGAGTTCGGCAAATATTTGTTCTAAATCTTTGTGTTTGTGGTTTATCTGTAGTATTTTAAGTCCGTTTTCTTTGGCAAAATCAAACACTGCGGGGCGCATATCGTTATGGGTATCAAATTGCAGCTGGTAGAAAAAGTCATATACATTGCTGACAGCAACTACAGAGGGCAATTGGCGCAATAGGCGTTCTTCTACTCTGTAATCAAAAGCTACCTCTATGATTTGTTGGTTGCCTTGCAGCTCGGTCATATTTTTATCGAGGACAATATTGCCTTTATGCAATACAATAACGCGGCTGGCAACGGCTTGTATTTCTTGCATAATATGCGATGAGAGCAATACGGTTTTGTGTTTTCCGAGTTCTTTTACAATATTTCTTATTTCTACTAACTGATTAGGATCCAGACCTGTAGTGGGTTCATCTAAAATTAAAACTTTAGGGTCGTGAATGAGTGCTGAAGCCAGCCCCACCCGTTGGCGATAGCCTTTGGATAATGCTTCTATTTTTTTATTACTTTCGGGTAACAAACCTGTGAGAGCGATGACCTCCTCTACCCTATTGCGTGGCACTGCGGGGTATAAATTGGCAGTAAATTGCAAGTATTCACGCACATACATTTCTGTGTACAGGGGATTGTGTTCGGGCAAATAGCCTATAGTACGTTGTGCTTTTATGGGGTTTTTAATTATATCTATCCCATCAATAGTAATAGAGCCTTCAGTGGGGGTGAGTGCACCTGTGAGCATCTTCATAGTGGTAGTTTTTCCTGCGCCATTTGGACCTAAAAATCCTGTTATTTCTCCGTTATGGAGCTGAAAATCAATGTGATTAACGGCTGTTTGCTGGTTATATACTTTTGTGAGATTATGTACTGTTATCATATTGTGCTTGTTTTTTCAGCGTACAAAAGTAGTTCTTTTTTTTGAAATACGGAAATTAGGGATTAGGACTTTAATCCAAACGCACAAAATTAGGAGAAAATTAAGGTGCTGTCGCTCATCCTTTTCGTCACATACTCGGCTGCGCCAGCTCGGTGCGAGCCGCACAGGCTTTTATCCTTCGTCACATACTCGGCTGCGCCGACTTTCCTTCGCTTATCTTCTCCTTATCTTCCCCTTATCTTCTCCTTATCTTCCCCTTATCTTCTCCTTATCTTCCCCTTATCTTCCCCTTATCATTCGCTTATCATTCGCTTATCCTTCGCTTATCCTTCGTCACATACTCAGCTGCGCCAGCTCGCCGACTTTCCTTCGCTGATCCTTCGGTGAAGCTTCGGTGAATTTTGAATTCTGAATTTTGAATTGGGGGGGTAAAAAAACTTTAGCAAACTTTCAGAGTTTGCCAAAGTGTATGGCACACGGGCAATCGAGGAATGGGAGGGTGGATTTTGGTGGTATGTGTTAATTTTTTTTTGCTATTTGAAAAAAGTTTTATATTTTTGCACGTTGAAAGCAAACTAAATTACTCGTGAATAAGAACTATTTCAAACAAGCTCTCTTTATTGCTCTGTTGGCTACAGCTATTTTTATGGCTTTTAAAACTTTTTTGCCCAACCGTATTTTTCCTGAAAATAAACATACGGGTAGCAATATTGTAGCCGATAGTTTGATGATTGAGGCTATGGCAGGTAATGAAATAGACAAGGTTTTGGGTGAGGCTGCTGATTCGCTAGCTACAGCTAAAAAATTGCATACAACTGAACAGTATTTGTTTGGCTTTTTTAAAAAGTTGAAACAATTGGAAACTACTCATCAGGGACATATTCGCATTGGTTATTACGGTGATTCGATGACTGATGGTGATTTGATAGTGCAGGACTTGCGGTTGCTTTTTCAGAATGCTTTTGGAGGTGAAGGTATTGGTTTTTTACCCATAGCCTCGGAGTCAGCAAAATCACGGGCGAGTGTGTGGCATAGTTATTCAAATACTTGGCGAACACAATCGTATGTGAATGTAAAGAAACCAAGTCGCCCGTTTGGGGTGAGTGGGCAGGTGTTCTTTGTGCAAAGCAATAATAGCTGGTTGCAATATAAGGCATCTAATCAGCCGCATATCAGTATGTTATACGCTCCGCAATTGTATTACGGGCGTTCGTTGAACAAAGAAGCTAAAGTGGAAATTGTATATAACGACACTGTGAAGGTGGTGAAACCGCTAAATGCGGATAAGCCGCTAAATGTGTTGTCGCTAACTGATGGACTTACTACTAAGGGTGTAAAAATGACTTTCTATCAAGCAGATAGTATTCCTTTTTACGGTGTTAGTTCGGGGCAAAACCAAGGGGTGTATGTAGATAATTTTTCGAGCAGGGGGAATTCGGGCTTGCCTATTACGCTTTTTAGTCCTGAACTGATGAATCGGTTTGATAGTGCGTTGGGCGGTTATGACCTTATAGTGCTTCACTTTGGAGCTAATGTGCTAAACTATGGTTCGTTGGATTATTCTTTTTACAAAAAGGGTATGACGAAGGTAGTAAATCAAATAAGAGCTTGTTTTCCGAATGCTTCGGTACTTATCATCTCGACAGCTGATAAATCGAGTAAAATAGATGGGGTGATGAAAACCAATAGGGCTGTAGTTCCTTTGGCTAAAGCACAAGAGGCTTTTGCTAAAGACACAAAGTGTGGGTTTATCAACTTATATGAGCTAATGGGGGGCGAGGGTAGTATGAAAGAATGGGTAGAGGCTACTCCTTCGCTTGCGAGCAAGGACTACACGCACTTCAATGCTAAAGGGGCTAAAAAGGTAGCTCACTTACTTTACAACAAACTGATGGAGGAGTATCACGCCCAATATCAGAAAAACAACAAATAAAAGTCCGCTTGTAATAATAAAGAAAATAACAAAACAACTAATGAAAATAAATGTATTAAAGAAACTTTTAGCTTTAGGGGTATTTACTATGACGGTAGGAGCTTACTTGAGTGTAAATTACTCTACAGCTATCAACTTGGCTAATGCAAAACCGCATAATGACCCTATAAAGGCTGCGAATAAGGATGCACTGGCTGAAGCAGCAAACAACGACAGAGACGAAGAGGATAACCCTGCGCCTGAGGCTTTTGATAACTTGTACAATCCTACAGCTCTGAATCCTTTTTTTGAGAAACTGATGAGCTTGGATACATTTCACGATAGGAAAATAAACATCGTACATATAGGGGATTCGCACATACAGGCTGATGTAATGACAAACCTTGTACGCAACAAGCTGCAAGAGAACTTTGGCAATGCTGGGCTGGGGTTGGTATTCCCATATTCGCTACTAAAGACTAACGGAGGTAGGAATGTGTCATTCTCATCAAATATTATTTGGAATGGGGAGAAAACTTCACCACAAACGGGTATTACGGGGTATGCGCTATCGACCAATAAGAAGAATTTTGTGATTGAACTGAACTTAAAGAATAAAGAATATGCTTTTAATACTGTGAAGATTATCACTCCTGATAACCAGCGGCTATTTGAACTGGCTACTAATGTAGGGAAAGTTACGCCTTTGAAGCATTCTACAGCTAAGAGCATCACTCACAAAGTAAGCAAGGGAGAAACGCTATACAGCATTTCGCGAAAGTACCATTCTACTGTAGAACAATTGAAGAAACTTAACCATTTGCAATCGGGGGGAATACGTGTAGGACAGGTGCTAAAAGTGGGTACTAAAGCAGCAGAAAACAATGTAGCTACTAAAGTGGATATGAGTAATGCTACGATATTGGACGGCAATACATTGTATAACTACTATATGTATGACAACTTAGACAGCTCGGAAAAGATTTACTTAACCCCCAATAACGAAAGTGATGCTTTTACGCTTGACGGGATAGTATTGGAAAATAAGAACAATGGCATCATCTATCACACTATAGGGGTGAATGGGGCTCATTTTTCGGACTACAACAAGTCTGCTCGTTTTTTTGAACAAATAAAGGCTTTAGAGCCAGACTTATTGATTATTTCGCTGGGGACTAATGAAACCTTTGGGCGTATGACCGCTGAGCGTTATAATACACAAGTAGCAAAATTTATAGCTGAAGTACGTGCTCATTACGGCAATTGCCCAATACTCTTTACGACTCCACCTCCTTCGCTATATAAGCGCAAGAACCCTAATCCGCTATGTGGGGAATATGCTGATGCTCTTATAGGCAAATCGGTACGAGGGAACTACAGCGTATTTGATTTATATCGCGCATTGGGCGGTAGCGAGGCAATGGATCACTTTATAGACGATCACTTAATTGCCAATGACCGAGTGCATTACACTCGCTCAGGCTATTTGGTGCAAGGCGACTTGTTTTACAACGCATTTATCAGTAACTACTTACTTTACAAAAAACAGTCTAAACTACCTTTAAAACCTTATCTGAATTGAACACAGCAGCCATTGCCACAGAGTGGTGGGAATACTTTAACGGACTTACATATCAGCAAATAACCGATTGGTTTACTTATCATAAAAACAACCCATTATTATTCAGTAGTGGGTTATTTTTAGGGCTTTTTTTAGTTTTTTATGCGGTATATATCGTTACGCGCAAACATTCGCATTTTCGTACGGTGTACGTAACGCTATTTTCACTGTTTTTTTACTATAAAGCTGGAGGTAATTACTTTGTACTTTTGATACTATCTTCGCTAATGGATTATTATTTTGCTGGCGAAATACACAAAAGTGAAAACCCTGCAAGGCGGAAGCTGTTCTTAGCCATTAGTATGGTTACGAACCTTGGGTTATTGGGATATTTTAAATATACTAACTTCTTGATTGATAGCTTTAATGCTATACTGAGTAGCAACTTTGCCTTACAGGATATATTCCTACCTGTAGGGATTTCATTCTATACTTTCCAGACAATGAGCTACACAATTGATGTGTATAGACGTGAGATAACTCCTGCAAAAAGTTTCTTGGATTTTACGTTTTTTGTGTGCTTTTTTCCTCAATTGGTAGCAGGTCCTATAGTGCGTGCTAAAGATTTTATTCCGCAGATATACAAGAAAATAAGCCTAACAAAAGAAGAAACCTCTTTGGCTTTATTTCTAATTATAGGCGGTTTGCTAAAGAAGGCGGTGATTTCGGACTATATTTCACTAAACTTTGTGGATAGAGTGTTTGAAGCTCCTAATAATTATAGCGCTATTGAGAACTTATTGGCGGTATACGGCTATACGTTACAGATATATTGTGATTTTTCAGGGTATTCGGATATGGCAATAGGGCTTGCTTTGCTAATGGGTTTTACGCTACCTACGAACTTTCGTACTCCTTACCAATCGCAAAATATCACTGAATTTTGGCGTAGGTGGCATATTTCACTATCTACGTGGCTAAAAGATTATTTATATTTTTCGGTAGGAGGTAACCGAAAGGGTACTTTTTGGGGGTACTTTTTCCCTACTATATTTTTTATAGCAAGCTTTATTTGGGCTTTTAGGATGCTGCCTACCAATAATTTGCCTCTATATATTGTAACGGGAGCATTTTTGCTATTTGTAATAGCTATAATAGTAGCAAAAGACCGAAAAAAAGCCGTGCGAAGCCATTTCAACCAAATGACAACAATGTTGCTGGGGGGCTTATGGCACGGTGCTAACTTGCGATTTATTATATGGGGTGCGCTACACGGCTTGGCACTTGCCATACACAAAACATTTACCGAATATTTTGGTAAAAAAGACAACAAAAAAACAACTTTATGGCAGCGCTGTAGCAGTGCCTTTTTTATCCTGCTTACTTTTCATTTTGTGGCTTTTTGCTGGATATTTTTCCGAGCAAAAGATTTTGACATTGCTCTTACCATTATGAATAATATTAGTGAGCTTAGTTGGGATTTTGAAAAGTGGAAAGCTATTGTATTAGGATATGAAAACGTTTGCCTACTAATGGCAATAGGCTATATATGGCATTTTTTCCCTGCTAATATGAACGAACAGCTTAAGAACTTGTTTAACAGTATGCCTATTACCTTTAAAGCTGTGATTATAGCGCTTGTATTTTGGGTAGTATATGCTACTGCCAGCAGTGATGCACAGCCTTTTATTTATTTTCAGTTTTAAATGAAACTTATCACACTCTCTTCTACCGACTCTACCAATCGTTACCTGAAGGACTTGGTGCACAGCGGTGCGTTGTTGCCAAATTTTTTGACGGTATTTACCCCCATACAAACGGCAGGTGTGGGACAATATGGCGCTAAATGGCAAAGTGCCCCTCATATAAACCTAACTTTCAGTACTCTCTTTACGCCTGAAAACTTGATGATTGAACGCGGATTTGTATTGAATATGTTAGTACCCATAGCCGTAGTAAAAGCTCTAAAAACTTTGGGAATTGCTGAGGAAATAAACATAAAATGGCCTAATGATATTGTAATAACACGGAAGAAAATAGGGGGTATTTTGATAGAAAATATAATACAAGGGCAACAGATTATAAAGAGTGTAATAGGAATAGGGCTGAATGTAAATCAAACTAATTTTGAAGGCTTACCCAAAGCATCGTCATTGGCAAAAATTACAGGACACACCCTAGAAGTAAAAAAAGTATTGGAAGAAGTAATGCGCGCCTTGGAAGAAACTTTACTACAGCCAATGGATTTTGAGCAAGTGTACCCTGAATATGAGGCATTGCTATTTGGGCTGGAAAAAGTAGCTACCTTTCGTTTGCCTGAAGGAGAAATTTTTATGGGAATCATTAAAGGTGTAGCTGCTAATGGCAGGCTAATAATAGCTACCGAAAGTGGAGAGAAAGCATTCCGACTAAAAGAAGTAGAAATGCTGTATTAATGCGCTATTGCCTATTGACTAATTAATAGTGTCATATTCAATAATAAACACTTCTTCGTCATCGTGTTTTAGATAATAGGCTTCGCGCCCTAATTTTTCTTTACCTTCTTCAGTATAAAGCTCCTCCAATTGTTTTCTATCTACTTCAATCTCCTTTTGTAAGAATTGTTTTTGCTTGTTTAGCTTCTCAATCTCTTTATCGTATTCGTGATGCGCAAGAAATGAGCCAGAGCCTATAAAAATCATAATAATCATAAAAAAGAAGAGCACCGTAAGATATAAACGGTAACCATATAAGAGCGATTTGAGAAAATCTATAGTCTTTCTTTTCATTTTTGATACACTCGGTTATGAACAATCGTTTTAATAATATCAATCGCAACTGTATTGTAGCGATTATTAGGGATTATAATATCGGCAAACTCCTTCATAGGTTCAATAAACTGCATATGCATAGGCTTAAGCGTGTTTTGATAACGATTGAGCACCTCTTCTACATCACGACCTCGCTCGGTAATATCACGCTTGATGCGGCGAATCAGACGCTCGTCAGAATCGGCGTGAACAAATATTTTGATATTGAACAAATCGCGAATATCAGGGTGAGAAAAAATAAGTATCCCCTCAACAATCACCACATTAGTAGGCTTGACCAGCACAGTTTCTTTGGTACGATTGTGCTCTACAAATGAATAAGTAGGAGTATCAATAGTTTTTCCTGCTTTTAGTGCAAGAAGATGCTCTTTAAGAAGATCAAAATCAATAGAATTAGGATGGTCAAAATTTATTTGTGTACGCTGTTCAAAGGTAAGATGCGAAAGATCTTTATAATACGAATCCTGTGAAATAACTGTAACATCTTCAGCAGAAAGTTCATTAACAATCTGATTTACAACTGTAGTTTTACCACAGCCTGTACCTCCTGTAATTCCTATAATAAGCATTTTATTCTGAGTTATGAATTTTGAATTATAATCTGGGTGCAAAGATACAAAATAATGTTTAATGTTCAATGTTTTATCTACCTCATACAATACCTTTGCAATTCTTTATTTTCAACAAAGGAAAATAGGCGAGCTGGCTGGAAAATAAATTTGGCTATTCAAAATAAAATTCTTACATTTGTGCCATAATTAAAAAATAAACTAATATGAAAAAAATAATTATTACTGTTGCCTTGGCAATAGCTTGCTGGGGTGGCGCACAAGCTCAAAAAATTAACCTTACCAAAGCTGCAAGTGCTGCAGTAAAAGGAGCTAAAGCACTCACTTTTAGCAATGAAGATGCTATAAAGCTCTCTAAAGAATCTGTAGAATGGATGGATGCTCACAACCCTGTTACCGACAGCAAAAATGCTTATACCAAAAGGCTTAATCGCCTATTTGGCAAACATAAAAGCGAAGATGGGCTTACCCTAAACTACAAAGTATATAACGTAGTAGATATCAACGCTTTTGCTTGTGCCGATGGCAGTGTGCGTGTATTCTCGTCATTGATGGATTTGATGACTGATGATGAGCTATTGGCTATCATTGGGCACGAAATAGGACACGTGAAAAACGAAGACACTAAAGATGCTATTAAAGCAGCCTACACCCGTGCAGCACTGCAAGATGCAGGTGCAGCCGCTTCGGAAAGCGTACGAAAACTCAGTGATACCGAACTTGGAGAAATGGCTGAAGGTATCTTGGGAGCTTCACACAGCAAAAAACAAGAATCACAAGCCGATGAATACGCTTATAACTTTATGAAAAAACACGGTTATGACGTAGTTGCAGTTTATACTGCCTTCAAAAAGTTGGCATTACTTTCAAAGGGAGATACACAAAGCAAATTTCAAAAGATGATGAGCTCACACCCCGATAGCGAAAAACGTGCTGAAGCTGCTAAAAAACGCGCTATCAAAGACGGGCTTTGGAAAGACCCAGGTGAAGTAACACTGCCCAAAACTCCTATAAAATAACCCTCTTATCACCAATACTTGAGGGAGGCTGAAAAGTTTTAATGCTAAAAGTATTTGATTATCAGTTCTATAATTATTAACATCCCCCCTACTACCCTTTTCAAAAGGGAGGAAATGCCGAAGTAGTACTATTAAAGACTTTTTGGACAGGCTCTGTGTGGCACAATTGTACTAAAGACTTTTTGGACTGCCTCAAGTTTTTGGATTATCATACTACAAAATTGATTATTAATTATAAAACTCCTATAACCATAACCGTCAGTAACATTGAGAAAAAAACAAAATACACTGAAAAAAACAAGAAGAAAACCCACCACATACCATACTCCTAAAAAAAAGAAATTATCGGCAGTACTGAAGTATTTGCTGCTATTTTTTGTATTGCTAATAGCACTCTTAATGGCTGGCACATTCTACTTGCGAGCTTATTATCCTACTTATTACCAAAAAATACTCAACAAACTTTTTTATAGCAAAACTAATACTCTATACGAAAACGAACGCATTGCCCGTATCATTACTCTGCATAGCGATAAAATATTTGGGATAGACCTCTCCCACTACCAAGAACGTGATGAAATACAATGGGATAGCCTTTATATTACAGATAAAAGGGCTAAATACCCTTTGCAATTTGCTGTCTTTAGAGCTACAATGGGCAACCAAACTACTGATAAAAACTTTGCTCATTTTTGGGTAGAAGCCAAAAAACACAACTTGATACGCGGTGCCTACCACTACTACCGCCCCGATGAAGACCCTGTAAAACAAGCTAATTCGTATATCAATAACGCTCCATTAGAAAAGGGTGATTTGCTTCCTATCATTGATGTAGAGCAATTGCCTAAAGAAAAATCGGTAGTACAATTTTTAAAAGATATACAAACTTGGCTGGACTTGGTAGAAAAACATTTTCAGCGAAAACCGATTCTTTACACTTATATCAATTTTTACGAAGAACATTTGTATTCAATGTTTGGGGACTATCCTCTGTGGGTAGCCAATTACAATAATGTAGCTATCCCTACTCACGTTTTTAAATGGCAGTTTTGGCAATTTACCGAAAATGGTATTACCCCAGGTGCTAAAGTGAAAATAGATTTCAACGTATTTAATGGAGATAAGGAAAAACTTAAAACCTTCTTAATCAAATAAAAAGATGACTAAAAAAGACTTGCGGAAAATTTATATGCAAAAGCGCAGCACTCTTACCCCAGAAGAACGTGCCGCTATGAGCCAAAAAATAACCGATGAACTCATAGCTATGGAAGCTCTTTGGCAATTTAAAACTTTTCATATATTCCTAACTATAAAAAAACTAAACGAGATAGATACCGCCCCCCTAATAGCCTTTATGCAGAAAAAAAACAGGCAAATAGTGGTACCACGAATGAACCCTGAGACTAAAAACATAGATTCGGTACTGCTAACTAATGATACTGTGTTGGAAACAAATGCTTGGGGAATAGACGAACCTAAAGGGGGTAAGATTATCTCACCCGATAAAATAGATGTTGTATTCGTGCCTCTATTAGCTTGCGACTATCGGGGTAATCGGATTGGCTATGGTGGCGGCTATTACGATCGCTTTTTAGCGCAATGTAAGCCTGATGTACTAAAAATAGGTCTTTCATTCTTCCCCCCCGAAACTGATTTATCACCTTTTATGACTGAAAAAGACATACGGGTAAGTCTTATTTGTACTCCTTAAAAGTAATAGCATCTTGCAGATTGTAATTATTTTATTACTTTTGCAGCCTCAAAATAACTAAAAAAATATCAATCAATGAAAAAAATGTTTTTAAGTGCAATGCTTGGCTTTGCTACTATAGCTACCTTTGCACAAACGGAGCCCGATAACGCTCCTGCGCGTTACACTGCCAACAACAAAGGCAAAATATTTTTCTTTTGGGGCGGTAATCGTGGCTACTACACGGATTCTGACATTACCTTCACCGGTAGTAACTACAACTTTACTATCAATGATGCTGTTGCTGTTGATAGACCTAAAGGATGGCATATAGATTATATCAATCCTTTGCGTATGACTATCCCGCAAACTAACTGTCACGTAGGCTACTACATCACCAATAACTATACTGTTTCTTTGGGAGTAGACCATATGAAATACGTAATGAAGAATAACCAAACAGTAAAGATGAATGGTTACATCAGTGGGTCTGGTACTTCACACGATGGCGTATACAACAACGCTGACAAAGTGCTTACTGAAGACTTCCTTACCTTTGAACACACCGATGGGCTAAACTATGTAGTTGCTGAAGGAGCTCGTATAGATGATATTTCGCGACTTTTTGGTATTCGCAATACCGACAAGCTACAGGTAAGCCTTACTGAAGGGCTTGGTTTTGGCGTAATGTATCCTAAATCGAATACTAAATTGCTAAACAAGGAGCGCTACGATGAGTTTCACATTGCAGGGATAGGTGTAAATGCTAAAGCTGGATTGCACCTTACATTCTTCAAATACTTTTTGATAGTAGGTGAACTAAAAGGTGGCTACATCAATATGTACGACGTACGCACTACCTACGATATTGCCGATAAAGCTAAACACGATTTCTTCTTCTTTGAAACTGTATTAGGAGTAGGAGGAACATTTAGATTTTAAGCGTTTTTATAAGACATAAAAAAATCCGGTAGCGTTTTGCTATCGGATTTTTTTATGGTTTGTTATTGTATAGTTACGCATAAAACAATTGCGTAATTATAGAGTTGAAAAAGATAATTACTATACTTGTCCATACAAATGATAGGGTGCTTGCTTTACCTACATCAAGTGCGCCTCCTTTCATATAATAGCCGTGATATGAGGGAATTGTAGCTAATAAAAAGGCAAATATAAGCGTTTTGGTGAGTGCGTAAAACAAACTGTACATAGTAAAATCATATTGTACCCCTTGTACAAACTCGCTTGTTGTAGAATAACCACTTGCTACTGATGATATCCAGCCTCCTAATACTCCTATTACCATTGCTAAGGCTATTAAAAAAGGCATAAAAAGCATTGCTATAATTTTAGGAAACACTAAGTAATTCACTGAATTTACTCCCATAATATCAAGGGCGTCTATTTGTTCTGTTACTCGCATTGTTCCTATACTTGAAGTGATAAATGATCCTACCCTACCTGCTAATACTATTGAAATAAAGGTAGGAGCAAACTCTAACACTATAGATTGGCGTGTGGCAAACCCTATCAGATACTTTGGGATAAAAGGATTATTTACATTCAATGCTGTTTGTACTGCCACTACAGCTCCTACAAAGAATGAAATAAAAAGCACAATACCCAATGAATTTAGTATAAGATCTTCCAACTCACGCATTATTAAATCTTTTGTAATAGACCAACGCGTTTGTTTTCTAAAAACATTATAGAGCATCACAAAATAACCAGCAATAGCTACGAAGTGTTTTTCGAATGGTTTTTCTAGTATTTCTATTATCTTTAGCATCTTTTTTATTAGTGTTTAAAGTGTCGTACTCCAGTAAGCACCATTGCTATTTGGTGAGCATTACAATAGTCGATACTTAAATTGTCTTTTATAGACCCTCCTGGTTGTATTACAGAACGAATACCTGCTTTACCGGCAATCTCTACGCAATCGGGGAAAGGGAAAAAGGCATCGCTTGCCATTACAGCGCCATTAAGGTCAAATTTAAATTCTTTAGCTTTCTCGATAGCTTGTTTAAGAGCATCTACACGGCTTGTTTGTCCTGTACCACTGGCTATAAGTTGTTTGTTTTTGGCAAGCACTATGGTATTGGACTTGGTGTTTTTGCATATTTTAGAGGCAAAGAACAAGTCTTTAAGGTCTTCTGCACTTGGTTTAGTATCGGTAACGTATTGCAAATCGGTGATTGAGTCGGTTTTAAGGTCTTTATCTTGTACCAAATAACCATTTAGGCAGGAACGAACACTTACTGTAGGCAATTGCAATTGTTTTTGCACTAAAATAATGCGGTTTTTCTTCTGTTTTAGTACTTCTAACGCTTCATCGGTATATGATGGTGCAATAATGACTTCAAAGAACAAAGAATGAATATCTTCGGCAGTGCCTAAATCGATGGTTGTATTAGCGATAAGGATACCTCCAAAAGCCGATACGGGGTCGCCTGCTAAGGCTGCTTGGTAGGCTTCCCTGATGGTGTTGCGTGTAGCTACTCCGCAAGCATTATTATGCTTTAAGATAGCAAAAGTAGGGGCATCATTGGCGAACTCGCTAATTAGGTTTACCGCAGCATCTACGTCTAACAAGTTGTTGTATGAAAGTTCTTTGCCGTGTAGTTTAGTGAAGAGCGCTTCAAAATCCCCATAAAAACGTCCTTGCTGGTGAGGGTTTTCGCCATAACGCAATACCTCGCCACGGGGTTCGCTTAGTTTTAGTGCTGGAAGTTGTTCGGTTTGGTTGAAATAGTTGAAGATAGCGGTGTCGTAATGTGATGACACTTGGAAAGCTTTTGCAGCAAATGTTTTGCGTTGTGCCAATGTGGTACTTCCTTTTTGGTCATTTAATATTTGCAATAGAGCACCATATTCATCTACTGATGCTACACAAAGCACATCTTTGAAGTTTTTAGCTGCCGCACGGATAAGGGAAATGCCTCCTATATCAATTTTTTCAATAATCTCTTCTTGAGTAGCACCGCTGGCTACCGTTTTTTCAAAAGGATACAAATCTACAATCACTACATCTATTTGTGGGATTGTGTATTGTTTCATTTCCTTAATATCGGTTTCGTTGTCTTGCCGATTTAGGATTCCCCCAAATATTTTGGGGTGTAATGTCTTCACTCTACCTCCAAAGATAGAGGGGTAGTTGGTAATTGTTTCAACAGGGATTACTTCTACTCCTAATTTTTTAATAAAGGCTTCTGTACCTCCGGTGGAATAGATTGTAAAATCTAAATCTTTCATTTTTTGAATGATAGGCTCTAATCCTGTCTTATCAAAAACGGAAATCAATGCTGATTTTGCTTGCTTTGCAGTGCTCATTTGGAAAAATATTTGTATTTTTACGCTGCAAAGATAATAATTAAATAGCAAATGGCAAATGGCAAATGAGAAATCTTTTTTGTTTATCCTTCGCTAATCCTTCGCTAATCCTTCGCTCAAGGTTCGGTGAGAAGAATTGGGAATTTTGAATTTTGAATTTTGAATTTTGAATTTTGAATTTTGAATTGGCGGGGCAGTGGAACGGGAGGTTATGAGTTTGTAGAAAAAGATTTTTCAGATAGTCTCTTAATTCATAATTATTTCATATATTTGCAGAAAAATATTTTTGCTGACTGAAAGAGTTTTGTTTTGTGAGGCTGATTGATTTTTGGGATAGCTTCTGGCTGTAAAAACTGAGAACTAACTATGTTTATTTATTTACAATTATTAAAAGAGAGTTTTAATTTTGCTATTAAGTCGTTACGTGATAATAAGTTGCGTACCTTCCTTTCGCTCTTGGGCGTTACGGTGGGTATTTTCTCTATTATTTCGGTATTATCGGCAGTTGATTCTCTCAATAAAAGCATACAGGATAGTCTTGCGGGGCTTGACAAGAATATGATTACGCTTTCTAAATTCTCTTTTGCTCCTACTGATGTACCTCGCTGGCAGCGGCTTCGTTTTCCGCAAGTTACTTATCAGGAGTTTGAATTCTTAAAGCGGGAACTTCCTAATACTGAGGCTGTGGTTTATAGTATGTTTGGTGTAAATACTACTGCCAAATACAATGGAAAAACGCTCTCTAACCTGAATGTACAAGCTACGTCCTCGGGTGTGGAGCTTATCAATGACATTAAAATGGAAAAAGGGAGGATTTACAACGAGGCTGAAACTAATGCTGGTAGCCCTGTGGTTCTTTTAGGGCATTCTATTGCTGAACAGTTATTTGGTTATGAAGACCCGTTGGGTAAAGAGGTGCGTATGTTTGGCAGGAAACTTATGGTTATAGGGGTGCTTAAAAAATATGGAGAGATGGGAAATGGTGCTGACGATAATGCTTATGTGCCTGCTAACTTTGTACGTAATTTTATGAATACAGGTCCGCAGGGAATGCCTTGTGGTGTAACTATAAAACCTAAGAAGGGGGTGGATGCTGCTGAATTTGAAGGTGTTTTACGGCAGAAACTCCGTACTTATAGGGGATTGAAACCTAATGATATAGACAATTTTTTTCTGAATAAAATTTCTTCTTTTACTGATATGATTGACCAAACTATTGGTATGATGAATGTTGTAGGTTGGATTATTGGAGGTTTTTCTATATTGGTAGGCGGTTTTGGGATTGCTAATATTATGTTTGTAAGCGTAAAAGAACGGACTAATCTCATCGGGGTACAGAAGTCATTGGGTGCTAAAAATCAATTTATTTTGTTTCAATTTCTTTTTGAAGCGGTACTATTGGCTATTTTTGGTGGATTGCTTGGTTTAATTGCAGTTTGGGCTCTCACGATAGGTATTAGTGCTTCTTTTGATGAGTTTAAGTTTGTGTTATCTGTTAAAAATATAAGTATAGGTTTGGGTATTTCGCTTGTAGTGGGCTTACTTTCGGGTATTATTCCTGCCTCGAGTGCTGCGCGGTTAAATCCTGTGGAGGCTATCAGAACGGGACAATGATAATTAATTCTTAAAATGAAAACATATGCTTTAATAGGTCGTAATATTTCGTATTCTTTTTCACGCAATTATTTCAGCGAGAAGTTCGCACGTGAAGGTATTACTGATTCTCAGTATATCAATTTTGATATTCAGACACTTGATGAGCTCCCTGCGCTACTTAAGGCTACTCCTACTCTTAAAGGAATGAATGTTACGATTCCTTATAAACGTGATATTATTTCACTTCTTACTGCTATAGAGCCCACAGCTCACCAAATAGGGGCTGTGAATACTATTAAGCCTACTCCTATAGGGCTTATAGGTTACAATACCGATTATTACG
Source organism: Capnocytophaga bilenii (assembly GCF_017565765.1). Classification (GTDB taxonomy): domain Bacteria; phylum Bacteroidota; class Bacteroidia; order Flavobacteriales; family Flavobacteriaceae; genus Capnocytophaga; species Capnocytophaga bilenii. The sequence goes on from NZ_JAGDYP010000011.1 coordinate 47,909, forward strand.
GTTTTACCGAATCTCTAAAACCTTTATTACAACTTCATCACACACAGGCACTTATATTGGGGACAGGCGGTGCTTCGGGGGCAGTGGCTTATAGCTTGCAGCAGTTGGGCATTGGTTATACTTTTGTATCACGTAACCCCAAAGAAGGACAGCTGTCTTATCACCAGCTTACTCCTACTATTATAGAGGCGCATACACTTATTATTAACTGTACTCCTTTAGGTACATACCCTAATATCACTGATTGCCCTCCTCTGCCCTATCAATACCTTAGTGGGCAGCACTTGTTGTACGACCTTATTTATAATCCTGCACAGACTACTTTTTTGGCGTTGGGCGCACAGCAAGGGGCTACTACTTGTAACGGACTAAAAATGCTGGAATTACAAGCCGAAAAGGCTTGGGAAATATGGAATTCATAACACAAAAAAAAGAGGCTAAGCGCCTCTTTTTTCGTCTTTATTTTTTTCTTTTGCTATTTTCTATTCCACTGGTAAGCTAACAATGTATTCTTCAAAAGCATTGCTATAGTCATAGGGCCTACTCCACCAGGTACAGGCGTAATAAAACTTGCTTTATCCTTTACCTCATTGAAAGCTACATCGCCTACGATGCGGTATCCTTTGGCGGTGCTGTCGTCCTTCAGGCGTGTGATTCCTACATCTATAATCGTAACGCCTTCTTTTACCATATCGCCTTTTAGAAACTCTGGGATACCTAATGCCATCACGATAATATCTGCCTGACGAGTGAAGTCTGCAAGGTTAGGAGTATGGCTGTGAGTGAGCGTAACTGTTGCGTTGCCTTGCGCTCCTTTTTGGCTGAGCAAGATGCTGATAGGTCTGCCCACGATATGCGAGCGTCCCACAACTACTACGTGTTTACCTTTGGTAGGCACTTCATAACGTTTTAGGAGTTCCATAATACCAAAAGGAGTAGCGGGAATAAAAGCTTCCATATCTAAAGCTATTCTTCCAAAATTGGATGGGTGAAAGCCATCTACATCTTTTTTAGGGTCTACTGCCAAGAGTATCTTCTGCTCATCAATATGTTTAGGGAGTGGCAATTGCACTATATAGCCATCAATATCAGGATTGGCGTTGAGCTTATCAATCTCTTTCAAAAGAACCTCCTCAGTAATATCGGCAGGAAGTTTCACAAGGGTAGAAGCAAATCCTACCTGCTCACAAGCCTTTACTTTGCTCCCTACATAAGTAAGACTTGCCCCATCATCGCCTACTAATACAGCTGCCAAATGAGGCGCCTTTTTACCTGCTGCTTTCAGTTGTTTTACCTCTTCAGCAATTTCTTGTTTCAGGGTTTCTGAAGTTTTTTTTCCGTCTAAAATAGTCATTTTTTTTAGTTGTTATTGTTATTTTATCTTATATTTTGCATCATTTGCATCATCTTTCTACCGCCACCGCCTTGCATCATCTTCATCATTTTGCTCATTTGTTCAAACTGCTTCATTAGCTGGTTTACTTCCTGAAGCTCACGTCCGCTACCTTTAGCAATACGTTTTTTGCGACTCATATCAATAATAGCAGGATTGCTGCGCTCTTTAGGTGTCATTGAGTGGATAATAGCCTCAATATGCTTAAAAGCATCATCTTTTATATCGAGGTCTTTTACAGCTTTACCCACACCAGGGAGCATACCCAGCAAGTCTTTCATACTACCCATACGCTTAATTTGCTGTATTTGTTCGAGAAAATCATCAAAACCAAATTGATTTTTAGCGATTTTCTTCTGAAGTTTGCGAGCTTGTTCTTCGTCAAACTGCTCTTGAGCGCGTTCTACGAGCGAAACGACATCACCCATACCAAGAATACGGTCTGCCATACGATCGGGATAGAACACGTCTATAGCTTCCATCTTTTCTCCTGTCCCCACAAACTTAATAGGCTTATTCACTACCGACTTGATAGTAATAGCGGCACCACCGCGGGTATCGCCATCGAGTTTGGTAAGAATAACTCCATCAAAATTAAGCACATCATTAAAAGCCTTAGCTGTATTCACTGCATCTTGCCCGGTCATTGCATCTACCACGAAGAGCGTTTCGTGTGGTTTGATAGCTTGGTGAATGTTAGAAATTTCATTCATCATTTGCTCATCAACTGCCAAACGACCTGCTGTATCTACAATTACCACATTTAGGTGATTATCCTTAGCGTATTGCACTCCTTTAAGTGCTATATCTACAGGGTTATTATTGCCTTTATCAGAAAAAACAGGCACTCCCACTTGGTCGCCCACTATATGCAGCTGATCAATCGCCGCAGGACGATACACATCACAAGCCACCAAAAGGGGCTTTTTATTTTTCTTGTTTTTAAGATAATTAGCCAACTTGCCCGAGAAGGTGGTTTTACCCGAACCCTGCAAGCCCGACATCAAAATAACGGTAGGATTCCCCGAGAGGTTTACTCCTGCTGCATCACCTCCCATTAGCTGAGTAAGCTCATCTTTTACGATTTTTACCATCAGCTGCCCTGGTTGCAATGTGGTAAGTACCTGCTGTCCAATGGCTTTTTCCTTAACTGTATTGGTAAAATCCTTAGCTATTTTATAATTCACGTCCGCATCTAAAAGGGCACGTCTCACCTCTTTTAAAGTCTCTGCTACGTTGATTTCGGTAATTTTACCGTGCCCCTTAAGATTATGTAGGGCTTTTTCTAATTTATCACTTAAATTATCAAACATTTTTATCTCATTTAAAAGCGGTGCAAAGATAGTAAATTATTAACAATTAATCATTAATAACAATAAAAAAACTACAACAGGGGGTATTTTACTTCATTTTTTAAGGAGATAGCTCATCTAAAAAGTCTTTTATAAGTGAGTTTTTCTCCCTGAGTAGTATTAGCTTTACTTTGTATGAGCCGTGTTGCGTATAGAGCACTTCAGAACAGTATCTGAAATTTATTTTGGAATTTATCAATAAAATTCATATTTTTGCGCAATCAATTAGTAACTAAACATATAATATTATGATGAAGAGAATTTTATTACTCGTTATTGCAGCCATATCGTTTGCTGCTTGTTCAAAATCAGACAAAGAAACTCCTAACAGCGAAAAAGGAGGTAATGACAAATTTTTAGGCACTTGGGTAGGAACTATAAAGGTTATTGCTGAAAAGCCTGAAAAACAGGCTAAAGTAGATGAAATTTTCAAACAAATGTATGGTATAATCTTAGGAAGTCCTGAGACTAATTACGAAGTCTACTCAGTTAAAGTTGTTTTTAGCAACATAGAGGGTGAGAAAAAACTAAAAATAACAGATAAGAATGGAGTATATACTTTCCAAGATATAACATACGCTGTAAATGGAAATAAAATAACTAATGAAGATAAAAAGCAAGACTTAGCTACTTATTATTTTGAAAACAACAATAATTTATTAGCTGAAAATACTGATTTCTTCTTTCTCTTAGTAGATAGTGATGCTATTGGAAATAATAGTGAATATAAAAGAGAACTTGAAAAGTTAAACAAAGAATATCCTAATTTACCTTCTCTTAGTTTAGAAAAACAAGCTGAATACGCTGAAAAAAATATAATACTACAGCTAAAATATGATGTATCTTTAAGGTATAAGTACAAATATAACCTTACTCGTCAATAATAAAATAACTATCATATATAAAAGCACCCCTGATAAGCACAAGCCTATTAGGGGTGTTTTATTAGCGTTTAAAACAGCTTTTCTTGCTCTATCGTATTCGTTTTTCAATTTCTTACTAAATTCAGACATAAAAAAGAGTGATTTATGCGCATATAAACCACTCTTTTTTAGCTATCTAAATTTTGTAGCGGGAACTGGACTCGAACCAGTGACCTTCGGGTTATGAGTTCCCTTTTGTAGATAAAAGCCGTTTTATATAATAGCTTTTATCTAACTTCTAACGCCATAAAACCTAATAAAAATACTCGGTTATATACTCTATCTATTGTTGATTTTAAGTATCAAGATAACATTTTTTAGAAATTAAATTGAAATACTTTTAAATCTAAAATACAAATACATTTCTATTTGAATTGCAAATATAGAAATAAAAAATGGAACTAAGATATAAATTATTTTTTCTTTTCTTTTTTCCTGTAAGAAAACGTTTTTTCATTATTCAAAATCACTAAGCCAATAGTATATCTTTTATCAATTTTACCATAAAAACGAATAGTTTCAATAGAAAGTTAACTTCCACACGCCAAACATTCCTCAGGGTTGTCTAGCGAGCAGGCTACTTGTGATTGTCCTAAAAGCAGCTGCGTATCTACGGTAAATTTGATGGCATCTACGGCGGCTTTGGTGCGGAGGTAGTACATACCCGTTTTGAGTCCGCTTTTCCACGCGTGGAAGTGCATCGAGGTGAGCTTTGCCAAATTCGGCTCTGCCATAAAGAGGTTGAGCGACTGCGACTGACAGATAAACGCTCCTCGCTCTGCCGCCATATCAATGATGGTTTTTTGCTTGATTTCCCAAACGGTTTTGTACAATTCTTTCAGCTCCGTAGGGATTTTAGGAATGTTTTGCACCGAACCATTTTCGGCGATGAGTTTGTTTTTCATCGTAGGGTTCCAAAGTCCCAACTCGATGAGGTCTTTGAGTAAGAATTTATTCACCACCACAAATTCGCCCGAAAGCACACGGCGGTTATAAATATTGCTGGTGTAGGGTTCAAAGCACTCATTGTTGCCCAAAATCTGCGAAGTAGAGGCGGTAGGCATCGGTGCTAAAAGAAGCGAATTGCGTACGCCGTGGGTCATCACCTCTTGGCGAAGTTTTTCCCAATCCCAACGGTCAGAAGGGACAACTTGCCACAAATCAAACTGAAATTTCCCTTCCGAAAGCGGCGACCCTGCAAACGAGCTGTATGCCCCTTGCTCCTTTGCCAAGTCCATCGAGGCTTCCATCGAGGCAAAATAAATCGTCTCGAAAATATCCTTGTTCAGCCTCCGAGCTTCTGGGCTTTCAAAGGGCAAACGGAGGAGTAAAAACACATCTGCCAAGCCCTGCACGCCTAAGCCTATCGGACGATGGCGGTCGTTGGAAGTTTTGGTCTCAGGAATGGGATAATAATTTCCATCGATGATTTTATTGAGATTTCGCGTAACGATTTTGGTTACTTCGTAGAGTTTTTGAAAATCAAATCCCCCACTGGAAACATAGCGAGGCAATGCCAAGGAAGCCAAATTGCACACCGCCACCTCATCGGCGTTGGTGTATTCCATTATTTCGGTGCAGAGGTTGGAACTGCGTATCGTACCAATGTTCTTTTGGTTTGATTTTTCATTCACGGCATCTTTGTAGCACATATAAGGTGTACCGGTTTCGATTTGAGCTTCGAGAATGGCTGTCCAGAGTTCGCGTGCCTTGATTTGCTTGCGAAATTTTCCTTCGTTTTCGTAAGTGGTATAAAGTTCGTTGAATTTTTCGCCATACACCTCGTACAGCCCTTGTGCTTCGTTGGGGTCAAAGAGCGACCACATTTGGTCGGCTTCTACGCGTTGCATAAAGAGGTCAGGAATCCAAAGGGCAGGAAATAAATCCCTTGCGCGCATCTCCTCCTTACCGTGATTTTTACGAATATCAATAAAATCAAAAATATCCAAGTGCCACGGTTCGATATAGACGGCAATAGCACCTTTGCGTTTGCCGCCGCCTTGATCTACATAACGAGCCGTATCATTGAACACGCGAAGCATCGGAATAATGCCGTTGGAAATTCCGCCTGTACCTTTGATATAGCTCCCCGTGGAACGAATGTTATGAATGCTCACACCAATACCACCCGCTGATTGCGAAATCAAAGCACAGCGTTTGAGGGTGTCAAAAATCCCAGCGATGCTGTCTTCGGTCATACTCAGCAAAAAGCAAGACGACATTTGCGGTTTGGGCGTACCGGCGTTGAAAAGCGTTGGTGTAGCGTGGATAAACCATTTTTCGCTCATCAAGTTGTAAGTTTCAATCGCCGCCTGAATATCCTCTTTGTGAATGCCCAACGCCACACGCATAAAGAGATGCTGTGGGCGTTCGGTTACCTTTCCATTGGTACGAATGAGGTAGGAACGCTCTAAGGTTTTAAATCCGAAGTAATCAAAATTATAATCGCGGTCGTAGATGACACTGCTGTCGAGTTCATCGGCGTTTTTACGAATGATTTTATAAATTTCTTCGGAGATGAGAGGTGCGTGGGTTTGGGTTATGGGGTCGGTGTATTCGTAGAGCAATTGAGCGGTTTTTGAAAACGATTTGAGAGTGTTTTTGTGCAAATTGCTCACGGCGATGCGTGCCGCCAAGACCGAAAAATCAGGGTGAATGGTAGTTTGTGCAGCGGCGGTTTCTGCCGCAAGGTTGTCCAGTTCGGTAGTGGTAATATTGTCGTAAATCCCTTGAATGACTTTTTTAGCAATTTCAATTACATCTTTTTCCGAAATTGATAAGCCGTAGATGAGTTTATGAATACGAGCCGTAATTTTATCAAAATGAACGGCTTCTTTTTTTCCGTTTCTCTTTATTACAAACATTTCTTTTTTTATTTGAATTTCATAGCATAAGCAGGAACTAGATTTCCTTTCAATAGTTTTTGGAGTTTGGATTGCATCAGTTTTTTCGCCAAGGGTTTCACGCGGTCAATGTAGAGAATGCCTTCCAAGTGGTCGTATTCGTGGAGAATCACGCGTGCAGTCATTCCGCTAAAAGTTTCGGTGATGGTTTCAAATTGTTCGTTTTGATAGCTCAATTCCACCGACCACGAACGGGCTACTTTTCCTGATAAAAAGGGCAAACTCAAACAGCCTTCTGCTTCTTCCCATTGTTCTTCGGAAAGATTTTTTATTTGCGGATTGATAAACACTCGCCGAATACCCGTGTCGCCTTTTTCGAAATAGGCTATTTTATCCCTTTCGTCCATCGCCTCGTAAAGCAATTGAGAATCGGCAACGAACAACCGCAACGATTTTCCGACCTGCGGTGCTGCCAACCCACAGCCATTGGCCTTTTCCATCGTTTCCCACATATTGGCGATGAGTTCGTGCAAATTGGGAAAATCAGAGGCTACGGCTTGTGCCTTGACTTTGAGTACATTATTTCCGTAAGCAAATATGGGAAGTTTCATTTTTTTAATGGTTTTATTTGGCTAATAGCTAATGGCCGATAGCCAATAGTTATTTTAAAAATCTTCATCGAGTGAAAAGGTGTTTTGTTCGCTGTTGGTTTGTGCTACGCCTGTTTTTTGGTATTCGCCTACACGCCGTTCGAAGAAATTGGTTTTTCCTTGCAGAGAAATAAGTTCCATAAAATCAAACGGATTGGTAGCGTTCCACACTTTATTGCACCCCAAGGCAACGAGCAATCTATCGGCTACAAATTCGATGTATTGGCACATCAGTTCGGCATTCATTCCGATGAGTTTCACAGGGAGTGCATCGGTAACAAATTCCTTTTCGATAGCAACGGCATCTACGATGATTTCTCGTATGGTTTCTTCCGAAAGTTTGTTTTGTAGATGATTGACATAGAGCAAACAAGCAAAATCGCAGTGCAAGCCTTCGTCCCGACTGATGAGTTCGTTAGAAAAGGTGAGCCCTGGCATCAAGCCGCGTTTTTTGAGCCAAAAAATAGAGCAAAAACTTCCTGAAAAGAAGATGCCCTCCACCGCAGCAAAGGCGATGAGTCGCTCGGCAAAACTTCCTTTGGTAATCCATCGCAACGCCCATTTTGCTTTTTTGGTAACACACGGAATGGTTTCGATGGCACGAAGCAAATAATCCTTCTCGGCAGGGTCTTTCACATAAGTATCGATGAGGAGCGAGTACATCTCGGAATGGATATTTTCAATCATAATTTGAAATCCGTAGAAACATCGTGCCTCAGGATATTGCACCTCTTGGAGGAAGTTGATGGCAAGATTTTCATTCACGATGCCATCACTGGCAGCAAAAAAAGCCAACACTCGCGAGATGAAAAATCGTTCGTTGTCGTTGAGTTTGTTTTGCCAATCGTGGAGATCGGGCGACAAATCTACTTCTTCTGCCGTCCAAAAACTGGCTTCGGCGTTTTTGTAGAATTGCCAAATATCATTGTGCTGTATAGGAAAAATGACAAAGCGGTCTTTGTTGTCTTGTAAGAGGGGTTCGGTAATCATTTTTTAGTTTCTTTTAATTTTACAGACGCGTGAATATCAACATTTTCCCATACTTTACTTATACCATCAACACCTTTATGCAAATCAAAACAAACTGAGTTAAGTACTTCTAAGGCTTTCAAAGCTTTAAAATCTTTCAAATCGATAGAAGATTTGACACTCAATAAATTATCTTTGAATTGAATTTCTGCTGGAATATTATTCACACTAACTCCATTCATTCTTAGCTTAATAGTCCATTGATGGTTTTCAAAAATGAATTTTCCTGATATTTTTCCTGCTTCGTTCATCAATCCGAAAAAGGAATTTTTAATTTTTTCATCTCTGGAAGGATCTCCTGTTGATAACTCCAAAGCACGAATAGAAAACTCAGCATTGTTTAAAAAATCTTCAATGGATTTTCCTTCTGAAAGGTTGATTAAGTCCACCGATTCAAAAGTTCCTTTTACAGGTAATTTCTCGGTAGTTTTATATGCCGTCCATTCTACTTTTGCTGAATTTTCAACGGGTTCAAAAGATGATTTTTCATTTTTACAAGAATACAACAATGTACCTCCTATACCTAATAGTACGATGAATAATTTTTTGATTTTCATTAGCATTTACTTTTTACAAATTCATAAATCAGTCTTACAGGCACTGCTGTTGCTCCGCTTTGTTTATAGCCTTTTTTGTCTTTGAGGAAAGCAGCTCCTGCGATATCGAGATGTACCCAAGGGTAATCGGTAAAATGCTCCAAAAATTTGGCTGCTGTACTCACTCCGCCGATGGGTCCGCCAATGTTTTTAAGGTCGGCAATATCAGATTTTATGAGTTCGCCGTATTCTTTCCAAAGAGGGAGCTGCACAATGCGTTCATAGACTTCCTCGCCAATGGATTTTAGAGCATCGATACTTTCTTGGTGGTTGGAAAGTCCTGCAATTCCGAAACTCCCTGTAATCGCCGCCGAAGCTCCCGTGAGCGTAGCCATATCAATCACTAATTCAGGGTTGAATTTTTTCGCATAGCAAAGTGCATCTGCCAAAACAAGTCGTCCTTCGGCATCGGTATTTTGCACTTCTACCGTAGTGCCGTCCATTATGGTAATCACATCATCTACCACTAAGGCATTGGAATTGATTTTGTTATCCGTGGCGGGTACAATACCAATCACATAGTAAGGCAATTGATTCCCCGCAATTACCGAAATGATACCCAACACAGCGGCACCACCTGCCATATCGCATTTCATTGTACTCATTACGCCACCCACTTTGAGTGAGTAACCGCCCGTATCGAACATTACACCTTTGCCTACCAAAACCAAAGGTTGAGAATTGACCGCATTTTTCGGTTTGTAGTGCATAATATTAAAAGTGGGTGGTGTTTCCGAGCCTTTATTCACGCCGAGCAAACCTCCCATTTTTAGGGTTTCGATTTGTTTTTTATGAAGAATTTCCGTTCCAAAACCGAATTTTTCACCTGCTTCCTGCACCCATTCTGAAAACTTGAGAGCATCCATATAATTAACAGGTTCATTTACTGCGTTTTTGGTGAGGGAAATGGCTTCAAGAACTGTGTTAAGTTCATTGTATTGCTTTTCAGAAAGAGCGGTTTCCGAAACAAATAGCGTGATTTTACCCGTCTTTTTTTTGGATAGATATTTATCAAAATGATAACTGCTAAGCAACACACCTTCCAAGAGGGCGTATTTTTCTTTTTCGGAGAAAAGTTCCAGATTTTCAAGAACCGCCTCCACCGAAGATGAAACAGAAGACGGTTGTAGTTGTTGCACAATGGTTGCCCCTACTTGTCTTAAATCCTCTAATTCGTATTTGGAAACGGCTACCAGCAAACTTTTTTCTTCTTGCCAAAGATGCCAATGTTTATTCTCCTTATCCTCAAACGACTGATGAATTTCTTCTTTCAAATTTTCCTGAATATCAATATTTTGCAAATCTTTTTGGCTACGAATAAAACGAATTATTGTGCCTTTCTCAAACGATAATTTGTCGGCGGTATAGCGTTTTAGCTCTGTATAAAGGTAAGTATCGATCATTTTATTTATTTTTTTAATTGTTGAGAAAGTGTTTGTTCTCCCGCCTTCCACCCACAAGCGGTTAATTCTTCTGTTTGGAGAGCATCTAATACGCGAAGTACTTCATCTACATTTCTTCCCACATTCATAGGATAAACGCTCACCCATTGTATAATTCCTTGTGGGTCAATGATAAAAGTAGCTCGATAAGCAACTTTTTCTTCGCAATTTAAAATTCCCATTTCTTCGGCTAAAGATTTGGAAGTATCGGCAAGCATTGGAATAGAAAGTTCTGCTAATTGTGGATGATTTTCTCTCCACCCTAAATGTACATATTCGGTGTCGGTAGAAGCACCAATCAACACAGCGTTTCTTTCCAGAAATTTTTTATTATTTTTATTAAATTCTATAATTTCTGTTGGACAGACGAAAGTAAAATCTTTAGGCCACCAAAAAAGCACCATCCACTTTCCTTGTTCGGCTGCGTAGTTGTGTGTGATTTCAGAGATTTCTATGCCTTTCTTTGTAGAAATAACGGCTTTTTTAACAAATTCTGGTAATTTATCTCCAATGCTTAGTATTCCTTTTTGGATGAGTTGTAATTGCTCTTTCTGAACCAATTTTTTAATTGAATTGCACATAATCGAATGTTTTTATATTTTCTAAATTGTTTGTTATCAATCGTTTTTTCAAGTAAGTTAAAAAAATAGTTTTACTTATTGTATCTAAATTATTTTTTTGAATAAAGTTTATGTAACTAATGACAGATTTTTTCAATTCTCCCTGAATTTCTTCTTTTTTATAATTCTTTTCATAGAGATATAAAAGAAAATATATCACTTTTTGCAACATTTCCTCTGCATTTTTCAAATCTTTTATTTCCTGATAGCAATTTGCCAAGTTGTTACACGAAACAACGTACAATTGTACAAAAGGAACTTTCAGTCGGACGCAATCGAGAAAATTACCATTAAGCACTTCAGCTCTGTACAAGGCATTTAGATAGCCACTCAAAGCAACTTCATAATTTCCTTCGTTAAAAGATTCATTGGCTTCTTCGGTTAAAATCTTCCAATAATTTTCGATATGTTTTACACAAGTATCACTCATTATATTTCAAGTTTTGGTTAGCAAAATTCCAGTTTACAAGTTCCCAAAAACCTTCCACGAATTTGGGTCTTGCATTTCGATAATCGATATAGTAGGCGTGCTCCCACACATCGAGGGTAAGGATAGGAGTTTTATTTTCAGTCAGTGGAGTGAAAGCATCTTTCATTGGGAGAATTTCTAATTTTCCTTCCTGATTTTGAGCCAGCCACGCCCAACCAGCACCGAATAATTTTACGGCAGTGGCAGAGAATTGTTCTTTAAAATTTTTAAAACTTCCGAAATCGCGGTTGATGAGTTCAGCGATTTTTCCAGTAGGATTTTTTCCGCCATCGGGCGAGAGACAATTCCAAAAAAAGGAATGATTCCAATGTTGAGCTGCATTGTTGAAAATGGCTACTTGGTTTTCGTTGTAGCTTTTTCGGATGATGTCCACGATGTCTTTTTCCGCCCATTCGGTATCTTTTACCAATCCCGCAAGGTTGTTTACATAGGCAGCGTGATGCTTTTCGTAGTGATAATCAAAAGTTTCCTCTGTAATAATCGGATTTAGAGCATTTTTGTCATACGGAAGCTCTGGGAGTGTGTGATTAATATTCATTATTTTTCAGGTTTAAATAGTTAGCTTAATTGATTTTCAATTGTTTAATATTATTGTTTTTAATATTTTTAGATTTGCAAAAGTAATAATTTAGATTTATCTAAAAAAATAAATTGATGATTTTTTTATTTATTTTTTCAATATAGTTTTTTAATAATTTGTAAATCAAATATATAAAATAAAGTTTGATGTTTTACACGTTATTTATTTTTTGTTTTTTTCGGTGAGATGCTATTCTAATCTTTGCGAAAGAGTCATAATTTCTTTACAGATAGCCACTATTTGAGCGGTTTGTTTTTCAAGTTTAAACAGATAGGTGGAGGCTTTCTTTTCGGAAAAATTGCGATACAAAATCTTTACAATCAGATTGTAATTCACTCCCACTACCCGAAATTACCCATAGAGTTCGGTGAGTTTGATATAAAAATCCTTTACCAATTTACCGATTTTTACACTTTTGATTTCTTTGGAAAATAATACCGAAATAAAAATATATCTTAAATGCAATAAATCCCCAAAATTTATTGCTGGGCAATTGGGTGTGTCAGAAAGTACCATTAGCAGAGAGCTGAAAAGAGGGGTATATCCCCCTCAAAACGCTCAGGAACACGCAAATATTCGCAAGGAAAGATTTGCTGTAAAATTGTGGGCTATTGTAAAAAACAAAATATCAATATGGTAAGTACTGAAAAGATTTATCAATATATCCGAGAAAATAAGGGAAAAGGAGGTGATTTATATCAATATTTAAGACATAAGTTAAAACATCGAAAACAGCTCCCTTTCCTTCGGAGAGGGCTGAGGAGAGGACGAAAACCAATTAGTTTACGCCCTGAAATCGTTTTGACTAATGAAGAATTTGGATATTTTGAAGTAGATTAATTGTGGGGGCAGAACACAAAAGAGCAATTTTGACGATTGTAGAAAGAAAAATATTTTTTTAATAATGAGTAAGTTAAGTAGTAAAAATGCAAAAAAATAACCAAAGCGATGATAGAGGCTTTGCTTCCGTATAAAGATTTTGTAAAAACCATTACGAGTGATAATGGATTGGAGTTTTGTGAACATTGTGCTTAAGGGTTGAATGTACCACATAAAAAATAAATCATCTGATAACCAAATTGTAAAATTATTTTTATCGCTGTAATTGGATTCTGTTCAGTGATATAAGGTAATAAATATAAGTTTCTGATTTTCAATAAAATAATTTATTTAAAAAATAAAAAAGCAACTGATAATTAACCAAGCATAATTATGTGTTGAAATACACTGCATTTAAATTCGTATTCCTCTTCCTCGCTCTGCTTTTATCTCCTTGTTTTTCTTGTTTCCGATTTAGAAGGAAACCTGCAAGAAGTCGTTACAGATTTAGAATGGACTGCTACCAAAAATGATTTGATTGAACTTGTTTATGCCTTACAACAAATTAAAGCCATTTCTTATGGGAAGGTGAGTATCAACAAAATCATTACTATCTTTGACAAAATATTCAATATTGATTTAAAAGATTCAATTTTTCTCTATCTTATCACTAGCTATCTAGCTTTATAAAGTTTGATTTACTTGAAATACTGCGGTATTTCTACTTCTTGGTAATCAAGCTATATAGTATACTGCTTTTTAGCTACCCATTGTTTTTGAGTTCCACAAAGAGCTCAAAAACTAAATCTAAATTTCCTATAGAAAGAAAAAACGAGTTCCGAAGTTTTTTCCCCTTTTTAGTCTTCTTTCACAAAAATGCAGCCATAGGCAAGTTTTTGAAAAAGAGGACTAAAAAGCAAGATGCGCCTTTGTATACCGTTTTGCTAAAAACTGTGTATATACAAAGGCACATCTTGCCCCTAAAAACAATATAACTTAAGACTTTCACAAAAAATCTGATTTACAAATAGTTACTAAAAATAAGGTAAATCATACTCTCAGATTGGGTAAAAATGCAGAAAGAAAAAATGTGTGTGCTTATTTTTATTTATATATATTATAATAATATATAATTAGGAAGAAAAGAGCTTAAAAATTAGATTTTATCTTTAATTAATTGATTATCAGATAATTATTAAAAAATAGGGTAGGTGTATTTTCCGCACCCCCCTTGTGTAGGGTAGGTGTATTTTCCCTACCCCTCTTGCTTAGGGTAGGTGTATTTTCCCTACCCCCCTTGCTTAGGGTAGGTGTATTTTCCCTACCCCCCTTGCTTAGGGTAGGTGTATTTTCCCTACCCCCCCTTGCTTAGGGTAGGTGTATTTTCCCTACCCCCCTTGCTTAGGGTAGGTGTATTTTCCCTACCCCCCTTGCTTAGGGTAGGTGTATTTTCCCTACCCCCCTTGCTTAGGGTAGGTGTATTTTCCCTACCCCCCTTGCTTAGGGTAGGTGTATTTTCCCTACCCCCCTTGCTTAGGGTAGGTGTATTTTCCCTACCCCCCTTGCTTAGGGTAGGTGTATTTTCCGCACCCTCCTTGCATAGGGTAGGTGTATTTTCCGCACCCTCCTTGCATAGGGTAGGTGTATTTTCCCTACCCCCCTTGTGTAGGGTAGGTGTATTTTCCGCACCCTCCTTGCATAGGGTAGGTGTATTTTCCCTACCCCCCTTGCATAGGGTAGGTGTATTTTCCCTACCCCCCTTGTGTAGGGTAGGTGTATTTTCCGCCCCCCCCCTTGCATAGGGTAGGTGTATTTTCCCTAC
>NZ_JAGDYP010000012.1 GCF_017565765.1 Capnocytophaga bilenii
TGTATCTTTGTTTCCTATAAACCAGTTGCCATTGTCTCCTATATGAGGAGTAGTACCATCACTACCATTAGTGCCTGCTGCTTTTATGCCTGTATCTTTGTTTCCTATAAACCAATTGCCATTGTCTCCTATATGAGGAGTAGTACCATCACTACCATTAGTGCCTGCTGCTTTTATGCCTGTATCTTTTTTGCCAATAAACCAATTGCCATTACTTCCGATATGAGGAGTAGTACCATCACTACCATTAGTGCCTGCTGCTTTTATACCTGTATCTCGCGTACCGATAAACCAATTGCCATTACCTCCTATATGAGGAGTAGTACCATCACTACCATTAGTGCCTGCTGCTTTTATGCCTGTATCTTTTTTGCCAATAAACCAATTGCCATTGTCTCCTATGTGAGGAGTAGTACCATTACTCCCAGCTGCACCAGGCGCACCAGGCGCACCATCATTCCCTGGGAGTCCTTTCAAACTAATAGGAGTCCCCCAGCCTTCAGCTGTTTTAGCTCCATAAAGGTTTGTATTTGTAACATCAAGGTAATAATCACCAACTTTTCCTAAGTTTAAAGCAGGCGCTCCATCTCCTGATAGGATTACGTTAGCGGGTAATTGCGTATATATACGCTCTTCAATCACTTTAGTACACTGTGCTGTTAGTAGTAGAAAGCAACCTAACACACCTAACCATAGCATTTTTCTCATAAAAAGTATTTTATATTCAAATATAATTGTTCTTATATCAAAAAATATGCCAAAATAAAAGACTGTACATTGTATAAACAATATGCAGCCTTTTATTTTTGAAAAATATTTTTTATTATTTCCAATCTTTCTTCTTCGAGGTTTTCCCAATCCCTGGATTAAAACTATTGGTAGGGTCAAGTTCGTTATAGAAGTGTTTTAGATCGTCATTAGCGTGATATAAGTGTCCCACATTGTGCTCTGCAGGATATTGCGCCCCTCGTTTGTCTAAAAGCTTAAGCATTTCCTCTTCTATTTCCTCGCAGTTATAACCTTTTTTGATAACGTAATCTTGGTGGAACACGTGACACATAAAGTGGCCATAGTACAACTTATGCAAGATTTTGTCATCTATCTCTTTAGGCAATCTTTCAAACCAATCGTCATCATTACGTCTAAGGGCGATATCCAAGGCTACAATATCTTCTACTTCTTTTTCGTGTACAGAACGATAACGAATAGCTGCCGATGCTACTGCAAAGCGCAACAACATAGCTGCTTGTGCCAATTTGGCATCACATTCTATATAAGCTCCTTTAGTACCATCAGCAAATTTTTCTTTAAGGTAGGCACGAGCCTCCTCTACGCCTTTACCTCCCATTTTCAAAATAAGGTGGTGTTCATAGGTATTGCGATAGTCTATAAGCGTTTGTGGTAAATGTTTTGGCATTAGCTTAGAGGTTGCTTGCAAAAACTTCTCACTAAAGTGATGAGGCATAAATGGCAACTTTTTAGCTACCCTATCTGCCCACGCTTTTAAAGCAAACAAGCGGGGTAAATATTCTGTACCCACATTTTTTATATACCAAAAAGTATCTTTACCGTATTTTGCAGCAATATCAAAAGCTGTGCGGTGAATATATTCGCCTGAGATAGGTATCTGTTCAAACGAACCCAGCATATCACGTCTTAATTGGGTAAGTACAGAGGTATCGTTTGTTCCAATATAGAATACTGCTGTAGTTTTTTCAGAAGGGAAAGTATCTACACGCACTGCAAAAACTCCTAAACGCCCTGCACTACCCGATGCTTCATACAAACGTGCTGGGTCGGCATTGAAACGTGCGGGTGTATTAGCATCTATTTTACGTACGTGGTTACAATAATCGTGGTCGTGCCCTTTTTTGCCCGTGTTATGTACATCTTTAGTAGCATACTTGCCTTCTTGTAAGTTTGTAAGTATTTCTTTAGGATTATTTCCTAAGTCTATACCCAAGTGGTTCACCAACTCCAACTTCCCTTCAGCATTTAGTTGTGCAAAAAGCGACATTTCTGTATAGGCAGGCCCTCGTTGCACCAATGAGCCTCCCGAATTATTACACACCCCTCCAATAACTGAAGCTCCTATACACGATGAGCCTATCACCGAGTGTGGTTCTCGTCCTAAGGGTTTTAGTTCTTGTTCTAAGTGATTAAGTGTCGAACCCGGTAGGCACACCACCTGTTCACCATTATTGATAAGCTGTATAGTATCATTACGCATCGTATTGATTACTACCACATCTCTATCATAATCATTGCCAAACGGATTTGAACCTCCTGTAATACCTGTATTGGCTGCCTGCGAAATCACGATTACATCGGCGGCTACACAAGCCTCCAGCACTTGCCATTGTTCCCACAAAGTAGCAGGGCGAACCACTGCTATTGCATTCCCCGTACCAAAACGATATCCTGTGCGGTAGCGTTCGGTTTTGGCTGGGTCGGTCATTACGTACTTTGCACCTACTATTTGGCGCAAAGTATCCAATAAATTCTGTTTATTCATCTCTTAGATTTGTATGTGAGTGTGAGTCCATATTGTGGCTGAGTAAAATAGTTAGTTTCTATGAAAGGTGCAATTGTAAGTTGCTCATCTACATTGAATTGTTTTAGGTGCGCATCTACATTGGCTTCTATAATATTGAGGGCGTATAAGCCTATTGTTACAATTATAGAGAGTTCTTTATTTCGCCTGTAAAACTGTATTCCCTGTCGTAATCCATCGTTGTTCACACGAGGTTGATCCGCACTAGCTCCCCCATAAAAAAACTCATCATCGGTATAACCTTGCTGCCTGCGTTTGTAGGCAGTCATATAGCGGTCGTATTCCTTAGAATTTTGAATGTAAAAATAAATCGGTATCCCAATTCCTGCATACACCAATGGTACTTTCCAATAACTTTTGTTGTATATCTGTCCCAATCCAGGCAATACAGCCGAATAAAATGCCGCCTTTGCTGGCGACAATGGGTCTGTATTCCAAGTGATACGCCTTATATTGTCTTGATTTACAGCTACCTGCACCGAGTCTTTAGCTGTTGTAACCACCTCTTCTTGTGAATACAACCGCCCCATAACAGTACTTAATAGCACTAATATCAATACAATATATTTATTCATTCTCTTTTTGTAATAAATTTTGAATACGCTTAAAATCCTCTTCCGATTGAAAAGGTATCACCAAGCTTCCTTTGCCGTCTCTGCTCATCTTCACCGATACTTTTGTTCCGAAGAAATGAGACACACTACCTATATTTTCCTTAATATACGCAGGCAATTCAACCTTAGCGGCAGTTGTGCTTTTAGGAAGTTCTATATTAGCTACCTCAGCGGGTTGTCCTTCCTCTTCACCGTATTGCATTTTGCGCACCAATTCTTCCGTATCGCGCACTGATAGCCCTTCGGCTATGATACGTTCGTAAACTTCAGCTTGTTTATCAGTGTCTTCTACAGATAGTATTGCTCTGCCGTGCCCCATACTGATAAAACCATCGCGTATACCTGTTTGAACTATAGGTGCTAATTTTAGCAATCGCAAGTAATTGGTAATGGTTGAACGTTTTTTACCTACCCGTTTGCTCATCTGGTCTTGGGTAAGGTTCACCTGCTCTATGAGTTGCTGATACGACAACGCTATTTCTATAGGGTCTAAGTCTTGGCGTTGTATATTTTCTACCAAAGCCATCGTAAGCGACTCATTATCATCGGCTATACGTATATAGGCAGGTATAGTTTGCAGTCCTGCCAACTTAGATGCCCTGAAGCGGCGTTCCCCCGATATGAGTTGGTATTTATTTTCACCATCAAGTTTGCGCACCGTAATAGGCTGCACCACCCCCAATTCTTCTATTGATGACGCAAGCCCAGCAAGTTCTTCTTCGTTAAACGAAGTACGCGGTTGGAAAGGGTTTGTTTCTATCAACCCGAGTTCCAGCTCAATGATATTACCTACTATTTTATCAGCATTCTTATCATTGATAGAATTAATCGTAAGCTCTGGGCTTCCGCCTAATATAGCAGAAAGTCCGCGTCCTAATGATTGTTTTTTAGCAGGCTTTGTCATTATGCAGTTTTGTTTTTATCTATTATTTCTTGAGCTAAATTGATGTGATTTGTAGCTCCTTTGCTGGTGGCATCATAGTTGATAATTGTTTCACCAAAGCTCGGCGCTTCGCTCAAGCGAACATTGCGTTGTATGATGGTTTTGAAAACCATATTGCTAAAGTTTTTCTGAACCTCTTCCACCACTTGGTTTGATAAGCGCAAGCGAGGGTCATACATTGTTAGCAACAATCCTTCTATATCCAAATTCGCATTGAAAGCTCTTTGTACACTTCTAATGGTATTAAGCAACTTGCCCAGCCCTTCCAAGGCAAAATACTCACATTGTATAGGTATAATTACCGAGTTGGCAGCCGTAAGCGCATTCACGGTGATAAGCCCCAAAGAAGGTGCACAATCTATCAAGATATAATCATACTCATCTTTGATAGTTTCCAACGCTTTTTTAAGCATATACTCGCGTTGCTCCTTATCTACCAATTCAATTTCAATAGCCACCAAGTTGATATGTGCTGCTATCAAATCAAGATTAGGAGAATCCGTATGAATAATCATATCTTTGGCTTCAAGTGTGTGTTCCAAAAGCTCATAAGTACCGTGTTGCACAGTATCTACATTTACACCCAATCCTGATGTAGCATTAGCTTGCGGGTCGGCATCTATAAGTAATACTTTTTTTTCCAATACGCCAAGAGCAGCGGCTAAGTTCACTGATGTAGTTGTTTTTCCTACCCCCCCTTTTTGGTTGGCAATAGCTATTATTTTCCCCATAGTATAATATTTTAAAGATTAAACGGAAGTTTCATATCATTTATAAATCCGAAAGCATTTTTATTAGCATCACTCACTTTATCCATAGCTTTATTGATAGTAACTATTAGGTAATCTTCTAAAGCTTCTTTATCTTCTAACAGCGTATCATCAATGGATAATGATTTTATTTTATTATTACCGGCTACAGTTATTTTTATTTTACCATCAGCCGAAGTTTCTTCAATAAGTGTTTCGTCCAAACTCTTACGGGTTGCATCTGCCTTATCGGTAAGCTCCTGTAGCTTCCCCATCAAATCTAAAGGATTCAAATTTCCAAACATAATTTTTCACTGTTTTTTTGAGTGCGCAAAAGTACAATTTTTTTTGAAACTATCACATAAAAAATACTATCAATAATTGCGCCACCATTATTCGCATAAACGTAGTGAGCGGATACACACTTGCATACGTAAGCGCTGGAATGTCTGAATTTGTCATTTCGTTAGCAAAAGCTAAGGCTGGTGGGTCTGTTGAAGCCCCCGACAGCAAACCACAAGTTTCCATATAATCCAGCTTTGCTTTAAAGCGCGCTACCATTGCTGTTACCAATAAAGGTACAAACGTAATAATCGCTCCTAATCCCATCCAGTATAATCCTTGCCCGTGTATAATTGTATCTATAAAGTGGGCATTAGCGTCCAACCCTACACTTGCCAAGAAAAGAACAATACCTATTTCGCGTATCATCAGGTTGGCACTTTGTGATACGTAGTGTGTTACCGATAGTGCTCCTCCATAGCGGCTTATCAGTATGGCAACTATCAAAGGACCCCCCGCCAAACCTAATTTCACTGCACCTGGGATACCTGGGATACTAAATGGTATGCTACCTAACAACACCCCAAGGGTAATACCCATAAATAGTTCAGCTATATGAGGGGTTTGGAGGCGTTTTTTAGAGTTTCCAAACTCTTTGCTCACAAGTTGTATATGAGTTTCATCGCCTATTACGGTTATTGTGTCGCCAAATTGCAATTTGGTATGAGCTGAAGGTACAAATTCTAATCCCGCTCTATATACCCGTGTGATAGTTACTCCAAAACGCTTGCGAACATCCAGTTCTGCCAACGTTTTGGTAAAGATAGCTCGTTGGGTTACATTGATGCGGCGAGAAGTGTAGCGCATATCCTTTTCATCGGGAAAATAGTCCGAAATGAGAACATTTTCACCTATTAGGTTTAGGAATTTTTCATTTTCTCGTTGGTTAGCCACAATTAGCACTATATCACCCTCTTTTATGTGAGTTTGAGAATCAGCCATTAATATTTCACCATTACGGCACATACGCGAAATGGTAAAGTCAAAATCAAGTGTTTCTTTTATAACCTGAAGCTTTTTGCCAAATAGCTGCGGATTGGTTACTCTTATAGCAAAACGATTAATTACTACTTGGTCTTTTGCGTGCCGCCAAGTATTCAAACGTTTTTCTGCCTCTACGTTCACCTTCAAAAATCCTTTAAACATCAGCATCACCAATATGATACCAAAAACCCCAAAAGGATAGGCTACTGCATACATTGTGGTAAGAGAAGGCACTTGTCCTGTCCCCAATACATCTTCAAGGGTAGCTTGGGCTGCCCCCAATCCTGGTGTATTAGTAACAGCCCCCGACATTATGCCTACAAGTGTAGCCATATCAGTACCTGTCAGAAAATGTATTGCTATAACCGTTACCACGCAAGTAAGCACCGATAATATAGCTAATAAATTGAATTTTACACCTTCCTTTTTGAAAGCTGCAAAAAAGCCTGGACCTACTTGTAACCCTATGGTATAAACAAATAAGATAAGTCCGAATTCTTTTACAAAGTGTTGTATGTGTCCGTTTACAGTAAAACCTAATTCTGCCATTGCTATCCCAACGAATAGCACCCACGCTATCCCGAATGAGATACCAAAAAATTTCACTTTCCCTAAAGCTACTCCTATGGCTATCACGATGCTATACACTATAACTGTGTATGCTACGCTCTCGTGGTTATTCATCAAATTAATAAACCAATCCACTTCTTTAAATAATTAATAGTTGATAATTATGGCTAATTTTATTTTTAAGGGCTTTGGCAAAGTTTTTCTACCTTGCCAAAGCTCCTTATTATTTTATAATTCTTACTTTTTCCTTTATCCCAAGAAAGGATAACGATAATCGGTAGGAGAAACAAAAGTTTCTTTGATAAGGCGTGGTGATACCCAGCGCAATAAGTTTTGTGCTGAACCTGCTTTATCATTGGTTCCTGAAGCTCTTGCTCCACCAAAAGGTTGTTGTCCTACAACGGCTCCTGTTGGCTTATCATTTACGTAGAAGTTACCTGCGGCGTTAGCCAATGCTTTTACAGCCTCATCTATTGCGTAACGACAATCAGCAAACACAGCACCTGTAAGCGCATATTCAGATGTTTCGTCTACCAATTTCAACGTTTCAGACCATTGAGCATCTTCATATACATACACAGTTACTACAGGTCCGAAAAGCTCAGTCTCCATAGTTGTATATTTAGGATTAGTAGTTACGATTACGGTAGGCTCTATAAACCATCCTTTTGAACAATCGTAACCTCCACCTACAAGTATACTTGCTTCTTTATCTTTTTTAGCTTGGTCTATATAGCTTGCCAATTTATCAAAAGCCGTCTTGTTAATCACTGCTGTGATAAAGTTGCTCATATCTTCAGGGCTACCCATTTTGAACGACTCTACGTCTTTTTTTACCAATGCCAAGATAGCGTCAGCTTTTGATTTTGGCAAATATACGCGTGAAGCAGCACTACATTTTTGACCTTGAAACTCAAACGCTCCTCGAGTAATAGCTGTTGCTACCTCTTGTGCATCTGCCGATGGGTGCGCAATGATAAAGTCTTTACCACCTGTTTCACCCACTATCTTAGGATAAGTGCGGTATTTGTGAATATTATCACCTATTTGTTTCCAGATGCTTTGGAACACACCTGTAGAACCTGTAAAGTGAATACCTGCAAAATGCGGACTTGCCAAAAGCACTTCGGTTACCATTCGTGCATCGCCGTTTACCACATTGATAACCCCTGCAGGTAAGCCTGCTTTTCTCAATACCTCTACAATCACATTTGCAGAGAAAACTTGTGAAGCACTTGGTTTCCATACCACTACGTTACCCATAAGTGCAGCACTAGTAGGCAAGTTACCAGAAATAGCTGTAAAGTTAAACGGAGTAACTGCATATACGAAGCCTTCTAAAGGACGATATTCTACTCTATTCCATACACCTTCTGATGAATTAGGCTGGTCATTGTATATATTAGCCATAAACTCTACGTTGAAACGCAAGAAGTCTATCAACTCACAAGCAGAGTCTATTTCAGCCTGATGCACTGTTTTTGATTGTGCAATCATTGTAGCAGCATTCATTTTGGCACGGTAAGGACCTGCAATAAGGTCTGCCGCTTTCAAGAATACAGCAGCTCGTTCTTCCCAAGGCAAGTTAGCCCATTTTTCACGAGCTTTTAGTGCTTCTTCAATAGCTTTTTCCACAAGTCCTTTGTCGGCATTGTGGTAAGTACCAAGCAAGTGCTTGTGATCGTGAGGGGGGTACATTTCTGTCGTATTCCCTGTTCTAATTTCCTCTTTACCAATGTAAAGTGGTACATCTACTTTGGTATTCCAAAGTTCTTTGTAAACTTCCAATACCGCTTTGCGTTCTGGCGAACCTGGTGCATAGCCTTTTACAGGCTCGTTTACCGCCTTTGGTACTTTAAAAAATCCTTTTCCCATTGTTATAATTTGTTTTTAGTTATTCACAATTTAATCATTTAGCTTCAGCACCGCCATAAAGGCACTCTGTGGAATCTCTACATTGCCCACTTGGCGCATACGCTTTTTACCCGCTTTTTGTTTTTCAAGCAATTTACGTTTTCGCGAAATATCCCCACCGTAACACTTAGCAGTAACATCTTTGCGAAGTGCCTTTATCGTTTCTCGCGATATAATCTTCGCCCCTATGGCTGCTTGTATAGGAATATCAAACTGCTGGCGTGGTATAAGCTCACGAAGCTTTTCGCACATCTTCTTCCCTATGTTATAAGCATTATCGGCGTGAATAAGTGCCGAAAGTGCATCTACCGAGTTGCTATTGATAAGTATATCCACCTTCACAAGGTTGGAAGCCCGCATCCCTATAGGCGAATAGTCAAACGAAGCATAGCCCTTGCTCACCGTTTTCAATCGGTCGTAAAAATCAAAAACAATCTCAGCCAATGGCATATCAAAGTTTAGCTCTACCCGCTCAGGAGTAAGGTAATGCTGATTGGTAATCTGCCCGCGCTTTTCTATACATAACGACATTACTTGCCCCACAAAATCAGATTTTGTGATAATAGAGGCTTTTATATAAGGCTCCTCTACTCTATCCAATTTGGAAGGGTCGGGCAAATCAGACGGGTTATTTACTATAATAGGTCTTTCAGGGTCTTTCTTAGTATAAGCGTGGTAGCTTACGTTGGGCACTGTAGTAATTACCGTCATACCAAATTCGCGTTCCAATCGCTCTTGTACAATCTCTAAGTGCAACATCCCCAAGAAACCGCAGCGAAAGCCAAAGCCCAATGCCGCCGAACTCTCTGGCGTAAATACCAACGAGGCATCATTTAGCTGTAGTTTTTCCATCGAAGCGCGCAATTCTTCGTAATCTTCTGTATCTACAGGGTAAATTCCTGCAAATACCATAGGTTTTACGTTCTCAAAACCATCAATAGCTTCGGTACAACCATCAATAGCCGAAGTAATAGTATCGCCCACTTTCACCTCTCGCGCATCTTTTATGCCTGTAATAAGATAGCCTACATCGCCTGTACCAATTACGGGCTTAGGCACTTGGTTCAGTTTTAGCGTCCCTACCTCATCGGCATCATAGGTTTTGCCGTTAGACATAAATTTAATTTTCTGCCCCTTGCTTATCTTTCCATTCATCACCCTGAAATAAGTTTCTACACCACGGAAAGAATTGTATACCGAATCAAAAATAAGTGCTTGCAGTGGTGCATCGGGATCGCCTTTAGGAGCGGGGATACGCTCAATGATAGCCTCCAATATAGCTTCTACTCCCAAACCTGTTTTTCCACTTGCAGGAATAATATCATCGGGTGAGCACCCCAATAAATCTACTATATCGTCTTTTACCTCTTCGGGGTTAGCACTCGGAAGGTCTATTTTGTTCAGAATAGGTATAATTTCTAAATCATTTTCTAAAGCAAGATATAAGTTCGAGATAGTTTGTGCCTGAATGCTTTGAGCGGCATCCACTATAAGCAGTGCCCCTTCGCAAGCGGCTATAGAACGTGATACTTCGTATGAAAAATCTACGTGACCAGGAGTGTCTATAAGGTTCAATATATAAGTTTCTCCTTTATAAACATATTCCATCTGGATTGCGTGGCTTTTTATGGTAATACCACGTTCGCGCTCCAAGTCCATATTATCAAGTAACTGATCTTGTTTTTCTCGTTCAGAAACGGTTTGAGTAAAATCGAGTAACCTATCGGCTAAGGTACTCTTGCCGTGATCTATATGGGCTATAATACAAAAATTACGTATATTCTTCATCAAATTTAAAATATCTTCTTAAAATGTCTTCTTTTTTATACTAATGATTCACTTTTAATGGCTTCTTTCAGTTGTTTTAAGGCTTGTGCTACCACAGAGCGTGCGCAAGCCATATTTATGCGCATAAAGCCTTTCCCCTCTTCGCCGTAAATACTACCATCGTTCAGTGCCAAATGTGCTTTATGAGTGCAAAGGGCTACCAGTTCTTTTTGTGTAAGCTGCAAAGCACTAAAATCTATAAACACTAAATACGAAGCCTGAGGCACAATTACCTTCAGCATAGGCAAATGCTCTGCTATATAGTTGGTGAGAAACTGAATGTTCTCTTGTACATAATCAAGCATTTCTAATAGCCACGTTTCTCCCTCGTTATAAGCAGCTACCGTAGTGTTAAAGGCAAACACATTGCCCGCTGCCAATTCATTTCCTTCCACATAACTATTGAAGCGTCTGCGGAGCGTAGGATTGCTTATTACGGCATAAGAACTTGCAAAACCTGCCATATTGAACGCCTTACTTGCCGAAGCAAATACTACTGAGTGCATTTTAGCTTCCTCACTTATAGTTGCATAAGGTATGTGGGTATAAGGTGCAAAGGTAAGGTCGGCGTGAATTTCATCTGCTACCACTATCACCTTGTTTCGCTCACAAATGGCAGCCACCTTTTGCAGCTCTTCTCGTGTCCATACACGCCCACCTGGGTTATGAGGGTGGCAAAACAAAAATAGCTTGCAGCCTTTTATTTTCTCTTCAAAAAGCTCAAAATCTATATGATATTGTCCATTTTCTAAATATAATGGGCAGTTTACCAGCTCGCGATGATTGTTTTTCACTACCAGCATAAACGGGTTATACACGGGCTGCTGAATCATTATCTTATCGCCCACCTCAGTAAAGGCTTGTACCGCCATAGCCAATGCAGGCACTACCCCTGGCACAAATGATAGCATCTCTTTGCTTATTTCCCATTGATGCCTGCGTTTTTGCCAACTGATAATACTTTCATACCAAGCATCAGGTTTTGAGGTATAGCCAAAAATCTCACATTCAAGGCGTTTTTTGATAGTAGCTACCACAAAAGGAGGTGTTTTAAAATCCATATCGGCTACCCACATAGGCAGCAAATCGGTACGCCCCCAGCGAGGTTGTAACGCCTCCAATTTTAGTGCATCGGTACCTGTTCTATCTATTAGTTCATCAAAATTGTATTTCATAAATTTTTAGTTTTCATCACGAAACCCTTACTATTTTTGCTCCAAGAGCTTGTAAGCGTTCATCTATACATTCATATCCCCTATCTATCTGTTCTATATTATAAATGGTAGAAGTGCCTTTAGCCGAAAGAGCTGCTATCAGTAGTGCAATTCCTGCACGTATATCGGGCGAGGTCATCAGGGTAGCCCGCAACGGCGATTTAAAGTCATTGCCTATAACCGTAGCGCGGTGTGGGTCGCATAATATAATCTTAGCCCCCATATCTATAAGCTTATCTATAAAGAACAAACGGCTTTCAAACATTTTTTGGTGAATAAGCACCTCGCCGCGCGCTTGTGTAGCTACCACCAATACAATACTCAGCAAGTCGGGCGTAAAACCAGGCCAAGGCGCATCGGCTACTGTCAGTATAGAACCATCTATATAACTTTGTATTTCATAGCCATTGGTGTGTGCAGGTATGTAAATATCATCGTTTTGCCTTTCAAGAGTAATACCCAGCTTGCGGAATACAGAAGGTATCAGCCCCAAGTAGTCCCAGCCTACATTCTTTATAGTGATTTCACTACGGGTCATCGCTGCCAAGCCTATCCAGCTACCTATTTCTATCATATCGGGCAAGATTGTATGCACACAGCCGCCTAACTTCTCTACTCCTTTTATTGTAAGTAAGTTAGAGCCCATACCTTCTATTTGTGCCCCCATACTATTAAGCATAGAGCATAGCTGTTGTATGTAAGGCTCACAAGCAGCATTGTAAATAGTAGTAGTACCCTCAGCCAATACCGCAGCCATTATAATGTTTGAAGTACCTGTTACCGAAGCCTCTTCCAACAGCATATAGGTGCCTTTCAGTTTTTTAGCGACTACGCTATAAGTATAATTGGTTTCGTCATAGCAAAATTCAGCCCCTAATTTTATAAAGCCTTCGAAGTGCGTATCTAAGCGGCGGCGACCAATTTTATCACCTCCTGGTTTAGGAATATAGCCCACCCCAAAACGAGTAAGAAGCGGCCCCACTACCAATATAGACCCTCGTAACGCTTGCCCTTCACGATAAAAAGCCTCCGATTTTAGATAATCAAGATTGATTTCATCAGCCTGAAATGAATAAGAGCCACGCCCTATACGCTGTATTTTCACCCCCAAATTGCCTAATAGCGAAATGAGCTTGCTCACATCTTGTATGTCGGGTAGGTTATGAATAGTAACCTTTTGGTCGGTAAGCAATACGGCACAAAGCACTTGTAGCGCTTCATTTTTAGCTCCTTGTGGTGTAATCTCGCCTTGTAAGGTATGTCCTCCTTCTATCTTAAAAACGCCCATTGTTTTTCCTTTTATAAAATTTGGTAAATCCTTTTTTGTTTTGTTGGTTTTGAGGGTAATGCGCTTGCCCTTGTTGCTGTACATTACGCTTGGTAAGGTTTGCTTTGGTACGTATCAAAGCTTGGCTATCCGATAAATCTTCTCTTCGTTTGCGCAAGTCTATTTGTCCGTTGCTCAATTCGTACAAATGTTCAAACACCACACTATCATCTACCGCTTCTTTGTTCCACGTAAGAAAACTTTTTTTCATATGATTGGCTATAGAGTATTCCAATGCCTCCCGTAAATCTCCTTTTTCCCATTTTACACAAGTAGCAATCATTCGCCTAATAATATTGCCATAAAAACGATATTTAAAGTAGTGTTGCGGATACTCTAAACGCTCTGGGCGCTTGTAAAGCATTTCTTTGGTAGGTTTTTCGTAAGGACTATCTACATCCAACTTAAAATCAGACATTATAAAGAGCTGATCCCAAAGCTTATGCTGAAAGTCGGGTACATCACGCAAGTGCGGAAACAAATTCCCCATTACGGCTACAATGCTGCGTGCTGTACGATTACGCTCAGCGCGATCTTCCAAAAGCACTGCCTTTTCTATCATTTTCTGTATATGCCTTCCATATTCAGGAATTAGCAAAGGCGAACGCTCTGTATTGTATTCTAATGTAATCATAATGACAATATTCCTTCTACTTTTCCTGCCGCTTTGTAATAAGCAATCACCTCATCAGGATTTTGAAGCGTTATTTCTACCGATACTCCTTTATATTTTGCTTTTGACGAATCTTTTATTGTAATCTTAGCATCTGTACCTTTAAATACTTCTTCTAACTGCACTAGTTTACTATCCTCATTAGGAATTATAAACTTATACAAATATTTTGTAGGAAAAACTGTTGTTTCCAACAACTCATTTTTCAAACGTTCGTAAAACTCTTGTAGTTCTTGTTCTGTTTTCATCAATTTCTATTTCTATTACTGTATTTTTTCTATTTCACTAATTGTTCTAATCCATAAACAATCAATTCCTCTACTATCTTTTTAGGATTTTTGGTAAATGTACCCATCGCTCTATTAGCGATAATAGCATTTAGCGACACCGCCTGATGTCCTAAAAGCTTTGATAATCCGTATATAGCAGAAGTCTCCATTTCTAAGTTAGTCATTCGGCAACCGTTGTAATTATAGCTATGCAGTTTATCATTCAGCGTTCTATCTTGCACTTCCAAGCGCAGCTCGCGCCCTTGTGGAGCATAAAACCCTGGTGCTGTACCCGTAATCCCTTCAAACACTTGCGCTGTTAGCAAACGTTTTTTCAGCTCCTTACCACAAGCTACAATATAAGGTCGTCCCTTATCAAGATGCCAATGCGTATGCGCTATAAAAGCATCTTCCATCGCTATTTCGCGCACCTTTACACTGTCTTTATAAGAATGAAACATATTGTCCATCCCCAATCCGTATGATGACAGTACAAAACTATCCACCGGTATATCTGCCTGCAACGAACCTGAGGTACCAAAACGCACCAAATTCAAAGAGATAAGCTCTTTTTTAGGCTCTCGCGTACGCAAATCTATATTGAAAAGGGCATCCAATTCATTAATTACGATATCTATATTATCAGGCCCAATGCCTGTAGAAATTACAGTCAATCGCTTGCCTTTATAACTACCCGTATGAGCACAAAATTCGCGTTTCTGGGTTTTGTGTTCTATATGCTCAAAATGAGCACTCACCTGTGGCACTCTATTAGGGTCACCCACCAATATAATCGTATCTGCCACTTCCGATGGCTTCAAATTAATGTGGTAAATACTACCATCAGTATTCAATATCAGTTCCGATTCTTGTATCATAATCTCTCCTGAAGCTTTAGTCCGTCATTTTTTATAAATTAGCCCCTTCATATGATTGCAAATACCGTTCTATTGCAGGTTTACAGTCATTCAAGAAAAGCTCACTAAGCACTGTTATATTTTCTTTCAAATCATCGGGTACTTCTTTGTCTATCCTATTTAGCACTATGAGTATTGCCGATTCACGCTGTGCGTTTATTTGGGCAAACATACTTGTCATTTTATGTGCTATTGCTTTTATTCCTTTATAGTCTTCCTCTTGAGCAAAATCTTTTAGCTTTAGTAGGTTCTCTTCAGTCTCTTTCAGAAAATGTTCATAAATACCTCTAATGCCTTCTATATCATCACCCATAAAGTTTTCTAATACCTCTGGCGTATAACCTCCTTCTCCTACAGAATTACTTATCATTACAGGTTTGTGTTCCACTTCGGTATTCAGTTTAGGGAAAAATACCTTTAGTTTTTGATAAAACTGTTCTGGCAAGAACGGCTTGGGCAATATACCGTAAAAACCACTTTTGGTATAAAAGCTTTCAGGTACATCACGCCTGCCCGTAATAGCCAATACAGGCAATGGATTGTCTTTATATCGCTCGTTAAACAAGGTTACAAAGTGAAACCCATTCATTTCAGGTAATTGAATATCAGTAATTACCAAATCGAATTGTAAATGCTCCAACTGGTCAAAAGCATCTTTAGCATTAGTAAAGGCAATAGGGGTTATATTTTTCTGTTTCAGCAGCTCTTGTATGAGCGATAAAATACTATCATCATCATCTATCACCACAATGCGAATATCTTCCACCTCTTTTTGCGAAACTATCACCATACGCTCACTGGTGCGTTCAGCAACCTTTTCGGCTAAAAAGCGCAAGGTAAAAGTACTTCCTTTGCCTTCATCGCTTTCTAAATAAATTTTTCCTTGCAACAATTGCGCTAATTTTTGTGATATGTGCAAGCCTAAACCAAAGCCCCCATATCGTTTAGAAATTTCGTCATTTGCTTGCGTAAATTCATTAAATATATGCTCTTGTTGTTCTTTTTTCACTCCTATACCCGTATCAATCACATTTATTGATATTTCATAGCTATCACCATCCACCTGATGAGCATCAGCAACTACGCGCACGCTTCCCTTTTCAGTAAATTTAAAAGCATTTGAAATCAAATTGTAAAGAATTTGTTTTATCCTATACGCATCGCTAGAAAAGTTTAAATTATTTATGGTGTCAGAAAACGATAACTCTAAGGCTACTTTTTTATTTTTATAAGCCGATTGTACATTGCTTGCCACCTCATCTATTACCTCAGCAGTATTAAATGGTATTTTTTCAAGCACTATATTTCCTGTTTCTATGCGTGTATAGTCTAGCAACTCATCTACCAATTTAGATATATATTCTGACGAATACTTAATGTGCGACAAATAATTACGCCCTTTTTCGGTAATATTTTCCTTGCTTAACAATTCCGAATAACCTACAATAGAACTCAAGGGGGTACGTAAGTCGTGGCTCACCATCGATATTAATTGCTCTCTATTTTTAAGCAAGTTATTCGTCTTTCGGTTTGCCATTTCCAATCTGCGCCTATAGCGTTGGGAAGTAATAAAGTCATTGATAATCACAATTAGCGATATGGCTATAATACCCATTGCTATAAAAAAAGCCAATATGAGTAAGTTTTTGCTATTTTCAAATATCACCTGCCGTTCTTGGTTCAGGCGTTGAGAATTGGCTATGACTTCCTCTTCAAAATTATGAAGCAAATCATCTAAGTTTTTAGACAATTGCACATCATTATCCCACATTTTATGCAACTGCTCGTCTATTTGTACTCTATTTCCTTCGGTTTTTTTATTGATTTTATTCAACATTTCCAAAATTTCATTGAGTACCTTATCAAACTTTGCATTTTTCTTCGCCCTTATATCATTAGCACGCTGTTCCAATAACGGGGGTATCTTTACATTTTTATAGCGTTTTACTATTGATATAATATCTGCCGATTGTGGTGGTATAATATTTTTCTTATGCCGTGTATAGTAGGTTTTGTTATAAAGGTCGTAATCAAAATAAGGCTCAAGGCTTGAAAGTTTTCTTATAGCAGCGTGTATGCTCACCAAGCTACTATCACTTTCCTGAAAAGCCTTGAGCTTCTCTATATTCTCTTTTCTAAGATTCAGCAAATTACTAATAGTATCCAACGTAAGCAACTGCTTTTCCGACGATATATCACGCCTAAACTTAAGCAATTCGTTTTGCAGTTCTATATTTTTCTGCAAAAACAACTGCAACATATCATCATCATCGGTTCTTATAGTTACCCTACCTGCATTTTCGGTTTCATTTACCAACGAAAGTATCTTCCCTATCTGGATAATTTTCACTCGGTCTTCTTGGTTTATCTCCTCTTGTTGTGATAATTTTTTTATTTCCTTGATAATGATATACCCTGCCACTACCGATACACAGATAAGCAAAACGTAACTTACTATTACTTTTACTGTTATCCTATTAATTCTCATTCGTATTTTTAAGCCGTTCTTTCAAATTCTTTTAGTACCTCTACCAGCACTTGCACGCTTTCCAAAGGCATAGCGTTATATATAGAAGCACGATATCCCCCTACACTGCGGTGTCCTTTCATACCACTGATGTTAGCCTCTTTGCACAAAGCATCAAAGCGGTCTTTCGTACTTTCATCAGTAAGGTTGAACACTACATTCATTAGCGAGCGGTCTTCTTTAGCAGTATAGCCTACTACCAGCGCATTGCGGTCTATTTCACTATATAGCAAGTTGGCTTTTTCTTTATTGCGTTTCTCCATTGCTGCCAAACCTCCTTCAGCTTCTATCCACTCCAATACCAACATATTTACATATACCGAAAACGTAGAAGGAGTATTGAACATACTTTCGTTTTTAATATGCAACTGATAATCCATCATAGAAGGTAGTTTCCTGCTTACTTTGCCCAATAAATCTTTCTTTACAAGCACCAACGTAGAACCCGAAGCTCCTAAATTTTTTTGAGAACCTGCGTATACCAATCCAAATTGCGAATAATCTAAGCTACGCGAAAAAATATCCGAACTCATATCGGCTACTATAGGTGCTCCTGATTTAGGAATACTATGAAATTCACTACCGTAAATGGTATTATTGGTAGTAATATGCAAATAATCTATATCTGTAGGCACTACTACATTTTTAGGAATAGACTTATATCCTTGTTCTTTAGAGGAAGCGATTACCTGTACTTCACCAAAAAGAGCAGCTTCTTTTTGAGCTTTATTAGCCCAAGTACCTGTGTCTATATAAGCAGCTTTATTTTCCAACAAATTATAAGGCACCATCAGGAACTGCATACTTGCCCCTCCTTGTAAGTAGAGTGCTTCATAACTGTTGTCTAATCCTGCTAATTCTAACGCCAAAGCACGTGCCCGTTCTATAACTTTTACAAACTGAGCACTGCGATGCGATACTTCGGCTACTGAAAGCCCTGTATTATCAAAGTTCAACAAGGCTTCCGAAGCTTTTTCTAAAACTGATGCAGGCAATATTGCAGGTCCCGCACTAAAGTTGTGTACTTTCATTATAAGGTTGGGTGTTCTTTTTTATATTTTGCTATAAATTCTTCTACTTGCTTTTTCAAGATTTTCCAAAGTTTATCCTGAGCATATTCGCTTGCCCACGCTATATGAGGTGTATAAATCACACGAGGGTGATTAGCTATTTTTAGTAGAGGGTCATCAGCAGCAGGGGGTTCATTTTCAAATACATCAGCAGCAAATCCCATTATGCGGTTGCTTTCTAAGGCTTCATATACAGCTTGAGCATCCACTACTGCCCCACGTGCCATATTTATCAACAAAGGTTTTTTGCGTAAGCGTGATACAAACTCTTCATCTACAAGGTGTTTTGTCTCGGGAGTTAATGGGCAAGTAAGTACAATCACATCACTTTGTTTTAGTACTTTTTCAAAATCTGTATAAGTTTCATTGCGAGGAGCTCTTCCTTGTCGTTCAGCCCAAAGCACGTGCATACCAAAAGCTTTCGCTATTTGTGTAATCGATTTGCCTATATTGCCTACCCCTATAATACCAAGCGTTTTGCCTTGCAGTTCAAACACAGGAGGTTCTGTAAGACAAAAACGCCCATCTTTTTGCCAAGTACCATCTTCTACTGCCAAATGATAATCTTTTAAAGCACGCATTACCGATAGCAGCAACATAAAGAAATGTTCGGTAACACTTTCGGTAGAATAACCAGCTACATTTTTCACTTCAATACCTAAGGCTTTAGCCGCCTCGCGGTCTATATTATCCATACCTGTAGCTGTAAGTTGTATGAGTTTAAGGTTGGGTAGCTGTCTAAGTATCTCTTCGGTGAGCTTTACTTTATTTACGATTGCAATATCAGCGGGTTTTAATCGCTGTACAATTTCATCAGGGGCTGTTTTTTGGAATGCCACCCACTGCCCTACTCCTTTTGGAATATCAAGATCTATACGCTCTGAGAGTGTATTGCGATCTAAAAATACTGCTTTCATATTTAATATTTTTTCGTTTAAATTCAAACTCTAATACCTGCTGACAATACTTCTTTATACTCTTTATTACGCCTAAAAAAAGATATTGCCACTGGGCACACAGGTACTATCTTATATTTTTTTTGTGCTACCAAAGCCAATGTAGTTTTAAAAAACTCATCTATAACTGCTTCTGTTATAGTTTCGGGAAGTTGAGTTTTAGTAAAAAATATCTTTCTATCTTGCAACGAATATTCTATATATGCAAGTTCGCCTTCTATTTTTACCTGATATTGGCGTGAAAATTCATTGTCAGTTACTTCCATAGAGATTGTTTTTACAGTTAGTGTTTTTATAATTGACAAAATTATCGTATTTTTGCCTTTGTAAAATGGTTGAATTTCCGCTGCAAAAATACAAAATAAAAATAAAAGAAGCAAAAAAAAACATTATAAATGGAAAAAACAAATACCATATATTTAATGCCTGGTATGGCTGCAAGCCCTAAAATTTTTGAACGACTTGTTTTCCCTAGTAATTACAAGGTTTGCCTACTAGATTGGATTACTCCTGAAAAAGATGAAGAGTTGGCACATTACGCTGGCAGAATAGCTAAAAATATTACTGAACCTCAACCTACCTTGTTAGGCGTGTCGTTTGGCGGTATTATTGTACAAGAGATTGCCAAACAGATGGATTACAACAAGCTTATCGTTATTTCGAGTGTAAAAACACAATACGAATTGCCAAAAAAGATGCTTCTTGCGCGTTATACCAATTTGCACAAGCTACTACCGCTGCGGGCTATCAGCAATTTAGAGTTTTGGAAACGCTTTTCATTTTCCGATAGTGCTACTAAACGGATTGCGTTATACGAAAAATACGTGGGAATGCGTTCACCTCAGTATTTAGATTGGTCTATAGACCGCATTGTAAATTGGCAACAAAAAGAGCCTTTGCCCCGCACTTTTCACATTCACGGCAGCAAAGACCACGTTTTTCCTATAGAATACATTCAGAACGCCATTGTAATTAATAATGCTTCACATATTATGATTATCAATCGCTATAAATGGTTTAACCAACACCTTCCTGAAATTCTCAGAGACTGCCCAAAAAGTATTTAATATCCCCCCCTTTTGAAGGAAGTCCGCGAGCTGGCGCAGCGGAGTATGTGTTAAGGGGGGGATGTTAATTTATATTCTATAAAAAAAGCACTCAGGGTTGCGCCTGAGTGCTTTTCTATTCATCGCTAATTGCGTTTTAAATATAACCAACCTGTTTCTTTCTGCTGTTGGTGGTTGTCATCTTCGTATTCTATGATATAGTAGTACGTACCTTGTGGCAACTTGCTACCGCGCTCTATCGTCACTCGTCCGTTAGAAAGCCCTCTAAATACATTGCGCACGTTGTCGTAATGCTCTATCTCAAATACTTGTACTCCCCAACGGTTGAAAATCTTCACTACATTCTTCGGATACGCTTCTATGCCTCCTATATGGAAGTAGCTATTCCTTTCATTTCCGTCTATTGAAATACCATTGTATGGCAACAATCCATTCGTTACTTCTATCGTTACCACCGCACTTGCACACTGTCCAAACGCATCGCATAACTCATATACAATCCTATCTGTACCTACAAAATTAGTCGATGGACGATATTCTATACTGCCGTCTGCATTCACTATCGCGGTACCATTAAGCGGTGTTGTAGTGATATTAGGCAATGTAGCTCCGTTAGGAGTGTCATTTGACAATACTGCTATCGTTACAGGGGTATTGCGTATAGTAGTTGCCCTATCATCAGCCGCTACAGGTGCTGCTGTTGGTGTCGATACGCTCGCTGGAACTACTACCCGCACCGATGCTGTATCACAACTCACTGGCGCTGCTATCGTACATACACGGTAAGTAACTGTATAGGTTCCAGCTACCGTTGCCGGTGGTACTATCACATCTCCCGTTTCAGGGTTTAGGTATGGTTCATTTACCCCTGGAAGCGGTGGCATTATGCTTATCGTTACACTGCGTACCGATGGGTTAGGAACTCCATTCAATTTCTCATTGGTAAGTACGTTGCCTACAACTGGGCTACCCGTATAAGTAAACATTTCGCCATTCACTTCTATCGTTGGCGTTACCGTTGGTGCTATCACTACTATTTCTATTTCTGTAGTAGCACACAAGGTTCCGTTCTTAGCACAAATTGTATATGGCACTTTATATACGCCTGCCGCTGTAGTGCTTGCTACCGCTACTGTTCCATCTGCATTAAGGGTAATACCCGCCGGGCTGCTGATATTCCACGTAAGCGATACATTACCCGTAGTCGCTGGGTCGGCATCAAGTGTATCATTTGCCAAAACACTTGCTACCGTTGTAGCCGTTCCTTGGTCTATATAGTGTGGCCCGTCATATACTGCCATTATACTAAATGGTGGTACTGGCACTGCTGCTGTTACTGCTACTACCACTTCTGCTCGCTCACTACACAAACTAGGGGTAGCCGTTGCGCAAAGTGTATAAACAATAGTATAAGTACCTACAGGTGTTCCCGCTGCTACATCTATCGTTCCGTCATTGTTAAATGTAAAGCCACTCAATGATGATGGTACCCAGTTGATATTCACTTCTCCCGCTGCTGGGCGCTGACCGTTGAGCTTATCATTTGTCAATACACTGCTAATAGTGCCTCCCGCAGTCGTACCAAGTTGGTGCTGACCATCGTTGTGTGCCTCTATCGTGCTTATTCTCACTACTGCTGTAGCGGTGCTGCATTCTGTAGGTGATGCCAATGCACAGATAGTATATGGCAATTCGTATACTCCTGCTGGGGTGTGTGGTGGCACTGTTACATCACCCGTAGCAGGGTGAATGTATGGCGCACGTGGGTTGCTTACCGATGGGGTAGTAATCGTTACACTGCGCACCGATGGATTCAACGTACCATTTAACTTGTCGTTGGTCAATACATTACCCACAAGGGTCGTTTGAGTAGCTACAGCGTAATAGTTAAATTCATCGCCATTTGCTTCCACAGTTATTGTTGCTGGGGTTGTTGTATTTCCTACCACCGTAATAGTTACCACCGTTGGACTGCTACACAACGTTGTATTTATCTTATCACAGATATAGTAAGTTATCGTATGAGTACCCGTTGGCGTACCACTTGGGATAACTACCAAGCCTGTTTGTGCATCTATATAAGGCTTGTCGGTCGTTGGCGTGCTCGTGTGTATCGTTACACTCGCTATCGTTGCCGTTACACCACCTACCTTGTCATTCGTCAATACATTGCTGGTAGTAGTGTAAGTAGTACCGCTCACTGTATGAGTATAGCTGTCGCTCGTTACTTCTATCGTTGGTGTTGCTACTGTTGCTACCACCGTAATAGTTACCACCGTTGAACTACTGCACAAGCTAGTATTTACCTTATCACAGATATAGTAAGTTATCGTATGTGTACCCGTTGGTGTACCACTTGGGATAACTACCAAGCCTGTTTGTGCATCTATATAAGGCTTGTCGGTCGTTGGCGTGCTCGTGTGTATCGTTACACTCGCTATCGTTGCCGTTACTCCGCCTACCTTGTCATTCGTCAATACATTGCTGGTAGTAGTATAAGTAGTACCGCTCACTGTATGGGTATAACTGTCGCCCGTTACTTCTATTGTTGGTGTAACCGTTGGGGTTGCTACCACCGTAATAGTTACCACCGTTGGACTGCTACACAACGTTGTATTTACCTTATCACAGATATAGTAAGTTATCGTATGTGTACCCGTTGGCGTACCACTTGGGATAACTACCAAGCCTGTTTGTGTATCTATATAAGGCTTGTCGGTCGTTGGCGTGCTCGTGTGTATCGTTACACTCGCTATCGTTGCCGTTACTCCGCCTACCTTGTCATTCGTCAATACATTGCTGGTAGTAGTATAAGTAGTACCGCTCACTGTATGGGTATAACTGTCGCCCGTTACTTCTATTGTTGGTGTAACCGTTGGGGTTGCTACCACCGTAATAGTTACCACCGTTGGACTGCTACACAACGTTGTATTTACCTTATCACAGATATAGTAAGTTATCGTATGTGTACCCGTTGGCGTACCACTTGGGATAACTACCAAGCCTGTTTGTGTATCTATATAAGGCTTGTCGGTCGTTGGGGTGCTCGTGTGTATCGTTACACTCGCTATCGTTGCCGTTACACCACCTACCTTGTCATTCGTCAATACATTGCTGGTAGTAGTGTAAGTAGTACCGCTTACCGTATGAGTATAACTGTCACCCGTTACTTCTATCGTTGGTGTCGTTACTGTTGCTACCACCGTAATAGTTACCACCGTTGGACTGCTACACAACGTTGTATTTATCTTATCACAGATATAGTAAGTTATCGTATGTGTACCCGTTGGTGTACCACTTGGGATAACTACCAAGCCCGTTTGTGCATCTATATAAGGCTTGTCGGTCGTTGGCGTGCTCGTGTGTATCGTTACACTCGCTATCGTTGCCGTTACACCACCTACCTTGTCATTCGTCAATACATTGCTGGTAGTAGTATAAGTAGTACCGCTTACCGTATGAGTATAGCTGTCGCCCGTTACTTCTATCGTTGGTGTAACCGTTGGGGTTGCTACACCCTTCACTACTATCGTAGCGGTAGCTACTGAACAATTACTGCTATTCAAGTTTTCGCATAGCCTATAGGTTACTGCATAAGTACCTGAAGCTGTACCCGCTGGTATAGTTAGGCTTCCATTGGTATTAGTTTGTATACCTGCTGGCACATTAAGCCAAGTAAGGGTTACAGAAGCATTACCTACTAAACCGGTAGTACCATTATAACTATCGTTATTAAGTACGCTATCAGTAGTGGTAGTAGTGGTATTAGTTACCGTAAAGGTGTTATCCACAGCTGTTAGGGTAGCCTGTCCTACTACTACTGTTACCGTTGCTGATGAACAATTGCTGCCATTCAAGCGTTCGCAAATACGATAGCTTACGGTATAAGTACCTGCTGGCGTACCTGCTGGCACACTGATAGTACCGTCAGTATGGGTTTGTATACCTGTTGGTACATTCGTCCAAGTAAGGGTTACAGAAGCATTACCTACTAAACCGGTAGTACCATTATAACTATCGTTATTAAGTACGCTATCAGTAGTGGTAGTAGTGGTATTAGTTACTGTAAAGGTGTTATCCACAGCTGTTAGGGTAGCCTGTCCTACTACTACTGTTACCGTTGCTGATGAACAATTGCTGCCATTCAAGCGTTCGCAAATACGATAGCTTACGGTATAAGTACCTGCTGGCGTACCTGCTGGCACACTGATAGTACCATCAGTATGGGTTTGTATACCTGTTGGTACATTCGTCCAAGTAAGGGTTATAGATGTCGTATTAGGTGGGGTTACTCCATTTAGGGTATCGTTAGCCAATACACTGCTGGTAGTACCGCCATTAGCCCCATTAGGTATCTTAAAGGTGTCATCATTATCGTCTTCTGCTACTATAAGCGAAACTCCTACTGCTACAGTTACAGTTGCAGTTGAACAGTTATCGTTGTTCAAGTTTTCGCAAATAGTATAAGTAAGCGTATAGACACCTGATGGTGTGCCTGCTGGTACACTAATAGTACCATTTGCATTAGTTTGAATAGATGCTGGCACTGTATTCCAAGTAAGGGTTATAGAGGTGTTGCCTACTAAGTTGGTAATACCGTTATAAATATCGTTTTCTAATACATTGCTAGTAGTACCTCCTACAGCCCCATTCGCAATTGCATAGTTGTTATTTTTAGCTGTGATAGTTGCCTGTCCTACTACTATCGTAGCAGTAGCAATTGAGCAGTTGCTGCCATTCAAGTTTTCGCAAAGCTTGTAGGTTACTGCATAAGTACCTGAAGCGGTGCCCGCTGCCACAGTAAGATCGCCATTAGTATGGGTTTGTATACCTGTTGGTACTGTCAACCAAGTAAGCGTTACAGATGCATTACCTACTAAATTGGTTGTACCATTGTACTCGTCATTAGTAAGTACATTACCTGCATACCCTCCATTAGCACCATTAGTTACCGTAAAGGTATCGCTATTAGCAGTTATTGCTGGCGCTCCTATCACAAGGGTTAGGGTAGCGGTCGAGCAGTTGGTCGCACTGTTTACCCCATCACAGATGGTGTAAGGTATTTGGTGCGTACCTGAAGCTGTACCTGCATTCACTTTCAACTCTCCTACAGTAGTAGTGGTTACTACGCCTGGTGGTAAGGTTCCCCAACTAAGGGTTACCGAGTTGGTGCTTGGGTTTGTAATCCCATTATAGATGTCGTTGGTAAGTACGCTGCTTATCGTACCTCCTGCCACACCATTGGTAACAGTGCGAGTATCGCTATTAGCTTTTATTTCGGGTGCTCCTATCACAAGGGTTAGGGTAGCGGTCGAGCAGTTGGTCGCACTGTTTACCCCATCACAGATGGTGTAAGGTATTTGGTGCGTACCTGAAGCTGTACCTGCATTCACTTTCAACTCTCCTACAGTAGTAGTGGTTACTACGCCTGCTGGTAAAGTTCCCCAACTAAGAGTTATCGAGTTAGTACTTGGGTTTGTTACCCCATTATAGCTGTCGTTGGTAAGTACGCTGCTTATAGTACCTCCTGCTACACCATTGGTAACAGTACGAGTATCGCTATTAGCAGTTATTGCTGGCGCTCCTATCACAAGGGTTAGGGTAGCGGTCGAGCAGTTGGTCGCACTGTTTACCCCATCGCAGATAGTATAAGGTATTTGGTGCGTACCTGAAGCTGTACCTGCATTCACTTTCAACTCGCCTACAGTAGTAGTGGTTACTACGCCTGCTGGTAAAGTTCCCCAACTAAGAGTTATCGAGTTAGTACTTGGGTTTGTTACCCCATTATAGCTGTCGTTGGTAAGTACGCTGCTTATAGTACCTCCTGCTACACCATTGGTAACAGTACGAGTATCGCTATTAGCTTTTATTTCGGGGGCTCCTACCACTACGGTAGCAGTAGCCGTATCGCAAGCCGTTACACTCGCTACTTTAGTACATATCTTATAACCTATAGTATAAGTCCCCGATTTAGTACCCGCTGGTACTGTAATCGTACCATCGCTATTAAGCGTTGGTGTTGCCGAGCCTGTTACACCTGTTGCTGGGGTAACAACTGTCATACTTACAGTACCTGTAGTAGCCGTTTGCGTTCCTACTTTATCGTTAGTAAGCACACTGTTAGCCGTAGTAGTAGCTACAGCTCCGTGTGTAACAGTAAAGGTATCGCTCTCTGCCTTTATATTTACTAAGGTAATAGTACGCGTTTCAGTAGTAATATTACCAAAGAGGTCTTTTGCTACAAAGCTCACCGTAAGAGTACCATTAGGTACATTGCAGAAATCTGCTGGTGCACTGTAGGTATTAGTCAAACTTACGGCACCACAGCTATCAGTAGCGGTGGCTGTACCCAACCAAGTAATAATATTGGCAGCTGCATTGCGACAATCGGTTACCAAAGGCGCTGGTGCTGTAAGAGTAGGTGTTGTAGTGTCATTCACTACTATAGTTACCGTTCCACGCGGACTTTCGCAACCTGCT
Source organism: Capnocytophaga bilenii (assembly GCF_017565765.1). Classification (GTDB taxonomy): domain Bacteria; phylum Bacteroidota; class Bacteroidia; order Flavobacteriales; family Flavobacteriaceae; genus Capnocytophaga; species Capnocytophaga bilenii. The sequence goes on from NZ_JAGDYP010000012.1 coordinate 26,998, forward strand.
GTGGTTACCTGACTTACATACGCAGTAAGGGTAGTAGTGCTACTTACTTGTGTGTTGATAGTAGGTGTATTGGTTAGAGGTACTGTAGCCGTAGCTGTAGCATACCAGCGCAAGCTGTTGCCGCTAAGGGCGGTAGCATACGCCGCAAACGATACGCTATGTGTGCTCGCTGTCGGACACAAAACTGTAGTGGCACTCACGGTAGGAGTAGCTACCGTTGTTATATTTACGGTTACTGCTACCCGTGTGCTCTCACAAGTAGGGCTTGCTGTACCATTAGTAGCCGAATCTGCTACATAGTAATTACCCGTTTGCAACACGGTATTCCTATCTAAAGGAGTACCCCCTGAAGCTACCGTGTATATCTTAAGCGACCTATCATTATCAGTTGAGTCAATATCATCCCATAAAGTAGCTACCTTAGTACCCGCACAATAAGTGTAGCTAGACGATGCGGTAGGAGTTGCTACTATTTTTACCAGAATAGCTTGTCGTGCACTTTCACATTGTCCGGTTATTTGTGCCGAATAGTAATAAGTAGTATTATCGGTTAGGGCAATAGTGTTACCCAACTCGGCAGTAGCGGTAGCCGTAGTGTATACCCTTAAGGTACCCGATACCAAACCGCCTAAATATTGCTTCAAACTTTGTATTGTATTACCAGCACATAGGTTTACCGCATTAGGGTTAGGAGTTGCTGTTGTGGGGGTTACAACTACTGTTACCGTTTGGCTCGATTCACAACCATTAGTGCGTTTTACCGTTAGCGTATAGGTAACCGTTAGCGGAGCGGTTAGCTTAGCACCACTATAAGTAAACGTAGGTGTAGGGGTATTGGCTGCCGACAAGTAGCTGGCTGGCGACCACGTATAGCTATCGTAAGCAGGAGCTGCCGCGTTATACACAAAGGTTGCCGAAGCGGTTTCGCAAGTAGAGAGGTTACCTACCAAACCTCCTATATGTGCAGGTGTTGGCAAGGCAACATCTTTATCATCGCAAAGGCACTTGTTATCGGCATTGCGGATAGCCAAACGCAAACGGCATACTTGCGCTTGATCGGCTAAGTACGTAAAGTTTTGCACCGTCGAGGTTACCCCAGCCCCTAAGGCTTGCGTAGTGGTGTGGGTAGCGAGTACCTCGCTGGCTTCTACTAAACCGTTGTTGTTAAGGTCGTTATAGAGGCTTACCACTACCGAACCATTATAAGTAGCCGAAGCAGTAGCCGCATTAGCTATTTTATACTGAATAGTAAGGTTTTCTTTGTTAGCCGAAGGTACAGCAGTAGCTTTTACCTCCGTGATTGAAAGGTCGGCACGGTCATTTTTGATAACAGCGGTTCTTTCAGGCGAAGTGCTCACTATAAGAGCAGGACACACAAAAGAAGGTGGCAAGGTAGGGCAGGCAATACCTGTTATCTTATCAGTAGTAAGTACTTTTATATTTCGCTGTGTAGTACAATCTACCAAAGTATTGGCTTTTTGTTTGATTTTTACTGTTACATCAAAGTACTGAGAATTTTTCATACCTGCTGGTACTACCATTATTATCTCACTATCATTACCTACCGTAGTTCTCGATACTACTGTAGGGTCTGTCCAGCTGCTATTAGCATTAGCTTGTGGGAAATCTGTTCTATCTACCGAAATATCACCACTTTGTATATCATAGGTTTGTGGAAAACGAATATGCAAACGTGCATCACTACCTATTGCAAAAGAAGGAACAGACGAGTTTACTGATACGCGTACCTTATAAGTAGCCCCATTATCGCAAGCATTAGCATTGCCACTTACGTAATTGATTGACGATAATAGCATATTATAGTTGCTGACACTTGCATTTTGTACTCTTGCTACAATAGCTACTACTTTAGGACCTATAGCTGGCACCCCACAAAGGTTGTTACCCTCTAAGTCTATATCAAAAGAAGAGCCCGATACAAAGTCGCATTCAGGTTGTACATTGAAAAGTACTTTGAACTTCTGGCTGCTTTCAGTATTGGTACTTACAGAACCAGGCAATGAGCCCTCTGGCAATATATCCGAAAGTTTATAGGTAGTTTTATTAGCAGTAGTTACTACCCCTATCTTTTTACCATCTACAGGGGTATTGGTATTGTACTCCTTGCCTGAACCTAAGGGGTATTCTACTTTCACATCGCTGATAACAATACCCGCTTGCTGAGTAACTACCAAGTTAGCCCCAAAGATGTCGCCCTCATCAGTACTTTTTACAATGTATGAGAAAGGCGTTTTAGTACACATAGGCAAGCTGGTAGGGTTCGTACCTACTTCTATTTCTTTTTTACTTTGGGCAATGTTTACGGTATACTCTAAGAACGTGTCATCACAAGTAGCACGATAGCCTTGTGTAGGGTTGCCATCGCAGTTCCAGCCTGCATATACTTTAAACTTTATTTGCGGCTGACTACAGTTTGTAAGTTTAAACTTCAAACGGTAGTACTTTTGGTTTGCTGCCCCTGCCTGTATAATTTGGTTTAAGAAGAACATCTTCTCGCCCGAAATACTCGTTTCCGGAGTAAGAGTTCGTATTACAGTAGTACCTGCTGCATTGTTTACCTCTTCTAAGCCTTGCACCTCTACTCCTGTAATATCAGGGATAGACACCCACGTATTAGGGGCAGGATTGTTGCGTGCTTCTAAGGCAAAAACAGAGCTTTGTTCGTTCTTGTTAGCCCTAATAGTAGAGCCTTGCCCTTGTGCTGCCATAAGCAGTTGTGGTTTTGCACTAAAGAGAAAAACACTGCTATTAGCTATATTGGTAGATGACCGAGTAGACTCATTAGCATAATGATAATAAAGATCTTCTGCCTCTATTTCGTAATAGCCCACTTCATCAGCAAGTCTGGCAGCGGCTAATCTCTCCGAGTCAGTACCTATAAATTCTTTTGACTTGCAAGAGGCTTGCGCCATTACCTTCAACCACTCATTATAAGTTCTTGCTCCTATCATCCCTGGGCGTAGAAAGTATGGATCGGCTGTATTAGTTGGGTTATGATAGGTATATACCCGCTTATTGCCTTCGATAGTTTCTACCCAATTAGCCAAAGGAATAGTTGTAGAAGAAGAAGTATTATTTCTCGCTTGGGTGGCATCAGCGGTATAGTAATACTCAGGGTTCGCGGTAATCTTATATGCCAAGGGCATCTTAAGTACAATCTTCTTCATTAGAATACCTGGGCGATACTCCTCATAAAGCAAACTACCACTCGCTTGGTTGCGCCCTAAGTGAACATAATAGCCTCCTATATTATTAGGGTAACAACCATTCAAAATAAAACCATTCATACCATTCCACTTGCCGGTTCTACCGAAATCAAATACCGGAATAAGGGCTACTCCACAACGTAAGGCATTGGTATGCACACCTTGAGCGTTGATAGCGGTATCGTTTTTATTAGCTAAGGTATAGAAATAAGAGGTAATACCCGATTGCTCTGCTAAATCCTGATTTTCTGTAGCATTATTTACCTGATAGGTAGCCACTACCGAGAAAGTTTGCCCTGCTGCTAATCCTCCTAAAGGAAGTGCATCGGTAAGATTCCAACGGTAATAATTGGCATTAGCATCGTTGCTGCGCGTTATTACCCCTGTGTCAGTAGCTTGTAGGGTCATTTCGTGAGTACCTACTTTCACTTTGATAGACTTAGGCAACAAATCTGCATTCTTTTTTACCGCTACGTAATAGAAGAGATTATCTGCTCCCTGAGCAGTAGATTGTTTCCCTTCGGCAAAGAACTCTACGGTATCTAAAGGTAATACCTTACGGCGTTGCTCGGGCGATAGATTAGCACGCTGCACACGGGTAGCCATTGTAGCATCTGTCCAGCCATAAGAATTGTCAGCTCGCTCTACTTTAGTACTGAGCATTTCAGGACCCTTTACCAAACAAGGTACCGAACAGCCAATTGCAATAGTAGCTGTTTCGCACGCTACAGGAATAGGACAGAAGGTAGTACCATCTTGGTTGCGACTCATCATCGAGATGGTGTAAGGGAAGGCAGCCGAAGACCCCATACCGGTACAGTTAGTAAGTTCCAACTCAAAAGAGATATGCCCCCAATAGAATTTTCCATTACCTGTTACCCCTGCAGGAGGTGTATCAGGCGTTGTCCAACTCAGTACCCCTCCAGCAGGCACATCAGCAATAGTGATAGTAGGCGCAGCAGTATCGGTAAAATCATCATTCTTAGTATAGTGAAATACCACATTCTTAAGTCCTACCCCTGAAGGTAGCTGCATATAATAGCGGTAACGAAGGTCATTTATCCTTTTTCCTTGTCCTTCTAGCTGTTCATCAGCAGATACCGATGTCATTCCTGGGGTCAAATAACCTTTTTCTGGTGTATTTAAGAGTAGCTGTGCCGGAAAAATACTTTTATTGATACGAGTATAAGCTCGTATATATGTCTGTTGAGCAGCTACTGATTGGATGGATTTCCCACAAGCATTGTCATAAAGATAAGTATAAGAAGGATTTATAGATAAAGTATTACAAGCAAAAGGTATTCCTTTAGATACCAAGTCGTAACAGATACGGATTTCAGCCCCCGGTTTTAGGTCGTCTAAATATCCATCACCGTCTTCATCGGTAAAACCTATATCTTTCCCTGCCAAAGCAGAATTGGAACTAAGTAAAGCCGCATTAGTAGAAAAATCAAATTTAGTAGAACCACCATCATTAGAGGTTTCAGCAATAGGAATTTTTGTACCATCAGTAGCAATAATACAAAAGTTAGTTAAATCAAAGTATGTCCGTGCTTGCCACAATTTTTCTATTCTATTGTTATAAGCGGTAGCATCGGTACTATTATTATTAAAAGCGGTATAGAATGTACCCAGTTTTTGCCCTGTAGCAGCACAAAGCCCCGCATCATACTGAAAATATCTTTTGTTTGCATCACTAGTTTGTATGATTTTAGGTTCATAAGTCCGCACCTTTATATTGCGGTCTACCTTAGTATTTTCTCCAAATAGCTCGGTAGCCGAAAGCCCCCAATAGGGTACATAGCCCAATTTAGGTTGCTTTTCGCATAAGGAAGTGGCAATCTTGAAGACTTCGGTAATAGGTACCTCCTCATTACCCGCAAAACCAGCTGCTTTAGTAAGGCTGTAAAGCGGTTTGCCTGCATTGAGAAAGCCTGCAGGCACGGTGCCTACTTGTGCTAAGGTTACCCCTGCTGGGGGTATAAAACTCACGGTGGTAACCCCCGCAGGGTAATCTATAGAGAAGAAGATAGTGCGTGCCGCCCCTACCCCTGTATTGCGAATACTAAAGGTAGTGGTATTTACCCCTATTTCGGCGGCAGCTATTGCGGTAACCCCTTGTACGGTTACCACTGGCGGCATTACCCTATACTGGTTAGAGTTTTTTTCGTCATCTGCTTCGCCAGTTACTTCCGCCTTTACTTTATCGGTAAGAAGTTTTCCTTGTAAAGCATCAGTAGCCAACTTGGTAAGCTTACGCTTGATAGTAAAGACAACATCATTATTGGCTGCCCCTACTAAGGTGAACACAGGCGCAGTAACAAGGCTGCCTGCCACTTGAGTCACTGAAGTAGCATTCGCACCCAGAACTATAGAACCTGGCACGTACTCAATACCCGTAGGCAAGGTAACAGTTACCTTAGCAGTGGTTTTAGTAGAAGGTAACTTTATCTTAATAGTGAGGGTACCAATTTCAAAATTGTTATTATTAGCAAACTGCACTTGGTCATCAGCCACTACACTATTGACGGCTACCTGGGCGTTTGCACCCCACGAAAAGACTAATAATAAGGCTACTAAAAGCCCTCTAAACATTTGTTTGTTAAGTATTTGCATCATATATAGTTGTTTTCTGTGAATAAAGGATACATAAGTATCCGGCTGCAAAGGTACAAAAATTTTAACAAATAACTAAAAAAACTACCTCAATTTGAGGGTTACGATGCTTATAACGGCTAAAAATATACCTACTATTAGGAAACGCATTACTATTTTGCTTTCGTGATAGCCTTTTTTCTGGTAATGGTGGTGCAAAGGTGACATTAAAAATATGCGTTTGCCCTCGCCGTACTTCTTTTTGGTGTATTTAAAATAGGCTACTTGCAATATTACCGATAAATTTTCTATCAGGAAGATGCCACACAATACGGGTATCAGTAGTTCTTTGCGTACGGCTATAGCTATTACAGCTATAATGCCTCCTATAGTTAGGCTACCTGTATCGCCCATAAATACTTGCGCTGGATAGGTATTATACCACAAAAAGCCTACTAAAGCACCTGCAAAAGCAGCTATAAAAACGGTAAGTTCGCCCACTCGCGGTATATACATTATATTCAAATATTCTGAAAAGATAATATTCCCTGAAATCCAAGCAAAAATACCCAAAGTGAGTACTATAATAGCCGAGCTTCCTGCGGCAAGCCCATCAATACCATCGGTGAGGTTTGCCCCGTTGGATACGGCTGTAACTATGAGAATTACTATAGGTATAAAAACAAGCCATACATAATTATGATAGTTATTGCCAGTCCAAGCGATGAGGTCGGCGTAATCAAATTCGTTATTTTTCACAAAGGGAATGGTTGTTTTGGTAGATTTTACTTCGGGTACAGGTTGTTCTATAGTAGTATTTTGAGCTACCACTTCGGTACGAGCCTTTCTTAAGCTCATTTTTTCGTTTTTTACGGTTACAGCATCGTTAAAATAAAGGGTTGCGCCCACGATAATCCCCAAGCCTACTTGTCCTAATACTTTAAAACGCCCTTTCAATCCGTCTTTATTTTTCCTAAAAGTCTTGATATAATCATCTAAAAAGCCTATAGTTCCCATCCACACAGTAGCTATAATGAGCAAGATAGTATATACATTATCCAACTTGCCCAATAATAGTACGGGAATGAGGGTTGCCAAGATGATGATAATCCCCCCCATAGTGGGGGTTCCTGCTTTTTCGTTTTGCCCTTGCAAGCCTAAATCACGTACGGTTTCGCCTATTTGTTTTCGTCTTAAAAACAAGATAATACGTTTGCCATAAATTGTAGATATCAACAATGAAAGCATCAGGGCGAGCCCTGCTCTAAACGACAAGTATTTATATAATCCTGAACCAGGAAAATCGTGGTATTTTTCTAAGTTTTCTAATAAGTAGTACAACATTTCTTTAATATTATTTTTTTAGCAATCGTGCCATATAAAAACCATCATAGCCCGAAGTGTGAGCCAATATAACTTCTTCGGCTTCCAACTGAAAATCTTTACCTTTTTCTGAAAGCAAAAACTGCTCTATTTGTTTTTTGTTTTCAGAGGGTAGTATAGAGCAAGTGGCATATATCAATTTACCCCCTTGTTTTACTAATTTGCTGTATTGCTGTAGTATTTCTTGCTGGGTAGTGCGTATTTCATCTAAAAATGAAGGTTTTAGTTTCCATTTGCTATCGGGGTTGCGGCGCAATACGCCCAAACCGCTACAAGGGGCATCTATCAGTACCCTATCGGCAGAGGCTTCTAAGCGTTTCAGGGTGCGTGGTTCTATGAGTTTGGTTTCTATATTGAAGAGTTCGTTGCGGCGAGCGCGGCGTTTTAGTTCTTGTAGTTTATAGTCGTAGATGTCCATAGCAATCACCTGCCCTTTGTTTTTCATCAGGGTAGCGATGTGGAGTGTTTTGCCGCCAGCCCCTGCGCAACAGTCTATCACACGCTTTACAGAGTCGTCTATCTGCATAAAAGGAGCTACTTTTTGAGAGGAGGCGTCCTGCACCTCAAAAAGTCCGTTGTTGAAGGCTGTTGTACTAAAAACGTTCGCACGCTCCACCAGCTGCAAAGCTTCGGGGTATTGCTGCAGTGGGTAGCTTTCTATTTTTTCGGCTTGCAGGTATGTTTTGAGGTGAGGTACAGAGATTTTGAGTGTATTGGCACGCAATACCACAGGAGCCATCGTGTTTAGGGCTGCAAGTTCTTTTGTCCAAAGCGTTTCGCCTAATTCGCTTACTCCCAACTCGTCTAACCAATCGGGGACAGACTCGCGTAGCTTTCTCACTTTAGAAAGCTCGTCATATCGTCCTTTGATGCGGCGTTGTGGGGTATTTTCAAAATAATTTCCCCACTCTGGTAAGTTAATTCCTCGCAAGGTAGCCCATACGGCAAACATTCGCCTGAGATTATGCACCGTAAAAGGGGCATTTACTTCGGCAATTTCGGCATATAGGCGTTTCCAGCGCACTATCTCATAGGTAGTTTCGGCTATAAAAGCCCTGTCGCGCGCTCCCCAGCGTTTGTCTTTTTTGAGTTGTTTTTCAACTATTTTATCGGCTTGTTGTTCGTTATTGAAGATTAATAACAGTCCTTCAATGACGGCATCTACTAAGTTTCTGTGTAATTTCATTATTTTGCAGTGAGGGTACTAAGAGTATTTTCGGCTGCAAAGGTACAAAATAATGTTTAATAATCTGCCATTATCAGTTATATAAACTTTGGCAAACTCTTAAAGTTTGCCAAAGTGTGTGGGGTAAGCTAACAACTAAAAACTAATGACTAACAACTAAAAAAGTGTCCAAGTGAGGGTTACAGCAAAGTTGTTGTTTTGTGTTTCGAGGGTAGCTTTGTCGGTAAGGATACTTTCGTAAAGAGCAAATGTATTGGTTTGTTTTGCAATATCATAAGAAGCATCTATGCGCACGCCTCCTAAGGTTACCCCCACGCCCATAGCGTAACCTTTCAAATCGCCTACTGTGGCTATTGTTCTGCGGTAGGGGCTTTGTTCATAGCGATAACCTGCTCGCACACTAAAGTAATTTATAGATTTTGGGTCGTCTTTGAACAATAGGAATGGGAATCGCAATTCGCCTCCTATGCGCAATGCTGAAGTATCGCCAAGCTCACTTTGTATGACAGCATTTTCGGCTGCAAGGTTGTTGCTCCTGAATTTCAAGTTATTATAAGAGCTATGCACATAATCTACACTGAGTATAGCTCGTTTTTTGATAAGGTAGGCTGCACTGGCTGTCCATTGTGCAGGAGTACGGAATTTATATTCGCGTTCGTACCATATTTCATCGCCATATCTATTAATCAGCTCTACATCGTAATTTACATTTTGCGGAATACCTTTCACGGTGCCGTAAAGCACTTGTCGGCTTTCTTCTTTCATTCGGTACCAAACGGGTGATTGATAGCTTGCCCCTACCCTAATGTTTTCTGTAAGTTTGGCAATTCCGCCCAATTGTAGTGAAAATCCTTCGCCTGTGGTATTGATATACTGCTTATGATTGGCATAAGTGAGGGAAGATGTACCTCTGAAGTCGTTATCACGGAGGCTATACATTGCCTTTTCGTTGATATTGTGAATATTGAGGTTCATACCCAATGCTATAAAATCGCCCACTTGGGTAGCGAAGTTGATATTAGCTTTATTCACATAGCCAGAGCGTTCTATTCTATAGCGTTGCAAGCGCTCTTGGTCTTTGCCTAAGGCTGTATAGCCTGTATTGGTGGTGGAAGTGGCTGTGGGTGTTACCAATCCTGCTCGTAAGCCAAGATAAGCCATTTGGGCAGCATAACCTTTTTGCTTGCCTAAAGTAGCGTAATACTCGCCTATGGCGCGTTGTCCTCTTTCATCACTTGTTTCAAAGTTCATACCCGCTGCAAAAAGTCCGTAAGCAAACGGATTGCCGCCGTTGCCTTTTAGCAGATAGTTCTGAAAATAATTATCTAAGCCTTTGGTATTATAAGCCTCGTACATAAACTTATCATTATCAAAGTTTTTAGTTTTTTGATAGTTGAACGCTACACTTATTTTCTTGAGGGTAGGTGATACATTGGGGATTGCAAACACAACTCCAAACTGGCTGACATCAAAGTCGTTTTTGTTACTTTTGGCTTTTCGGTCTAAAAAGCCTATATCGAGGGTTTGGTTTTTGTTGTTGAGTGAAAAGTTTATTTCGCTACTGCCGAAGAAAGTACTTCCTGCGGGATTGATATTCACTGCCGACATATCGCCTCCTAAAGCTCCAAAAGCTCCACTCATTGCTTTGAAACGTGCCGTACCCGATAGTTCTTCGGTACTATATCGCAGGGCATCGGTATGGTTTTGCGCTTTTGCAGTGATGCCTATCAATAAGAACAGAGTAATTATGCTTATCTTTTTCATTTTCAGTGTTTTTTAATCTCTATTAGGACTTCTATAGCCTCTTGAGGAGTCGCTATTTGAGCTACTATTGTAATTACCGCTATTGCTGTTGTAATTTCTGCCCATTTGGCTATTGTTGTAGTTTCGGCTATCGGACTGTCTTCGTCCGTAAGCTTCGGTATTGTAGTTGTAATTGTATTCTTCATAGCGATTGGGGTCGCCACGACGTCCGTCATCTTTTATAATAGCACGCCCTCTGCCGTAATAGGGCACTTGGTTGCTATAGGAGTTACGGCGATAAGAGTTATCGGGCTCGTAATAATATTCACGAGGGTGCTGATAGCCATAATTGTAGCCTCCGTAATAGCCATAACCATAGGGATAGTAGTAGCCATAATAAGGGTAATAGCCGTAATAACCTCCGTAAGGATAATAGCCATAGGGGCGATAGCTGTAATAATCGTAATAGGGGTCGTAACTGCTCCAGCCTAAAGAGAAACTCCAGCCGCTGCGGTAGGGTGTGTAATAGGGATAATAACCATAACTATAGGGGTAGTAATAGCTATAAGGATAGCCATAACGGTTGTGGTTATATATATTTACATTCACTTGCTGCGCATTGCTACCCCATCCGCCATAGGCTTTGCCTCCTGTATCATAGGCTGAGGAACGATAGCTATTTACATCGGTAAAAGCGGTGTAGGTAGTATCGGGGGCTTGCTTGTACTGTTGTGCTTTTTGGGCAAAATACTCTTTGTAATTATTGTGCAAATGGCGAGGGGGTTGATTTTCGTCATATCTGTCGTGGCGAGGAGCCTCATATTGGTAGTTTCTTTCGGGCATAATATCGCCATAGATGCCATCGGCATAATAGTAACTACCACAGGAGGTAAGCAGGCATAACGAAGCCGCCCATAGGGGGAGCTTTGTTATCATCTTCTGTAATTTGTTATTCCTTTCCATAAATATTTATTTATTAAAAAACGATTCTTGATTGATAGACAGTCTTTGCCTTAATAATAGTAAATCAATTTTTGTGCCAAAAACAATGTTTTAAGATTAATGTTTAATGATAGTGCAAGCCGCACAGTTTTTTTTTATCCTTCGCTCATCCTTCGCTCAACCTTCGCTCATCGTTCGGTGAGAGTGGGGGGCAAAAATAGCGAAAAAAAAACTTTGGCAAACTCTGAAAGTTTGCCAAAGTGTGTGGTGTTGAGGGTGTCCAAAAAGTTTTATTTTAGCTTAAAACAAGCTTATTAATGAACAGAATATTTTTGTAACTAATTGATTATTAACATCCCCCCCTTCCCCCCTTCAAAGGGGGGGGGGAGATGCCGAAGTAGTACTTTTAAAGACTTTTTGGACAGCTTCTTTTGTGATTGGCTATTACAAGAAAGTACCGCTGCTTTCGGGGGATAGATTTGAAGCTAAAATGTCGCTTTGATCTTTTTCTATTTCTTCTTGGCTTACGCCAAATTCACGCATTGCATCTTCCACTTGCTTGTATTCTTTTAGAATATCGGTATAGATATGTATCGGGATTTTCACATCTAATATTTTATTATTAGGGACGGTATTATACGCTAAATCGGCAGGCTTGCTGCTAAAGTAACCCAATATTATTCGCAAATCAAAATTGATATAGGTTCGTTTTACTTCAAAAAAGCCTTTCAATCCTATCTGTTCTTGGCGAAGTACTCCTTTAGGGGCGTTTGGATTTTTATCAATTCCTGCTCCCCCTTTGATGTACAGCTCTTCAGGATTGGTATCGCGGTATTTGTAGTTGAGTGCTTCTGCTTGGGTAGGAACGGTGGTATTGCTGGCTACTGCTACAAAATTATTGGCAACAAAAAAGAATTGATAGTGATTGGGGTTGTTGCCCGTACTTAGCATTGTGTTTATACGCTTACCACTTGCATCGTAAAAAATCAATTCTATACCATATAAGCTGACCCCTGCATTGTGTTGGTGATTGTGGTGTTCTTCTTCGTCTTCATCATCGTGATGGTCTTCTTCTACTACATCTGCTCCTTCCCAACGGATAGCGGTGGGGTTATTGGCTGCTGGAGTAGGCACGCCATTTACATTATTGAAGTAAAAATGCTGTACTGTTTTGAGGTATTTCACAGGATAATCGGGGTTGCCGTGAAAATAGCCGTGAGAATGCCCTTTGGTAAAGCGCACTTCGAGCTTGCTCCAAGTTGTTACAAATGTTTGAGTAGCTGTTGAAGCAGTAGTAGAGGTAGCAGTTTGGGGGTTTTGTTTGCTTGGAGGTGTTATTTTATCATCATTCTTATTACAAGAAAAAGAGATAAAAGCAATAGACATTGATAACAATGCGATTTTTAAAAAATTATATATGTTTTTCATTGTTTTTAGTGTTAAAAGGGTTATTGTTTAATTTCTATGGGGAGTATCATATCGGAATCCAACTGAAAAGCATTGCTATATTCAACCACGTTGTAAGGACGCTCTTCTTTAGTTTGAGGATTTAACTTGTTGGCTACAATAAAGTGTGCCAACTTGATACGCAACTTATAATTGCCGCTAGTTGCCTCGTCTTTGATATGAAAAATGCCTTTTAGCCCGATAGGGTCGCGCAATTCTGGGTGTTTTTTATCCCAAGTGCGCAAACGCAAACTTACTCCTTGTGTGCCGTAAGTGCCATTCTCTGGGTTGGTATCCTCATAAGTGTAGTTTACAAGGTTGTTCATAGCCTCTACCATAGCGGCTCTTCCTTCGCCATTTTTGGGATATTCACCTTGAAATAGCTGAAAAAAGTGCTGGTGAATAGGTGCCATTTCGGCAGTTACAAACTCGTGGTTCATACGCTGTCCGTTGTTGTAATACACTATCTCGAATAGGTATTCGTGCCCTACTTTCCATTGTACAGGCGAAGTAATGTCATACTCTATTCCTTTAGGCGACTTATCGGCGGTGCGTTCTTGCACCTCTCTAGTAGCTTTATCGGTGATGATAAACTGTACCTTGTCGGGCATATCGTGTCCTCTGTCTTTAGTTTCATCGGTAGGGGCTGCGGGTTTGGTTTTGTCTTTACTACAGCCACTTACTGCGAAACACACTAAAACTATCATACTGATAGTTTTTAAATAACCTATTATTTTTTTCATTTTTGAATACTGTTTAAAAATTATAATTTAACCTTACAAATACATTTCTACCCAAATCGTGGGCGTAATACCTAAAGCGATTGGTGTACTCTTTGTACTCGGTATTTAAAAGGTTTTCGGCAGAAACTCTAATGCTTAGCGCTTGCTGCTTGCTAATATTTAAGGTAGTGCCTATATGCGCCCCGAAAAGATGATAGGCATCGGGGGTGGTGGGCACTAACTCTTGGGCAGGTTCAAAGCGGGTTTGCTTAGCCACAAAAGTATGTTCTATACCTATTGTAAACTTCCTCATAAGCTTTGTACTGCTATCGGCATTCCACTGCAACTGCTGGCTTAGGCGCGGAGCGGGTATAAAGGGAAAGTAGCGCTTAGTTTGCATCTCATTGGCAAAGACAACCGAGCCTTTTAGTTCATACGCTAAGGTGTGGTTACGCTGTCGGTACCATTTCAGCAGCGGCAGTCTTGCTTCGAGGTCTATCCCTCTAAAGAAAGCATCGGCTTGGGTGTACTGAAAGATAGGGTACACGCCCGAAAAAAGAGTACGCACTTCGCCTGTAGGATAATCGTAAATGTAATTTTTTATCCATTGCAAATACATATCTACATTGAGCCGTAATGTGGAGTGGCTATAAGTAAAGGTAGTGAGCCACTTAAGTCCTGTTTCGGACTGTAGTGTATCATCGCCTAAATCATAAGTACCTGCCCCGTGGTGTAACCCACTGCTGTACAGCTCGTTTACGTGAGGAGAACGCCAAGCCAACCCTATGCTGGTGCCAATGTCTATCCAATTATGATGGTAGTAAGCGCCCGCATTATAGGTGATGTTGTGAAACTGGTGTTCGCCCCCGTAGCGTTGCGAATACATATCGTAACCATCGGCATTCAGGTACTTATAGTCATACCTAAGTCCTGCCTCAGCCAACCAATTGTGCCGCTCATAACGCTGAATGCCAAAAGCTCCGTAACTAAGCGAAGCAAAATTTGGGATTACAGGCACTACTCCCGTACCGGGCTGGTTGTAGTTATCTTGCTTACCAAAACTCGCCCCTATCATCGTTTGCCAATGCTTATAGCTATGCTCCCAATCTACATCGAGGGTGTGAGTGGTGAGCTCCATATTCAGGGCAGGGATACGCGTTCTATCCATACGGCGCACGCTAAATTCTTGGCGTATATCCTTCTGAAAAGCGTATTGCGCCGTGAGCTTACCGCCAAGCATATAGTAAAACGCTTTGGTTTTCAGCAGATGATGCACTACCTTTTGCTTGGGTGCATTGATAGTGTACGAAAACGGATAGGTAGTGAGGGGCTTCCCGATTTCAAACCTGCCTAACAAATCGTCTAAATTACCGATATGCGACCCGTAGAACACGCTGCTCTCATTCTCGTAACGGCTGTAGAACACTTCGGCAGTACCTTGCTTTTGTTGTACACCTGTAGCTACCGAAAAATTCGCCTCGCGGGCTGCGGTGTTGTTCAGCAGATAGTTGGCTGTACTGAGGTCGCCAGAGCGTTTCAGCGTACCTTGCACGCGCCACGCCCACGAATGGAACTTAGGCACTGAACTTTCTGCAACTGCGGTAAGGACTGTTTTTCTGCCATTGGAAGCGAAAGAAGGCGCCAATCTACCGTGTAGCCCATCGCCATAGGGCAACTTATTAGGCGCTATGAGGATGACTCCCCCAAGGGCATCAGAGCCATAGCGCACGGCATTAGCTCCTTTCACTATGGTTATCTGGTCGGCTACCATAGGGTCTATTTCGGGAGCGTGGTCGGCACCCCACTGTTGTCCCTCTTGGCGCACCTCGTTATTGAGTATCAAAATACGATTGCTGTGCAAGCCGTGAATAACAGGCTTGGCAATGGTAGCCCCCGTTTGTATCATCGAGACGCCCGCTGTTTGGGTAAGTATTTTAGCCAATTCATCACCCAAATGCTGCGTAAGATTCTCTTTTTTGATACCTTCAATCTTGCAAGGCAACTTGCAGTTTACTCTCGTAGGGTTATTACCTACTACCGTTACAGCCTCCAGCTGACTTACTGCTTCTTTCATCACTACCTTATAAGGTTGTGCAATAGGCAGCGCAAGCGTTGCTTGGTAATCGTGATAACCTAGATAGGTAATTTTGATAGGATAAGAACCTTTGTTTGCTTTCTCAATAATTGCTTTGCCGTTGCTATCGGTGAGATAGTGCTTCCCCATAAAGTGCACCACTGCCCCTGCCAATGGCAATTGCTGTGTATCTTCTACTTGCAGTTGTAATTGGCTTTGCCCCAAAATAGGAAGCGCACACAAAAGCAGCAGAAGAGTAAATATCTTTTGCATAGAAATTGGATTTAGTTGTTAGACCTTAGTCGTTTGTTATTAGACCTTAGTCATCAAATACTAGCGTTAACTACTAAATTAGCAGGAGGTCCTCGTGAGAAAACAACAGAAGTTGTTTGGTAAATATTATTTTGAAGAAAAAAAGTAGTTACTTCAGTAGGTAGTTCTATAAGGAAGTGAAGAACGCTTGTACCAATAAAGTACTGATGTAACTGTAAAAAAATACAATCGTAGTGGGTGTTTATGGATGAAAAGTGAGCTTTGTGGTGGCACTCATCACCCGAAGCTATAGCACATAACTCTTTCCCTGTAAGGTGTTTATGAAAAAACTCTCCTACAGGAAATGCGACTTTCAGCATACATAGCAGTAACAAAAGGACGCCATAACGATTATGCAAATGCTTCTTTTTCATAGTCTTGACGGCACAAAAGTATGAAAAAAAATAATAGCTAACAAGAAAAAGATAAATTTTAACAGAAAAAATAGAAAAGGCTACCCCACTTTTTTGAGGTAGCCTTTTCTATCATATAAATAAAATCGCTATTATCGTTTTTCTTTTAACGACCAACCTGTTTGCAAACCGATGATGAAGTATACCAATAGCAATTCACCAAAAGCCAAGAGCAAGTCACCTGGAATACGCAACCAGCGAATGATTTGCATATGTTCTGATTGCATAAACGCTTCAGAACGAGCTGACCAATAGCCATTTTGGATAGCTTCTATCGCTTGCAAGATACCTACAGGCAACAAACTGCCTACTAACATTACTAACAGACCTATATTGATAAGCCAGAACGCCCACGCAAGGAGTTTGCCATTCCAATGACGATCGGGGTAAAGACCGCGTAATACGAATAGTATTAAGCCTATACCTAAGATACCATACACTCCAAACAAGGCTGCGTGCCCGTGAACTGCGGTGGTGTTCAACCCTTGTATATAATAAAGCGCTATAGGAGGATTGATAGCAAACCCGAAGATACCTGCACCAAGGAAGTTCCAAAAACACATAGCTATAAAGCAGTAAATAGGCCATTTATAAGCTTTTATCCACTCAGTAGTTTTAGAGATTTTGTAGTTGTGATAAGCCTCGTAACCGATGAGTACCAAAGGTACAATCTCTAAAGCACTAAAGGTAGCACCCAATGCCAATACACCTGTAGGGGTTGCGCTAAAGTATAAGTGGTGGAATGTACCCAAGATACCTCCTGCCAAGAATACAATTGTAGAGAACAATACTGAAGCGCTTGCTACTTTCAAACGCAATAAGCCCATACGTGAGAACAAAAACGCTGCTACTACAGTAGCGAATACTTCAAAGAAGCCTTCTACCCAAAGATGCACTACCCACCAGCGCCAATATTCGGCAATAGCCATATGTGTTTGGCGTCCGTACATTAATCCTGCACCATAGAAAGCAGCAATAGCTATAGAGGCTAATACAAAGAGCAATAATAAGTGTCTGTTTTCGTCTTTTTTACGCAAAGCAGGCAACAAGGCTCTTACCATTAAGAACAACCATAAGAACAAGCCTACAAGCAATAAGATTTGCCAAAAACGACCCAACTCTAAATACTCATATCCTTGGTGACCGAAGTAGAAGTTTTCTACCAAGCCTAATTTTTGCATTACTCCAAACCATTGTCCTGCCAACGAACCTAATACAACTATCAACAAGGCAATAAAGAGAACATTCACGCCAAGACATTGGTATTTAGGTTCGTAGCCTGATACTGCAGGGGCAATATAAAGCCCTGTAGCCAACCAAGAGGTTGCAATCCAGAAGATAGCGAGCTGCACGTGCCAGCTGCGGGTAATAGCTTGTGGTAATATCAAATCAAGTGGGATACCGAAGAAACCTTCACCCTCTACCCCGTAGTGAGCTGTAATTACCCCAGCTACCATCTGTACCAAGATAAGCAAAGATACAATCCAAATATATTTGAGGGTAGCTTTCATTGAAGGGGTAGGCTTTAAACCACGCATAGGGTCTTGTGCAGGAAGATGTTCGCTTTCTTCTTCCTCTTTGTTGCTTGCGTGGTAATATACCAATAAACCAACACCAAAAAGCAACATTAGCACGCTAAAGCCCGACCACATTTGTAGTGAAGTAGAAGGGTGGTTACCAATCACAGGGTCATAAGGCCAGTTATTGGTATAAGTAACATCACTACCTGGGCGGTTGGTACTACATACCCAAGAAGTCCAAGTGAAGAATGCACTCATTTGTGCCATACGAGCTTCATCTTTGATAGCGTTATCGGGGATAGCGTAATGCACACGAGTAGTTTTAAGAGCAGGGTCGTTCATAAACAAGCGACGGTAATAGTCGGCAAGTTCTTTAGCAACTTTAGCACGTTCTGGCGAGAAGGTAATCACGCCTGTAGCTTCATCAAAGGTATTGTTGCGCAATTCTTTACGCAATCTTACCTGATACTTAGCTTGTTCTTCTTCAGTAAGCTCGCTATACACTTTACCGTCTTCTTCGGCATAAATTTTTAGCAAAGCTTCTGATTCGCGGTGTAGGTAATCAGCATTCCAGTCGGGAGCGATGTAAGCTCCGTGTCCCCAAATACTACCTACTGTTTGACCACCCATAGATTGCCAAACATTCTGACCATCTTTAATGTCTTGCCCTTCATAAAGAAGATCGCCATTATTAACGACAATCTTAGTAGGGAAAGGCGGTGCTGTACGGTAAATTTCAACACCGTAAAAAATCAGCACAAGGAATGAAGCGGCTACTGTCGCTCCAAGCCAAAACCATAATTTTTTAGCTGTCATAACAATTTAAAATTAGTGTTTTTAATTTCACGCTGCAAAGTTATAAAAGATAATTATATCTTTAATGAAAAAAAGATATTTTTTTCCGATAACATTGATATTTAGAAAGATTATCAATTAAAACTCAATCCCCAACAACAAACACACAGCACTATCCACCAACAAAAAAACCAGCGAGTGATTTCTCATTCGCTGGTTTCTTATGATTCATTTATCTCCCGTTGCTATCGGTAGAGGGTGAAGTTGCC
>NZ_JAGDYP010000013.1:0-23514 GCF_017565765.1 Capnocytophaga bilenii
CACCCGTACGCCGGTTTTAGCTCGAAAGCTTATCCCTCGACTTGCATGTGTTAGGCCTGCCGCTAGCGTTCATCCTGAGCCAGGATCAAACTCTTCATCGTTAAAATCTTTAATATCTTCTAACCGAATCTCTTAAGTTATTGACTTCAGGTTTCACTTAATTCTTTAAATCTTATTTTGTGCTGTACAACATTATGTCAATGTACGTGTTGTTTCTTCTTTCGCTCCTGAGCACCTATCGTCTCATTTGCGGGTGCAAAGGTACGGCGTTTTTTTAATTCTCCAAATTTTTTACCAAGTTTTTTTATAATTATTTTTTAAATCATTGATTTTCAGTACTAAAAAATTTGTATTTTTTTACCCCCAAGCGGTTATTTTTGCTATTTTGGTTTCATTCCCAAAGCATTTTTATCTATTTATGCGAATAAAAAGATGGAAAATAAGTTTATATTATCCCTGCAAAAGTAATAATTATTTTGAATTTCTCATTAGCATATTAGCTATTTTTTCTAATTTTGTAAGCAAAAAAAAGTTATTATGTTAGAGAAAGCAATATTGATAGCAACGATAGCTCATAAAGGGCAAATAGATAAAGGAGGAGCTCCTTATATTATGCACTTAATCAGAGTAATTAATGCAGGTAATACTGAAAATGAAAAAATATGTGGCATTTTGCACGATTTAATTGAGGATACAGAATGGACATTTGAAAAACTAAAAGAAGAAGGGTTTGATGATGAAATTATTGAAGCTTTGCGGTGCGTTACAAGGCTACCTAATGAAAATTATGAAGAGTTTATTGCACGCATTATTACCAATCCATTAGCTATAAAGATAAAACTTAATGACTTGAAAGATAATATGGATATCACCCGTCTAAGTTTTATTAGTGAAGAGGATTGTGAACGGCTCAATAAGTACTTAAAAGCATATCAGCTTCTTTTATCAAAAGCATAAAAAAGTAAGAAATCCAAATTATTGTTTTACACAACAATTTGGATTTCTTGTCTTATTACTTTATAGAACAAGGTTCTGTTCAGTTTCAAAATCACCAAAACTTCACACTCAAAAGATTTTAACAATCTTTCTCGTAAGCTCTTTAACGCATTGCTCTATTCTTCAAGCCTTATATCCAATCCAAGACCTTTCAATTCGTGCATCAATACGTTGAATGATTCAGGCAATCCTGGTTCAGGCATTGTCTCCCCTTTCACGATAGCCTCGTAAGTTTTAGCGCGTCCTACCACGTCATCAGATTTAACAGTTAAGATTTCGCGTAGGGTACTTGAAGCTCCATAGGCTTCTAATGCCCATACCTCCATCTCTCCAAAACGCTGACCTCCAAACTGCGCTTTACCTCCAAGAGGTTGTTGCGTGATAAGTGAATAAGGCCCTATAGAACGTGCGTGCATCTTATCATCAATCATATGTCCGAGCTTAATCATATAGATTACCCCTACAGTTGCCTTTTGGTCAAAACGCTCGCCTGTACCACCATCATATAAGTAAGTGTGTCCAAAACGAGGTACACCAGCTTCATCAGTAAGTGCATTAATTTGCTCAAGTGAAGCACCATCAAAGATAGGAGTAGCATACTTTTGTCCTAATTTTTGTCCAGCCCATCCAAGTACGGTTTCATAAATCTGACCAATGTTCATACGCGATGGCACCCCAAGAGGATTCAACACTATATCTACAGGGGTTCCGTCTTCAAGGAATGGCATATCTTCATCACGAACAATACGTGCTACGATACCTTTATTACCGTGGCGACCTGCCATCTTATCACCAACTTTTAGCTTACGTTTCTTAGCTATATATATTTTAGCCAATTTCAAAATACCCGAAGGCAACTCATCTCCTACCGATACTGTGAATTTATCACGGCGCAACAAACCTTGCAAGTCGTTTTCACGAATGCGATAGTTATGCAACAAGTCATCTATAAGTCCGTTGATGTGTGCATCGTCTGTCCAGCCCGATGAGGTAAGATGTGCATAATCCTCAATATTCTCAAGTGCTTTTTTAGTATACTTTTTGCCTTTAGGGATAATTTCTTCGCCCAAATCATTCGTTACACCTTGTGAGGTTTTATCAGATACCAACGAATAAAGTTTCTCTAAAAGTTTATTGCGTAAAGCTTCAAATTTAGCATTGTACGAAGCTTCCAAAGTTGCCAAATCCTCTTTGTCTTTATTGCGTTTGCGTTTATCTTTTACTGCACGAGAAAAGAGCTTTTTATCAATTACTACCCCGTAAAGTGATGGTGAAGCCTTAAGTGAAGCATCTTTCACATCTCCAGCTTTATCACCAAAGATAGCACGCAACAATTTTTCTTCAGGAGTAGGATCCGATTCACCTTTAGGAGTAATCTTTCCTATAAGTATATCACCTGGTCGAACTTCTGCCCCAATGCGTATCATACCATTTTCATCCAAATCTTTGGTAGCATCTTCCGATACGTTAGGAATATCACTAGTAAGCTCTTCAGGCCCCAATTTAGTATCACGTACCTCCAAAGCATACTCATCTATGTGAATAGAAGTAAAGATATCATCACGTACAGCACGCTCAGAAATTACGATAGCATCCTCAAAGTTATAACCTTTCCAAGGCATAAACGCCACTTTCATATTGCGCCCTAAAGCCAATTCCCCATTTTCAGTAGCATATCCTTCACAAAGCACTTGTCCTTTTTTCACCCTTTGCCCTTTATGAACTATAGGTTTAAGGTTGATACAAGTACCTTGGTTTGTTTTTTGGAATTTGATGAGTTTATAAACCGTTTCATCAGCATCAAAACTTACTAATTTTTCCTCATCAGTACGATCGTAAGTAATGATAATTTTTTCAGCATCCACATAATCCACTACCCCATCACGCTCAGCATTCATCAGTACGCGGGCATCTGAAGCAATACGGCGCTCTAAGCCAGTACCTACAATAGGTGCTTCAGGTTTCAACAATGGTACAGCTTGGCGCATCATATTCGAGCCCATCAACGCACGGTTCGCGTCATCGTGTTCCAAGAACGGAATCAAAGAAGCCGAAATAGAAGCTATCTGGTTAGGAGCAACGTCTATATATTCCACCTCATTAGGCTCAATAATAGGGAAGTCTCCATCCTCTTTTACAACCACACGCTCGTCAATGATTTTATCCTCACTATCCAAAGCTATGTTTGCCATACCAATCTTTAGTCCTTCTTCATCTTCTGCAGTAAGATAAGTCATATCTTTAAGGTCTACCTTTCCATTAGTCACCTTGTGGTAAGGCGTTTCAATAAAGCCCATACCATTTACTTTTGAAAAGACTGCCAATGAAGAGATAAGCCCGATGTTAGGTCCCTCAGGAGTTTCAATAGGACACAAACGACCATAGTGAGTGTAGTGTACGTCTCGCACCTCAAAACCAGCACGCTCACGCGACAAACCTCCAGGCCCCAAAGCCGACAAACGTCTCTTGTGAGTAATCTCTGCCAATGGGTTTGTCTGATCCATAAACTGTGAAAGCTGGTTTGTACCAAAGAAAGAGTTTATTACAGACGACAATGTCTTAGCATTAATCAAATCAATAGGCGTAAATACCTCGTTATCACGCACATTCATACGCTCACGAATAGTACGAGCCATACGTGAAAGTCCTACACCAAACTGCGCTGCCAACTGCTCACCCACTGTACGTACACGACGGTTAGAAAGGTGGTCGATATCATCTACTTCAGCCTTCGAGTTGATAAGCTCTATAAGGTATTTTACAATAGTGATAATATCCTCCTTGGTAAGCACCTGCTTTTCCATAGGCGTATCAAGTCCCAATTTTTTGTTGATACGATAACGCCCTACATCACCCAAATTATAACGCTGATCTGAGAAGAAAAGCTTATCAATAATACCACGAGCAGTCTCCTCATCAGGCGGTTCAGCATTACGCAACTGACGATAGATGTGCTCTACTGCCTCTTTTTCAGAGTTCGTAGGGTCTTTCTGTAAGGTATTGTGAATAATTGTATAGTCTGTCGTTTGGCTATCCTCCTTATGAAGAAGAATAGTTTTCACATCAGCCTCCAATATTTCTTGAATATTATCCTCATCAAGAACCGTATCACGGTCAAGGATAATTTCATTACGCTCAATAGAAACCACCTCACCAGTATCCTCATCTACGAAGTCCTCGTGCCAAGTATTTAGTACACGAGCCGCCAAACGCCTACCAATGTACTTTTTAAGCCCTGTTTTAGAAACTTTTATTTCCTCAGCAAGGTCAAATATTTCCAATATATCTTTATCTCGCTCAAAACCAATAGCCCTAAACAAAGTAGTTACAGGAAGTTTTTTCTTACGGTCTATGTAAGCATACATCACATTGTTGATGTCGGTAGCAAACTCAATCCACGAACCTTTAAAAGGAATAATACGAGCTGAATAAAGTTTTGTACCATTAGTATGAAACGACTGCCCGAAGAATACGCCCGGAGAACGGTGCAATTGTGATACCACCACACGTTCAGCACCATTGATAACGAATGTACCACTGGTAGTCATATAAGGTACAGTACCCAAATAGACATCTTGCACGATAGTTTCAAAATCTTCGTGCTCAGGGTCGGTGCAATAGAGCTTCAATCTCGCTTTCAATGGCACACTATATGTAAGACCACGCTCTATACACTCCTGAATAGTATAACGAGGCGGATCTACAAAATAATCAAGAAATTCAAGTACAAATTGGTTACGAGTATCAGTAATAGGAAAGTTCTCCTTAAATGTCTGATACAAGCCCTCGTGCACTCGGTCTTCCGATTTCGTTTCCATTTGAAAGAACTCTTGAAACGCTTTAATTTGAATATCCAAAAAATCAGGATACTCAGGAACGTGTTTCACGGAAGCAAAATTCACTCTTGCAGTTTGATTCGTAAGCATTTTCTTTACTTTAATATTATTATTTAATGCGTTAGTAGTAAGTTGTTGTCATTAGTTGTTAGTCGTTATCCTCCTGTATAAATGTAGGCTATAGCTGTATTATCTTTATTTCTTGTTATTTCTACACCTTCATAAAAGTTATCATCGCCTAAATCTTTATTCAATGTTTGAATATGTACTTTCATCAGAAATTCATATCCTGAAAAACACTGTCCATTATTCGGCTCAATAGTAGCAGTAATCTCAGCGTAATAACGCCCATCATACTCTTCTGATTCACGTTCAAAAATAGTTTCATTATCTTTAAGCGTACTAACTTCATTACTCGCTAAACGCTCATTTGATAATAAGTCATCAGGAAATACATATGCTGTATAAGTTACTTCAATTTTAGGTTCTTCAATAACCACATCATCTAATTGCCATTCTTTTTCATTCTGAAGCTCTTCATTCATTAAAATGACATCTTTCTTAAACTCTTCTACACTTGCATATTGATGTAAATCTCTTTCACGGAAGTCCCAAAAAACATTATTTAAACGTTCAAGGTGTTTGCTCATTTTGTTTTATGTTTATTTGGCAGAAGTATCTTTAATATTCTACCTAATATTGTTATTGTATTGTTTTCTAAAATAAAGGTTCTTGATAACAACTTCTAAAATCCCTTATTTCTATTACACCAAGTTCTTCATAAACCTTATAATATATTATAAATCTTTTATTTAGAAAATATTTTCTATATAAATCCATTTGCTCACTATATGTTGCCAAAAAATAGGGAGCTTCAACCAACTCATCTTCTAAGGTTTCAACAGCTTGTATTATCTTAAATGAATAGTCAAAAGAGCCATTATGTCTATCCCAATAATCAAGAAATATTTCTTTTTAGCCTCTATTACCCAATTTACTCGCATACTTTTCCCGTATTTCTCTACGCACCTCCTCACTACTTACTACCATTCCCAACCTCGATTGTTCTTCAGCTAATGCTAAACTCTTTAGTTCATCAGGTGTTAGTTGATAATAAAAATCCTCTTCTTCAAAGATTTTTTTACGGTCATCTATTCCTATATTTAATAGAGTTTCCATAGTTTCCTAACTTTACTTTTCATTTAAATTACAAAATGGTTTAGGTCTAATTCCTATTGAAAAAGACCTAAACCTTATAGGATTCTCTTAGTAAAATTATTTCAATTCTACTTCAGCACCAGCTTCTTCTAAAGATTTTTTAAGCCCTTCAGCTTCTTCTTTAGAAACACCTTCTTTTACTTTTGAAGGAGCACCGTCTACTACTTCTTTAGCCTCTTTTAGTCCAAGACCAGTAAGGTCTTTTACCAATTTCACTACAGCCAATTTGTTAGCACCTGCTGATTTCAATACTACGTCAAATTCAGTTTTTTCAGCTGCTGCTTCACCAGCACCACCTGCTGCAGGCCCTGCTGCTACTGCTACTGCAGCTGCTGCTGGCTCAATACCATATTCGTCTTTTAGGATTTGAGCAAGCTCGTTTACTTCTTTAACTGTCAAGTTTACTAATTGTTCTGCGAAATTTTTTAAATCTGCCATTTTTTCTATCGTTTTTTAATTGTTTATAAATAATTTTGTGCGTTTCTCACTATTCTTTTTCCGAAAGTGTCTTGATGATACCCGCAAGTTTACCACCGCTTGATTTAAGCGCAGAGATAACATTCTTGGCTGGTGATTGAAGCAAGCCAATGATATCGCCAATAACTTCGTTTTTAGATTTGATAGCTGCAAGTGCATCCAATTGGTTATCACCCACAAACACTGCCGAATCTATATAAGCCCCTTTCAATACAGGCTTGTCTGATTTTTTGCGAAACTCTTTGATAAGTTTAGCTGGTGCATTACCTACTTCAGCATACATCAAGGCACTATTTCCTTTTAGTATATGAGGTAATTCACCAAATTCCTTATCCGAACTTTCCATTGCTTTTGCAAGCAAAGTATTCTTTACAACTGCTAGCTTTATATCCGCTTTGAAGCACGCACGGCGCAATGCACTCGTTTGTTGAGCGTCCAAGCCAGTTAGGTCTGTTACATAAATAACGTTGTTTTCAGCTAACTGTGCAGTCAAATTGTCTATTACTAATGATTTTTCTTCTCTTGTCATAATTTCCGATTATTAACTACCAATTAAACTGTTTTTGTATCCACTGCTACACTTGGGCTCATTGTAGATGAAAGGTAGATAGATTTCATATACGTACCTTTTGCCGCTGTAGGTTTCATTTTTATCAACGTTTGGATAAGTTCGTTAGCATTATCTACCAATTTATCAGCAGAGAAAGAAACTTTACCTATCGATGCGTGTACAATACCTGTTTTATCCACACGGAAGTCTATTTTACCAGCTTTTACCTCTTGTACAGCTTTACCAATTTCCATAGTAACGGTACCTGTTTTAGGGTTAGGCATCAAGCCACGAGGGCCTAATACTCGTCCTAACGGACCTAATTTACCCATTACTGCAGGCATTGTTACGATTACATCTACATCAGTCCAACCATCTTTTATCTTTTGTAGATATTCATCAAGCCCTACATAGTCAGCACCAGCAGCTTTTGCTTCCGCTTCTTTATCAGGCGTTACCAAAGCCAATACGCGAACATCTTTACCTGTTCCGTGAGGTAGTGTAACCACACCACGCACCATTTGGTTCGCTTTACGTGGGTCTACACCCAAACGTACTGCAATATCCACTGAAGCATCAAACTTGGTATAAGTAATTTCTTTTAATAATGCAGAAGCATCTTTTAGCGAATAAAGTTTATTCCTATCCACTTTGGCAAGAGCTTCTTTGTGTTTCTTTGTTAATTTTGCCATAATGCTTTCCGATTAAAAAGGTTTTTCACCAGTTACTGTTATACCCATTGAGCGAGCTGTACCCGCAACCATACTCATTGCAGCTTCCAATGTAAATGCACTTAAATCAGGCATCTTATCTTCTGCAATTGCTTTTACTTGTTCCCAAGTAACACTACCTACTTTTTTACGGTTGGGCTCTCCTGATCCTCCTTTAACCTTTGCAATTTCCAATAGCTGAACGGCAGCAGGCGCTGTTTTTACTACAAAGTCAAACGACTTATCTTTGTATACTGTGATAACTACAGGAACCACTTTGCCTTGCTTGTCTTGCGTACGTGCATTGAACTGCTTGCAAAATTCCATAATGTTAACACCGGCAGCACCTAATGCGGGTCCTATTGGTGGCGAAGGATTCGCTTGACCTCCCCGAGCTTGTAGTTTAACTACTTTACTAATTTCTTTTGCCATTGTTTATTAATAATTATTTTTATGCCCCGCTTTTGGCAAGGCGTTCTTTTACAATTTCTCTACTTGCGTGTAGCTAAGCTCTATAGGCGTTTTGCGACCAAAAATCTTTACCATTATTTCAAGCTTGCGTTTTTCCTCATTTACACGCTCTATAGTACCATTAAATCCGTTGAAGGGACCATCTATCAGTTTTACTGTTTCGCCCACTTCAAAAGGTATTGGTAATGCTTCAACCGTTTCTGCCAATTCATCTACCTGTCCCAGCATTCGGCTCACATCACTCTTGCGCAAAGGAAGCGGGTTACCACCTTTGGTTTCGCTCAAGAAACCTACTACCCCAGGTATCGATTTGATGATATGCAATACCTCACCAGCCAAGTGTACTTTTACCATCACATAACCAGGCATATGCACACGGTCTTTTGTGATTTTCTTACCGTTGCGCACTTGTACCACCTTCTCGGTAGGTACCAAAACCTCCTCTACATAGTCAGCATAACCCAAGCGGTTCGTTTCTGTTTCTATGTGATTCTTTATTTTGTTTTCCTGCCCTGTAACAGTTTTTATTACATACCATTTTTTTTCTAACAATGCAGACATTCCTCGGTTGTTTTTATTTCATAAAATTAAAATACTCAGCTACTATCCACTCAAAGAAGGAATCCATACCCCATACTACTAATGAAAAAAGTACAGAAAACACCACTACCACTACCATTTCTTTTTGAGAGTCGGCTAATGTAGGCCACGTTACGTGGTTCTTAAGTTCTTCATAAGATTCTTTAATATACTGAACCATAATTAGTTATTTTATATTTATCTACAATAAGTACCTAAATAGGCACGCTTTTGGGCAGCAAAAGTACGGCAAATATTTTAATCTACAAAACTTTTTACTAAAAAAATATTTTTTTTTCCTCTACTCTATCTTTTTCCAAGCTCTATTACCTCTAAATTTTTAATCTCCTCCCCCTCTATTTCAAAGCGCAACATCGTACGCACTTTATGCCAACCATAGTTGCCAGCAGCCCCTGGGTTTAGGTGTAAGAGCTTGTATTTAGGGTCATATTGCACTTTTAATATATGTGAGTGTCCCGATATAAATAATTTAGGCTTATTTACCTGAATTTCTTGGGTAGCCAAAGCTGTATAATGAGCAGGATACCCCCCTATGTGTATCATCAGTACTTGCACTTGCTGGCAAGTAAAGCAATTCACTTCGGGGAAAAATTGTCGCACCTCTGTACCGTCAATATTGCCATATACACCGCGCAAAGGTTTTACTGCCTGTAGTGTTTCTATCACCTGTTTATTACCAAAATCACCACAGTGCCACACCTCATCGGCTTGGGCAGCATAGTGCAGTATGCGGTCGTCTATATACGAATGCGTATCGGAAAGCAGCAGTATTTTCATTTTACATCTAATTTCTGGTGTCGTTTACCCTGTATTTTATAACAAGCACGCTTGGCAGCCGTCTCTTCAGCCTTCTTTTTAGAAGTCGCACGAGCCCGTGTTACTGAATAGCCCTCTACGTGCACCTTTGCTATAAAGTATTTCGTCTCCGATTTATCTTCAATATCCTCTTCGGCTTCAAACAAAAAATCTAATTTGTGCTTTTGGCACCATTCTATTAGCAAACTTTTGTGACTAATTACCTTCTCTTCCAAATATTTAATATCAATATTAGGCAAAATAAGTTTGCGTTCTATAAAGCTAAAACAAGTTTTATAACCTTTGTCAAGATAAATAGCCCCAATAAGAGCCTCAAAAAGATTACCCGTAATATTATTGCCTAACTGCCGCGGAGTGAGCTTGGTACGCAAGAAACTGAGCAAGTCGAGTTCCTCACCCAATCGGTTCAAGTTGCGCCTTTCCACAATTTTAGAGCGCATTTTGGTAAGGTAACCCTCATTTTCTTCGGGTGCATTCGTAAAAATATAATCAGCGATTACCGCTCCCAAAATAGCATCGCCCAAGAATTCGAGCCGCTCATAACTTTTGCGAGTAGCCTTTTGGTACTGATAAGAAGGGTGAGTAAAAGCCTCACTATAAAGCGATAAGTTTTTGGGTGAAAAGCCCAAAAGCTCTTTCATTTTATTATAAAAAATCCCGTCTTTCTTCTTAGAAGTAAAACGGGAAAAATCTAATATTTTCTTTAAGCTAAACACTTAATTAAATACTTATTATGATAGTTTTTTAAACAATAAGCACGCATTATGCCCACCAAAGCCAAAAGTATTGCTCATCGCTACATTCACTTCACGAGCTTGTGCTTTGTTAAATGTAAAGTTCAAACGAGGGTCTATGCGTTCATCAGGGTGTTCAAAGTTGATAGTTGGAGGAACTATGCTATTCTTGATAGCCAAGATAGAAGCTACTGCCTCAATAGCACCCGCTGCTCCCAACAAGTGTCCCGTCATAGATTTTGTAGAGTTGATATTGATATTATAAGCGTGCTCTCCAAATACATCAAGTACAGCTTTAGATTCCGCTACATCTCCCAGCGGCGTAGAAGTACCGTGCATATTGATAGCATCTACCTCATTAGGAGTTACATTGGCATCTTTCAGGCAGTTATTCATTACCAATTTAGCTCCCAGCCCTTCGGGGTGAGGTGCCGTCATATGATAAGCATCGGCAGAAAGCCCGCCTCCTGCCAATTCGCAATAGATAGTAGCACCACGAGCCACAGCGTGATTGTATTCTTCCAATACGATAGCCCCCGCACCTTCGCCTAATACAAAACCATCGCGATTAGCGTCAAACGGGCGCGAAGCCTTTGAAGGATCTTCGTTGAAAGTAGATAGTGCGTGCAAAGCATTGAAACCTCCAATGCCCGCAATAGTAACTGCAGCTTCAGACCCTCCCGACACTATCACATCGGCATAGCCAAAGCGAATGTAGTTCAGCGCATCAATCATAGCATTGGCTGCTGATGCACAAGCCGAAACAGTAGTAAAATTAGGCCCTCTAAAACCGTATTTTATCGAAATCATACCTGAAGCAATATCAGCTATCATTTTAGGAATAAAGAAAGGGTTGAAGCGGGGTGTGCCATCTCCTTGTTGATAATTGATAACCTCATTTTGGAAAGTTTCGAGACCTCCAATTCCTGAGCCCCAAATTACCCCTACTCTATCTTTATCGGTTTTTTCTACGTCTAAATGAGCATCTTTTACTGCTTCATCGGCTACTACTAAAGCATATTGGGCAAATCTATCCAATTTTCGAGCTTCTTTTCGGTCGATAAAGTTTTCTACATTAAATCCTTTCAGTTCGCAAGCAAACTGAGTTTTAAACTTAGAAGCGTCAAAATAAGTAATGGGTGCAGCGCCACTTTTGCCCGCTACAAGCCCTTGCCAAAAGTCATTGGCAGTATTCCCTACAGGGGTGAGCGCACCAATACCGGTTACTACTACACGTCTTCTCTCCATATAGTTCCTTTTAATTTTTTAGCATTTAGGTTTTAAAATTAGATAAAGGCTATCAGCAATAATTTTTATTGCCAATAGCCGTCTATCTATCAGCTACTTACTGTTTATTGTCTTCAATGTATTTTATAGCCTGACCTACTGTTTGAATATTTTCAGCTTGGTCATCTGGAATTTGAATATCAAATTCTTTTTCAAATTCCATAATCAACTCAACAGTGTCTAATGAATCAGCTCCTAAATCATTAGTAAAGCTTGCTTCATTTGTTACTTCGTTTTCGTCTACGCCTAATTTATCTACGATAATGGCTTTAACTCTTGATGCAATGTCTGACATAATTTTCTTATTTTATGATATAATTACTGACGGCAAAGGTACGTATTTTTTTTGAATAACAATCTTTTTACTAACAAATATTGTTATTTTTTTGTACCCGACCTATTAAACATACTTATTATCAGCTTGTTAGCTTATAAGTAAAGAAAGCGTTACTCAGCTTAAAAATTCATTTCGCTATAGCCAATCGCTTTACCTATGAGGGTTGTAGAGGTACAATCGGTAACTTCTACCATTACAAAATCGCCTACTTTATAGTCTTCTTTAGGGAACACTACTACAGTGTTTTGGGTATTGCGCCCCATCCATTCTTTATCCGATTTTTTTGAGTTCCCCTCTATGAGTACTTCTACTGTGTTTCCTACCTGTGCTTGGGTGCGATAAAGGCTGTGCTTTTGCTGTAAATCTATAATTTCGGTAAGACGGCGTTTTTTTACCTCTTCGGGCACATCGTCTTCTATTTTACGCGCTGCAAGTGTACCAGGGCGTTCAGAATAAGCAAACATAAAGCCAAAATCATACTTTACGTATTCCATTAGCGAAAGCGTATCTTGGTGATCTTCTTCGGTTTCGGTAGGGAAACCTGTAATCATATCTTGTGAAATAGCACAATCGGGGATACGCTCGCGTATACTATCTATCAGGGTAAAGTATTCTTCACGGGTATGCAAGCGGTTCATTGCTTTCAAAATACGATTGCTACCACTCTGTACGGGCAAGTGAATATACTTGCAAATATTGTGGTGCTGCGCCATTGTGTCAATCACATCAAGGGTCATATCTTGCGGATTGGAGGTAGAGAAGCGAATGCGCATTTTGGGGTAAGCCGTAGCTACCATATCTAATAGCTTAGCAAAGTTGATAGCTGTAGCTTGTTGCATTTCGGTAGCTTTGCTAAAATCTTTTTTCAGACCGCCGCCATACCATAAGTAACTATCTACATTTTGCCCTAATAAAGTAACCTCCTTAAAACCACGCGCTTGCAAGTCGGCAATTTCATTGAGGATAGAATAAGGGTCTCGACTGCGCTCACGCCCGCGAGTGAAAGGTACTATGCAGAAGGTACACATATTGTCGCAACCGCGAGTGATTGAAACAAAAGCGGTAACGCCATTGCTGTTGAGGCGTATTGGGGCTATATCGGCATAGGTTTCATCTTTAGAGAGGATTACGTTTACTGCCTCGCGTCCTTCTTCAACGTCTTCTAAAAGGTTAGGCAGGTCTTTATAAGCATCGGGACCTACCACCATATCTACGATTTTTTCTTCTTCTAAAAAAGCGTGTTTTACGCGCTCTGCCATACAGCCTAATACGCCCACTTTCATCGCTGGCTTTTTGCGTTTATATACGTTGAACTGTTCTAAGCGTTTTCGTATGGTTTGTTCGGCTTTATCGCGTACTGAACAAGTGTTAATCAGCACCAAATCAGCCTCTTCTACGGTGTTGGTGGTATTATAGCCCACTTTGGCGAGGATAGAAGCTACAATTTCGCTATCAGAAAAATTCATTTGGCAGCCGTAGCTTTCTATGTATAGTTTTTTGGTATTGGCGGTATTGGATTGTAACATTAGGCTTTGCCCTTGTTTGCTTTCGTCTATTTCTTTTGCCATAAAGGTATAAGTTTCTATTTGAGGGTGCAAAGATAGGAATAATTTGGCAATTAGCTGTTAATCATCATAAATTTGAAGTAATCACTATTCTAAAGCACAATCTTGCCAGCCTGTAGTTTGTTTGTAGGTTTCGAGCGACCTGAAGGGGACTACTACTTTGCCTCTGTAGCCCATTCTGCCCGAAAGTGCAGGCGGATTGATAGCGCGGCAGTGTAGTTCTGTAAGTCCTGTATTTTCAAAAGCTCCTGCATCTATTTTTTCAATGGTAGCGGGGAGTCGTAGTTCTTTTAAATTTTTACAATTTAGGAATGCTTGTACGCCTATTGCGGTAGTAAAACGCGAGAGTTTTACTTCTTCCAGATTGTAGCAATCGGAAAAGGCGCGTATACCTATAACGGTAACAGCACGTGGTAGTTCTATGGTTTTTAGGCTTTCACAAAAAGCAAAAGCATAGCTTCCCACATAGGCTACGCCTTCGGGCAAGGTAACTTCTTGCAGACTTTTGCAACCGTAAAAAGCACCATAAAAAATATCGGTAAGTGCCAAAGGAAATTGTATTGCCTCTAAGGCAGTGCAGTTTCTAAAAGCTTGCATATTGATTTTTTCTACCGTATCGGGAATAATAATGGCTTTTAGCGAGGTGCAGTTTAAAAAAGTGTCATTCTGGAGGTGGCGCATTCCGTAGGGTAGTTTCACATCGGTGAGGGCAGTGCAGTTATGAAAAGCACTTGCGCCTACATATACTACAGTATCGGGAATATCTATTGCTTGTAATGTAGTGCAGTTTTCAAAACAATCATCGCCTATGCCTACTAAATTTTGGGGTAGGTCTATTTTATTAAGGCTACTGCAAGAGGCAAAAGCAGCACTTTTGATGCGCTGTAAAACAGGGGGGAGATTTACTTCTTTGAGCTGTTTGCAGCCGAAGAACAAGCGCGAAGGAATGGCTTCTAATTGTTTCATTGTAAAGCTGGCGCGCTTGAGCTGTGTACAATCTGAAAATACGCCTGTACCCAATGAAGTGAGGCTTTCTGGGAGGGTAATAGATTCTAAAGCTGTACAACCTCTAAAAGCCCAATCGCCTACTGAAGAGAGCGTATTGGGCAGATTGATAGTTTTAAGACTTTCGCAAAAAGCAAAAGCGTTGTTGCCGATATTGGTTAGCGAACCTGCGATGCTCACTTGCAATAGGGAAGTGCAGCTGACAAAAGCGCCATCGCCTATAGCGGTTACTGAAGCTGCGATGCTTACATAGCGCAGCCTATTACAATCTTTAAAAGCATCGGTAGCGATGGTTTTGACAGAGCGTGGCAGTTCTACCCGTCCGTCAGAAGGGATTTTATTGTTGTCGCATTTTAGCAGTACATCCTCTTTGATAAGGAGTGCCTCGCTACCCCTCTGGGCTAAAGCTATCTGCAACGATAGGAAGAAAATGATAAGACAATATTTATAAACTGTGGTAGTCATTAAAAAAATATTTGAGGTTGCAAAGGTAAAAATTTTTTTTTAATTTGCCATTATCCTTCGCTCAACCTTCGTCACATACTCCGCTGCGCCAGCTCGCGGACTTTCCTTCGCTTATCCTTCGCTCATCCTTCGCTCATCCTTCGGCGAGGGTATGAGAGATATTGGGCTCCTCCAGCAACGAATAAATTGTAGTACCCAATGCCTTTGCTATCGTAATAAGCGTTTCTACCCTCAAACGATGTTGCCCATTTTCTATCCTCCTATAGGTAGTGGTATCTACCCCCAGAATATCGCCCATTTGTTCACAACTCAACTGCTGGGCAAGCCGCAGCTTTCTTATCTTTGCCAAGACACTATCTACTTTTTCAGTAGCTTCTTCAAGGTCAGTATACTTCTTCATCGCTATTATTTTTAAGTTTGTGAGGCAAAAGTACTAAAAAAAAACGTATATTCCAAAAAAAAGCGTTTTTCGCACTATCATTTGTACAAAAAGCGCCTTACTTTTGTAGCAATAATTTAAAAAAAATTAGTTATGAAAGGAATTTACAAAAATTTGTTCTTTATGCTATGTATTAGCATTGTTTTGTGGTCGTGCAGTAAAGACCATAAAGAGCCTTTGCAAAATTTGAAAGATAAGCAAATGGCACAGCAAGATTTCTTTGGTACTGTTGCTGGTAAAGACATTATTAAAGAAGAGAATAAAGTGCTCTTTATCACTTATCAGTTCAACGCTCAAGATGAAACGATTACATTGCTATCTGCTACCGAAGCTCGCCCCAGTGGGGAGATTGCTTGGGATACTGTCTTTGGTTATGACAACAAGCCCAGCCAAAAGAGCGGCTATGTGGTACATTGTGATAAAGACGGTAAAGTTTGGGAAAAGAAGTGTGAGGGGCTTGACTGTGTAACTTTAGTAAAAAAATGTTTAGGTTCGGGGGGCTGTGCCCAAATATGTACTGCTAATATGGTATACGTTCCTCAAACAAAAGTGTTTTACCTATCGGACGACCTCAATAAGCTTATCGATACCAAAGGAGATATTTTTCGTTAGTCATTAGGTATTGTATTAGTTATTAGTCGTTAGTTTTTAGTCGTTAGTTTTTAGTCCTTAGATGATAATACTTGCTAAAAACTAACGACTAAATAAAAAAGAACTTTCGCTGGAAATAGTCTTTAAAAGTGATTGTTTTGGGGCGCTTTTGCTTAAAGGCAGCAAAGTGCTTGTAAAAAGCAAAATGTGCCCTTACAATTTCATAGGTGAGACGTGGTTTGCCTTGTAACAAAAAGCGTACTCCTGCAACTCCATCAAGCACTAAGCGCAAAAAGAGGGTTGTATACAAGCCTTTATTGGGTAAGTTTTTCAGGAGCATTAGCAGGCTATTGCGAAAGTTTAGGTAGGTTTTCTTCGGATTATTAGTTGCAAGGGTAGCTCCTCCTAAATGATAGACGACACTTTGGGTAACACAAGCTACTTTGAAGCCCTCGCGATGGGCGCGCCAACAAAGGTCTATTTCTTCTTGATGTGCAAAAAAAGCTTCTTCAAAACCTGATAACTGATGAAATACTTTCGCCCTGATAAAAAAACAGGCTCCTGAAGCCCAAAATACGGGGACTGGCTCAGGCGCATCGTATTGCCCTTTGTCTTCTTCGAGGGTATTAAACTGCCTGCCCCGACAATAAGGATAGCCGTATTTATCTATATACCCTCCTGCGGCTCCTGCATATTCAAACTTTTCGGGCTGCTTGAAATCTAATAGCTTTGGTTGTGCTATCGCTAATGTTTCATCATTGGCAAAAGCTTCTATAATAGGGCGCAACCAGCCTTCGGTAACCGCAACATCGGAATTCAGCAGGCAATATACATCTGCCTGAATATGCTGTAAGGCTGCGTTATAGCCTCCTGCATAGCCTAAATTTTCAGTATTCTGAACAATGCGAATGTCGGCAGGATAACGCTCTTGCACAAAAGCTACGGAATCATCGGTAGAAGCATTGTCTGCCAAATAGATAGTTGCCTGAGCTGAGTGCAATAGTACCGAAGGAAGAAACTGTTCTAACAAGGCACGACCATTCCAATTAAGAATTACAATAGCAATCGTCATCTGTGTGTAATATTTTTGAAAGAAAATAGAAACTACTTTATAATCTGTTTAAAATAAAGAAGATACAGGAATTACAAGAAGATAAGGTAATGATTTATTTCATTTGATTGTACCTATTTTCTGAGTAACTTCTAAATGCAAAGGTACAATATCTTGACAATATAACCAAAAAAAATTACCTTTGCAGCGGCAGAAAAGGGAATTTTGAATTTTGAATTTTGAATTTTGAATTGGGCACAAGCTGCAAGCTTGCGACAGAGGAGATTATTAACATCCCCCCTTAACACATACTCCGCTGCGCCAGCTCGCGGACTTCCTTCAAAAGGGGGGATATGGCGCAGTAGTGCAGTGTGGGGGATGGGAGAGAGAATTGTGAATTTTGAATTCTGAATTTTGAATTGTGGGACGGGTGGGACAAATGGGACAGGTAGGACGGGGAGAGAATTGTGAATTGTGAATTGGGCACAAGCTGCAAGCTTGCGCCAGCGGGGGGTTTTTAATCTCTTGAGAATCAATAAAAATATTGAAGCTAAATCAAAATTACTTTTAAATCCTCTTTTTCTTACACTTAAAAAGGAAATAATCCATTTATTTATTGTATCTTTGCCCAAAGTTCCTGAATTTTGGTGTTTTTTCTCAAACACAAAATTACTAATTCTTGGGAACTTTTACTTTTCTAAAAAAAGTTTAAACAGCTTCAGAAAAAGTAAACCATTAAGCATATGAAAATAAAATTAAAAATTATTCCTTTAATAGGAATTGAGATCAATGATTCAAAGATTACTTTTGGTAGTAACATTAATGAAATTATCAAAATACTTGGTGAGCCTGATTACAAGAATGAACGTCAACTTTATTATGATACTCTTGAATTTAGGATGGATTTTGATAATGACAAAAATTTAAAATTTGTAGAATTACAAGGTCCTGAAACAGAGAAAATTAATCCAGAAATATATGGAATAAATCCTTTTGAGATTGAAGCAAATGAATTGATAACAATCTTAGAAGAAAAGGATAGCGATATTGATGTTTCAGAGAAACCTTATTGTTATTGTTTTCGAGAAATATCTATAGGAGTTTGGAGGGATACCACACCAGAAAATATTTTAAAATCTATTCCCGAAAATGTCTCTAAAGAGGAAGAATGTATTTGGCAGGAGGAATTAAATAAAGCTAAACATTTTTGGACAATAGGTGCAGGAGTAAAGGGATATTACAAACTATCCTGAACTTTATTTAGAAGTAGAATAATCGCTTTAGTATTAGTAATTTTGATATTCCTTCAAAATATATGACACTTTTTATATGAGTTTTTATCCGATACTTTAGGGCGTAATTGGGAAGTACCCGTAACTGATAACCTTATCATTTGGGTGTTTGATGAGAACTCCTTTGTGCCTGCGGCTAAACTGTAGGGGATAAATCGTATTCTATCCTCACCGACCATTTAGGAACGCCGTATGAGGCGTATGATGAAGAGGGGGAGAAGGTATGGGCACGAGAATTAGACCTTTACGGGAATGCTATTACTGGGGACAGTTCGTTTATTCCTTTCTTATACCAAGGACAGTATTATGATGAGGAGATTGGGTTAGCTTATAACCGTTTCCGTTATTACTCACCTGAAAGCGGTACTTATATTAGCCAAGACCCGATAAGGTTGGCGGGTGGACTTGCGTTTTATGGGTATGTGATGGATTGTAATGGGTGGGTAGATGTTTGGGGATTGGATATCCATCATATAATTCCTAATGAAATTTATAAAGAGTTTCGTTCTGATTTTAAAAAAATTAGAAAAGATGGGTATATACAAAACAGATCTACAAAAGCAAAAGATAAAACAAACTTAAGAGATTTAGACAGACCTTTTCATGGAAATCATCCGCAATATAATGATTATGTAAGAGAACGTTTAGAGGAACTAAAGAAGAATAGAAATTTTAATATTACAGAAATCAAAAAATTACAAGATGAATTAAGAAAGCATATAGATAATGCCCTAAATTCAGATATGAATTTAAATGATTATTTTAAAGAAGGGAAACATAAGAAAAAGAATAAACATTAATAGTAAAAGTATACATTATGAAGTTTTATAATATAAAGTTTGACTTCGAACCTAAAATAACAGGAAGAAGAAATGGGAGTTTTGCAGTTGAAATAAGGAAAAACTCATTTGAAAAAGATGAACATAAAGAATATTTCAATAGCTTTTTTGACAGCAACAGTAACGATATAAAAAGGGTTCGTATAGAAACATTTCAGCAGTTTGATCTAAAAAAATGTCCAAATGTCATCTATTTCCCTATGACTAAAAGTATTAAGAAATTAGATTTTATGTATTACGCTCCTTATGAATTAGGAATTGACTTCTTAATAAGCGAAAAGGTTGTAGATATTATATCTGCATATAAATTACCTATTCACAATAAAATTCCTGTAAAGATTGATACTTTTGATGGTAACTATTTCCTAATAGGTTTCCCTGTATGGAGTTCCAAAGTTCTTGATTTTCAAAAAAGTACTTTCTATCATCGGGATAGAGATGTATTCTCTTTTTCAAATTATGAAGATTATGAGAATTTTGACTCTGAATATGGAGATACAACAAAAATAGATTTGTATCTAAGGAACAAAATAGAATATGATATAATTTCTATAGATGAAGCTATTTTTTTTAGTGAAAAGATTGTTGAAGAATTAAAAGAGAATAATGCAACTGGGTATAGAATCGTTGATGGAATTTTAAATATATGATACTTACCTAACATAGAATTAGCGAATGATTTTCATCCGATACTTTAGGGCGGGATTGGGAAGCGGTTATCAGCAGTGGGGAGAACCTGTATCGCCACTATGCACCACTTCCTGATGAGGAAGAACTCACTGATATTCCTTTGGAAAGCACAGAAGGTTAGTGATTTTTGGAAAAAAAGGAAGTAGTTCATCATATCCTGCTGGTCCCCTTCCTCCTTGTTCGCAATGTGATGCATTACTCTATAATCATTCAAAAGAAAATGACATATTAATTACATATCATTGGAAAGATAAATTAGGAAATGAACATATCAGAGTTTATCATCCTGATGGGAGTGTATTTGAGAACGGTATAGATATATCATCAAAATATCATTAAGATGCAAAATTTATTTAATTTTTTTAGTCATAGAAGTTAGTTAATAATACCAAAAAACTTATTTATCTCTTTTTCTAATGATTTGAATTTAGATTTGATAAGAGAAAATATCACATGGAAGACTATTGATGAGATAAATATATCAAATAGTTTATCAAAACTTTCAACAATAGATTTATCGGATATGTATATAGTAGAAGGTGAATGTATTAATTTTATTGATAAAGAAAAATTACTTTTTTTATCTAATAATTCATATATATATAAATTTAATATAGATATATGGATACCTACAATGTTATTTGAACATTTTAAAAACAATCAATTACTGAGAAGATATGAATTAGACATTCAAAACAAATACATAGTTTCTACAGATGAAATTGGAGTTAAAACTGATATAGAAAATTATGATGAGACTTTCATACAAGCTGATAATGGTTATGATATTTTTTATTATCCTTTAGGGGTGGTAAGCAATTTATTACAATGTAAGATTATAGAACTAAAAAAATACTTTCATTTCCTTGCTCTTTATATAAAATTCCTTTTGAAAAAGTATCAGAACTAAAGGATAAATATTTAATGAATTTAAAAAAATATCCTTTAAGTGCAAAAGATTAGTGGGAAATCTTGCCTCTGCCACCTATAACCAAACAGAGACGATTTATAAAGTTCCTGATGCCGTCGGGAACTTATACTGAGGGACCATATTATAAAATATCAACTAGTTCAAAAGGAACAATAAAAGTTATAGATCCAACAGATTATAAATATCAAGGAGACAATTGTCTTTTTTATGATTATAATGGTAATAGAGGACATTTTATAGAAAATGGAATAGATGAAAAAGGTAAAACTACATATATTTGGCAGGAGTTAGAACACAATCATTAAGAGTTATGTCAAGAGATTTTTTTTGTCAAGAAATAAATCCAAATTATATAGGAAATATATGTTTGGAACAGCCATTAGAAAGTCTTCAAGATGTATGGAAATATGGCTATAAGAATGGTATTTTAGATATAGAGTTATCTAATAATTTTTTCTTAAGACTTTCATTTGATGAAAGTCTTATTGTAAATATCAATTTATTTAAAAATAAAATTGCACAAATATCTGTTTTAAATAATTATTTAGGTAAATTTAAAGGTATAGGAATAGGAAGTACACTTGGAGAATTATTGAAAAAATACCCCAATATTATATATGATAATGATGAAAATTTTTTTATTATTCCTGAATATAAAAGTGTCTGTTTTTTCTTTGAAAATCCATATGAAAAGGAACAATTAGATAATAAAGTAGAGGAAATAACTTTGAACTCTTACGAACTTATAAAATATCCTTTTTAAATTTTATTAAAAACGTCCTATTTTATATGAATTTTTATCAGATACTTTAGGGTGGATTGGGAAAAATTATTGGTAGTAGGATGAGCCTATAACAGAAAATCTTATCACTTGGGTGTTTGATGAGAACTCTTTTGTGCCTGTGGCTAAACTTGTAGGGGATAAATCGTATAGCATCCTCACCGACCACTTAGGAACACCTTATGAGGCGTATGATGAAGAGGGGAAAAAGGTGTCGGCACGAGAATTAGACCTTTATGGGAATACTATTGCTGGTGATAGCTCGTTTATTCCTTTCTTATACCAAGGACAGTATTATGATGAGGAAATAGGGTTAGTTTATAACCGTTTCCGTTATTACTCACCTGAAAGCGGTACTTATATTAGCCAAGACCCGATAAGGTTGGCAGGGGGGACTGGCGTTTTATGGGTATGTGATGGATTGTAATGGGTGGATTGACCCGTGGGGGTTAAGTTCTGCAGCACTACGGAGAAACTTAGAGGCATCCTATGGAGATAACAAACAAGCTCAACATTTAATTCCAGAAGAGGTTTGGAATGATACTGATAATACTAAATTTTTTAATGACATAGGATTAGGAGATGGTAGAGATAAAAAAGAGAATGGATTAATGATATGGGATAATGAGAAAATGGCAACAGCCAACAGCCAACAATAAAAAATATTATCATGGAGGTTCTCATGCTGATTATAGTCTTCAAGTCGGATTTGAGGTTAGAGATATTAAGTTAAGATATAACATTTATGGAGATAAGGATTTAGCAAGAAAAGAGATATCTGAACTTCAAAATCGTTTAAGGACTGAATTAGACGCTGATTTGGATGATATTAATACAAAGGCAAAAAGATTACATTAATTTTTAATTTTATGGATAGTAATATTTTAAAAAAACTGAAGGAACTGGGGAAAATGCCTAATGAAGATTTATATAATGATACACAAGAGATCATTAATTTAGCGCGTAAATATGAGGAACTATTAGAATCTATTGAACGACCTATATCATTAGAGGATGGATACTTTTTATTGTCAATTCTACCTACAGAAAAGTTTTATGGGAATGAGGAAGTAATATCAAGTCTTATAGAATCTATTGAGGTACGTGAAAAAAAGGTTTCTATTGAGGAGTATAAATCTTTAGTAAATTCTTGTACTAATCCGTATGTTAAGGATTTCTTAGATTATGGTGTTGAATGGTTAGAGGAACATATATCTTAGTTTTTATAGGGTAAATTAAGTTCTCTATTAAAGCAGCTAAAGATAATAATAACCCAAGCTGAAAACCCTACCAGTCAGACCCTTTGGGAATACGATGTGCTGGGGCGTATTGTAGCAGAAACTCAAAATGGGCATCGCATCACCCATCAGTACAATGCTTATGGCAATCGCACAGCGATGGAAAGTAGTTTGGGTGCAAAGCTGCAACACACCTACAATGAGAGGGGAGAGTGGGTAATGTTCCAGATGTGTTGTTAAAATTCCAATAACCTACTAATCAACACAATACAAAAGAACTGACCTACTATTTTTCTTTACTTATCATAGAGATAAGCATTTTTTAAGCCTATAGAGTGCTTTAAATAGTGCGAGGGGAATTATGAATTGTGAATTATGAATTGTGAATTTTGAATTGGGCACGAGCTGCAAGCTTGCACCAGCGGGGGTATTACTATTGAGTTTGAATATGCTAATGGAGGGACACGTCCAACAAAAGTAACCTATACTGCTACAGCACCTAATGGAGAAAAACTATCGAAAGAATTTGAAAATTCACACTAAAATATATTAAAGATGAATGATTTAGAAATTGCAAAAAATGTAGTCGTAGATT
>NZ_JAGDYP010000013.1:24173-44200 GCF_017565765.1 Capnocytophaga bilenii
AGCATATGATGAAAAAACAAATTCATGTATAATGCAATTAGTTTATACCTCAGAACACAAAGCAAAATTACCTCATGAAGGAGCTGTTAAACAATTTGAAATTGGAGTTGAATATGATACTAAAGCTGCTAAAGATAAAGCAAAAGAATTGAATGAAAAATACCATTAGAAAAATGAGAGAGACAAAAATTAAGTTTGATAAAGATCTTTCAAAAGAAATTTTTATTAGGAAAATAAATAAGAAAATTAGACTAATCTTATCTGATGATTTGGACGCTTCAGAAGAGAAATTAAGTGATAGTTATTGCAAAAAAATAGCTGATTTTATAGATAACTTTTCAAAATGGTACAATAAATGTATGGATGCTGTTAAGGAATGGGGTGAAAATATTTATCATATAAATATAGAATATGATGAGATAAAACTATT
This sequence comes from Capnocytophaga bilenii, assembly GCF_017565765.1. Taxonomy (GTDB): domain Bacteria; phylum Bacteroidota; class Bacteroidia; order Flavobacteriales; family Flavobacteriaceae; genus Capnocytophaga; species Capnocytophaga bilenii. Next base: position 24,604 of record NZ_JAGDYP010000013.1, read on the forward strand.
AAAAATTTTCATTCTGTTTGAACAAAATGAATGTGAATTATTCGGATTAGGATTTAGGACAGAGTTTGATATTGAACATGGTTGCGGCATTAAAATTAAAGTAGAAGATGGTAATTATAACATTGTAGAGATAGGTACAGCTGACATTGCTTTTTGCTAAAATAATATATCATCTATGACCTAAGCGAGCGACCTAATCTCAGCAGAGATAAGGACAATTTGTTGGTTTACGACAAGGAAGAGCCTATAACAGAAAATCTTATCACTTGGGTGTTTGATGAGAACTCCTTTGTGCCTGCGGCTAAACTTGTAGGTGATAAATCGTATAGCATCCTCACCGACCACTTAGGGACGCCGTATGAGGCGTATGATGAAAATGGGCAGAAGGTGTGGGCACAAGAATTAGACCTTTACGGGAATGCTATTGCTGGTGATAGCTCGTTTATTCCTTTCTTATACCAAGGACAGTATTATGATGAGGAGATTGGGTTAGCTTATAATAGGTTTAGGTATTACTCACCTGAAAGCGGCACTTATATTAGCCAAGACCCGATAAGGTTGGCTGGTGGGCTGGCGTTTTATGGGTATGTATTCGATTGTAATGAGTGGATTGATCCGTGGGGGTTGGAGAAAGTAAGTCCATCATCAATTTCATTAAGCCATGATGCGAAAGCTTCTACAACATTTGGAGGTTATCACTCAAATAAAACAGTTCAAGATATGGCTAACGATATAATTGAAGATGAAGTTAGAATTTTAGATAAGATTAAAGAAGATCCGCTATTAAAAAGAAATGAACTTAACCCATATATAGACGGAATACCAGTAATAGGAGTTGCTAAAGTTAATAAAGTCCAATATTCTGTGAATAATAGACGCTTAAAGGCATTTCAAATAGCTGAAAAAGCATTGTCAAAATTAGGTATAGACCTTAAAATTGATATAAGGGAGACTACTAAAGACGAATTAAAAGAAATTAAAAAGAGGATTAAAGATAAGAAACATTAACTATGTATCAGCATTTAGGTAATATTTTTATAAAATATGACAAAATAACAATTAGAGATTTTTTATTATCTCCTATTTGGGTGGAATATTATCAGTCTTATGAATTAGATATATTTAGAAGAAATGGAGCTACTGAAGAATGGATCGAAAAGAATATATTTGAGTATGAAGAAAAAACAAAAGGGAATGGTAAGATTTTTTATGTAGTTATAGGGGAATCATACTATAAAAATAGAGAATATGTATATATAAAAAATACTATGGTTTTTAATGCGAAATACTTTTTTAATGCTTATAGTACACTGATAAGAGACGAGATATTAGAGACAAAAGCTATTGATTTTTATATTAATAAAAAAAATAAAACTTTGTTTTATTTACAAGATTTATGGAAAAACGAAAACCAAAGAACAATTAAAAGTATAGCTAACTATTTAAATGAAGAAATAGAGTTAATTAATATCTATACAGATCAAAAATTTAGTGATTTCATAGATCCTTCAATTTGTTTTTATAAAAAACATAGTTTAACTTAAAGAATAAGGTAGACCTTCAAAATGTATAACACTTATGAAGAGTTATCCTAATGTAGAGCGAACGAGTTTTCATCCGATACTTTAGGGCGGGATTGGGAAGCGGTTATCAGCAGTGGGGAGAACCTGCATCGCCACTATGCACCACTTCCTGAAGAGGAAGAACTCACTGATATTCCTTTGGAAAGCACAGCACTTTACCTATTTTACAAAAAAAATATTGAGTACATTTTGCCTTTGAGTATGATGCCCTCGGCAGGCGCACCGCAAAGATAAACCTCAGTAGCAAGCGCATCAAGCGTTTTCTATGGGATGGGAATGTACCACTCCACGAGTGGGAGTATGACCTAAGTGAGCGACCTAATCTCAGTAGAGATAAGGACAACTTGTTGGTTTACGACAAGGAAGAGCCTGTAACTGATAACCTTATCACTTGGGTATTTGATGAGAACTCCTTTGTGCCTGCGGCTAAACTTGTAGGTGATAAATCATATAGCATCCTCACCGACCACTTAGGAACACCTTATGAGGCGTATGATGAAAATGGAGAAAAGGTGTTACCATGCAAAACAAAATTATCAGTTAGGTGATCAAAAATATAATGCTCAAACAGAATTAGAAAAGGAAGAGTATGTGTTTGATAAATTAATGGAACAAAAAAATGAATTGAAAGAACATCAGATTGAACACGCAAAAGATTACATTGATATTGTTAGAAAAAGACATGCTAAAATAAATAAACAATGAAACACACAGAAGAACAAATTATAAAAATAACAAAGCAAATAAAGGCTTGTATAGAAAAAAAATATGATATAAAGCTAAATCATAGTATAGAGGAGGCTATATATGATACTGAACGACAATGCTGGGTTGTAATAGCTGTTTCAAAATTGTTTGAACAAGAGAATTTATTTTCATATTTTATTTCTGATGATACGGGAAAACTTATTAAAACAATGGATAAATATGGATATAATACTTATCTGCCACGATCTGAGATCATAGATAAAGAAATTCTTAAAGAATGGGATGAGTATGAAAAAGAATAAGAATAAACATTAATAGTAAAAGTATACATTATGAAGTTTTATAATATAAAGTTTGACTTCGAACCTAAAATAACAGGAAGAAGAAATGGGAGTTTTGCAGTTGAAATAAAGAAAAACTCATTTGAAAAAGATGAACATAAAGAATATTTCAACAGCTTTTTTGATAGCAACAGTAACGATATAAAAAGGGTTCGTATAGAAACATTTCAGCAGTTTGATTTAAAAAAATGTCCAAGTGTCATCTATTTCCCTATGACTAAAAGTATTAAGAAATTAGATTTTATGTATTACGCTCCTTATGAATTAGGAATTGATTTCTTAGTGAGCAAAAAGATTGTAGATATTATATCTGCATACAAATTACCTATTCACAATAAAATTCCTGTAAAGATTGATACTTTTGATGGTAACTATTTCCTAATAGGTTTCCCTGTATGGAGTTTTGAAGTTCTTGATTTTCAAAAAAGTACTTTCTATCATCGGGATAGAGATGTATTCTCTTTTATAGACTATGAAGATTATGAAAACTCCGAATCGAAATATAAATATACGACAAAAGTAGATTTGTATTTAAAGGAGAAAATAGAATATGATGTAATTTCTATAGGTGCAGCTATTTTTTTCTCTGAAAAGATTGTTGAAGAATTAAAAGAGAATAATGCAACTGGGTATAGAATCGTTGATGGAATTTTAAATATATGATACTGTCTCGTCCTGAAATAGGTTTACAATAATAAGTCTTAAGAACAAAGACTAAAGGTATGCAAAAACAAAGAAAGTAACTAAATACTTCTAACTTTTAAAAGAGAGTAGCGCAAAGAAGAGAAAGTTCTTTTTAATCACTTTGGGGTGGAATTGGCGGAAGTTGAATTACTTAAATATGAATAGAAAGATATTATATATGAATCCAGAAACTAATCGTATAGAATACAAACAAGAACTTATAGATGATTTGGAAAAAGAGGTAGTCGCTTTTCTGAATTATCAAGAAGGAGGGATAATTTATATTGGAATTGACAAGAAAGGAAAGGCTGTTGGTGTTTCTGACATTGATGGGGATATGCTTAAAATCAAAGACCGACTAAAAAATAATATTACACCTTCTTGTATGGGGTTGTTTGATGTATCTGCAAAAACTATAGATTCAAAAAATGTAATTAAAATCACATTGGCAAGTGGTACTGAAAAACCTTACTATATCAAGAAACTTGGGATGTCGGAAAAAGGCACATTTATTCGTATTGGAACGGCTGCCGAGCCAATGCCCATAAAAATGATAGAATCTCTGTTTGCCAAACGCACTCGTAACTCAATTGGCAAAATCAAGTTTCCAAACCAGAATCTTACTTTTGAGCAACTCAAAATATATTATGAAAGCTCAGTAAAGATGCTAAATCAGCAGTTTGCACCCAATTTGGAACTTCTTACAGAAGAAGGTTTGTACAATTATGTAGCATATCTATTAGCTGATACTAATGGAATATCTGTGAAAGTTGCAAAATACGATGGTTTAGATCGTGTTGACTTGATTGAAAACAACGAGTATGGGTATTGTTCATTGATAAAAGCAACCAAGCAGGTGTTGGATAAGATAGGAGTAGAAAATAAGACATTGGCAAAAATCACACCCAAAGAACGAAAAGAAACCAGATTATGGAACCCTGTTGCCTTGCGTGAAGCTGTAATTAATGCCATTGTTCATAACGATTATACCTTGGAAGTACCACCCAAATTTGAGTTTTTTGATGATAGGATTGAGATTACCTCATTTGGTAGTTTGCCACAAGGAATGACAGAGAAAGAGTTTTTTGAAGGCTATTCGGTACCACGCAATAAAGAGTTGATGCGTGTATTTAGAGATTTGGATTTAGTAGAGCATTTAGGGTCTGGCGTTCCTCGTATTCTAAAAAACTATGGAAAAGAATGTTTCAAGTTTACAGAGAATTTTTTACGAATGATATTTCCCGCTACCACGCAGGATACCGCGCAAGTTACCGCGCAGGATACCGCGCAAGTTACCGCGCAAGTCAAAGAATTGATTGAAATACTATCCAAAGAGATGGATAGACAAGAAATACAAGATATGTTGGGACTTTCTCACAGGGAACACTTTCGATTAAAATATTTAAAACCTGCATTGGAACAAGGATTTATAGAAATGACTATTCCTGAGAAACCTAGTAGTAAGTTACAAAAATATCGACTAACCATCTTGGGCAAACAATTAAAAGATAAACTATAATGTCATATCCTGAAATAAGTGTACAATGATAAGTCCTAAGAGTAAAGGCTAAAGATATGCAAAAACAAAGAAAGTAGTTTCATATTTCTAACTTTTAAAAGAGAGTAGCCCAAAGAAGAGAAAGTTCTTTTTAATCACTTTGAGGTGGAATTGGCGCAGGTAGGAAAAAGTTTAAACAGCCTCTATATATAAAATAGTACTTATGTTTTTAAAATGTAATGATAAAAAAATAGAATTGCACCCTATTATGTGGGAATATCTATATCCCTACCTTCTAAGATTTTCGATAAAACACAATATTGATTGGACTATCTGGAAAACAAAAGATGTAGTGTATATACCAGAAGATAAGAAAGAAGAGTTAATATTTATGTTAGAATATATTTTTGAAGAACTTATGGCAGAGTGTTATAAAGAACCTACACAAAGACAAAGAACAAAACATTCTACAAGGTTTGAAAAGGTATTTTTTAAAAATAAGAAATATATCTTAAACTATGTAACAGATATTGTTGGAATCATTGGTTATTGGCTTATATATATGATAAACATTTTGTCTTAATACAACTTGTTATTATAGATTATTTAGTATAGAGCAAAGAATATGATTAAAATAGAAAGAAATACCAAACCTTTTTGTTTAATTAAAGAAAAAACGATGGATTGGGGAGAAAAATATGATGAATATTCTCCAATGTTTAATATCATATTAACATCTAATAATTATTCTCTTGAGGAATCTATTGTGTTCTTTGGGGAAAACAATTTTAAAAAGCAATTGTTTTCATTGTATAATGTTATAAATAACAAAGAGGAACAAGAGCGAATTATAAATTATAATAATGAAAGAATTGAGAATCGTCCATACATATTAGATTTAATAAAGTTCTATATTGAAAAGAACAAAGACATTCTATCTCCTTGGGAAAAATATGATTTAGGACTTGAAGAACTTGACTTTATTAAAATAATTATTTATGAAATGGAGAAAGAACTATATTATGTGAATGAATAAAATTAATAAAGAAAAGAGTTCGTTTCTAAGTTAGTTGAAAAACTTAATTTAGGTAAGTTTATTAAGAAGATAGGTGATTATGAAGTTTATGAAAATGGAGAAGTGTTTTATCGCACTATGTCTAAAGAACATTATGATGAACTTTTAAGAACAAATAAAATACGGGCTACAGGAGAGACTACCACTTCACCTAATATGGCTTTTTCAGAAGGCTATGAAGGAATATTAGTTCAGTTTAAGGTATTGAGAAATTAGAGAACATAGGTGTAGCAGCTAGAAATAACAAAATAAAGCATCAGAATTTGAAATTAGACATTTCTCCTTGGAATGAAAAATATGCAAGATTTAAACTTAAAAAAGGACAAGTGAATATTGCACTTGGAAAAGGAGAAGCATTGAAAATATTTAATGATAATATCTTAGAGTTTAAGTTTGTAAAAGAAATTAAAAATTAGGAGAAATATGCAAACTGTTGATATTATAAATAATATAATGGATAAATATTATTTTACAGAGGAAATAAAAGATGATGAAGAATTGAAAGCTTTTCTAAAAAAAATTGATAAATCATCATTTAATGATGCAATATATGCATTACTAGAAAAAAAGAACATAGAAACAGTACAAAATGTTATCCTAATGGGGTGGTTGTTAAATTATTTTAATCCTTCTAACGAAGAACCTTTAAGGAGATTGCTTTTATTGAATTTTCATAATTCCCACGAAGATATTGTTGATTTATTTCAAACAATGTGGAATAATAGTACCAAAAACATTCCAATCTTATTAAAAGCAATAGACAACATTCCTGAGTATTTAGAAGACGATGACTTCAAATATCCTTATGTGCGAAAAATCATTTATGCCATAGGAGCACAACCACAGCCTGAGAGTCTTTTAGCATTAGAAAAATTGGCATCTGAGACTAATGATACCGAAATAAAGAAGTTAGCCTTGCACCAGTTAGAAAAGAGAAAAGAATTGGGACGATGGGAGTATGAAAAGAATGTCATATCCTGAAATAGGTTTACAATAATAAGTCTTAAGAGTAAAGGCTAAAGGTATGTAAAAACAAAGAAAGTGGGACTTGTAAGACTTGTGAGACGGGTGGGGAATTTTGAATTTTGAATTGGGTACGAGCTGCAAGCTCGCACCAGCGGGGGAAGAAGAAAAAGTTTTTTAATCACTTTGGGGTGGAATTGGCTGTTTCAAAATTAATTTGTACTTTTGCCAAAAAATCGTGGTATGATAAAACTTATAGTATCGGATATTGATGGTACATTGGTGAACAACGAAAAGGAAGTGCCTGTTTCTTTTTGGAAGGCTTTTGAACGTATGCAGGAGCTGGATATTTTGTTTTGCGTAGCTAGTGGGCGACAAATACAGAGTTTGCACGAGCTCTTTGCCCCTATCAAAAACAACATTGCTTACGCTCCTGATAATGGTGCTTCGCTAATATACCAAAATAAAACTCTTTTTGAAAAACTTATAACTCCTGCTGACTATTTGCCTATTATGCGTACTTGCAACGAAATAAACGGAATAGGGGTAGCACTTTGTGGGCGTGATAGGGCGTATATAAAAACTGATAGTAAGTGGATTTTTGACGAAATAGCACGGCACTATCCTGCTCATACTACGGTGAGTGATTTTGCTGCTATTGATGATGATATTTTCAAAATTACGATATGCGATGAGGGCATATCACGACTTAACTCATATCAGTACTTGAAAAAGTACCAAAATGATTTCAATGTGGTTATTTCGGGGGAAATATGGCTGGACATTACGGGCAAAGATGTGAATAAGGGTAATGCTATAACGCATTTGCAACGGATTCTGGAAATTACTCCTGAAGAAACGGTGGTTTTTGGCGACCATATGAACGATGTGGAGATGATACAATGCGCTAAGCACAGCTATGCTATGAAAAATGCTCAGGAGGAACTAAAAGCACTTGCTAAGTACGTAACTGAATACGACAATAACGAAGCGGGTGTAGTGAAAGAAATAGAAAAGATTTTAAAATAAAATGGAAATTTTTACAGAAACCTATAAAGTGCGTAGCACCCAAGTGAACTTGAACAACCAATTGGGCTTGTATGGGGTGCTTGGGATGCTGCAAGATATAGCATCGGAACACGCTGCCTTGTTGGGCTTTGGCTATAAAGAATTAGTGGAACGTGGATTTTTTTGGGCTTTGGTGCAACAGAAGTTGAAAATGAACTACTGGCCTAATTGGAACGACCGCATCACAGTAAAAACGTGGTCGCTACCTGTGCAAGGTGTGTATGCTTTTAGGGAGTTTGAACTATTTTGGAACGACCAAAAGATAGGTGAATGTGCGAGCACTTGGATAACAATGGATATCAAAACACGCAGACCGATAGACCTTACAGCGCAACAGGGGCTTTTCCACCCACGTACTGATGGGCGTCTTTCATTTCAAACGGAACGTATTGCCTTGCCTGAAGAAATGGATTTGGTAAAGGAATTTGAGGTAAGAATGAGTGATTTGGATATCAATTCGCACGTGAATAATGTGAAATATACTCAATGGGCTTTGGATATGATGAGCGAACGCAATCACCGCGAATTTGTGATAAAAGAATACGACATCAACTTTTTATCGGAGACATTTATGGGTGATGTGATGCAGGGTTTTAAAAGCAAGGGTAGGTACTTGGACGAGGAACACAAACTGGTAGAGCTTTATCACTACGCACAAAAGATAGGGGGCGCAAAACCTGCATTCATATCGCACTGGATAGCCGAAAGGATTAAACCATAAGGACAAACGGACTGAATGAAAAGAACTTTATGCTACATAGTACTTTGCTTTTTTGCTTTTAGCAATGCGCTGAGGGCTCAAAATGAGGGCAAAACTAAGCGGATAGAGATTGTGTACGGGGGGGAATTTACTATTGACAATGTAAAGTTCCCAGGTGCCACGATATTTAAATCGGACGGGCAGCGTGTGCAATTTAGGCATCAGGGATTGGAAATATGGTGTGATTTGGCAGTGCTATACGAGGAACGCAATGAGGTGATTGCTCACGGTGATGTGCAACTACAGCAGGGGGATACCCTGCAAATGAGCAGCCAATACATATCATACAAAGGTGATACCAAAACAGCAGTTGCTAAAAAAGGGGTGGTACTGCACAACGGGAATATGACTCTTGAGACTGAAGAATTGTTCTTTGACCGCAATACTCAGGAGGCTTATTACAACAATTTTGGAAAGATAACTGACCCTGACAACGAGCTGACGAGCAAAACGGGGCGTTATTACGTAACGGCTAAAAAAAATCAATTTACTAATTCGGTAAAGATAGTAAATAAGGATTTTGTGGTAAATTCGCAGGTGTTGGATTACTACCACAATTCGGGAAATGCTTATTTTTACGGTAAAACGACTATAAAAGGTAGCGACTATAAGGTATATTGCGAGCGGGGTTTTTACGACACGCGGCGCGAGCAAGGGTACTTTATGAAACACGCTAAAATAGAGTATGACCTTAAGACTTTGGTAGGCGACAGTTTGTATTTTGACAAACGCCGTCAGTTTTCATCGGGGAGTAACAATATTGTGATTTTGGACACGGTGAATAAGACGGTGGTGAAAGGGCATTACGGGGAAATACACAAGGCTAAAGACTCTATGTTTATCACTAAAAAAGCGGTAATCATCACTTTGGTAGAGAAAGACTCGATGTATATGCACGGGAAACGGATACTTGTAACGGGGAAACCTCAAAAACGGATTATACGTGCTTATCCTGATGCTCGTATTTTTAAAAAAGATATGCAAGCTAAATGCGACTCGATACACTCTGACGAAGCTAATGGACTAACCCAATTGCTGGGCAAACCTGTTGCTTGGACGGGTGAAAGCCAAATGACGGGTACTAACATACACTTGATAGCTAATCTTAAAACGGAAAAGCTGGATTCGCTAAAGGTGTTTGACAATGCTTTGGTAGTGGAAAAAGACACACTGGGCGATGGTTATAACCAAGTGAAAGGAAAATTGCTATATGGTAAATTTAGGGATAATACGCTTAGACAAATAGACTTTTTTCAGAATACGGAGACTATTTACTACATTTATAACGATAGCCAACAACTTGTAGGCATCAACAAGCTGAGTTGTAGTAGGATAAAGATATATTTGGACAAGAAGCAGCAGGTGCAACAAACGGTGTTTATCACTGAACCATCGGGTAAATTGTATCCGGAAGAGAAATTGCCTATGGCTGACCGCAAATTTCGTGAGTTTGTGTGGCGAGGTGATGAACGTATTTTGAGCAAAGAGGGTATTTTTAGTGAAGAGGAACTACAAATAACTCCAAAAACGATAAAGGGAATGCCCTCACCTGAAGAAATAGACAAGGAAGAACTGAAAAAAATGAATCTTGAACTTTCAATTTAAAACAATAAAATATATGAAAAAATTAGTAATTACATTATCGGTAATAGGACTTTTGGTTAGTTCGTGTGTATCAAAAAAGAAATATGCTGAACTGGCAGAACGCCAAAAGCAAACTGAAGATTTGCTAAACTCGGCTACAGTGCGGTTAAATATGTGTGAAGATGAAAAAAGCAAGTTGCTTTACAAGAGTGAGAGCTTGAAAAACCAAGTTGACTTGCTAAAGGAAAACAACCAGCAGCTATTGAACAATATGGGTAACTTGACCACTCTTACAAAAAAAGGGGCTGAGAACCTTGAAAAATCATTGGAGAGCTTGCGCGAAAAGGACTTGACAATAAAGAACTTGCGCGATGCAGTAACTCGTAGGGATTCGGTAAACCTTGCTTTGGTACAAAGTCTGAAAGGTGTATTGGGCAACCTTGATGACCAAGATGTAGACATAAAAGTAGAAAAAGGGGTTGTTTTTATCAACATATCGGATAAGATGTTGTTTAGCAGTGGTAGTTATACTATCTCTAAAAACGCAAAGAGCGTGCTAGAAAAGGTGGCTAAAGTAATCATCAATAAGCCTGATTTTGAATTTATGGTAGAAGGACACACTGATGATGTACGCATCAAAAAAGATTGTATACGCGACAACTGGGATTTGAGCGTGATGCGTGCTACTGAAATAGTGCGTGTGCTACAAAACGACTTTGGAATAGCTCCTGAGCGTATGACAGCTGCTGGTCGTAGTTACTACGTTCCGCTGGCTACTAATACTACAGCAGAAGGGCGCGCCCAAAACCGCCGTACGCGCATAGTGGTATTGCCTAAACTTGACCAATTTTACAATATGATTGAGGAGGGAATGAAAGACCCTGCTATTGGTGGTAAAGGAAAATAAAAGTTGCTTTATTTATACATAAAACTCAATGAAAAAAGGATTGCTATTATGCTTACTGCTAATCTCTAACTTTATTGTAGCACAACAACGTTATACCCTCAGTGGTGTTATTACTGATATTACTAATGGTGAGAAATTACTGGGGGTAACTTTTGTAATTAAAGAGTTAGAAACGGGAACTACAACTAATGAGTACGGTTTTTACTCGATTACGTTGCCTGAAGGTAAATATACCATTGCTATTGATTACATAGGTTATGCTACTATAGAAAAAAGCATTACGCTAAATAAAAACATACGCAAAGATTACAAACTATCGCCTACTGAAATAGAACTTACAGGGGTAGACCTAACGGCTCATACCACTACACAAAAAGCGGCAGTACGCAAACCCGAAATGAGTGTGGTGGCGCTGCCCGTAGCTACGGCTAAAAAGTTGCCTGTGCTGGTGGGGGAGGTAGATATTATAAAATCGCTGATGCAACTGCCTGGTGTGAGTAATGCTGGGGAAGCTTCATCGGGGTTTAACGTGCGCGGAGGTGCTGCCGACCAAAATTTAGTACTCTTAGATGAGGCTACTATCTTTAATTCGGCTCACTTATTTGGTTTTTTGAGTGTATTCAACGCTGATGCTGTACGCGATATGAAGCTATACAAAGGAGGTATGCCTGCACGTTACGGGGGGCGTATCTCTTCAGTACTTGATATTTACCAAAAAGAGGGGAATAAAAACCAACTCTCGGCTACAGGAGGTATTGGGGTATTATCATCACGGCTATTGGTAGAAGCTCCTATTGTGAAAGATAAAGCTTCGTTTTTGATAGGGGGGCGTGCCTCGTACGCTCATTTATTTCTGAAACTGAGCAATAATAAGAACTCTGCTTATTTTTACGACTTAAACACTAAACTTTCATACCAATTAGACCCCAATAACGCTCTGTACTTATCGGGGTATTTTGGTCGTGATTACTTTAGCTTGAGTAGTAACCTTACCAATGCTTATGGTAATGCTTTAGTAAACTTGCGTTGGAATCATTTATTTACTGACAAACTGTTCTCTAACCTTTCGGCAATCTACAGTAATTACGATTACTTGTTTGATTTTAATCTGATAGATATGAAATGGACTTCGGGGATTGAGAATTTCAACCTGAAATACGACTTTAAAAACTACTTATCGGAAGAATTGAAGCTCTCTTATGGGGTGCAGGGGCTATATTACGTTTTTAAACCTGGTAAAATAGTTCCGACCTCTGACACTTCAACTATCAAAGAAAGGGTATTAGCTCATAAATACGCTGCTGAAATGGGCTTTTATATAGATGCTGAGCAGAAAATAACAGAGGGGCTAAACGTATCTTATGGCTTGCGCTTTAGTAATTTTTATCACTTAGGCAGGCGAACAATGAACGTTTACAAGAATAACGAGGCTGTGCTTTTCAATAGGGATAGGCAAATATACTATTCGGCAACGCCTATAGGTACTGACTATTACGGCAGCAATAAGATTATCAACCTTTACTCACATTTAGAACCTCGCCTAACAATGAGCTACGCTTTTAACGACAACCACTCGGTAAAGGCGAGCTACGCACGCACGGCACAGTATATCCACTTGATTTCTAACACGGGGTCGCCTACGCCTTTAGATGTGTGGACACCGAGTGATAGTTTTATCAAGCCACAACTTGCTAACCAATGGGCTTTGGGCTATGCTACAAACTTTGTAGATGATAAATATACGGCTGAAATAGAGACTTATTACAAGCGTGTAGAAAATCGGTTGGACTATATAGATGGGGCGAACTTGATTGCAAATGAGGCTATAGAGCGGGTACTGCTATCGGGTACCAATAGGGCTTATGGTTTGGAACTTTTGTTGCGAAAAAACACAGGTAAACTGACGGGTTGGATTGCTTATACACTTTCAAAATCGGAAATGAAAACGGCAGGACGTACTGCTGAAGAAATAGGCATCAACTACGGAGACTGGTATAGTACCGCTTATGATAAACCTCACGATTTATCAATTACAGCTACTTATGCACTTAGCCCCAAATGGAGTTTTAGCGGGGTATTCAATCTGCAATCGGGCTTGCCTGCGAACTACCCTGTAGGCAAATACTATTATTTGGGGAATACAATTCCTAATTACAGCAAACGCAACCAATATAGGCTGCCTACTTATCACCGATTAGACCTCTCGGCAACTTATACGCCTTCGCAGACTAACAAACGCTGGAAAAGCGAATGGGTATTTGGGGTTTACAACGCATACAACCGCAAAAATGCCGTGAGTATTTCTTTCAGGGAAAACAAGGAAACAAACCGCAATGAAGCGGTAAAACTTTCTATATTTGGCATTATACCAAGCGTTACCTATAACTTTTCTTTTTAAGGAAACATTGGTAATAAAAACTATTGGACAACGATGAAGAAATTATATATAATAGTTATCAGTTTATTGATATTCAGCTCGTGTGAGGAGGTAATAGACCTTGAATTGGACAATGCTCCTCAGCAACTGGTAATAGATGCTGCCCTAGACTGGAAAAAAGGGGAAGCTAAAGCGCAGCCTATAGTAGATATCAGCCGTACACAGCCTTATTTTTCGGACACCCCCTCGCCTGCTATTACTGACGCGGTAGTAAAGATTAGCACTGCTACACGCACCTACCAGCTGAGCCTATGGGATGGCACTACTACACTTACAGGTGCTAATGTAGTACCCCTAAAAGGTGGCAGCCGCTATACATTTGCTGGAGGAATACCCGTAAGTTTAGGGGAAGTGTATGAACTGACCATTGAACTGAATGGACAGACTTACAAAGCTAAGAGCAAGATGCTTGAAGCTCCTATAATTCCGCTAAACAGAGTGCTACAGCGCAACGATGGGGGGCTTTTAGGGAAGCAAATAGAGCTAAAATTCTTCTTTAGTGGTATTAATGATGGTACAGCTAACACTTATTTGGTGCGCTTAGACGAAAACGATGACGTTAGTAAAAGATATTTTGGACTATTGGACGATACTTATATTGCTAATAACCAATTTTTCTTTATAACACTTGGAAAAAAGGGTGATTTAAAGCAAAATGACAGAATACGTGTGAGACTTCATCGGGTAAATCCGTCATATAAAGAGTTTGCTCAGTTTTTATTGAGTCCCCCTACCCGACAAGGTAATTATTCAACCCCTGCAAGAGCTGTGGGTAACATTATAAATACCCAAAACAAGAAACAAAATCCTTTGGGAGGATTTAGGGTGTCGCAATATACTGACACTGAATACATCGTAAAATAACTAATGTTTATTAGTAATTGGAATGAAAACTGAAGAGATACTTATAAAAGGAGCTAAATTACACAATCTAAAAGATATTACAGTAGCCATACCCCGCAATAAGTTTGTAGTAATTACAGGTTTATCGGGGTCGGGGAAGTCGTCATTGGCGTTTGATACCCTTTACGCTGAAGGACAAAGGCGCTATGTGGAGAGCTTATCATCGTATGCTCGGCAATTTTTGGGGCGACTTGATAAGCCTAAAGTAGATAATATTGTAGGTATTGCGCCTGCCATCGCTATTCAGCAGAAGGTAAATACTTCAAACCCTCGCTCTACAGTAGGTACCTCAACAGAAGTATATGACTACTTGAAACTGCTATTTGCTCGTATAGGGAAAACTTATTCGCCCATATCGGGTGAGGAGGTAAAAAAACACACCGTAAGTGATGTGGTAGATGCTGTACTCGCCTACCCTGATGGTACTAAATTACTATTATTGGCTCCTATTACTATCCCTGCCGACCGCACTACCGAGCAGGTACTGCAATTACTACTACAACAGGGCTATGTGCGTATTCTTCACAACGAAAAAATACTGCGTATAGATGGCGATCAACTTCCTACTAATTTAAAACAGTTTCAGTTGGTTGTAGATAGGGTAATTGTGCAACACGATGAAGATTTTCGTCATAGACTTGCAGATGCTGTAGATACGGCTTTTTTTGAAGGCAAAGGTGAGTGTTACCTTCAAGAAATGGATGGAGTAGTACAGACACATTTCAGCAATAAATTTGAATTAGACGGTATTACTTTTTTAGAACCTAATGTACACTTATTCAGCTTTAACAATCCTTATGGAGCTTGCCCTACTTGCGATGGTTATGGCGATACCATAGGGCTTGACGAAGAACTCATTGTGCCCAATACAGCGCTTTCGGTATATGAAAATGCCATTTACCCTTGGCGAGGCGAAACTATGAGTTGGTATAGAGACCAATTGGTTAATAACGCTTATAAATTTAATTTTCCTATTCATCGCCCTTGGTTTGAGCTTACTGACGCTCAAAAACAGCTGATATGGGACGGCAATGAGCACTTTACAGGGCTTACGGGATTCTTTAAAGAATTAGAAGAAAAGAGTTATAAAATACAAAATAGGGTACTTTTGGCACGCTATAGGGGTAAAACTCGTTGCCACGAATGCCACGGAAGGCGCTTGCGCAAAGAAGCTAACTATGTGAAGATAGCTGGTAAAAGTATATCGGACTTGGTAGAACTGCCTATTGAGGAACTACAAGGCTTTTTCCAGTTGCTGGTGCTTACGCCTTACGAGCAGGAAGTAGCGAAGCGTCTTTTGATAGAAATCAATAATAGGCTGCGCTTTCTTGCCGATGTGGGACTGGGCTACCTTACCCTGAACCGCAAATCAAACACACTATCGGGAGGAGAAAGCCAGCGCATCAATTTGGCAACGTCTTTGGGAAGTAGCTTGGTGGGCTCGATGTATATTTTGGATGAGCCCAGCATTGGCTTGCACCCTCGTGATACTGAGCGGCTTATAGGGGTGCTAAAAGCGCTTCGCGACTTAGGAAATACCGTAATTGTAGTAGAACACGATGAGGATATAATGAAAGCTGCCGACTATATTATTGATATAGGTCCTGAAGCTGGTACCCACGGCGGAGAAGTTGTAGCTAAAGGTACTTATCAAGAATTGCTAAAAGCCGATACCCTCACGGGGAAATACCTTAGCGGTAGGCTTTCTATTGAAGTACCTACTAAAAGGCGTACTTCGCCGCACTACATTCGTTTGGTAGGCTGCCGAGAGAATAACTTAAAGAACATAGATGTTACTTTTCCGCTGGATATGCTTACTGTAGTAACAGGTGTATCGGGAAGCGGTAAATCTACTTTAATAAAAAAACTATTGTACCCTGCCATACAGAAAGAATTGGGAGAAGCAAGCGAAAAAATAGGTCAATTTACTAAATTAGAAGGCAAATACAAGCAACTGAAGAACGTAGAATTTGTAGACCAAAACCCTATTGGTAAATCTACCCGTTCTAACCCTATTACCTACATCAAAGCGTATGATGATATTAGGAGCTTATTTGCGTCACAGAAATTGGCTAAAATGCGTAACTTTCAGTCTAAACACTTCTCTTTCAATGTAGAGGGAGGGCGTTGTGAGGTATGCAAAGGCGAAGGTGAAGTAACCATTGAGATGCAGTTTATGGCTGATGTGCACCTTACTTGCGAAGCCTGCAACGGCAAGCGTTTTAAGAAAGAAGTACTGGAGGTTACTTTTGAAGGTAAAAATATAGACGATTTGCTAAATACAACAATTGATGATGCTATAACTTTTTTCAAAGAGTGTCATCAAATGAAAATAGCCGAGAAGCTCAAACCTTTGCAAGATGTGGGCTTGGGATATGTAACCTTGGGGCAGTCGTCATCTACTTTATCAGGAGGGGAAGCGCAACGCATTAAGTTAGCTTCGTTTTTATCAAAATCGGAGAGTAAGGAAAAGGTACTTTTCATTTTTGATGAGCCCACTACAGGCTTGCATTTTCACGACATACGCAAGCTGCTCACTTCATTACAAGCTCTTATTGAGAAGGGACATTCTGTAATTTTGATAGAGCACAATATTGAAATGATAAAATCGGCAGATTATGTAATTGATTTGGGCTTAGAAGGGGGGGCTAAAGGCGGTAATCTTGTAGCTCAAGGTACACCTGAAGAACTCGTTAAGCACAGCGAAAGCTATACAGCGCAATTCTTGGCTAATTCTCTCTGATTTTTTGCACTATCAGGTCGTAATGACTGTAGTGTTTTACAAAATCAAGGTCGGTAACATCAATAATAAGCGAATTGATAGCTGTATTTTTCTGTATAAAATCTAAGTATCCGTAATGGATTTTTTTAAGATAATCGGGGGAGATGTTTTGTTCATAATCTCTTCCCCGTTTTTTTATGTTCTCTATCAAGCGATCGGTGTTTTGGTATAGGAATACATACAAATCGGGCTTAATGATTTGACTGTATAAAATATAGAATAGCTTGCGATAGAGTATAAATTCATCTTCTGTAAGCGTTACTTTGGAAAATATAAGCGATTTGAAGATATCGTAATCAGAAACAACAAATTCTTTGAACAAATCCATTTGGGCTAATTGCTCACTCATTTGCTGGTATCGCTCGGTAAGAAACGACATTTCGAGCGTAAAACCATATTGCTTGGGGTTTTGGTAAAACTTTGGCAAAAAGGGGTTATCTGAAAATTGTTCTAAAATAAGTTTAGCGTTGAAGTCTTGTGCTATTTTGGTAGCCAGCGTAGTTTTTCCTGCGCCTATATTTCCTTCAATAGCAATGTATTTGTAGTGCAAAAAAGGTGATTTTTGAGCAGGAAATGCTAATTGTTCTGACAATCGCTGTACTGGTGAAGTATCATCGGTAGTATTGAGCAATTCGGCTATCGTTTTTTGTAGCACGGGGTGTAGCAAAGTATCATTGAGGCTTGCCAAAGGCTTAAGCACAAATTTACGATGCTGCAACAAGGGATGTGGAATGGTTAAAAATTCAGTATTAATAATTTTATTATCATAAAAAAGAATATCTAAATCGATAGTGCGAGATAGATATTCTTTTTTATTGGGTATGCGTTCACGCCCCAAGCTATATTCAATACGAAGCAACTGAGCCATTACCTCCTCGGCAGGGAGGTGGGTACGACATAACAAGCAAGTATTGAGGAAAGCTTCGCCAGAGAAGCCCCAAGAAGGAGTTTCGTAAATAGGAGCTATATCTACAATAGTACCTACCTGCGTAGCAATAGCCTCAATAGCCTGCTGCAAGTATGATTTTCGGTTGCCTAAATTACTTCCTAATGATATATATACGTCGTGATTCACTTAATTTTGTTCTAAAAATCGCATTACATTGTTATAGATGCGGTCTTCTATATCAGTGGTATCAGCTTTTACAAATTTTTCGCCCATAATTTGCTCATACAGCTCTATGTAGCGTTCAGATACTGATTGTACATACTCATCGCTCATAGGTGGTATTTTCTGTCCTTTTTCACCTTGAAATCCTTGTGAGATAAGCCATTGTCGTACAAATTCTTTAGAGAGTTGTATTTGAGGCTGCCCGTTTTCTTGTCGTTCTTCGTATCCTTCTTTGTAGAAGTAGCGAGATGAGTCGGGGGTATGGATTTCGTCTATTAGGACGATTTCGCCATCGCGAGTTTTTCCGAATTCGTATTTGGTATCTACCAAAATAAGTCCGTGTTGCGCTGCGATTTCAGAGCCTCGTGCAAACAAAGCATAAGTATATTTTTCCATCAAGCGGTAATCTTCCTCACTTACAATGCCACGCCTGATGAGGTCTTCGCGTGAAATATCTTCGTCGTGTAGTCCTTGTTCTGCTTTAGTAGCTGGTGTAATGATAGGATGCTGCGGGAAGATGTCGTTTTCACGCAAACCTTCAGGAAGAGCTACGCCTGATAATTTTCGAACACCTTGTTTGTATATGCGAGCCGCGTGTCCTGCCAAGTAGCCACGAATGACCATTTCTACTTTCAGAGGTTCGCAGACTTGCCCTATAGAAACGTTAGGGTCTGGCGAGGCTATCAACCAGTTAGGGACTATATCTTCTGTTTTTTGTAAGAAATTGACCGCCATTTGGTTGAGTATTTGTCCTTTATAAGGGATACCTTTAGGAAGAATGGCATCGAAGGCAGAGATGCGGTCGGTAGCTATCATAATAAGTGTATCATCTTTAAGTTGATACACATCGCGAACTTTTCCTTTGTACAGCGACTTTTGTTTAGGAAAGTTGAATTTTGTTTTTGTTATGGTATTCATCTTCAAAAAATGTTGTATTACCTTTCAGGGGGCAAAGATACAAAATAATTTTGAATTTTGAATTCTGAATTTTGAATTTTGAATTGGTGGGACGGGTAGGACTTTTGGGACTTGGGGGAGGTGTGGGGTATTCTGAATTCTGAATTCTGAATTTTGAATTTTGAATTTTGAATTTTGAATTGGTGGGACGGGTCTTTACTTTGCACCCTGAAAATAAGAAGTTATTTTCAAAGAAAAGCAGAGGAGAATAAAAGTCTGTTCATTCTGCCTCTGCC
>NZ_JAGDYP010000014.1 GCF_017565765.1 Capnocytophaga bilenii
CTACAATAGGTTGTACTGTTACATTAGTAATTGTAAGCGTACTGCCCGTACCGGTAGTTGTACTACCATCAGCATTCACTACACGGTCATTGTTAAATACACTTGGCGTAGTACGTGTACCTGTACCTGTTACCACAAAACCATCAGGATTTATTTGTGGCGTAGGTTGTGTAATAGTAACAGTTAGTTGACCATTGCTGCAGCCCACAGGCGTAGCAGTAGTACATAACTGATAACTGATAGTATACACACCTGCAGGGGTAGTAGGTGGTACTTTCACATCACCAGTCGCTGGGTCTATAAATGGTGTATTAGCAGGTACCGGTGTTACAGTAAGTGTTGCATTACCTCCAGTTGATAAGGTTACCGATGCCGTACCAATACGGTCGTTATTAGTAATTCTACCTATAGTGCGAGTAGTAGTACCAGTAGGAGTCATTGGCACTGTATAGTGGTCTGCCCCTATGATAGGCACTACAAATGTTTGTACTGTTGCCGAAAGTGTTGTAACTGTACTACAGTCGCCCAATACGGCTCTCACTACGGTAAGGGTAGCAGTATCACTCACAGTTACGGTGTGGGTATATACCCCCGTTGTATTCATAGTAACTGTTTGCACTGCGCCACCATTATAGCTATAGGCTACTCTTGCTCTTGGTGTTGCCTTCACTACAAAGGCTACTGTTGTTGCTACTCCTTTTTCTATCGTTGCAGGTATAGCGCGCACTTCCTCTACAGCAAGCGTAGGTACTGTAACACTCACTACTGTTGATGTTGCTACCACATAAGCACAACCACTTTGGTAGTAAGCTATCACTCGGTAATGTTTACCATTGAAAGCTGGTGTTACCGTTTTCAGTGTAAAGGTATACAATCCTCCATTAACGCTCGAACCTGTAGGTATTTGCGCTGTAGCATTAGCTATAGTCCAACCTGTACTACCGTCATCCGATTGTTCAAGACGATAGCTAACGTTGGCATTAGGTGTAGCACCTGGCAATGCTGCTTTCAAATCAAACTTCGCATCGTTAGAACCCACACAAGCTACTATTGAACGTGGCTCTTGGGTAATCGTAACCGTAGCCTCTTGTATAGAAGCAGGACACAATTCCACTACATAGCCACCACCGGTACTACCTGGGTCGGTAATAGTAAGTGTTTTAAATGGCTTGTTAGAACGTATGGTAACTTTCGCTTGTGTATAAGCTGCTCCGCTCGATACCCTTGCTCCTGTTACACTAAGTGCTGTATTTTGGCAACCTTCAGCTGTTACGCTGATAGTACCTGTACAATCTATAGCAAAGTCCGCTAAATCAGTAGTACCTCCAAAGCCTGATAGCCATACTTGTACACTAGTTACTGGCTTCTCAAAGTGGTAAGACAAACGTTCTCCTTTACTTCCATTCTTATTCAGTATAGGATAGCCTGCCATTATCGTACGCTGACACATAGTGCCCGAAGTATAAGTAAAGGCATTGAAATAATCTACTGTGCCCGTTTCTATCACACGGGTAACAGTCATACCTGCTATTTGTGCTGTAGTGGTACGTACACCTGCTGTTGCAGGGAATTGCAAGGCTGGGAATGTAGTACAAGCACTGCCCGCTACATTCAATTCCACCATATAAGGGTCAGTAAGGGTAAGCTCACAACTACCTTTCTCTATCTTAGTAACCGATAAAGTAGTAGGTGCTGTTACACCCGCTTTGGTAAGGGTCGCTACCCCTGTAGCATCCAATATAATGCTATCTGGCAATTCACTGCCGTACTGATAAGTAACTTCAGCGTTAGGCGTACCCCTGAAGCTAAATACTACCGTAGTAGCTGTATCCGCTTCCAATTGCGATGGGGTAGCGCTTAGGCTCGTCAAATTCACATTATTAATAGTAAGTGTCGCTACACTGCTGGTAGCTGTAAGGTTCACTGCGGTACAGCCTGTTATGTCATAGCTAAATACCACTCTATAACCTTTGTCTGCTACTGCTGTGTGTGCATAGTTAGTAATACCATTAGCTGCAAGTGTACCCGCAGCACCTGCAATATTACTCCAGCTACTACCATTAGTTGTTTCTTGCCATTGGTATTTCACATTGCCCGTAGTATTCTCAAGTACTGCTTTAGCGGTAAAGGTTACCACCGAGCCTGCACAACTCGACTGACTTACTGGCTGAGTCGTTACACTTATGGTAAATGGCTTAATAGATGAAGGACACAACTCTACCAAATATCCTCCTGCGTTACTATCCAAAGCATCTACTACCAATTCTGTAAAAGGTTGGTCGGAAGTGATGACTACGGCTATATCATTGCCACGAGTTTTTGTTGTGGTTACCACGCCGCCTATTACGGTCATATTATTCCTACAATCCGAAACTTGTAACTGCAAATTACCACAATTAGTGGTAAACTGAACCCTATCTCTATTTGTTGAGTCCGTTACATCGTAACCTAACAGCCAAACTTGGGCTCTTTTTACAGGTTTATCAAAAGTATAAGTAACCTTAGTAGCATCATTATAATAAGATGCCCCCACTACTGGATAACCTCCTGAGTAAAATGAATTACATGATATAGAATTTGAAAAAGAGGTGTAAATCTGTTTATAAGTACCATTAATGTTACGTGTTACTATAGTTCCATTAAAATTCGCTACGGCATTGGTAGCTACTGAAGGGAACATAGCAGCCGGTACGCTATCGCAATCTTCATCTTCATTGGTAGTTACTCTCACCTTTACCGCTTTTTCAATAGTACAATTGTTTGTCAACTTGGTAATAGTTACTTCAGTAGTTTCCGAAAGAACTTTTTGGAATGAATAGCTACCACTTGCTGGTATAGTTATAGTAGGCTGTGTTACTCCATTGATATGGTAATTCACTACTGTATTAGGCGTACCTTTTATAAAGAAAGTAACTGTAGTGGCAACACCTTGTTGTATAGTAGCAGGCACAGCTCTAAACTCATTAAGCTCTACTTTATCAATCACTGTAATAACAGCAGGCTGCGAAGTAGCCGTAACTACAACCCCTGCACACAACTCATAAGTATAAACTACTCGGTACTGTCTATTAGGAGTCCTTTTCTCAGCATAAGGATATAAGCTATAGATACTTGTTCCATTATTGGTTATAGTTCCTGATGCAACTCCATTATCAGTAGGAGCATCACTCCAACTACTACCATTATCAGTAGATTGTTCCCATTTATATTTAATCACACCAGTGAGCCCGTTTTTCAAAGCTACTTGTGAGGTAATATCTGCAGCAGTTTCAGAACATACTGTTTGGTTAGCAGGCTGCGTTGTAATACTCAATACATCTACCTTCTCTATTGAGTTAGGACATAGTTCTACAAACTCTCCACCTCCTAAATTTCCTTGTAAGTCTCTTAACTTCAATTGCGTAAATGGCTTATCCGAAGTTATCTTCACTGCCACGTCTGCTATTTGTCCTGATACTGATTCTAACGTACCATCTGACGAAATAGTAGTAGGGTATGTAGGTGCTTTACAGTCATATACTATCGAATAGTTTACATTTGCACAACTATTATTAGTACTTATTTTCACCTTATCTGCTCCAGATGCACTACTCAATACCATCAACCATACTTCCACACTCTTTACAGGAGTCTCAAAATCATAAGTAACTTCTTGATTGCCTCCTGCTATTAGTGAATAACCTGCTGGATAACTTGATGCACAAAATGCTGGATAAAGAGGTGATATTTGTGGTGTCGTACGTGTTACCCTTACTCCGTTAAGTGTTGCTTGCGCTACAGTAGCTTGAGGGAATTGTACTGCTGGTATACTACTGCACGAAGCATTTACTGCTACGGCTCTCGCCTCTAAATCATAAGTAGTTTCGCAACCATCTTTAGCAGCTTTAGTTACTTTTAGTACTGTAGTAACATTGGTGCTACGTGCTGGGAATATATAAGTACCTGTATTAGGTATGGTAATCACTTGAGGTGCTGCACTGTCTATCTGGCAAGTAACAGTTGCATTAGGTGTACCCTCAATACGGAATACTACATTGGTAGTAGTACCGCTCTTAAAGCTATTAGGGGTTGCTTTCACTGCCGTTACCTTAGCACTCTCTTTCACAGTGTATTTAAATACATTAGAGTATTTAGCCCCCTTATTGCTTCCACACACAGCTGCATTAGTTTCGTATTTCACACGGTAATAAAGCGTAGTGGCTACAGTTGTATTACTTAGTGTAAAGCTTTTTTCAGCCCCTCCTGGGTTCGTATATTTTTGGGTAGGGTGGTCTGTCCAAGGTCCTGTGGTAGCTGTAGCATACTGCAATTGGTAGTATTTCAGATAACCTCCTGCAGCTCCTGGTACCAACGATGCTTTTGCTTGTATAGTAGGTGCTGTAGCCCCTGTACAGATCTCTTTATCAGGATAAGTTGCTGGGCTTATACTAATGTTAATACCCGCATAGTCATCTACATCCACTACATTAATAGGTGCTACCGAGCTAGTTACTACCCCACAGTTGTTACGCACTACTACATAGTAATAAGTAGTGCCTGTAGCTGTAGTAATAGGAGTATAGCTATTCTGGTTGCTGCCCACAGCAGTACCTCCAGTGGTGCTGCTCACAGTATTTTTATACCATTGGTAACTTAGCGTACCATCTCCTGTAGCAGCTACTTGCAAAGCTGTAGCAGCTGCACCTTTACAATAATTAGGAGTGTTAGCTACAGGTTGTGTATTAATGGTCAAAGCATCATTTACCGTTAGTTTAGCTGCCGTAGAGGTTTGCACTATCGCACCACATAGCATTTTAAACACCACGCGGTATTGGCGGTTGTTGTAAGTGCTCTTAGTAGTAGGAGTAATGGTCAAATACACCTTAGTACCATTAGCCACTGAGCCACTTTCGCCGTTTAGGTTACCAAAGGTTACCCCGTTTTGGCTTTCTTGCCATTGGTAAGTAACGGTAGTATTAGCACCAGTTAGCGTAGCTTTTGCTTCAAATTTTGCAGCCTTACCCACACACACGGTTGTATTTTGTGGGTGGTCTATACTTGTACTAAGTGTAGGCACTACGGGTGAAGTCTTACAGAACGACACCAACACCCCTCCAGCAGTACTACCATTGTCTATCACACTAATGCGTGAGAAAGGTTTACCGTCTTTAGAAGCGATTTTTATACCTACATCATTTCCATAAGTTTCAGCACCATCTTCCACGCCATCTTTAGCTGAGTTAAAGGTTGTAGTACCCTTACAATCCGATACCATAGTAAGTGATACTGCGCCACAATCTAAGGCAAATTTCACTTTATCAACCCCACCACTACCTGGTGCAGCATCGCCCAAGGCAGTAAGCCATATTTCGGCACTGGTTACAGGTTTATCAAAGGTATAGTCTATTTGTTTTACCCTATCATTGCGCAACCAAGGCAATTGCCCGTAGTCGTGTGTTTTTAAGCAATAGTTAGGATTATTCTTTATTTGGTATTTACCGCTACCTGTAAGTTTGCGAGTAACGTTCACTCCATTGGTAGCAACAGGAGTAGAAGTTTCATCTCCTCCAAAAGGATCTACAGGAAACGCCGTACAGCTTGCCCCGTTGTTAGTAGGCACTACCTGCACCGAGTTAACACAAAGCACTACAAAGTAGCCTCCTGCAGTACTATTGTTGTCAGTCAATACCAATTCAGTAAATGGCTCTGTAGAAGTAACACGTACACCCACATCGGTAATATGGCTCTCTAACGACTGCATTTGGTTATCGGTTACTATAAAAGCTGTAGGGTCACAAGCATATACAGGTTCTACAGAGGTAGTTCCCTTATTAGCTGTTAGCGTTACCATATCCACATTAGAACCGTTATCTTGACCAAAAGATACAAAGTAAATTTCGGCTGCACTCACTGGGCGTGAGAACTTATAAGTCGTCTTATTGATAGCATTGCTATTCATATAAGGCAGCTTGTTAGGATAAGTAGTAGTACTACCCAAGCAATAGCTATCGCTGTTGTTATTAGAAAACGAAAGTGTTCCTTCTAATTTTCGTATTACATTGATACCTTCTACAGTAGCCCCTGCTTCTGCTACAGTGGTTGTAAATACCGAAGCTGGTACGCCTTTACAGCTACCATTATCAAGTGATACCAATGAGGTAGGACATATTTCCATATAATAGCCATACCCTAAGTTAGAATCATCGGTAGCCACATCCAATTTGGTGAAAGGCTTAGAAGAAGTTACTTTGATACTCACGTGAGTAGCGCGTCCATCACCGCCCGAAGTAACAGTATTACCATTGATATTTACCTGAGCCGAAGCATTACAAGAAGTAATTTTCTCTAAAGCCACCGTACCATTATTTACACTAAAGATAGCTTTATCTATAAATGTACTTCCAGAAACCCCTACCCCAAATTTTTGTAAGTATATTTCTACACTCTTTATTGGTTTGTCAAATTCATAGGTTACTTTTCTTATCTTATCCGAGTCCATTTGTACATAGCCTTTAGGATAAGTACTAGTACCACACACTGGCTGATTAGGAGCTGTTTCAGCATTTCCATTAGAGATATATGAATATCGTACATCGCTATTCTGAATAGTACGCGCTGGCGACAACGTACGAGAGTCGGGAGTTAAAGTACGGGTAACTGTAATACCATTTAGCTCTGCTTTAGCTGTCAGTGCTATATTAAATACAGGTGCTGGTATAGCTCCACAACCCTGTGTAATTTCCACTTTCTTGTTAGACCCTATAGTACAGCCGTTCAATTTCACCGAACGTATGGTAAATACAGCTGGGTCAGTCAAATTCTCAGTTACCACTACTTGCCCCGAAGCACCTAAGTTGGTTGTTTTATTTACTCCTGCTACATTATAAGTAACATCAGCATTTGGAGTTCCTTTAATGGTAAAGGCAACATTAGTAGCTCCAGTAATAATCTTAGGGTTAGCGATTAATTCAGTTACTATCCCTCCATTCACTGTTACATTTACCTCATCGGTAACTTTTTCCATCACACAATTTCCCGTGCCATAAGCATATCGGTAGGCTACTCTATAAAGCCCCGTATGCGATGGCAGAGGCGAACCTATAGTAAGCTTTACCTCTTGCCCACTAGTAGCAATTTTTTCAGTATCTATATTAGTCCAGCTGGCACCATTATCAGTAGATTTTTGCCATTGGTATTTAAGCACCTTTTTAGCATAAGTAGTAGTAAGTGCTGCTACTGATTTTAATACGATTTGTCCACCCCCTGCACAAGTAGTTTTGCCTTGCGGTTGTGTACTGATATCAATACTAAAGCGACTGTCCATCACAATCTTATTAATCTCCACCATCACAGGCTCTTGATGATTATTTGAAGGCTTACTCACTGCCAATATACTAAAGGGTTCTCCGTCAGCAGACTTTACCTTTACTCGGTAGTTATTACGTCCCACCCCTTCTACATAGGCAACATTATTACCTGTGCTAACAGTAGTATGATATCCTTGGTTACAACCAATAGTTCCTACATCGGTAACTCTTAAGTTGGCAGTACCTCCTCTACCGCAAAATATACCAAAGGAAACCCTACCTCTTGTAGTGGTATTATTCTTTATCCCCATACCAATGAGGTCTATATCTACCTCTTTTACGGGCTCATTAAAGTAGTACACTATCATACCACTCCCCGTTGTATTAACGATGGCATAGCGTGCCCCTGTGGGAAAGCCTGCACAATAGCCATTAGAGGTGCTAAGCCGCCCAGCCGGAGCCAAGCCTACTGCATTTCCACCAAAACTACGGGTTACTTTTACCCCGTTAATCGTGGCGGTGTTTCCTGTACCAAAATGTGCTGGTGAGTATGGCAATTGTGCTCTTATTTCCCCTATAGAAAACAAGAAAAACATTGCCACCAATACACTTTGGACAAAATTCGTTAGTAATGTAAGTTTTCTTTTCATTAATAAATAATTTGATTATTAAGTTTTTGTCATTAATGGGTACAATTCACCCATTACAATTTTCAACCGCAAAATTACAAACTTTATACCAATCTTCAAAACAATAGGTAAAGATTAACAGAAAATTAACAGCTCTACCTATATTTCCCTTTAGTTGTCAAGCTATTTTTTATAAGAGTGTCAGGAAGGTAACAAGCAAAAAACTTTGCTAAAGGTAGTAAATTACAACCTTTAGCAAAGTCTCATTTGCTAATTTCCAAATTTTCTAATTCCCAAATTTGCTAATTTGCAAACAGCGGTCTATCTTCCATAAATAGATTTACCTCTTCGGCAATAGCTTCAAGAGCTTCATCGTTAGTATGGTTAGTAATAGCACGGTCTATAAAGTCGGCTACACGCTCCATATCGTCTTCTTTAAGCCCGCGAGTAGTAACCGCTGCTACCCCCACACGGATACCGCTGGTGATAAAAGGCGAGCGTGTATCAAAAGGCACCATATTTTTATTTACAGTTATATCAGCTTTGCCCAAAGCAATTTCGGCATCTTTACCACTAATGTCTTTATTGCGTAAGTCTATAAGCATCAAGTGGTTATCAGTACCTTTAGAGATGATATCGTAGCCCTTGCCTAAGAGAATAGAAGCTAAGCGGCGTGCATTCTTTTGTATTTGTATAGCGTAATGCAAAAAGTCGTCTGAAAGAGCCTCGCCAAAAGCTATAGCTTTAGCTGCTACAATATGTTCTAAAGGACCCCCTTGGTTGCCAGGGAATACCGAACTATCCAACAAGCTCGACATCATACGCACTTCACCTTTAGGAGTTTTAAGCCCAAATGGGTTTTCAAAATCTTTACCCATAAGGATAAGCCCTCCACGAGGACCCCTAAGCGTTTTGTGGGTAGTAGTGGTAACAATATGGCAATGAGGGATAGGATCACTAAGAAGTCCTTTAGCAATAAGTCCCGCAGGGTGAGCTATATCGGCAAAGAGCAAAGCACCTACCTTATCAGCTATTTCTCTAAAGCGTTTAAAATCAATATCACGAGAGTAAGCCGAAGCTCCTGCTACTATCATTTGTGGTTTTTCGCGTTCTGCTATTTCCAAAATCTTATCGTAGTTTAGCAACCCGGTTTCTTTTTCTACCCCGTAGAATACAGGTTCGTATAATCTACCCGAAAAGTTTACGGGAGAACCGTGAGTAAGGTGTCCACCGTGTGAAAGGTCAAATCCTAAAATCTTATCACCTGGTCTAAGGCAAGCTGCATATACAGAGGCGTTGGCTTGCGAACCGCTGTGTGGTTGTACGTTGGCGTACTCAGCCCCGAAGAGCAATTTAGCGCGATCTATAGCTATTTGTTCTATTTCGTCTATCACTTCACAGCCTCCGTAGTAGCGCCTGCCAGGGTAACCCTCAGCGTATTTATTAGTAAGAATAGAGCCTGCTGCTTCCATTACTTGCTCGCTCACAAAGTTTTCTGAAGCTATCAGCTCAATACCTCTTTCCTGACGTTCTCTTTCGTCTTGAATAAGTTCAAAAATGTCAATGTCTCTTTGCATCTTATATAATTATTAATTTTGAATTCTAAATTTTACCCTTTTATTAATTGCCCGTGCGGCTCGCACTCTCACAAGTCTCACAAGTCTCACAAGTCTCACCAGTCTCACAAGTCTCACCAGCCCTTCCTTGCCCGTGCGGCTCGCACTCCCACCAGCCCCACAAGTCTCACAAGTCCCACTCGTCTCACAAGTCCCACTCGTCTCACAAGTCCCACTCGTCTCACAAGTCTCACAAATCTGCCCGTGCGGCTCGCACTCTCACAAATCTGCCCGTGCGGCTCGCACTCTCACAAATCTGCCCGTGCGGCTCGCACTCTCACAAATCTGCCCGTGCGGCTCGCACTCTCACAAAACTGCCTGTGCGGCTCGCACCACTAAACTCATCACAGCAACCTCCTCAAATTTCCCACGCCAATAAAGCCAGTCCTTCAGTACCGCCATTGGTTTAAAGCCCACTTTTTCAAACAGATGCAAGCTAGGGGTATTATTCATAGGAATATAAGCCACCAATTGGTGCAAATCAAAGTAATTGCGTACATTATCAATTAGTAAGGTAAGAGCTGTGATGCCATAGCCCATTCCTCGGTATTGTGGAAGTAAAGCAATCCCCACCGAAGCTCTCAAGTGCTTGGGCGAAAAATCGTATATATCCACACAGCCCATAGCAGTATTATCATCATCGGCAATCACATATCTAAATTGTTTCGCCTCGTAAATATCTTGCTTAGCACGATATAAATAATCCTCCAAAAGATGCCTTGCAAAAGGCAACTGCGTATCACTCACCTCCCACAGCGAGCGTTCGTTTTCCAACCAATATAAAAAATCTATATCTTCAGGTTCTAAAGCACGAAGTGTCATTTTAATTAGGTAATTTGCTAACTAACTAGTTCATTAGTTTCTCCTTTAAATACTTTTTTAGCTTCTCCTTTCAGGAAAACGTTAGTATATACTTTACCTGTGCATTCAAACGACACTTGTAGGTCGCCCCCTACAGCGTGCAAAAGAATATCGCGATGAAGTGTACGTCCCGTATGATAAAGAGCAATAGCCGCAGCGGTAGCCCCCGTGCCACAAGCGTATGTTTCATCTTCTACACCCCGTTCGTAAGTGCGTATAGTAAAGCCGTCTTTGTCAGCCCCTACAAAATTGATATTACTTCCCCCTATAGCTTTATAGCGATCGCTATAACGAAGCTTAGCCCCTATTTTTTTTACATCTATACGTTCCAAATCATCTACCCATTCCACGTGGTGGGGCGAACCTGTATTGAGAAACACATAGTCGTCATACATTTCTATCGCTGTTACATCAGCCATTTGCAGGCGCACCAGTCCGTCTTCAATGGTCGCGTAATGCGAGCCATCTACGGCTACAAAAGTAGCCTTATCAGCAATAATGCCCAACTCTTTAGCAAAAGCTACCACACAGCGTCCGCCATTGCCGCACATTGTACCCTCACGCCCATCAGCATTGTAGTAAATCATCTTAAAATCGTAGCCTGCAGCATTTTCCAAAAGTATCAACCCATCGGCACCAATGCCAAAACGGCGGTGGCACAATTGTGCTATAAGAGTATTATCGTTTTTAGGGAATTTTTCTTGTCGGTTATCAATCATTATAAAATCATTGCCCGCACCCTGATATTTGTAAAAAATCATTTTCTAAAACAAGTCAAATAATAAAAGAGTTAGATAAGCAAAAGGCGAGGCAAACACCAAGCTATCCAGCCTATCCAATAAACCACCATGCCCTGGTAATATAGTACCACTATCTTTCACGCCTGCAGTCCGTTTAAAGCTCGATTCTACAAGGTCACCTATAGTACCCATTACCACCAGCACTTCAGCCATCACTATCCATTGCCACATAGGGCGAACACTATAAATATCAAACAATATAGCCACCGCTGTAGCTCCTATTAGTCCCCCTACAAAACCTTCAATAGTTTTTTTAGGCGATATACGTTCAAAAAGTTTGTGTTTGCCAAAAGTACGCCCACTGAGGTAAGCAAAAGTATCACTCGCCCAGATGATGCACAATATCCCTATCATTGTAATTTGCGATTCGTTGTTAAACATATATTGTATAAACTCACTCGCATCAGCTGGGTGATCTTCGTGCCTATAAATAAGCGGTACAAACAAGCAGCCCCCCCCTATATACAACAAACTAATGAGCAATTTTGTATTGTTATTTTGCTTTCTCAGAGGAACTTTTTCATTGAATAGAGAGAGTATAAGCGATATATTGGTAAGCAAAGTGAGCAATAGCAACATATAAAGCATAAAATCAGGCAGTTTTAAGTGTATAAACAACCACCATAAAAACAAAAACGCCAAAAATATATGCAGTTCCTTCAATCGTATCAGCATTTTAAACTCAAACAAGCAAATAATACCAAATGAAAGAAATAAAAAATCAAAAGCATCGGTATTGAGCATAATAGCTGCCAGCAGCAGGAATGTGTATATAAATCCTGTGATAGTGCGCTTAAATAATTCGTTCATAATTAGGCTACTGAGTTATATTTTCTAATAAAATAAGATAAGTTTCTTTGCTACTTACACCATAAGTTTCTATACTAGTAGCATCGGTTTCTTGTATAAAATTCTGCAAGGTCATCAGCCCCGTAGGTTTTTGGTTATCACAATATTTTTTATTAATGGTACGCATTCCTTGTGCGATATCTTTCACCAGCTGTGAAGTTCTGGCAAAGACAATAAAAGTTTCTGGCAATTTCTCTATTTTTTTATGTTTTATTTGGTGCGATGAGAACATTATACCGCCTACATCGGCTACTAAGCATTCACAATCAGTAAGATATACATCAGCTTCAGCGATGGGAGTAGCAAAGAGTGTTTCATTTTCTTCAAACATTTCATTAATTGTTTCCGAATTGTTACTACTCATTTTAATAGTAATTCCTAATTCTTTCACTATTTGTCGGAAAGTATCCTGCACCTCAATATCCGAAGTACAATAGATAAACTTGCCGCCTTTTTTGGTAAAATTGCGCGCAAAAAGCTCATCTATAGATATTTTAGTTTGCTTAGGAATATCTTTCTTTTTAAATAAGTTCTTAAAAAAATTCATTATAATAATTAATGATTCATACTTCTTCCAACTGCCCCATCAATTCAAAATTCAAAAATCATTGGTAGCCGATAACTTGGTTAATATTTTGCTGCAAAAATAAGTAAAATAAACGAAATAGCAAATTTACAGCCCACTTTTTTATTTTTCACCACTTCCCCTCCCCCATTTAACCTTCCCTAATTCCCTAATTCCCTAATTCCCTAATTCCCTAATTCCCTAATTCCCTAATTCCCTAATTTCCTAATTTCCTAATTTCCTAATTAAACTTTATTTACTATCTTTGCCCTCAAAAAAAGAAATGACTATCAATATTATAGGTGCTGGCAATGTAGCCTACCATCTTACCAAAGCACTACTTTACAAGCAGTTGCCCCTGCAACAGCTCTACAACCGATCGGCTTTTTCTGCTGATTTTGACTGCTTTGCTGTTGAAAAAACTCACTGTTTAAGTGAGCTTAAGCCTGCTACGCTTACTATTATTGCCACTTCCGATAATGCTATTGCAAGTCTTTCAGAACAATTACCCTTTAGCAGTGGGCTGGTAGTGCATACTTCGGGCAATACGCCTCTCACAGCTTTGCACCCCAAAAACAGGCGTGGTGTATTCTACCCGCTGCAATCGTTTTCTAAACACACAGAAGTAGATTTTAGCAAAGTACCTATTTGTTTGGAAGCCGAAAATACAGACGACCTTGTTTTATTACAACAACTTGCAAGTCATCTCAGTACCCATTGTTATCAGCTCAGCAGTGCGCAGCGACAGTTGCTACACGTGGCAGCCGTTTTTGCTAATAATTTTACTAACCACCTGATAGCCATTAGCCAAGAGATATGCGAGCAACACCATATACCTTTTGAGCTATTGCAACCTCTCATTGCCGAAACCTTTGCAAAGCTACAGCACCACACAGCATTAGAAGCCCAAACAGGACCCGCAAGGCGTGGTGATACCCGCACCATAACAGCACATTTAGCATTGCTAAACGAACCTCAAAAACAACTATACGAATATCTTACTAAATCAATTATAGATACCTATGGAAAAAAAGTGTTATAAAGAACTATTGAAGGACATCACTACCTTCATTTTTGATGTAGATGGCGTTTTTACAAACAGCCAAGTACTAGTAGACAACGACGGCGACCTACTGAGAAGTATGAATATGAAAGACGGCTTTGCCCTAAAAACAGCTGTAGCCAAAGGCTATACTGTATGTATTATCACCGGAGGGGGCAATATAGGAGTAAAAAAACGCTTCGAGAATCTGGGCGTAACCGATATTTATATGTTACGACACCAAAAACTCGAAACGTTCTTAGAATATTTACAGCTCAAAGGGCTTACTCCCAATCAGGTGCTTTATATGGGCGATGATATGCCCGACATACCACCAATGAGGCACAGTGGGTTAGCTACTTGTCCCCAAGATGCAGTGCCCGAAGTAAAAGCCGTAGCGCATTACATTTCCCACCGTAATGGCGGCGATGGGGCAGTACGCGATGTAATTGAGCAAGTGCTCAAAGTGCGCGGCGACTGGGAAATCCCCAATGTATAATAATGAACTTTGAATTACAAAATAAGGCTGCCCATTTATCTTGAGCAGCCTTATTCATTTGCTAATTTCCAAATTTGCTAATTTCCAAATTTGCTAATTTTTAAAACGCTTTTATACGATACATCAAGCCCACACTCACGCGGTTAGTAGCTACAGAGGTGAGGGTTTCTACTTTTCTACTTCTGCCTATGTATGCCAAGAAGAAACGCAAATCTTCAGTTGCAAAAGGCAAATATTCTACCCCAGCATAATAACCTAAACTTGTGAGTTTATTATTTACCAATGATGATTCGGCAGTTTCATACATACCTTTTACAAACAAATTCCATTTAGGGTTAGGCTGAAACTCTGCTTTAGTTACTACCGAATTATAGCGAGCATTCTTCACTATTTGCGATCCACTCAATGGGGTATAACGCAACCTATCAAGTTCATCGTTAGACATCATATAATCTACAAATATTTGAAACTTACTCAAGTTCAGCTTAGTACCCAACATTACCAAAGTGTTGTTATAGCCATTAGCTTCTGTTTGTACCCCAGCACCCCAGCGAGTTTGCAATACACCATCAAAGAAATTACCATTCCAGTTCGCTATATAAGCCAAAGGCGAGTTAGCAGCTGTAATAGTTGTAGAAGCTATACCCGCATAAATATCCTTAAGCTCACGATTGCGCACATCAGTAACCTGCAATATAAATTCGTGATTAGGGTTAGGCGTATAAGCAACCATTGCGCCCACCATAAAGTTATCCATATTATTTAGGAAATCAGAATATTCATAGATATTCATTGGGTTTAGGTCATATTCAAAACCTCCCCACATTTGGCATAGTTTACCCGCTGTAACCGACCATTTTTCATTCAAGCGGAAACCTGCATACATCATATCAGTAGCATCGGCAAGGTTGTCTAAGCTCAAAGCTACATTACTTTTGTTGAGTCTATGACGAAAACGGTAGAAGATACGGTCTGTAAGGTCGCCACGCACCTCTAAGCGTAGTTGTCTCCCCCTGAATCGGGTGGTCATATCTGTACCTTGCGCCTTTTCAGCATCAAAACTCGACTGGAAGTTAAAGTACATATTAAATTTCTTGTGCAGCGGACTTTGTCCTTCAGCAGGAGGCTGCATATCCGATGGAGGTGGGGACGGTAATGTAGCCATACGGAGCTGCTCTACCTCCATTTTCAATTGGTGGATTTGCTCCTGCAAATCTTGTTGCGCCAATGCAGCACCCCCCACTAGGAGGCTCACTGCCAATAAAACTTTTCTCATATCGTATTAATTAGTAGTTATTGTAGCCATTTATCATTAGTCATTTGCCTTTTGCCGCAATCTAACGACTAGTGACTAAAGACTACTGCCAATAAAACTTTTCTCATATCGTATTAATTAGTAGTTATTGTAACCATTTATCATCAGCCTTTTATCATTTATGATTAGCTTTTTATCATTTGCTGCAATCTAACGACTAGCGACTAAAGACTAAAGACTAAAGACTAAAGACTAAAATCTTAGTACTCATCAAAATACTTCTGTATTGCTTTCCAATCTTTTGTTTTGGTAAGTGCCAACATCAATAGTACGCGCGCTTTTTGAGGATTGAGCGTTTGCGAAGCTATAAATTCGTATTCGCTGTCATCTACTTCAGCATCAGTAGTAGTTGCCCCCGTAGGCACACGTGATGAACGTACTATTTGTATGCCTTCTTTACGTGCTTTTACTGCCAAATCAAAGTTAGCTTTGTAAAAATTACCATTACCTACCCCTGCGTGTACTATTCCATCGTATTTAGCGTCAATAAAAGCCTGCATTGGCAGTTCAGAAGCATTGGCATAGCTGTATACAATCCCTACTTTAGGCAGTTCTTTCAAATTATCTACATTGAAGATAGACTGATAAGTGTGTTTTTCTTCTGGTGTTCTATTGAAATAAGCTTTTCCGTTGTGAATGTAGGCTAAATTGCCATAATTAGCTGCTTGAAAAGTTTCTACGGCAGTAGTGTTAGTTTTAATAACATCTTTAGCTCCTATTACCACATCATTCATACATACCAATACGCCACGTGCCATAGCATTTTTATCAGCTGCTACAGCTACTGCATTGTAAAGGTTTAGAGCACCATCAGCACTCATACTATTAGCAGGGCGCATCGCACCTACCATCACTACAGGCTTTTTGCTATGTACGGTAAGGTTTAGAAAATAAGCCGTTTCTTCCATCGTATCTGTACCGTGAGTAATCACAATGCCATCGTATTTTTCTTTGGTAAGTAGCTGGTTGATGCGTTTTGCCAGTGTAAGCCACACCTCATCATTCATATCTTGTGAGCCTATTTTCACAATCTGTTCAGCACTCACATCAGCGATGTCTTTTATTTGAGGCACAGCATCTATAAGTTCATACACGCCCAACTCACCCGGTTTGTAATTACTTTCGGTAGCCGATCTACTCACTCCCGCAATGGTACCCCCTGTAGCCAAAATACGTATTCTTGGCTTTTTTTGCCCAAAGGCAGCTACTGACATCATCACTAATAATACCAGCGCAATTTTCTTAATCACTTTCATTATATAAATAGTTTTAAACAGTTTTTCAAATCAAAAAAGTATACTAATAAGTACAAAACCTACAACTATAGCCACAATTGTAGCTATAAACCCTGGTAATTGAAAGGAATGGTTCAGTACATAACGCCCTATGCGAGTAGTACCCGTACGGTCAAAATTGATAGCCGCTACTACAGTGGGGTAATTGGGTATAAAAAAATAACCATTCACTGCTGGGAACATCGCTACTAAGGCTAAAGGGGATATTCCTAAGGCAATGCCCAAAGGATATAGGGTGCGCACAGTAGCTGCTTGGCTAAATAAAAATATAGACATCACAAATAGTGCTACAGCAAACAAAAATGGATATTGCATAACTATATGCTCTATATGGCTTTTAAAAAAATCTATATTACCATTGAAAAAAGTATCACCCATCCACGCTATACCAAAAATAGCAATTACAGCTTGCATACCCGCTATAAAAACGCTTCCTTTAACAGCTTTAGTAATATTCGTATTGGTAAACATTAGCATTAGCCCTGCAGTAGTCATCATTACTATTTCAATAGTTTGAGTCATCGATAGTCTGGTAACTACTCCATTGGCATCTACACCAAAGGAGGGACGCAAACTATCTATAGAACCGAAAAGCACGATTGAAAGTACCCCTAACAAGAATATAATAACCGATACTTTAGCGTTTTTATCTTCCTCAGTAGCGGTAGCTTCATTGTGTTGTTTGTTGTCAAAGAGTCCTTCACGCAAGCGGCGCAGATATTCAGGGTCTTTTTCTAAGGGCACACCTATAAAACTTACAGCTATAGCCCCTGCAATTACACCTATAAGAGTAGCTGGAATACAAACCATCAGTATACTGCCCAAAGTAATCCCTTTATCGCCTAAAAGCTCTGCCGAAAGCAATGCGGCTGTTGCTGCCGATATGGGGCTCGCTGTAATGGCTTGTTGTGAGGCTATCACCGAAATAGACAGCGGACGCTCCGGACGCACCTTGCTATCGGTAGCTATTTCAGATATAATAGGCAATAGTGAATACGCAATATGTCCTGTCCCCGAAAATAGAGTAAAGAAATAGCATACAACAGGGGCTAAAAAGGTAATCATAGCAGGATTTTTTCGCAGAATTTTTTCAGCTACTTTCACCAAGTAGTCCAATCCTCCTGCAGCCTGCAAGGTAGATGCTGCTGTTATTACAGCTACAATAATGAGCATCACATCTATAGGTGGATTGCCTGGTTTCAGCCCAAAACCGAATACTAACACGCCCAAGCCCATCATTCCAAAGATACCTAAGCCTATGCCTCCTACTCGGGCTCCTACAAAGATAGCAAGTAATACTATGAGTAGTTCTATATATATCATATCACTTTCTTTTGTTTTCTTTTCACGCCTCAAAGGTACAAAAGTTTTTTATAATAGAAACTATTTTTAGAAAAAAAACTTTGGCAAAGGTTATAGGGCGATT
Organism: Capnocytophaga bilenii; assembly: GCF_017565765.1. Lineage (GTDB taxonomy): Bacteria > Bacteroidota > Bacteroidia > Flavobacteriales > Flavobacteriaceae > Capnocytophaga > Capnocytophaga bilenii. The sequence goes on from NZ_JAGDYP010000014.1 coordinate 18,184, forward strand.
CCTATAACCTTTGCCAAAGTGTGTAAAATGTATGTTACAATAATGTTTCTACCTATAAAGAGTGAAGTTACCGTAGAATTGGCGCTTGTCATACAGCTCATCATTGATCTCTATTATATACCAATAATCTCCCGATGGCATTCGCAAGCCTTCATACGTTCCGTCCCAGCCTTCGCCCGGTGCAAGGTTAGCAATTCGCCTACCATAGCGGTCAAAAATGTATATTCGGGCATTCACGTTGTTATCCAAATACTTAGGCTTCCACTCATCATTCTCACCATCTCCATCTGGCGTGAAGAAGTTCGGCACTTCTATATCGTGATATGGTACCTCAAGAGTCAAGGTTGCCGTACATCCATCCGCATCGCGTACCTCTACATTCACTATCTTTATACGCAATCCATTCGCCTCTACTCGCTCTGGGTCTTTATGACTGATTGTATAAACCATATCTCCTCCTCTATCTACACCATTGTAGTAGTAAGTATAACCGTGTAGATTATTCGTCCTACCTCCTTCAGCTTTCACCTCTATCGTATTGATAGCTGTTGCCGAACTTGTCGTATTGGTCAGCGTAAGTGGTACGCGCAACTCTACATCAAAGCTCTTTGAAGACGTACAGCTTCCCAAAATTGGGGTCGTTGTGGTATACTGTATCTCTATCGTTTGTGATACAGTTTCCCTATCATACGCCTCTATGATACCTATATTGCTGCCTATCGTACGTACAAAGGTAGTAGAAGTTGCCGAATGATTCAAACTATAAGTTATCTTACTGAAGTCTACCGTTGGAGCTAAGAACTTCACTACTAAATAATCTTTATAGTTATTAGTATTCGCCTCGCAAGTACCTTCCTGCTCTATATAACGCACCGTGATGTCAGGGAACTGTACTACCGTAAAGCTTACCGTCTTGGTCATTACACAATGGTTCGTATCTTCTATCACCACACGGTAGAAAGTAGTATCAGGTATTGGTGGCAAGTCTGCAAAATTATAGCTGCTTGTACCTGTTAAATCTCGTACTCCTGCTACTTTCTGGTCGTTATCATCACGCACTATATCAATGTGGTAAGTACCTGTACCGCCCGCTATATTGTGGATAGTTACATTACCTGCGTTCTCTCCCTTACAAGTATAGAACTGCGATGCCGACTCGTCTATATCTGCCGATAGCGGTTGTGGATCTGCAAAGGTATATGTGCCTGCCACAGTTACCGAACAGCTCTTCGAATCTATCACATCTACCCTATAAGTACCTGGCTCTATCCCTTCAAAGGTATAAGTGTTGCCATTCTCTGTTATCGATGGTAGTTCTGTACCTGTTGCCGATAAACGTACTAACTTATAAGCATAAGGTCTTGTGCCTCCTGTTACATTGCTTACTTTCAGCTTACCATCGTTGGCATCTACACAAGTAATAGAGGTTACTTGTACTGTAATACTGCTTACATTGATAGCATCATATGGATCTATATCTACCGTATTGCTACCTGTAAAGCGTGTACAACCCAAGCTGTCTTCCAAAGTAATCTGGTAACTACCTGCATTAAGCGGGTCAAAGGCTATACCATTGGTAGTTGCAAGCTCTCCGCCTTTTACTATCGGTGCTCCTGGTGTTCCTCCTATTGGGGTAAGTGTTACCGTAAAGGTACCTTCTCCTCCTTTTAAGTACACTTTTGCTACTGCATTTTGGTTATTACAATCTACCGATACTTCTTGGCGTGCTCGTACTATCTCTATAGCTGCTGGGTTAGCTGGGATTGTAAACCTATGTTTTGCTACCTCACAACCTGTAGATAACGAAGTCGCTACTATATCGTATGAACCTCCCACTAATTGTCCTGTTATGGTTACTACTGTACCGCCCGCTACTGTAGCGTTTAGGGTAGTGGTTGATAATCCACTTACAGCTGTTATCGTATAAGTAAAGCCCGCTGCTGCTTGGTCGCCGTCAGACAAGTCTTTATCTATCAACGATAATGTAATGCTACCATAGTCGTCATTACATACCGCTCTCACAGCATTAGATGATTCTATAGCAAACGTATTAGGGTCTTTCACCTTGTGTACCCCTGTGAGGTTACAGCCCGTCTGCATATTCACTACTTCCACTGTATAGTTGCTACCTTTTAGGTTCTTAGAGCCCACTAAAGTAATATCTACTGTAGTGCTTGCCACTGTGGTAATCGTTGCTATACTGTTATCTGTACCTTGTACGATATACTTCAAGTCTGTACCTGCAATATAACCCGTAGTGCTCACCGTAATGCGTATCACCTCATCTACCACACAAGTAGCTGATGTTGTTGTCGTTACACTTAACCCTGTAAGTTCAAATGCCGGTACTACCGTTACACTCACTGTGCTAGTTTCGCAACTGCCCGATGCGTCTTTCACCTTCACGTAGTAAGTACCTCCTGCAAGGTTCGGTAAAGTGTATTCACTACCATTACCAAGACTCACTCCCGTAGCTGCATCTACAAACTCATAGGTGTATGACGGTACGCCGCCTTTCACTTTCGTTACATCAAATACTACCTTAGGTGCTGATAATGCGCCGCCGTTCTCACACAAGTATTGTGTAGCGGTAATCACTCCGTCTTCAAAGCTAATCATCTCTGGCGATGTAACTATAGTAGTAACTCCAGCCACACAGCCTGTGCTGTTTTTAACCATTATATCGTAACGTACCCCTCGTGGCGTACCGTGCAACTCTCTGAACGTTGCCGAGTGCGTACCCGCTACCGCTGGCGTAGTGGTTACCGATATCGCATTGCCCGTAGTAAGGTCTATAGCCGTAGTAATACTAAAGGTATAGCTATCTGTATCCAATGGCATTGCTATATCTATTGAACCTGTTCCTGTAGCGGTGAGACCCTTATTACATTTTTCGTGATAAGGCTTCACTATTACATTGTTCATATTAATTGGGTCAGGGTCTTGTACCGTTACCTCTTTCACTATTGGACAATCAGTAGTTTCAGCATCATAAATACTGATGCGATACGTTGCTGCCAAAGTAAGTGTTGGGGTACCCAATACTATTACACCTCCCGTAGTGCTTGTGAAGTGTCCTCCTGTGGTGAGAGTTTCACTAGCTATCGTTCCATTGTCCAAACGTTCTAAGTTGTAGGTATAAGTACCCGTACCGCCCGATACATCTACTCGTACCTCTGCCGTAGGCGTTGCACAGCTCTTTAGCTTAATCACCGTAGCTGTCGCTGTAATGATTGCCGTTGTACTAAAGGTCTTACTTGTGCTACAACCATTCACATCGGTAATGGTAATAGTGTGTGTTACTAATGGCGATACTTCTACCTCAAACGACTGATTAGCAACTGTCCAATTCACTGGCGCACTCGCACTGCCGTCCAAGCTGTAGTAGTGTGCTCCTTCCCCTATCTGGTTAAGGTCTATACGCACCGGTATCTTGCCATTAGTATTGTTGTAAGCTCTACAAGCTAGTGTAGTTACTGTCGATACATTAGGTGTATCATATTTAGTAATAGTTACTGTGCTCGATTGCAAACAGCCATAGTAGTCGCTCACATACACATCCCATACGCCCTCTGGCATATCTACATATGTAGATGCTTGCGTTGTTGCCGATATTGCGGCTGCTACCATTGCTGGTGTATATGGTATATTGCTATCTATATAACCATAAGTGTAAGTCGCCGTACCCCCTGTTATCTCTAAGTACATCTGTCCATTCCTGTTGCAAGTAGCTTTCTTTGTCGCCGATGTACTCATTCTGAGTTGCAATGGAGAACGTTTTACCTCAAAATTAAACGCATTTACACACGATGCTACCCCACTCACATACTCGGTAATTTGTAAGTAATACTTACCTGCTGGCAATTGTGCATTCACAAATCGAGGTGTATTCCAAGGTGAAGCAAAATTACCTGTAATTGTTCCTGCGGTAGCAGGTGGTTGGTGATTATCAGCTCTTAATACTTTCCAGTCCATTTGGGTAGCCATAGGATTCCAACCTCCTGTCAACGTAAAGGTAAAGGTACCATTGCTTGCATCGGCACAGGTTACGTTCTTCACTTGTATTGTTCCTGTAAGCGTTGCACTAGTAGGTGCCGCTACCGAAGCATTCTGTACAAAACGACAACCTGTGGTCATATTGTAAGCCACAAAGGTGTAATTTACCCCTGGTGTCAAGTTAGGCACGCGTGCTACTACCCCTGTTCCCGAAGCCGTTCCTAAATACCAAGTATCGGTGGTTGTACCGTCAAGGTTTGTTGTCTGTACAAAATTAGCTGTCGAACCTGCTTGTGGATTTTGGATACCTGTACGGTATACTGCAAAGTAAGCCCTCGTTGTAGAGGTAAAGGTACCTGTACTCGTTGCCTTAATATCAGCATAGGTGTTAAGTGAGCAAGCCATCGGTGTTGGGAAAGTGATACTCATCACACTTGAGCTTGGGTTCACCACCGTTTGCAATTGTACCTCACAACCATTACCATCGGTAATACTGATATTATATCCGCCGTACTCTAAGTTGCCAAATGGCAGAGCTGCACTATCCGAAATAGATGTTTGTGTAGTCTCACTATTGGTGCTCGTATTGAGTACCTTCACCGAGTATGGTGTCTTACCTCCTCCGCGTAAGTATACTGTCAACTCTGCTTTATCTTGTGGTTGGCAACCCATCTGTTTAGTTATAGATACTGTTGCGCTCACTTGTTCTACTTTATCTATCGTAAAGGCTCTCGTAGCCACGCAGCCTCGTGCATCAGTAAGGTAAGCTATATAGTTACCTGCTGCCATTGCCGTTACTGTTTGAACTACTCCGTTGGTATCTTTCACCACCAAGCTGTGTGAAGCGGTTCCTACGTAGTAATCATTCGGTGTAATCAATACCGAACCATTGTCATTACCACATATCGCCTTAGTAAGGGTAAAGGTGCTACCCAAGAAACGTGGTGGGTCGTAATTAATTGTAAGCAAGCGCTCTCTACGGCATTCTGTACCATTGGGTTTATAGCTTACTCTAAATTGTACCGTAGTTTCTTCACCCGCTGGTACTGCCATATTTAGTGTAGCTTGTGTTGTAGCCGTAGCAATATGAGTGAAGGTTACTCCTCCGTCTGTACTATAGCTAAATGTTTTATCCATTGTTGGGATACCTCCCGTTACCGATAAATCAAACTGCTGAGTACCCGCTGTACAAGCTGCATACAGCTGCGCCGTAGGTGATACTACCAATGCCATTGGTGCATATACCTCTGTTGTAAGGGTTTGCATACAACCAAAACCATCAGTCAGTACAAAAGTATGGCTACCTGCTTGTAATACTTCAGGATATAAAAACTCGCCCGCATCAAACGTATAGCTGTTACCCCCTACTCTACGCACTTTGTAATTACCATTACCGGTAGTTACTTCTATCAATACTTTCTTGTCCGAACCTGTATTGTAGCAGTACGACTCTGGTGATGCTGTAGCTGACAACACTGCCTTATCTGCTATTACAAAGGTTGTGCTGGTCTTACAATTGTTCTCATCTATCACTACCAAACTATAAGTACCTGGTACCAATGAGCTTATCTCATAAGGATTTGGCGTATGTGCCGATGGTTGCGCTGCACCCAAGCTGCCGTTTACCAAACCTACTTGGTATTTATAGTTACCCGTACCTCCTGTGGCTGATGCTTTTATCTTCGCCTTGCCATTGCTAAAGCAAGTTACTCGCTCCATTAGTGTTACTGTAGGCACTATAGGTGCTGGTGCCCCTATGCTATATGGCAAGGTGGTTATACAAGAAGGATAGTCGGCACTTTGTACGCGCAAGCGTCCGTTGTTATTTACCTCTAAGCCCGTTACTGTAAATACACCATCTGCATCCAAAGTCGTCTGTGTCCAAGTAGTTGTAGTGGTATAGGTCCATTCTACTGCGTATTTCACTTGGTTTGTTGGCGCATTGATTACTTTCACACGCACTTGTCCGTCTTGTGAATCTATACAGCTTACATTCTTCTCTGCTCCGTATTTCTCTACGCGCATTTCTTTATTCGCGGCTATATTGATAAGCTGTGTAAGCTTCATCTCACAATACTTGGTAGGCTGTTCTACTTTTATATTGTCTATCGCATAGTCGTTACCTTTGATACCATAAGACGAACCACTGCTAGTAAGCAAACGCAATTCTAATTCGTTGCCTGTAAAGCCTGCTACTTCACTCTCGTTAAAGGTAACACTTAAGTTTTGCCAACTATTAGTTACAAAGCCCAACTGTTTGGTGCGCAACGCTACTCCATCGCTCACTCGGCACAAGGCTACACTCATCCTTGGTTGTACCCCGCCGCCGGTAAGCATATTAATCGCATCTACACTCACCGTAAGTGGTGTATTCATCGTTACTCCCGATAATTTACGCTTATAAACTACTTCGCCCGCTCCGTTACCTGCTATCGCTAAATAACGTCCTGTGCTGGTGGGCACTGTCCATCCGGTCATTGCTGGCGCTTGCTGGGTAACCACGTGCTGACCATCTAATAAGTTCGTGCCGCTGTTGTTACATACCAAGCCTGTATTTGTTCCTAAACAGTCATTGCTATCAAGGGTACCAAAATCTTCTTCAAACAATACATTAGGCGTTGTTTGTGAATCACTCGGACGATAGAATAGTGTAAAGCTATGTACCCCTGGTGATAAAGTACGGAAAATCTTATCGCCGCTTAGGGTAATTGTCGCACTGCCATCCAATATATATTCATAGGTTTGCGAGCTGTTGGCACTTATCGTAATGGTTACTGCTCCGTAGCCATTATCACAACGATACGATACCGGACTTAACGTTATCGTTGGTATCTCGGTCATCTCAGTGGTCACCGATAAGGTAAGCTTACAATCTTTATCATCTTTTACATATACATTGCCCGATGCACTCACAAAACCTACATTCTCATTCACATAAGTATTCTCTCCATCAAAACTATATTTATAAGGTGCTTTACCGCCCGATACGTTATTGATAGCTACCTTATACTGGTTGTTTTGTGTATCACAAGAGCGATCCGCTACCACTCCTGCATAACCTCGCAAAGGTGATTGTGGCGCTAATATCACCACTGGCTTTTTGATGTATTTACAAGTATTGCCCGCTATCTTCGAGGTCATCTCTATCTCATAAGTGCCTGCTGGCAAACTAGTAAATAACCCCGCTGGACTCGACCTAAACTCACTCGTACTGCTACGTGTGCCGTCTTTCTTCAATTGGAACAACTTTATTGTACGATTCAAATTCTGACTGCCTGGCCCAAAGCTCATATTAATAACTCCACTATTAGGTTGCGCCGCACAACTGATTTCTTCTGTTACCGTCAAATCAAATGTGTGTTGCGCTGGTGGCGATATCGTTACTTTATTGCTAAAGGCTTTGCGTCCGTTGGTACTATCAAAAGCGATAAACTCGTATTCTCCTATTTGTGTAACATTCGGCACTTCTACATCCACCCCTGTGGTACCTTGTGAGGCCAATTGCAATGCTATAGGGGTATCATTTAGGGCGGTAGCATAGTCTGGGTATTGTTGTACACCGTCTATCTTCCACACGTAGAACTTATAAGTAGGCTGACCTCCTTCTGCCTTTAAGTTCAGCTTCGCTGTGTTGCAATAGCCGCTCTTAAAGCCATTAAACGTTGCCGTTGCGTGCATTCCCACTACTCTATCTATCGTAAAGTTAGACGATAACGTACAGCCCGCTATCTGTGGCGAGCTCACCTGTACATTGTAGTTACCCGATGGCAAATTCTCTATCCTACCTTCTGTCTTAGTAACTATATCGGTGCGCAAATGTACCCCATCTTTATAGATAACCACGTTATAGCTTACCCCACTCGAATTGAACTCGTGTTTTACTGAACCCAATTCATAATCGGTGTGGGCTTGTGGGTCACTAAACGAACCGCCCAAGCCGTTCTTTATCACTTGGAAATAGAAACTTTGTCCGCATCCTGAGTTCAATAACTTCACTCTGTAAAGCCCTTCATCGGTAATAGTAAAGGTGCTGCCTTGCTCTATGGTGCTCCAGCAGTTATCATCAGTTACTCTACAGCCTGCTTGCAAGCCCGCTGCCTGTGAGTTGCAAGATACATTCCACGCTTGCCACTCAAATGGCGTATTGCGGTAATTTACTCGTAATACCTTACTATTGCCATTACACAAGTAAAACTGACTTGTCCAATCACCTGTGTTAGGACATACTACCCCTATATTATTCGCTTGCGCTCGTATCGGGTCGGTAGTATCGGTTATCGTTTGGTAATTAATCGTCTCGGTAACTGTAAGGTTTTCTCCATAACAAGATACCGTCTTCACTACCCTGTAAATACCAGGACCTGGCGCTATATAAGTAGATGCATTTTGCCCGTAAATAATACCACTGCTGTTATACCACTGATAAGTAGTAAAGCCCTCTATTGCCCTGAAGGTTATCTGTCCAGTTCCACAAGACATCTCCTGACGCTCACAACCCGATGTATTTACTGTTGCTGTAAGTGTACCTGTAGTTACAAGTTCTGCACCCACACAGCCTGCTGCCCCACCTCGGTAGGTAACTTTCAGCTGTGTTTGTAGGTAGTTAGCACAAGGGCCAAATAAGGTCTCACAGTCTGCCTGTGTTTTAAGCGGTATTTTTATCACACGCTCTGGGTCACCCAACTTCAAAGTAGATTGATAACGTGTGCCCCCTGGCGAAGTCTCTGCTCCTATTTCAAACTTATAGGTTTTATTAGCAGCACTATACGTCATTATAGGGTAAGGGTTCTGCCAGTTGTTATCGCCTGTTCCTGTAAGGTTCGGATTACCATCAGTAAATAAGGTTGTACTATCAGGTAGTTTTACCTCAATAGTTGCCTGATTGATAGCATCAGCTCCATCGTTTTTATAACGCAACTCATATATAAATTGCTGGTTAGCCTGCAATTCGGTAATAGTGTTACCGGCCAAATCGGTATAGCGTTGCTCTGTTTTGAGTTTCAACGCATTCGATTTTACAATCACATTGAAAGTACAAGTGTTTGTCAAACCAGCTGGGTCGCGTAATATATAGGTTACACTAGTAGTACCTATAGGGAAGCTATCCCCTGGGTTATGCGAACCGTGTACTGTTACCGCTCCGTGACAAGTTGGGTAGCCTGTGGGCACACGCCACATCACCGCCTTACGGCATTGCCCCGCATCTACAGTTACTTCTATATCATCAGGACAAGGCTGCTTAAAGAACGGAGGCTCGTCTTCTGGAGGCATCACGATAGTTGCCGACTTGGTATATACTCTATTATTAGTACAGCCCAAGCTCGGATTCAAACTATATTCTGCCAAATATGAAGTCGTCTCTTGGATTGGCTCCCAGAACGACTGTCCTGTCTTAATAGGCGTAGATGGATTCTTATTGCCATTGCTATCCAAGCGGTACCAGTTGATGTTAAATATTTTGTCGGATACCCCTAATTTGATACGCGCTTCGTTGCCTTTACAGAAAGGTACAGGTCTATCCATCACCAAGAATGGGTCAAAAGCCGCATCTATATCCAAATTAAAATTGGTTGCTGGCGAATCGTTACAACGATGCGAAACTACTACCCTATAATAACCTGAAGTTAAGTTATCAAACAAATAGTGATATTTATTATCACTTTCTTGGAAAGTAACGCTTTGCACCAGCGTACCTGTAGTAGCCGTTGCTGTACTAAGACGATAGAGGTAAAACTCCAACGGGAAGAATACCTCCTGCCCTGTAACGTCTACCGCTACCATACCCGTATTGGCATTTTCGTTACAAACAATAGGATTCACCACTGGCTTTAATTTCTCCAATGGCTTTATCGTAAAGTGTTTATAATAAGTATAACTACTCCAATAGCTTCTAGGTTCTGCGTGGTCTGTTGCATCTGGCAAGGTACTACCATTATAAAATGCATTATAGTAATAACCACTACCTGTTATACGATAATCACCTGGTAATAGGTTAGGAAACTCTCCTTTAAATCCTGTAACTAAAGCTCCATTCACATTATCCCAATGTACATTGCCCCATTGGTCTTCGCGTTTCTTTTGCAGTTGATGGCGAATATATGTATCACTATAAACGGCACTTCCCATATGGAAGATAGCTTTCCCTACCTCACAATCTCTTTTGATTTCAAATTTAGGATTGTAATGGGTAGCTGGCAAACTTACCGTACGAGTAGAAGTACGCCCGCAAGCATCACTTGCTACTATAATATAGTTCCCCGCTGGCAAACTAGTTACTGTCATACGAGTTCTACCACCGTGATAATACCAAGATTTTCCTCCTGTTGCAGGGTTTTTATCCGAATCGAAAATGATAGGAAAAGAGATGGTACGGGTTTGGGTTTCATAAAACCCTGGATACCCTTGATATGTAATAGTGGTAGAGCCATCGGCAGGCATTATCTTATATTGTATAGGAAAAGCAGGATAAGCATTCCAATGATCTATATTGATAGCTCCTGTCCCTTCCATAACCCCGTAGCCTATTTTCATATAATCCCACACCTTATCTATATGATTGATAGTAGGAATAGTATTATGACTATGTGCTGGATAATCTATTACCATTTCTGGCGAAACCAAAGGGTTACAGCCAGAAGGAGTTGTTTTATAAATATAGCGATAGGTAGCCCCTGCTACAGAAGGAGTATCATAATTAGGTTCATCTACCCAATTGCTCCCTACTTTCCGCTGTAAAGTAAAGTTGCTATAACCAATCAGCCAGCCTTCAACCCACTTAAAAACTCGACTTTCACCCGTATTAAGGTCTGAATAAGGAACGTTATATTTTGCACTATTATTGCCACTATAAACTCTTAAATATTTTGTTGTAGAGGAAACTACTGCACAATTATTAACACTATAATGAGTATAATTTTGAGAATGATTATTAATAGAAAGCGTAGGTGCTGGAATAATCTGATTGTCAAATTTTATACGCTCCTTAATCGTATTTTTAGGTCCTTTAATGGTAATTTCCACCTCGTCACCAGGAGCTATATTCAAACCCGTAGCAGCATAATAGGCATAATTAGGATTATCATATTCATCGTGACGTACATAAGCGTAAAAACTTGATGAAAAATCTACTGTGGGCTTAGATGAGTTTAAAAATTTTATAACAGCTGTACCAGGACGCTTAAAAAAGTCATTCAATGAAGTTTCATCGTCTATTTTATAGCCCAATGACTTTCCATCCTCTGGTCTTATCAGGTACATTGTAAGCTGTCCATAGTTACAATTATCACTTCTTTTATTGAGTCTACGTTCATAAGTTTTAATACCTATACAGTTAACGTTATAAATGGCTGAAGCAGGTATTTGCAAGCTGGGAAAACGGCGTGTTTCCCCACAATTGGGGTTGCCTGTATTAGTTTTGTCGTGCACTTGCAAGATAAACTGTTTATTCACAGGTAGTGGGTGAGCATTATCACCGCGCACTTCTATATAATTGCTACCGGTAGGGCGTGCAAACTCTTGTGCAGGCACTATCACATTGCGGTTCATATCCAGTATACTCACCACAAAAGGCCCTATACCACCTGAGGGAATACGAAAACGTATCCCTCCTGTGTTAGGTTCATTACAAGTAGGCGCTATCGCCTCCATATTGCTAAAGTTCATAAGCTGGTAGTTAGATTCAGTGTCTACTTCACGTTCTTCAAACGTACCTGTCACCTCATCACGTACCGTAATTTTATACTTCCCAATAAAAAGATTGTAAAAAGTATATTCTGCTGAAGCGTTAATATTTGCCACTGGGCTGGGGCTCATCCTATAAATACCACTTGCACCATCCCCCTCAATCTCTACGGTAAATTTACCACTAGAGGGCGTAGCTTGGCATATAGAAGGCTGTTGCCCATTTATAAGCATCGCTTTGGCTACTACCTTTATTTGGTTGTCGTTATGGCAGTTCCCTTTTATGGGGGTTATCTGCACATTTATACACTGGGCAAGAGCTGCCGCAGTAAACCATAAGAATGTAATTGCTGTTAGAAACTTTTTCATTGCTAATATACTAAAGTTATGTAGTAAATTATTCCACACATTATTTACCCATACAATTAATGCCACAAAAGTAGAAATAATTTTCTTTTTAAAAAAACATTTAGCAACTTATTGTCTCTGTTTTCAGGTTTTCATTTTGTAAATAGCTTATTATTAAGTAATTAAGTGAAGTTAAAATATTGTTAAAATCACAAACTATAATTAACGGTTGGTATGTGTAGTATAACTTTTAGGCAAATTTTAGAAGTGTCACAAAGTTGTATTTATCCTTCGCTTAAGGTTCGGTAAAATAGATGTGATCGGATAGTTTTTAGATAGGCTTGGTTGTGCTCTTCAGTCTGGATTTATCATTAATGATTGATAATTAAACATTATTTTGTATCTTTGCCCCAACAAACTTTTAAACCATTTTTTTGAATGAAAAAATTAACTCTTTTTGCGGCTTTTGCTGCGCTTAGCTTCAGTGTTTCAGCTCAAGATGACCTGATCAATGCAGTAGCTGCTAACCGCTCTAACAACGCTGGCTTTAAATTTACTACGGTTATCAACTTGGAACGCTCAGACGTGAAAGACCAAGGCAGTAGCGGTACTTGCTGGAGCTATGCAGGTGCTTCTTTTCTTGAAAGCGAAATGATTCGTATGGGTAAAAAGCCTATAGACCTTGCGGAAATTTTTACCGCTCGCAATATCTATATAGAAAAAGCAAAACAATATGTGCGTATGCACGGATATTTAGACTATGGGCAAGGAGGCGAACTGCACGATGTTATCAATAGTTACGCCAAATATGGAGCAGTGCCACAACAGGTGTATTCAGGACTGCAATACGGCTCTAATCGAAACGACTTTTCAGAATTGCACCCCATATTAAAAGGCTTCTTAGAAGGATTGGTAAAACGTGAAAAGGTAAAAAAACTTACGCCCAATTGGCTCACAGCTTTTACGGCAACAATAGATGCTTACTTGGGTGCTGCTCCTGAAAGCTTTACCTACGAAGGTAAAAAATACACTCCCCTATCATTTGCTAAAGAACGCGTAGGTATCAACCCCGATGATTATATAGAGATGGTTTCATATAACGACCAGCCTCTTTACAAGAACGTTTTTATGGCTGTCCCTGATAACTGGAGCTACGACCACGCCTATAATATCGCTATGACAGATATTACTAAGACGATAGATAATGCACTCCAAAAAGGGTATACAGTAGCGTGGGCTTCTGATGTGAGTGAACGTTATTTTAGTTGGCAAAACGGAGTGGCTTTTGTTCCTGAAAAAGATGTGAATACAATGTCATATGAGGAAAGTATAAGCCTTTTTTCCAACCCTCCTACCGATGAGTTAACGATAACACCCGAAATGCGTCAGCGTGATTTTGATAACTACCAAACTACTGATGACCACGCTATGCACATTGTAGGACTGGCAAAAGACCAAAACAATCGTGAGTACTACATTGTTAAAAACTCTTGGGGCACTCGCAATGACTATCAGGGGTATTTGTACGTTACTAAAGCATTTGTACAGTTTAAAACTACAGCTATTATGCTACACAAAGGAGGTGTTCCTGCCGAAATATTGAAAAATTGGAAGAAATAACTTATAATAAGAGGCTGTCCGAAAAGTCTTAAAAAGTATGATTGCACCACCGGTAGCGGGATGTTTATTCACATTGTAGGGGCGATTTGCAAATCGCCCTCACAAAACAAAACTTTTCGGACAGCCCTTTTTATTATCTCACTACTACTTGTACAGTATTGGCAGCTACTTGCTGCAAAAGTACTTCTTTTTGGTCTATTACTTTATTTACAGCAGCTTCTGTAGCGTGTCTAATAGTAAATAGGGTTACATTTTCGGTTACTGATACCTTAAAACGTTCTTCTAAAAGCTCTAAGAGCATCGGGAGGGTATCGAACTTGTTATCTACACACACCGAAAAGCTAATAGCTGTATTTTGTATCACACTTACTTTCATTTGAGCTTTATGCAAGCTGTTGAATATATAGCTAATACCTTCTTCCATTATAAATGAAAAATCACGTGAAGATAACGATAACAACACTTGCTGCTGCTTGAGTATAAAACAAGGTACTTTGGGGTCTAATTCAGGGACATTACACACTGCACTTCCCTCAGCTGTAGGGTTTACAAAAGAACGTACATAAAGGGGAATTTCTTTTTGCTGTAAGGGTTGTAAGGTTTTAGGGTGAATTACCGAAGCCCCATAAAAAGCCAACTCTATGGCTTCGCTATAGGGGATTTTATGCAATAGCTGCGTATCCTGAAAATAACGAGGGTCGGCATTGAGCACACCAGGAACATCTTTCCAAATAGTTACGCTTTCAGCATCTAAGCAATAGGCAAAAATAGCAGCAGTATAGTCCGAACCTTCACGTCCTAAAGTAGTTGTAAAGAAGTTAGCATCGCTACCCAAAAAGCCTTGCGTGATATTCAATAGTGATTTATTGATGTGTGTAGTGATGTTAGTCTGTGTTTCATCCCAGTTAATAGCTGCATCGCGATAGTTACTATCGGTCTTTACGAGGTTACGCACATCTATCCAAGTATTCTTTATGCCGTTATCATTTAAATACTGACTAATAATAGTAGTAGAAATCAACTCCCCAAAACATATCACCTGATCGTATACAAAACTGTGTTTCGGCGATTTATTGCGTTCTAAAAACGAGGTGAGTTCAGCAAATAGCCCATCTACTTTCCAATATACGGGGTGGTTTTCATCAGTAAAGAGCTCACGGATAATATGGTAGTGAAAGTCTTTTACTACCGCAATGCTTTCTGCAAGTTTTTCTTGGTCTTTAAAATAATTGTTTACTACGAGCTCCAAGGCATTAGTAGTCTTTCCCATTGCCGAAATAACGATGAGCGTATGGGCATAGCCTACAGTTTCTAATATTTTAGCTACATTACGCACTCCAGCAGCATCTTTTACTGAAGCACCTCCAAATTTAAATATCTGCATATTTCTTATTATATAACATCTTATTAAGACAAAAATAAAGCGTCAGAGCCTATTGCTCCAACGCTTTATCTATTCAAACAAAGCAATTTATTTATTAGCTGCTTCTTTTTCAGCATCAGCTTTCATCTTCTCATTAGGAACGATTACTACGTTCACACGGCGGTTTTTAGCACGACCTTCAGGAGTAGCGTTATCAGCCACAGGGTTTGCCTTACCATACCATTTAGTAGTAAAGCGGCTCGCTGCCAAGCCTGCACTTGTAAAGTAATTAGTAACAGCTTGTGCACGGCGTTGTGAAAGACCTAAGTTGTATTGGTCTTTACCTACGCTATCTGTATAACCTGCTACAAGTACATTAGTTTCAGGGTATTCTTTTAAAATTGCTACCAATTTATCAAGAGTTTCTTTTGATTTAGCATTAATATCGTGCTTAGCTGTAGCAAAATACACACCACTATTTTCATCAAATGTAACCACAATACCATCGTCTACTCGTTTTACTTCAGCTCCAGGTATCTCTTCTTCTATCTTTTTAGCTTGTTTGTCCATTTGGTTACCAATAACAGCTCCTGCAGCACCACCCACTACTGTACCAAGTACAGCACCAAGCTCACTATTTTGCCCGCTACCTACATTGTTACCCAATATAGCTCCTAAAAGCGCACCACCCGCAGCTCCTATTACTGCACCACGTTGTGCCTTGTTAGTATTGTTATAAGCCTCGCAGCTCACCAATAATATGGCTGCTGACATTACTAAAACTGCAATTCTCTTCATTTCTTCTATAAATTAATTATTTTACAAAATTCATTGTGATAACAAAAGGTTTCCCATCCAATCTTACTGTTTGTTCCCACACCATAGTATCTTCCGATAGGCTCGCTAAGTGAATGCGTAACCCTTGATTACTGCTCGATTCATACTTCTCATTTGTAGGCTTCAACATAAAATCGTAATAGCCAGTAGATTTATCTACTTCCTGTACAAAGAAAACAAAGTTCCTTTGCCCTGTTGAACAATCTGAAGCATTAATTGTATAATGTCCACGATTGTTATTAGGCACAAACTTCCAAGTGCTACCTTCAAAACATTCTTTTGAAGTATCATTTAGTAAGGTAACTTCAAATTTACCTTTTTCGCTGTATGTGATAGACTTCAAAGTCCATTCACCTTTAATTGCCTTATTAGCAATGTTAGTTTCTTTAGGCTTTGCGGTCATTGAGCTTGTACTTTGCCCACTTTTGCAAGCTGTTACCAATGCAAGCATTAGCATCAGAAAAGTAATTTTTCTCATTTTCAATGTAATTTAATCCGCCGCAAAGTTACTGCTTTTTGATATAACTACATAATAATTAACTAAACATTAACACTCTACCACCAAATCGTCATAGGCTAAATACACATTTTCAGGCAGCCTGCGTTGTACTTCATCGTGAAACCCAAATGTCTGACTAATATGCGTAAAATAGGTGCGTTTAGGTTTTAATACAGCTATAATAGCAAGTGCTTCTGTCAAATTAAGATGTGTAGGGTGCATCTCATCACGCAAACAATTCAGTACCAACACATCTAAGCCCTTTAGCTTCTCAAGCTCACTATCAGCTATATATTTAGCATCTGTAATATAAGCTAAATTCTCAATCCGATAACCCAATATAGGAAGTTTTCCGTGTTGTACCGCAATGGGAACAATCGTCTTACCTTGCAACTCAAACGGTGCTGTAGATACCTCATTAACAATTACTGAGGGCGCACCCTCATACCTATTTTCAGTAGCAAATATATAAGCAAAACGTGTTCTCAATTCATTTATCACACGTTTCAATCCATAAATAGGCATATCACCTTGATAATAAACAAAAGGACGTATGTCGTCTAAGCCTGCCGTATGGTCTGCGTGTTCGTGAGTAAATAAAATTGCCTCCAAATGTTTCACATCATTGCGTAACATCTGTTGCCTAAAATCAGGACTGCAATCAATCGCTATATTAGTGTTGCCCCAGCTGATAAGTGCCGAAGTGCGCAAGCGCTTGTCCTTTGTATTAGTACTCCTACTCACAGGGTGATTACTGCCTATCACAGGTACCCCCTGCGAAGTTCCCGTACCAAGAAATGTAATCTTCATTGTATAGTATATTAAGCAACAAGTAACAGATAATGAGCAAAATACCTTCTATACTCTTTATCTGTTACTTATTCTATTACCTTAAAAAAAAGGTTTATTTTTTATGTCGTGGTTCTGATGAAACTGTTAGCTTTTTGCGCCCCTTTGCTCTGCGGCGTGCTAATACTTTTCTACCATTGGCAGTCGCCATACGCTCTCTGAAACCGTGTTTATTTCTTCTTTTTCTCTTAGAAGGTTGAAATGTTCTTTTCATTGCTTGTAAATCTTTAAAATCTTATTAAAATAATAATTATCTCTCTATTTTATCAATAGCGAGCGCAAAAGTACATATTTTTTTTTGAATAACAAAATATTTTTTCTCTTATTACTTGAATTATTAATGATAATCACAGAATAATTCATTGTAGTACAAATACTTATATTGAAAAATAACACTTTATTTTTTATGATATTTTTCTTTCTATATTTGTTATTTACTATTAAAAATAAAGGAGAAATTTTGTAATCAACTTTAGAAAAGGTACGAACCGCACGGGCAATAAAACTTTGCCAAAGGTCGTACATCGGCGATAACCTTTGGCAAAGTATATAAGTAAAATTATCCTACAACTCTAAAGCTTGAGCAGGATTGCCATTCATCAGTAGTTCTACAGGGTTTTCTAAAGCTTCTTTTACAGCTACCAAGAATCCTACTGATTCGCGACCATCTATAATGCGGTGATCATATGAAAGCGCTACATACATTACAGGCGCCACAACTATTTTGCCATCACGCACTATCGCACGATCTACAATATTGTGCATTCCCAAAATACCTGATTGAGGTGGGTTGATAATAGGGGTAGAAAGCATAGAACCAAATACACCTCCATTAGTAATGGTAAAAGTACCTCCCGTCATCTCATCTACCGTAATTTGTCCGTCACGGGCACGTAGTGCTAAGCGTTTTACTTCAGCTTCTACACCTCTGAATGACAAGTTTTCGGCATTGCGTATTACAGGCACCATCAAACCTTTAGGTCCCGATACCGCTATTGAAATATCGTAATACTGATAAGTAACCTTTTCTTGCCCATCAATCATTGAATTTACATCGGGGAAGAGTTTTAAAGCACGCACTACAGCTAGCGTAAAGAATGACATAAAGCCAAGACTCACATTGTGTTTAGCTTTAAAAGCATCTTTGTATTGTGCTCTAAGTGCATAAATAGCAGTCATATCCACCTCGTTAAAAGTAGTAAGCATTGCTGTTTCATTTTTAGCACTTACCAAACGCTCTGCTACTTTGCGGCGCAACATACTCATTTTAGAGCGTACTTCGGCTCTTGCGCCTCCTGTAGGAGTACCCATTGAAGGTTTTGATGCTATAACAGCATCATTTTTAGTAATACGACCTCCTTTGCCACTACCCACTACTGATGATGCTGGAATTTCTCGTTCTTCCAATATCTTACGTGCCGCAGGACTTGGATGTCCTCCTGCTGGAGCAGGTGCTGGTGCCGGAGCAGGTGCTGCTACTGGGGCTGGAGCAGGTGCCGGAGCTGCTACAGGAGCAGGAGCTGGGGCTGGTGCAGCTGCAGCTGGGGCACTACCTCCTGCGGGTTTAGGTGCCGCTGTATCTATCAAGCATACTACTTGCCCTACTTTTACAGCTTCGCCTTCTTCAGCTTGTAATGTAATAACTCCTGCAGCTTCAGCTGGTAGCTCAAGAGTAGCTTTATCAGAATCTACCTCTGCTATCGCTTGGTCTTTTTCTACATAATCACCCGTTTGTACTAACCAACGAGCTATTTCTACTTCTGTAATCGACTCACCTGGTGAGGGAACTTTCATTTCCAACATAGTCTTTCTTTATTATTTAGTTGTTAGTTTATCCTATTCAAATACTTTTGCTATCACTGCATTGTGTCGTTTGCGATCGCGTGTGTGGCTACCCGAAGCTGGTGCTGCATAAGCAGGTGTACCTACATAACGCCATTTCACTAAATCAAAATTCATAAGCATATAGCCATAAGCACCCATATTTTTAGGTTCTTCTTGTGCCCATATATACTCTGTAGCATTTGCATAAAGTGCTATCACTTCTTGTAACTGTGCCACAGGCAATGGGAAAAGTTGCTCTATACGCACCAATGCTACATCTTCTCTGCCTAATTTTTCACGTTCAGCATAAAGGTCGTAATAAAAACGTCCCGAACAAAATACCACACGTTTTACTTTTTCAGCTGCTACCACTGGGTCTTTTAATACCTCTTCAAACTGCCCTGTAGCCAAGTCCTCTACTGTAGAGATTACTTGGGGGTGGCGCAACAAGCTCTTAGGCGTAAATACAACTAGCGGCTTGCGGAAGTTAGTAATCATCTGTCGGCGCAAAAGATGGAAAAAGTTTGCAGGTGTAGTACAGTTGGTTACATACATATTATTTTCAGCACATAATTGCAAATAACGCTCAATACGTGCCGATGAGTGTTCAGCTCCCTGTCCTTCATAACCGTGAGGTAACAACATCACAAGCCCGTCTTGTACTTTCCATTTGTCTTCACCACACGAAATATATTGGTCAAGCATTATCTGCGCTCCGTTAGAAAAGTCTCCAAACTGAGCCTCCCAGATAGTAAGTGTATTAGGGCTCGCCATCGCATAACCATATTCATAGCCTAATACCCCATATTCCGATAACAATGAGTTGTATATATAGAAGTTACCTTTTGCTAGGCTATCTTTCTTTTTCAATTGATGTAAAAAGTTGTGAGCCTCTTCAGTATCATCTGTTTTTACTACCACGTGTCGGTGAGAGAACGTACCTCGTTGCACATCTTCACCTGTTAGTCGTACATCAAAACCTTCTGCCAAAAGCGAACCATAAGCCAAAAGCTCTGCCATACCCCAATCGATGTGGTTATTTTGGAAGAAACCTTCTTTTCTGTCGGCAACTACTTTTTTCACTTTATTCATAAAGTTTTTACCTTCAGGAAGTTCAGTAAGCAAGGTAGCTATTTCGGTAAGTGTTTCTTTGCTTATTTGGGTATTTACCTTTTTAAGCATTGTTTCAGGATTTGCCAATTCAAAGCCCTGCCATTCTGTTTGCATAAAAGGCTTAATAACAGTAAGCGGCTCTTTACGCGAAGTTTCTAAATCATTGTCTAACTTTGCCTTATAGTTATTTTCCATCGCTGTAAGTGCTGCTTGGTTCACAACCCCTTCAGCGATAAGTTTTTGAGCGTATATGTTACGTGGATTATCGTGCTTGCCTATCGTTTTATACATTTTAGGTTGCGTAAAACGAGGCTCATCACCTTCGTTATGACCGTATTTTCGGTAGCCTACCAAGTCTATATATACATCTTTTCCAAAGTGCTGACGATATTCTAAAGCCAACAAGAATGTATGCACTACAGCTTCGGCATCATCAGCATTTACGTGCAATACAGGCGAATCATTCACTTTAGCAATATCAGTACAATACAATGAAGAGCGAGAATCGGTATAATTAGTAGTAAAGCCTACTTGGTTATTCACCACTATATGAATAGTTCCCGCTGTAGTAAACCCTGGTAAACCACACATTTGTACAGTTTCATACACTATACCTTGCCCCGATACAGCAGCATCACCGTGAATAATAATCGGCAGCCCTTTGCGATTGTCCTCTTGGCAATAATGATCTTGTTTAGCTCGCATAATCCCCCCCACTACTGCAGCTACAGTTTCAAGGTGCGAAGGGTTGGGCACTAAATTCATATCTACTTTTTTACCTGATTGTGTAACGCGCTCGCTGCTAATACCTAAGTGATATTTCACATCGCCGTCAAACCAATCGTCCATTTCGTAGTCTTTACCGTCAAATTCCGAGAATATATCCTGCGGATTTTTACCAAATACGTTTGCCAAAACATTCAAGCGCCCGCGATGCGCCATACCCAATACTAAATGTGTAACACCTTTATCGGCTGCAGCTTCTACCAAAAAGTCAAGCCCTGCTACAAGTGAATCATTACCTTCCAATGAAAAACGCTTTTGCCCTACGTATTTAGTATGCAAAAAGTTTTCAAACGAAGTAGCTTCATTTAGTTTTTTTAGTAGGTGTAATTTCTGCTCTTTGCTAAGTTGCGTTGTATTATTGTGCTGCTGCAAACGCTTGTCAAACCATTTGCGCACTTGTTCATCGCGTATATACTGATATTCTACACCCACTGATTGGCAGTAAGTAGCTTTAAGTGTATTTACAATAGTACTGAGCGGTGAAGGGGGTAAACCTATCTCGCTGGCAGCATCAAATACTATAGCCAAATCATTAGAGGATAGCCCAAAATTCTCAAGCGATAAGCTTGGTAATAAGGATTCCCTTTCACTCAAAGGGCTAATTTGTGCGTGCAAATGCCCATAAGTGCGATAGGCATTGATAAGGTTCAGTACTCCAAATTCTTTTTTTACTTTTTCTGAAAGTCCTGATGTGGCTGCAGCGTCATTGTTTACCACTTGCTGAACCATTACGGGTACCGCTTCTTCTATTGAAGAGCCGTATTGCTCCTGACCAAAATCAAAACCCTGAAAAAAGGCACGCCAGCTAGGCTCTATGGCATCGGGATTTTCTAAATATTTGTCGTACAAATCACCAAAGAAAGCCGTACTTGCGGCATTCAAAAAAGAATACTTATCCATAAAAAGTAATTTTTTCG
Organism: Capnocytophaga bilenii; assembly: GCF_017565765.1. GTDB lineage: Bacteria > Bacteroidota > Bacteroidia > Flavobacteriales > Flavobacteriaceae > Capnocytophaga > Capnocytophaga bilenii. The sequence continues at coordinate 40,016 of NZ_JAGDYP010000014.1, forward strand.
TTTGTGTTTCGTTAATTGTGGCAAAGGTATCATTTTCTTTTGAATAAAGCAAGTTTTACTTTAAAAAATTTATAAATATTTTTTAAAGTACTAATAATCAACTCAATCCCCAACAACAAACACACAGCACTATCCACCAACAAAAAAACCAGCGAGTGATTTCTCATTCGCTGGTTTCTTATGATTCATTTATCTCCCGTTGCTATCGGTAGAGGGTGAAGTTGCC
>NZ_JAGDYP010000015.1 GCF_017565765.1 Capnocytophaga bilenii
ACTACCACAGTGGCTGTGGTTGTAGTGCAGTTGCCTGCATTTAGCTTCTCACATACGCGGTATACGATTGTATAAGTTCCCGCAGGAGTATTGTTCGGCACTGTTACCTTACCTTCATCGGTAATCGTTGGTGTCGCTACTCCGCTGCCTTTAGGCGTTGCTGGTGTTACTACCGTTACGCTTACCGTACTTGTGGTGGTCGTTGCCGTACCTATATGGTCGTTGTCTATCACACTACCACTGCTAGTGCCTCCTGCCGTTACGGTTACTACATCTGGCGTTGCTACTATAGGCTCTACTGGAACTACCACAGTGGCTGTGGTTGTAGTGCAGTTGCCTGCATTTAGCTTCTCACATACGCGGTATACGATTGTATAAGTTCCCGCAGGAGTATTGTTTGGCACTGTTACCTTACCTTCATCAGTAATCGTTGGTGTCGCTACACCGCTGCCCTTAGGCGTTGCTGGCGTTACTACCGTTACGCTTACCATACTTGTGGTGGTCGTTGCCGTACCTATATGGTCGTTGTCTATCACACTACCACTGCTAGTGCTTCCTGCCGTTACCGTTACCACATCTGGCGTTGCTACTATAGGCTCTACTGGTACTACCACTGTAGCTGTGGTTGTAGTGCAGTTACCAGCATTTAACTTCTCACATATGCGATATACGATTGTATAGGTTCCCGCAGGAGTATTGTTTGGCACTGTTACCTTACCTTCATCAGTAATCGTTGGTGTCGCTACACCACTACCCTTAGGCGTTGCTGGTGTTACTACCGTTACGCTTACCGTACTTGTGGTGGTCGTTGCCGTACCTATATGGTCGTTGTCTATCACACTACCACTGCTAGTGCCTCCTGCCGTTACCGTTACTACATCTGGCGTTGCTACTATAGGTTCTACTGGAACTACAACAGTGGCTGTGGTTGTAGTGCAGTTGCCTGCATTTAGCTTCTCACATACGCGGTATACGATTGTATAAGTTCCCGCAGGAGTATTGTTCGGCACTGTTACCTTACCTTCATCGGTAATCGTTGGTGTCGCTACTCCGCTGCCTTTAGGCGTTGCTGGTGTTACTACCGTTACGCTTACCGTACTTGTGGTGGTCGTTGCCGTACCTATATGGTCGTTGTCTATCACACTACCACTGCTAGTGCCTCCTGCCGTTACGGTTACTACATCTGGCGTTGCTACTATAGGCTCTACTGGAACTACCACAGTGGCTGTGGTTGTAGTGCAGTTGCCTGCATTTAGCTTCTCACAGATTTCGTATACTAGCGTATAAACCCCTGCTGGTGTGTTGTTTGGCACCATTACTTTACCTTCGCTGGTAATCGTTGGCGTTGCTGCCCCTGAACTCTTAGGCGTTGCTGGTGTTACTACCGATACGCTTACCGTGCTAGTAGTAGTCGTTGCTGTACCTATATGGTCATTATCTATTACCGAACTACTACTAGTATCGCCCACTGTTACGGTCATCACATCTGGAGTTGCTGTAATAGGCGTTAGTGGTACTATTACCGTAGCGGTAGTAGTCGTACAGTTACCTATGTTTAGTTTCTCACAGATTTCGTATACTATCGTATAAACTCCTGCTGGCGTATTATTTGGCACCATTACTTTACCTTCGCTGGTAATCGTTGGGGTTAGCGCTCCTACACTCTTAGGTGCTGCTGGCGTTACTACCGATACGCTTACTGTACTAGTGGTAGTGGTTGCTGTACCTATATGGTCGTTGTCTATTACCGAACTACTGCTAGTATCGCCCACCGTTACAGTCATTACATCTGGAGTTGCTGTAATAGGCGTTAGTGGTACTATTACCGTAGCGGTAGTAGTCGTACAGTTACCTGTATTTAGTTTCTCACAGATTTCGTATACTATCGTATAAACTCCCGCTGGCGTGTTGTTTGGCACCATTACTTTACCTTCGCTGGTAATCGTTGGTGTCGCTACACCGCTGCCCTTAGGCGTTGCTGGCGTTACTACCGATACGCTTACTGTACTAGTAGTAGTGGTTGCTGTACCTATATGGTCATTGTCTATTACAGAACTACTGCTAGTATCGCCCACCGTTACGGTCATTACATCTGGGGTTGCTGTAATAGGTTGTGCGCCTACTACTATGGTAGCTGTAGCCGTATCGCAAGCCGTTACACTCGCTACTTTTGTACATATCTTATAACCAATAGCATAAGTACCCGACTTTGTACCCGCTGGCAGGGTGATAGTACCATTGTTGTTCAATGTAGGGGTTGCACTACCCACTACACCTATTGCTGGGGTAACAACTGTCATACTTACAGTAGCTGCTGTAGCCGTTTGTGTTCCTACATTGTCGTTATCAAGTACACTATATATAGTAGAGCTTGCTACCGCTCCGTGACTAAATGTTATCGTTTCATTATTAGCCTTTATATTTACTAAGGTAATTGTAGTTGTTTTAGTTACAACACTACCGAAATTATCTATAGCTGTAAAAGTAATTGTTACTACCGCAGCTTCACAAAGGTCTGTAGGTTTTACATCCTCGTAGTTATGGGTAAGCGTTGCTATAGTAGCACAAGCTGCCCCTGCAGTTGCTGTAGCTGCCTGCTGTAGCCAATTACCTATAGAGGCATCTACATTAGCCGCTTTACAATCTATCACTAAGGTAGGCGATACAGTAAGCGTTGGCTTAGGTACAGCATTTACTAATACTGTTACTGTCTGTTGTGCCTCACAACCATTGGTACGCTTCACAACAAGAGTATAGGTTACCGTAAGCGGACTGGTAAGTGCCACTCCGTTATAAGTAAACGTTGGCGTTGGCGTATTAGTGTTGTTTAAGAAGCCCAAAGCATTCGATGGGCTTACTGCTTTCCATTCATAGCCCACATAACTAGGCGCTTGAGAATTGTATTCAAAAGTTACACTACTAGTAGCACAAGTCGTAAGGCTGCTTACCAAACCACTAAGTTCAGTAGGAGCAGTTACTTTGGTAACTACATCGCCACAAAGACACACGTTATCCTCATTCTTAAGTACTAATAGCAACCTACATATTTTATCTTGCTCTACCTGATAGTCAAAAGTTCTTTCAGGCGAAGTAACTCCTTTGCCTAAAGTTTCTGTACTCGTATAAGTAGTAAGTTTAGTGTCGCCACTATCTACCTGACCATTATTATTGGCATCGTAGTAAAGACTCGCTACTACAGGACGCGCAATGAGAGTAGCTGAAGCCGTAGCCGCATTTGCTACCTTATATTTGATAGTAAGTTTTTCTTTACCTCCTTGTATTTCTGAGGTAGAACTTATATCCTTAAATAATAGTTCAGGACGTTCGTTTTTCACTTGTATGGTTCGTTCAAGCGATGTCCCTACTGTAAGTGAAGGACAAGTTGTAGCCGGTGGTGTTAAAGTAGTACAAGTAACCCCTGTAACTGTATCGGTAGCAAAAACCTTCAGATTTTTAGGAGTATCGCAAGCTATAACTGCATTGGCTTTTTGCACTATGTTAATACCAAGCTCAAAGAACTGCCCGTTTTTCATTCCAGCGGGTATATCCATCACCAATTCACTACCATTGCCTAAAGTACGTTCTTCACTTTGTTTTCTCACTGGATTAGCCCAAAGTGCTCCAGGTGATTTAGTAAGACTATGTAAGTAAGAAGATGTTAATTCATACCCTTTGGGAATAGTAAATTTCAAGCGTGCGTTATTTCCTACTTGGAAAGTTGGGTCGGTACTAACTATCGTTACGCGTGTTTTATAAGTTATACCTCCACCGCATAGCGAACCATTACCACTAACGTAAGTAAGCGGGTCGAGGTTAATACTATACTTATTAACATTCACTCCTGTAATCCCTGCGATAATAGCACGTGTTTTATCGCCCGATGCTGGACTTCCACAAAGATTATTACCTTCTATATCTATATCAAATGACGAACCTGCCGAAAAATTACAATCAGGTTGTACTTTGAATGTTAGCTTAAACTGTCGGTTATTAGCATTTATAGGTTCGCTAAGAGAACCTGGCAAACTACCATTTGGCAAGATAGCACTAATATCAAAAGTATGTTTATTGCCATTCACACTATGACGTATCTTATTGGCACCCGTACCTACTTGATATTTAGTACCACTACCCAATGGATATTCAACTTCTACTTCGTGGAAAGTAATTCCTGATGCCTGAGTAACGACAAGTTTAGCATCGTAAATATCACCTTCATCGGCACTATTGATTGTATAACTATAAGGTGTTTTATCACACATTGTGATGCTACCCACCTTATTAGGGTCGTTATAGCCTGGGTTTGATGGGGCAGCTGCTATTTCTTTTTTACTTTTAGCTATAGTAATTGAGAATGTAGCACTTTTATCACTACAAGTATTTCGGTAACCTGTTGTAGGGTTGCTCCAGCAGTTCCAACCTGCATATACTTTAAGGTGTAAAACAGGAGAGTTACAATTGGTAATTTTGTAGTTTATTTTGAAATAACGTACAGAGTTCTTAAGTATCTTGCCGTCATTACCTGCTTCACTCAAGAAAAACATCTTTTCTCCTGAAATGCTACTTTGTGCAGTATAAGTTCGCACATGTGCTTTTGCACTCGTAATTTCAGTTAGCGAAAGCACTTCTAAGCCCGTAACATCAGGAATAGAAACCCAACCAAAAGGAGCATCATTATCTTTTATATTTTCAATTTTTATGATAGCATCCTCTGTATTCTTAGTAGCTTTCACAGTTAGTTGCGATACAGCTTCTATGTTAATATCTGGTTTTTTACTTTCGGCAAAAAGTATAGGGCGTTCATTCAAGTAGTCAGTTGCAATAAGGCTATTAGCTGTTTCGGCATAGTGATAATAATAATCTTCATACTCTATATTAGAGCTTATAATCTCATTCATTGCCTTAGCATCAAGTCCCTGATCCCAAAAAGTCTTATTGCCATCTACTGTTTTTGCCTTGCACGATGGTTGTATAAAAACTTTTATGTATTCATTATAATCGTTCACTACGGTTATCATACCCGGTGGCAAATGCCCTGTAGTGCCTTTAGGAGGGTTTATATAGGTATAAGTTTTCCAAGTACCATCATCCACTACGGTCAATTTACTCATATCTACTGTTGCTTCTTTAGCAGCCTCTGCTATTTTATAACTATAGGTATACTTGATATTGGTAATTTGGTAAGCACTTGGCATCTTGATTGTTATCTTTTTAGTAAGACGCGCAGGGCGGAACTCTTGTGAAAAATAAGTCCCCCCAGGCTTAAACCTACGTGCCGCATAAATAAGGTTACTTCCTAATTGTACTGCATTACAACCTGAAAATTCTTTGTATTCATTGGTAGCCAACATTGATTGTGTTTCGGCTATATAGAATATAGGGGTTAGGCTAGGACCGCAGTGTTTTTCAGCAGTATGATATCCCTCTGTATGAATAGCCGTATCGGTGGTAGGATTGTCGAGCGTATAGAAAAACGATTCTATACCTGATTGTATATCCATCGTGCGGTCATTACTATTAGTGGGGTTGTTATTCTTCACTTGGTAGGTTGCCACCGCTGTAAAGGTAGCTCCTGCCGGAAGTGTACCTGCTGGCAACAAAGAAGTAAGATTCCAACGGAAGTATTTCTTACCTGCGGCATTGGTACCTCTCATAGGGTTGGTAGCAGAAGCATTAAAAGTCAGCTCTGTTCCGCCATTTACTGTTAGGGTTATCTTTTTAGGCTCTAATTCAGCTGTTTTTTCTACTTTCACCCAATAGAAAAGGTTATCAATAGATTTACCAGCGTGCTGTTGTCCTTTAGTAATGAATTCTATATCATCTAAATAAAGGGCGCGCATACGTTCTATAGGGGATACTTCGGTACGAGTTCGTTTGGCGGTCATAGTATGGTCTTTCCAACCATACGAATTATCGGCACGTTCCACTATCGTACTGAGGATGGTAGGAGCTTGTATAGAGCAAATGCCAGCACAAACTACAGGTATATTAGTGGTTTGACCACAAACTAACGGAATATCACAATAAGTGCCATCGCCATTTTTTACCATCAAATACACTGAATAGGTAATAGGCACTTCACTTCTACCATTACAGTCGTCTAAGAGAGCATCGAAGCTGAGATAACCAGAAGTAAGGTCTCTATAGGTAGCTGTATTGCTAGTAGTAATAGTTACTGTGGTATTAGGGGCTATATCGGCTATGCTAATAGGGGCTACTTCTGAAGCACCAAAAACATTTGTGCGGCGGTAAAGCTTTACGTTTTGGAGTTTTAGCCCTGCAGGAGTAGTTAGTACATACTTAAACTGACGCATATTGTCTGATAAAGTACCTTCATTTTTGAGTCTTTGGTGTATTCCGAGAGAAGGCCAGTTCATACCAGGGGCAATATAACCTGCTGAAGGCACATTCTGTACTAATTGAGCAGGAAGTTTAGAAGCGTCATTTACCCCGTTGAAATAGATACGCATAGTGCCATAATCTATCAGACGTAAATCAGATTTATCACGCCCTCCTGTACATACATTATCGTATAGCACATAAGCTCTTGGCTGTAGGCTGAAATAATTCTTAGTTGTTTTTCCTGGTTGCAGACATTGAAATTCTTGCTTCTTTTTCAAATCAAAAGCTATTTGAAAATAAGCGCCTTTTTTAAGGTCGTCTTTAAAGCCATCGCCATCTTCATCGGTAAATCCTACATTCCTTGATCCTAAAGAAGCATTAGATACAGCTGCTAAATCACTAAATTTAATGAAACGAGTATTACCCGTACCAGTGGCTGCAATAGGAATTTCAGTTCCATCAGTAGCTATTAAGCGAATATTAATAGGTTCAAAATAACTAAACCCTATAGTAGGATCTCCGTCAAAAAGTTGCACCTCTACATTATAGGCTGTTCCTTTAGGATCGGTTGTTTCATTATCAAAACGCACGTAATAAGTACCTAAAATATTGCCACAAAAGCCATCTTGCCATTTAAAATAATTAAAGGCACTGTTGCTACTATGTGTAATAATAGGTATACCTGTACTTACGCTGATATTTTTAGCGCTAGTATTCGTTTCAAAAATCACAGTATCAGTACCCCAGTGAGCTTCATAGCCAATTTGTCTACCCGCAGTACATTTTTTTACCGTATAATTTTCACTAATTGTAACGGCTTGGTTATTTGCCAAATGCACATTAGGCACTTTATACACTGTTTTACCTCCAATAACCATTGGGGTAAGCTTAGTGCCAGCATACCAAAAGCTATTGCCTACTACATCGGCAGGATAGTTTACCGAAAAATACACATCTTTCACAATACCATAACCCGTATTGCGAATAGTAAAAGTTTTAGTATGTGTACCCAAGGCATCGCTATGAGTAGTTTCGGGCAGCTGCACCGTAAGTGTAGGTGCTTTTAAATCATAAGCTGGATTATTAAAAGCAGGCTGAGAAGCTACTCCGCCTATTGTTAATACAACTTTATCTTTCAAATCGTCTAAATTGGCTAAAGCAGCCTTAGTAACCTTACGCTTGATAGCTAAAGTTATATTACTGCCTGAAGCAGCTGTTACTGTAAATCGAGGCGCAGCAGCTGTATGCCCTGTTGCTTGAGCTACAGTAGCGCCACCACCTGAAACAGTTACTGAATTGGGTATATACTCAATACCTGAAGCTAAATCAATAGCTACATCAGCAGTTGTATAACCCGTGTTCATAATAAACGTAACGGTAAGCGTCCCTGCCGAAAAATCATCTTTATCAGCAAAATGAGCTCCTGTTTCGGCTGTAACATTGCTAATAGCTACTACTATCTGAGCCTTAGCTATACCCGAAAGCAACAAAAGAGTTAGGGTTACCGAAATTGTAAAAAGTTTTTTTAAATTAAGCATTATTGTTTAATTATTAGTTGTTAGTGATTAGTTTTTAGTATTAGTGTTCTGAAAGTTATATTTAAAATCTTTTTTATAGCAGCTTTGTAGCAGTGCCTCATTACAAAAGTAATCTACTAATAATAAGGCACTTATCTCTGTATTTCCCCTGTGATTGCATTAGTTTAAGTTTAAGTTTGGGTTTTTATTACAATTTATTTTCAAAAGTGCATAATTAAGGGCAAAATTACAAAACTTTTTAGAAGTAGAAATAACAAGCAACATATTTAACACTTTTTTTAACTATAATAAAGCTCCACTTTATCTTAATTTTTTATTCTGCTTATGCTATTTTAGTTACAATGAAGAATTTTACTTTTTTAGAAAGCATAAAAAGAAAAACGAAAGAGGCTAACCAAAAAGTTTCATTTTCGGGCAAAAGAAGTTTTAAAACAAATGAACCTTTTTGTAACTCACTGATTATCAAAAATCGCTTCTCTCCCTTCAAAGGGAAAGAAGCGATGTAAATGTTTTTTTTCAGAGAGCTTCTTGTTATTTTATCAAATCTGTTTGAAAGATTTCGGCAAAATGAAGAAGAATACGTTCTTTCACTTCGGCAAGAGGGATAGTTGCTTTAGCCAGCTCTACATTCAGGGAAGTTACAGCCTTGCCTCGTATGCCACAAGGAATAATATTATCAAAATAACCCAAATCGGTATTTACGTTTAGGGCAAAGCCGTGCATAGTTACCCAGCGCGAAGCACGCACCCCCATAGCACATATTTTGCGGGCAAAAGGCGTACCTACATCTATCCAAACCCCTGTTTCGCCTTCACTGCGTTCTCCTTTAAGTCCGTAATCGGCAAGGGTAAGAATTATAACCTCTTCAAGCGAACGCAAATATTTATGAATATCGGTAAAAAAGTTATCCAAATCCAATATAGGGTAACCTACTATCTGCCCGGGACCGTGATAAGTAATATCCCCTCCCCTATTAATTTTGTAGAAAGTAGCACCCTTATCTTGCAATGCCTGTTCGTTGATAAGTAAGTTTTCTATATGCCCACTTTTCCCTAGCGTATATACGTGTGGGTGTTCTACAAAAAGAAAGTAATTATTGGTAGGCAGCGGGGTTGCCAGCGTTTTATTATTTGCTTTTTGAGCTACAATTTCCTGAAAAAGCTGTTCTTGGTAGTCCCAGCATTCTTTATAGTCCTTAGTGCCTAAATCTTTAACGACGAGCTGTTTGTTCATAGATTGTATTGATATTTCCTTCTCTAATGTCACCTGTATTATAGCCTTTCATAAACCAGTATTTTCGTTGTTCAGACGTACCGTGTGTGAATGAGTCAGGCACCACGTGTCCTTGCATACGCTTTTGTATAGCGTCATCACCCACGGCGTGAGCAGCACTCAAAGCCTCGTCTATATCATCAGCATCGAGATATTTTTTGTTGTGGTGTGTCCAAACCCCTGCGTAGAAGTCGGCTTGTAGTTCTTGTGCTACAGACCATTTATTCGCTGCCGCTTTGCTAAGCCCTTGTTCTTTGCGCCTCACTTCTGCCGAAGTGCCTAAAAGAGTTTGCACGTGGTGTCCTACCTCGTGCGCCATTACATAAGCAATAGCAAAGTCGCCTCCTTTAGCACCAAAGCGTGTTTTGAGTTCTTCAAAGAAATCCATATCCATATACAATTTGTGGTCTGCAGGACAATAAAAAGGACCTACAGCTGAAGAAGCTGTACCACAACCTGTATTTACTTGTGAGGTAAAAAGTACGAGTTTAGGGTCTTCGTAAGTTCCTAAACCGTTTTCTGAAAATATTTTTTGCCATACATCTTCAGTATCTGCCAATACTGTAGCCGTAAAATCGCCTATTTTCTTTTGTTCAGGGGTAAGTTCTACTTGTTCGGTAGGAGCACCCCCTTGTTGGGCACCGCCAGCCACTTGGTTCACTACCGAAGCCACTTGTTGCCCTGTTTCGCCCCCAAAAAGCTGTAGCAGTAGTACGATAACACCTATAATACCACCACCCGCAATGAGTTTGCCGCCACCACCGCGCAGCCCGCGTCTGTCTTCCACATTATTACTTTGTCGTCTTCCTTCCCATTTCATAGAATTATTTTTTTTTTAATTATTAAGTTTTTGCAAAGATATAAAATAATTAGTAATTAAAAGGCTTTTAATGATTGATTTTTTCAATAGATTCATCAAGAAACTGCCTATAGCTCGCTCCTAATAATCCCAAGCTTCTCCATCAAGAAAGTCGCATTTTTATTTTGGCAGATACCTTCGCGCAGTTTGTAATCAAAGGAGAGTTCGCCCTCGTGAATATACGACTCAAAGGATTTATTTTGCAGTTGCTCAGGGTAACGATTGGCAGTTTTACACACTTCTATATCGTGAGTAGCAACAATGCCTATTGCCTTTAGCGATAGCAGTCGCTCTATAATTTTTATAGTGCCGTATTGTTTGTCTTCAGAGTTAGTACCGCGTAATATCTCATCCAATAATACCATACAGCGTTCACGCTTCAGGGCAGTCATAATTTGCTCTATACGATTTATTTCAGCAAAGAAATACGACTTTCCATCGCTTAGTGAGTCTGATAGCCGCATCGATACGAATAGAGGAAGAGGGTGTATAGCAGCCTCACGAGCACAAACAGGCAATCCCACCTGTGCAAGCAGCATATTTACCCCCAATGTACGCAAAAAAGTACTCTTCCCCGACATATTCGAGCCTGTTAAGATAATAAAATGCGCCTCATCAAGCGTAATATTGTTGGTAATACGCTCATTTTCGGCTATAAGAGGGTGTCCTACATCTTCAAAACTAATTCTGTACTGATTGTTGAAGGTAGGATATACAAAATGCGGATTGTTGTAGGCAAAGTTAGCAAAACTACACAACACTTCGGTTGCAGCTACCGTTTCAAGCCATTGCGCTATGTGTGTTCCATAGGTTCGCTTCCACTGCAAAAGAGCTCTATAGCGATGAAGGTGATAAAAACTAAAAATATTGAGAGGAATAGACACCAAAATATTACTTACACTATCCAAATCGTCCAACAAACGTGATAATTGAGCTATATGGGTACTTGCTCGTTCGTTTTTTTCAGGAAAATGAGTCTCTACTTGTGCAATACATTCTTTAAAAGCGTAAAGCATAGCATAAGTATGTTCAAAACCGAGTTTTTCTTTGCTCATTTTCCCTATAAAAGAGAAAAAAACAAGCATATTAAGTGTTAAAAGCAGTTTCCCTATCGATTGTAGCAGCTGATAACCAAAACCATAGCCTATTACCAAAGCTGCCACAAGAAGTATAGGAGCTATGATACTATAAAGCACTATCCCCTTATGTAGAGGTGCAGCAGCACCAGTAGCCCATTGCTGTAATCTTTGGTAAAGTGAGGCACTATCGTCTATTTGCGAGGCGTGTGCCATAAAGCGCTGTCGCCAAGCCAATTCAGGAGTAAGTTTTTTTATTTCTTTTTGTTGCTCTTCAATAGCCGAGCGGTTGGGAACTAAAAGACGCTCTGCCAAGAGCTTACGCCCTAAAAAAGTGTGAGTGCGATTCAGATAATGATAGAGTGATTGCTCGCCCAGCACATCTAAATCGTAGGCGTATGGGTGGTTTTCCACCTGAAAAGCAGCACCGTTATCGGCAGGAAAAACACGCTGACTGAAAAAAGCTATTTCTTGCTCGTTAATCTTTATAGTAGCTTTGGCAATAGCCCGTTGGGTAGCGATGTTTTTATGCTTTACAATCAGCGCAAAAAAGCCTATTATCAGGCACAAGGCAGTAGCAGCCCACCACCACGAGTTTTCGCCAATCGCCTTATAAATAGTAAGCCCTCCTAATACTATGGCAAGTACCCGTAGGAAGGCAATAATGTTATATTGTTTGTGATACTGCTGATAATGCAGCTTCGCAGTTTCTAATCTTTCCTGATATATCATCCCCACAAATTCAAAATTCAAAATTCATAATTCCCCCCGCTGGCGCAAGCTTGCAGCTTGTGCCCAATTCACAATTCAAAATTCATAATTCATAATAATAGGATTGTGCAATGCCTTTGAAAATAACTTCGCGGTCATCTACTTTATCGGTGAGGGCAGGTTGTAATAAAAAACGCAATTCTAAATCGTTGATAGGGCTGCGTTCCATTGCTTGCAAATAAGCTGCTTTATCTATTTGTTGCCAATCTACTACTTTTTGTAGTCGTTTTTTGAGTATTAGGTCTAACCATATACGCATAGAGCGCCCATTGCCCTCCATAAAAGGGTGTGCAATGTTCATTTCTACATATTTAGCAATGATTTCTTCAAAAGTATTTTCAGGCATTTGGTCTATTACAGGCAAAATAGCGTGTAAAAACATAGGATTAGCAAAACGAAATCCCCCTTTGCTAATATTTAGATGCCGTATTTTGCCAGCAAAATCGTATAACCCGTCAAAAATATAGCGGTGAATATCACACAATCCTCGTGTAGTGCCTACTTCAATACGATTAATAGCCCCACTTTCAAACAATTGATAGGCTTTTTGCAAACTTTGCGCGTCTGTATCATTTAAATTACCCAATTGTCCCATCCACTAATTCAAAATTCATAATTGAATATCGTTTTCCATTACAAAAGGTGGGGCAGTAGGCTGATTCCACTCTACATTGTAGTGATTCATCAGGTAATCGTTCAGCGCCTTGCGATCAGCAAACTTAATAGCTTGGTAAGGCTCCTGAAAAGCAAGCTTTTCTACAAAAAGAAGTCCCTCTTGGAAAGGTACCAGCACCCCTACGTGTCCTACAAACAAAAAGTTCTCTTCGGGAGTGATTTGCGAGTGAAATACTACCGAAATAAGTGATGCTTTGGTGGCATCGCCTTTGTAGCGAAACGAAATGCCACGCTCTTGCCACGCTTTTTGTATGTTCTGCAAATGAACGCCCACCTCTTTGGTATTAGTTGTAGGCACTTCGGTAAAAAGTGTAAGAAATTGTTTTTCCTCTTCGGGAGTAAATAGTTTTTTAGGCGTATTGCGCAACGACTCGCAGTCTATAAAAAGTACCTCATTGGGGTCGTTTATCGTGTAGGGACTTTTGGCAGCAAAAGTTATAAAATCACGCAATAGCGTAAATGAAGTAAGGCGACAGTTATACCCCTGAAAAGTAGGGTATTTAGCTGTCCAATCTTCTTGTATAGCCACCTCGTTGTAGTGAGGCAGCAAGCTATCAATAGTGTTGAATCCTTGGGCTACCAAGCCCGCTTTGCTTCCAGCAGTACGGTTGAAGAGGCTCACACTTTCTAAAAAATCACTGACGTTTTTAGGGGTTATTCCTGCCGCTATCAAGGCTTGTTGCACCTGCTCTTGGGTAGCCACATCCACCAAGTTAGAATACGTAAGTGTAGCCGTGCTTGTAGCAACTGTAGTTGTACTTGTAGCTGTAGTGGCATCAGTAGTTTTTGATTGTTGGCAGGCAGTAAGTACCCCCGCCCACAGCAATAAATATAGTATCTTTTTCATTTGTTAAAGTAATTATCACATCATCTCGCATCTAATCTTAAAAATATAAATAGTAATATCGTAAATGCCCAAAGCCCCGAGCCCCCATAACTGAAGAAAGGCAACGGAATGCCTATGGTGGGAATCAAACTAATCACCATCCCTATATTGATACAAAAATGAACGAAAAGTATAGAAACCACACTATAGCCATATATCCTGTTGAATTTAGTTTTCTGTCGTTCGGCAAGCACATAGAGCCGCAGCAATAGGCAAGTAAAGAGTATCACTATCAAAGAAGTACCCAGAAAGCCCCATTCTTCGCCAATGGTAGTAAAGATATAGTCGGTGTGTTGTTCGGGGATAAAGTTCCCTTTGGTGCGCGTACCTTGCAAAAATCCCTTGCCTAAAGTACCCCCCGAAGTTATAGCAGATTCTGCCATATTGGTATTATAGGCAAAGTCGCGTTTCATAGCCGCTATTTTTTGCGGGTCAGTTTCTAAGCGTAGCCACAAATTAAGTCGGTTGCGATGGTGTTGTTTCAGCACATTGTCATACGCCGTTTGTGTAGTTATAGCCGTAACAAAGCAAATAGCAGTAAGGATAAGCGCATTCTGAAAAGGAAAACGATGCGTTCTCTTTTGGTAGAAAAAGCAATAGCCCGCAATAAGTAAGGTACAGACTATCACTGTGATAGGCATACCAAACTTGAGTGAACTGATAAATACTAAGGCAGCGAGGAAAGCGTAAAACAACAAGGCTGAAGGCATTCCCTCGCGAAAGAGTACAAAAGCCAATGAAAAGAAGACAAGCAAGCTGCCCACATCGGGCTGTAGCAAAATGAGCACCGCTGGCACACAAATAATACCTATAGCTTTTAGCAAATCGGTAGTGCGCCGCACATCGGTGTGAATATCACTCACATAGCGGGCAAAAGCCAATGCGGTAGCTACTTTGGCAAACTCGCTGGGCTGCACCGTAATAGAGCCTATGGCATACCACGCCCGCGCCCCGTTAGTTTCCTTGCCAAAAACAAAAAGCCCTGCCAATAGCAGTATGGCTACAATATAAAACGGTATGGCTAAATTGACGTACAGCTTACTATCAAGTGCCAAAATAAACGTAATAAGAATAAAACTAAGCCCTATAAAAAGCATTTGCTTGCCGTAAAACTGATTTAAATCGAATATAGAACTCATTGTAAGGTCAGAATAAGTGGTAGAAAAAATGGCTATCCACCCACACGACACCAAGCATAAATAGAGCAATACCGAAATCCAATCTATGTGTTTTACAAGGCTATGTTTCATCTATACAATAAGTTATGATTTACGACCTCTGAAAATAAAATACAAAGCATACTCCATAGCCAAATTGAACCATCGTTTTTCATTGAACAAAAACGACAGCCAAGTGTGCGCTACTAAGTTTTTAAAACTAAGGCTTTCTAAAGCCGTATGTACCTGTTGTGTAAGAGCAATTTTGTCTATCTCTTTTTCTAATCGCAATATTTTCAGATCGTTATCTATTTCTTCAAACGAACGATAAGTTTTATGCTTCATTGTTGTCATCTTCGGTCTCGGCTTTAAAGTAAATATCAGACAATATAGATAGCAATGGGCGTTCAATCAGTTTTTTCCTAAACGCAACCACTATCAGCATCAATAAAAAATAGAAGATTCCTACAAAAAGGAAGCCATAGGCTACATCTCCCAGCACATTACCCATTGCATAAGCAAAGGCAAATGATAGGAAAATAAGCAGCAATAAACACGCAAAAGCTATAATGAAAAAAGTAATAAGCCCTATCGCCGATTTAGCAATAAATCGGAATAAAGACAATTTGTAATAAGCCCATTGCGTATCTAAAACCGACTGCGCTCTTGTAGGAATTTCTTCAAATGCTTCTTTTACAGCAGTAACCGACATACTATTTTTGTAATTTAGCGTTAGCTTCCTTTAGGTTTGCTAATTTTTTCTCTAAAAAAGTAATGATATCTTCTGCTTTATAGCTCGATTTAGAAAGTAATGCATCTACTTTTTCTTCTACAGAGCCTTTAAGTTCTGCCGATTTTTCTTTTACGTTTTCAGTGAGTTTTTCAAGCTGTTCTTTAAGTTTTTCAGCCTTATCACTTACGCTGTCTTTAATTTTTTCGCGGGTATTTTTGCCTTTATCAGGAGCAAAAAGAATACCCAATCCTACACCAATAGCAGTACCTGCTGCCAAACCTAACAATACATTTGCTGTCTTTGCCATAATTCTAATTATTTTAAAATTTGCCGCAAATGTAAGAAAATATTTTTGAATTAACAAAAAAAATATAGTCTTTGGTCGTTCCGCCCATTCCACCTACAAGTAAAATTTGTATATAGTGCGAGCCGCACAGGCTTTTATCCTTCGTCACATACTCGGCTGCGCCAGCTCGATGCGAGCCGCACAGGCTTTTATCCTTCGTCACATACTCGGCTGCGCCAGCTCGCCGACTTTCCTTCGCTCATCCTTCGCTGAAGGTTCGGTGGGAAACAATTTTGAATTTTGAATTTTGAATTGGACACAAGCTGCAAGCTTGCGCCAGCGGGGGGGAAAACAATTCTGAATTTTGAATTCTGAATTTTGAATTGGACACAAGCTGCAAGCTTGCGCCAGTGGGGGGATAGATAAGAGATAGATAAGAGATAGATAATGTAAAAAAAGTAAAAAAAAATTGCGTAACAAAAAATAATTTGTACATTTGTGGCATATTAACCTCATAGCTCTTAGCTATTAACAACGAACACTTATGAATGCAAAAAAGTTTATTACAATTATGACTGCAGGCTTCGCCCTCTTCGCGATGTTCTTCGGTGCAGGCAATTTAGTAATCCCTCCCTACATCGGCTTAAAAGTAGGTGCCCTTAGCGGAGTTGCTTTCGCAGGCTTCTTTATTTCCGATATTTTGCTTTCTTTCTTAGCTGTAGTAATGGTAGCATCAATAGGTATATTGTAGGAGTTACCACAGCAGCAGTCATCTCAGGTGTATTTACATTGGCAAAACTAAAATCGCTAACTGAAGTGCTAAATTTTAGGGAAAGCTTGCCACTATCATCTTACCAAATAGAGTGGTTCTTGCCCACAGTATTGGCATTTGCTATAGCCGTACTTATTGATTATAAAAAACTTAAAAATGCATAAAATATAAATAATATGAAGAAAACCATTCGCAATTTATTAATTTTCAGTGCTGTAATGCTGAGCTTTCAGTTTAGTTGTCACAGAGAGGAAGACGATATTACTACTATCGTTGAAAAAATCAAAATACAAAAGCATAACTATGTCATTGTTACTACCGATGATGGTTCGCCTGCAGAAGTAGAGGTGAGTTATGCCACTTTCACCACTGGTAATGCCGAAAATACGCCTAAAAATGACCGCCTTACTACACCTTTTGTGATAGGTGGTGAGCCTGTACTAGTGAAATACGACAGCGTGTTCTTGATAGAAAGACGGGGGTATTACGATAACGAAAGGCGCATTAAGCTGAAGAAAGACTATACCGAAAAGGGCGCTGACCGACTGATTATCAAAAACCTATCAGCCAAAACGCTACATTATTGCGTGGTGAGTAATGAGCCGCTAACTTATTTTTCATCACGGGAAGTGCAACAAAAAGAATACCAATATGAGATTGCCAATCCTAATGAGATTGATGCTCATAAAATACTGAAACACTACCCGCTGCCGGTGTATAAAGGAACACCTGTACTTTACTTGTTTAAACCCGATTTAGCACCCCAAGGAGATGTATATGTATATTGGGAGCGAATTATAAACGGCAGGGGCAAAGAGAGTGTATATGTAAAGAAGTTTCCGCTGAAAACACCTCATTTTGGGGAACTTACGCTTGCTTCACCTATGGCGCTGCACGAGGTAGTAACACTCTACAAACAGGAAGAAGCAAATGCTAACTTATTGTTTGACAGCTATGACGAATACCACGCTCACTTATTGGGATTACAAAACCGAAGTTTGCGTTATAATTATCAAAATGTAATTGTAAAATGGTACGGCACAATTGCCCCCAACGCCACCTTAGAAAACGGAGGACAAGTATGGTTTGTAAACACTAAAGAGGGTAATAGAGGAAAGCTAATTTTTTAGCCTTATGCAGCACACAGAGGCTGTCCGAAAAGTTTGGTTTCGTGGGGGCGATTTGCCAATCGCCCCTACAATGTGAATAAAAGCGATTGATTATCAGAGTAATTAACTTTGTCAAACTCTGAAAGTTTGACAAAGTGTGTTGCGTAATCGTGCTTTTAAAACTTTTCGGACATCCTCTTAATTATACTGATAATCAATTACTTTTATTTATAGGATACTACAGTAAAATTAATCATTAAACATTGATAATTAAACATTGACAATTAAACATTATTTTGTATCTTTGCCCGCTGAAAAACAAAGTTTTTAATTTAAATGAAAATTGATACATCGCTTAATGTGCATAGTAGCTTGCTTGATCTTATAGGGCATACGCCTTTGTTACAACTTCACAAAATCACTAAAGGACTAGAAGGAAACTACTTTGCAAAGCTAGAGGCTTTCAATGCAGGGCATTCGGCTAAGGATAGGGTAGCTAAATATGTGATTGAAGAGGCAGAGCGCAAAGGTCTGCTAAAAGAAGGTAGCACAATAGTAGAAACAAGCTCTGGAAATACAGGGTTTAGCCTCGCTATGATAGGGGCTCTAAAGGGCTACAAATGCATTATTGCTATTAGCGATAAATCATCGCACGACAAGGTAGAGATGTTACAAGCTTTGGGCGCAGAAGTGCACCTTTGCCCTGCCAATGTGCCTGCCGATGACCCTCGCTCCTACTACGAGGTAGCAAAACGCATTCATAAAGAAACTCCTAATTCTATCTACATCAATCAGTATTTCAATCCGCTGAACCCCGAAGCACATTACCAAACTACAGGGCGCGAAATATGGGAACAAACACAAGGTTGCGTTACGCACGTGGTGGTGTGTAGTGGTACTGGGGGTACCATTTCGGGCATAGGAAGATACCTAAAAGAACAAAACCCTAAGGTGCAAGTATTGGGGGTAGATGCTTATGGTTCGGCAATAAAAAAATACCACGATACAGGTGAGTTTGACCCTGCTGAGATTTATCCTTACAAAATAGAAGGTATGGGCAAAAACCTTATCCCCACAGCTACCGACTTTAAGGTAATTGACGAATTTATAAAAGTATCTGATAAAGATGCAGCGCTTAAGGCACGTGAGCTTGCCCGTACCGAAGGTCTCTTTATGGGCTATACCAGTGGGGCTGCTATACAAGCGGTAAAACAATACGCCGAGTTAGGACGATTCGACAAAAATAGCGTGGTGGTAGTACTCTTAGCCGACCACGGTTCGCGCTATATGAACAAGATATATAGTGATAAATGGATGAAAGAACAAGGATTTATAGGAACAGAAAACTAAATTAATATATAAAAAGAAAAAGATGAAAGATCTATTTGAGCATATTTATGCAAATAAAGGTAGTATAGGACGCTGGTCTGACCACGCAGAGGGGTATTACGTATTCCCTAAATTGGAAGGAGAATTAGGTCCTCATATGAAATTTCAAGGAAAGGAAATACTCAACTGGAGTATCAACGACTATTTAGGGCTTGCAAATCACCCCGAAGTGCGCAAAGTAGATGCTGAAGCAGCGGCTGAATATGGTGCTGCTTACCCTATGGGGGCTCGTATGATGAGTGGGCATACCACTATGCACGAGGAATTAGAACAACGATTGGCTAAATTTGTACACAAAGAAGCTGCCTATTTGCTAAACTTTGGCTACCAAGGTATGGTATCTATTATTAATGCTTTGGTAACTAAAAACGATGTGATAGTGTATGACGTAGATGCACACGCTTGTATTATAGACGGGGTACGCCTACATTTTGGCAAACGCTACACCTATCAGCACAACGATATGGAGAGCTTTGAAAAGAACTTAGAGCGTGCTGCTAAATTGGCTGAAACTACCGGCGGTGGTATTTTGGTAATTTCAGAAGGTGTTTTCGGTATGCGAGGCGAACAAGGCAAACTGAAAGAAATAGTAGCACTTAAAAAGAAATATCCTTTCCGCTTATTGGTAGATGATGCTCACGGTTTTGGAACTTTAGGACCCAGAGGAGAAGGTACAGGAGTACACCAAGGCGTGCAGGACGAAATAGATGTATATTTTTCTACTTTTGCAAAATCAATGGCTGGAATTGGTGCTTTTGTAGCTGGTAATGCCAAAGTGATTGATTACCTAAAATACAACTTGCGCTCACAGATGTTTGCCAAATCACTTCCAATGATTTACGTAAAAGGTGCTCTAAAACGCTTGGAGATGATGGAGACTATGCCAGAGTTGCAAAAGAAACTTTGGGACAACGTAAATATGCTACAAAACGGACTAAAAGAACGTGGTTTCAATATCGGTAATACGAATACTTGCGTAACGCCTGTATTTTTGCACGGCAGCATACCAGAAGCAATGGCTATGGTGAATGACTTGCGCGAGCACTATGGCATCTTCCTTTCAATAGTAGTGTATCCTGTTATTCCTAAAGGTATGATATTGCTACGCATTATTCCTACGGCTTCACACAGCAAAGAAGATATAGAACGTACCTTAGATGCTTTTTCGGCTATACGTGAAAAACTTGAAACGGGCGTATACCGCGCTATGAATGCTGAACTAAGCAAAGAAATGGGCGATATGTAATTAAGAATTTTTGAATTATGAATTCTAAAAAACTTTGCCAAACGCTTTTAAACTTTTGGCAAAGTTTTTGTATGTGTGGAGTGTAAAAACTTTAAGTTGAATTTTGTTAATAATAATTCCTACATATAATGAAATAGAGAACATAGAAGCCATTATCAGGGCGGTATTTAGCCGCGATGAGAGGTTTCATATGCTCATTGTAGATGACAATTCGCCTGACGGGACAGCAGCTAAGGTGAAAGCCCTACAAACGGAGTTCCCTACACGACTATTTTTGGAGGTACGCACCGAAAAAAAAGGACTGGGGACGGCTTATATACACGGCTTTCAATGGGCTCTTGCAAGGGACTATGAGTATATCTTTGAAATGGACGCTGATTTTTCTCATAACCCTGATGATTTACTGCGTCTTTATGAGGCGTGCGTAGAGGGTAGTGATGTAGCTATAGGCTCGCGCTATGTGAAAGGGGTGAATGTGGTGAATTGGCCTCTGCAACGTATTTTGCTGTCGTATGGAGCGTCCATTTACGTGCGTTTTTTCACTGGAATGAAGATTAAAGACCCTACAGCGGGCTTTGTATGTTATAAGCGGCGTGTGCTGGAGGCTATTAACTTGAATAGCATACGTTTTGTGGGCTATGCTTTCCAAATAGAAATGAAATACCGCGCCTTCTTGCAACACTTCACCATTACTGAAGTGCCTATCGTTTTCACCGACCGCACTAAAGGAAAATCAAAAATGAATAAAAGTATTATACGTGAGGCTGTTTTTGGTGTAATAGCTATGCGTTTTAAATAATATGAAAGAATTTGCAATTAAAAGACTCAAGAGCTTACAATATGTATTCCAAGGAATATTCTATTTGGCAAGAAACGAAGCACCTGTAATTGTGCATATAATTACCTCACTGCTATGGGTAATAGCGGGATTCTACTTTGGCATTACTACCCAAGAGTGGATTATTGAGCTGATATGTATAGGATTGGTGCTCTCCATTGAGGGGCTAAATACAGCAGTAGAAAAACTTTGCGATTTTGTACACCCCGACCACGCCAAAGAAATAGGCATTATTAAAGATATAGCTGCGGGGGCTGTAGGTTTTGCCGTAATACCTGTAACTATTGTGCTGGGCATTATTTATTACCCATATATATTAAAACTCTTCTAACTCGTTATGAAAGATATAGTAAAGGGCTATCTGGCAGCTTTTATTTCGGCTGCCACTTATGGTATGATTCCGCTATTTATGATTCCTATCAAGCAGGAGGGATTCTCGGTAGATGCTTCGCTCTTTTACCGCTTTATCGTTACAAGTATTTGTTTGGCAATCTACTTTGGCTACAAACGCGAAAGCCTAAGGATTTCTTTTCGTGAGTTGGTTATTTTTATGGTATTAGGCATCTTATACTCGCTCTCGGCTGAGTTCCTCTTTGCCTCGTACGACTTGCTTACCCCTGGTATTGCCTCTACTATTTTCTTTATGTATCCGCTAATTGTAGCGCTTGTATTGGGAATATTCTTCAAAGAGCGAATTACAATACCTACCATTATAGCTCTTATAGTGGTATTGATAGGGGTTTTCCTGCTAAGTGTGAAAGATATGAATAACTTTACAATAAACTATTTTGGGGCATTGGTATCGTTGTTGGGCGCATTGTCGTATTCTCTTTATATGGTTATTGTAAACAAATCAAAAATAGCAGCCTCGAGTGTTAAGGTTTCTTTTTACTCTACTTTGTTCTCGGCAACTTATTTCCTCATCAAACTATACATAACGGGCAATACACTGCCTATTCCTTCAATATCAATGGGTTGTTTCCTAACTACTTTTGGGATTGTTACTACCCTGCTTTCGTTGCTTACGCTTATTTATGCTATTCGTATGATTGGTTCTACTCCTACGGCTATTATTGGGGTAGTAGAGCCTGTAGTGGCAATAGCTATCAGTATATGGATATTTAAACAAGAAGAGCTTACTATCAATCTGCTCATTGGGGTTGTTTTGATTGTAACGGCTGTTACTTTTGATGTATTGCAACATACGAAGAAAACACAATAAAAGGATATGCTACAATCTATCAAAAAAGAGGTTTTGTTATTGATTCGCGATATAGGAGCGCTAATTATCCTTTTTGCTATGCCACTGCTATTGGTGGTTACTGTTACGCTACTACAGGACGGCGCTTTTAAAACTATCAGCGAACAACAAACAAAAGTGCTAATTGTAGATAACGACGGGGGCGAAATTGCGCAACATATAGCCAAAGGACTGGCGTCTAATGGGAGCTTTATCCCTATTAGTATCTTGAACGAAAAACCTATAACTGAAGCGATAGCACGAGAGGAGGTGCTTGCTGGTAATTATCTGTTGGCTATCGTGATTCCTGCAAAGCTATCGGATGATTTACAGGCAGAAGTAGCTAATAATGTAACGTTTATTATCAATGCTTTTGCAGGTGAGACTACCGCAACGCCCTCCACTAATATTCCTACTAAAGAAGTACGCCTCTACTTTGACCCTACCTTGCAAACGGCTTTTAAAGAGAGTGTAAAGAGTGCTATTGGCAAACTTCTGTACCAAATAGAAAATGCTTTTATCTATAAATCATTTGAAAAACAATTAGACGAAGGAATAGAACTCCCCAAAACAGAAGCCTTGGTGAGCTTTAAAGAAATCAACCCTCATACAGCTACCGAAGTGGGTATCCCCAACGCTACTCAGCACAACGTGCCTGCGTGGGCTTTGTTTGCTATTTTCTTTATTACGATACCTTTATCAGCAAGCATTGTAAAAGAAAAAACTCAAGGTACTGCATTGCGGCTATTCACAAGTCCGTTACCTTATAGGGTACTTATTGGGGCTAAAGTGGTAGTTTTTTTAGGGGTGAGCTTATTGCAATTTGTATTGATGTTGCTAATGGGTGTATTCTTATTTCCTTACTTAGGATTGCCTACATTAGAAGTAAGCGGGAGGCTATTGCCACTATTGCTTATCGCTTTGAGTGCAGGGCTCTCAGCTATTGGCTTGGGGGTATTGTTAGGAACACTTTCTAAAACGCAGGAACAATCGGCTCCTTTAGGCGCCACGCTTACCGTGCTATTTGCTGCCATAGGGGGTATATGGATACCTACCTTTGCAATGCCTCCTATAATGCAAACTATTGCGAAACTATCGCCTATGAACTGGGGGCTGCAAGCTTTTTACGATGTGCTCTTGCGTGAAGTATCTATCAGCGAACTATGCTTGAAAATAAGCGCTTTACTTTTATTTTTTGGTGTGTGTGTAACCTTTTCTGTATATTATGACAAAGCAAAAAGAAACTTATAACCCTACTGACCTAAATGAAACTCTTGTAATAACTGTACGATTTAGCGAAACAGACCCTCTTGGGATTGTATGGCACGGCAATTATATTAAGTACTTTGAAGATGGGCGTGAGGCTTTTGGAAGAAAATACGGCATTTCATACCTTGATATTGAAAAGGAAGGTTATGCTACCCCTATCATTAAAACTGTATGCGAACACAAAAAAATGGTACGCTATGGCGAACGGCTGCGCATACACACCAAGTATATGCAAACAGCCGTTGCTAAACTTATATTTCAGTATTACATCTACAATGAAGCCGATGAATTAGTATGTACTGGTGAAACTATTCAGGCTTTCACTTCTTTAGAAGATAATACCCTTTCACTATATAAACCTGCTTTCTACGAAAGGTGGGAAAAGCGTTACTTATAGCTTTTTCGTTTATCTACAAATTTCATTGGCTTACGACTTCCCAAAGGGTATATTTGTTGTTCCAAAACAGCTATATCACAAAACTCTATCTTGGGTACTACTCTTATTTTAGCTCTAAAATGATTACTAATGCGTTCTTTAAGATTCTCAGAAGGAGCTTTTGTGCCTATTTTTATAAGAATTTCATCAGTAAGGATACTATTGGTATTAATTTCTATGAGATAATGTTCTATTTCTTCAAAATTTGTAAGCAAATCCATCAACACCGGTGGATAAAGTGTTGTACCTTTATACTTTATCATTTGCTGTTTTCTACCAAGTATAGGACTCACACGTGCCGTATTTCTACCACACTTACAAGTAGTAGTGTGCATAGCTACTATATCGCCTGTGCGAAAACGCACCAAAGGCATCGCCTCAACATCTAATGTAGTGATAGTAAGCTCGCCACTTTGCCCATCGGGTACAGGATTGCCTTCTTCATCTAGCACTTCGGTAATAATAAGCTCTGGGTGATGATGTCCGCCTTGCTGGTACTCACATTCGGTGAAGGTAGTACTCATTTCAGTAGAAGCATAGGTGGAATAAAGCTGTAGTCCTTTCCATTTTTCGGTAATCTTCTGGGTGAGTAAAGTAGGTGTAAAATCTTGATTGCGCAATGCTTCGCCTATGCATACTACACCTTTTACCGATGAAGACAAATAATCTATCCCGTTCTTTTCGGCATACTCAATCATTTTTAGCAAAAATGAAGGTACTGCTATAAGGTATTTAGGTTCGTATGCTCTAATAGAATCCCATTGCAGTTCAGGTATCCCCGCCCCTATTCTGATAATACTTGCACCTAATTTACGTATACCTAAAAAATAAGCCAAGCCCGCCATAAAGCGTCTATCAATAGTAGTCATTAGCTGCACCACATCACCTTTTTTGATACCAGCACAAGCCAGCGAGATAGCCTCATTATACGCCAAGCGCTCCAAATCTTTATCGGTCAACCCAAAAGTAACAGGCGTACCAAGTGTACCCGAAGTAGAAGCATAATCCACTATAGCCGATTTGGGTACACACCTAAAAGCATCGTTATTGCGCTGCAAGTCGTCTTTGCAAGTAGTGGGGAGCTTACGTAGGTCGGAAAGGGTAGTAACATCCTCAACACGAATATGGTGCTGCTCAAAAAGCTGCTTATAGTACTCTGAATGTTGGTTTACATAAGCCAATACCTCTCGCAACTTCCTTTCTTGTAGGGCTATAATATCAGCTTGCGATTGTCGCTCTATTTCTGGTATCCAATTCATCTGTTTCTGTTATTTAAAAAGTCTTTTTAGCGAGTTTAAAAAGCCTTTTTCCTCTACATCTATGCCTATACCAAAGTTACTATCGGCTATTATGTTGTAATCCTGACGTACTTCTTCTATCTTATCCAATGGAATTTCTATATTCACCAACGGGTCATACCATATTTCTACCTTTCCAGAGTTTCTCGTAATATCTTTTTTAGTTTTATAGCTAAAATATTCATTCTCTATATTACACTCCTGAATAGTATATTTCTCTTTTGTATCTATACTTTCGTCTGTTTTTAAGCTAATCACATAGTGTTCACTATCAAAACACTGGAAAATACTCGTATCGCTATGCTGGTGCTCGCGTATGCTGTTTTTCAATGTACTACCATCGTAGTACATTAAAAATCTCTTACCACTTTCTGTATAATAAGGGTTTTCAATAGTAGCTTCGTACTTTACTACAAACTCGTTTTCTACCTTGTCATCTTTTACAATCTGCAAAGTAGCATTCTTGAATATTTCCCTAAAATCCTTCCCTTTGCGGTCATTCACATAGTTTAAGGCATAGAACAGTGAATTATTCCAGCTATCCAAACGCTCATTTTTATTACTTGTTTTGAAATACCCACGCATTGCATTAGCGCGATTATAGCGGTATGTAGTAACCAATGTTATTGTGCCTACATTCTCTTTAGCTTCCAAGCTTATTTGTTCATCAATACAATACTTTTCAAAGCGTATGGGTTTGCGTACCTGCAACTCTTGGTTGGGTAATATTTCCATATAAAAACAGAATGATATTACTGCCCGATTTTCTAATTTACCAAACTCATTACGCGCGGTTGCATCTATAAAATACTCCTTGCCCAAATAGTTAATCTTTACAATTACGTGATTGAACGACAATAACGAAGGCAGGTAATATTGCAAATAATAATCAGCATTATAATTTACCAATACCACCGATGACTCTACTCCAAGGTAATCCAATACCGCCTTTAGCAATACACTTTTAGCTTTGCAATCCCCCTGCTTATTTTGATAAGTTACCGCAGGTGCTTGGGGTTTATGCCCATTCATCTCATCGGCGTTGTACAGATAGTAAATATTATTCTGTACAAACTCTATGGCGTACTGTATTTTTTCATCAAGAGTGGGCATTGCATCCAATTTCTCAGCCAAGTCGGGGGCAAAGTCTTTAAGTTTTACCCCTAAAGCCTCTTCATAAAGCGGATAAATATAATTAGAAAGCTCTTTCCAATTGCTATCGGTAGCAAAGTCTATAAAAGGAAAATTCTCACGATTAGGGTCTACAGGGTTAATATAATCTGTTCTGGTATATTCAAACACCTCTCCTTGTGCTAAATAGTGCACTTGGGGCGGAATTACTTTCCCCTCATCATCGCGGAAAAACATCTTCTTATAAGCCACTCGTTTTGAGCGGTTATTGATTAGCTTATAGCAATATCTCCCATATGCCCAATAAGTATCGGGGGTTACAAATATCTGTTTTACAAAATCGCGCCTTAAAAACTCTTTTTCTGTAAATACCTTCACCTTCGTATCCTCCATTATTAGGACATCATTTAGGTGTAAATCTTTGATAGAAATATTTAGTTTTTTTGAACTGCTGATAATTCCCCTGCCACTTTGGTTTTCATTATCAAGTACTTTTACCATTACATCGGGGGTTTTATCTATCAATTGCCCATTTCTATACACACTGATACGATGAATATATGACGTTTCATTTTCTTCCAGTACCAAATCGTACATAGAAGCAAACTCTAAGTTCTCAGGCTGCAATAGCGTATAAGCCATCAGTGCATATTCCGAAGTACTATCATCATCTATTTTATAATACTTATTCAAGAAGTAGCAAAAATCACGCCCTTCGTCTATCTGTTCGTTAGAAAAGTCAGTATCTACCAACAACGAGATGATTTCGTTATCGGTAAGAGAGTCTGCCCATTTAGGTGCTGCCTGAAAATGATACAAATTATCTTCTGTCATATATTTATTTTTTTCTTATTTTGAATAGTATATTAAACAATAGAAACTTTGCCAAAGGTTATACAAACTTTGGCAAAGGTTTTGGGATTATTATTTTGAATAATGTTTTTAGCTTTATTGCTTCAGCAATTTTGCACTTTTCACTAATCGTATAAATTCTTTTCTATAGCCTTCTTCATCTTTGCCTATAGCACCTTGAGCTAACGCTACTACTTGGTCGTAAGTAGCTTTTGCTTTATTGCTATTGTCGCGCAGCAAGATACCAAATTCGGCTACACTTGCGGCAAACCTATAATCTGCACTTGTATCTTTTAGTTCCTTTTTGTGGAATACCAAAGGCTCGGTAATTTCTACACTCTTAGCATCTTTTACTTTGGGGTCTTTATAACGTATCTTCAGAAAACCCAACTCATTGCCCCTACCCTTTTCATTGAGCTCTTGTGATTGATAGCGAAGGTTTTGTGTTACATTTCCATCTGAAGGTACTAGTTCATAAAGTGCTGTAACTGTGTGTCCTGCTCCTATTTCGCCTGCATCTTTCTTATCATCTGTAAAATCTTCATTGGCAAGCATACGATTTTCATAACCTATTAGTTTATATTCTTTTACGTATTTAGGATTGAACTCCAATTGCAATTTCACGTCTTTAGCTACCGCAAAAAGCGTACCACCAAACTCATTTACCAATACTTTTTTTGCCTCAGTAATATCATCTATGTAGGCATAATTACCATTCCCCTTATCGGCTATGGTTTCAGCCATATCATCGCGGTAATTACCCATTCCAAAGCCTAAAACCGACATATAAATACCGCTTTCTCGCTGCTTTTCAATAAATTTTTCTAATTCTTTGGTATTGTCAATTCCTATATTAAAATCACCATCGGTAGCCAAAATAATACGATTGTTACCATCTTTTATAAACGATTTACGCGCTTGTTCATAAGCCAATTGTATTCCAGCCCCTCCCGAAGTTCCTCCACTTGCATAAAGATTATCAAGTACTTTTATTATTTTTTCCTTGTCTTTCACTCGTGTAGAGGGGAGTGCAACATTAGTACCATTAGCATAGGTTACAATTGCCACCTTATCATCGGGGCGCAATTGTCCTAACAACAGCTTAAACGATGCTTGCAACAACGGCAACTTGTTAGCACTATCCATAGAGCCCGATACATCTATCAAAAATACAATATTTGATGAGGGAGCCTTGGTAAGGTCTATTTTTTTAGCTTGTAGCCCAATGCGCAACAGCAAATGGTCAGGGTTCCAAGGTGCAGGTGCCAATTCGGGCGATACGCGTAGCGGACTATTGCTTCCTTCTTCGGGAGCGGGATAGTCATAATCAAAATAGTTCAGCATTTCCTCTATGCGTACTGCATCTTTAGGAGGCAACTGTCCATAGCCTATCATACGGCGCAAATTGGCATAAGAAGCTCTATCTACATCTGCCGAAAAAGTAGTTACAGGCTGTTGAGCTACTGCTACAAAGGGATTTTCCTTTATCTCTTGGTAAGTTTCATTATTGCGATTGCGTTGTTGTCGTGAAGAAGGTACCGTAACTCCTTTAAACATATTAAAATCTGAGGCAGGCTCCATATAAGCCGCTTCGTTTGCTATGATTTCTACTTCCTCCTGCACATCATCTTTCGCTACACTATTAGCTGGTAATGATGTAATTTCTACTTCCTCCTGCACATCATCTTTCGCTACACTATTAGCTGGTAATTCAGCATTGTTTTTTGATTGTTGGTGGGGAACTCCACAAGCTGTTGCCATTAAGGCAGCAGCTATCCATAAGGGTAGTTTCTTTTTCATATTATATTTGTTTTTTCTTTTTATTACTAAAAACAACTATTATGCCAAATTACTGATTTACTAATAAGAAACTATCCGAAAAGTTTTATTGAGGTGCCAAGTTAATGGCATATTAACAGAAGTTGGAAAATAGATTCTCTTTCAAGCATTCTTTTCATTTTGTTAAAGATAGTATCTTTATTTTGTGAGCGATTAATTCTAAAACTGTATTCCGCTAAATATTGGTCTATGCTAAATTCATCAACCTAAACGCTATCATTCATTTTGTGCAATTCATTGGATTTCATAGCTTCACGGACTTTTTGCATAAAATAATGTGCAGTCTGACGACTAATTTCATAACGACGAGCAACTTGTGAGGCTGATAACCCTTTAGTTGTAGTTGTCATTTCAAAACATATAAAAAATGCTTTACGTAACCCAAATTTTAGTCTATGAAATAGTGTTCCAGCAGTAGGACTTTCTGTATCTCCACAGATATTACAAGTGCGTGAAAAATCTTTTCTGACTTGGTATTTTTTATGACCACATTTACGGCAACAATACCCATCTTCCCATTTTATGGAAGCTAGATATTCTTCGCAATCTAAGTCTGTTTTAAAGCGTTCAGTAAACTCTAAGAGGCTTTGTCCCTTAAATAATTCCATAATACATTAATTTTCAGAGTGCAAATATATGAAATTATTTTGACACCTCAATCTATTAATATATCTCATCAGAATATTTCGCAAATCTACATCTAAATAATATAATGCTACGACATCTGAAAATTTTGTTTCTAACCTAAAATTACATTTTTTTGTATTTTATGCAAATCAAATATAACCGACCCACATATTTGTCCTTCCTCCTTTCCTATCAAAAGCGGCTCCCACCTTTCCCCAGACAAACTCCCACTCTTCCCCTATGTGTGCTGCAAGCCATTTTTTATATAGTTTTTCGGTTTGTAGTTCATATTCCTCTGTCCAGTTTTCCCAAGGTGTATATCTTTCTTTCATAGAAAAAAATATCGTTTCAAGTTTTTCTCCTTCAAAACAAATAGAAATATCAAACTCTTTTCCCTCAAAAGGACATTTTTCAAAATAAATCCAATAAAACCCTGTCCCCACATCCCAGATATCATTATCAGGAAACAGCTCTCTGAGCGAGGAAAAAGTAGTTTTAGAAGAAATCACTACACCGTTTATAAGAAAAAAATCTCCATTTTCAGTATCTAAAAATAATATAGATTTTGTGCTGTTCATTTTTTATTCTATTAAAATATTTTTATTGAGGTGTCTATTTAATTACATACTAATTGACTTTGGAAAACGGGAGAACGTTCTACAATTCTTTTCATTAATTTGTTAAAGATAGTCTCTTTGCTTTGTGAGCGATTGATTCTAAAACTATACTCAGCTAAATAGCGGTCTATGTTAAATTCTGATTTCCTTCCTCTTTTCCTCTTATGGTAAATTCATCAACCTAAACGCTATCATTCATTTTGTGCGATTCACTGGATTTCATAGATTCTCGGACTTTTTGCATAAAATAATGTGCAGTCTGACGACTAATTTCATAACTTTGCGACAACAATACCCTTTTTCCCATTTTATAGAAGAAGCTGTCCAAAAAGTCTTTAAAAGTACTACTTCGGCATCTCCCCCCTTTTGAAGGAAGTCCGCGAGCTGGCGCAGCGGAGTATGTGTTAAGGGGGGATGTTAATAATCAATTAGTTACAAAAATATTCTGTTCATTAATAAGCTTGTTTTAAGCTAAAATAAAACTTTTTGGACACCCTCAATCTAAGTCTGTTTTAAAGCGTTCAGTAAACTCTAAGAGGCTTTGTCCCTTAAATAATTCCATAATACATTAATTTTCAGAGTGCAAATATATGAAATTATTTAGACACCTCAATCCTATTATTTACTTTGTAAAACTTCTACTCTATAAATTAACTTTCCCAGTCAATAGCATGGTATACCACAGTTCAATAGTTTCTACCTTCATTTCTCATCGAAACCACACCTCTCACCGTGATTTGAGCCTTTACAGAAAGCCCTATCACTAAACTGAATAATACAAATACTTTTTTTATTACTCATTCTTTTTCTGAAAAAACCTATATACTAATAATTGGAGAATAAAAATCCTCCGTTGGGAAGAACTCCTTCTTTGTTTTCAAATCTTGGAGCTTAATGATATTTTTCTTGTCCTTATCTAAAAAAATCTTAAAAATTTCCTTTTCTTTCGTTTCATTATTTGTTAGTTCTACATTATCGCCAACAATTTTAACGGATTCAAAAATCGATGGATAATCCACAAAATCAATATAATCCATACGAGGGGTAAGGTTTTTATCCAATTTAGCTCCTTTTTCTACAGAGTAAATTATTTTCTGAGCAGAAATAGGTTGCTTTTTATAAGAGCTTAATTCTTTAACCGACTGAAATTCAAGATTGATTTTATAAATCATCCTGTCTTCATTAGCGATAATAGAATCCTTTACTTCCATTCTCCATTGAAAAGCAAGCATCATATTATCTTCAAAAATCCTTCGGTAAGGAGATTTTTGCACTTTTTGTTTGGTAATTTTTTCAGGTGGTGGAGGAATAGATTTTTTCTTTTCTTGTCCAAAAGCCACAAAGTGAGCTGCCACCATGACAATTAAAAGTAATTTTTTCATATTAAATAGATTTTATAAAGGTTTGTTTTTCAGTTAAATGATAGTAAGCCAACATTTTATAGTATAATTTTGCTGCTAAAAATATAGAGTTCCATATTTTCTGATGCATCTAAGAAAAGTTCAGGACCTTTATCCGCTCCCTTTCCCCAAGTAGAAGTTCCATCATAGGGAACTGTCACCAGCATTACTTTTGAGTTTTCTAATGTTGCATTTTCTTCTGGTATTCCTGCGTATGTTTTCATTTTTTATGTATTTAAATTTATTGAGGTGTCTATTTAGCTACATACTAATTGACTTTGGGAAACGGGAGAACGCTCTACAATTCTTTTCATTAATTTGTTAAAGATAGTCTCTTTATTTTGTGAGCGATTAATTCTAAAACTGTATTCCGCTAAATATCGGTCTATGTTAAATTCTGATTTCCTTCCTCTTTTCCTCCTATGGTAAATTCATCAACCTAAACGCTATCATTCATTTTGTGTGACTCACTGGATTTCATAGCTTCACGGACTTTTTGCATAAAATAATGTGCAGTCTGACGGCTAATTTCATAACGACGAGCAACTTGTGATGCTGATAGACTTTTTGTAGTTGTTGACATCTCAAAACATATAAAAAATGCTTTACGTAACCCAAATTTTAGTCTATGAAATAGTGTTCCAGCAGTAGGACTTTCTGTATCTCCACAGATATTACAAGTACGTGAAAAATCTTTGCGAACTTGGTATTTTTTATGACCACATTTGCGACAGCAATACCCTTTTTCCCATTTTATGGAAGCTAGATATTCTTCGCAATCTAAGTCTGTTTTAAAGCGTTCAGTAAACTCTAAGAGGCTTTGTCCCTTAAATAATTCAATAATACATTAATTTTCAGAGTGCAAATATATGAAATTATTTCAGCACCTCAATTAAATAATTAACAAATTAATGAATTTCCCAGTGTTTACTTTGCAAAAGGTTTTTTACAACATCTGTTTGTTGGGCTGGGCTTAGTTTAATATCACCCACAGAACCACGTTTTCTTGTAGGTAAGGCTTTAATAAAGTCGAGAAGGGCAGTCCCCATAAGCCCTTTACCATCTTTTGTAAGCTTAAGTGATACCGTATGTAACTTAGTATTTTCTTGTATGTTTACGCTTGTAAGGGGAGCTTCTGAAGCGTCTAATAATACAAGATTAGGTTGCTTAGAAAGGTCTAAAGTAGTGATATTGGTGTTTTTAATTTCTAAACGGGCAAGTTGCGGGTTTTGGCTAAGGTCTAAGCTATGGATACTTTTACATCTGTTTATAAGTAATTCTTTAAGATTTGTGAATGCTTTAACATCGAAGGCAGGAATAGCAGTGGTTTCGGTTATATCCAAAAAAGAAAGATTAGTAGGGAGAGTGCTATTGAGCATAGTATGACTATCCAAAGATAACTTTGTTATATGCTCTAAGTTTTTAATAGATGGAAGTTTATTATTTTCAACAAATAACTCCCTCAAAAAAGGGTTATGACTAATATTTAGGTCTGTAAGCTTTCGGTATTCGCAAAATAACTCAATAACTTTACCATATATTCTAAAAGTTTGAGATTTTAGGGTATAATCAAGATAACCTTCGAACTTTGGTAGAACATCTATCCCTTCGTCCCATTTACCATTGTTGTTGAAGTCAATCCAAAACCCTTTTTTGTCTATTTCATCACCATCAATATAAAAGCCTATTATTTCTCCTACTTTTTTCTCGGTAGTAAGCTGTATATAGTTTGTTGTATCAAGTCCAGTAGGATTGATAGGCTTAGCAGGGGTAGTGAACTCCTGTGCGGGATACTCAGTAGTGTTACCTGCTTTGTCCCATACCTTTACCCATACGCGGTAAGTAGTTTTCTCGGTAAGCCCTGTAAGCTTATAAGTGCTGAAAAGAGCTTTTGGGGTACCGCTATTCTTCACCTCACTACTACCCCTCATCTGCCATAACAGCTGATAAGTGAGCTCTTTAGCATCAGTTTGCCCATCAGTAGTTAGATCCCACGTAATAGTAGTGGTATCAAAAGCAGTAGTTTCAATTTTGGTAATAGTAGCCAGTATAGGAGATTCAGTATCAATTGAGTTGTTATCATTTTTTGAGCAACTGATAACAACTAAGGCTACTATCATCAATAACAGATAAGTACCTTTTTGAAGATCTTTTATTAGTTTCATATTATTTCATTTATTATAGCAAATACGATAGGTATCGTATTCATTTTTAGGCGACAAAGATAATAAATAATTACGAATTACGAGTTACAAATTACGAGTTACAAATTACGAGTTACAAATTACGAGTTACAAATTACGAGTTACAAATTACGAAATTATTACGAATTATGAATTATGAAGAGAGGCCTTCATATTCACATTCTGATAAATAATATTCGGTATAAGCGGCTTTATCCCACCATTCTTTAAACTTTGGCAGACCGAAATACTGTTTTTCCTTTAACCAACGGTCATTTCCATTCAAAAAATAACGCAATCGCCCCATCGGAAAATAAATGAATTGAGGTGTCAAGTTAATGGCATACCAACTGAGATTGGAAAATAGGTTTTCTTTCAATCAATCTTTTTTAAAGTTTAAACAAGTTTTTTATTATAGAAATAAGTTTAAACAGCTTCAATTTTAAAAAAGCTACTTAGGCTTGTTCATACTTATCATTCCAAAGCCTAACATAGGAATATCTTTTAAAATAAAGAAATCAGTAACGGGAACTCCTTCTATATAGTAAAAGGTTTTAGCAGAAGTAAAAAGAAAACTCAAAGTAATAAGAAAAGTAATTGTACAACCTACAAAGGCTAATTTACGCACTATCGGAGAGAATATCCCTATTATCAGTGCTACTGCTATAGCTATCTCTATTACGCCGATGAGATTGGAAACTCCTTGCAAACTTAGAATTTTATAAAGCCATGATAGCAGGAAACTTTGTTCTACCAAGGATTTAATCCCCTCTGCCTCAGCATGTGTAAACTTGTATGCGCCTATCCAAAGTAGAATAGTTGCCACTCCAAAAAGACTGATGTAATACCCTATTTTGTAACATAGGGAGATACTACTATTTTTCATTTCTTGCGATTTATTATATTGCAAAGTTGCATTTTTTTTAGTAAAAAATTACTGAGATACCTATTGAATTTGAGTTATATGAAAATCTTTTATAGGTTTATATCCTTTCCTTTGGTCAGTAGTAACTTGTGCTGTTTTCCTTCCTCTTTTCCTCCTATGGTAAATTCATCAACCTAAACGCTATCATTCATTTTGTGTGACTCACTGGATTTCATAGCTTCACGGACTTTTTGCATAAAATAATGTGCTGTTTGTCGACTAATTTCATAACGACGAGCAACTTGTGAGGCTGATAACCCTTTAGTTGTAGTTGTCATTTCAAAACATATAAAAAATGCTTTACGTAACCCAAATTTTAGTCTATGAAATAGTGATCCATCAGCACGTGCATCTTTACCGAATCGCCTGCCACAGGTTGTAAGCCATAGTTAAGGTCTGTGGTTTGCAAGGCTATGGCATCTCTAACGCTATCGGTAACAAAGTCCTGCACAGCAATAAAATGGCTGCTGCTTAGCTTCATTCCGTCTATCCAATTTACAGGATAATGGCTGAGTAGATTGTTCATTTGATTTGATTTTAAAGTGGATAAATTTTTCTTCATTTGATTTTACATATCTCATTAATCATCCGAAAATTCTGTTTTTGTTGCAATTTTCTTTATTTTGTTAATATACAATGAATCTATTAGTATAAAGGTTGTATCTT
Organism: Capnocytophaga bilenii; assembly: GCF_017565765.1. GTDB lineage: Bacteria > Bacteroidota > Bacteroidia > Flavobacteriales > Flavobacteriaceae > Capnocytophaga > Capnocytophaga bilenii. The sequence continues at coordinate 35,433 of NZ_JAGDYP010000015.1, forward strand.
TTCTTATATTATACATTAATCCTTTTTTAGCATTATAACTCAAACATAAAGAATTAAAAGTCTCCCCATTTTCCATCTTTACAAAATAAGTTAGCAGAGTATCTTTTTTTTCTATTTTCTCTATGATCCATTTATTACCTTCCATTGTATTCCAATTATCCATAAGCGTATCATTGATAAATACAATTGTAGGCATATCATCATCTACAGCAAGAAAGAGTTCTCCATCATCTTCACCTTTATATAAATAATAGAATTTTTTACCTATAAGAGGATTGTTTATTTCAGCTTTATCATCAAAATCTAAACTTGATATACTATCAGTAGGAAAATCTTTTTCAGTGTTATTATTAACAACATTTTTACAAGAACTCACTGTCCCTATTAAAAATAAACTAATAAGTAATAATTTCATATATTGTTTTATTTGTTTTCTCATTTGTTTTTTAAGATATTTATGCAATATAAAATAGAATTTACCTTTGTGTTATTATTTTATTCCATTAACTTGATGATCAAAAAATTTAATTGAGGTGTCAAAGTATTTTTCAGAGTGCAAATATATGAAATTATTCTGACACCTCTATAAAAAATTATTCCTTTGTATAATCTACATAATAACCTTTATCATATTCATTCTTAAGATAAATTTTCCCTGTATCTCCATCTATATAAAGTTCAGCATATATATGAGTTTCTGCACAAGGTTTTTCTTTGTATTGTTTATCCAAATCTTTTTGGACTTCCATTGCTTCTTTTAGGGCTTTCCATTCTTTCAATTTTTCTATCCATTTTTTCATTGGTCTGATTGAGATTACAGCATACCAAAAGTTCACTTCCTTTATATATTTAACCCCAAATTCACTCTCTTCAAGTCTATGGCCTCCTATTTCTTTGGTTGGGTCATCAATTAGTCTTTCATTAATAAGTAGCCTAACGATATCATTGTATTTTAACGCTCCATAGAGAGTATCATTATCTATAATAGTTTTGTTCCCGTATTCATCATAGTATATCGATTTACCTATTGCTCTATTTCTAAAGCCCTTAGCTATCTTTACAACGCTATTTATCTGACCATTAGGATGATAATTTTTTAAAATTTCTACATAAGGTTCTTGACTTGAAACTTCAACTGAGCTCGCTCCTATAGAATAATACCTCATTGAGGTGATTCTATCGCCATTTTTCTTCTTATATTCCTTAATATGGTCATTTACAAATAGCAGGAGAACCTCCCAGTCAATCTGTTCTACAGTATGATTGTATACGGGAAGCCTCCTATCCTCTAAAATGCTTTTTTCTATTTCAGAGAGTTCCCTTTGAGGAGTTATAACAGCTACCTCTTCGTTTTTAGGCTTACAGGCTACTAAAACTAAACATAATAAAAATATTATTCTTTGCATATAACTATAGTTTTGAAATTTCTTTAAATAGGTTATTAGTAGTAATGGGAGTTTTACTATCTAATTTAACTAAATTAGGATTTATTGTTTTGCAAAGGTAAGTTTTTTTTATTTAAGGTTTATAGTCTTCCCAGCCATATTTTCTATATTCAGGAGCAGGAGAAAATTCAGCTGCACCCCAATCTAAGTCTCCTGAGCAAGGGATGCGACAAATGCCCCAATTAGCTACTTTTTTAACTCCTGTCTTATAACTTGTCCAAG
>NZ_JAGDYP010000016.1 GCF_017565765.1 Capnocytophaga bilenii
AACTTTGTGGTACTGAGAATACTACTTTCCCTTTAGCCCCACATTCATATAACGTATAAGTAACTGTAACCGAAGGCGTAGGTAACTGTATAATCGTAGCACTTGTTGTCTTATTACAATTATTACCATCAATTACCTTCACTTCATAAGCACCTGCATACAATCCTGTAAAGGTATATACCCCACTTTGCGTAGTAGCTCTACTTACAAACGTACCAGTCTTATATAACTCTAAAGTATAACCATTACTATTAGGTGTACCTCCTTGCGCTCTCGCTGTTATAGCTCCATCATTAGCACTACACATTGCATTGCTTACTCCCAAATCAAGCTTCAAGGCTGCTGGGTCGGTAATATTTTTGGTTTGTTGTAGCGTACAGCCATAATTGTTCTCCACCTTCACTGTATAACTACCTGCTGTAAGGCTTACTGTAAGCCCTGCCAAGTGTTGCGTAGTTACTGCTTGTTGTGCTACCACTTGTCCGTCTTTGATAATCTTATAGGTATACGGAAAATATGGTGGGTAACTCAACTGTATTTGCAATGCTCCCAGTCCGCCATTACATAGCGGGTTGGTTGCTGTTACTTGCAATGAAGGAGTTATTTGCTGTATGGTAACTTCTTTTTCGTACACACAAGTTACTATACTTTGGGTATTGGCGGTAGGCAAAGTTGCTTGCAATTTATAAGTACCAGGGTCTAAGTTTTTAAACTCTACACTCGTTTGCCAAGCTCTCACTACTGTGTTGCCTTGTTTTAATTGATATTTATAACCTGAACCCGAAATACCTTTTGCCTTAATGCTTCCTTGTGTATTACATACTTTGTGTACCACATCAGCATCAAGGTCGGTTTGGTCTTTCGTTACACGGAAGTAATAAGTAGCCACACAATCACCATCATAGGTAACGGTAAGCTTATAATCACCATCAGCGTTAAAAGTCTTTTGAGTAGTAGTACCATTTATAAGTGCCCCATCATTGCTCCAGCAGGTCGATTGGCTAGGAGCACTTGCAGGACAATCTAATTGCTTGCTAGGGCAGCTCGCTGCCATTTTGCCCCATTGGAAACTCTTGGCGTTGTCTATCTTCAGCTTCACTTCCACCGAAGCGTTCTTACCACACAAGTATACTTGTGGATATTTTTGCCCTGTAGACGGACATACGTATACCTCCCCAGAGATTTCTTTGTTTTTAATTTTATTCTCTAAGGGGTGGTCGGCTTCGTGATCGTTAGGTTTTACCTCAAACTCTTCGTACATCGTAGCACAACCCGCTTTGGTTTTGGTAACCTTATAAGTACCTACAGCATTTATACTAATAGTTCGCCCTGTTCGGCTAAAAGAACTATCGCCCTCTTTCGTCCAAGTATAGCTATCAAAGTCCGCCGCCGCTGTAAGGTTCATTGTTGGCTTACACAATATAGTAGAGGTCTTATAAGTACACTTACTAAAATCTACCCCCACAAGAAAATCGGTACTGCTTTCTTCAGTAGAGCCACAAGCCGAGAATTGTGCATTGGAGCTCTTAGGGGTAAAAGTAGCAGGATTTCGGGTACCTTGATAGGTAGCCGAAGCCGAGTTCTGTATTTTATTGGCGCAAGGAGACGTCCAAGTATCACACTTGGGAACTACCTTTACGTTGAAAGAAATTTTATATTTAGAACCGTTTTGCTTTACCAAGTCGTTAGGAACATTTGCAGTAAGCTTGCGGGTATTAGGATCGTAATTATAAGTAATACGAGAATCAGATACATATATACCTGTAGCCGAGTTTTCTAAGTTGGGAGGTAATATATCTGTAATTGTTAAATTTTTAGCATCGTCATTCCCTTGGTTTTGGAATTCTATTTCGTATTTAAGAGTAGAGCCCAAAGCTATGTTATTCTGACCCGTAACATCTTGGTTAGCAGCATTATATACGCGCTTATTCATCACTACCGTAGGCTCTATTACCTCTACGTTGAAGGCAAACATAAAGGGATAGTACACATCTCCAGCAGTAGTAGCAGTAAGCTTCGCCCAAGTGGAGTTGTTGTCTAAAATACGATTATTAGCATTCTCTAATTGCAAAATACCTGTATCATACCCCATTAAGTTCTTTGAACGAGGTGTACGATTCAAGTTAATACCATTTTCATCAGTGGCAGTACTATTAAAGAAGTTATTTTTAGGACGTCCTGGACTGGAAAGTACTTCATTGTTTATTTTATTGGTTGTTATTTTTAATTGGTCACCTACCCCTGCTGCGTCCCCTTCTAAAGAAGCAAAACCAATCTTAGCATTTACAGGTAGTGGTGAAGGCACTGTCTTAAAGCCCTGAATGTTAATCACGGCTGAAGTGCTACCATTTACAATAGCAATACCATCAAACAAACTAATATTACGAGCTGGCTTTGTAGCATCTTCATAAATAATAAAGAGCGTCCAACCTGCCGCATACCGAGTAGGAGCTTGCAAGTTGGCTACTGTATAATTACCCGCTACACTAGTAAGCTTGTCTGTAACATCAGCTATATATACATATAAACCATTAACACCGGTACTTACCAAAGTACCTATAATGTCTTGGTAATTACCATTGTCTATTTTAAACTTTACCCTATCGGTTGTTCCTGCTGAAGAATTATCATTAGAAGCCCAATACAAAAAGGCTTTCTTTACCTTACGCGGACAAGCACCTCCAGGGTTAGGGTCTAATACCCTTGCCGAGCTCGAGTTGAAAGTAGAATTATCATTATCTACATCTACATATTTCTGGTAAAAGTAGTTCCATCTATCGGTATCATCATATATAGCAGAACCACCAGGAGGGCTCACCATTGTATTCCCTACGATAATCATATCCCCTTTTACAGTAACACGATATCGCTCTGGAAAGTTGGCTTGCATCTGCCCTATAGCAGTACTAAATAACACCGCTATAAACCAAAAAAAACTGAGTAATAGTAATTGCCTTCTCATACTATTATAATATATAAAAAAATTGTTAGATACTTTTTTGTTTAATTATTAGTCGTATAGTCTCACTCGTCCCACCTGTCTCACTCGTCCCACAATTCACAATTCACAATTCTCTCCTCGTCCCACAAGTCTCACCTGTCTCACAAGTCCTACTTGTCTCGCCTGTCTTAATTGTCCCACCCGTCCCACAATTCAAAATTCAGAATTCAAAATTCACAATTCATAATTCTCTCCCCCTCTCACACCTAAGACTAATATACACAATGCAAAAATACAATATTATTTTTACACTGTCATAGCAGTTTTATACAATTAACATCATTTTAACACATCACAACACTATATCACCCATTCGCGCTTCCAAATCATTCTTGTAACAACTGTTCATACGCCCCACAAGTTCATTAAAAGTTTTTTCAATTCCTTTGATAGCACTTTTCAAAGCTACTTCATCATAATCAGGATTATTACGAACATTGTCTGCCAATAACTTTATTTCTGTTTGCAATAGTCTAAAGCGCGATTTTATCATCGCATTGTTTAGTTTCTCAGGAAAATTAGGCGTTGTGAGCAACTCTTGTAGCGCATCCTCTATCTGTACCAACCAAAAAAATACTGAATAATACGAACTCTTTATATCCGACTGCTCCCCTATTATCCTTTTGGAATAAGCACTTACCTTCCCAAAATCTCTAGCGGGTATCTCAAGTACACTATGATAAAATATCACATTATCAGCAGGCTGTACACCTTCTTCAAAACCCAAACGAATAAAATAACTATGTGTATTGTGAGGTGTAAAAGTTACTCTAAAATCACACCACTCCTCATCAAGTTCAGTGCGCTGTACCTTGTTATCGGTAGCAAGCGTATCTATTGGCAAAGTCAGCATTAGTTCGCTGTCTTTATCATTCAAAAAATCCAACTGCAAGCGGTTGCATCCACCCACTTTTTTAGCTTTCAAAGAAAAAGTATAAGGCACTCCCGCTACCAAAAAACGCTGCCATTGCAAGTATGAATACGGACTTTCTTTAGTCTTTTCTATCCTGAAAACAGTATCGTTGGCAGTGAGTGCCGTACGCCAATCGCGCTCCACCAATATATTCGTGAGCACTGTTTTAGTATTTACAGGATACAAACGGCTGTACAACAGCAGACTATCAGGGTTGTTAGTTACGAGGGCTTCGGTATTTTTTATCTTGGTAGGTGCCATCGTTACTACTATTTGCATCAGCGACTGAAACTCTTTCCAGCTGCGCACGCCCTCTTGAGCCTCTCTGTTCAAAGGTGCCAAATGAAGTTCTTCAAAATCTACCGATTTTGGCTGATGGTTCTTCTCTTGGTCAGCAGGGTTATTAGTAGCTTCATTACAAGCTACTACACTCATTATCAATATGAAAAGGAATATATATACTTTATAATTCATCGTTATATACTATTAATGCACCAAAGCCAGACTTATTTTTACATAAATCTGGCTGTTTAGTGATAAATCTAAAACCTAAATGACTATTTAGCTAACTTATTGATGTGTTTAGCTAAACTACTTTTTAAATTGGCTGCTTTATTAGCGTGAATAATATTTCTTTTAGCTAATTTATCTACCATAGAAACTACTGTAGGGAAAAGCGCTTTAGCTTCCTCTAAGTTTTCCAATGCACGCAATTTTCTTACGGCATTACGAGCTGTTTTGTGCTGATAACGATTGCGCAAGCGTGCAGCCTCATTTCTTCTTATTCTTTTTAATGCTGATTTATGGTTTGCCATTTGTTACTGTTTTTTCAATACCTACTGTTGATATTAGTGTATTTTATAATCTTGTTGTTTTAGTAGTCCGTAGGGGAATCGAACCCCTGTTACAAGGATGAAAACCTTGCGTCCTAACCCCTAGACGAACGGACCATATATTCTTTAAAACCCTTTCAATCCAATATTGCCTTAGCAATCTTTTTTTTAAATCTATTAGTCATTCTTCAATATCTAATCACTACCTTCCAACGGCTAATTACTAACAACTAACTCCTAACGACTAAATCTTGTAGTCCGTAGGGGAATCGAACCCCTGTTACAAGGATGAAAACCTTGCGTCCTAACCCCTAGACGAACGGACCATTATTTTTTTTAAGCAATACTTTTTCCGTATTGCGGTTGCAAAGGTACTACTTTTTTTTATTCCTGCAATTTTTTTTGCAACTTTTTTTCATCTTTTTTTTATTATCCAATATAAAATACTGAATATTAACAATTTAAAAATTCACAAAATTACAAATTTTTCTATTCGTTTCGTCATACCCCACTAAATGCTAAGTAAAAACTGTAAGGTATCTACACCATCCGCATAATCCCACAATTGTGGTTTTTGGCTATAACCAAAAGCTATCTCATCAGCAGTAAATCCTTCTGCTAACACACATTGTATTTGGTCAGCATCAGCCTGCAAACGCAACTCCAATGCAGCTCTATCACTATAGTATTCGTAAAAAACTGTCGCTATAGGCGAGGCATAACTTTCATCTTCCTTAAGCATCAAAAAACCATTCTCTAACAACTTATACAAGCTCATCAAATAAACAGCTTTGTTATAGTCGTAATTATTAGAGTATTTCTGTTCCTCAATAATATCTTTATAAAGATATATCGCCCTGAAAAAGTTATCAAAATTATACCCTTGAGGCACAAAGAGCTTAGATACACTCCTACAGCCCAAACCGTAGTACCTAAAGATGTCTTCACCTAAGGCTGCCAGCTGTTCTTGGGTTTCATCACCTTTCAGCACAGCCACCGAATGCCTATTTTTTCTAATAATATGAGGCTTTTTACCAAAATAATACTCAAAATAGCGGGCTGTATTGTTGCTACCAGTAGCAATTACCGCATCGTAACTATTAATACGTTCGTCAGTAAAAGTAACCGCCGAAGCCCAATCAGGGACTATAGTTGCCATTTTCTTTACAATATAAGGTAACAACACCTTATCATCCGATGAAAGTTTCACAATAGCTTTATGTCCCGCTACCAATACACACAGCAAATCGTGAAAGCCCACCAAAGGAATATTTCCCGCCATTATTATCAGTACCTTTTTATCTGTAGGCTCTTCTTTTAGATTATAAGCCGAAAGCCATTGCTGTACATGCTGCTCACTTAAAGCTTCTGCCCACGCTTTAAATGCAAAAGTCAGATTTTCAGGAGTAAACCAACCGTTATGTTGCGTTGCCAACTCAAATATTTCCGAAAACTGAGCAGTATCTGCCAATAATTCACCTATTTTAATAAGTTTTTTGCTATAATTCATTTGTCAATTCGCCAATTTATCCCCAATTCAAAATTCATAATTCACAATTCATAATTATCTAAAATGAAGGTACTACTCCTAATCGTATGCCAAACTTAGGATTTCTTACACCATTAACATCGTTAAACTCACTGCGCCATACAAAATCTACTCTTATAAACCTAAAATTGCCTAATCCTATATTTTCTATTCCAAAACCGTATTCCCAATACAATTTTTCAGGAGAATTAAAGATTATATTAGTAATATTCGCTCTTTTGTTCTCCTCAGAAAGTGTTCCGTAAGCAAATCTACCAAAAACTACACTTTTAAACCTCGTCTTTTGTAAGAAAGGTATTCTATTAAACAAAAAACCATCAAAATGATGCTCAAAATAGCTATTGATATAGGTATCAGTAATAAAATCGTAGTAGTCTAAGAGTGCAAAAGTATTAGGTACAGACGAATACGACTGATTGGCAGGTGTGGGTGCCAAAGCTATCAGGGGGGCTGTACCAAAAATCTTGCCGGCTTCTACATTGGCAAGCAGTATACCATATCCAAACATCGGTATAGGCTTGCTTGCCAAAAACTGTAGTTTGTCATAGTCAAACTTGCTGTGGCTTACCCCCTCCACTCCTTTGCTGTACTTAAGCGTATAAGTAGAATACAATTTTTTTCCATAGCGTTGTTCTACCCCATAACCAAAAACTTTGCGTCCTGGGGTAAAAGTGAGCTCAGTACCCGTATAAAAATTATCGTAATCACGCAATAGTTCGCCCGTTTTAGGATTCTGATAAGCTATCAAAAAGTGATCTTCACTCGCTGAACGCAAATTTTGATAGGTTCCAAATACAGAAAGCTGTACATTGGTATCCAAATTGAAGTTCAACACCCCTTGTATTTTCTTATTACGGGTAAGGTAATAGTTTTCACCTCGCGCAATGATAAAGTTAGTCGTTTTCTGAAAATCTAAATTAGTATCATCGTGAAGTACAAAGCTACCAAGCTGTAAGTTATCATCTTGAAAAGCTCCTCCAATGGTAATTCTCGGGCTATGCGAAAGCAGGTATTTACCACTTACCCCAAATTTAAACTTCTTATCTTTAAGACCATAAGCACCATAAAAATAAGTCCTAAACCTATCATCAGTAGAAAAAAACGACCTAAAACCCGCTCGCAAACGCAGCCCATCCACATTATTACTTGATAATGCCTGCCAAAAACGCCCAAACTGCCAATGATTATTCAGCGGTAAATAGCCAGAAGACATTATATCCGTAATATCACCTATCATCTTAATCCGTCTATTGCTGCCCACCTCTTGTATGAGTCGTTTTGTTTTTGTCACTTCAGCACCACCTATAGTGTTTTTATTCCAGTAATTATCGTCTTTATAAAACTGATTTTTAGATACTTTCACTATTTCCTGCTCATAAAAAGCCGCTCCTTTGGGTTTATTGAGCAATACATCACTAAAAGTAATGTAATTTTTTACATACAATCCTTTTTCTTCGTCCTTTTTAGTGAAAATAGTGAAATCCCCCTCTTGTATTTCTCGTTCGGGCAAGTAAATACTATCATTAGCTATCGTAAAGTATTTTTCAAACGAAAGTCCACGTACCAAGTTGATATTCGTTTTAGGGGTAGTATGCATCTGAATGTTACTCACCATAAAAGTTTTGGCATCTACATCAAACTTTCCTTCCAAAGCCAAGTCTTGATCATCCTTAGGAAAAAAGAAAATGCGATAGTAAGAGCGGTTATCTTTCTGGATAGTGTCATTCAGCACATAAAGGTACACCCCGTAGCCAAATTCAGCCAGCGGACTGACGAAGGGCTTATTGAGTATCATATAGGTATTGTCGTAAATGTCAAAATCATCAAACGACTTACTGACGCGCTCCAAGCCAAAGCCCTGTTGTACAATACCTTGAGAACGCTCTGCTTCTATATCTACTCGCTTCTTACCTGTTTGGTTGTTAGCATACACTTTTTCCACTTTTTCGCTAAGGTACATCGGGAGCGAAAATGTTTCTTTATACTTTTTCTCAGATAGCAACTTTCTGATGGTATCGTACTCACTTTTCAGAGTGCTTTGCAGGAAAAGCGTATCCAAGTTATTTATGCCCAACTCGGTAGTGGTGTGTTTTTTGTATTCATAGGCTGTTGCGTTTTGTAAGCCGCGTTTCTTTTTGTTTTTCCAAATGCCTTGTAGCACCGTATAAGCAGGATTTTCCTTTTTAGGAAGTGCTTTTTGGGGTTTGGCTACTACAGTTACTTCGCTCAGCTGTTCTCCTTCAGCCAATACAACCACCAACCCTTTGGTATGATCCTTCTCTAAATGTATCTTTTTGGTAGTATAACCAATGAGTGAAACTTCCAATTCTCGCTGTCTTTTTTCAGAATAGAGCGAAAAGCGTCCCTCTTCATCAGTATACCCCCCTATTGTAGTTTTTACAAACAGTACATTAGCATAAGGTATAGGCAATCCATTTTCGTCTATCACCTTCCCTGATACTTGTGTTTGCGCAAAAACTGCTGATAAATAGGTAGTTAACAGAAATAAGAGTGGTAGTAAAATGTATTGTCTCGTCATATTATTTAGTCATTAAGTGTGAGCCGTTAGTCTTTTGAGTGCGAGCCACACAAGCTTTTTTAGTTATTAAAAAATTTGTAAATGCTTTCTTGTTTATAAACTGCTCCTTTTTCTACTATTTTTGTACCAAATGCAGGCTGATTGATGCCATCAGGATAGTCTTGCAGCTCTATTGCTACACCGGCATAGCGTGCATTAGCGGTAGATTTCTCTTTTTCATCACTAAAAGCATCAAATACAGGTACATCATCCAAGTAATTACCTGTATAAATAACCGCTACAGGCTGGGTAGTGTAAGCTTTCATCGTAATACCACTATGGGGTGAGTGCAACACTACTTGAGGTTTTTGCGAAAGTCCACTATGAGGGTTTAGTACAAAGGGGTGGTCGTAAGCCCGTGTAATAGCAAATTGCGAATGTCCTTCAGCTATGCCTTCTTTTAGCAACTTAGGCTGGCGCAAATCAAATGCTGTATGGGTTACATCTATAAAATTACCCGTAGGTATCAGTCCGTCTTTTAGTTCGCACACCTTATCGGCATCTATTTGTAATAATTGTTCATCACCATTTACAGCACTATCACCTGCAAGATTGAAATAGTTATGGTGTGTAAGGTTGATATAAGTACGTGCATCAACAGTAGCCGTATAAGTAATTGCAAGGGTATTAGCTTCAGTAATTTTATAAGTAACCTCAAAATCTACAGCGGCAGGATAACCTCCTTCACCATCAGGACTGTGATAACGCAAGGTGATACCATCAGCCAATGTTTCTACCTGAAAAAGCTGATGAGTAAGCCCCGCTACACCGCCGTGTAATGAGTTTTCGCCATTGTTTTTATCTAAGTGATAGGTTTCTCCGTCTATCTGAAAAGTTGCATTAGCTATACGTCCTGATGTTCTGCCTACAATAGCTCCTGCATAGGCACCATTGCCTATATACGTTTCAAAATCCTTATAGCCCAACACTACATTTTTGGGCATATCGTGCTTGTCTTTCACAATTATTTGGGTAATAATACCGCCCAAGTTGAGTACTGAAACTTTAAAGCCTATACTATTTTGTAGTGTGTACTGATACACTTCTTGCCCTTGATAACTGCCCAAGGAAATTTTATCTATGGTAATCATTGTGTTTTAGTCTTTAGGTACGAGTAATTCTTAGTCATTAGTCTTTAGTCATTAGTGCAGTTTTTGTTTCTTAAAGTGCTCTTTTTTTAACAAAGTATAAGTGCAATCCAATAACTAAAGACTAATATTTAACAACTAAATTAATACTTTTGCGCCATCACTGATGTTCGCTATATAAAAATCAGCAGCATAGCCTATTTCTTTTTGGTAGGCAGCTCCTACATTTTTTATAAAATCATCTACTTTATTTTTTTTGACAATGTTTACAGTACAGCCGCCAAAGCCAGCTCCTGTCATTCGGGCACCTATCACACCCTCTTGTTCCCACGCCAAAGCAGCTAAAGTATCCAATTCTTTACCCGTTACCTCGTAATCATCGCGCAAGGAAATATGCGATTGGTTCATCAGCTTACCAAACTCAGTAAGATTACCTTCCGATAGCGCTTTTTGGGCTTTGAGGGTACGTTGGTTTTCATAAACAGCGTGTTTAGCACGACGTTGGCGTACTTCGCTCTTTATAAGATGTTTATGAGCCTCAAAAGTATCAATACTAAGCTCTCCTAAGGCTTTTATAGGCAATACAGTCTGTAACTCTGCCAACGCCTCTTCACACTCAGCGCGGCGTTCGTTGTATTTAGAGTCAGCTAAGCCTCGGCGTTTGTTGGTATTGGCAATAACTATCACCTCATCGGGAAGTGCTACAGGGGCATATTCATAATGCAGTGTATTACAGTCCAATAATATAGCGTGTCCTGCTTTACCCATAGCTACTGCAAACTGATCCATAATCCCCGAATTAACTCCTATAAACAAGTTTTCTGTTTTTTTGCCCAAGAGTGCCATAGCTATGGGGTCTATAGAAAGTTTAAATAGGTCTTTAAGTACAATACCTGTAAGCATCTCTATAGAAGCCGATGAGGATAGCCCCGCTCCATTAGGGATATTTCCCCAAAATAGAATATCAAATCCTGTAGGGATTGCATAACCTGCTTCTACAAACATTTTTATCACCCCTTTAGGATAGTTCGCCCAGTCGTGCGCTTTGTCATAAGTGAGCTCATTTAGTTGAAAACTGATAATTCCCAGCTCACTAAAGTTTTCAGAATACATACGCAATTGCTGGTCATCACGCACACGCACCCAAGCATAAGTGCCTTTATCAATAGCACAAGGAAAAACGTTGCCTCCGTTATAGTCGGTATGTTCTCCTATCAAATTTACACGTCCTGGAGCAAAGTAGTACCCTGTAGGCTCACTACCAAATAGTTGTTGAAACTTTTGTTTTAATTGTTCCATTGTTTTTTCGTTTTATTTGTTGATTATTTTTATCGTAAATTAAAATTTTTCGGGGTATTCTCCTCTTTTTATAGCTGCCTCTATAGCTTTTTTCACCAAGGGTAAGTCTTCGCGATAGGTCATCCCAAACCAAGTATCGTTATTAGGCAGTACTTCCAAAGTGTAGTGATGGTCAGCAATAGCGTGCTGTACTATTAGGGGAATGAAGAATTCCGCTTTTGGTTTTTCTTTATTATCAGCCACAAATTTAGCAAAATAAGGCTCGGTAATAGCAAAAACATCAGGTGTAAAGCCCCAAAAGTTCATTGATACATAGCTACTTATGGGGTATTCTATGCCTGTAGCTTCATCTACGGCAGTGGTAGGGCTGTTTTGGCGTAACTTGGTTGCTTCTACTATAGATTGCAGATGGTGTTGTGCATCTACCTCACAAATACCTCGTGAAACGGTACCATTGTCGCTAAGGGTATTTTTAAGCAAATAGCCTCCTGAAAAATAAGTTTTGTCTTTGCCGCTATTCAAGGCTTTGTACATTAGTTTAAAGCCTTCTTTGCCGTAATAATCATCAGCGTTGAGAATGAGGAAAGGATTTTTTACTATGTCTTTTACACATAGCATTGCGTGTCCTGTACCCCAAGGCTTTTCACGAACAATCCCCGCTGGATTGTGGTCGTCCTGATATACATATCTAATAGAAACTCCTGGGAATCTGTTTTCAAAATGCTGACGTGTAAGTTGGTCTATAGAATGCCTGATAATAAGAACAATATCGTCAAAACCTGCTTCTATAGCATCATAAATGCTATAATCAAAAAGGGTATTGCCATTGTGCACACTTTCCAATTGTTTGTCTGATCCAAAGCGGCTCCCTAAGCCTGCCGCCAAAATCACTAATGTTGTCATTTTCTATCTCGTTTTTTTATGGTTTGTTTTGTATCTGCAAAGCTACGACTTTTTTTCTTATTAATCTATTTTTTTTCTTATTTTTTTTGCAAGCAATCTATAAAAAAAGCACTCAGGGTTGCGCCTGAGTGCTTTTCTATTCATCGCTAATTGCGTTTTAAATATAACCAACCTGTTTCTTTCTGCTGTTGGTGGTTGTCATCTTCGTATTCTATGATATAGTAGTACGTACCTTGTGGCAACTTGCTACCGCGCTCTATCGTCACTCGTCCGTTAGAAAGCCCTCTAAATACATTGCGCACGTTGTCGTAATGCTCTATCTCAAATACTTGTACTCCCCAACGGTTGAAAATCTTCACTACATTCTTCGGATACGCTTCTATGCCTCCTATATGGAAGTAGCTATTCCTTTCATTTCCGTCTATTGAAATACCATTGTATGGCAACAATCCATTCGTTACTTCTATCGTTACCACCGCACTTGCACACTGTCCAAACGCATCGCATAACTCATATACAATCCTATCTGTACCTACAAAATTAGTCGATGGACGATATTCTATACTGCCGTCTGCATTCACTATCGCGGTACCATTAAGCGGTGTTGTAGTGATATTAGGCAATGTAGCTCCGTTAGGAGTGTCATTTGACAATACTGCTATCGTTACAGGGGTATTGCGTATAGTAGTTGCCCTATCATCAGCCGCTACAGGTGCTGCTGTTGGTGTCGATACGCTCGCTGGAACTACTACCCGCACCGATGCTGTATCACAACTCACTGGCGCTGCTATCGTACATACACGGTAAGTAACTGTATAGGTTCCAGCTACCGTTGCCGGTGGTACTATCACATCTCCCGTTTCAGGGTTTAGGTATGGTTCATTTACCCCTGGAAGCGGTGGCATTATGCTTATCGTTACACTGCGTACCGATGGGTTAGGAACTCCATTCAATTTCTCATTGGTAAGTACGTTGCCTACCACTGGGCTACCCGTATAAGTAAACATTTCGCCATTCACTTCTATCGTTGGCGTTACCGTTGGTGCTATCACTACTATTTCTATTTCTGTAGTAGCACACAAGGTTCCGTTCTTAGCACAAATTGTATATGGCACTTTATATACGCCTGCCGCTGTAGTGCTTGCTACCGCTACTGTTCCATCTGCATTAAGGGTAATACCCGCCGGGCTGCTGATATTCCACGTAAGCGATACATTACCCGTAGTCGCTGGGTCGGCATCAAGTGTATCATTTGCCAAAACACTTGCTACCGTTGTAGCCGTTCCTTGGTCTATATAGTGTGGCCCGTCATATACTGCCATTATACTAAATGGTGGTACTGGCACTGCTGCTGTTACTGCTACTACCACTTCAGCACGCTCACTACACAAGGTAGGAGTAGCCGTTGCGCAAAGTGTATAACCAATAGTATAAGTACCTACAGGTGTTCCTGCCGCTACATCTATCGTTCCGTCATTGTTGAATGTAAAGCCACTCAATGATGATGGTACCCAGTTGATATTCACTTCTCCCGCTGCTGGGCGCTGACCGTTGAGCTTATCATTTGTCAATACACTGCTAATAGTGCCTCCCGCAGTCGTACCAAGTTGATGCTGACCATCGTTGTGTGCCTCTATCGTGCTTATTCTCACTACTGCTGTAGCGGTGCTACATTCTGTAGGTGATGCCAATGCACAGATAGTATATGGCAATTCGTATACTCCTGCTGGGGTGTGTGGTGGCACTGTTACATCACCCGTAGCAGGGTGAATGTATGGCGCACGTGGGTTGCTTACTGCTGGGGTAGTAATCGTTACACTGCGCACCGATGGACTCAACGTACCATTTAGCTTGTCGTTGCTCAACACATTACCTACAAGCGTTGTTTGCGTTGCTACTTCATAATGATTAAACTCATCTGCATTCGCTTCTATTGTTACAATCGTTGGGGTAGCCGTTGGTGTCGTTACACTTCCTACCACATTTATGGTTGCTGTGGTTGTAGTGCAGTTGCCTGCATTTAGCTTCTCACATACGCGGTATACGATTGTATAAGTTCCTGCAGGAGTATTATTTGGCACTGTTACTTTACCTTCACTAGTAAGCGTTGGGGTTACCGCTCCTACACTCTTAGGTGCTGCTGGCGTTACTACCGATACGCTTACCGTGCTTGTGGTGGTCGTTGCTGTACCTATATGGTCATTGTCTATTACCGAACTACTGCTAGTATCACCCACTGTTACGGTCATTACATCAGGCGTAGCTGTAATTGTAGGTGTAGCCGTTGGTGTCGTTACACTTCCTACCACATTTATGGTTGCTGTAGTAGTGGTACAATTACCTGCGTTTAACTTCTCACAGATTTCGTATACTATCGTATAAACTCCCGCTGGCGTGTTGTTTGGCACCATTACTTTACCTTCACTAGTAATCGTTGGGGTTGCTGCCCCTGCGCTCTTAGGCGCTGCAGGCGTTACTACCGATACGCTTACTGTACTAGTGGTAGTCGTTGCTGTACCTATATGGTCATTGTCTATCACCGAACTACTGCTAGTATCACCCACCGTTACGGTCATCACATCAGGAGTTGCTGTAATAGGCGTTAGTGGTACTACCACAGTGGCTGTGGTTGTAGTGCAGTTGCCTGCATTTAGCTTCTCACATACGCGATATACGATTGTATAAGTTCCCGCAGGAGTATTATTCGGCACAGTTACTTTACCTTCATCGGTAATCGTTGGTGTTGCTACACCACTGCCCTTAGGCGTTGCTGGCGTTACTACCGTTACGCTTACCGTACTTGTGGTGGTCGTTGCTGTACCTATATGGTCGTTGTCTATCACACTACCACTGCTGGTACCTCCTGCCGTTACGGTTACCACATCTGGCGTTGCTACTATAGGTTCTACTGGTACTACCACAGTGGCTGTGGTTGTAGTACAGTTGCCTGCATTTAGCTTCTCACATACGCGGTATACGATTGTATAAGTTCCCGCAGGAGTATTATTCGGCACAGTTACTTTACCTTCATCGGTAATCGTTGGTGTCGCTACACCACTGCCCTTAGGCGTTGCTGGCGTTACTACCGTTACGCTTACCGTACTTGTGGTGGTCGTTGCTGTACCTATATGGTCGTTGTCTATTACCGAACTACTGCTTGTATCGCCCACTGTTACGGTCATCACATCTGGAGTTGCTGTAATAGGCGTTAGTGGTACTACCACAGTGGCTGTGGTGGTAGTACAGTTACCTGTGTTTAGCTTCTCGCAGATTTCGTATACTATCGTATAAACTCCCGCTGGTGTATTATTTGGTACTATTACCTTACCTTCACTGGTAATCGTTGGCGTTGCTGCCCCTGCGCTCTTAGGCGCTGCAGGCGTTACTACCGTTACGCTTACCGTACTTGTGGTGGTCGTTGCTGTACCTATATGGTCGTTGTCTATCACACTACCACTGCTAGTGCTTCCTGCCGTTACGGTCATTACATCAGGCGTAGCTGTAATAGGCGTTAGTGGAACTACCACAGTGGCTGTGGTTGTGGTACAGTTACCTGTGTTTAGTTTCTCACAAATTTCATATACTAGCGTATAAACTCCCGCTGGGGTATTATTTGGCACCATTACTTTACCTTCGCTGGTAATCGTTGGCGTTGCTGCCCCTGAACTCTTAGGCGCTGCTGGCGTTACTACTGATACGCTTACTGTGCTAGTGGTGGTCGTTGCTGTACCTATATGGTCATTGTCTATTACCGAACTACTGCTAGTATCACCCACCGTTACGGTCATCACATCAGGAGTTGCTCTAATAGGCGTTAGTGGTACTACCACAGTGGCCGTGGTAGTAGTACAGTTACCTACATTTAGCTTCTCACATACGCGGTATACAATTGTATAAGTTCCCGCAGGAGTATTGTTTGGCACAGTTACTTTACCTTCATTGGTAATCGTTGGTGTCGCTACACCGCTGCCCTTAGGCGTTGCTGGCGTTACCACCGTTACGCTTACCGTACTTGTGGTGGTCGTTGCTGTACCTATATGGTCGTTGTCTATCACACTACCACTGCTAGTGCTTCCTGCCGTTACGGTTACTACATCTGGTGTTGCTACTATAGGTTCTACTGGTACTACCACAGTGGCTGTGGTTGTGGTACAGTTACCTGTGTTTAGCTTCTCACAGATTTCGTATACTATCGTATAAACTCCCGCTGGCGTGTTGTTTGGCACCATTACTTTACCTTCGCTGGTAATCATTGGTGTCGCTACACCGCTGCCCTTAGGCGTTGCTGGCGTTACTACCGATACGCTTACTGTACTAGTGGTAGTCGTTGCTGTACCTATATGATCGTTGTCTATTACCGAACTACTGCTAGTATCACCCACCGTTACGGTCATCACATCTGGAGTTGCTGTAATAGTAGGTGTAGCCGTTGATGTCGTTACACTTCCTACCACATTTATGGTTGCTGTAGTAGTGGTACAATTACCCGCGTTTAACTTCTCGCAGATTTCATATACTATCGTATAAACTCCCGCTGGCGTGTTGTTTGGCACCATTACTTTACCTTCGCTGGTAATCGTTGGCGTTGCTGCCCCTGCGCTCTTAGGCGCTGCAGGCGTTACTACTGATACGCTTACCGTGCTTGTGGTAGTCGTTGCTGTACCTATATGGTCATTGTCTATCACACTACCACTGCTGGTGCTTCCTGCCGTTACGGTTACCACATCTGGCGTTGCTACTATAGGGGCTACTGGTACTACCACAGTGGCTGTGGTTGTGGTACAGTTACCTGTGTTTAGTTTCTCACAGATTTCGTATACTATCGTATAAACTCCCGCTGGCGTGTTGTTTGGCACCATTACCTTACCTTCACTAGTAATCGTTGGGGTTACCGCTCCTGCACTCTTAGGCGCTGCTGGCGTTACTACCGATACGCTTACTGTACTAGTGGTAGTCGTTGCTGTACCTATATGGTCATTGTCTATCACCGAACTACTGCTAGTATCACCCACCGTTACGGTCATCACATCAGGAGTTGCTGTAATAGGCGTTAGTGGTACTACTATAGTAGCTGTGGTTGTGGTACAGTTACCTGTGTTTAGTTTCTCACAGATTTCGTATACTATCGTATAAACTCCCGCTGGTGTGTTGTTTGGCACCATTACTTTACCTTCACTAGTAAGCGTTGGCGTTGCTGCTCCTGAACTCTTAGGCGCTGCTGGCGTTACTACCGATACGCTTACTGTACTAGTAGTAGTGGTTGCTGTACCTATATGGTCATTGTCTATTACCGAACTACTGCTAGTATCGCCCACCGTTACGGTCATCACATCTGGAGTTGCTGTAATAGGCGTTAGTGGTACTACCACAGTTGCTGTGGTGGTAGTACAATTACCTGTGTTTAGTTTCTCACAGATTTCGTATACTATCGTATAAACCCCTGCTGGTGTGTTGTTTGGCACCATTACCTTACCTTCACTAGTAATCGTTGGGGTTACCGCTCCTGCGCTCTTAGGCGCTGCTGGTGTTACTACCGTTACGCTTACCGTACTTGTGGTGGTCGTTGCTGTACCTATATGGTCGTTGTCTATCACACTACCACTGCTAGTGCCTCCTGCCGTTACGGTTACTACATCTGGCGTTGCTGTAATAGGCGTTAGTGGTACTACCACAGTTGCTGTGGTGGTAGTGCAGTTACCTGTGTTTAGTTTCTCACAGATTTCGTATACTATCGTATAAACCCCTGCTGGTGTGTTGTTTGGCACCATTACTTTACCTTCATCAGTAATCGTTGGTGTCGCTACTCCGCTGCCCTTAGGCGTTGCTGGCGTTACTACCGTTACGCTTACCGTACTTGTGGTGGTCGTTGCTGTACCTATATGGTCGTTGTCTATCACCGAACTACTGCTAGTATCGCCCACCGTTACGGTCATCACATCAGGAGTTGCTGTAATAGGCGTTAGTGGTACTACCACAGTGGCTGTGGTTGTGGTACAGTTACCTGTGTTTAGTTTCTCACAGATTTCGTATACTATCGTATAAACTCCCGCTGGGGTATTATTTGGCACCATTACTTTACCTTCGCTGGTAATCGTTGGCGTTGCTGCTCCTGAACTCTTAGGCGCTGCTGGCGTTACCACCGTTACGCTTACCGTACTTGTGGTGGTCGTTGCCGTACCTATATGGTCATTGTCTATTACCGAACTACTGCTAGTATCACCCACTGTTACGGTCATTACATCTGGCGTTGCTACTATAGGCTCTACTGGTACTACCACAGTGGCTGTGGTTGTAGTGCAGTTGCCTGCATTTAGCTTCTCACATACGCGGTATACGATTGTATAAGTTCCCGCAGGAGTATTGTTCGGCACTGTTACCTTACCTTCATC
>NZ_JAGDYP010000017.1 GCF_017565765.1 Capnocytophaga bilenii
AACTCAATCCCCAACAACAAACACACAGCACTATCCACCAACAAAAAAACCAGCGAGTGATTTCTCATTCGCTGGTTTCTTATGATTCATTTATCTCCCGTTGCTATCGGTAGAGGGTGAAGTTGCCCGTGTAAGACTGGTCATCTCCTTCTTCATTGGTCTTCCAAATATACCAGTAGTCGCCCGATGGTAACTCCTTGCCTTTGTAACGTCCGTCCCAAACCTCACCCGACTTAATGGTCGTTATATAACGTCCGTAACGGTCGTAAATATCTGCTGTCAAGTTCGGATAACTACGATACATATCTGGATCCCAAGTATCGTTCTGTCCGTCTCCATTCGGCGTGAAGAAGTTCGGTGGTGTCGACTTCATATACTCGCGCTCTATCTCAAGCTCACTTTCACAACCATTGGCATCTATCGCCTTCACCAATACCTTCTTGAAGATACGTCCATTCTCTACCCTACTTGTTGGGTCAGTAGGCTTCAAGGTGTATTTGAACTCTCCATCCACTGGCGCCTCATCATTGAAGCTTACGTTGTACGGTGGTATTCCTGTTCTTGTAAAGACGTTTCCTCCTGTTACTGATACGCGTACTACATTGATTTCTCTCAAGTCTGTCGTATTATGTACCTCTAATCCTGGATAACGCGTTACACTCACCGTTTCTCCCCACAACTCTTCACATACCTCATCACTGCCTTTACCTTTATAGTAAATTATCAATGTATGTGAGCCCTCTTCTATCACTCCTGTACTACCATACTTGCCATCAAACGATACAAATGGCTTGATGGTCGTACCGCCATCTACCGAGTAAGATACCGTATCACTTTGTAGCTTACCTGCCGCATCATCTGGGAAGGTTACATACAAGTAACTTGTAGTAAAGGTTGTTGATGTTGTTGAACAGTTGAACTTCAACTCTACACTAGTTGGTGCTATACTTGGCGCATCAGCTACATCTATCACATCTGTTTGCGTACATACACCATTAGCATCCTTGTACTCCAATCTATAGCTACCTGGGGCAAGAGCCGTCACACTCACTACCGTACCTGAGGCTAAGCCTGTATCGCTCTTCGCTACATTACCTTGTGGGTCTTTTAGCTCGTAGCTATAGGGTGCTCTACCTCCTGTGATTTCAAACTCCATTCCTCCGTTGTTACTATGGTAGCAAGTCTCTGATACTACCTTATGTACTACTGCCTTCAACACTGGTGGTTCTACAATCTCTACTGTACGTTGTATCTCACAACCTATCACATCGTCTTTGATGTTGATAGTGTATTGCCCTTTACCTAAACCGCTATAAACTATCTCTCCTGGTCTTACCTCGTGGTAAGATGTCGATGTACTATTTGCCACCGTATAGGTATAGCTGCCTGTACCGCCTGTTACTGTAAGGGTTATAACTCCATCGGTGTTATTATAACAACTAATATCACTCTTCTGAGTTGTTGCCGACAACGAATCGTAGTGAGTTACATTCACAGTTACTGTTTGTACACAACCATTGGTATGGCGTACCGTAATTATATGCGTACCTGAACTTACGCTCTCAAACAAGCTGCTCGCCTGTGATGCCCCTCCGTCCAAAGCAAACACCGTATTACCCAACTCTGATGACCTTACACCTGCTCTGATGTCGTTCTTCACTCGGTTTGAGTTGCAGCTGTAAATTACCGTCGCTGTAGCTTGTAAATCAACTCCTTCTTTTATTTCTACATCTATAGAGGATTCGCAGTTATTAACATCCTTCACCAATATAGTATGCGTACCCGATGCTAAGCCTGTATACAATGTCTTATTTGGTGTCCAAGTCCTTCCGCCGTCTATACTTGTACTATATGTCTGCGTTCCGCCTGTTATGGTAAGTGATACACTACCATCTTGCGCTCCGTAGCATATCTCATCCGTCTTCTGATCTATCGCTACTCGCAACAAGTCTGGTTCGGTAATCTTCACAGGAATATCTACAAAGCAGTTATTCTCGTCTTTTACCCTCACCACATAGTCTCCTTTGCGCAATTCATCAAAGTAACCTCTATCTACAACCCTATCAAATCGTGGGCTGATAGCATACTGCATATTGCCAGTACCTCCCGTTACAGTTATTGATATAGTACCATTCTTAGCTCCGTAGCAAGTGATATTGGTAGTTTCACTAACTACTTGCAACGCTGGTGCTTCATCTATCACTACCCCTGTAGAGGTATATACGCAGTCGTTGCTCTTCACCACTACGTAGTATGTACCTGTGTACAAGCCTGTAAATGCCCATTTATCGGTGCCTATTTGCGTTGCACTGATAGTCATCGCTGGGTTAGTAGACGCTCCTTTGTGAAGTGTATAAACATTATTACCCATACCTCCACTTGGCGTAAAGCCTATCTCTGCCGTATTGCCTCCATTACATTTCACTTTAGCATTGGTAGTGTCCATCGTCAAACTCAATGTCGCTACATCCACTATCGTTACTTTGTTAGATTTCTTAGACTTACAGCCATTGCCGTCTTCCACTACAAATTCGTATTCTCCTGCGGTAAGTCCGCTAAATACACCGCTCGATTGCCAGCTGCCGAAGGCGCGTCCATTAGTGCTCATCGCATATTGATAGCTGCCCACACCGCCCGTTACCGTTACCGATACGGTTGCTCCCGTATGGCACGTTCTCTCACTGCTGATACCTGCCGTTACCAATAACTCATTAGGCTCGGTAATCGTTATAGGCAACTCTATATCGCAGTTCATTCCGTCTATTACTTTCACTACATACGAACGAGCATCTAAGTTCGCAAATGTAGTGCCTGTTTGCGTGCTGCCTATCTGTGAGCCTCCTACTTCCCACAACTCATAACTGTAGTTACCACTACCGCCACTGGTGGTCAGTACTTTGATAATTCCGTCTGCATCATTAAAGCACCTCACATTAGTACTTGTTATAGTAGCTGCTATTGGCGCTGGTGGTGCCATCTGTTGTGTGAAGGTTACCACACAGCCTTCCTTATCTTTTACTGCTACTGTATAAGTGTCTGATACTAAACCGTCAAAGACTGAGGTACTAGTAAAGTTACCATACACTGCGTGTGATACAATACGGTATTGGTATTCACCCCAACCGCCTGCTACATTCACTGCAAAGGAACCTGTCTGATCACTACCTCCACATTTTATCTTATTGGTTATCGTTGCGCTGGCTACTAATGCCGCTCCTGGTCCTGAAATCATCACTTGCGTTGTCGATTTCGTACAAGATGGCCATTGTGTTTGCGTTACTTCCACTATATAGCTACCTGCCGATAAGCCTACTATATCGTGTTTGCGTACCGCTGCTACCTCTCCAGCTACCGTTGTAGGTGGTATTACTACCATTACCGTAGGAGTAACTTGCAATACTCTATAGCTGTAACTTCCTTGGTAACCTGTCATTTCCAACCTCAATACTCCATCGTTACCCGATACACAAGATACCGACTTGCTTTGTGTTCCACCTATTACCATACTGTCAAATGGTGTTATCGTGTAGCTTGTCGTTGCATAGCAGCCCGTTGCACTATCAGTTACTGTTACTTCATAGTAACCTGGTGCTCCAAAGTCTACCGTTACCGAATTGATACCTGCCGTAAGGGTATGTGTGCTTGGCGTTGCTACTCCGGTGGTTACATAAACAAGGTATCCTTGATTATTGCCTCCTGATATGGTAAAGCGTACGCGCTCATCGCTGCCACAAGCTATCTGTACCAACTTAGTCGCACTGATATTAGTAATGCGTTTTAGCGGTGCTATCTCTAGCGGATTGCTACGTGTATCGGTCATACAACCTTTCGCATCGCGTACATATACTATTACCGTTTGCGTTTGTGTGCTGCTGTTAGTTACACTCAGTACATCGCTGCTTGTATAGCCTGTTGTTATCGTGGTTACCCCGTCAAACAACTCAAAGTTATAGGTGTATGACTGCGTACCGCCCGCTACTACTGCTTTCACCAATGCCGCTTGGTCGTCATTGCTTGCATTACATCTGTAAGCTCGTGTTACAGCCACATTGGTAATACTCAATACCGCTGGCTCTGCTATATTGATTACTCGCTCTGCTTTACAATTTCTTGAAGATACTACCGTTACTGTGTAGTTACCCGCCTTCAAGCCTGTAAAGCTAAAGTCTTTAGGGGTTGTATTCACTACCTCGTTACGCGTTACAAATGGTGTAACTCCTTCTATAGTTATCTGGTAATCCGTTTGTGTTTGCGTTCCTGGAAGCGTAATGAGTAGCGTACCATCATCTCCTCCATTACAGCTCACTGCCGTAGTGGTATAAGTAAAGCTTACCACCGATGCTCCTGTTACCTCTACCGTAACGGTTTGTACACTACATCTTGTGTTCAAATCTCTCACCGTAATGGTGTGTTGTCCCGCTGGTACATTGGTAAATACTGGGTTGTTGTTCTGTACCACTGGCGTTCCTCCTTGTGGGTACAACTTGTACTCTACATTGCCTGAACCGCCTAAGTGGGTTACCGAAATTGTCGCTCCTGTTGCTGGCGTACAAGTTACCTGCTTCATTATCGTAGCCATTGTGCCTGCCACTGGTTCGTATAGGCTCACTGCTGTTAGCGTTGCCGAACAACCCCAACTGTCGCGTACCACTACCTGATAGCTGCCCGAACCTAAGCTGTTAAAGATGTTGCTCGCCTGTGGTTGTGAGTACGCTGCTCCATCCTTATACAACTGATAAGTATAGTTAGCGCCTTCTCCGCCCGATACCGATACTACACTCAATACTCCCGTACCTGGCGTACAGTTTTCTGTAGTTATCGTAAGTATACCTGTAATACCTGTTGGAATTGACAAGGTAACATCATTTAGGTCATATTGGCAACCACTCGCATCGCGTACCGATACCTTATAAGTACCCGCCGATAAGTTGCCTCGGCTGCTGGTAGTTGTCCATAAGCCTGATGATGGCGTTGGCGGAGTAGTATCTATATAATACTCATAGCTGCCCCAGCCGCCTACTACATCTTTTATCACTATTGAACCATCGTTGTTGCCCGCTGCACAAGTAATTGATCGTACTTGTGTGGTCGCCGACAAGCTTACTGTTGGCTCTTCTATCGTAAATACATAATCTTGCTCACATTGTGTGGTCGAATCTTTCACCGTAAGTGTATAAGTACCCGATGCCAATCCACTCACCCAGAACTGTGTCGTTCCTGCTGCTAAGGTTCCTCCCGCCGGATGGAGCGTTCCTGCCGATGGATTTATCGTTACTATGTGTCCGTGTCCCGATGTTGTATTACTTAGGGTGAAAGTGGCTGTTCCTTCTGAACCTCCCTTGCAAGGCGTATTAGACACCTGCGGATTTATAATCTTAAACGTATTGACATTCGGTGCTCTATAAAGTACGCGTATCACACAACCTGTCTTGCTATGTCCTACCCAGAAAGTATGCGTTGCATCCATCTGTACATTGAACTGTCCTGTTGTGTTAGTCCAAGTGCTTGGGTGCGTTGTTGGTGCTGTAGCACCCATCGCAAAGCGTAAGTCGCCTATCGTCAGTGGCAAGCCGCTCACCGCCGATACCGATACTTGTACAGGTACCGCACTCACGCAACTCAACGCTCCTGCTATCGTTACGGTAGCATTGGCTGCCTCCAACTCTTCATAAGCTCCTATAGTTACCTTCGTCTCTGTTGTACAGCCCGCCGCATCGCGTACCGTTATGGTTACCACGCCTCCTGCTTTTTGTCCTAAAGCATAGTGTGTGCCCGAACCTGTACCGCCATAGCTGTCTGTGTACAATATCGTATAGCTGCCCGTACCGCCACTAATAGCGCCCATCGGTACATCTATTTCTGCCATACCTCTTAGCTGACTTGTGCCTGTAGCACATCCAAAACTCTTCACCGTAATTGATGCTGTGTTGAATGTGATAGCTGTTGGCTCACCTATAGTTATTGTATAGGTGCTTGCACAAAGGCTAGTAGTATTAGTTACTGTTATCGTATAAACGCCTGCCTTCAAGCCTTGTGCGCCCATAGCTGTCTTAAGGTTCGTACCACTTGGTACTGTCGCCCCTACAGGTCCCTGTATGCTATAATTAAAGTTCGCTCCGTTAGCATTCACTTCTTGCATACTGAACCATCCGCTGTGATCGCCGTGGCAAGTAGCCGAATAAGTTGTAAAGCTCAACGCTGGTCGGCTTTGTGCCGCTGGTTGTACCGTT
>NZ_JAGDYP010000018.1 GCF_017565765.1 Capnocytophaga bilenii
TTTCACAAAAGGTATTGTATGTAATGGGAAAAGGTTAGGTTACAAAAATAATGGGTAATGTTTCAGATGTGTTGTTAAAATTATAACAACAATTAGTAAAATACAAAAGAATTGCCCTACTATTTTTCTTTATACACCATAGAGAAAAGAG
Organism: Capnocytophaga bilenii; assembly: GCF_017565765.1. Classification (GTDB taxonomy): domain Bacteria; phylum Bacteroidota; class Bacteroidia; order Flavobacteriales; family Flavobacteriaceae; genus Capnocytophaga; species Capnocytophaga bilenii. The sequence goes on from NZ_JAGDYP010000018.1 coordinate 152, forward strand.
TTTTTCAAGCCTATAAAGCGCTCTAAATAGTGCGAGGGGAATTGGCAAATTATGAATTGTGAATTGTGGGACGGGGATGGAAATAAAGTAACATTCCCCCCTACCCCCCTTTCAAAAGGGGGAAAATGCTGCAGTTGTGCTGTTTGTGGGGAGCGATTGTGGGAGCAATGGGAATAATGGGGTGTGAGCCACACGGGCAATTATGGGAGCAATGGGAGTAATGGGATGGGTGAGAGTGCGGGCGGCAAAGGGAATTATGAATTCTGAATTTTGAATTGGGCACAAGCTACAAGCTTGCGCCAGCGGGGGGTGTGAGCCACATGGACGATTGTGGGTGCTGTGGAGGGATTTGGCGGGGATAATTATTTTTCTGTATTTTTTTGCTGTTTAAAAATTATTTTATATCTTTGCAGCACAATATCCCCCTTAGGTGGAAAATACTAAGGCTTGCCACCTCTTTTAGAGGTGGCTTATTTTTTAACTATTATTTTGATGGAACCAAAAGAAAAAGAAACAGATGTAAGAATTGCTACTCAAATTGTTGCTGATGCCTATGAAAAAAATTCAGATGTATCTATTGTTGTTTCTGCTGATAGTGATATGGTTCCAGCAATAGAATTAGCATTGCAAGCCAAACAAAAAGTATTTGTTTATTTTCCACCCAATCAATATTCAAGTAACTTAGCTTCAATAGGAATGACACAACCTACATACTTACATAAATACGAAAGCAGATTTAAGCAATGTCTTCTTCCTGACGTAATACATCTTTCAATTCCTGATTTTGATTTACATATTCCTAATGAATGGAAAAAATATCAACTATTAAATTAAAACTCCGCTGGCGCGAGCTTGTAGCTTACTACTTGGGTGTTTGAAGGTTTTGTACCTACTGCTAAATTAGTAAACGGCAAGGCATACTCTATCATTAGCGACCATCTCGGTACGCCTATACTCGCTGTTGACAGCGAGGGTAACGAGGTTTGGAATCGACAATTAGACATATAAGGACGGGTAAAAAGAGAAATTAAAGCGTCTTCCTTAGGTGAAGACGTGTGCCCATTTATACCATTCCTTTACCAAGGGCAGTATTACGACTTTGAAACGAAACTTGCCTATAATAGGTTTAGGTATTATAGCCCTGAAACGGGTAGCTATATCTCTCAAGATCCAATTGGGTTAGCTGGAGGAAATCCTACACTATATGGGTATGTGAAGGATAGCAATTGCTGGGTGGATGTGTTTGGATTAGCTACTTGTGAGGAGGAAATAAAAAAATTGCCTCCTTTTACAGGACTCTCAAGGGAAGAGATTCATAAAATAGCAAATGATTATGACTATGTTGAAGTTAAAAATTATAATGGTAATCAAACATTCTTAAAAGATACAGATGATGGAAAATATGCTGTCATAAGAACAGATAAAGCTAATCCTAATTCTAATCCTAATAAAGCTGACTATGTAGCTCATTCCCACAAAGAAACAGCTACTGATTTTATTGTAGACTCTAATGGACAGGGTGCTACAAGAAAAAGAGATACAACTGTTTATAATGATTCTGGAGATGTTATAACTTATGATCCTGTTAATCCAAATTTATATCACTTTCAAGCACATATACCAATGAACACAAATGATTAGAGATATGAATATAGAGCAAAAATACACAGAGCTTATAAAGCATTGTGAACAATTAGATTATTCCAACATAGAAAGTATATTTGAATACGCTAACAATGAACTTTCCAAACATTCTTGGGAGTTAGCATTAGTTATAATGGTAAATATTTGCATGAAAGATCCTGACCTTCCTGCAGATGAATTGTCAGATCATATTTTTTTAGTAATGGAATATGAAGGTACTGAAACAACTTATGAGTATATGAGACAAAAGTATCACAAAACTGAAGATATAGCTGTAAAGGAAATTTTAAACTTGTTGATGAAGGTGTTAGAATCTAAATATGCTAAAATGAGAATATCCTTAAAGAGATAGGAAATGTATTACCCTGCTGGTGCGAGCTTGTAGCTCGTACCGGTAATGTTCCAGATGTGTTGTTAAAATTCCAACAGCTTACTAATCAATATAATACAAAAGAACTGCCCCACTATTTCTCTTTACCCACCATAGATATAAGCGTTTTTTAAGCCTATAGAGTGCTTTAAATAGTGCGAGGGGAATTGATGAATTATGAATTATGAATTTTGAATTGGACACAAGCTGCAAGCTTGCGCCAGCGGGGGTAATGGTTGCAAAGCAAAATAATATCAAATATGAAAGAAGATTTAAAACTTAATTCCATATCCGATTCGGAACTCAATAACTTGGATAAAACAATAAGTAACTATGATCGAATTTATATTGAAAATTCGGCAGAAGAATTAATTTTGGATAAAGTAAATACTGTTTTGTCCAAACATAATATACCTATTTTATTATGGATTGATGAGCATCTTAAAAATTATTCGGGTAATTTGCATATATTAAGAAACCTTGCCAATGTCAAACAACTTGATATTTTTGTTGCCGCCGGAGAAATAAGTTCCCTGTCGGACATAAGTTTTGTTAAAGATTTACAAGTATTGAAATTGCGGAAAAACTTTAAAAAGGGAATATCTCTGAATGATTTAAGAAAACTTTCAAATCTAAAACATTTCGAACTTGAAAATGGATTAACTTCAAAACAGCATTCATTTATTGATGAATTATCAAGTCTTAAAACCTGTGCTGTCTTTGACTTTGATTTGGATAACATAACAAATAAATCTTCACTTAAAACACTTAGGATATATAGAAAACTTTTAAACTGCAAGAAAATTACGGAAGTTTTTCCGAATCTTACCTCTTTATATTTGGAAAAATGTAAAGAGATGGATTTAAACTATATTGGACAATTGCCGCATATTCAGGAAGTTTGGTTAAGATATATGCCCTTAGTTTCTTCCATTCCCAAATTTATTAATCCCGACAATATAAAATTGTTCCAAACAACTCATTTACCTAAACTGGCAGATGTTTCGGAAATATTTAAAATGAGTAATTTGAAAGCTTTAATGATGACCGATTTATCATTATTGAAAGCAGATGATTTTAGTAGATTAAGTGAATTGCCAAATTTAAAAATAGCTTATATAACTTTCAAAGACCCAAAAGAGAACTTGAAATTTTTTGAATTTTGCCAACGGAATAACTGGATTTACAAACAACCGGCATTAGTTAGATAGTAAAAAGGGCAATATCTGGTAATGTATCAGATGTGTTGTTAAAATTACAACAACTTATTAATCAGTATAATACAAAAGAATTGCCCTACTAATTTCCTTTATACACCATAGAGATAAGCGTTTTTTAAGCCTATAAAGCGCTCTAAATAGTGCGAGGGGAATTCGCAAATTATGAATTGTGAATTGTGGGACGGGTGCGACAGGTAGGACGAGTCTTTACTTTGCACCCTGAAAATAAGAAGTTATTTTCAAAGAAAAGCAGAGGAGAATAAAAGTCTGTTCATTCTGCCTCTGCCCGTTCTTTGAATACCCTGATTTTCAAAATAGAATGGTAAATAAAGACTTGAACAATCAGGGCTGGAATTGATTTGAAATGCAAAGTTATAAAATATTTTTGAAAATAATATCCTAATATAAAAGAAAAATAGTATTTTTATATTTCAAAGAAGTAACAGAGGTGAACTAGGAGGACGGGTTAAGATAACGTCTTATGTCGCACATTAGTCCTCTGCCAATTCTTTGATTTAAAGCCTTATTTTTAAATAGAATGGTAGACGTTAGGGTCTAATAAAGACTTTAGAAGCAAAGGCTTATTTTTAATATCAATAATCATATTTAGAAAATGAAAAACTATGTTCTTTTTACAGGAATTGATGTATCCAAAGACAAATTAGATATTTGTTATGTGGATAAAAATGGCAATGTATTAGGTTCAAAAGTAATTGACTATAAGCCTAAAAACATTAAATCTATTGTAAAGGATTTGGAAAGGTTAGGTTACAACCTGACTCAAACGCTTATTTGTTTTGAAAATACAGGGGTGTATTCAATCAAATTAGGTGAAGTGCTCTCTGAGCTAAATGCTTATTATAGTGAGGTTTCAGCTCTTGAAATTAATAAATCTAAAGGTATTACTAGAGGTAAAGATGACAAAACCGATGCTAAAATGATTGCTCTTTATGCCTTGAGAAATATTGATAAAATAGTGCTTTCAAAGGTAACGGATGAAGCTATACAGGAACTTAAACTTCTCTTTGCTGAAAGGGAAAAAATACAAAAGTCAATAACAAGTTTGAAAATGACCCAAGAGAATGAAGGACGGGTAAATAGCAAGGCTTATGAGAGTGTTCATAAAATAAATCAACAAACAAGAGTTGCTCTTAAAAATAGTCTAAAAGCTATTGAAAATGAAATAGAAAGGGTTTTTAAAGAGCATCCTGAATTGAAAAAGAATCGCGATTTATTGAAGAGTATAAAGGGAATTGGTACTATAATTTCGGCTTATTTAGTAATGATTACTCATAACTTTACTAAATTTAAAAATAGTCGTAAATTTGCTTGCTATTCGGGAATAGCTCCTTTTGAACATAGCTCGGGAAAGTCGGTAAGAGGAAAGACTCAAGTAAATCATTTTGCAAATAAAAAAGTTAAGGCTTTGCTGAGTATGGCGGTTCAGTCGGCTAAAAAATATAACTCTCAAATAAAGGCATATTTTGAGAAGAAGAAAGAGCAAGGGAAGCATATCTTGCTGATAAGCAATAACATAAAGTTTAAACTTGTAAATATTGCTTTTGCAGTAATCAAGAGAGGAACTCCTTATGTAGACATATATAAATATGCTACCGTAGCATAGAAGAAAAAAGAGTGTATTAATACTCTTAAATATTTGAATAACAATGAAATAATAGCTTAAATAAATTAGGCTATAGGTGGTGTTTTGGGCAAAAATTTGTTCTAAAATACAAAAAAAATCAAAAAAATACCTTTTAAAATTTGGATATTAACATAGAATGTGCGACAAATGGGATAGGTAGGACGGGGAGGGGATTGTGAATTTTGAATTAGGCACAAGCTACAAGCTTGCGCCAGCGGGGGGAGGAAGGAAAAGAGTTGCCTTTAAATAAGGAAAAAGATAAGCGTTATAAACTAGATAAGTACAATGATTGTCAAAAAAATAGTTATGAATGAAAAAATTAGGGTTTCTCTACAGATTG
>NZ_JAGDYP010000019.1 GCF_017565765.1 Capnocytophaga bilenii
CTCTCCTCAATAGATTCATTCATACGACCAATTTCACCTTTTCCAACATAAATCTTACCGTCACTAAGTTTTATCATATACGCCCCTCCTGTACCTGCAAGTCCAAAAACATCCACCTCAGTATTACTATCAAAAGTATACCCATAGAAATTAGGATTATTCCCTGCCAACCTAATCGGATCTTGGCTAATATAAGTACCGCTTTCAGGTGAGTAATACCTAAACCTATTATAAGCTAACCCAATCTCCTCATCATAATACTGTCCTTGGTATAAGAAAGGAATAAACGAACTGTCCCCAGCAATAGCATTCCCGTAAAGGTCTAATTCTCGTGTCCACACCTTTTCCCATTTTCATCATACGCCCCTTATTGATAAAAAACTCACTTTTAGAATAAAATTCTTTTAAAACTATCTAATTCTGTTTTAAATTCATCTAAAATACCATTACTATTATCTACTTTTCCTTTATAATTTAAATATAAACTCATTGAAGCTCCATATACAGTATTCAAAAAAATATTGAGAGGGACTTCTATTTTCTTATCTAAAATAATCATATTTTTATAAATTTCTAAATGAAATTCAAAAGAAGAATCTAACGCTGTAAACGTAATATTCTTTTGATTTTTAGAAATGCTATCTCTCAGACTATACAGAAAATTAGTCAGTGTAGGGAAAAGCATAAAATTTTGATAGGGGGCTTTGTCCCTTTTGCTTGTTATAATAAATTCCGATTGCTGAATAGTTATATCTCCTAATTCAAATTCAGAAATTTTTTCATCGTATGTTGATGCAATATCAAATTTAATAGTCATATAATATTTTTAGTGATTTCCATTTCCTCTAGCAGGGAATATTGTAATTATTTTCTTTTCAATGGTGTCAACATAAACTCTGACAAGCTCTTTCTTATTTCCTTTTATTTTGATTTTCATTTCAAAAGATTGCATTTTCTTAGTTATATCCTTAGTTATTCTTTTACCTTTTTTTACAATTTTATTTGCAGCTTTTTCCAAATGATCTCTTGTTGTACCTCTCGTAAATAAATCACCTTCACCTCTAGAGTGCCCTCCACTGACATGTCTTAGATCAATATGCACCCACCCTCCGTTCGAATCCCCTTGTTGAATTACATATTTAAATGTTCTATCTCCAATCGTTAACCCCCAAACATCCACCTCTGTATTACTATCAAAGGTATACCCATAGAAATTAGGATTATTTCCTGCTAATCCAATCGGGTCTTGTGAGATATAAGTACCGCTTTCAGGTGAGTAATACCTAAACCTATTATAAGCTAACCCTATTTCCTCATCATAATACTGTCCTTGGTATAAGAAAGGAATAAACGAGCTATCCCCAGCAATAGCATTCCCATAAATATCTAACTCTCGTGCCCACACCTTTTTCCCCTCTTCATCATACGCCTCATACGGCGTTCCTAAGTGGTCGGTGAGAATAGAATATGATTTATCCCCTACAAGTTTAGCCGCAGGCACAAAGGAGTTCTCATCAAACACCCAAGTGATAAGATTATCAGTTATAGGCTCTTCCTTGTCGTAAACCAACAAGTTGTCCTTATCTCTACTGAGATTAGGTCGCTCGCTTAGGTCATACTCCCATTCGTGAAGTGGTACATTTCCGTCCCACAGAAAACGCTTGATGCGCTTGCTACTGAGGTTTATCTTTGCCGTGCGTCTGCCCAAGGCATCATACTCAAAGGCAAAATGTACCCTGTCGTTGTTCGCGACACTCTTTAAACTTCCATTGGCATTCCAAGAATAGGACTACAGCTACCTAATTATATCCTTCAGGTAAAGGAAAAATATTTTCTCCTTCTGGATAGTTTTCTATATTATTACTTAGCCAAAGCTCAAAATACCTATAATTATCAAAAAAAGCATTAATATAACCTTTTTTGACCAAAGACAAATATTCATCAGTTTTTACTTTAACTATTCCCTCATTTACACTCATAATTTTTGACTCTTTTATAAAACGTAACTTATTATGTGGCATAAAAATAGCTAAATCTGGCCATTTTATATTTTCTTTTTGTAAATCAACATACCCTACCAATGTCCATATTTTTTTATTGATTGCTGTTTCTTTGCCAAATTTATAAATTTTTAATCCTTTTATCAAAAGTTCTTGTATATTATTAGTTTGTATTTCTGAGGAATAATCAAAAATACCAAAACCACATTCTCTTATTAAACAAAGGTATGCATACTTATTATTGGGCATTTTTATTTCATATATGTTGCCATATTTTTTTCTCTTTGACATAATATTATCTTTTTGTACTTATTAGTGAAGTTTTTCTAAATCTGGATTTTCTGCATAAAAGGCATCCATATATCTATTTCCTTTTTTTGCATTCCCATTTTTATCTATACCAAAATTTCTATCTGCTATTCCATTAATTTGATCTGCTGCTGTTCCAGCTTTTTTCTCTACTTGTATATAATAGTGTTCGCCACCTCTCATAGCATTATAGTTGTCAGTTACAAAAACAGGAGTTAAGCTTCCTATATCTTTTCTGTGATGGTTTGATTTACGTTTTTTTAATGCTTTTGAAATATCTTCTGTAGAATCTTTACTCCCTATACCTTTTGTTCTTCCCGTATATATTTCTCCTGTTGGTACACCATTTGCATCTAAAACAGGAGCTTGATACACAACATACACATTTTCTAGCCCCCACGGATCAATCCACCCATTACAATCGAATACATACCCATAAAACGCCAGTCCCCCCGCCAACCTTATCGGGTCTTGTGAGATATAAGTACCGCTTTCAGGTGAGTAATACCTAAACCTATTATAAGCTAACCCAATCTCCTCATCATAATACTGTCCTTGGTATAAGAAAGGAATAAACGAGCTATCACCAGCAATAGCATTCCCATAAAGGTCTAATTCTCGTGCCCACACCTTTTCTCCATTTTCATCATACGCCTCATACGGCGTTCCCAAGAGGTCAGTGAGGATGCTATACGATTTATCCCCTACAAGTTTAGCCGCAGGCACAAAGGAGTTCTCATCAAACACCCAAGTGATAAGATTTTCTGTTACAGGCTCTTCCTTGTCATAAACTAACAAGTTGTCCTTATCTCTACTGAGATTAGGTCGCTCGCTTAGGTCATAGATGATATATTATTTTAGCAAAAAGCAATGTCAGCTGTACCTATCTCTACAATGTTATAATTACCATCTTCTACTTTAATTTTAATGCCGCAACCATGTTCAATATCAAACTCTGTCCTAAATCCTAATCCGAATAATTCACATTCATTTTGTTCAAACAGAATGAAAATTTTTAATAGTTTTATCTCATCATATTCTATATTTATATGATAAATATTTTCACCCCATTCCTTAACAGCATCCATACATTTATTGTACCATTTTGAAAAGTTATCTATAAAATCAGCTATTTTTTTGCAATAACTATCACTTAATTTCTCTTCTGAAGCGTCCAAATCATCAGATAAGATTAGTCTAATTTTCTTATTTATTTTCCTAATAAAAATTTCTTTTGAAAGATCTTTATCAAACTTAATTTTTGTCTCTCTCATTTTTCTAATGGTATTTTTCATTCAATTCTTTTGCTTTATCTTTAGCAGCTTTAGTATCATATTCAACTCCAATTTTAAATTGTTTAACAGCTCCTTCATGAGGTAATTTTGCTTTGTGTTCTGAGGTATAAACTAATTGCATTATACATGAATTTGTTTTTTCATCATATGCTGCATGATGCCATACGACCACTGCTCGGTTTTAATCCGTACTTATTTTAAATGTAAAATTACAATTAATATTTCAATTTGCAAACATACGACTCCTCAGTAGCTTCCTCAAAAAGCTGCCCAAAACTCTTGTGAGAATGGTGATTAGCTACCTTCTCCACTCCTTTATTGAACGCCTTATTAGGACCTTTACCAAAGAACCAACCTAATATACCTGTAGACATATTCTAACGGGTGTTATCTCTTATTTTAAAATTCAAATTTTGTGAGTATATCATCTATAAAAATATTGGTTTCCATTTATCGTCTAAAAGAAAACATTTTT
>NZ_JAGDYP010000001.1:0-18861 GCF_017565765.1 Capnocytophaga bilenii
AAAACATATAAAAAATGCTTTACGTAACCCAAATTTTAGTCTATGAAATAGTGTTCCAGCAGTAGGACTTTCCGTATCTCCACAGATATTGCAAGTGCGTGAAAAATCTTTTCTGACTTGGTATTTTGTATGTCCACATTTACGGCAACAATACCCTTTTTCCCATTTTATGGAAGCTAGATATTCTTCGCAATCTAAGTCTGTTTTAAAGCGTTCAGTAAACTCTAAGAGGCTTTGTCCCTTAAATAATTCCATAATACATTAATTTTCAGAGAGCAAATATATGAAAATACTTTGACACCTCAAAAAGAAAGTAAAGTAATACAAAACACGGTAGGGAATATCTTTAGCGGACAAGTAGTAGGGGAAACAGCTAAAACTCTTTCTGAACGTTTTGGAAAGGTATTGCAGAAAAGGCAATCTACTACGATTAACCGCAATGACACCTCTACCTCTATATCCACGCAGTTGGATAGTCTTATCCCTGCCAGTAAGATTGCGAACCTCACCCAATGAATGTTCGTTGGGGCAGTCTCTGACAACTTTGACGAGCGTATTGAGCAGAAGATATTCCACGCTCAGATTATAGTAGATAACAAGAAAGTAGCTGCTGAGACCAAAGCCTACCAGAAAATCCCCGAAGTCCTCTCCTTTACTGATGCTAATGGCAACGACACTACCAAAGAACAGGTAGAAGCCAATTATCGCCAGATAAAGTTAGATGTCATTGAAATCATTGAACGCGAGAAAGAACGTATCGCCAACGACCCTGAGCTAAGGCATTTGGTGGAGAAAGAGGGAGAATAAACAAAAAAGGCTATCCGCTTAAAATTTGGATGGTCATATTCTCTCAATAGCAAGGTTCATTTTTATTAAATAAGCAATGAGGAAAGCGGACATCTACACTATCTTTTATAGAATAGATTTTTAGGCTATCAATAGTGCCATTTTTGTTGTAGTATTTCCACTCTCCTACCTTGCAATTGTTCTCTACTTTGCCTTCTTCTTTTATATTTCCACTTTCATAATAAAAATCTTTCCAGTAACCAGAACCATCTGTAAATTGGGTTTTATATAAAAGATTGTCGTTCATATCTTTTGTTATATATACCCCATTTATCGTCCCTTTTTTATAGCTTATTTTTTTCAGTGTTAACCTTTTGTCTTTTTGATAATAGAACACTTCATATTCTACAGAATAACCATTTAAGATTGTTACTTTTTCTAATCCAATCGTTACTTTTTTAGAAAAATAATTATTTAAAAGAGAAATATTATGTTCAATTATATATTGAGGTTTATCATCCAAACGGATTTCTAAAATTTGCCCTTTTTTATTTATTTTATGCCTCTTTACAAAAGAGGCAATTTCTATTTCATCAAAAGGGCTTACTACATCTGATGAATCTATTTTTTTATATAAATGATAATTATAAGGAATAGGTTCAATTTTTTGAGCATATCCCTCCATAAAAAATATAAATAAACAACCAATGTATATTATTTTATTCCTTATCATTGTAATATTTTTCAACTTCATTCTGCATAATTTTTATTTGCCATTGAGTAAAAGAGATTCTTTTATTATGATAATCTAATATATTATCAGTTTTTGATTTTTCAAATCTAAAAATATCATACTCTTTAATCTTTTCATAAGATTTTTGTATATTTTCAGATCTTTTCATGTGATGTTTCTCAAATTTTACTTGATATATGTTAGCTATTCTTTCATTTCGTATCAACCATTGTCTTCTTAACTCTGAATCATCTTTAAATATTCTTATTTTGTTGTCATAATCTCTATTATTTTCAGGAAATGTATGAGTTAGTCCAAAAGTATGACCAATTTCGTGAGCATAGGAAGGTAAATTCTTTAAATTAGAATTGAATATAATGCAATGTTTATTGTTCAAAGGGACTAAAAAAGCTGCTCCGCCAGAATCTTGTGAGTTTAAAGATGTTAGATATAAAAATATACTTTTTTTATTGATATATTTTTTATATTTTTTTTCAAACTGAAAATTAATAAAATTAATGAACTTTCCGTCATCAAACAACATTTTATTTTTATCAACTAACATATCCTTAAATTCTGTATAAAAAATATTAGTAGGAGCATTATCATTGTTAAATTCAGGGTCTAAACCTTTATTGGCGATTTCCAAAGAACTTTTTCTAAATCCCCAATCAAAAGGTTTCCCTTTTTCATCTATATCAATTAAATTCACTTGTATCAGGGCTTGGTTAAGGCTTTTTTTATTCAAATAATTTTTAATTGCTTGCAATCCTCCTATTTCTGATAATTTATTGTCAACAACCTTCTTTCCATAATCATTAGTATAATTTTTGTCTGTTAAATATGATTTTATTACATATACATTTACAGTTAAATCCTGATAGTGTGAGTTTTTCATCACATTAATTTTCCCAACAATAGCTCCCTTAGAGGCAATAGCAGTAATGGTCTCATCATTTTTTAATGGGCTATCGCAATATATAGTAATAACTGCTCCATTCAGGCAATCATTCATATTTAATTTTGAAGGTTCTACCCTCAAGGATGGGTTACTCGTTTTCAAAGAAAATTCCTCATCCTCTGTACTGTTTAATAGACTGCTATCTTGATATTCCATAGGAGCAGTAACCAATAGTTGTACTTCTTTTCCTATTTTTTCTTTATGATTTGGAAACATTATAAGCCAAGGCACATAATAATCGCCATAGGGCTTTTGTGTCTGATAGTGTTTTAAATTTACTTGAAAAGGTGTGTATATTTTTTTTAGTTCTTCCAATCCTTCTACACAATCTCCTGTAAGCCAATTACCTCTCATCCAGTCAAATCCAAATTCTCCATCATAACTTGGGGTATGTTTAAATTCTACAATATATTCAGGTTTATTGTTCTCTTCATCATTAGAATTATCCTTACTTGTGATTTTTTCCACCTTATTCCCAATAACTATTCCTTGTTTTCCATTGGGAATAACTGTTTTTTCTGAATTAAAAATAATATCAGACGCAGAATATATATTATAATCTCCGTGAACAATCTCTGTTATTTTTCCTCCTACAATTCTTGTTCTACTCATAGCTTAAGAAAATTTAGTGTTTTCATTACTGTTCCTATGTATTTTACCTTCAGCATTAAGATTTATCATTTCAACACTATTGCTTTCAATTCCTCCCTCACTATTTAGCATAGTTTTCCTTTTTTTTGTCTCACTATGCAAATCCCCCTCAATCACCTCAGTTAAAGCTCCATTCACATACACAAACATATCCCCACAAACATCTGTTTTCTTAGCCTTTGCAGCCGTTTCAGTGATATTTACATTAGCATCCAAATCAATACTATCGCTTGCCTTTAAATTGATGTTCTTAGCTGTGATATTAATAGTCTCAGGAGCAGAAATTTCTATATTCTTACCTTGAGTATCCAACTTAATCACATTGCCATTCTTATCGGTAAGCAAGATACTCTCATCTTCGGTAAAGATGAGTTTATGTCCGCTTTTAGTATGAATCGCCTTACACGATTATCAGTGTTATACATTTAATTTCTTTTAAATTGTTTTATAAAATAATAGGATATAACAAGTACAAAAATATTATAAGGAAATGAAATTAAAATAATTATCCATCCCAAAGTGAAAGTATTTTCTATATCTTCTATAATTTTAAAAAATAACTTTTTAAAGTCTGGGAAAAAACCATTATACATATCAATAAAAGACCACAACATCCCTGAGGATAGTAAAGATAATAAGCCCCATACAATATAAAAATAAAATATTTTTTGCTTTACTATTGGTAAAACAAGAAAATATACAAAAGAAATTACTAATAAAAATAAGTATGCATAACCTACATGATAACAAGGTGACCCTATAAAAAAACATGGGATAGCCTGTATGGATTCATTATTAGTAAAAATAAAGAAAAATACTCCCATAATATAATATAATATAAGAATAGATATGAAAAAAATAAATGAGTTAATTTTTCTATTAGCTAATTTCCTATTTAGTTGCTCTAAATTTATACAATACATCTTCTTCCTTTATAGTTGAATATAAGTTAAAATCCATTCCCATATGAGAGTCTTTTTGATAATCTCTATAGCTCTTATTAGTTATTTTATAATATCCACTTTTTGTTGCTCCAATTGTTGCTTCTACATCTTGATTTATTATAGACCAATCTCCTAAATACTCATCTTCAGAAATAAAATCAAAAGAATCTTTGACATATATTCCTAATTTATTAACCATTATCTCATAAATATTCTCATCAATTTTTTTAATATTCCCTTTTACTATTATTCTTATTTGAAAACTACCAAGAGTCCCAAATAGATCATCAAGAGGTTCTGGTGGAAAGAGGGTGTCCGAAAAGTTTTAAAAGTACTACTTCGGCATCTCCCTCCTTTTAAAGGGGGGAAAGGGGGATGTTAATAATCAATTAGTTACAAAAATATTCTATTTATTAATAAGCTTGTTTTAAGCTAAAATAAAACTTTTCGGACACCCTCATTTTGAATATAGTATTTTTCAAATACTGGCATTATTTCTGTTGTTTCTTTATTACCTATTTTTGGCTGTTCTATGTTATTATATTTCTTTAATGTTTTATCAAAACCACCAAAAGAGATAGATTCTTTTATTCTTTCAGGTAATTTAAGGTTAAGTTCTTCTATTTGTTCTTTTATCTTTTTCATATAAAGTCCCATTCACATACACAAACATATCCCCACCAATATCACTTCTCTTAGCCTTTCCAGCGGTTTCAGTGATATTTACATTAGCATCAAAATCAATACTATCGCTTGCTTTTAAATTGATGTTCTTAGCTGTGATATTAATAGTCTCAGGAGCAGAAATCTCTATATTCTTACCCTGAGTATCCAACTTAATCACATTGCCATTCTTATCAGTAAGCAGGATGCTCTCTTCTTCGGTAAAGATGAGCTTATGTCCACTTGAAGCCTTGGGCTTAGGCATTTGGTGGAGAAGGGGAATTGATTTTATTTATAATATTGAACTCTAATAGAGTCTATATAACTATTAAGTTCATCACTATTATAGAAGTTTAAACATTGCATTTGAATTAAAAAAATGTCATTATTAGACTCTTCTTCTGGAGGTTTTGCCTGATATAATTTTTTATTCCAATTTCTATCATATTATTTAATGATTTATTCCTTAGAAATAGTTCATAATCAAGAATATTTGCCATAGAAGCATAAGCAATTGCACTATCATCTCGAAAAATTTTATATTTATTAGGATGTGTTTTTAATATTTTTGTATTAACATTACCTACACATAAACAATAAGCTACATTTTTCAAATATAACAGATCTTGTTCAAGTAAGCTATCTTTTTTTGTAGAGATTACAGTATCTAATATTTGTTTTTTTGCTAAGTTATCCTCTTTAGAATCACTAAAATGTATATTTTCTTTTTTATAAGTATATAAAGAAAAAAACAAACATAATAAAATCATTTCTATCTTCATTTTTTTAAGTTTTTAATCTAGATCAGTCCAATCTATTGTTGTTTTACATCGGTAGCTTTGGCTTCCATATTTTCCATCAAAAACTATATCAATATGCCCTATAGCATCACTAAAATTACAATCTAACTGAATAAAAAGAGCTTCCTTTTCATCTTCTATATTAATATTTTTTAATTTCTTATCTTTAAAAATATTTTCTAAATAATTGTTTAGATATTTCACATTAATAAAATAATTTAAATCATTGTTGCCTTTATAAGTTTCACCTTTTCTATAAGGTATAAGATTTTTAGAATAATTGAGTGCCCAACTCATTCTAAGGGCACAAGTATTATCTAAACTATAATATATAGGGTTACTTATAGATTTTTTTTTTACTTCATTATACCATTCTAATAAATATCCTCTGACTAATTGATATAATTCTGCTGTTTCTATTTCTTCCTTTTTAGGATACGCTTTCCCAAATCTGTTGTATTTTACTTTTCCATAGTTTTAATATTACTTGTCCACAGAAAACATTTTCTATGCCACCATTAAAAAACCAATCGTTGTCATAAGCATAAAATTCAATTTTGTGTATAGAAGTATCCCATATAATAGAAAAAGTATTATCGGGGGTTTGTAGTAAGTGCCTTTCATTTATCTTATAACTTCTAATTCTTTTTTACCTTTTGGGCGATATAAATATATAGGGAAAATTCTTACTTTTTTTCTATTTTCCTCTTCATATCTTCCTACTAGTACAGGCTCTCCTTTACAACGAGGACATTTCATTGCTGTAAATAATAATGTGACTACTCTATCTTCACAATAATAAACCAACTCTTCATTATCAATTGAAGTCATATTAAAATTCTGTAGAGTTCCATCAAATGCAGCTGTATAAAATTTTGCAATATCCTTACTTTCTTTTTCTGTCATAAATAAAGCTTGAGCTACTTCTTTTTCTTTATATAAAATACTCTCTTCAAATTTATTTTCTTCTTTATTGATAATCATATTTCTAAGTTCATTAAACTTGTTTAGAACTTCTTTTTTTAGATTTAAGCTATCAGATAAATCAAATTTTTCTCCATCTTGCCATCCTTTTAATTGATATGGGACATTAGCCTGAAATGTTCCAGAATATTCTACATAAGGTTTTCCCATATCTACAAATATATTTTTTCCTGTTTCTTTTTCTTTTTTTAGTGGAACTTCAAAATCTATCACAGGTGTAGAAATCTTTTCAATATCTCCATTATCTTTAAAACGAATAGCTTGTATTTTTAATTGGACTCTTGCCCCTCCTTCTATCACTTTTTGTGGAATTCCATTGATATGTATAGGAAAAATTCTAATTTTCCAAGATTGTAAACCACTCTTTAAAATTGCTGTATTTATGGGGACACTTGCGCTTAAGGCACCATTTCCCAATCCATAATATCTCTCAATAGGGAAGCCATTAATTAGTATCTCAAAATTACAACCTCCTATAAAATACTCTGCTTGATAACTAATAGCTTGCTCATGATATTTAACTTCTTTATATAAATTTGCTATTTTTTCCATTTTTATTCTTTCTTTACAATTTAAAAATAAAAGTGTTAAAATAATCACGGTTAATAAATGTATTTTTTTCATAAACTAATCTAACTTAAATTCATACGAAAATCCTTCGTGGATTAAATATTTTTTGAGGTCTCTAAGGTGGTCTTGGCAAGGTCACGTTTCTCTATCAACGCCTTGAAGTCTATGGGGGTTTTGTAGTAGGTGCCTTTCATAGATTACTCTTTTGGATATAATTGGATGTTAAATGTACTATTAAATAGCTCAAACTCTACATCGGGGATTTCCTGCATTATATCATCTTTTTTTAGGTATAGTTTAGGATTTTCAAACTTTTTATCTATTTCTAAATGTAGATCAAAGGGTTGTTTTCCTATCCTTTCATAAAACTCCTTAAAAAGCTTTACAAGTTGTTGCTCTCGCTTGCGATATTGCTCATAAGGCAAAGCAATAAACTCTTCACCCCCTACATTACCAGGGTAAACCCTTATTACATACTCACCTTCTTGCCCATCATACACAGCATCTATTTCTACAGGAATAGGTTTAGGGGCAAAACCTGTTAGAAAATCAAGGTCAAAATGCATATTTTTCTCCCCGTCAATAAATAAAAGATACTTGCCGGCATCATAAGGACGGGAAATCATTTTTAGAGAATAATCATCTTTATCCGCAATATGGATGGTAAAACGCCAAGGGTATTTAATGATAACCTCCTTCCATATATGAGTTGAAAGTTTATTATTTCTGATCTCCTCTTGAGTTTGTTGTGGCATACTATTTTGATATTGTTGTACAGCAGTTTCTCTTGACCAATCCCTTATAATGCTTATTTCTGGCACTCCCATTATCCTATGGAAAGCATCATCTCCCTTAACAATATATTCTTTTGCTTGATATTCACCTACTAAAATAGTATTGGCTCCACTTAAATAGAGCAATACCTGTCCTGCAGGCAATACTGCAATTTTAAAATCATAATAGCTGGTATCGCCAAACTTGTCAAGATAACCTTCTTGAAACAACTTAGTGATACGAGGCACATTTAAATCAAAAGAACCTGAATAAAACTTATTCTCTGCATACGAAAACCAAGTAATCTGCATTTTTACAGGGATAGGACGCTCCCACTCTCCTACTATCATAGTTCCTGAGTCGTGGAACAAACTTGCTCGTAAGCTTTGCCCCGAAGGAATATATTCCCTTTCTCCATTATTGTAAATGAATGCACCATCTACTATTTCTGTTGTATATCCTTCATCTCCTGTGGTTAAAATAAGCCAGTGGTATTTTTTTGTTATCTTATTCATTATTTTTGTTATGGAATATTTTACTTTGTAAAACTTCCAAGCTACATTCTTTCTATAGTAAATGAGTGTTCCTATCAGAAGCACTATAATGCCTATTATTACATACTTTTTCATAATTTATCCTTGTAAAATGTCTCGTTTAAGTTTTCCTTCTTTATATCTCCCATACATAGCTACTATATCATCGTCCTGATTAGAACGATGTAGATACTGATGTCTTAATTTGTGCAAATCGTCTTTTGATAGATGAACCTTTATAGAGTTGATTCCATCATTTTCCTTTGCATATTTTAATATTTGCTCTTGTATTCTATATAAAAACTCATCTTGTTTTATTGTACTGTCTATATTTGTAAGTTTGAAATTTTCACGATATTCATCGGATGCTATCAAATGAACTACTTTATTAGGTTTAGCTCCCATTTTTAAATTTAACTGAGATACATCGTTTTTATGAATTAACCCAAAAGAGGCAACCGTATCAAAGAGTCCTACAAAGTTAAAGATTATAGGTGTCTTCCTATCAACCCTCATATAAGAAGTAATTGACATTTCCTCTGAAATAAAATAACGTGCTGCAGCAGCTCCTCTACTAAAACCAAAGACGTTGATATATATTATCTTTATTTTCTTTGATCAATATCATACATTTTGAAACACCACTTTTTATTTTAGAAAAATAGTATCTTTTTTATTCCAATTATATAAAACATACGTATCTGTTTTTTCTATAAAATACAGATAAGTACTTTCCTTTTCTTTGTGATATTTAATACAAAAATACAT
Source organism: Capnocytophaga bilenii (assembly GCF_017565765.1). Taxonomy (GTDB): domain Bacteria; phylum Bacteroidota; class Bacteroidia; order Flavobacteriales; family Flavobacteriaceae; genus Capnocytophaga; species Capnocytophaga bilenii. The sequence goes on from NZ_JAGDYP010000001.1 coordinate 9,168, forward strand.
TTTTTGGTTTTTATCTAATTTTATATGTTGTGCTATTTTATACAGGTTAATGGATTTTTCTTCTAAAATACTATTTATATGTTTTTCCTCTTTGTTAATAAATGATTTATTATTTTCATCAAGATAAAAATCAATATTATATTCTATTGTGTGGTTACAACATCTTTCTTTGGTAAAAATACGAGATGTTGTATCTGTCACAAACCCCGTTTCCTGTTCTATCTCCTCAAATAATTCCTTTTCTTTTTTACTTATAGGAGCTAACTCATTTCGAAAATCAAGGCGAATTAAACTAATTAAAACAATAAAAAGTATCACACCAATTATTCCTAAAATTGCTATAATGAGTGCTATTCTTTTAAAAATTCTACCAATTCCCATACTTCTATTGATTTTTAGGAAAAATCAGGTATTTTTTATGACCACATTTGCGACAGCAATATCCATCTTCCCACTTTAAAGAAGCTAAGTATTCTTCGCAATCTAAGTCTGTTTTAAAGCGTTCAGTAAACTCTAAGAGTCTTTGTCCCTTGAATAATTCCATAATACATTAATTTTCAGAGTGCAAATATATGAGATTATTTTGACGCCTCAAAAAATATTTTTCAAGGTATTTGGTAATGATTTAGAAACCTAATTTTGAAAAAGCCTGTCCAAATCATCTAAGAATCTGTCTTCTCTTATCTTCCTATCAAAAAAATAATCCTCTTTGTATGAGCTAATTATATTATTTTTTGTAGTTTTGCATTTTAAATTCAACTTTGTCTCAAAGGATCCGCCTCACAAGGCACTTCGGTTGTTTTCTTGTAGGAAAAACCAATTCTGTTAAGTAAATCAGCCATTCCTTGTGGAGTATAGGTAACTTCAAAAGTGTCTTTAACCCATTGAGATACTTGTTTTGCATCTGTATAAAGATGTGTGCGTAACTCTTGTTTTAAGGATTCTATTTGAAAAATATTAAGCAGACCTTGATAACCTCTATAACGATTCTCAAGGAGTTTATCTAGTCCTCCTTCAAGATATAAGGAACGATAACAATAAATAGTAGAAATATCTATACCTAAGCAATCAGCAACAAAAATAGGAGTATTGCCCATAGAAAGCATCAAAATACAGGTAACTCGGGCATAATCCGAGCGACCTTGCAAGTTGCGTTGGAGCTTTCTAAGTTCCTCTATTTCTGTTGGTGACAGTGTTAGTTCCATAGACAGTGCAAAGATAATAAATCTTTTATTTATTCACAATCTAAATTTGTTTGACTATAATAGATAATAGACACTAAAATGTACCATATAATGAAATACGTATTATATATAATAAGTGTATTTTTCCTAATCACGGCGTGTAAAATGGAAAAAATAGAGGTAAATCCTTCACAAGAGGAAGAAAAAAAAGAAATTATAAGTGAAGATTCTCTTATAGCGGCTGATCGTATTTTTTATAGAGATAGCTTAAAATTTGTAAATATATATCCTAATTCAGAAGAAGGGTATGGTTATTTAAATAGGAAACCAGCTAACTTGAAGGTTTATAAAGTAAATGAAGTTAGTTTTTTTCAAAAATATGGATATTACGTAAATCTCTCTATACCTTATAGGCTTAGTCAAAAAGAACCACTCCTTACAAAGAAAGAGATAAATAAGCAAAAATATTATTTCTCCCTAACAGGAAAACGCAAAGAGCAAATATTAGAACAATTACACCTAAAACAAACTGATACAGTGTATGCTTATAGTATAAAAAAGGACAAACTGGATACGTATTTAATAAAAGATTTAGAAATGATCGCTTACAATCCTATTGAGATAATAGAAGGAAAAATAGAAGAGAAGTATTTTGATGTTGGTTTATTATTAAGTTATAGCGAAGAAGTAGATACCTCATATAAAGGAAAAGAATATGATTACGCATCTATTGAGGATGGAAATATATTCCAAACGGGAAAAATAAAAAGAATAGAAAGCGTGAAGATAAAAAATATAGATATTCCTTTTCCTATCAATTACAGTTTATTGGACAAATATGCTTACTATGAATATCCTATCTCTCTTCATATAGATAATACATATAAAGGAAAAATAAATAATGCTGACTTTTATATGCAAGCCTTTTCCAATTGGGATAAGCTCAATGAAAGATGGAATGAAAGAATGATTTACTTAATGATTGTTAAAGATAATAAGAAAGTAATAGAGCGTGTTTTTGGTGGAAATGGTATCGCAACCGTATGGATGTATAAAAATTTTTATATTGGTAATTTCATTAAGGGAAAACCAGATATTATAGAAAATATTGTATTTTACTCCTATGATCATTGGCTAACTTTCCTTTCAGAAAATGAGCCTCCCATATTTGTATTGAGTAGTTATGAGGAAGAATATAAAGATTTCTATCAGGGGTTAGAGTTTTTAAAATAAAATTATTGAGATGTCTATTTAGCTACATACTAATTGACTTTGGGAAACGGGAGAACGTTCTACAATTCTTTTCATTAATTTGTTAAAGATAGTATCTTTATTTTGTGAACGATTAATTCTAAAACTGTATTCCGCTAAATATCGGTCTATGTTAAATTCTGATACCCAAGAATATATACCTCGTATCCAAGACTTTACCTGATGTATTACCTTATGTAATGTAGGAAAATTCTTCCCATCATTACTAGGATTTTGAGTTATATTAAAGTCTTTTATTTGTCCCTTAAATAATTCCATAATACATTAATTTTCAGAGTGTAAATATATGAAATTATTTTGACACCTCAATAAATAATAAAATTAATAGAAATTAACAAACAACTACCAAGGAAGTTCATCATCTTCTTTATTTATATTATTAGTTAATAATAAGTTTATTTTTTTAATAAATTCTTCTACTTTATAAATAACATCATTTACATTATTAATATCTAATATAATTTCATTACCATCTTTATCTTTTCCATTCCTATGAACCATATGATGTCTATTAATGACTATCTTCATAACTTCATTAATGTCTGGAAATTTAATGTCAAAAGTTGTTTCATAAATACCTTTTACAATGCGTAAATTATGATATATAATTCCTAAAAGATGTTCTTTTACTTTACTTTCTAATTGTTCGCGTTTTATAAATATCTGATTTAAAGAAAATTTTTCTTTTTAAAATTTTCATATGTTTCTACGAACTTCTAAATAAAATATTATCATTTAGCACATTATTAATTAATGTTGTTGAAAGATAATCTTCAAGACAAGTAATAGTACTTGAATATATCTGTCTTTTTAATGTCTTTTCTAATTCATTATTATTAAGCGATAGTTTATTTAATTCTTTTAATTTGTGCATTTCATCAATAAAATTAGAATATGGATTTTCTGAATACAAAAAAGAATCTATTTGTTCATCCATATAATAATCATCATATTCTTCTGGTATTTCTGTAATTATTACTTCATTTTCTTCTTTTAATCCTATTATCGAAACATAAGCATCAGCATATCCGACATTAATGTCAATAATAAATTCTTTCTGACAATTTTCACAAATTACAAATTCTTCTCTATCAACATAGGAATCACTAGCCTTCTCAGCCATATAATTTGGGTGCGGTAAACCAAATTGCTCAGTTTTTATAGTATTATGACATTCATTACATTTAAATTCTAATTCTATGGCAGAATTACCAAAAGGGGAAAAATCTATATATTTATACATTTTTATATACTATTTTGAATTCATTCCTAATTTATTCAATTGAGGCATCTATTTAGCTACATACTAATTGACTTTGGAAAACGGGAGAACGCTCTACAATTCTTTTCATTAATTTGTTAAAGATAGTATCTTTATTTTGTGAGCGATTAATTCTAAAACTGTATTCCGCTAAATATCGGTCTATGTTAAACTCTGAAAACCAAGAATATATACCTCGTATCCAAGACTTTACTTGATGTATTATCTTATGTAATGTAGGAAAATTCTTTCCGTCATTACTCGGTTTTTGAGTTATATTATAGTCCTTTATAGGTTTATATCCTTTCCACTGGTCAGTAGTAACTTGTGCTGTTTTACTAATATGTTTGTCAAATATTGTTCGTAATGATTTTGAGGAAAAATCAGGTATTTTTTATGACCACATTTGCGACAGCAATATCCATCTTTCCATTTTAAAGAAGCTAGATATTCTTCGCAATCTAAGTCTGTTTTAAAGCGTTCAGTAAACTCTAAGAGGCTTTGTCCCTTAAATAATTCCATAATTCATTAATTTTCAGAGTGCAAATATATGAAATTATTTTGACGCCTCAAAAAAACTATTCATCAATCTCTCCATTTTCTTTTGTAAAATTATATGCTGGCAATATAAAAGGAGGCAAGCCTGCATTTAATGTTAAAGTACTAATAAATGAACGCAGATAAGGAAAAGCAATAGCAGGTGAACTACTTTTTACAAATGTTGATTTTTTAAAGTCAGCATCTATTTTCTCACTTGTCCCAAAAATAGCTAAAAATTCTATTTTTAAATCAAATATTTCATTCTCAAAAGACCCATCAAACAAAATGATATACTCATTATCTATGCCCTCTTTAAAAATGAGTTCTTTCTTTATATTTACTGAAGTGTCTAATTCATCTTTTGTAAAATCTTTTTTATATTCAAAATTAACTGACTTTACAAAAGTTCTTTTTAAATGTATTTTATTTTGTTTTTCCATTGTTAAGCTGCATTTAAAAAGCTCTTATTCTCAATTTCTATCTCTTGTGTAGTGTTAGAAAAATAAGAAACATTACTTTGATTAGTTTTAACAACCACTTTGATAAAGGATTCTTTATTCAAAAATTCATTTATAATAGAAGAATTCACTTGATTTTTACTATCAAAGCTAATAATTTCATCTATTAAAGATTCCTGATTCAAAAAACTAATAAATTCACCAATAGTAATCCCCTGACCTTCAGGGTCATTTTCCATTTCATCTAAAAGTTTAGCAAAATCATCATCAGATATATTTTCTAAACTCTCTTTAAATAATTCAAATGCTTTAGTCATTTTACAATTTCTTTGTTAATAACATTCATATCTTCTTTTCTTTTAAAGAAATAGAAGTAAACACCTCCTAAATAAGTATAATTAGGTTTGTGAGAAGTAAGAAGAAATTTTTGTTCTCTTTTTGATGAAGCTATTTCATCCTTTACTTTTATAGTTTTATATGCAAATTTTATTCCAGATTTACCTTTAAACCAAAAATTAAAAAAAGTATTTAGAGGAATTTTATTTACATTCTGATTAATTTGTTTTGCCCTTTTTTTGTATAAATTGTATAGTTCAAAAAACTCTTTTTGCCCCTCTCTACTATTTAAGTCTAACAGAAAATCTTCATCTATCTCACATTGAAAAGCAACAATATAATATTGGTTATTGTAATGTACTTCACCCCAATAGTTAGCTTGTTCTATATCGTCTTCCCAAAGGTAATAACCTGAACCTAAAAACTGTTCTTTATTTATTTGTTGAATTTCTTTTGCAAAAAAAGGAGCATTTTTTAGCACATAATCTTCCCCTCCATCTTGTTTGCAAGTATGATGTAGCAGTACTTTCTTCATATCATAATTACAAATATTTGTCTGATTATGGGGCAAAATTACAAATCTTTTTTCAATTAACAATAAATAACCTATAAAATAATGAAGAGATATGACAGTAAGTATATACGAAAAACTTTTTGCACAGCCTCTGTAATACTATTTATGGCAAAGTAGTATGCTCTAAAATAGTTATAAACTCGCTAAATGTATCGCATACAAAGTAGGTATTGCAATCGCTATTGGAAGCCTCAAAAAAGTGAGAATGATCATAAAAATAAATCCCTTTAGAGAAATCACCTACCTCTGTGGTCACTAAAAGGAGCATCGCTCCTCCTGGGTCTCTCCCGATTACAAGGCTTTTGTCGGGAAAATCCTCACTAAACTCTTCATAGGTTTCTATACATTCTTTTATATCATAAAAAAGCTCAAACATAATGTATTCCCCTATATCCTTTACATAGAAATAGGCTTCATCAATGATAGCGCCGTCATTTTGGGCTAAAAAATTAAAATAATCATCGGGCAAGGTAAAGCCCAAAAACTCCTGAAAAGCAAGGGCTTTTGCTTCACTACCTTTATTTATTGCTTTTATTTTCATATTGAGATGTCTATTTAGCTACATACTAATTGACTTTGGGAAACGGGAGAACCCTCTACAATTCTTTTCATTAATTTGTTAAAGATAGTATCTTTATTTTGTAAACGATTAATTCTAAAACTGTATTCCGCTAAATATAGGTCTATGTTAAATTCTGATACCCAAGAATATATACCTCGTATCCAATACTTTACCTGATGTATTACCTTATGTAATATAGGAAAATTCTTCCCATCATTACTCGGTTTTTGAGTTATATTAAAGTCTTTATTTGTCCCTTAAATAATTCCATAATACATTCATTTTCAGAGTGCAAATATATGAAATTATTTTTACATCTCAAAAAAAAAGTAAAGTAATACAAAACACGGTAGGAAATATTTTTAGCGGACAAGTAGTAGGCGAAACATCAAAAACGCTCTCTGAGCGATTTGGAAAAGTACTGCAAAAGCGGCAGTCAATGACCATCAAACGCAATGATACTTCTACTTCTATATCCACTCAGTTGGATAGTTTGATTCCTGCCAGTAAAATATCCAATCTCACCCAAGGGATGTTCGTTGGGGCAGTCTCTGACAACTTTGATGAGCGCATTGACCAGAAGATATTCCACGCGCAGATAGTTGTAGACAACGACAAAGTAGCCGCAGAGACCAAAGCCTACCAGAAAATCCCCGAAGTTCTCTCCTTTACCGATGCCAACAGCAACGACACCACCAAAGAACAAGTAGAAGCCAATTACCGTCAAATAAAGTTAGATGTCGTTGAAATCATTGAACGCGAAAAAGAACGCATCGCCAATGACCCTGAGCTGAGGCATTTGGTGGAGAACTAATTTGTATTATGAAGTTCTTTTCTATATTTAAAAAGTGTATCCTTATCCTTTATATAAATTTCTATACAATCAAAATCATCAAATTCTATTATATTATCTTTTATATAATTTGCTATATTTTCTGAAATATTTTCATCACTAATACTAATATCATTTCTTGTATAAAGAAACAACTCATATCCTTTCTTTTTTCTTTTTCTTATCGTTCTATTAATTTTACAAAAATATTTTTTTTGTAAACTATCGAAAAAAGACAACTCATTTTTTTTATAGGATAATCCTTAATAACACTAGATTGCATTAAATATAAAAAAGGATTACAAAAGAATAGAATTATTATAATTATTATAAAGACATATATATATTTAAATTTTATCATGAAGCTGTTTAAACTTATTTCTATAATAAAGTAAAAGTTCCCGAAAATTAGTAATTTTGTGTTTGAAAAAAAGAACACCAAAATTCAGGAACTTTGTGCAAAGATACAATAAATAATTGGATTATTCCCTTTTTAAGTGTAGGAAAAAGAGGATTTAAAAGTAATTTTAATTTAGCTACAATTGGATGGTAGTCATACACGCTGTCGCCAAAAAGGAGAGTCTGCAGGTTATCAAGCAAGAAAAAAAGCCATAACCACAAATAGCATTTTTTTGTGTGATAATAAAGGGCAAATGATAGCAATGGGAAGCCCTAAAGCAGGAATAGAACACAAAGGACTGTTTCTCAATGCTGATGCAGGATTTGATAGCAAATCTCTTAGAGATTTTTTAGAAAGCAAAGAAATTATAGCAAATATTAAAAAGAATATTTTCTTCATAATTGTGGTTTTTATTTAAAGATTTCCTCTGCGCTTTGTTTTCTTCTTTCCATTTTTATAATACTCTTTATGTATATTTCCTTTCCAATCTATCTCTTCCCAGTATCCGTACTTTTTATTTTTCTTATAATAGCCTTGTTTAGTAAAATTAGAGTTATCTGTTTCATAGTAATAACCATCTAAATAATTATTAGAATAAGTTTCTATTTTTTTTAACACTGGATCATCACTATATTTTAGCAAATAAGTTCTCCACTCTCCATTTTTATTACTATTTAGTTTACTTCCTATGACTAAAACATGAGTCTTATTATCCTCATAGTAGAAATCTCCATTTTTTAATTGGTTTATTTCTTCTATATTACTTAAATGAATTCTATCTTCTGTAAGATATTTAGTAGAATAAATAATATCTCTATCAGAAATAGTCCCACATTCGGATAAAGATGTTCTATAAAAATTATCATAAGTATCTTTTGTTATAATATTCTTATCTTTAATAAGAGTAATATTTTTATCAGAATTAATAAAATCATTTAATAAAATTGTTTTAGGAGAGTAATCATTTAAAATAATTTCTATATAACTATCTCTTCTAATACAAGTTGTATCCAAATATATATAAAAAGTATGATCCATATCAGAAGAAGTAAAACTACATAAAGTACTATCTAATAGTATTTTTATAGCAGCTTTATAATATCTATCTTTTGGCAATCCTTCAATCTTTCCTTTATATTCCTTAAAGTTTCTTGTGTCTTCAGAATAATCCTTTTTCAAGCTAACAGGCGGATAAACTAAAGGAATTAATTTTGAATTACAAGATATAAAAAGAAATAATATTAATATATAGTAAGTTTTTTTCATATTTTTACAGAATAATATTCTTTAATTGAGGTATCAAGTTAAGGGCATACCAACTGAGGTTGGAAAATAGGTTCTCTTTCAAGCATTCTTTTTATTAGATTGTTAAAGTGTTAGGATATACGGACTTATTCATTGAAAAAAAATGTCAATAATTTTATCATCTATTTGTATTTCTATAGGATATAACTCTTTTGTCTTTCCGCCCTGTTTGTATAAAATCAATGTCCAAGGATTGTCTTTGGATACCTGAATTATTTTTTTCCCTATTTTTAAGATTTCGCCTATTTTTATGTTTATTGTATCTATTCTTTTTTCTAATGCAAGATCGCTTGCCATTGTCATATAAAAAGTAGCATCGTCTACCGTTGTATAGAAATCATCATCTTTTGACACATTCTTTAGGCTATCAAGGTAAAATAAGGTTGGTTCCACAAAGATAACATAATTCTTATCCTTTATTTCCCTTGTAATCCTTTCATCGGTTATTTCTTGTACATAATCTGCTTCCTCAATGGTATCTATATCATTTTCAATATAGTTGTTTTCTTGGGTATTGTTATTATTGCAAGAAAACAACAATAAACACGCTGAAATAAAATAATAAATTTTTACCATCTGAATATTTTAAAATATAATATCATCAATGATATACTTGTCTTTCTTTTTAGCAACTTTTAATTGTATACTATCATATCTGTAATCATAAAAGTCAAAAAGATACACATTATATCTTTTTGAATTTATTTTCTTTACTTTAAGATAATCTAGCCATTTTATTGTATAGTACTGTGCTCTTACAATAGGATCTGCACTTAATTCATCTGAATTTACTTTCCGTATTAATTTACTTGATAGAAACTCCCTTTCTATTTCTCTTAATTCTTCTTCACAAAACTCCCTGTTATCAAGACAAGGCATTTTATCTTGTTGCCTGATGTACTTATCATAAAATTCTAAAATCATTTTTGTAGCTTCATCAGTTTCTTCTTTAGGCACTTGAATTGGTGTA
>NZ_JAGDYP010000001.1:18959-28336 GCF_017565765.1 Capnocytophaga bilenii
TCTTCTTCACAAAACTCCCTGTTATCAAGACAAGGCATTTTATCTTGTTGCCTGATGTACTTATCATAAAATTCTAAAATCATTTTTGTAGCTTCATCAGTTTCTTCTTTAGGCACTTGAATTGGTGTAATTGTATCTTTTTCTACTATGGTATCTCTTTTGATAGAGGAAATAGTGTCTCTAATATCATCAGAAGATGATACTTGGGTATTGTTATTATTGCAAGAAAACAACAATAAACACACTGAAATAAAATAATAAATCTTTACCATCTGAATATTTTAAAATATAATATCATCAATGATGTACCTGTCTTTCTTTTTAGCAACTTTTAATTGTATGCTATCATATCTGTTATCATAAAAGTTAAAAAGATACACATTATATCTTTTTGAATTTATCTTCTTTACCTTAATAGAGTCCAACCATTCTATGAAAACATCTTGGGCATTTACAATAAGATCCATATCTAGATCTTCCGAGGGCTCTATTTTTTTTATTAATTTATTTGATAAATATCTTTTCTTAATTCTTATCAATTCTTCTTCACAATCAAGACAAAGCATTTTATCTTGCAGCCTGATATACTTATCATAAAATTCCAAAATCATTTTTGTAGCTTCATCAGTTTCTTCTTTAGGCACTTGAATTGGTGCAATTGTATCTTTTTCTACTATGGTATCTCTTTTGATAGAGGCAATAGTGTCTCTAATATCATCAGAAGATGATACTTGGGTATTGTTATTATTGCAAGAAAACAACAATAAACACGCTGAAATAAAATAATAAATCTTTACCATCTGAATATTTTAAAATATAATGTCATCAATGATATACTTGTCTTTCTTCTTAGCTACTTTTAATTGTACGCTATCATATCTATTAAAATAGAAGTCAAAAAGATACACATTATATCTTTTTGAATTTATCTTCTTTACCTTAATAGAGTCCAACCATTCTATGAAGATATCTTGGGCTCTTACAATAGGATCTGAACTTAATTCATCTGAATTTACTTTCCGTATTAATTTACTTGATAGAAACTCCCTTTCTATTTCCCTTAATTCTTCTTCGCAAAACTCCCCACAAGGCATTTTATCTTGCTGTCTGATGTACTTATCATAAAATTCTAAAATCATTTTTGTAGCTTCATCAGTTTCTTCTTTAGGCACTTGAATTGGTGCAATTGTATCTTTTTCTACTATGGTATCTCTTTTGATAGAGGAAATAGTATCTCTAATATCATCAGAAGATGATACTTGGGTATTGTTATTATTGCAAGAAAACAACAATAAACACGCTGAAATAAAATAATAAATCTTTACTATCTGAATATTTTAACTTATGAATTAATCATATTCCTCTGAGCAAGGCTCTTTCTTGTAAGGTATAGTTTTCTTGTATAAACTATCTATAAAAATCTCATATTCGAAAGCATCTTTGTCATAGGATTTATAACCGATACGCCAATACTTATTTTTGTTGTCAAGTTTTTCAAAACTTACCTTTTCAAAGTATTTCTCATCAGTATCACCATCAAATTTTACCGTGTAAATAACTTTTTCATTATCTTTCTTAGAGGATATGATTTGTAAGTCATTAGTTTCTTGTCCATAACCGTGTATAAAACGTTTTTTTTGCATTAAAATAGTTGCTATACTCGCATAGCAAGGATCAAACAAGATTGTGTCTCCCTTTTTATCAATATTTATACGAAAAAATCTGTGGTTTACAATGTTTTTATCAATGTAAATTAGGCTATCTGATGTTTGTTTTGAGGTTTCTTTATTCAATGTATCTATTTGTTTAAAAAATTCTCTATTAGTCAATATATCAGATACAAATTGTTGTTGATTGCTCTGTTGATTATTACAAGCAAACAGAACCCATACTGTCATAAAAATTATAAATAATGCTTTCATTATTCTTTATATGCCACTTTTTTAAAAACAATTACAGAGTTTTTATCTTTAATAGTAAGATTTATTATCATTTTGTTATAACTTAGATAAAATCCTAATTCTTCAATATCAATAGTTTCTATTGTTTTCTTTTTAAAAGTATTGTATTGTTCAAAATCACTTGGGCTGTCTTTCTTTAGTACAGCCTCAGGTATTGCAGAGTAATAAGCTATATAATAATGATAAAGGTTTCTTTTTATTTGCTTACTGTTTTTACACATATTTAGACATTTTTTTATATCAGTAAAAGAAGGTATTTTTTTCTCAGAAAGATCTAAGTTATAGATATAATCCATATCTATATACCTATCTGTGTTTTCAAGCCCTTTAAAGGAATATGCTAGATAGTATTTAACTGATATTTGGCAGTCAGGCATTTTCTTATCAAATATGAGTTCTTTTCCATCAAACGCATCAGATTCTAAAAATAATTGCTTTACAAAAATAGTATCTTTTTTTTTATATATTAGAAAATCATCATTAATACTCTCATTAATTGAATACATTTTTCCAATATAAATATTATTTTTTGGCAAAGATATTTTTAAATATTCTTTAAACTTATCACTATCGTTATTATCTTTAGATCTTATAGTATCATTAACCTTTTTTAGAATTTCATCAACATAAGTTTGTTGTGAGGATGTTTTTTTTTCTATTTTCACTCCCTGATCTGAGCAAGAAAAAAAAATAGACAATAAAGGTAATAAAATATTTTTCATTATTTTTTTATATTTAGATGACTAACTATTTCTATATTAATATTAGATAATCCAAGATGTCCATGGTCATAATGTCCTCCAACAGTTGGAACAACTCCATATTTTGTATATTCATTCATTCCTGTAGCATAATTTTTTCTAAATCCATATTTGTATGCTATTTCAAAAACAAGCCCCCCCGCTGGCGCAAGCTTGCAGCTTGTGCCCAATTCAAAATTCATAATTCAAAATTCAAATTCCCCTCGCACTATTTAGAGCACATTATAGGTTTTAAAAACGCTTTTCTCTATGGTGGGTAAAAGGAAATAGTAGGGCAGTTCTTTTGTATTGTATTGATTGTTAATCTGTTGGGATTTTAACAACACATTTGATACATTACCCACCTCAAAAAACATATTTTGAAGTGTCTATTTAGCTACATACTAATTGACTTTGGGAAACGGGAGAACGCTCTACAATTCTTTTCATTAATTTGTTAAAGATAGTATCTTTGCTTTGTGAGCGATTGATTCTAAAACTATACTCAGCTAAAGAGCGGTCTATTTTAAATTCTGAAACCCAAGAATATATACCTCTTATCCAAGATTTTATTTGATGTATTACCTTATGTAATGTAGGAAAATTCTTCCCATCATTACTAGAAATTTGAGTTATATTAAAGTCTTTTATTTGTCCCTTAAATAATTCCATAATACATTAATTTTCAGAGCGCAGATATATGAAATTATTTTGACACCTCAATTAATTATTTAAATTTGTATACATAAATTCTATCATCTTCTTTAGGATAGACCATTATGAGTTGATCTTTTAAAAATACTTCAAAATTTCTAATTGTATCTTTCCCATCTATAAGACAATCCAGTTTTCTATTTATTAATATTTTATTACTATACCCCCTATTTTTGAATATAATATTTCCATCACTTTTATTTCTTGTGTGAATAATAAAACCCTCTGCAGCACCATCATATATTTGCAAAATACCTAAACTATCGTAAATAACTTTTTCTTCAACAACATATTTAGTTTCTCTTATCATTTCTATTTTTGATTGTTCAACTGTAATATTTTTTTTCTCAAGAACTCTTTCTCTCTCATAAATAAATGTGCCTTCTTTTAGCATCTCTAATTTCTTAGAAGTGTTGTTGCAACTAATAAATAACAAAACAATTGTTACTAAATTTATAATCTTACTCATCTTATTGATTTTTTAAGGTTCTTAATTCTTCTACTTTACCTCTTTTCTCAACAACCACTTGTATAGCTCTCCCTTCTGCTTGTCCTACAATATATTTTTGAGGTATCTATTTAGCTACATACTAATTGACACCTCAATTATTTGATTTTTATTCTGCTTTTGTGTACATATCCTTTTAATCCTTCTTTAGTTTTTATCAAATACCAATTGCTTGTATCATCTAATACATCTATTTTTTCGCCTGATTTTATTCTACTTAGAATTTTAGAAGAAGTACTCTTATCCGCCCTTATATTAGAGTATCCATCAGGATCTTCTATATAATAACCTCTTGAAGAATTAAATAAGAAATCAATTATTTCCTTGGGGTTATCGAAGTCGTGAGAATATCTTTGAACATAGTATTTCGCCGCATTAATAGCAAAATCGTGTTCGTTAGGAGTCCCTCGTAACATTTTATCGACCGCTAACACCATCTCTTTTCTTATAAATTGGCGCATATTCTTCTCATAATAAAATAACGATTGTATAGCAGTTTCATCATTAATTTTTCTATCAAGATACCATTTTAGCAGTGTTTTATCTCTATAAACACCAAAAGTAACTACAAAATCTGATAATATATCTTCATAATTATCTTTTAGCCACTCTAAGGACTTTAGGTCTTTATAGAAGAGATACTGATTAAGGTGAAATAACAGAAGCCCAACCATTTTTGCTTCATATCCATCTTCTGTATATATGATTCCTTTATCTTGGATAGCAATATATGGATTGAGATCATCATTCAGCACCACTATATTTTGCGGTAGTAGATCTTTATTGATAAAAGAGTGTATTACTTGCTTATAGTGCTCTTCAGAAGGTTTTTTATAGTTGTATTTTTCTAATTCAGCAACTATCTGAGGCATCATTCTTTGTATGTATCTACGGAAGTTAATATAAACTTCGCCGTCTTTAAAAATTGTATAATCTTCTATCTTTTGACTATAGCTATTAAAAGTTACTATTAAAAAAAGTATTATAATTTTCCAGTCCATTTTGTTTCTCCTATATTTTTGTTATTCCAATTAGATTCTTCTACTTCTCTTTCTTCAAGAATTATTTTCACATTATTCCAATATTTTATAGAGTTGAATATGTTTTCTATAAGTGTATTGTCCTTACCACTAACTGTTGTTAAACAGCCAACGGCATCAGCAGGAGAATATTTATGTATAGCAATTCCTTCCTCTTTTCCTCTTATGGTAAATTCATCAACCTAAACGCTATCATTCATTTTGTGCGATTCACTGGATTTCATAGCTTCACGAACTTTTTGCATAAAATAATGTGCAGTCTGACGACTAATTTCATAACGACGAGCAACCTGTGAAGCTGATACCCCTTTAGTTGTTGTTGTCATTTCAAAACATATAAAAAATGCTTTACGTAACCCAAATTTTAGTCTATGAAATAGTGTTCCAGCAGTAGGACTCTCCGTATCTCCACAGATATTACAAGTACGTGAAAAATCTTTGCGAACTTGGTATTTTGTATGTCCACATTTACGGCAACAATATCCTTTTTCCCACTTTAAAGAAGCTAGATATTCTTCGCAATCTAAGTCAGTTTTAAAGCGTTCAGTAAACTCTAAGAGGCTTTGTCCCTTAAATAATTCCATAATACATTAATTTTTAGAGTGCAAATATATGAAAATACTTTGACATCTCAATCAATATTTTCTCATAGACAGGTTTAACCCGCGTAATTTTTACCATTTGCAACCACCTGTTTTGTTGCGTTTTACCAAATCAAGACAGATTTTATGAATGGAATCATTTTGCATTTGTGGAATCTTATCCAATGCTAACACAATAGAATCTATACAAACAAAGTCCGTATAGCTCATATCTCCTCTTATAATTCCTAATAGAAATAAATCACCTGATATTGACAAATTATATACAGGAAAAGATTCTGGATCATATTCTCCACTATTTCTGACTTTCAAGTATTTAAATTCTATTAAACGACCTATTATCGTTTTTATCTTATAACTTGAAATATCTTCTATATTTAGTTTAGAAAAATAATAACTTAAACTTTCTTTTCCTTCTTTCTTATCTGCTATCCTCAAATTAACAATCTCTTCTATTTTTTTATAAATCTCTTCTTTACTTAAAATAGTATCTTTTGGGGTTTCTATTTTTTCAGAAAAGACAATACCTTTTTTAGGTGTATTAAAACAACTTAAAAAACATATACCTATTAGTAAGCTATATAGAAATATTTTCTGGATCATAATCTTTTATAATTTTAATTATGTCTATTTTTTTACCTAAATCCGTAACACGAGTTTCTACTATTTCTGTATTAGTGTGGTTTTCATTATTTTCAGGAATGACAGTAATTTTATAGAGTTTTTCTATTTTTTTGAAAACACCATCGGTTTTTACTTTTCCTAAAAAAAACAAAATATCATATATACCCATTACGTTTTTTTTTAATCCAAAGGAGTGGGGGTTATGATATTTCTATCAGAAAGCTTATAGTATTCTAATGTTTCAGGTTCTAAAAAAGTTTGTTTACCATTGTCGCCTATCAATTGAAAGGTGAGATAGGTATTAGCGCGATTTACCCGAATATCTAAATGGGCAGTTACTTTATCAGCTTCTTTTCCAAAGACTTTTTGATAAGCTGCTACTACTGCTTCCCAATCAAACCAAACTTTTGCTAAATATTTTTGTCCGCTTTCAGCTTTGTAAGAGATAACTAATTCTTTAAACAAGGAACGTTTTTGAATAGGTTCTTCTAAATAGAAGAAATCTTTTTTGTCCATATAGGAATTAAAATCAGTATACAAGGTAGTACCTGCCTCTCCATTCCAATATCTTACCCTAACATCACCTATTTTTCCATTGGGAATTTCATAGACAGGGAACCATTGGTATTGATGGTCTCGATAACTATCCCATAAGCCAAAGGGGATAGGTTTGTTTTTATTGGCTTCGCGTACTGCTTTAGGAATTGTTAAGTCACTATTTAAAACCTCTTCTCTATCCTCTTTGCTAAAAATGAGGCGTTCGTGGCTATCTAACCCAGGAGGCTCTTTCAAATCTATTTTTTCGGCTTGGTATCTTCCTATTTCAGTAATTTTATTATAACCATCCCCTGCCCATAGCACTACTACACCCCCAGGGGCTATACCCACTACTATAGTATCATAGGTTGTATGCCTTACTTCCCCATTAGGGACTCTTTCTTTATAGCCTTCTCTAAAGAGTTTTTCTATTTTTTCGTAATCAATAGCCGTTTTGAGCCTATAGAAGCAATCTTCTTTATAGGATAGCCATACCATATCTACGCTTTTAGGTAGCTTGTTCATTGAAGTGCTTTCATAACCAAAAGCATTTCCCCAATCGGGTTCTTCTTTTTCAGTGTACAACTCTCCTACAATGGGTCTTCCACCTACCATAGCGGCATAAAAACGTATAGGGTAGCCTATGGGGGTATTTACCGCTACGCCCCAATCATATTGTGGTTCGTTCATACCTTTTTTATTATTACATATTTGACAACTACCAAGCAGCAAGTTCAAGAGTAAAAATAATATCTTTTTCATTCTAATTTTATTCAAAAGGAGTGGGCTTATATACAGCTTTTTCAGACATTTTAAAGACTTCAACTGTTTTAGGTTCTAAAAAAGTTTGTTTACCATTGTCGCCTATCAATTGAAAGGTGAGGTAATCATTGGCGCGATTTACGCGAATATCTAAGTGAGCCGTTACTTTATCAGCATCTTCTCCAAAAACTTTTTTATAAGCAGCTACTACTGCTTCCCAATCAAAACTTAGTTCTGCTAAGTATTTTTGTCCATTTTGAGTTTTGTAGTAAAATAACAGATTCTTAAATAAAGGGCGTTTTTGAATACTTTCCTCTAAGTAAAAAACATCTTGCTTGCCCATATAGGAGGAGAAGTCAGTATATAAGGTAGTTCCTGCTTCCCCATTCCAATAGCGATACCCCACATCACCCATTTTTCCTTCGGGAACTTCAAAAGTAGAGAACCATTGATATTGATGGTCTCTATAACTATCCCATAAGCCAAAGGGGATAGATTTGTTTTTGTTTGCCTCACGAAAATCCTCAGGAATGATAGTTTTACTATTTAAAACCTCTTCTCTATCCTTTTTACTAAATATAAGTCTTTGGTGATTGTCTAATCCTTCTGGCTCTTTAAGTGCTATTTTATCAGCTTGATATCTTCCAATCTCTTTAATAGGGAAATAACCTTTACCCACCCAATAACACTACTACCCCTCCTGGAGCAATACCTACCACAACAGTATTATAAGTTGTATGGTTCATTTTTCCATTAGAAAATCTTTCATCAAAACCCTCTTTAAAAAGCTTTGCTATCTTTTCGTAATCAATAGCAGTTTTGAGCCTATAGAAGCAATCTTCTTTATAGGAGAGCCATACCATATCTACGCTTTTAGGTAGTTTATCCATTGAAAGGCTTTCATAACCAAAAGCATTTCCCCAATCGGGTTCTTCTTTTTCAGTGTACAACTCTCTTACAATGGGTCTTCCACCTACCATAGCGGCATAAAAACGTATAGGGTAGCCTATGGGAGTATTCACCGCTATGCCCCATTCATATTGTGGTTCATTCATACCTTTTTTATTATTACATATTTGACAACTACCAAGCAGCAAGTTCAAGAGTAAAAATAATATCTTTTTCATTCTAATTTTTTTTACGTGAAAAAAAACAAATAATATTGACAATACAAAAGTACAATAAATTTATTAGAATTCAAAAACTTTTCACTATTGAAGTCCACCGCCAATTTCCCCTAATCTCACAAGCCTCACAATTTAAAATTCATAATTATTCCCCACCGAACCTTGAGCGAAGGATAAGCGAAGGATAAGCATCTCCACCAAAAGAAACACGAACAAAGCAGAAAAGATACAATATTTACATACTTCTACTAAATTTATAAAATATAAAAAATGAAATATACCATTTATTATCAATAAGTTATGAAATAATCAGTATTAATAACTTAAAAAAATGTGTTCAAAAATTTGGTAAGACAAAAAAAAGTAGTACATTTGCACCCGCAAAAGCATAAGAAGTAAGCTTTGCATAGAAAATGGCGAGGTAGCTCAGGTGGTTAGAGCGTTGGATTCATAACCCAAAGGTCACGGGTTCAAATCCCGTCTTCGCTACAAAGATAAAATAAGGTAAAATACCTAATAAAAATACGCTCCAAAGCGTATTTTTTTATGTCCATCCTAAACGAACTTATAGAAAGCGAGTATAAAACCGAGTATGTCAATAATTGTAAAACCGACAGGGTTATGGATAAGAAAAACTATTCAGTACCAAAAATATACCCCAAAATTATAGAGCAGAAACGATTAAGTGCTTTTACTGAAAAGCAAAAGGAGGAAATACTGCAAAAATATAAGCGTTGGTACGTATATTACTACTTCCGTAAT
>NZ_JAGDYP010000001.1:28357-463971 GCF_017565765.1 Capnocytophaga bilenii
CAACCCTCTATTTTCTTCAAAATAAACCAAGTATATAAAGATTTTGATAGTAGATACACAGAAATTCATACCTTGCGAAATATCATTGAACGTATCTTAAAAAATGGCTATACTCCTAATGCTGAAAATACTCAAAATTCTATAATTAACGAGCAATACACTACAGTATCTGCACTTGATTTTGCTCTGAAACTAAAGAAAAATAGTGTTTCAGAAAATAGTTTTATAGACTATAATTATCGTGTTAAGCAATTTCAAAAATACTTGATAGATAAAAACTTAGATAAATCTCCTATAAGCAGTTTAACAAAGAGACATATTAATGACTTCTTGAATGAAATACTACTGAGAACAAGCCCTCGTAACCGAAATAATACACTTACAGTCATCAATGCCATATTTGCTACATTAGAAGAAAATGAGATTGTACAACAAAATGTAGTTGCAAAAATTAAGAAGCTGCAAGCTAAACCAGAACGCAATAAAACCTACACACAGAAGCAACAAGACGATATTTTTACTCTTATGACACAAAAGGATAAGGAGTTACTTTTGTTTGTTAAGTTTGTTTCTTATAACTTTTTACGCCCTATAGAGGTATGCAGATTGCAAATTAAAGATATTGATTTTGAAGGTGCTAAAGTAAATGTACGCGCTAAAAATAAACTGGTAAAGATTAAGATAATACCAGAAATACTTCTTAAAGAAATTCAACATTTAAAAGGGGCTAATCCTGATTACTTCTTATTTGCTCCCAATGGTGTTGATGATTGGCAGACAAGCGAGGTAAATAAACGTGATTATTGGACTAAACGCTTTGGAAAATTAAAGAAAGAACTCAATTTAGGAGAAGATTACGGACTTTATTCTTTTAGACATACCTTTATTACTAAGTTATACAGAGAGTTACGTTCTAAATACTCACAATATGAAACCTATGATAGGTTAATGCTTATTACAGGACATTCTACGCTTTCTGCTTTACAGCAATATCTAAGAGATATTGACGCTGAACTTCCTGAAGATTATTCACATTTATTATAACCCTACACAAGGGGGGTGGGGAAAATACACCTACCCTATGCAAGGGGGGTGCGGAAAATACACCTACCCTACGCAAGGGGGGTGCGGAAAATACACCTACCCTACACAAGGGGGGTGCGGAAAATACACCTACCCTATGCAAGGGGGGTGCGGAAAATACACCTACCCTATGCAAGGGGGGAGCGGAAAATACACCTACCCTATCCAAGGGGGGTGCGGAAAATACACCTCCCCTACAAGGGTGCGGGAAAATACACCCCCATGCAAGGGGTTGCGGAAAATACACCTACCCTATGCAAGGGGTGCGGGAAAACACCTACCCTATGCAAGGGGTGCGGAAAATACACCTACCCTACACAAGGGGTGCGGAAAATACACCTACCCTACACAAGGGGGTGCGGAAATACACCTACCCTATGCGGGGTGCGGGAAATACACTACCCTACACAAGGGGGGTGCGGAAAATACACCTACCCTATGCAAGGGGGGTGCGGAAAATACACCTACCCTATGCAAGGGGGGTGCGGAAAATACACCTACCCTTCACAAGGGGGGTGCGGAAAATACACCTACCCTATTTTCAATAATAATTTGATAATCAATCAATTAAAAATAAAATCTAATTTTTAAGCTCTTTTCTTCCTAATTATATATTATTATATATATAAATAAAAATAAGCACACACATTTTTTCTTTCTGCATTTTTACCCAATCTGAGAGTATGATTTACCTTATTTTTACTAACTATTTGTAAATCAGATTTTTGTGGAGCTCTTAAATAATCTCGTTTTTTAGGGGCAAGATGTGCCTTTGTATATACACAGTTTTTGCAAAACGGTATACAAAGGCGCATCTTGCTTTTTAGTCTTCTATCTCAAAAACTTGCCTGCGGCTGCATTTTTGTGAAAGAAAACTAAAAAGGGGAAAAAACTTCGGAACTCGTTTTTTCTTTCTATAGGAAATTTAGTTTTAGTTTTTGAGTTCTTTTGGGAACTCAAAAAAGCAAATAGGCTGATAAAAAACAGAAAAAAGCACTGTACTATATCGTTCAAATTTGTTCAATATAGTACACTACTTGCAAATATGCTTTACTATATCGTTCAAATATGTTCAGTATAATAAACCCCTATTGCACAGCAAAAAAAACCTTTTTTACTTTGCCTCGAAAAACAGATAAAACCTTGAAAGAAAACTACTCTACACATAAGAACAAACATATTATTCTCCGAGTGAGTGAATCCCAAAAACAACACTGGAAAAAACTATGTGCAGAAAGAAAGATTACCCTTACTGATTTGCTAACAAGTGCTGTCGAGGGTAAGATGAGTTCTCAGGAACAACGCGAGGTTTTAAAGTTCATTGAAAAACAGGATAATATCTTTGCTAAGATTGAAAACAACATCAACCAGTTTGCCCATTTGGCTAATGCCAAAAAAGAAGTCTACCGAGATGAACTGATAGCCTTCACAGAACGTTTAGACCAGATTGTTAAACTTAAAGCAGAGCAAAACAAAATCTTTATACAGATTTATAAACTCATAGCTGCCAATGATAGTCAAAATACTAAACTCAGCAAGCAAAGACTTTCACGGGGTGAAGTACAACGACAAGAAGATTAACAACGAAAAGGGCGAGTTGATGCTAATGAAAAACTTTCCGTCTTTCATCAATGCCCAAAGCTCACAAGAGGAGGTTCGTAATTATCTTAAAAGTATTTCACAAAGCAACCGAAGCAAAAAACCTCAGTTTCACGCTGTCATTTCTACTAAATACCAGGAACACTCTAAAGAGCAGCTTACAGCTATAGCCGATGAGTTTATGAAAAATATGGGATATGAAAGTCAGCCTTATATAGTGGTTTTTCACAAGGATACCGAAAATAATCACGTGCATATTGTCTCCTCAAGGGTAGATAAAGAGACGGGTAAAAAGATTAATGATAGCTTTGAGAAACTTAAATCACAGCAAGCATTAACATTAGCTATTGAAAAAGTTTTAGGTCTCAACCGTATTGCTAAACTAGATAAACTACTACAGTATCGCTTTAGCAACTTACAGCAGCTTGATAAATTATTAGAACGACACGGTTTTAAACTTTCACAAAGTGAACAGAATTCTAATCAATTACAAATACTACATAACGGAGTAGTACAAAAAATTTTATTAGCAGACCAACTGCCAATGCAAGATACACCTAAAGCTGATAAGCGAGCTCAACAGATAAAGTCCTTTATTGAAAAGTATCAACAGATGTACAGCAATAAAGTTTTTAAAGTAGTAGATGATAGAGCTGAAAAAGGACTATATCCCAAAGAACATCAAGGAGTACCTAAGATAGAATTTACTAGTGAGCTCCAAGAAAAATTAAAAAACATATTTGGAATAGATATAATATTCCATTATAAAGATGATAAATTACCTTTTGGATATACACTTATTGATAATAAAACACAGCAAGTGTATAAAGGTAGCGAAATTATGAAGCTCAAAGAAGCTTTTGAATTAACCAATAGTAATATTGATAAAAAGAGCTTTGAACGATTAAAAGATTATAATTTAAGTTCTTACAGAGAAAAGCAAATCTTATCACAACATTTGAATAAAAAAGGAGTACAAGCTGAACCTTTTATGCTCTTTGAAAATAAGCGACTTAAAAACAATAAATCCGATTTTCAACAGATTAAAACAGATGTAATCCAACATCTTAAGGCTCTTAAAAACGACAGCTTTGTAGTCTTAGAAAAAGATAAAAATGGTGATTTCTATGCTATTCATCAACGATTTCATCAAATACATAGCTTACAAAGCCTTATAGGCAGTGAAGCCTACCAAAATTTTATAAGTCAACAAGAGAAATCAACCAATGAAGCAAAAGTTATAACTATTAATGATAATACCTCTGGAACAGGAAGCGATACTGACATCAATCACAGAGAAAGTGTAAATGTTTCAGAGGTTTTAAAAGTCGCTTTAAAAAGCACTGAAAATGCTCTTAAAACGCTATTAAGCTCTAGTGCCCCCGTAGGGCGAGATAATACCGAAAACGAACTGAAAAAACGCCGTAAAAAAAGATAATAAAATGATCATCACATTTGCAACCCAAAAAGGAGGGGTGGGAAAAACAACTTTAGCAGTTGCTTTTGCTAACTACCTAACAATAACAAAAAAAGAAAAAGTAAAAGTTTTTGATTTTGATTATCAAAAATCCTTTTACCAAAAATGGGAAGAAGATAAATTCTTACAATTTCCTGAACTCTATGAAGTAGAAATTATAGATGGAGAACAAAATACCATTGACGGACAAGATATTGCCGATATGAAGCAAAGCGAAACATACTATATATTTGACCTCGCAGGTACATTAGACGGAAGATATATGGAGTTACTTATCTATAGCGACTTTATAGTTATCCCTTTTGAATATTCTGATGTATCAACTAAATCTACAATGGTATTTATCAATTTATTAGGAATGATAGAAAGCCAAGCTAATAGAGTGTTTTTACGTTCTAAATACGACAAAGGCTATACATACAAAAACCAACCAGCAATGGACGAAGAAATAAGTCAATACGGATACCTATTACCAACTCCTGTGTATAAACGCAATGATTTACAAAGTATCAATACCCGTAGGCTCTCTTACGAGCAACGCTCAGCCGTAAAGCAAACATTTGAAGAACTAATACAATACATCAATGACAACAACATCTAAAGCTAATAACAAACCTATTAAACTACCTTTTGAAATTCAATTGAATAGAAAGTACAACGAAATAAATGCTGATTATTTTATCAGTGATTGGACAGAACACCAGGACGAAAGAAGAGAGCGAACTATAAGTATGTGTAATGACCTACATATTGAGCTCGGAAAATTTAGCACTTTTGAAATTAAACTTGATGAAATTATAGATTTAGGATTGCGTTACGCACTTTCTAAACGCGAATTTCGTAGTATGATAGCTAAAGTTATCATTTCAAAAGGTAATTGTTTAAATATATAAATCAGAACAAAAATGGTAACACGTTTCTTTATCATAACATTTTTTGTCTATGTAATTTATTACTTGGCAATGTTAATTTATGATGTGTATTTGCGAAAAGAAAAATCAGTGCCTGATGAAGAGGATAAACAAGAGTTTTCTTTGGCAGAAATGGCAGATAATACTATTACTAATGTTGATTTTGACGAAGTAGAACAAATGACTACTAGTTCAAAGGTAGAAGTAAATGAAAATGACATTTTTCCTTCTGCAACTGATAGTGAAAATACAGATGAACCTTCATCTAAAAATTTAGAAGCCTTAAAAAGAAAGTTTGAGGAAGAAGAACACTTAGATGATAATGAGGGAGGGCAAACAGAAGTATTCACTCCTATCAATAAGGAAGAAATCTTAAAAAGAGATAATGAACGTTTTAAAAATTTACTGAGCTTAGCTGAAACTAATGTACAAGTGATATTTAATGAAAGTGAAAATGGAGGGTATAAAACCTTTAAAGCTCAGCCTAAAACTAATGTGTAATTTTAATTTTTTTTCAATATGATTAATATTAATACTAATCGACCGTTAGTAACAAGAAAACGGCTACTACTCTTGTTACTATTAACATTGTTTGTAGCCAACACCGATATGTATGCGCAAGGTGCAAGTGCTATCACACAAGCCACGAATACAATCAAAAGCTATTGGACTCCTTTAAAGACACTTATTTGGATGATTGGTGCCATAGTAGGACTCATAGGTGGTTTACGTATCTACAATAAGTGGACTAATGGAGACCAAGATATCAACAAAGAAATTCTTGGTTGGGGTGGGGCTTGTTTATTCCTCATTTTAGTACCTGTGTTTGTAGGAGCATTCTTTGGTTTATAAACTAATTACCTAACCTATGGAATTTTACCTGTACAAGGGGCTTAAAAAACCCCTTGTCCTTTTTGGACTGAAAGATAAGTATATTTATCAAGCTTTAGCTTGTGCAGCATTTGGTATTATTTGTTTAGCAGCTTTACCAAGCCTTATAGGATGGATAGGTTTTCTAATAGGAGTCGCCATTGCAGGTGGAGGTGTATGGTACATTTTCTATCGTCAAGATAATGTAGGGCTCTATACTAAGCAGAAAAACAATGAGGAATTACATATTTTTCCTAAACGCTTTAAAGTAAAAAGAAATGAAAACAAAAACGTTTAATTTTCCCTTTATTGGTTATGATTACGGGCAAGAACACGGCTGGAAGTTCGATTGCCTTATAGGGCAATATGGCAATCCTGTAATAGGTATTCGCATCAAAAATATTGTAGAACAATATTCTGCCGACCCCGATCGTTACGAGCAGTTTCATACAGTTTTAAACCAAGTCATTGCTATTATAGGTGAGAATCACATCGTACAGAAGACTGATATTTTTGCTAAAAAGATATATGTAGCCGAAAAAGAAAATACCTATCTGCAACAAAAATATTCTGAGCATTTTAGCGGGCGCACTTACAAAACTATTGATACCATTTTGTTATTTACGGACTTGCTTGATGACAAAAAAAGCAAATATAAGTTTTCTGAAAAAAACTATAAAGAGCTTCGTGATAAATGTGAGAAAGTATTTATGCTTTTAGAGCAAAATGAATGTACTCCTGAATGGTTGTTAGAAAAAGATTTTGAGTATTACATCGGGGGAATGCTCACTATGCAATTTTCCTCTATGCCTGTATTTGACAATATTAAGTCTACTAATGAGTATTTACGTATCGGTAACTCTTTTGTAAAGACTATTAGCTTTGTCGATGTAGAGAATATAGAGTTACCTTCTCAAATAGGCACCTATACAGCAATGGGAGGAAATGGTACTGTATCTGATTTAGCTGTAGATAATTTTTCATTCTTAAATGAGTTAGAAAACTATCAAAGTATTGTTTATAACCAAGTTATTGCAATACCACCCCAAGTACAACGCCAACGAGAGCTTGAAAAGAAAAAGAAAAAACACGAGGGGGTAGCTAAAAGTGCTCCTTCTAATGCTATAGTAGCCGAAGAAATAGACACTCTATTACAAAACATAGCTGTAGATGGACAATTGATAGTAGACGCCCATTTTTCTTTAGTAGTAGCTTGTGAAACTTTAGAAAAAATGGAAAAAACACAATCTACTATTGAAAATAAACTGTTTACTAAAGGTATCATTATATCTAAAAATGCCTACAACCAAATGGAACTTTTTCGTGCTGCTATTATAGGTAATGCTGTAGAACTTAAAGATTACGATTTATTCACCACTACTAGCGAAGCAGGCTTGTGTTTTTTTTTTAAAGAGAGTTACCCCGTAAGTGAGAAGTCTAATTTCTATTTGCGTTTTGCAGATCGTCAAGGGGTTCCTTTAAAAGTAGATACTGCTGACTTACCTTATCAAACAGGACGTATCAATAACCGTAATAAGTTTGTTTTAGGTCCCTCTGGAAGTGGTAAATCATTCCTGATGAATAATATTGTAGAACAATATCTCACTTATAATTACGATGTAGTAATTGTTGATACTGGCGACTCCTATTCGGGAACTTGTTCTTACAAAGGAGGACGATACATACAATATACTGAAGAAAAACCAATTACTATGAACCCCTTTGCGGTAAGTAAAGAAGAGTTTAATATTGAAAAAACTGAATTTCTTACCAATCTTATATTCCTAATATGGCAAGGAGCGGATGCGACAGTGTCCCCTACACAAAAATCTGTTTTAGATAATGCCCTCCTTGCCTATTACCAACAACACTTTGAAGGACATACAGACTGGCATAAAGATAAAAATGATGAAGATTTATTGCTTTATCTAAATAAGTATAACATATATGACGAAGATTTAAATTACGATGAAGAACAAACTTATTATGATGTATTAGGGCTTCCTTACAATGCTACTACTGATGAAATAAAAAAACGAGCACGTAAATTAATACAAGAATACCATCCTGATAAAAATCGTAATAAAAAAGATTATAATCCTGAAAACTATTTTAAAATATATGAAGCTTATGATACGCTTGCCGATGAGGAAAGGCGCAAAGCTTATAATGAAAGTGCCGCACTTATTATGGTACGCAACGAAAGAGAAGTAGCTATTATAGAAGAAGACGAATTAGGTAATGGTGATAGCCATAGGAGGCAGATTATTAAACGAATAAAAAAGATTGAAGATGATTTTAATGTACCTGCATTATCCTTTAATTCCTTTTATGAGTTTTGCGAAAAGTTCCTACCCGTGTATCTAAACAATCGACATCATAAAATCACAGAAGAAGAGTTTAATCTTCGTACATTTTTATTTGTGCTAAAAGACTTTTATAAAGGTGGACGTTATGGTACTACACTCAATCAAAATGCTGATAACTCATTGTTTTATGAGCCTTTTATTGTTTTTGAGATTGATAATGTTAAGGATAACCCTAAACTATTTCCTATCGTTACCCTTATTATTATGGATACATTCATTCAGAAAATGAGATTAAGGAGTGATAGGCGTAAAGCACTAATTATTGAGGAAGCCTGGAAAGCAATTGCTTCTAAGCTAATGGGAGGATACATTTTGTATTTGTACAAAACAGTACGTAAGTTTTGGGGCGAAGCGGTAGTAGTTACCCAAGAGTTAGATGATATAATTGGTAATGCCGTAGTTAAAGACTCTATCATCAACAATTCTGATACCTTTATTCTGCTCGACCAAACCAAGTTTAAAGATAATTTTGACCGCATAGCAGCTTTGCTATCTCTTAACAAAGTAGAACAAAATAAGATATTTACTATCAATAATTTAGATAATAAAACAGGCAGAGGGCGCTTCAAAGAGTTTTATCTAAAACGTGGCCCACGAGGCGAAGTTTATGGTAATGAGGTATCAATGGAGCAGTATCTTACTTATACCACCGAAAAACCCGAAAAGTCAGCTATACTACACTATGTAAATGCTTTAGGTTCTTATGATAAAGCCTTAGATGCTTTTGTAGCCGATGTAAAAAAATATAAGGAAAAAACAGACGCTATATACGCACTGGTAAACCTTTATAAAAAACCATTAGACGACAAAGTTGTAAAATTCTTTAAGGACTTTAAAAAAGAAAATCCTAAAGACACTTTGAAGAAATTCGACCTATACGTGAAAGAGCAAAACAAACCTCTTGCGGAAATAATTCCATAAATAAAACCATATACTATGAAAAATAAAATATTACTCTCAACCCTTGCTATATTACCTTTTACAACTATAGCTCAAAATCTTTATTTTGATGCTGCTACATCACTTACACTAAAAAATTACGCTAATAGTATAGAAAAAGGACAAGAAAAAATTGAAAAAGAGCAAAATAAGCTACAAAAAGCCCAAGCTTTTATTGCTACTCAGTTAGCTGCTGCTAACAAAATTCAAGATAAAATATATCACGGGCTCTCTGAAGTATCTGGTACACTCCAAAATGGTATGCAAATTAAGCGAATAATAGAAGAAACAAAAGAATGCTTAGAATACCATAAAGAGGTAAATGATATGATACGTAAACACCCCCAATATGCTCCTTTTGCCCATAAAGCAATAAAAGGGGCTTATGAGCAAGCTTTACAATTAGGAGCTGAAATAGCAAGTGTAAAAACAGGAGGAAAAGAACATTTAGCTACTGCAGGAGATAGGTATATGTTACTAAGTCGTATAGAAAGTAAAGTTATAGGACTAAAACTATGGTTTCTTTCTATAAAATTAGCAATGGAAAATGTAATCAGAATAGGTGTTATCAGAGCATTAAACCCTTTTCAAAGTTATATAGATACTGATAAGGATATTATACAAAATATTTTAGAGAGATATAAAAACTTCTAATTTCAAAACAATGAGAAAATATAGTTATATCATAGGAATTTTTCTTTTAGCTTGTGGTGTCTCTTCATTTGGGGGTAAAAAAAAACCAAAACCTGAAACCCGTTATGTTCAAAAAGAAGGAACTTCTATAAACAATATAAGTCAAGAAGTTAAAGCTACAATGGACGAACACGAGCGGCAAAAGCGAATGAATAATAAACAATCTGCCAATACCACTTCCGAAGCTGTAAATAACAAACAATGGAAAAAACTCAAAGAGACGACTACTAAAATACAAGACCGATTACGAATTGTTGACTTTGCTCTACAAGCTATCCCTACAGGCTATGTAGTGGGGATTAAGTCTAAAGAAATAAAGGAGACCCAACAGCGCATTTTGCAAGAGTTACAAACCACACCTCAAGCTATTAAAAAAGTATTCAGTAACCAAATTCAATTTGCAGACGACCTACAAATGGTTATGCGTTACCTTACAGGGCTTGTAGTGTCTTATGGGATTATTAACCAAATGGAACGTAAAGAACGGCAAATACTGCTCAATTATGCACTTGATGAGGTAAATAGACTAGCTAATGAATCATTTTATACTCTTATGCTTATTCGCGACTACAAAGCACGTTTAGAATACCGAAAAAATATGTTTAAATACTATATAGAACGAGATAAGAACTTAGTAGAAGACTTGATGAAAAATATTAAATCGCTTAACTTATGAGAATATTTGTTTTATTAATTATTTTTCTTTCTGCAGTACAGATAAAGGCACAAGATATCGCTGTAGCTATTAATCCTACATTAATGATAGAATTAGGTAAAAATCAGTACGTAAGGGAGAGTGCAGTGAATAATGTTAAAGATATGTATGAAAAACAAAATGATTGGTATAAAAAAGCTGAAATTAAAATGGCTCAAGTTCTTTTAGTACACGAGCAAATATACCAAGCTCTATATAATGTCAATTCTTTATTTAAAAATGCCAAACAATTGCAGCAAATATCTAGAGATTTGATGATTTGCAAACAAAATACACTTAAAGCTGTAAGCTTAGGAATTAAAAAAACACCGTATTCCGTTTGGATGAAAAAATACTTTTTATATGACTTATCTTTAAGAATTGATGAACTTAGAAAGATATTCAGTGATGCTTTAAATAAAGAACTACTTATGGATGCTTACGATAGGGAGATGTTATTAGATAATGTCAATTTTAAAATACAAATGATTAATATGTCAGCTTTAAATATTATAAGCATTATTAAATACAATGAAAGTCGTGCATATATATACTCTATTCCAATCTTTGGCGACTATATAGAGCAAGATAAAATGATTGTAGAACAAATTATGCAACAATATGATAACCTTTATAAATAAATTTGCTTATGAAACTCTATATACTTTGTTTTTTCATCTTTTTTACTGCTACTACCTTAGCACAAATAAAACGTATTACCATACTCAAGGATGAAGGCTTAAATTATCAAGAAAAACGAATGGTAACAGGCATAGGTTGGGACGCTGACGATTTTAAACCTGATCCTAAATACCCTAAATTATTTGGTTACAAAATAGGGAATACTAATATCAGTGCTGCACACGCTGCTGTGTGGGGTGATATTTTAGGATTGGACTTAGGTACATTGTCCGGCGATATACGAAGAAATCAAAGATATAAAAATGGGCGTGATATTCGCCCCTTAGGTCCCTACGGACAAGAAACACAACGA
Source organism: Capnocytophaga bilenii (assembly GCF_017565765.1). Classification (GTDB taxonomy): domain Bacteria; phylum Bacteroidota; class Bacteroidia; order Flavobacteriales; family Flavobacteriaceae; genus Capnocytophaga; species Capnocytophaga bilenii. The sequence continues at coordinate 39,987 of NZ_JAGDYP010000001.1, forward strand.
CACGCTAAATTACTTCTTATGAAAAAAGAAGCCGAGTTAGCTAAAAAACATATAGATAGTATTTATAGTCGCAGTATGGCTGATTTAGCTCATTATACCTATCGTACTGCTAAGGCAGACCCTATGTATTTATTGTATTACAAACGTATGCTTACACCATTGGCTAACTTTCCTGATAACCCTCAAAGCTATCAAGATTGGGGCTTTAAAAATCCTAAAGCCTTTGCTAATGCAAAAGCTACAGGGCAAATAAAATCTTTAGAAAAAAAATTATATACGATAAAAACTATATATGAAAAAGCATTAAAGTTAGATATGCCTCGTGGTAAAAGGTTCTTAATGTATCATAAGGCTATGATAGGATGGAAAGAATTTTTAACAATGTTAGAAATTTGTGATAAAAGTAATAATATTTTGATTGAAGGTAATAGAAAACGACAAGAAGCCCAACGTGCTTTAGACGGGTTAAATAAACACTATGACGATGTACAGATAATGCAAGAAATATTACGAGAATATAAAAACAAATATGGTTTATAAAATTAAAATTACAGCTATGAATAAAACACTTTTATTTACACTACTTTTGGCTTTGACCTCTTTATTTAGCTATGGTCAGCTCCCCCCTTATAATCCTGGGAATCCTCCTATGATTGGCCCTCAGTTGCCTCCTCCAAATCTACAACAGGGTGCACAAATGGCTAAATACCAAAAAGGAAATGGAGCATTTGAAGAATGGTTTATGGAGGTATTTGTAAACTTAGAAAAAGATGTTGAAAATATGGCATTTCAGGGGGGGCGCTTAGGTTTGGCTATCGGAGTTCTCGGAGGGCTTATCTATTTTTCTGTAATAGGTTTTAGAATGCTCAGCGGTAGTGCCGAATGGGATGTAGAGCCTATGATTAGACCTACTATTATTCTCATAATACTTACTAATTGGTATCCTTTCACTCAATTGATAGAAGCTCCTTTTAATAAGCTCTCCGAAATGCCCGCAAATTATTTCAAACAAATTGAAAAAGATGCTGAAGACAAAAGAGAATTACGTTATACCAAACAAATGCAGGTATTAGACGCTACTATTAAATACAAAACTCAAAATCAAAATACATTAGTTAAACTCACTAAAAATTTGCCAGGCCCCATAGGTACAATAGCTAGTACCATAGAATTTACAGATATGCTTCTTCCTATCCAAGAAACAATAGAGCGGCTTAACTATAGAGAGCAAAAATTATTTGGCGAAACAATCGAACTTATATCGCTATTTATCCTTAGAGTTTGTGTGTATTTAATTTTCTTTATCCAAAAAATTTGGACTTATATGCTTATCGTACTAGGCCCTGTTGCTGTAGGTATGTCTCTTTTCCCTGGTTTTGAAAGTTCTTTCAATAATTGGATTGCCAAGTTTATAAATATAAACCTATATACTTTTATAGCATATACCATTATTAATTTAGGACAGAAAATCATAATGGCAGGCTATGAAATGGATATAAACCGGCTTTCAGCCATAGTAAACGCTCAAGGAAATGTAATCAATTATGGGCTGTTAGAAAATTATCTTACTTATAGTGGTATGCTCAACTCAGTAATTTTTCCTTGTGTAGGCTATATAGTAACTGGTATAGCTGTACTAATGACACCCACTATTGCCGATGCCATTGTATCTGCTGGAGGAGCGGGTGTAATGACTAAAGGGAAACAAGCCGCTGCCAAAATAGGAGGTGCTGGAAAAGAAGTGGCTACCAAAGTAGCTCCAAAAGTAGCTACTACAGCAGCTTCAGCTGGTGTAGGAGCAGTTTCAACAGCTATTGGAGCAGGTAAATCTGCTATAAACAAACTCGTAAAATAAAGTAAAATAAAGTAATATGATAGTAAAAAACATAGAAAAACGTATCAAAATCAATAAGACTATGGCTATAGCCACTGTTATATTTGCTATGGTTATCGTCATCGTAGGTTTTACTTACTCCTACAAAATAGTGCAAGACTCCCGTCGCTCTATTTATATACTCGATAATGGCATACCTGTATTGGTAAAACAAACAGATGAACTATTAAACCGCCCTGTAGAGTATAAAGCGCAAATAGACCTTTTTCACAAGTTATTCTTTACTCTTATGCCCGATGATGAGTATATAAAAAAGAATGTAGATAAGTCTCTATATCTAATTGATGATACAGCTAAAAGAGAACGTGAGAATCTACTCGAAAAAGGATTTTACAATCAAATAATATCATCAAATGCTACCGTATCTATACAAACGGACTCTATTAACCTCGATCTTAATACTAAAAAGTTTGTCTACTATGGTACCCAAATGATTAACCGTAAAACAAGCCTTATTATACGAAAACTCATTACACAAGGATATTTTAAAGACATAGCGCGTACTCCTAATAATGCACACGGAGTACTACTTGAAAACTGGAATATTGTTGATAATAGTGAGGTAGCCGTAAAACAAAAATTCAATTAATATTAAATATGGAAACAACAAAAAATACAACAGAAGAAACAGTTGTAACAGAAGAAATAGTACAGAATACAGAAGTAGTTGTCCCCCCCGATAACCCCAAAAAAGCTCTCAAAGAGAAACTAAAACAGAGCTTTAAAAACTCTGCTGCAGGCAAGTGGATGTATGCTAACCCTAAGAAGTTCTATTTTTATGCAGCTGCATTTATTCTCCTATCGCTTATTATCAACTCTTTTTTAGCTTATTACAATTATGATAGTAAGTCTAAATCGAATACAAACATACCTGTAATGTATCAAAATAGTGAGCAATACATAAACCAAGACCAAAATAGACGCGAACAATTAGACAATATCCGAAAGGAAATAGAGACTTTTCGGCAAAAGCGAAACGCAGGCATAGCTTTCACACAAGCCGATAGCCTACGCATTGAATACTTGTATAACCAATATCAAACACTCGAAAATGCAAAAAAATAAAGTCAATTTTAAGCAACCTAAGTACATTATACCTCTTATTGCACTACCCTTTGTACTCTTTATGGGATACCAAATAGTGAGTATTTTTGATGATGATGGAAAACAAACACAAGAACAAAAAGATCTCAATACTTCTATGGGTAATATCGAGTCTGATGTACTTTCTAAAAATGATGCCTATGACCAGCTGTTTGAAAGCACCTCCGATAACCGCTCTATGATTCAAAGTTTCGATAAAGAGAACGACAGCCTCTTTAATTATACCGATAACCTCGATGATAAACAAAAACGTTATATAGACTCATTGGAGTATGCCCAACACCAAAACCTTGGTAAAAATGATAATAGAAGTATATATGAACAAAAAAACTATTACAATCCCAATGAAGCTAAACAACAGCAACAAAGGCAACAGCAATTATTGCAACAAGAGCAAGACGATGATAGAGACTATCAGCGCTCTAAAGAAATAATGCGTATGCTCAATGAAACACAACAACCACAGCAAGACACTGCACCCAAACAAAAAGAAGACGATAAAGAGAATTACGATCCAGTAAAAACCTTGCGTCAGCAAATGTTTTTCTTAGACTCACTCGAAAAAGCCAAAGACCCCGAAGCGCAGCGTCAAATGGCAGCCTCCGAACGTATAAGAACTAACAAAGAAAAACGAGAAAAGTTCCTAAATCGCAGCCTACAAGTTACAAAAGCTAATAACCTTGGTAACTTCAATCACATAGCCAAAGAGCAAGAAAACAACACTATTAAAGCCGTGATTGATGAGAATATAAAAGGATTCTTAGGCAGCCGCATACGTATACGCTTGTTAGAAAACATCTATGTAGGTAAAGGAAAAAATAAAAAGCTAGTACCAAAAGGCACCTTCCTATATGCTGAAATAGCAGGCTTTTCGCAGCAGCGCGTCTATTTAGGTATTGTCTCTGTTTTAACTAAAAACGAAATACTACCTATCAACCTATCTATATTCGATACCGATGGAGGTAAAGGTCTCTATGTACCTTCAAGTACCTTCCGTGAAATGACACGCGAATTAGGAGCAAACTCAGTACAGGGTGTAAATGTAGAATCAGGACAAGGCTTCTTTACAAGTTTAGCCTCCAACCTATTCCGCTCCACATCCGAAGCCGTAGCCGCTATTATTCGTAAGAATAAAGTCAAACTAAAATACAACTCATATATCTTTTTAATAAACGAAGAAGAACTAAAAAACAATAACGATGAACAATAAAACCATATCCCAACTAACAGCCGCTTTGCTCACTTGCCTTTCTTTTCTGCAATTACAAGCGCAAACACTTATTCATAAAACCGAAGTAGATGACCTACCCATCATATTTATGGGTAAAGAAGTCAATATACATATTGTGTCACCCGAACCCATCCAGTTTGTCGACCTATCTACCAACGACCTCGTAGGCGACTTGCCAGCCGAAAACATAGCAAGAATAAAAATACAACAAGAAAACCCCGATGAAGAAACTACCGAAACCGACCAAACCAATGCAACCCCAAAAAAAGAGTTGCGTTCAGGAAACGATGTCGGTATTATTACAGTAGTAGGGCAGTCATTCATAGCTCAGTACCGCGTTATCTATCAAGAAGAGCAGCACACTTGGCTTATATCACACTTACACATAAAGCCCGATGATATGCAACCCTTAGAATACCCCAAATATAAGTATTCTAATTATGAACTAAAACGTTTCGCCTTAGATATTCAAGCAAAGAAAATTAAAAAACCTATACGAAATACTAACCCTAATTGGTGGCAAAGAGCATTTGGTAAAGAAGATTTAAAATTACGTATGCAACTCAACAATGTTTATGTAATGGACGATTATATTTTTCTTGACATTAGTATTAATAACCTTACCAATCTCCCTTGCAATATTGATGCTATTAATTTTAGTATTGAAGACAAGAAAATATACAAAGCTACCAATAACCAAAGTATCTTACTCACACCACTATTTAAGCTGAATAATCAAACCAAGATACGAAAAAGCTATCGCAACATCTTTGTATTTGAAAGATTCTCATTCCCCAATAGCAAAGTACTAATGATACGCCTCATCGAAGAACAAATATCAGGACGCGTAATTGATATGAAAGTCAATTACTCCGATGTACTCGAAGCCGATACTTTCTAAATTTACTAATATACTAATTTGCCTATTATGAGTATGCAAGAACAACAAAACCAGATTAAAATATACGACTTCTTCCAAAAAATGGTCTACGGAGTCGTTACATTAGACTGTCTTACGCTTTTCTTTGTCAATGCCAAAGTACCTGTAATATCCAATATACTGCAAAGTTTCTCAAAAATGGGAGTGTTTTATCCCCCTATCAATGCCAAGCTTACTACCTTAGTACTTATTGCCTTGGTAGCCATAGGCACAAAAGCAAAGAAAAAACGAGACCTCAATCCCACCAAAGAAATATTTGTACCCATAGCTATAGGGCTAATAATGATCATTCTTTCATTAGTCTTAGCCACAGGGGCTGCCGATACTTCTTTACCTACACCTATACCCTATTTCAATACCTATCAAATAGGCTATATGATACTTTCCTATGCAGGAGCAATGATTACCCAAAAAGGAGCCGACAGCATATCAAAACTAATGCAAACCAAAATGGATAAAGACCGCTGGAATACCGAAGAAGAAAGCTTTGATCAAAATCGCGAATTGATAGAAACCCCAACTTCTGTTAATATCCCCTACAAGTTTCGTTATAAAAAACAAACACACCAAGGCTGGATGAATATTGATCCTTTTAGAGGTACAATGGTCATTGGTGTCCCTGGTTCGGGTAAAACCTGGGGAGTGATTAACCCAGCTATTCGCCAGTTGATAGGGAAAGGATTTTGCTTGTGTATATACGATTTTAAGTTTCCTAGCTTAGGCGAAATAGCCTATTACCATCACCTACTAAAGAAGAAAAATGACCCTAACTACAAGCACAAGTTTCACGTGGTAAACCTCGACCAAGTAGAATATTCCCGTCGCGTTAATCCATTCAAAAAAGAATACATAAACACCTTGGCGCAAGCACAAGAGATGGCAGAGTCTATGGTAACTGCCTTACAAAAGGGGGGAGGTAGCGGAGGAGGTGGCTCTGAAGCATTCTTTACTCAATCAGCAGTAAACTTCCTTGCCTCTACTATCTATTATTTTGGTACCTATGAGGACGGCAAGTACTCAGACCTCCCACATATACTATCATTTATGAATCGTAGTTACCAAGAGATATTCGATACCCTCTTTACCAATGAAGAGCTTACATCGCTGATGTCGCCTTTTAAGTCTGCTTATGAGAATAAAGCATTCGACCAGCTTGAAGGACAAGTAGGTACTGTTAAAATATTCCTATCACGCTTAGCTACCAAAGAGAGCTTTTGGGTATTTAGTGGTGACGAAGTGCAACTTAAAATATCTGACCGCACCGACCCTTCAATCCTTATCTTAGCATCAAATCCACGTACGCAGGATATTAACTCCGCTTTATATTCAGCCGTACTCAATAGGGTAATAAGCCAAATTAATGACAAAGGGAACCTATACAGCGGACTTATAGCTGATGAGTTCCCTACTATCTACATTCATAAAGTAGATAACCTAGTAGCTACAGCCCGAAGCAACAAAGTAGCCGTAATGCTCGGTCTACAAGAGCAACCACAGCTCCGTCAGTTCTATAAGAAAGAAGTAGCCGATACCATTTCAGCAATTATGGGGAATATCCTATCAGGAGCCGTGCGCGATAAAGGCACCCTCGATTGGCTCGAAAAGATGTTCGGTAAAATCAAACAAAAAAGCTACTCGGAGTCTATCTCCAATCAAGGTAGTAATATGACCATAAGCGAAAGAATGGATGTAATGATACCAGCAGGTAAAATAGCAGGCTTACGCACAGGAGAAATGGCAGGAATGGTAGTACAAGGCAACGACAATGCAACCGAAGAATTTAAAACATCAGCCATTTTCGGCAAAATAAACCTCGATATGAAAGCTATTAAAGAAGAAGAAGATAATTACGTGAAAATGCCTCTGTATTACTCATTCAAAGACAGTGCAGGCAACGACCGCAAAAACGAAATACTAATGGCAAACTTCCGCCGTATCAATAAGGAAGTAGAAATGATGATTAACGAAATAAAAGAAGCTGTAGCCTAATGCAACCTAAAAACACATATACCCTTCCGCTCCTCCTATTGCTTTTTCTTTCTGCAATAAAAACTGCACACGCGCAGTTTAATACACTTACCCAAAAGGTAACCCCCGAAAAAGAGTACCAAAAATTCAGAGTAGTAGAAAACGCACCTACGGTTACCAATGCAGAAAAAAAAGGCAGTGGCGTGTGGTGGCGCAAGCTCTTTCGCAATGAGAAAGCAGCGCTTCGCCGTGAGGTAGACTCCCTAAAAAGCCTTCTTACAAAACAACAAATGCCCACCTCCACCCCCAATACCCTAAAGCAGCTGCAAGACTCTATTATACTTTCCTTAGCTAAAAAAGCTGTATTAGAAAATTATAATACGAAAGTCAAAACCGAAGAACCAAAAAGTAAAACTCAAAATCCAAAATTTACAATGCCTATAAAGGGTCATTTACAAGTTACATCACACTTTGGCGAGCGTTTCCACCCAATTCTAAAGCAAGAGCGTATGCATAACGGCATAGACCTCAGAGCCTATTACCAACCTGTATATGCAGTTTTAGACGGAGTGATTAGCGGGGTAGGTTGGGATACCAAAGGAGGAGGTATATATATCAAAGTCAAACATCAAAACTTTGAAACCACCTACTGCCACCTCTCCGAAGTGTATTATAGACAAGGCGAAGCAGTCAAAGCAGGCTATGCTATCGGAAAAAGCGGAAATACAGGGCTATCCACTGCCCCACACTTGCACTTCTCTGTGAAACAGTATAACCAATACATCAACCCAGTAGCTTTCCTGAACGACCTAACAATCTTAAGTCAATAACTATTGAATTAACAAATTAGCAACGTTTTTACAAAATCATTAAATATTCGTTAGTAATAGCTTAGTCGGATAATACTCGGACACTAGTCGGAGCTATGTCGGAGCTATACAACAAAAAATCAATTATCATATTAGCAATAAAAGCTAAAAAATATTACGAATAATGCAAAAGACTCTAATTTTAGCCGAAAAGCCTTCTCAGCTACGTGAATACGTAAAAGCATTGGGAGGGTTCACCCAAAAGGGTGATTATTACGAAAGCGACCGTTATATTGCCTCATCAGCACTTGGTCACCTCATTGAGCTAGCAGAAGATACCGCTTACCGCCCCGAAGGCAAGTGGGATAAATCTTATCTACCTCTTGTGCCACCGCTCAATAGCTATGTCTATGAACCCAAACGCAACGATGAAGGCAGGCAAGCGCACCTTAAAAAGCTCGCACAGCTCTTCAATAATCCTAATATAGCAATGATATATGTAGCCACCGACTCCGACCGTGAGGGCGAACTCATATTCCGCTACATCTACCATTACTTCAACTGCAAGCTGCCCTACAAGCGCGTATGGCTATCAGCCTTAGATGACAGCGAAATACGACAAGCCTTTGCTGCACCCAAATATACACAAGGCGACCCTTTCTTAGAAAATCTTTCCGAAAGTGCCTACGCTCGTGCCATTACCGACTGGCTTATAGGGGCTAATGCTACCCAAGCAGCTACACTACAGCTTGGAGGAGGGAAACTCCTATCCATAGGGCGCGTACAAACGGCTATTTTGAAGATTGTAGCAGAACGTTATCTAAAGAATAAAAGCCACCAAAAAAGCTATACCTACAAGCTCCTTACCCACCATAGTTATAACGGAGTAGCTTATACAGCCGAGAGCCCTATTTATGAAAGCAAAGCACAAGCCGAACAACTGCTTAGTAGCCTTGCCTCTGCACATAACTTTGTATCATATCAGAAGAAAACAGAACGTAAAAACCCACCACTATTACACACCCTCGATAGCCTTACTATCGTAGCTAATAAACTCTATAAGTACACAGCTGCCGAAGTATTAGCTTCTGCTCAGCGGCTGTATGAAGGAAAACTAACCTCCTACCCACGCACCGAAGACGCTTATATCACCGAAGAAGGCTATAACAAGCTAAAAGGCATCCTGCCTAACCTGGTCAATCAGTGCCTTAATATTACCGATTTTGTCTTTCCTACAAGCCTGCCTGCTTCTGTCAATGGAGCTAAAATAACAGGCTCTCACGATGCCTTGGTACCTACAGGACAGACTAATGGCATAGAAAATCTTAATCAGCAAGACCAACGCATATATGCCCTAATCCTGCATCGTTGTTTAGAGAGCTTTTCAGAGGCTGCTGTATATGAGAAAGGAGTGTATGAGTTCGAAAATCAAGGTACCCCTTTCAAAACATATACAAGCAACCTGGTACAAGAGGGGTGGAAGAAATACAGCCCTAAAGTAAAGGTAGCAACAGCAGACGAAGACGATAGTGAAGAGGATACTAACTTTATACTGCAACTACCTTATAAGCAAGGTGATAAGGTAACTATTGAAAAGAAGAACTTAAAGGAGATAGAAAGCAAGCCGCCAGCCATATATACCCCTGCCTCCCTTACTGCCGACTTGTGCAACCTTAGCAAGTTCCTACAAGAACAATCTCCTGAAGTATATGCTGAATTGCAAAAAGAGTTTGACCTCAAAGGACTTGAAATAGGCACTAAAGGCACTCGACCTGGTATCATTGAAATATTAGTAAATACCCGTAAGTACATCGCTTTCGAGAAGAATAAATATATTCCTACCGAACTCGGTTTGCAGTTCTACAACGCTATCAAAAACCTCGAAGTAGTCAATGTAGCCCAAACCGCACGCCTTGAATATCAGTTAAAGCAAGTTGCTGACGGGAAGGTATCTATAACTGAGTATTACAATCGCCTTAGCGACTATGTTAAGAGCACAGTAACGCAAATTTTCTCTCTGCAATCAGCTATTACTGCCAGCACCCACAAGGGCTTAGGTACTTGTCCCCTATGTAAGAAAGGACAAATCGTAGAGTATCCTAAAAGTTATGGTTGTACCGAATTTAAGAACGGCTGCAAGTACACTATTTGGAAAGAGATAGCCCATAAGAAGCTCACCCCAAAAAATGTAGAAGACTTATTGCAGAAAGGAAAAACCTCACTCATCAAAGGCTTTAAGAGTAAAACAGGCAGCGACTTTGAAGCTCATCTGGTACTCGATAAAGAGCTAAAAATTGTTTTTGAATTTAACAACAAAAAGAAATAATATGAAAAAGAGTATACAAATACAACATACTATCTTATTGATAGTTATAATATCAACGTTTATAATCGTTATAGGAGCTTCATACGTTACAAATAAACAAATGATAACAGAACTATGCAACATTGATGATTCACCACTTATTACCCCCCTCCAAACAGGTGGAGAGCTAATAAAGCTACTTAAAATTAACACAATATTTAACTTAGTAGTAGGTTTTATATTAGGAATTACAATCACACAAACAGCTATTTATTTAAAAGAAGTAGCTAAAAACAATAATAACCATAAAAATAAAGCAAAAACAATCGTATGAATGAAAATTTACCCACATCCGAACTAAAAGAGTACGGTATTATGAGTGATGATAATACTTTCTCTAAGAAATTGTCAGAAAAGGATATAGAAAACTTCCTTAAAGGACACGCTATGATTGCCGATAATGGCAAAGACCGACTTATTTTCCTCCTAACGGACAATAATACACGCCTGAATGTCAATGTCTACCAACGCGACCGCACTATAGACGAGTTGGTAAAGCAAAGTCAAAAAGAAATTGTATATAGCAATCTTACAGAACTTACTAATAGCAAAGCGTTAGATATAGAGAAAAAAGCCTTTATATACGACCAAAAAACAAAGCAAGTTACCGAACTCGACCTGCTCAAAGATACCGAAAAAATAGCGGCTATAGTTGCAGAAAAAAAAGATATACAAGAGAGCAACCGCTTCAAAAATGAGCTGCTAAAACTCAAAGGTTATCTGCAAGACAAGATTGACAAGTTCCCTGAAATTGGCAAAGAGATTACTAATAATCTAAACATCGTTTCAAAAACCATTAGCACCGTAGACGATGCAACCCCCAACGAAAGCCAATCGCAAAAACAACAGCAATCCAAACTCCGCTTAGATGTTAATGATGATGACCTCTACCAAGATGCCAATCGTCACCGCGAAGAACAAGCCCAAGAGCAAGAACAAGAACAACAACGCCATCGAAGCTTCCGTAGGTAAGAGGATAACCGAAAGATTAATAACTTTTAAAACATACAACAATGAGTACAACAGAACAAGAAGTAGCTACTGAAGCTACAATCGAACAGAAATTAAAGGAAATGCCTAAAGAACAGTATCCTTTAGCAAAAGCCTATGCCCTTTCTGAAGGACAAGAATTTGATAATTATAATGCCGATTGGGGAAATAGCAAGTATGACAAGATAAAGGCATACAAGGATTTAAAACAGAACTTCTCAGAAGAGGTTATTAAAGCCGTTGAAAAAATGGTAGATGACAATACTTACACACAAAGTAAGGATGAAAATAAAGTGTATGTAACGAATATTGCAGCTATTATTGACAAGATTGAACAGCAACGAAGTCAAAACAATGATGTAAAAGTAGGTCAAAAATTTCAATTCAAAGAAAATAATTCAGTATTAGAAATTGTTCGAATAAACAAAAATGCCCACCGAGATGGAAGTGATGAACTAACAATGAAACCAGTAGGAGTGAATGTAGGTAACCAAGAGTTCAACTGGAGCAAGTTAGCTTTAGATAGTGCTATCAAAGAGGGTAGAGTAACCAATGTTACTAATGAACAACAACTTTCTGAAAAGCAAATTACACAGCTAAACTACCTCAAAAACCAAGTGAAATATCTCGGTTTAGGCGAAGACCCCAAGTTGCATAAAGACTTAGAAAACGCTATACTATCACCAGTGGATAAAACTACTGTACGTGTTGAGTATAACCACCCCGACAAGCTGATGAAAGGCAATACCGCTACCTTCGACCTCAATATCGCTAAAACCGAACAAGGAGGGGTATTCCTAAACTCTTATCGAGCTAACCTCACCACCAAAAATGGTGAAGAACGTTCTCAGACTTTCAAAGTACAGAAAGAAAATAGCATCACTGCCAAAGAGGCTATCAATCTGCTCGAAGGTCGCTCAGTAAAAATAGAGCACGATATGGTCAATAAGGAAACAGGAGAACTATCACGTACCGAAAGTTTTATCAAGCTCAATTTGAAAGAACCTAAAACTGAGTATGGTAACTACAAATACGAATGGTATAACAAAGGCTATGGTGTAGATGTAGATAATATTATGCAAAAGTCTAACTTGGTATTTGCTGATGATATTCAGCGAGAGCGTACAAAGAAACACTTAGAAAAAGGCAATATCACACAAGCTACCTTTATGCACGAAAACCGCCAAGTGCAAGGCTTTGCTGTACTAAATCCTCAATGGAAAAATCTTAACCTTTACGACAGTTCAATGAATAGACTCACCACGCAAAATCAGTTGATAAAACCAGAAGTAAGAGAGGATATTCAGAAAAACAACGTGCCCCAACAGAGTATTTCACGATAATACCCATTTCTAACACTATGAAAAAAGCCATTTTTCTCTTTTCTGCACTTGTTTTCTTTTCTTGTGGTAAAAAAGAAAAGGTAAAAGTAAAAGCCGAAAAAGGAGGTATTGATATAGTCTCTAATGTCTATTTCAATGCCTCTAAAGGCTTAAATGATGTGAAAACAGTAGTAGTATCTAAATTGAACTACAAGGGTGATACTATTGTAGAGCTTGTTCCTAATATAGATGTTTCAGATTTTATCGACCATATCTATATCATCAAAGACAGTCTTGCCTTTAGCATTAACGAAGAAAATACACAACAAATTATGTTCTCAAATTTACCTAATATGCCCTCTATACCCGTTAATAAAAAAGAACAAGGAGCTATATTTAGGCTAAATTATATACCTCATTTTAATGAAAGATACGACATCAACGATACTATCTTATTTAAAAAAGAATACAAAAGGTTTAGTGTAACTGATAATGAAAATCTTACAATGTATTACGTACACCCTACTGATACCATACTACCTTATTCCATATACCCCTATGCTGGTGATATATATGGAGGAAGAGTTGAAAGAGTAGATATGTACAATCGTAAGAAAGATATATTTATATCCGTACAATTACTTATGCGTAATACGTGGGATAAAGAAGCCCAAGACATCTTTGATTTTAATAATTTCCTTGAAAAACGAAAATAAACCTTACCATTATGGCAAAACAACAATTATTATCCCCACAAGATATTGAAAATATAGTTAATAATACCTCCATAGTCGAGTACTTTCACTACCTTGCCCAAAAAGGACACTTAAAATTTGACCGACAGCGAGGGCACGATTACTATTTTCTTAGTAACAACGAAAAATATTCAGTAAGCGATACCCCTAGAAAAGGTTATTACGACTTTAAAGCGGGGGAAGGCGGACAAATTATTAAAGCAGTAATGAAATTTGAGAACAAGTCTTGGAAAGAAGCAGTAGATTTTCTTAAAGATTTTTCTAACACCTATATTCCTGAAAAACAAAACACTCAAAATAAAATATCTACACCTGTACAAGAAGCCGATTTCACTCCTAAAAACGTTCTTGTTCGTACATCTGTACCCAATAATGACAAACTATTAGCTTATTTTGCTAGTCGTGGTATTTCAAAAGAGATACTACAACAATATGCCCAACAAGTGCAGTATCATAATAAAACATCAGGTAAAGATTATTTCGGTATAGGTATACCTAATCAATCAGGAGGCTATGATGTCAAAAGTCTTCTAGACAAGCCTTATGATAAAGCTAAGGTAGGAGTAAGTGATATATCTATTATTCCTGGTACTCGCAACGAAGCCGTAGTCTTTGAAGGAATGACCGATATGTTTTCTTATTTACAAATGGCTAAAGACAATGGGAAACCTAATGATCGTACATTAGTCGTACTAAACTCTGTAACCAATACAGGCACTTTCATTCAGCAATTTCAGAACTACACAGGTAAAATACATCTTTTTTTAGACGGCGATAAAGCAGGCAATAACGCAACCCAATCTATACTTAACAATCTGAAAAATAGTATAGACCAACGAGGGGCTTATGGTATAGGTAAAGGGGAAGTAAATGACCTTAATGACTTTCATATAAAAGTGTTCAAGCCCTTGCAAAATCAAAATAAAAGTCGTACATTTGCCAATGAAAATAACGTACAAATTAACTCACAAAATGGAAGCTTTACAACTGAATCCAATAGAGTATCCTCACCTAAGTCAGTGGGAGAACAAACACCTGAACCAAACCTTAGAGAAACTATCACAACAAGCCAACCCCAGCAAGACGGAAATAACACAAGCCGACAAGCTATGGGCAGCAACAATGTTGGAAATGGACTTAGCAGCACAAAGCGGAGCGATTTTGGAGGACGAGGAGGAAACTCCGAAATGGGCAGCGATAACGGAACACAACAGGAAGTACTATCAGGAGTTGGAAGTACAAGGAAGGACCCTAATGCCAGCCGAACCCGAAGTGCCGGAGGAAGTACTTCAGGAAGCCCTCAGACAACAAGAGAAGGGAAGGAAAATGAAAGAGATATTCAATCTTCACAAGCAGAAGGACGAAGCGAAACTCAGCAGAATACTTCTCAAGGAGACAGACCCCGAAGTGAAAGAGATAGTAAGACAGCTATTACTGGATTTGAACGATTTACCCTTATAAACAAAGTCGCTTCCCTCTCCAAAATAGCAAAAGGCAACAAAGTCAGCAATGAACAAATAAAAGATTTGGTAAATTTGCTGACTTTTGTCGATAAAGACAATACTATAAAAATCAAGGAGGGGGTAACCATTACTGACAATATCAAAGATATAATCAATCATTACAAAAGTGGGGGTATTACCAAAGATAATCGAGGGGTATTAGACGAGTATTACACTGATAAAAAGTTGGTAAATGCCGTTCACAATCTTATCAAAGATAATTTTAAAGGCAAAACTGCTATCAATATATTAGAACCCAGCGTAGGTATGGGCAATTTCCTACACGCTACCACCGATTTAGGAGTAAAAACGAATGTAACCGCCTTTGAAATCAATGATACTACTGCTAAAATAACCAAACTTCTACATCCTGATACACAAGTAAACCTACGTTCGTTTGAAACAGAATTTGTTACTGATAATGGTACCAAAAAAGATTTTACCCCCCAATATGATTTGGTAGTGGGTAACCCTCCTTATGGTAGCCACAGAGGGCTTTATTTAGGTTTAGGTGAAGAAACAAAACTAACTCGCTATGAAGATTATTTTGTAAAACGTTCCCTCGATGTAATGAATGAAGGAGGTACCTTGGCAATGGTACTCCCTTCTAGTTGGCTTAATAGAGCCGACAAGCTTTCAGGTGCAGAGCTAACAGATGCCTACCGATTGCCAAATGGAGCTTTTAAAGCTACTGATATAGGCACTGATATTATTATTCTTAAAAAGGACAGCCAACGGCAATCACACGATATAACAACCTATTTCCAACAGAACCCCGAAAAGGTATTGGGTGAGACTGTGTTGAAAAAAAATAGATTTGGGCGTGAAGAAGACTATATCAAAGGAAATCTGGACGAAGCCCTCAATCGCTTGCAAGAATTTACTTCACAGAAAACACAACAAGTTCCACAGAAAGCACAACAAGTTTCACAAGGTGTACAACTTGATATGTTTGCAGCGTTTGATAATGCCCCCACGCTTCCAGCGACTAAAGTTTCTATTGCAGAAAAAAAAGAAAAAGTTCCTAATGATGAATACAATACTTTGCTTACAGAAGCTCAAGAAAAAGTAAAACAGACAATTATTGTTTTTCAAAATATTAAATTCAAATCATTAGCTATTCTTACTGAATGGGATAATTATGCTGCTTTATTGAAGAAACTTGAAAGAAAAGGTGCAAAATTTACTAAGGAAGAGCTTACTGATATAACCAAAAAAGCTAATAATATAATAAAGTCATACAGCCCTAAACCTGAGAAGGTAGAAGAAAAATCACAAGATGTTACAATCCCTACTAAAAGTGCCAGGCACAAACAATCTGAAGAAAATACAGGTGAATACAAGGTACAATCAACCCCTGATATTAGTAAAAAAGTACTTAAATACCAATTTGTTAAGAATGATACAGTGGTTGATACGGCTTTACAAAACAATCATAATCTCACTACAGGGCAAGTAAAAGCCTTTGCTGATACTAATTATGATGGTGAGTTAAATAACTACCAAGAGCACCAGCAATATGCAAATTATTATAAGGGTAAATATATACACGACTTTTACTATGCTGAGGGGAATATATACGAAAAATTAGAACGTTTGACTATTGATTTTGCAGGCAGATTAGACAATGAGGAAGTGAAATCACAGTATAACAAGCAAAAGGCTTTACTTGAAAGCGTTTTACCGACTAAAAAACAGTTAGAAGATATTGTTATATCACCTAACCACGAATTTGTGCATAACTTTGGCTTGGAAAAAGTTGAAAAAGAGGTTTATAACCAATATATGAGGCGTTATGATATGGTTAAAGTAGATTATAATTTAGCCGAAAGTTTTAAAGACTTTGTTTCAAAGCTACCTTCACAAGCTCTTGAACCTTCTTCTTCTTGGGAAGTGAAAGAATTTGTAGACAATCAAACTGTAACAGGGAGTGATAAAGAGCGTAATGCCCTAATACGTGAACGCCGTAAAGAGGTAGCCAATAACCTCTTTCAGAAGTTCCTTCGTGAGGAACTCCCAAATGATATTAAAGAACGTTTTGTAAATGAGTTCAACCGTAAGTATAATAACCTCCACATTCCTGACTACTCACAGTTTCCTTTATTTTCTAAGATAAACCAAAACTTTAAAGGCAAACCTTTAGAGTTGACAGAAGTACAGCGTGCAGGTATTGGACGATTGACAACAAAAGGGGTAGGGTTATTAGCTCACGAAGTTGGATTTGGTAAAACCCTATCAGGAATACTTGCTATGCACGAAGCTATGGAGCGGGGCAATGCCAAACGCCCCCTTATAGTTGTACCTAATGACAGCATTTTAAAGCAATGGGTAGAGACTATCTACGAGGCTATTCCTAATGCTAAAGTGAATGTATTAGGTAACCTTGGTAAAGATTATGACCTATCTCATTTTGATAATAAAGACGGTGAAATAACCTTAGTTACTTACGAAGGTTTTCAGAACATTGGTTTTAGAGATGAAATTACGCAAAAATTAGCTGAGAAATTCTCTTATATAAACAAAAAAGATGTGGATAGCTTAGAAAATCCTATTACAGGAGGTGTTTCTGATGAAACAATGCGTGAAATAGAAATAGCCATTGCAAAAGAAAAGAAAATACAAGGAATAATGAAAAGAGGTAAAGTCTATGACTGGGAAGATTTTGGGTTTGACCACCTCACTTTTGACGAAGCACATAATGCCAACCATATTGTAGACAAAGTACGTATCGAAGACAGGCGTTTTAACTCTGATTTTCGCAGCCAAAACCAACGCCCCTCAAAATTAGGACTCAATACGTGGGTAGCCTCGCAATATATACAAGATAAGTACGATGGGCGCAATGTTACTTTACTTTCTGCAACCCCTTTTACTAATAAACCATTGGAGTATTATTCTGTATTATCTCTAATTGCTAATCAGCGATTAGAAAAATCAGGCTATTTCAATGTAAACAATTTCTTTGAAACCTTTATGGAGGCTGACAACGATATGGAGATTGACGCTAAAGGTGATATCAAGTTTAAAACCAATGTACGCAGATTTAAGAATAACGCCCTATTTCAGCAGCTCCTATCCGAGTTTATCGACATCAAAGGCGAAGAGGATAATCCTAAGTTAGTACGCCCTAATCGTATCAATAAAGAATATAAGATAGAGCAGAATAAATTAACTGAAAGTATGTACAACACTCTTAACCTACTTTTAGATGACACTAAAGATGGTGCTATCTTAACTCATATTCTTAATGCCCGCAAAATTGCTATTTCACCCTATCTGTATGAAGAATATGAAGGAGAAAAACCTTCTACTAAAGAATTTGTAGAAAACTCGCCTAAAATTAAACTCACTATGGACTTAATACGGCAGAATAAAGCTGATAAACCCGAAGCAGGACAAATTATTTATTCAGAATTGGGTGTTTCAGAGTTTCCAAGACTCAAAGAATACTTAATAAATGAAGTAGGCTATAAAGCTGATGAAATAGGTATTATTACGGGGGGTATAAGCAAAAATCAACGTTTGGATATACAAGAGAAGTTTAATGCAGGAAAAGTAAAGGTAATCATTGGTTCAGAGGCTATACAAGAGGGTATGAATTTGCAGGAAAAAACCTCTGATATGTATCTTTTAACTGTTCCTTATAACTTCACCTCATTACGGCAAATAGAAGGACGTTATTGGCGACAAGGTAATCAATGGGAAAATGTACGTGTGAACTATATGCTTACTAATGATAGTATAGATGTATTTATGCTACAAAAGCTGCAAGCTAAACAGTCACGCTATATGGAGGCAATGAAAAAAGGGGCTAATGTTATTGATGTATCAGATATAGATACACAAGAGCTTAAAACAGCTATTATTACCGACCCTGAAACACGTGCTAATATTGAAATAGAGTTATTGAAGAAACGCTATGAAAATGAGAAAACCAAACACGCTGCCGATTTAGGTTTTATCTCTCGTAAGTTTGAAGATTATACCAAAGTATATGCTGAATATTTAAAAGAGAAAAAAGACTATGAAAATATGGAAAAATGGGCTGAAAAAGATGATTATTGGAAAAAAAATCTACCTTTTAGAGCGCAGCAAGTAGAAAAGGCTCAAAAATCAGTTGAGCAGGTAATTGAAAAACTGGCAAAGAAAGGTGTTAATATAGCCGATTTTCAGCACCAACAAGAGACTGCAGAAAGAAAAATAGCTGCTTTAGATAAAACTATCGAAGAGGAGCTGCCTATTATCCGAGAAAGGCTCATAACTCAGTACAAACAAGAGAAGCAGGAACGGCTAAACGCTCCGCAGATAGACTATGTACAAGAGCGTGCTGAAGAGAATAAAACGTTTTTTAAAATACGCCCTCCAAAAAATGAAGTATCAAAAGAGGCTGCAAAAACAATTGAAAATACTGCAGAAAAGAAAATACCCCAAGAGCAGGAAAAGCACGTTTATAAAGCGTTTAAACGCTAAAAAAATACCCCTAATAGGCTTGTGCTTATCAGGGGTGCTTTTATTATTTATTGACGAGTAAGGTTATATTTATACTTATATCTTAAAGAGACATTATATTTTAGCTGTAGTGCTGTAATTTTTTCTCCATATTCAACTTGTTTCTCTATACTAAGAGAAGGTAAATTAGGATATTCTTTGTTTAATTTTTCAAGTTCTTTTTCATATTCACTATTATTTCCAATAGCATCACTATCTACTAAGAGATAGAAAAAATCAGTGTTTTCAGCTAATAATTTATTGTTATTTTCAAAAGAATAAGTAGCTAAATTTTGCTTTTTATCCTCATCAGTTATTTTATTTCCATTTACAGCGTATGTTATATCTTGGAAAGTTAATGCTCCATTCTTATCTGTTATTTTTAGCTTTTTCTTACCATCTACATTGCTAAAAACAACTTTAACTGAATAGACTTCGTAATTAGTCTCAGGACTTCCTAAGATTGCAGCATATAGTTGTTTGAAAATTTCATCTACTTTAGCCTTTTTTTCAGGCTTTTCAGCAATAACTTGAACTGTACCTACCCAAGTTCCTAAAAGTTTGTCGTTACTCCCGTTTCCGTTGTCTACAGGAGCGTCTTTGTCTGATTTTGAACAAGCAACAAATGATACAGCAGCGATAGTGAGTAATAAGATTTTCTTTATCATAGCGTTATATGTTTAGTTATTAATTGATTGCAAAAGTATGCATTTTATTGATAAATTCCAAAACATTTGCTTCTGAATATTCATCAAAATATTTGCTACCTTCTATAACACTTTTGAATTCGTGTTCTATAGAAAATTTAGTCGTAGTATTAACTATGTTTTTAAAGGAGTAGTTGTATTCGCTCATATATTCCTCCACTATACAAATAGGTATGTCATCAGAGGTATATGTATCTATTTTTTTTAAGAGGTATACATCTGTATTTTTATAAGATATTTTTTTCTGTTGACCCCCCATACTTTTTTCTCTCTTATAAAAATCATAAGACATTGAGAAAGAATTAATTTTTCTCATCATTTTTGCAGGTAATGAAAAAGAAATAAAAGTTACAATTATAATAATTGCAAACATTATAGGACTATTGAAAAAAATAATAGAAAAATAAAACAAAGTTGTAAAAATGGTTATCATAATTAGGACAATAACAATCACAATTATATTCATTTTATTAACCGTTTTAATACATTCTTCTACATTATAGTCGGTTATTTCTAAATCTTGCTTTAGGAAGCGTGAAATTTCGTCAAATATTTTCATTTTCTGTTTATATTTTTAATTATTTTTTGAGTTTCTAATAACATTGGGATCCTCATTATGTATTCTTTCTTCTATTTCTATACACTGATATCCTATACCACTTATTGCTTCAGAGTTATAATACAAGCAAGGTTCATCAAAACCTATTTCTTTGAGTTCTTTCGCGATGTCGAGCGGGACAAGCCAAGTGGGGTAATTTTCGGTGTTCATTGGTTTGCGGTTTTATAAAGGTCTATCAGTTTAAGGAAAAGGGCTTCACGAGCTTCTTCATAGCAATTAAACTTATCAGTACTATTCTTTTCAGAGCTGTATATGAGTTTGCGATCAATTTTTCTAATCTCAAAAGAAAAAGTTTCACTTACTGAATTAGGATAAGTGTTATCAAAAGTAATGAAACCATATAACCCCCTTTTTCTAAACCAAGTAAATACTTCTGTCCAAACAGGAAGAGAAGTCTGATGAGAAAGTAAGTTTCGATTCTCATATGATAAATTTTCTTCTTCAAAATTAGGTGTTACAACAACAGGTGATGTTGTATTATTCTCATCGTGATAAAACACACAAGGCTCTTCAAAACCTATTTCTTTGAGTTTTTTGCCCACCTCTAATGGTACAAGCCAAGTGGGGTAGTTGTTATTTCTCATCTTTATTCTCTTCTATATTTTTTAAATATCTTAATACTTCTTCTTCTGTCATTGAATCAAAACATTCATCTGCTTCTTCCTCTTTTATATAACCAAAAGAAAAACAGCTTAATATTTCTCCATTAAAGGTAGATACTTTAATTTTGTAACAATCTTCCTCACAATAATCTTTTCGAATAAGAATTTGCTTATCCTCAAGGTCTAATATTTTGCAAAAGGTGTATTTTTTATTTTTCATCTTTGATAAATTTACGGTTAATAATTCTTCCTTTTCTGTCTTTGATTTCGTTGTAGGCGATATTCAGACAATCTGCTAAGGTTGTCCCTTTAAGTAGTTTAGTAAAACCATTGAGATGTTTAACAAAGTAGATCATAGCTTCATAAACAAAGTCCACATTGCCATTATACTTTGGCTTTTGACCCTCAAATTTGAAAAGATCAATGAGCGTACTATTTACTGCTAATGATTGTTTTAAACAAGTATCCTCTATAATAGGTCGTAATGATAATCCATTTAGAAATACATTGTTAAAATTCTCATTCTTAAAATAGCAGTAGTTGATGAGTGTTACCATTACATCGCCTATGGCGTCCTGAATAGCGGGGCGGTCATCGTCATAACAGGCTTTGATAAGTTCGCCGACTTCTTCGTGGGTTTTCAGAAGCTGGTCAAAGGGGGTGAGGTTATCAAATATGCCTCTTTCTTTTGCCCACTGATGAATAAGGGGCACGAGTTCTTGGATTGTTTTATTGCCTAAAAATATATTAGTGGGCACGAGTTCTTGGATTGTTTTATTGCCTAAAAATATATTAGTATTTATTTTTCCCATATCACAGAAATCAATAGTCTTAAATTCTAATTTAAAATTCAAGTTCTTAAACGCTGTCTCTCTTTTCTCAATAAGAGATACAGTTACATCATAAGTTTCTCTAAATTCATACTTTACTCCCTCAAAAACGAAGCAATCTCTTATCAATTTCAAAAATATGTTTAGCCCATCTTCTGTAATAACTCCTATGAGTTTATATGGCATATTATCCTTAGAGCAATAAATAAACGCTCCCTCGATTACCTTTTCTAATTCTTTAATTATTTCTTGTTTATCCATTGTTTAAATAGTGTTTAAAAGGTTATTCTAAATATAGACCTGTGGTTACTTGTTGTGTGTATTTGCCGCCCTCAACTCCGTGAAGGATAGTTCGTCTTTTTATTTCTTCCTCACTAAGGCGACAAGAGCTATTTTGTGATGGGTGATAAATACCTGAACGAATTATGTATAACGAAAAAAAACTTGCTTGCATTTCCTGACGGCGTTTGTTTTTGGTTTTGGTAGTTCGGCAACGATTGACTATTGGCAAGCCGTGTTTGCGCCATTGTTGGTTTAGATGTGCTTTGAAATAGCCGTAGGCACTATCTAATGTTACCCAATCTAAGTAGAGCATCTGTATTGAAAATTCTTTTACGCCACTACCTTTAATACGGTAAACTTTGTAGCTTTTATCCTTAAAGAAATAGTTAATGAGTTGCATAAATAGCCATTGGTCTAAATCAGAGGAGTACTTAAAGTAATACTCTTTTTCTGTGATATTATTAAGCTCTTCTTCTGAAATGTTGTATTTCTCAAGCAGTTTGTTTAGCATTTTCTCGGCTGATTTCTGCTCTCCTGCTACGCCTCGTTTTACGAGTTCATAGACTTTTGCGATTTTTTCCTTTACTTTGTCGTTCATATTGTAATTGCTTTTAGTAATTTACTTGTTTATGCTTCCCATTGCTCTTTGGTGAGTTGCTTGCCGCAGTCTTTGCAGAATATTGCGGTTACTTCTATAGTGCAGTAGTGGGCAAGGGTGCGGCGTTCGGTATGCTTGTGAGAACAAGTGCGAGCCGCACTGGCTATTAATTTGCTAATTTTCTCATTTACTAATTTCCTAACTTTTTTCATAGCGTTGGGTGAGCATTTTCTCAAAAATGTTATTTACATTTGGTGGGGTTTTATTGCGGTTGTCATACATTATTATTATTTAAAAAGTTCTTCGTATTTAGAAGTTGTTACTTCGGTACAATCGTTAGGAATGACTATATCAGTCAAATCATTTTCAATAATAAAACCAAAGTATTCGTTATTATTCTTACAAAAACCAATATGCTCGCTAAATCTTTCTTTCCAACCTATACAGGCATTGAGTTCTGCTTTGCTAATGGTTACGGCTTGGTCAAAGTCGGCTTGTATGGCTTTACCTTGCTTGATGTTGAGTCGGGGCATATATTCACCATATCTGACTTCCTTCCATACTTTGGTGTCTACAGTAGTGCCTTGAGGAAATATTACTGATGATATTCCTCCTGCTGCTACCCAATATTCTTTTCGCCACGAGGTGAAGCCGTATTTTTCGGCTAATGCTTTTTGGTTTTCAAAGCAAACATCTAATTTGTCGGCTATCTTTTGAAACTTTTTACCAGTTTCACTGTTTTTTGGTGTAATAAAATACATAGTCATTTTTTTAATTATTTTTATAGTTTAATCAATAGAAAATTTACCTAAAACTTGTTTTTTTGTTCTCATTTTCTCATTTGTTGATATTTTTAGTGTTAAATTATTTGTTAAAAGGTACATACGCAGCCGTCTTCGTACTCAAATGAGAGGCTTAGCTGATTGGACTGGGCTGCCATACGTACTAAATCGTCAATACTTAAGTGGTTACGAAACATTGTGCCTTGATAGGTGCTTTCTTGTGTTTTACACCAGTCTATAAAGCGGGTACCGTGTTTGATATTCTCAATTAGATTGGTAGTGCTTTTTTTCCAACATAATTCACAATTACCAAGTTTGTTATGTATACCAAGCTTGAAAGGTTGGGCACTCCAAAAAGCATTGAGTTCTTGTTGTCCTATAGGTGCTTCAAAGTCTGTTAGCAAAGGAAATATACGCTTAGTATCAGCTTTTATCTCTGCCCAGCTTATGCGCTTAGGCATATCCTCTTTGCGGTATCCTATCGCTATTTGATAGTTACCCTTTTCAAAGACTTCATCAGCAAACTTCTTACTGGGGAGGCTCTTAAGGTTTTCGGAGCAGTAAGGGGCTTTCATATTAGGCAGCCCGCTGAATATACCTTTGTTTTTGTGAGCTATCATATTAGCAAAGGTTTGAGCCTGCATATCCATTGTTTCAAAATCTACTATCTTATACCCTACCCCTACTCCTTTCTCAGTGGAATACACACCCTCGATAATGGTGAGGGGGATTTGCCAATGTTTTACGACATCTTTAAGAAAGGTAATAGTTTCGGGACGTTCCATACCTGTATTGCAGAAAACAAAAACTTTGTTATAGTCTGCATACTTAGGGTGGATTTGAATATGCCGTGCCATACGTGCCGAACTACGCCCTCCTGATACGGTTACAAGTAGGTTTTTCATTCATTTTCATCTTTAAATATTATTCGTTCGCCTTTTAGTTTTCTGTCATAAGAGCAGAGAATTTTAGCTAATGTAATTTCGGTACCTTCTACCAAATTAGAAAATCTTTCCCCGTGTTCCCCTTTATACCCTTGACACAATATATCTGTTAGCACATCTATTTGTGCGTTATTTAATCCTGATGTTATCTCAAGACTATATATATTATTTCCTTTCTCGATTAACTCAATAGAAAATTTACCTAAAACTTGTTTTTTTGTTCTCATTATGATAGTATTTTTTAATTTTTGCCTTATATTTCAATAGTTCATATATATTAATTGCTCTCAAAAGAATTAAAACCACTATTGTTAATTTAAATATTATAAATAATATAGAATAAAAAATTCCATATTCATCTCCATATTCATCAATGTCACTAAAAATATCTTTCACAAACCTAAAATAATAAAAAACAATCCCTATAAGATGTGATTGAAAGATTATTTCTCTTATTAGAAAGATTTTTGCTTCTTTGTACTTTTTTTCAATTTCTTGAACATTTATTTTATTTATTTCTACAACAAATGCTCTACTTAAAAAATCAATTATTTCTTTTTTATTTATTTCTACAACAAATACTCTACTTAAAAAATCAATTATTTCTTTTCTTTTCTTCATATCTAAATTTTAATCGTTTTGCTATCATTGTTACTATAAGCATTACCCATTACTTATTTTACTTTAAATTTGGTTATTTTTCTCTTTTCCTATAAAACCAATATTTCAGGTAACCAATCCTAAATATTTTGTTCAACTTTTCCTCATCAATAGGCGTTGCTGACTTGTTATCTATGGCTTTTTTGTATATTTTTAGTTGCCAATGGTCAGATAGTTCAGCATTATATTCAGCGACTAACATCCCCGCTTGTTCAGGTACTAAATCTTTTATCTTATCTAAGATATAGTAAGGGACGGCATAATAAAACTGCTTGATATTACCCTCATGATTATGTTTCTTCTTGAAATCGGCTTTAAAATCACTCACTGATATTTTTATTTCAATTTCTCTAAGGAAATAGTTCTTAGTAACCATTAACATATCACACTCGTGGGTAACGATATTTTCACTTCTATATCCTAAACGTTTCGTGTCATCATCGTATCTTACAGCATTAAGTCGTGAGAATTTAGGAACTATTACAAGGGTTGACTTTTCAAAGTACTCATATATCAATAACTCCATTTGCGGGGTGGTTATAGTTTCTTTGTTCATTTTAAGTAAGGTTTCGCGGGCTTTTACACTTTAAAAGGTTATTAAATTAGTAAATTTTGAGGTTGCCATATTGACACTACAACGCTCGGAGAGTATGCCTCCGTGTCGGTTCTTAGATATGATAATCTCTACTTCATTATTGGTATTTTCGTTGTTGTATTCTTTACCCCATTGCTCAATGCCATAGTATTCTGGACGATATAAAAAAATTACCTCATCTGCGTCTTGCTCTATGGCTCCTGAGTCTCGCAAATCAGAGAGCACAGGACGCTTATCATTGCGTTGCTCTACATTACGTGATAACTGTGAA
Organism: Capnocytophaga bilenii; assembly: GCF_017565765.1. Taxonomy (GTDB): domain Bacteria; phylum Bacteroidota; class Bacteroidia; order Flavobacteriales; family Flavobacteriaceae; genus Capnocytophaga; species Capnocytophaga bilenii. The sequence goes on from NZ_JAGDYP010000001.1 coordinate 66,245, forward strand.
AGAGCTATAATAGGGATATTGAGTTCTTTAGCTAAACCTTTTAAAGAACGTGAAATAAATGATATTTCTTGTTCACGATTACCTGCTTTAGGATGGCTAATAAGCTGGAGGTAATCTATAAATAGAATACCAATATTATGGCGTAGTTTCATTGCTTTAGCTTTGATTTTGAGGTTATCAATAGATAAGCTCGATGTTTCGTCTATGTGTATATTCATCTTTATTAGATTATCTTTGAGGGATAAGTATGTCATTATTTGTTCATCATTAAGTCCTTTACGAAGTATTGCTGAGTTGGGTATATTAGTATAGTTGGTAATGATTTTAGAGGTAATTTGTTCAGCAGACATTTCCAATGAGAATATACCTACTGAATAACCTTGTTTTACCATATCAATGATTTGTTGTACTAAAAAAGTAGTTTTGCCCATACCAGGACGACCTGCCACAATAGTAAGGTTTGAATTTTGCCAGCCTCCTAATACTTTATTAATTATATTCAGGGAGCTTTGCAACCCTGTAGGTTTACCCTTAAGAATGCTTTCAAAATTTTCTTGTACAGCATTAACTAATTCAGGAAATTTACGTGTTTGACGATTATTTTCAATAAATTTATCTATAAATAGGTTATTAAAATAGTCAAAAGCTTTATCACGTATATCAAATATATCATTCTCTATTCCGTGTGCCATATTTAATAAAGTTGTAAATTTCAGCACAAAATCACGCCTTACAGAAGCCTGAACTAATAGCATTATGTGGAACTCTACATTAGCAGATGACACAGCAAAAACGGACAAATCAATACAATACTGTAAAAGCTCAGGTACATTTCTTTTTTCAAGTGCTTTTCCAAGTAAAATTAAGTCCATTGTATTATACTTTTTCCATACTTCTACAATGCTATTATATATTATCTGATGTTCAGGAGCAGTGAACAAATTAGCACTTAGCATATTGTAATACTGGGCTATTACTTGAGGTTCAGAAACAAGATTGCCAAGTACATATTTTTCTATATCTATATCGATTAAACTATTCATCGTAAGTAGCTTTAGGGCGTGTTATATTAGGAATGTTAAATATATTATTGTTCTGTGACTTTAAATAAGGTAAGGTATTTTTTAGGGTTTGCTTCCAATTAGTAATAGGTTTATCATATCCGTTTACCCAACCATTAGAGTACCAAGTGTCGTATTTGTTTTTTATGTGTTCATCAAGTGAAGGATTATATATAGGAATTGTTTTTGCAAATTCCAAAAATTCATCGTAGGTAGGAATATCTTTAACTTTAGATTGTACTGTTTTAGTTTTCTTCTGTATAGAAGTTTTTTCTACCTCATTTTGAGTGTTTATTGGAATATTTTCGGATAAATTCACTTTAGGAATTTCGGGTGCCTTCACTAATACTTCAATATTTGAGACTGATGGGACAAGTTCTTGCTGCACTACTTTTGCAGGTGTTTTTTCTTTTTCTGCAGTAGATGTTACTTCTTTACCTTTACGATTACGAATAACATAATCAGGAATTATTTTATAGACAGTAGGAAATCCCATTGTAACTTGGTAACTAATTAGTCCTAAGTTTCGTAATATCTCTTTATTTATTTTGATAGTTTTTCTATCTATTCTTATTTTTTTTTGAATAAGCTTATCTGGGTATTCAAAGTCAGTTTTACCCGATTTATCCCACCTTTCTAATAAGAGAAAATAAGTAGATATGACAGAGCTATTAATAGGAATTTCATCGGTAAGTTGCCAAAATTTTTCTATTAAATCAAGATAGTCCATTGTCTTTATTATTTTTGTTACTATTATTATTGTTAAACAATTCGAGGGCTTTTTCTTTATCGATAATAATAGTTTTACCTACTTGAAATATAGCCTCATCTAACACACCCGAACTTTTAATTTTACTTGCAGTAGTACGAGAGCATCCAAGCAATTTAGCTAGACCATTAATACCATATTCGTATTTTTTGTTTTTTGCAGCGAACATAAGAGATAACTCTTTTATAAGTTCAGTTTTTTGAAACTCTAAAAATTCTCCAATTGTAAGTTGCCATATAGGGGTATTGTTGTTACATTCCATAATCTATTCATACTTTTATTCCATTGTAGTATCCGTCCCAGTTTTTGGGTGGAAAGATTTGCTTTCGTTTTAGTAACTCTCTTAATACGGCTACTTCTTTTAATAGTTCATCAGGAACTTTTTTCAATTCTTCTTGAGCTTGTTTTAATTCTTGTTCTTGTTTAGTACCTTGTAACATATCAATAAGTACTTGTTTGTCTGTATCTGACAAACCAAACTGCTTAATGGTGTTATATGCTATTTGTACTAAAGGGGTCATTACAAGAATTATTTTTTCAGTTCATTAATCATTATTTGTAGTTCACTACGAAGTTTATTTTTATTAGACAAAGCTCTTTCATATAAGGCTTTAACTATCTCATCATTGTAATTACCATAGTAAAGGACACTTTTCAAGGTGTTTTTATTTAGTCCTTTCTCTTTGGCTATATCTACTATATCACCTTTAACGAGGTTGTTACGAATGAGTTCAAAAAGTTCAGCTTGTAGTTCTTTATTTTTATTGAATGGTAAAGTCTTTGCTTGAGTAGCAATTTTTTCCATTTCAATAAAGTATCTACGGGCTTGTTTTCCTTTTTCGGTTTTCTCTACCATAGAGAGTTCTTTTGCCATATCAAGGGTAAGAATATATTCTATTTTATTGTGTCCTCCTCTACTTGTTTGCTCGCCAAAATTGGCGAGCAAAGAATAGTCTTGGTTTTCTATAAAACCATATTCTTCTATCCTTCCTTTTATCCAATTAGAAAAATCTCTACCTACTTCTAAAAATTGATGTAATTCGCGAGCTAATACGGCTCTTTGTCCATTTTGTTCTGTTATTTTTACTAATTCGCTCATAGGTTATTATTGTTTGTTAAATACATATTCAGCCAATATATTAAGGTTATCTGTATCAAGACTACAGATGAAATTTATCCAGCTAAGTTCATTGTTATTGTACTGTGAATGGTATCTTTGTACTCTATCAGCTAAATGAGCTACTATAATATTAGGTACTTTATTCATATAAATTTCAGCTACAATATTTACATTATTCCTACGCAAGAACTTAATAATCCTAAGTAATTCTTGAGCTTCTTTTTTCATTGTAATTCCTCTGTAAATTCAAACTTTAACTGGTTTGGATCTTCTTGGATAATAGTATTAGTGTTTTTTTCGAAGATTTGCTCTTCAGTAAAACCTTTTTCTTTGTAAAACATAACCGCCTCCCATAAGGTAAGATTACGGCTGTTTCGTCTTGCCAATCCCAACACTGATTGCTGCTGATTTCCGAGCCTCTTAGCAAGCTCTATACTGAATTCGTTGTCGTTCAGTATTTTTTCAATGATAATTTTGCTAACTTTCATTTTAATTTTATATATTTGCAGATTATTTTACATTTGTATTTTAAATATGATTACATATGTATTTTAAATATGAATACATTTACATTTCGGTTGCAAATGTATAGATAAATATCTAAATTACAAAATAAAATTAGAAATATTTCTCAATTATGAAGCAAAGAATTTTACAATTTATTGAGTATAAAGGGATTAGTAAAAATAAATTTTATATTGAAACAGGGTTGTCTAATGGTATTTTAGATAAAAATTCTGGTTTTTCAATGGATACTGTTGAGAAAATATACTATAAATATCCTGAAATAAATCTGGAGTGGTTAGTTACAGGAAAAGGAGAGATGCTAAAGCCTAATATAAAACAAGTACAGAGAGATATTGGAAATAATAATACTTTGAGTAATATTAATGGTAAAGTTGATGGTGATATTACCATATCACACAATGAAATATCTGATTTTATTGAATTGCACAAAGAAATGAACTCTATAATAAAAACCACACAAAACCAATTATCAGAAAGTCAGAAACAAGTAAATATCTTATTAGAAATTTTAAAAAACAGTCAGAAATGAAAAAAATGATTTTATTTTTAGTACTATTTTGTGCTACACTGAGTTATGGACAGACGGATTGTAATGATTTAAAAAAGGAAATTCTATCTGTTAGAGAAGAATTAGTAACTGTAAAAGCAGAAAGTAGCTCTTTAAAAGCTCAGAGAGTAGCTTTAGAAGAGCAAATAGAGTATCTCAAAAAGGTTTTAGAAGTAAATAAACCTGTAAAGGAGGTAGATGTAGATGGTATTAATGCAAAAATAACTAAAATAGAGGGTATTTTAGAAGAAAAAACCATTTATATAACCTTTTTGTTTGAGGCTAAAGTTAATGATAGAAATTTTTATATTAATGATGTAAATATTGTTGATTTAGAGGGAAATACTATTAATAGAAACTATGATAAATCTGAGTCACAAAAAGAACTCACATTTGAAGTGCCAACTAAAATGAAAATGGCTTTCACTTATAATGAGAACTTTGAAAATGGTACTCCTAGTACTATTAAGCTAATACGTATAAATGCTGATAATAGTGATAAAAATTATAAACAATTTAGGAGTGAAATGTTTTTCAGAAACTTAGATGTAAACTGGAGGTAATATTTTAAAAATACAAGCATATAAACTAATAGAACAATAGAATTAAATTAAAAATAAGTACATTATATTTTTTGTTAATATTCTAATAATTTTTGAGTTAATTACGAGTATATAATTGAGTATTTTTATTAGGTTTTACAATATTAGATACTATATAAAAACTATTGTATATATAATATTTTATCTGCAAAGGGAATTCATAACCCAAAGGTCACGGGTTCAAATCCCGTCTTCGCTACAAAATCGGTGTAACTAATTGTTTGGCAATTAATTACGCCGTTTTTATTTTAATGCTGGGGCAAAATTGGGACAATTATACTTACAAGAGATACTAATAAAACTAGAAAACTTCTTACTATTTTTGGTACTCCGAAAATTAAATTATACTTTTGCTGCTATAATTTTCACTTAATTATCAGATAAACGACAGTTAAATATATGGCAAAATACGATGTTCTTATTATTGGTAGTGGTCTCTCTGGATTATTTTCAGCTTTACTCTTGGCAAAAGCAGGAAAAAGAGTGTGTGTATTAGAGAAAAACCAACAATATGGGGGCAATCTACAGACTTTTGAACGCAATCATATTCTCTTTGATACCGGAGTGCATTACATAGGTGGTTTGGCTGAAAAGCAGGTACTTTACGAATATTTCAATAAAGTAGGAATAGCTAACAAACTTTCTTTGGAACGTCTTGATATGAATGGTTACGATCGTATTTGCTTTGCTAATACTCCTTCACTTATGTATCCTCACGCTCAGGGGTATGAAAACTTCATTCAACAACTACTTTTGTATTTTCCTTCCGAAAAGAAAGCTTTAGAACAATATGCAGATACAATGCAATCTGTTTGTGCTCAATTTCCTCTTTATAACCTTAAACAAGGGGATGCTAAATATAATACTGAAACACTTTCTATAAAACTTTTAGATTTTTTGAATAGTATTACTACTGATGAGCGACTAAAAGCAGTACTTTTAGGGTCTAACTTTCTTTATGGTGGCACTACTGAACAGACTCCTTTGTATGTACACGCATTATCAGTCAATTCGTATATTGAAAGTGCGTGGCGACTTACGCAAGGGGGCAGCCAAATCACTGATTTGCTCATTAAACAGCTACAATTACACGGGGCTGACTTATTTAACAATACTGAAGTAACAGCCTTTGAATATGATAGTTATAACACTATCTCTTCTATACGTACTAAACAAGGTAAGACTTTTGAAGCCTCTCATATTATTTCGGCTATTGATATCAAACAACTACTCAATATCACAGGAAAAGTACCTCTTAAACCTTCTTTCTACAAACGTGTGCAGTGCTTAAAACCTACAGCTGCTGCCTTTTCATTGCATTTAGTACTCAAGCCCAACATCTTTAGATATTTACCTTATAACATATATTGGTTTAAGGATAACAATAGCGTGTATCAGGCAGCTAATTACTCTATAAATGATTTTCCGTTATCATATATGATTTCTATGAATCCACCTAAAAATGGAGGTGAATTTACTGATAATATGACAATTCTCACCTATATGAATCCTACGGAATTACATCGCTGGGAAGAGAGTTTCTATACCAATACAGAGGGAAAAAGTAGGGGTGAATTGTACGAGATTTTCAAACGTCAGCGGGCTATGGATTTATTAGATTGTGTTGCACTGCAATTCCCTACTATAAAGAATATTATTACCGACTATTACACCTCTACTCCCCTCACCTATCGCGATTATATAGGTAATTTTACAGGAGCTATGTATGGGTACAAAAAAAACGCTGACCATATAATGGAAAGCGTTTTTATGCCACAAACTCACATCAGGAATCTTTATGTTACAGGGCAAAGTGTTGCAATGCACGGACTTGTAGGGGTTACTATCAGTGCGGTGCTTACTTACCAAATCTTGATGCGATCTTCCGGTTTTTTATAGAGTTTATCTCCTTCTTTTACATCAAAGGCTTTATACCAAGCGTCTACATTTACTAATGGTCCGAAAGAGCGGAAATAACCAGGACTATGAGGGTCTGTTTTTACTTGATTGGTGAGATATTGTTCTTTAGACAATGTACGCCATACAGTACCCCAAGAGATAAAGAAACGTTGTTCTTGGGTAAAGTTGCTAATCTTCTCTACTTGTCCTTTATCTTTTAAATACATTTGTAGTGCATCAAAGGCAATATTTACACCACCAAGGTCGGCGATGTTTTCGCCACTGGTGAAAGTACCATTTACAAATACACCTTTTACAGGTTCGTATTTATCATACTGTGCTGCAAGAGCTTTGGTAGCGTTTTCAAAGTTCTTTTTGTCTTCAGGTGTCCACCAGTTTTGTAGGTTACCTTCGCCGTCAAACTCTGCACCGCTATCATCAAAACCGTGTGTCATTTCGTGTCCTATTACAGCCCCTATACCGCCAAAGTTCACTGCTGGGTCGGCTTCAAAGTTGAAGAAAGGAGGTTGCAAAATAGCTGCTGGGAATACGATTTCGTTATAAAGTGGGTTATAATATGCATTCACTGTTTGTGGTGACATTCCCCATTTAGTTTTATCAACTGGTTTGCCTACCTTCTCTAAACTCTTTTGGTAAGCCCACTCACTCACGCGTTGCAAGTTATTAAAATACACCGTTTTGGCAGCAGGTTCTATAGTCAATTTAGAGTAATCTTCCCATTTGTCTGGATACCCCACTTTTACAGTGAATTTATTGAGTTTCGCCAAAGCTTTTTCTTTGGTAGCATCAGACATCCAAGTAAGGTCTTTGATATGTTGTGCAAAGCTTTTTTTGAGGTAATCTACTAAAGTAACCATTTCTTCTTTAGCTTTAGCAGGGAAATATTTTTCTACATAGAGCTTACCAAAGGCTTCTCCTAAAACACCATTGATAACGCTTAGAGCGCGTTTGTTCATTGGGCGTTGTTCTTGTTGTCCTTGTAATTCTTTATGATAGAAGTTGAAAGAAAGTTCGTCAAGTTCTTTGGTGAGGTTGCTTGCATTATCGGTTATTAATTGGTATTTGAGGTAATCCTTTAGCAGTGGCAAGTTCTTTTCGTTGATAAACTTGTCGTATTGTTTGTACAAACGAATTTCTGAAACAACTACCTTATCAATATTAACTCCTACATTTTTGAGATATTGAGGCAGGTTGATATTTTTCACCAATTTGCTTAGCTCGTTCATTGTTTGAGGGTTGTAGCTAAGGTTAGGATTTCGGTCTTCCTCATTGGTGAGCATTAGTTTGGCTACAGAACGTTCAAAATCTACGATTTGTTTAGCTTTTTCGGCTGCTTTGTCGTCTTTGAGTATTTTGAAGATAGCTTCTACGTAATTTTGGTATTTATTTAAAGCCTCAGTATTTTCTTTGCTATCTTTTTGGTAGTAATCACGTCCCATACCGATACTAAAGTTACCGAGATAGACAGTATTGGTATTAGAGTCTTTCATATCGGCATATACGCCCCAGCCACAGATAGGGTTTTCGCCTTCGGGGGTAACTTCTTCTAAGTATTTTTGAAGGTCGGGGAGGGTTTTGATAGCATCAATTTTGTTTAAATAACCTTCTATAGGTTTGAGCCCTTCGGCATCGCGCTTGTTCCAATCGATGAAAGACTCATATAGGTCTTTTATCTTTTGTCCTTCAGTGCCTTGCTCAAAGTTTTCTTTTAGCAAGTTATCCAAGATAAGCAGACAGTTTTCATCGGTTTTTTCACGAAGGATATGAAAAGAACCCCACGTAGGCTTGTCGGCTGGTATTTGAGCTGTTTTAGCCCAAGTACCGTTTACGTAGTTATAAAAATCATCTTGCGGACGCACAGTAGTGTCCATTTCAGCAAGGGAAAGCCCTTTATCGGCATTCGTGTTCTCAGTCATTGTGTTTTCTGTTTTTTTGTTATTTTCGCAGGCTATCATTAGCCCTATTGATGAAAGTAACAATGCGGTTTTAGCTGTTTTCCTCATCGTATTATTAGTTTTTTTGAATTGATACCACAAAGGTAATAATATTTTCTTAATTTGCAAGGGTATTGTTAATTTTTTTCTATAAATAATAAGGCTATCTGAAAAGTTTTATTTTATGAATGTATATTGCCTTTTATTTCTACAATACTATTGAAAGTTATTGATTATCAGAGTAATTAACTTTTACAAACTCTTAGAGTTTGCCAAAGTGTATGGTGCAATTAAACCTTTTAAAACTTTTCGGACAGCCTTATTGTTAATGATTACTTAATTGTAAAATTAAGCCCTTTGTGCTCTCCTAAGCCGTAATAGTGCTTAAAGTTGTAAATGAGGGGATGCCACTCTAATGGGTTGATTTTGTTTTCTTCGATTACTAAATGGTCTTGTGCGTGCACTTGTACAAACTCCAACTCTATGAGGGCAAAGTTATCGCGGTCATTTACTTGTTTTACTTTGGCTTCGGCTTGTATGGGGCATTCGGCTATGCGAGGTGCTCGTACTTTATCGGAAGGTAGCTTGGTGAAGCCTGCTATGGCAAATTTGTCATCAGTATAGGTGTATTTGCCTTGCTTTTGAGGGGGTACGGGATTTTGTGCTGTATAGGGGGCTATCGCTTCTACTTTCTCCCACATTTCTGCCGAAGGTAGATTGAATACTACTTCAGGCACTTCCATTACATTGTGATAGGCTTTGTTGAGCTTTACAAGGGCTATCACGGCATTTGTACCTAAGGTGAAGGTACAAGAAATAGGTGTTACGTCGGCGTTTCCGTCTTTATCGGTTGTAGTAAGGAGTACTACAGGAAACCCGTAATAAAACATACTCGGTAAAAAAGACTTCATACTATTTATTTTAAGATTTTTGCAAAGGTACGAAATAATGTTTAATTATCAATGTTTAATGGATTATTTTTTTAGTAGGTTTGTCACATACTCGGCTGTGCCGGCTCACTGACTTTCTTTCGGTGCGAGCCGCACTGGCTTCACATACTCCGCTGTGCCAGCTCGGTGCGAGCCGCACTGGCTTTTATCCTTCGCTCAACCTTCGCTTATCCTTCGCTCGAGGTTCGCTTTAAATAGGTCTATTGAAGTGTAGGTATGATAGCAAATTAATTTTGGTAAAGATTATAGCAACAAGGGGGTTAGTGAAAATAACTAAAACTGTATATGGGGGTATTGGGCTTGAATGGTGGCTATTTTTTGTTGTAATTGCTCTTGGAAAGCTTTATGACTCTCGGTGTGAGGGTTAAAGGGGCGATGGGCTAAACTTTTTTGAATATTATCTATTTGTTTCATTGTTTTTTGGGTATCAGTATCTATATAAGTGGCTGTTAATTGCTGCCATATATAGTTGATTGCCAGTTCGGAAGGGTGTACCATATCATCTGTATAAAAACGATAATCACGTAACTCGTCTAATAAGAGTTCGTAGGACGGAAAATAATGGCAGGTTTGCTTACTGATAAGTGGATAGAGTGCAGCAAAGAGGTGTGATTTGCTAACTTGGTTTTCTAAAAAGCCATCTTTGAGATGTCGTACAGGGGAAATGGTGCATATACATTCTATACGGGGATTGAAGGTTTTTACACTGCTAATTATCTGATATATACTTTGTTGTATTTCTTCAACTGAAAGAAGATGTTTTGAGAAGTGTGTTTGTGGCACTTTGTGGCAGTTGGCTACCATTTCACGGGTTGTTTTATGGGTATATACCCAAGCTGTACCAAAGGTGATAAAGAAGAATTGTGCTTCTTTAAGGGCTTGGTACAATTTATTCTGCTGGGTATTGGCAAAAGAGATTGTTTCTTGTAGTTCAGGCTTACTGATATCGGAATGAAGGGAGAAGCTGTGCCATAGTTCGTTATGCAAAAAGAAGTCTTCGGGGGTGTAGGGTTGTTGTGCTAAGGCTCTTTGTATAACTTTTTGGATTGCTATAGGATGAAAAAGAACGCCAAAGGGGTTGGCTGTAATGGGGAACTTGTAATAAGCAAAGCGAGTGGCTATATTTTGAGCAAAACAAGAGCCTATACTTACTATGGGGGTGTAATAAGTAATTTTTTTAGGGGCTGGGGGAAGCTGTAAGGTTGTTCTGAAGTTCAATTTTAGTTCTTTTCTAAGTTCAACAAAAACTCTTTACGGGTGATACCTCCTCCATAGCCTGCTAAACTACCATCGGAGCTGATAACACGATGACAAGGTATGAGGATGGAGATGTGATTTTTACCATTAGCATTGGCTACGGCACGGAAAGATTGTGGTTTGTCTATTGCTTCGGCTTGTTGTTTGTAGGAACGTGTTTCACCATAGGGGATTGTGAGGAGGTAGTTCCAAACCTCTTTTTGGAAAGGTGTACCTGAGAGTACTAAAGGCAAACTGAAGCTTTGTAGTTCTTTGGCAAAATATGCTTTTAGTTGTTCTTCCAATTGTAATAATAATGGTGTATCTTTTTGGTTATCAGTACCATTTAGATATTGCATTACTTGGCTTTTAGAGTGTAGCCAATGATCGTTGTGCATAAATTCGAGCAAACAAATAGCGTTATCGGTTGCCATTGCCAACAATAGTCCTACGGGAGTAATTAGTTTTTTGGTATATAGTTTTTGTTTTTTCATAGCTTATTTGCTGAAATAATCTAACGCTAATTCATAACTTTGTAATCCGAAGCCTACTATGATGCCTTTTACAACTGGAGATAAATAGGAATGATGCCTAAAAGTTTCGCGTGCAAAGGTATTAGAGATATGGACTTCAATCACGGGGGTTGTGATGGCTTTTATAGCATCGGCAAGGGCTATAGAGGTGTGAGTATAAGCTCCTGCATTGAGTATAATCCCGCAATAATCAAACCCTACCTCGTGAAGTTTATCTATTAAATCGCCTTCGTGATTGCTTTGGTAATACTGCAAGTGCAAGTGGTTGTATTTTGATTTCAAGGAGTCAAAATACATTTCAAAAGTTTGAGCACCATAGATTTCGGGCTCTCGTTTGCCTAATAAGTTGAGATTAGGTCCGTTGATAATAATAATCTTTTTCAATATCAAAACTATTAAATGGTTATATTACATAAAATTAGCATTTTTAATAGCTTCATAGGAAAGAATGGAGGTTGCTTTATTGACAATACTATCTACAGTGATAGTTTCTATCGCTTTTTCGTAACCTTTGGGGTACGTTTTTCCATAAACTGAGGTGGGTATTAATGGAAATAGGTTTCTATCGGCTAAAATTGCATTACTTAAAGGTTGTGCATAGGGATAAAATCCTGCGTAGGGGTGTGTAACTCCCCAAATTGTAAGTGTGGGGACGCCATACATAGCCGAAAGGTGTGCATTACCGCTATCCATAGCTATCATTATGTCAAGGCGAGATATTAGCTCCAACTCTTGCTTGAATGAAAGTCTGCCCACCATATTTACGACTCTATCCAATTTTACTTTTTGTATTTGGTCGGCTTCATTTTTTCCACCTCCAAAAAGGTAAATAGTAGCTTTTGGATAACGCTGGCTAAGGGTATTAATTACTTCGCACATTTTACTAAAGGGGTATTGCTTGCCTTGAAAAGAGGCAAAAGGGGCTACACCTATAGCAAGTTCGTTATTTAGTAGCTCTTCTACGGTTTCGCTCAGTTCAAGGGGGGGTAATAGGTAGTCATCGGACAAATCTATGGGGAAACCCAAAGCGGCAAACACATCGGCATAACGTTGATAGGAAGGTTTTAGTTGCTTAAAATTCTTGAATTTATAGCGAGTGAGTGCTTGTTTTTCAATTCGTCCTTTGTCTATTTGGGCAAAGGGTATTTTGGTGGTTTTAAAATAGAGTTTTAGTATATTGGTGCGCAATACGTTATGAATGTCGGCAACGCCGTCAATATCTTTATTAACAAGTTCTTTGAAGAGCCTATAGAGCCCACAAAGTCCTGCGTGCTTTCCTGTAAGTTCGGGTGTAAATACCTCTAAATTAGGTATATGAGAGAACATAGGGGTAAAAAGAGGGCGTGTAAGGTAAGTGATTTTTACCTCAGGATATTGCTCTGCAAAAGCTGTGATTACAGGAACACTGATAGCTACATCGCCCATAGCTGATAGTCTAAAAACAGCGATATGTTTCATTTTGTTTTGGTATTATTTTTTTTATTATTATCTTTGGCACGTCAAAGAGCGTTGATAAATAATAAAGGAGGTTGATATTCAATGCAAATGTACTAATTTTTTTTAATATATCAATATTTTATGAAACATTTATTTTTTTTATTACTATTTGCCCAATGTATTTGGGCACAACCCGATGCCGTATTTGACTTTAGCAAAAGTCTCCGCATTGACTTTAACTTGCTTACGGATGCTTACCAAACGGAAGTGCTTTTTCAGCAGTTGAAGAAAGAACCACATTGGGGAGGAGCACAAACTAATCTTATCGCTCCTAACTTAGGAAACTTGCGTTTGCAGGTGTTTGACGGTGATAAATTGGTTTTTTCAAAGGGGTTTAATTCCCTTTCAAACGAATGGGCTACAATAGAGGAGTCTAAGGGTGAAAAACGTTTGTTTTACCACGCTATTCAAATTCCTTTTCCAAAAAAAGAGCTTACTTTGCACATTGATAGGCGTAATAACGAAATGGTATTTGTAAATATCGCGAAGCGTAAAATAGACCCTGCAGATTATTTTATTAAGGAAGAAAAGCAGGTGGCTTACCCTTTTAAAAAACTATTGTACAACGGCGAGGCTGCTAAAAAGGTGGATATTGCTATCTTGGCTGAAGGTTACACGAAAGATGAAATAGAAAAGTTTTATGCTGATGCACAACGTATGACTGACTATATGTTTACAATCCCTCCTTTTGATGATCTTAAAAAAGATTTTAATGTGTATGCTATTGCAGTGCCTTCGGAAGAAAGTGGAACTGATGTACCAGGCAAGAATATCTACCGAAATACTGCTTTTAATTCTTCGTTCTACACTTTTAACCAAGAGCGTTACCTTACTACAAATAGCCTTAAAGAAATAGCTGATGCGGCAGCTCTTGTGCCTTATGACCAGCTATATGTACTGGTAAATACTCCTATATATGGTGGGGGTGGATTTTATAACAACCTGAACTTGTGTACGGCTGATAATGAACTTTCGGATAAAGTGTATATACACGAATTTGGACACGGATTTGTAGCGCTTGCGGATGAGTATTACTATGAATGGGATACTACTTTTCAGGATACTTATAATCACTCTTTAGAGCCTTGGGAAGAGAATATTACTACTTTGGTAGATTTTGGTAGTAAGTGGAAGGATATGGTTGCTAAAAAGACTCCAATACCTACTCCTCGTACTGATAAATATAAAAATGTAGTGGGAGCTTTCGAAGGTGGTGGCTATGTGAGCAAAGGGGTATATAGCCCAATGCAAGATTGTCGTATGAAATCTAATGAACCTAAAGGTTTTTGCCCTGTGTGTGAGCGTGCCATTAGGAAAGTAGTAAAATCATATACTGATTAACAAATAAATAAGCCGATTTATCTGTAATTGATAAGTCGGCTTATTAACTTCTTAAATGGGTATTATTTTAGTCCGCGTGCTTTGAGTAGTGGTTCAATAGCTGGGGCTTTTCCTCTGAAACTGAGATACATTTTTTCGTAATCCATTGTATTGCCTTTAGAGAGAATCAAATCTCTGAAGCGTTGTCCATTGGCACGGGTAAGTCCTCCGTTTTCTTCAAACCATTGGTAGGCATCGTGGCAGAGCATTTCCGTCCATTGGTAAGAGTAATAGCCAGCACCATAACCACCTCCAAAAATATGAGCAAAGTAAGAAGAACGGTATCTTGGTGGTACTTCTTTCACCCATAAGCCTGTCTTCTCAAGGGCTGTTTTCTCAAAATCATTTACATTACTGATAATAGTATCTGCTGGGATAGTGTGCCATTGTAGGTCTAAATTAGAGGCTGCTAATACTTCGGTAAAAGCATAGCCTTCGTTAAAAGTGCTTGCTTTCTTTATTTTATCAATAAGAGCTTGCGGAATAGGTTGTTTGGTTTGATAGTGTACTGCATAATTCTTAAGAATATCAGGATATAAAGCCCAATGTTCATTAAATTGTGAAGGAAACTCTACAAAATCGCGTGCTACGGCAGTGCCTGATAGGCTTGCGTACTGCTGATTGGCAAAGAATCCGTGTAATGCGTGTCCAAACTCGTGGAAAAGGGTAGTAAGCTCGTCATAAGTAAGCAAAGCGGGTTTGCCATCGGCAGGTTTTACATAGTTGCATACATTGTAAATAACGGGTTTGGTATTCAATAACTTAGATTGATTTACAAAGTTACTCATCCACGCACCACCGCGTTTGCTCTCACGAGCAAAGAAATCGCCGTAGAAAAGCCCTAATGGAGTACCATTCTCTTCAAAAAGTTCATATACTAATACATCAGGGTGATATACAGGTATATCTTTGCGTTCTTTAAAAGTAATACCATAAAGCTTAGTAGCTGCGTAAAACACGCCATTTTCAAGGGCATTTTTCAACTCGAAGTATGGTTTAATCTCATTCTCATCGAGGTCGTATTTAGCTTTGCGTACTTGCTCGGCATAGAAGTTCCAATCATAAGGTTCTAAGCTGAAATTACCTCCTGTTTTAGCAATTTGTGCTTGTATTTCTTTTGCTTCAGCTTTAGCTTTTCCTACTGAAGCTGGTACTAAATCTTTAAAAAACTGGGCAATAGCAGCAGGTGTTTTTGCCATTGTGCGTTGCAAACTCCACTCGGCATAGTTTTTAAAACCTAAAAGTGCTGCTTTTTTAGCGCGAAGTAGGGCAATGCGCTTTAAGATGTCGTTAGTATTATGAGCGCCGCCATCGGTACGATTCCAAGCAGCTTCAAATAGTTGTTTGCGCTGATTGCGGTCAGCTAATTCACTAAGAAGGGGTTGCTGGGTAGTATTTACAATAGCTATTTTTTTACCATTAATAGTTTGCGCTGCTGCCAACGAACCTTCTAAAAGTGTTTGATTGAAATCAGTCTCCAAAGAAGCTAACTCACTATTATACTTTTTAAGTGTTTCTTTATCAGCTGCCGATAAATTCGCTCCTGCTACCTCAAAATCTTCATAGTAATTCTCTAATAATTTAAGCGACTCAGGGTCTAATTGCAAGCTCTCACGTTTATCGTATAAAGCTTTAATACGTGCAAAAAGCTTTTCGTTTAAGTGAATACCATCAGCGTGTTCAGCAAACTTGGGTGAGAGCTCTTTTTGCAATACTTTCAGTGTGTCATTGGTATGTGCTTCTGTTAGAGCGTTGAACACTGCTGAAGCTCGTTCCAATTCCACTCCACTTTTTTCTAACGCAATGATAGTATTTTCAAAAGTAGGCGCTTCATTGCTATTAGCGATAGCAGCTATACGCTCGTTTTGCAATGCCATTCCTTTAAGAAGTGCAGGACGATAATGCTCATCTTTTATCTTTGAGAAGTCTGGAGCTTCATATGGCAAAGTACTTTCTACAAGTAGCGGATTATTATCTATATTCTCTGTCATTTTCTTTTGGTTTTCAGAAGAGTTACAGCCTACTAAAGCAGTAAATAGTAGTGCCGAAAAGAGTTGTTTTTTCATAGTCTGTTTGGTTTTAAAAATAGGGACGAATTTCATCAATCCGCCCCTTTTTTGTTTAACTAAAATTTATTACTTAGCTGTCAAACGCACATCTATACGCCTATTTTTTGCTTTGCATTCATCAGTATCGTTAGCAGGACATATGGGGTGTTCTGCTCCATAACCTTGAGCACTCAACTGTGCTTTGTTAGCACCCAATACTACCAATTTGTTTAACACCGAATTAGCGCGCCTTTCAGAAAGTTTTAAATTACCTTCAGCACTACCTGTATTATCGGTGTAACCTCCTAAACGGATAGCTGCATTAGGATAAACTTTCAATATAGCTACAATGTTTTTTAATTGTTGTTCTGAACCTTCTGTAAGTTCGTCACTACCTGTTTTGAAGTAAGTTCTATCCAAAGTAATCCAATTATCTTTGAATTGTTCTGGAGTAGTAAGGTTTTTATCTTCCAATAATTTTACAAGGTGAGCCTCAGATGAATTTTCACCTACTTCTAACATTGTATTGTCAAGAAGAATCAATTCAAATAAATTACCTACGTTATACTCATAATTACCATCAACATTAAGCATACCTTCTACTACAGGAGTTTCAACTGTTTCTATAGTTTCACTTTGCTGAAGCTCTGCTGCTTCTGGAGGTATAATATTTGCATCAGCGGTATGTCCGCCCAAAATAGGAGCAATAACCAAACCTACCAAGCAAGTTAGTTTAATAAGGATATTCATTGAAGGACCTGAAGTATCTTTGAATGGGTCACCTACAGTATCACCCGTTACAGCTGCTTTATGAGCATCAGAACCTTTGTAAGTCATTTGTCCGTTAATTTCTACTCCTGCTTCAAATGATTTCTTAGCGTTATCCCAAGCACCACCAGCATTATTTTGGAAGATTGCCCATACTACGCCCGATACAGCTACACCAGCCATATAAGCTCCTAAAGCTTCTGCTCCCATTACAAAACCAATAATGATAGGGGTGATAATAGTAATTGCGCCAGGCAACATCATTTCACGCAAAGCAGCTTTAGTAGAAATATCCACACATCTGCCGTACTCTGGTGTACCCTTGCCTTCCATAATACCTGGGATTTCGCGGAACTGACGGCGTACTTCGTTTACCATATCCATAGCCGCTTTTCCTACTGATTGCATTGCCAAGGCTGAGAAAATTACCGGAATCATACCTCCAATAAACAACGCTGCCAATACATCTGCTTTGAAGATATTAATACCATCAATGCCTGTAAAGGTAACATAAGCGGCAAACAATGCTAAGGCAGTAAGAGCTGCAGAAGCAATTGCAAAGCCTTTACCTACAGCAGCAGTAGTATTACCTACTGAGTCTAAAATATCTGTACGTTGGCGTACTTCTTTGGGTAGTTCACTCATTTCAGCCACACCTCCTGCATTGTCAGCAATAGGCCCAAAAGCATCAATAGCCAATTGCATAGCAGTAGTAGCCATCATTGCTGAAGCCGCAATCGCAACCCCGTAAAAACCTGCTAAGGCATAAGAGCCCCAAATTGCTACTGCAAAAAGCAATACAGAACCAAAGGTTGATTTCATACCAGTAGCCAAACCTGCTATAATGTTAGTAGCTGCACCAGTTGAAGAGTTACGCACAATATTCAATACAGGTTTTTTACCCAAAGCAGTAAAGTATTCAGTAATAGTAGAAATAAGTAACCCTACAGCTAAACCTACAATAGTAGCATAGAATACATTAATACTTTGTATTTCCTTTACTCCTTCTCCAAAGAAACTCATCTGAATAGTTTCAGGAAGCATATATTTAATTAGGAAGAAACAAGCTACCAAAGTAAGTCCTAAAGCTACGTAATTACCAGTGTTTAGCGAACTTTGTACTTGTTTTTCTTTAGCTTCATTATTTTTGATACCCACAAAGAAAGTACCGATGATAGAAGCTACAATACCTACCCCTGCAATTACCAAAGGTAAAAGTATAGGCCCCATATTACCAAAGTTGTCTGTAAAGGCACCTCCATTGCTCATTGCCATATCTTTGATTACGTAGTTACCCAATACCATTGAGGCAAGTACGGTAGCCACGTATGAACCAAATAGGTCAGCACCCATACCTGCTACGTCACCTACGTTATCACCTACGTTATCAGCAATAGTAGCAGGGTTACGAGGGTCATCTTCAGGGATACCTGCTTCTACTTTCCCTACAAGGTCAGCCCCTACGTCAGCAGCTTTGGTATAGATACCTCCTCCCACACGAGCAAAAAGCGCAATAGACTCAGCTCCTAATGAGAAACCAGCCAAAGCTTCAAGTACAAGGGTCATTTCATCATAAAAAGGTTTGCCTCCTTCTATGAAGGTGTTTACAAAGAGAATGAAAAACAAGCTCAAGCCCAATACAGCCAAACCTGCTACTCCCAATCCCATTACAGTACCACCTCCAAACGATACTTTTAAGGCTTTTGGCAAACTAGTGCGTGCTGCTTCTGTAGTACGCACATTAGAGTTGGTAGCAATACGCATACCTATGTTTCCCGCTAAGGCAGAGAAGAACGCTCCACACACAAAAGCTACGACAATAAGCCAGTGAGAAGTCTCCACCACACGCGAAACAATAAATAAGGCTATAGCGGCTATCACCACAAAAATACCTAAAATACGGTATTCAGCATTAAGAAACGCCATTGCACCTTCTTTGATACTTTTAGAGATGCTTTGCATTCGTTCGTTGCCTGTGGTTTGCTTGTTCACCCACAAAGCCTTTGTAATCATAAAGATAAGTCCCAGAATAGCAAGGACTAACGGTAGATATAACATCATTTTATCCATACAAATATTAATAATTAATTATTCAGGCGGTAAAATTACAAAAGATTATATTAATAAGAAAATAAAAAGCATTTTTTTTTATTTTTATCCTAAGAAACCTATAAAAGTAGTCAAGATAAAGGCATTAATAAAGTCTATAAAAAAAGCTCCTACCATCGGTACTATCAGAAAAGCTTTATGGGAAGTACCAAAACACTCAGTAACCGACTGCATATTAGCCACTGCCGTAGGGGTAGCCCCTAAGCCAAAACCACAATGCCCTGCGCAGAGTACCGCTGCATCGTAATCAGCCCCCATCAGGCGGAAAGTTACAAAATAAGCATAAGTACACATTACAAAAGTTTGTATCACCAAGATGATAAGCATCGGAACAGCTATATCTAATAATGTCCAGAGTTTTAAGTTTAAAAGAGCAATCCCTAAAAACAAACTTAGTGAAGCATTGCCAAATACATCTATAGCACGGTCAAACATATTCACTTTGAAAGCATTAGTAAGTACATTGCGCAAGAATACCCCAAAGAATAAAGCCCATACAAATTGTGGGATAGTAAATTTTTCGGGTAAATAAGCTGTCACAGTAGGCGAAACCATTATAGCCGAAAACGACAAGCAAGCTGCAAAAAGTGCCATTGTCTCTATCGCCGATTTTGAAGTAATAAGGCGTTGTTTTCCCGAATTTTCAAACACTTCCACCACAGTATCTACCGCATTATCGGTAGCTGTTTTATCTATGATAGGTTTTCTCCCTATTTTGTTCACCAACTTGCGTGCCACAGGCCCTCCTATCAGTCCACCAAGTATCAAGCCAAAGGTAGCCGAAGCCATACCAAGACCAGTTGCCCCTTTAATACCATAGTCTGTCTCCAATATCTTGCCCCACGCACCTGCCGTACCGTGACCTCCAGTCAGGGTGATAGAACCTGTTATCAAGCCCATAATAGGATTTTGCCCCAATGCACTCGCCAGCCCTACCCCTACCGAGTTTTGTACTACGATAAACAGTGCTACTACTCCTAAAAAAATAATAAGCCCTTTACCACCTGCTTTTAGTCGGGAGAAATCAGCACTAAGCCCAATAGACGAAAAGAAAAACAACATAAAAGCATCTTGCAGATTCGTATTAAAGTCTAACGAAATCTTGTATTTAAGATACAGCAGATAGATAATAACAGCTGCCAATAACCCTCCAGCTACTGGCTCAGGAATATTAAAGTTCTGTAGTAATTTTATTTTCCCTACCAATAAGCGTCCTACCAATAGCACAAGAGTAGCAATAATAAGTGTGTAATAAGGGTTGATAATAATGTTGTTCATTATAGTTTAAAAGATTAATGTTTTTTTGTTAGCTTTTTTCCGACTGCAAATTTATAACATTTATCTCAATATTACCAAATATTTAACCTTTTGTTTTGTTAAAAAAATAAGGCTATACAAGATTTTCCAACACTCTTGTATAGCCTTATTTCATTCATTTAAAAGAAGAACCGCTCTTTTTCGCCTTTATCATTCAACAATTCTAATGAATTACGACTGTTAGATGACAAACTTCCCATTATGTTTTTGAGCTCATCTACATCTTTAAAGCTCTTACCATTCACTGAAAGTAGTACTTTTCCTACAATACTAAGGTTGTTGTACTCGTAAAATTGCGAAGCTCCCGTTATTTTAACTCCCGTTTTAGTTTTAAAACGTTTTTGGTCTGCCTCCGATAAGTTCTTTACCTCCAAGCCTAAAGCATTAAGCACATAAGTACTATTCTTCATCAGAGTAATATTGGCAGTTTGATTCTTGCCATTGCGCTCATAAATAACTTTTAACACATCACCAGGTCGTTTAGAAGCTATATAGCCACTAAGGTCTGAATATTTGTGTATTGTTACATTATCTATCTGCTTGATAATATCACCTTTTTTAAGCCCAGCCTTACCTGCTCCCGAATCTTCCTCTACTGTTTCTATGTAAAAACCTTCTGTGTCTTTGATATTCAGCTTTTTAGCACTTTCCGAATCTAAATCAGTACCACGAACCCCCATTACACCTCGTTGTACGTTACCGTATTCTATAAGGTCTTCCACTACTTTTTTAGCAATATTACTTGGCACGGCAAACGAATATCCCATATACACCCCCGTAGTTGATGAAATAGCCGTATTGATACCTATCAGGTCGCCATTTAGGTTTACCAAGGCACCACCACTATTTCCCATATTTACTACGGCATCTGTTTGTATAAACGATTCTATTTTATCACTTCCTCGTTCACTGATATTACGTGCTTTAGCACTGATAATCCCCGCAGTAACTGTTGAGTTTAGGTTAAAAGGATTTCCCACAGCCAGCACCCACTCCCCTACTTGAGTATTATCAGAGTCGGCAAAAGTAAGGAAAGGTAATTTCTCTTCAGCTTCAATTTTTAGCAAAGCTATATCCGATGATGTATCCGTTCCTATAAGTTTTGCAGTATAAGTTTTGTTGTTGTTTAAAGTTACCTCTAGGGTAGTTGCGTTAGCAATCACGTGATTGTTTGTTACTATATAGCCGTCAGGCGTGATTATCACTCCAGAACCCGTACCCACTTGTGTTTGTTCTCCTCCTCTATTGCCGTAAAAAAGATCAAAGATAGAGGTAATATTCCCTTGTGATTTCACCGTATTCTTCACGTGCACCACACTATTCACTGTTTTATTGGCAGCCTCCACAAAGTTTGTCTCGCCCAGCACCGCCTTATCTGGGGTCGTATGATTCGTTTGTACAATTGCCGGACGTGACAATAATTCAAGCGCCGACTGTTTTGCATCTTGTTTGTCTATAAAAATTTTGTAACCTCCTAAGGTTAAAGCACCACCCAATATAGCGGCTGATACTACATTTGCATAATTCTTTATCATATTCTTTGTTTTAGTGTTTATCCTTAATCTATTAGGCAACAACTGTGCCAAAGTGATAAAGAAAAAAGCTGCTGCTTTGTGTAGCAACAGCTTTTTTTAGTTTATAAGGCAAAACAAAAATTACAATTTAGGCGCACCTGCCAATACATCAGCATCCGCTCCTTCAGCAAAATTTTTCTTTTTGAAGTTTTCTACGAATGATTCTGCCAATTCTTTTAGTTTTGCATTGAATTGTCCTTTGTCTTCCCAAGTGTTTTCTGGGTTCAAAATGCTTTGGTCTGATACCCCTTCGCAAGCTTGTGGTACTTCAAAACCAAAGATAGGCAATTTCTTGTACTCAACGTTATTTAATTTGCCGTTAAGTGCTGCTGTAATAAGCGCACGAGTATCTTTTAGGCTACATCTTTTCATTTTTCCGTTGTAACCAGTGTTCACCAACCATACATTCACGCCAGTCTCTTTAATTTTGCTTGCCAAACGTTTTCCGTATTCAGCTGGGTGCAATGGCATAAATGCCGCTCCAAAACAAGCTGAGAATGTTTTTTGTGGTGTAGTAATACCTACCTCAGTACCAGCTACTTTTGAAGTATAGCCCGATACAAACTGATAAGCTGCTTGCTCAGGGGTTAATTTTGAAATTGGAGGCAATACCCCATAAGCGTCAAAAGTAAGGAAGAAAATATTTTTAGGATTATGTCCTATTGAACCTGGTTGTATGTTAGCAATGTGGTAAATAGGATATGAAACACGAGTGTTTTCAGTAATGTCTGTACGAGCAAAATCTACCACTCCTTTTTCATCCATAATTACGTTTTCAAGGATAGCTCCTTTCTTAATAGCTGCAAAAATTTCAGGTTCTTTCTCTGCTGTAAGGTCTACTACTTTAGCATAGCAACCTCCTTCAAAGTTAAACACTGTATTTTCAGGAGTCCATCCGTGTTCGTCATCACCTATTAAGTGACGGTTAGGGTCTGCTGAAAGGGTAGTTTTTCCTGTACCAGACAAACCAAAGAAGATAGCAGTATCACCATCTTTACCCACGTTAGCAGAACAGTGCATTGGCATAGTGTTGCGGAACACAGGCAATTCAAAGTTCATAGCCGAGAAGATACCTTTCTTAATTTCACCTGTATAACCAGTACCACCTATCAAGGCAATCTTTTTAGTAAAGTTAAGAATTGCAAAGTTAGCTTGGCGAGTTCCATCTACTGCTGGGTCTGCAAGAAAACCTGGTGCATTCACCACCAACCAATCTTCTTTAAATGAAGCCAATTCACTATCCTCTATGCGCAAAAACATATTAAAGGCAAAAAGATTGCTCCAAGGAAGTTCTGTAATCGTACGAATGTTTGTGCGATACTTAGGATCTGCACACACATAACCATCGTGCACATAAATTTCCTTTGATGAAAGGTAAGCCACAACCTTGTCATATAGTTTGTCAAACTTGTCGGCATCAAAAGGAATGTTGATGTCGCCCCACCACACACGGTCTTTTGTGATGTCGTCTTTTACAATAAAACGGTCTTTAGGCGAACGACCTGTAAACTTACCAGTGTTAATGGCAATTGCTCCTGACGAAGCCTCAACTCCCAATTTCTTGTCTAAAGTTTCTTGGTGTAGTTCGTCAGCTGAAAGTTGGTAACGAACATTAGCATTCTTAATTCCGTATTTATCTACGGAAAGTGTTTTTGAATTACTCATAATGTCTCAATTTATTTAGAAATCTGTAATTTACAATCCCTCAATCTCGCAAATTTCCTGGAAAGAAACTTACTGCGAATATGAAATAGAGCCAACTCACAAAATTCTTTTACCAAAACTTTTTTTCAAACTTTCACCTAAAAAGCACCTTGTTATTGTGCGTTTAACTCTATCTCCTAAATATGCTGCAAATGTACGCATATATTTTTTAACAACAAAATATTTTTAGCATTTTTTTTGGCTAAAATAATATTTTTTTAGCAACTTATTGTGCCACATAAAACCACACTTCACTATTACGCGCACTCGTAAATAAATAGTAACCATTTTGCTGGTCTTCTACCGTATACGGACTGAACTTCGCCAACTGCAAAAACAAACTTTTTACATTTGAAAAAAAGTACAAACTATTGTATTCTTTCTCCAAAGTATCTCTAAAAAGTATCTCCACTTGGTTTGGCTTCCCTGCTACCCCCACAAATTCCGATTCGTAATAACAAGTATAACCACTCACTTCAGCATAAAATTGTGATACACTTGTACCGTCATTCCCCACCGATAATGGTAAAAAATAAAGTGCATCCGATAACACAAAATTACTACCAAACTCTCTTGTAATAGCTCTCTTTCGTCTGTTGAAATAGGTTAGTAAACTTGGCGATACCCATCCCGTTAAAAAATTTATCCTATGCGCATTATTAGTAGGAATAAAAGCAGGATTTACAAAATTAATACTTATAGAACCATCTGCCGTAGTAAGTCCTGTTTTAGTATCATTAATATAAAATTCACTAAAGGTAACTCCATTGATAGTTATAGGTTCGTAAAGCTTAAATCCTTTTTCAGTAATAGCAAAAGCTCTTTGGTCATATTTCTGATTATTATCCCACAAAAAAGCAAGTTGCCTATAACTAGAGAAAAATTTCAGCGTTACTTCAGTACCATTTGCCATAATAGGAGTTAATGCCTTGTTTTTTAATGTATTTGTGTTTTCACGTAACTTATTCAAAAAAGCCTCCCTATCCCCTTCTAATTTTTTCAAAGTCGCAAGGTTGTTAGATTTTCTCCCTCTCAACATTAAAACCCCATTTTCTTCTTTCAAGATTACAAATTCTGTTTCTCCTCCTCGTCCTGAAGGAAAATTATTTGTAACGTATGAAAAATGGTGTAGTGAACTATCATAAGTTTCAAAACTCAAAGTAGGTCCCTCTGTAGTTGTATAGCTAAAGTATGAACTACTCTCATTATTATTAGCTTTCACTTCCGATGAGGAGGTTACCATTCCTTCGTTAAACTTTAATACAGTGCTATATCCACCTATGCTACGAGGGTAGCGAGGATAGTCTCTTTCAGTTGCAAAAACAGTAGGATTATATGGGTATGCCCAAAAAGCCGTATTATTTACACCTGGGTAACTCGTTAGCACCCAATAGGTATCAGGAGTTTCCAACAAGTCCTTATAAGTTTGTAGCACTTCCGCACTCCGTTCAGATGGTTTCTTGCTAAACAATTCTTTTTCTTTATAATCACAGCTCGTAAAAGTGAGAAGAGCAAATGCTATGTATATATATCTTTTCATCGTTAATTGTCATTTAAAATTGAAAAATCTTTTCTTTGTACAGGCACACCGTCAAAAGTCTTTCCTGCTACATAAGGATAACGACTGCGTATTTCAGCGCGAAACTCATCAAGATTGATATTCCAAGTGTTGCTAAGATATTGTTTCATAATAGCCATTTTTTGCTCTATCTTTTCTTTACCTGTATATCGTTCTGTATCCCTTATTTTTACATTAGCTTCTGCTAACACCTCTTCCCATACACTTGCCGACTCATAACCTGCTGTATTACCATAGTTTACAAACTTAGCTTTCCAAGCTGTATATAACGCATCGTCAAAACCATCTCCATCGGTATCCAAACTGCTATCGCTGGTAGCACAACCACAGTCCAACGAAGCATTGTAATACACTATATAACGTGCCAATAACTCTACAAAGTCCTCATCGTGGTCAAAGCTCGAATAAGCTGTAATAAATCCTGCTTTCAAATAATCCTTAGTACTTCCCCAGTAAGAAAAACAATTACCTCCTTGGTAGTCGTTTAGTGATATTTTTTCATAATCAGTACCATACAACACCGATTGGTGTAATGTATGCGAATTTTCGTGGTATAGCGTAACCAATAGGTTATCGTTTAGCCAATAAATATTATTAGGCTCTATGTTGTTTATCTCGGTTAAGTGTACTTTAGTCCCTGCCATAGCAAGTCCCACATTTTTAGAACCATCAGTGTTAAAAGCTGGCTGTCCCAACAATACAAGTGTATTGAAAGAATGTTCTTTCAAAAACCTTTGTGAAGTAATTTTCACATAAGGCTCTATGAATAAGTATTTAAATACATTTACAAATTCTACTGCCTTATCGTATTGTGTAGGTGTATAGGGATACTCTCGGTTAATAAATTTTTTATCCTGAAAACGATACACTACCTCTATACCGTAAGGTCCCGCAATGTATTTGTCTAAATATTTATCCAATCGGTTTTGAGGATTCAAAGGGCGTTGAGGAGTAGCGTTTTCTTTCATCACCTCCTCAGGAATTATATCATCGTTATCACAGCCCATAAAGCTGAGTGCAACGAGCAAAGGAAATATTATTTTTCTCATAACGGTCTCTTTTTTAAATTATTTCTAAAAGGTTATCTAGGGTTTGCTTGCATCCCTGCCCCAATGGCTGCATCGGGTAGTTGTAGCGTGCGTCTTAAGTCGTTAGGAGGCAAAATAGCTTTAATAGTAGAAAGGTTTCTATCACTATTATCGCGCTCATAGCGAGCCACTTCTATATTGTAGCGGCGTATATCTTGCCAGCGTAAGCCTTCACCCAAAGTAAGAATACGCCTACACTGTAGTACATAGTGTAATAAAGGTTCTTGTATACCGTCATTTACTATTGTAAATGAGGGTGATAAACGTTTCTTCTGGGTGGCACCATTGTTAGTAGCTGTAGATGAATATTCCAGTCCGTTATAAAAATCAACAATTTCTTGTTGTGTAAATTCGTTCTTGCTGGTATATCCTCCTATGGTTACATCTTTTTTTATAAATTTAGCCGTCCACATATTTAGGTCGGTAATAGCACTTTGATATTGTTGCAAATGTATTTTAGCTTCTGCACGCACCAATAGCGTTTCATCTGTAGTAAAAGGCACTATTATACTCTTTGTTGTGTTGGCACCCATTTCTGTTTTAGCAGTAAATTTAGGAAATTTATCCAGTACAACCCCATCAGCTCGGGCACTAGTAGGTATAAAAGGCTCAAAATAGTAGTAATTAAATACAAAATTAGTACTTGATTGTCTTTGTTGATACCACACATTGGCAGTTACCAAAGTTTCTTCACTATTAGTACGCCTATTATGTACAAACCGAACAGTATAAGGATTGAAATACAAAACCGACATATCTGAATTTACAGGTAAAAGTAATAAATTAGCAATATGGCTTTCTTTAGTATAGTAAATTGCAAACCTACCAAATACTTTTCCTCCAGTTTTATTAGCATCGGTAAAATCGCTCCAGTTGCGCAATAAGCCTGCCGTAGTAGCATTATTAGTAGTTAGTACTACATTAGCAGCATCTAAGGATTTTTGCCATTGTTGATAGTACAAATAAAAACGTGCTGCAAAAGCATAAGCCGCTTTTTTATTGAAGTGATATTTAGGCGTTTTATAATAGCTATCGTTTATCAGTGGTAAGCCTGCTGTTAGGTCAGCATCTATTTTGGCATATACCTCAGCCACAGTACCCCTATCGTATTTAGGAAAAAGTTTTTCTTCGGGACGCAACATATAAGGAATACCCAAATCGGTAGCGCTGGTGGTAGGATTATAAGGTTTTGAAAAAAGATTAACTAGTACAAAGTGAGCATAAGCTCTTGCCAATAAGGCTTCTCCTTTGCTCGCTTTCACTTCGGCAGAGTTACCCATCTTCTCAAGGGCTTCCAATGCTGTATTAGCTGTATTAATCGCTTGGTAGTGAGCTGTCCAAACGTTTTGTAACCCATCTTTATTAGAGTATTCTTTTATCACCTGCCAATACGAAGCCTCTACACTCAAGTAGTTCGCATTAGATATAATAGTACCATTATCATCTATATTGTCTGATGATAACTCACTAATAAGTGCTTCACTACTTTTAGGATAGGCATTAGTAAGCAAGCGGCGCGCTTTTTCGGGAGTATCTATGCGCACTTGGTTATCAGGTATTTCATCTAACAGATTGTTACAAGCAGTTAAACTACAAGCCGTTAGTATTAGGGTATATATCTTTTTCATCATATGCTAAGTTTAAATGTTAAGTATTAAAGTCCTACACGTAATGTAAAAATCAATCGTTTAGGCTGAATAGGTGTACCAGTCGCCAAATAGTCAGGGTCATCACCATTCAGTTTTTTATCAGCATATAGTAGAGCAAGGTTAGTACCTTGTACTTTGATACTCAGCTGGCGAAGGTGATTTCTCTTCAAGAAGTCTTTATCAAAAGTATAGCCTATAGAAATCTCTTTCAAGCGTATATTATCACCTTTAGCAATACGAATATCAGTATAATCATAGGTGCTATAAGCTCGTACTAAAGGATCTCTTTGATATTGCTCAAGCATATAAGAGGTAAATGTCCTTGGCATATTAGTTATTTTTTCATCACCTTCTTTTAGCCAACGATTATTTACTTCACGAGGGGCAGAACCATATTCAGTAACATAAGCATTAATAATCTTGCTAAGACGTACTACGTTACCGTAAGAATACGTAAATACCACACCTAATGACAATCCTTTATAAGTAAATGAATTGCTCAAACTTCCTTTATCAGTAGGAATGAGTGTACCCGAGTATTTAAGAAAGTCTACATTTCGGCTGTCAAAACTTATACCACTCATAGTAGGGTTCCCGTCAGCTCCTATAAAGGTAGGTAGTCCTTTTTCGTTCAAACCGTTAAAAGGTACCGAAAAGAGTGAGTTCAGCGGATAACCTTCTTTTGCAAAACCTACAGAACCGTTAGAGGTAGAGTAGCCTGTCATATCCTTAATTGTAGGGGCAGTAAGTAGTTTGGTAATTTTATTAGTAGCACGAGAGTGAATAAACGACGTTTTCCAGCTGAAGTCTGCTGTTTTTATATTCGTAGTTTCTAACCCAAATTCCAAACCTTGAATACGCATCTCTGCCATATTTCCTTTTTTGGTTACGACACCTCCCACACCTTGTGTTGTAATGTTACCTATCAAGTCGTAGCTATTACGGTTAAACCACTCTGCCGATATATTGATGCGATTATTAAATAATCCAAATTGGGTACCGAGGTTTAACTCTTGGTTTTTCTCGTAAGTAAGGTCGTGATTGGCTGCATTTTTTATATATAAAGCCGTTTCACGCTCATTAGAGTTACGCCAAGGTATATCGGTATAAATTTGAGAAAGCGAATTGGTAATTGAAGGTGATATTGCAGTTATCCCAAAAGATGCTTTAAATGATAAGTGTGAGAGAGGTTTAAGTTTAGGGAAGAAACTTTCATTGGTTACATTCCAGCTTACCCCCGTATTCCAAGTTGGCATCCAGCGTATATAACGCGATTCTGCAAATTTGTTAGACGCATCGTAGCGCAAAGTGCCGTTAAAGCTATAACGATTTAAAAACGTATAACTCATATTGCCAAAAAGTGCTTGGTTGTTATTCACTGTGTTGTTAATGGCGTAATAACCTTTATTTTCCTCTTGTCGTTTTTTGAAGAATAAATAAGAGTAATAACTATGGTTTCCAGAATTGTAAAGCACTCCATAATCTTCATTTTCATCTACGTGGCGTTTTGTATTGTCCATTTCAAAACCTGCCAACATTGTCAAGGCGTGCATACCATTTTTGAAACTATCATTGTAGCGTAAGGTCGTACGAAAGTTATTAGTAAAAGTAGAAGTTTCTCGTTTAGAACGTATTCCACCTTCTGGCAGTACCGAGATAGGCAAAGCAAAAGGATCATTAGGATCTTTATACAAATAAGTATTGTTACTGCGTATTATATCGGTCGACATTTCGCGATATGACATTGCTTCGTTTGAATTTTCAGTACGCTCAGTATTGCGTATGAGCGTTTGGTAACGCACAGCTCCCATCATAGCCGCTTCCAATTTTGCGTTTATTTTCCACGTAAGTTGTGCTTGCAAGCGCACATTAGAAGTATATTTGTTTCGGTAAGCATTATCTATCTCATTAAATATATTATAGGGAGTATGTCTGTAAGTGTAATAGGCTTTAGGGTCTAAAGTACGTGAATAACCCAAAGCATAGTTATACAAATCCCTCTCAGGGTCTCTTTCTTCTCTATACGACAAATCATTGATGATATTCAAGCGAAGTTTCTTTGATAGATTGTAGTTGGCATTTAAGTTACCTGCGTATTGTTGTAGCGTACTTCCTTTTGTCCATCCTGGGTCGTTTAGCATACTCAAGGCTGCATAATAGGTAGATTTTTCATTCCCCGAAGTAAAAGAAAGTGTATAATTTTGCATTATATTAGTTTGAAACAATTCATTAAACCAATTAGTATTTCTAAGAGCTGCTTCTCGCAAATATGCATTACGTCCTGCATCGGTATTAGGAACTATAGCATTACCATTAGCATCAAGTTCTCGGTAGAGTTTATACATTTTATAAATAAGCCCCGATTGAGCGTAATAATCATCTACCTTGAAGTGTCCATTCTCTATAAACTCCTTATATAGTATTGCCTGATTTTGTGAGTTCATAATATTGTATTGTCCATAGGTAGGAATAAACCTAAAGGTAGACTCATTGGTATAAGTTATATTACTACTACCTGTACTACCGCGTTTGGTGGTGATTACCACTACCCCACCAATAGCTCGCTGCCCATAAATAGCCGTTGCCGAAGCATCTTTCAGTATTCTAAAACTATCAATACTTTCAGCTGTAAGCCCTGGTATAGCAGAAGCTATAAGCATCTTAGCATCGTCCGATACCAAATCTTCAGGCTTAAGGTCTACCGTATCTTCCAAGATTACCCCATTGAGCACCCATAAAGGCTTGTTACTCCCCGAAATTGAAGTCTCACCCCTCGTATTGGTATTCATAGGCGTTTGGGCTGTAGCTGTTTGGGTAGTTTGCACCGTAGTTTTCGTTTGTTGAGCAAACAACGTACTTGCAGTAGCCAAACAAAGTAATAAAAATAATTTGTTCAGTTTTTCCATAGTCATTATTTTAGTTTTACTACCTATTATCTTTACATTCCTTTTTGTAGGTTCAGTATTTTTTAATACTTTTGTAAAGTAATACAATATTTATTATTTTTTAAAACAATGAAACAACGTAATCTTCTTATTGATGTACTTAAAGGATTTACTATTATCTTAGTAGTAATGGGGCACGCCTCGCAATGGTTCTCAGGTGATGACCGTTCCAATCCTTTTTATGTAACTATCTACGCTTTTCATATGCCCTTATTTATGTTCCTATCAGGCTATGTGTGTTATAACAATCGTGGTGAAATAAACTTATTTAAACGTTTTCAAGTGCTGGTAATCCCTTTTTTTGTTTGGTTTTTTATCTCACTCGCCTTCCACAAAGAAATTATTTATCCCAATATAGTAATAGAAAAACTTCTCATTCTGCTAAAGAACCCTGCTAAGGGAATGTGGTTCTTATGGTTGTTGTTCTGGCAATGTGTGTTACTATATCTTGCTATTAAAGTCAACAAACAACGCGAAGTGTTTGTACTTATAGGGTTATGGAGTATCCTTATTTTCATTCATCGCATTTTAGGTGCTCCTATTCCTTTTTACGGACTTTCAGATTTATGTTGGTATCTCCTTTACTTTACAATAGGTTATGTACTACATAAATACGAACCCATTGCTATAAAAGTGATACGCCCTGCAGGCTGGTGCAGTTTGATCATTTTCCCTACCTTACTCTTCATTACTATAGATCCCGCAGAAAATCTATTTTATGCACTCCGTCTCTATTGTTTAGCACTATCAGGTACTTTTGCTTCCTATGTGTTTTGGGAATGGATAACCCAACGTAACAGCCTCTTAAAGCGATGCCTTGTCTATTTAGGAGGTATCTCGTTAGAAATATATGTTACACACTATTATTTTCGCTTTTTAAAACAATACATTACAAAATATATAGGTGATAATTTCTATATCAATGTAATTGTATTTACAGCTTTAGCTATTTTAGGTTGCGTACTTACCGAATTGCTCATTCGTCGTATCAAACCCTTGCGCCGTATTCTTTACGGACGCTTTTAGTTAGCATTCTCGTTTTCTTTTTCTTTTTCCCTATTCATTTCTCTTTTTCGTGATACCTCTATAAAGGTTTTAAATTCCTTGCCATAGGTAGAAGCAGCTACCTCTTTTGAAAGTTTGTTGTAAATAGAATCTAAGTATTTTACCCTTGTATTAGGTGCATCTACTAATACCACATAAGGTGTTATATACGAATCGGGGTGGGTAAGTGCGTAGTTCAGTACAAATAAATGTCTGCGAAAGTTATTCTTTTCAGATACTGTATTTAGTGAATCTACCAGCTTCATCTTCCCTGCTTTAAAAGCATTCACTTGTTTTTCTAATAATTCAGCATTTCTATTAGAAAACTGGCGCATCACTTTAGAGTATTCAGCGTATTGTTTTTGTGATTCAGAACCACTTACCCTCGCCTTTACCTCCAACATATCATACGAGCTATTAATTGTAATTTTCTTAGGCTCACCAAAGAACATCAATCTATCACCAAGGTCAGTGCCTGCTTGTTTGTGAAGGTCTAAGTAAAGGTAAAAAACTTCAGGTGTCTTTAAAGGCTGTTTAAAGCTAAATTTGCCACTGCCATTTGCCACTACCGAGTCTATATTTACGAGCTTATCTTTTATGTACTTCTGCAAATAGATAGTCCCTATTTTTAGCCCATTGATATCACCCTCCACTGTCATTGTATCCTTCTCTTCTGTATCATTACAACTAATTAAAAATAAAGCTGTTATGGCTATAAAAACTTTTTTCATAAAGGTATAGTAAAATTAATTTGATGTGGCAAAAGTAATAAAAAAAATCATATTAACAAGTTTTTATAACATTCAATCTGTAAAAAATACATTATATATAATCAATCCTATCTATCTATAAATAATTTTTGTATATTTGCACCCACTTGTATTACTTACAATTAATAACACATAGAAACAATGGTACAAATTAAAATCTTTGGTAAGCTTACCGAGCTTTTCGGTACCGATACCTACAGTACTTCTTTTGATAAAAAAACAGTAGCCGAGCTAAAAGCCCAGCTACATAATACTTTTCCTACCCTTGCTACAATGACCTACCTTGTGGTAGTAAATAACCAAAAAGCTAATGATGATACTATTATACCCGTCAATGCTTCATTGGCACTACTACCACCTTATTCTGGAGGATAGAGAATGCTTATTTTTCTTTCTCTTTTTTTGCATTATTTATAAAGCTTAGAACCAAAGATGTAGCGTAAAGTAATCCCAATACACCCCACATTGCTCTACGCAACAAGCTATCGCTGTATATAATATTGTACCCTACTAATACAACCATAAGCACAAATAATACTATTATAGCAACTTTCTTACTTTTCATCATTCACCACTAACCACTAATCATGTCTTCCCCCTTTTAGCATCTTAAAGATGTGAAATACAGCAGGAAAAACAGCATCCATAGATTCGGTAGCACCTTTGGTAGAACCTGGCAAGGCAATTACCAAGCTATTACCTATGGTACCCGCTACACTGCGCGAAAGCATAGAATAAGGGGTGCGATCTTGCCCGTAACTGCGAATAGTTTCGGCAATACCTTCAATTTCTCTATCCAACAGAGGGCGAACCGCTTCCGGAGTAACATCGCGAGGCGATAAGCCTGTACCTCCCGTAATAAGTACCAACGAGGTGTTTTTGTTTACAGCTTGTTTTATATGGTTTTGTATATCAGCTACTTCATCAGGAATAATGGTATAAGTAGCAGGAACAGCATAGCGTTCTAAGTGGGCTATAATCGCTTTCCCAGCTTTGTCTTCTTTTTTACCCGCTGCAATAGTATCAGAACATACTATTACTGCAGCAGTAAGTCCTTCAGTAGCTTCTTTATAGTCAGTTTTACCTCCTTTTTTCTCTACCAAGCGAATATTGCGTATTTCAATACCCTTATCAATAGGTTTTAGCATATCGTAAAGTGTAAGAGCTACTACCGAAGCAGCGTGCATAGCCTCTACTTCCACCCCTGTTTTGTAAATAGTATGTACTTCTACAAAAATGTGTATTTCTAATTCTTTTACCTCAAAACTAATATGCGTATATTCTATAGGTAACGGGTGGCAATCAGGAATCATATCACTTGTGCGTTTAGCAGCAAATAGCCCTGCTGTTTTGCTCATTTCAAACACGTTACCTTTAGGCACTTGATTGTTATTAATTGCAGTAATTGTAGCCTCGCTACTTACTGCCACTACTGCGGTTGCGATAGCTTTGCGCAGCGTATTACTTTTATGAGTTATATTTACCACTATTTTAATGTTTAATTATTTTCTTTCCACTGATGGCTACCATCTTCAAAAAGTTCTTTCCCAAAGATAGGCACTTCGTTTTTGATGCGATCTACCATTTCATCACAAGCCTGAATGGCAGCTTTGCGATGTGGGGCTGAAGTGAAAACAAAAAAACATACTTCACCAGCAGCAATTACACCCAATGAATGATGAATATGCGCACACGATAAACCGTATTTTACAATAATTTCTTCACGTATTTCAGCAGCTTTTTGGTTTGCCATTTCTTCGTAAGCAGTAAATTCTATAGCACTTACCGTCTTGCCGTCAATTACATCGGCACGCACTTGTCCTAAAAAAATACTATGTCCGCCAATTTCAGTTTTCACTTGGTGCTTAGCAATACTATCAGCTACAGCAGTTGCTTGTATAGCTCCTTGTTTAAATATATTTTTTATCTTCATATTTCTTATTATTACACTAATGGTGAAAAGCCTTTTGTAAAACTTTTAAGTTCCTTTTCAGGGAAAAAGTGTTGCATAAATTTAAGTGCTTTTTTGCTTCTAACGCCAGCCACGCACACAAAGCAAATTTTAGGGTAATCTTTCAGCTGTTCCCACTCATCAGGTAAGGTAGATAATGGAATTTCCAATACTTTGTACTTTTTTATCTTAGGTTGCTCATCGGCTTCGCGTACATCTACCAAGATAGCATTTTCATCAGCCAAAAAGCGTTCTAAACCGCTCACAGTATCAATGTCTTCGTCTATACCTTGATGACAAAAAGATGGGTAATCGCAGTTTTGCACCTCTTCTACAGTTTTCGGTACATTTTGTTGTTCAGTTGCCATATATTGTATTTTTGTAAGTTGATAATTTTTAGTATTTACAATTAAAAGAGTATGTATTAGTATCTCATCAGAATGGGTAAGGAGTTTTATTACCTCATTGGCTTGCAAATGTGCTATAAATGACGATATAGTTGGCAGTACCCCCGCCTGATTGCAAGTAGGGATTTCCTCGGGCTGAGGGGCAGTAGGAAACACATCGCGATAAGTGGTAGTATAACCATTTTTAGGAACATTAAACACACTCACCTGACCTTCATATTGGTAAAGTGCCCCATATACTAAAGGCTTTTTAGCAATAGCACAAGCGTCAGATAATAAGTAACGAACCGCAAAATTATCAGTACAATCTACTACTATATCGTAAGGAGAAATTGTAGCAAATACGTTAGCATTAGTAAGTGTATAAGGATAGGTAAAATATTGAATACTATCATTACGCGCTTTCAGGCGAGCCACAGCAGCTTCAGTTTTCAGTAAGCCTACCGAAGCCTTATCAAAAAGAAACTGACGGTGCAAGTTGTGTGCCTCTACCCTATCAAAATCAACCATTCCCAGCTTCCCCACTCCCATTGAAGAGAGCAGCTGCAATACAGGGCAGCCCAATCCTCCTATACCTACCACCAGCACGCTTGCATTTGATAAAAGTTCCTGATTATCAGCTCCAAAAAGCTGTATTTGTCGTGTATAATCCACTTAACAATCTCTTTATTAAATTTCAAGTGCAAAGATATAAAATAATGTTTAATTATCAATACCTAATGATTATTTTTTCTATTTATCAATTCATAATTCTTCCCAGCGAACCTTCAGCGAAGGATGAGCGAAGGATAAGCGAAGGAAAGTCGGCGAGCTGGCGCAGCCGAGTATGTGACGAAGGATAAGGGGAAGATATGACAAAAGTCAGTGAGCTGGTGCAGCCGACAAACCAATATATTCATATCATATTTTTTTTATGCTATCTCTTTGTTTATTTCTATTTTTTTACTACCTTTGCCCGCTCAATGGGAGTAATTTATAACACTACTTAAATTCTAAAATCACAAAAAATGAATAAATTAGACGCTTTTAAAGAAACAATACACAACGGATATACTTTCAAGGGGGACTATATTACCCTAGGAAGTGCTGTTTATGAAGGGCAACCTCTTCAGAATGTATTCGTGAATATTCCTTTAAAAACGCTCAATAGGCACGGACTAATAGCAGGAGCTACAGGTACTGGTAAAACAAAAACCTTACAAGTAATGGCTGAGCATCTCTCAAAAAAAGGAGTGCCTGTATTGTTAATGGACATCAAAGGAGACCTTAGCGGCATCGGGGCTGCTGGTGAGGTAAAACCCTTTATTTTGGAACGTCTTCGCAAAATAGGGCTCGACTTCCAGCCTCAAGCCTTTCCTACCGAACTGCTTACTATTTCAAAACAAAAAGGCGTTCGCTTGCGCGCTACAATATCTGAATTTGGAGCTGTTCTCTTATCGCGTATCTTAGACCTTAGCGATGTGCAAGAAGGAGTTTTAGCCGTTGTATTTAAATACTGCGATGACCATTCTCTACCCTTGTTAGACCTTAAAGACCTAAAAAAGGTACTTCAATACGCTACCGATGAGGGAAAAGCTTCTTTTGAAAAAGAATACGGCTCGGTAGCCAAAACCTCTACAAGTGCTATTTTACGCAAAATAACCGAATTGGAACATCAAGGAGGAGATCAGTTCTTTGGTGAGCTGAGTTTTGACCCACAAGACCTAATGCGCACCAACGAACAAGGTGAAGGTTACGTAAATATCATTCGCCTGACAGATATACAAGACCGCCCAAAGCTGTTTTCTACCTTTATGCTCAGTTTATTAGGTGAAATATATACCACTTTCCCCGAAGTAGGCGATATGGCTAAGCCTAAATTAGTAATTTTTATAGACGAAGCTCACTTAATATTCAACGAGGCATCAAAAACATTGCTAAACCAATTAGAAAACATCGTAAAACTGATACGTTCTAAAGGTGTTGGGCTTATCTTTTGTACTCAAAACCCTACCGACATACCCGATGGCGTACTTTCACAGCTGGGTATGAAGGTACAACACGCCTTGCGTGCCTTTACAGCCAAAGACCGTAAAGCCATTAAGCTCATCGCCGAAAACTACCCCTTGTCTGACTATTTCGATACGGTAGACGCACTAACAACATTGGGTACGGGCGAAGCTCTTATTACTGCTTTAAACGAAAAAGGAGTTCCTACCCCCTTGGCAGCTACAATGATGCG
The DNA here is from genome assembly GCF_017565765.1 of Capnocytophaga bilenii. Classification (GTDB taxonomy): domain Bacteria; phylum Bacteroidota; class Bacteroidia; order Flavobacteriales; family Flavobacteriaceae; genus Capnocytophaga; species Capnocytophaga bilenii. Next base: position 103,496 of record NZ_JAGDYP010000001.1, read on the forward strand.
TGCCCCAATGAGCAAACTCGATATCCTTACCGATGAAGAAATAGACGCTCTTGTAAACAACTCAGCTTTGGTACGCAAATACAACGAAACCATAGACCGCGAAAGTGCTTATGAAATCCTCAACAAAAAAATAGATGAGGTGCACCAAGAAGAAGAAAAACAAAAAGAAGCTACACAAAGCAAAGAAACCGAAAAAACAAATACCACAAGCAAAGGAAAAACAAGTACTGCCAAAAAAACAACTACCAATAGCACTACCAATAGTATTATAAAAATGGTTACAAGTGCTACTTTCATAAGAGGTGTTTTTGGTATATTAAATAAAATAATGAAAAAATAATGAAAAAGTACATCATCACTGCTATTACACTTTTAGGTATTATAGCTTGTAATAATAGCAAAAATGAATTTTTAATTACGAATAATAGTGTAGGTGGTATAGAAAAAAATACTCCTATACAGAAATTAGATTCTATTTTTGCAAAAGATTCAATTGTAAATTCTAATTTGGAAGGAGAATTGCGCTATGCAAGTACCGAACGCATTACAATATACAACAAAGAGGGTAATGAATTATTAGAAATTACTCCCAAAATAGATGAAAAGAACGAAAAATTGGTAGAATCAATCTTTGTTTTATCACCTTTATACGTTACTGAAAAGGGAATTTCACTAAAAAGTACCTTTAAAGACGTAAAAGAAAAATATCCCGATATAGAGATAGAGCCCTCTATCAGCAGTATTATTGTAACTCCTAAGGGCAAAAACTACTATTTTACTTTTGATAAAACAGCATTGAAAAGTACTAACTTTGGGCTCAGCGACAGTGTGAGCGAAAACGACATTGAAGAGAGTGCTGTAATCACAAGAATAACGCTAAACTTTTAAGTAACAATCGTTACCCTATAAATTTTAAAAATAAATGAACACTTTTAAACTAAACAGCATAGAAGAAGCTGTTGAAGATATTAAAAAAGGGAAAGTAGTTATCGTAGTAGATGACGAAGATCGTGAAAATGAAGGAGACTTTATAGCTGCGGCAGAAAAAGTTACTCCCGAAATGATTAACTTTATGATTACACACGGGCGCGGGCTGGTATGTGCCCCGCTTACTGAAAAACGCTGTGCCGAACTGGACTTACCTATGATGGTACAAAACAACACGGTATTGCACGAAACACAGTTTACAGTATCTGTAGATTTAAAAGGGCAAGGGTGCACTACAGGTATTTCAGCTTTTGACCGTGCCAAAACCATAAAAGCATTAGTAAATCCTGATACCAAGCCTTTTGACTTGGGTAGACCGGGGCACATATTCCCTTTGCGTGCTAAAGAAGGAGGGGTATTGCGCCGTACAGGGCACACCGAAGCAGCTATAGACCTTACTCGTATTGCAGGATTACAGCCTGCAGGTATATTGGTAGAAATACTAAACGAAGACGGCACTATGGCACGCTTGCCACAACTGATAGAAGTTGCTAAGAAATTTGACCTTAAAATTATATCAATAGAAGACCTGATTGCCTACCGTATGCGCAAAGATACTTTGGTAATTAAAAAAGAGGATTTTGCTTTGCAAACACCTTATGGCGAATTTCGTTTGCGTGCATACGAACAAACTACAAATCACCAAATACACTTAGCTTTTACTAAAGGGTCTTGGAAGGCTGAAGAACCTGTGCTCACAAGGGTACATTCATCATTCATCAGCAATGATATACTAGAAGTATTAGCAGGTGATAAAGATAACCCCTTAGAGCGTATTTTTAAGAAAATAAGCGAAGAAGGTAAAGGAGCGGTAATCGTTATCAATAAAGAAGGCTATTCGCAAAATTTATTACAGCGAATTACCGAAATGAAAGAACAACAGAAAGGGCATACACTTCCTAAAACCGACAAAGATACTAAGGACATAGGAATGGGTGCACAAATACTAAACGATTTAGGCATCAGGAAACTGCGATTGCTCACCAATTCTAAAAACGCTTCTAATTACGTAGGTATGTCGGGTTACGGATTGGAAATTACAGAGGAAATTCCTTATTAATAATATTTACTTATTAAATTTAATTATTTAATTGAGAAAGATTACATTAATTTTATCATTATTGGCTACAGCTCTTGCTACTGCGCAAGAGCTGAATGCCATTGTAACAGTTAATACACAGCAGGTAAACCAAAGCAATCGTTCGGTATTTAAAACCTTAGAAAAGTCATTGCACGAGTTTATCAATCAGACGCGTTGGACAGAGCTGAAAGTAGAGGAAAATGAGCGCATTCGTTGTAATTTTACTTTGGTAATCAACAAAGTGGAAGGCAATCATTATCAGGCAACACTTTTAGTACAGTCATCACGCCCTGTGTATAACAGCAATTACCAAACGCCTATATTCAATCTACAAGATAAGGAAGTAGATTTTGATTATCAGGAGTTTGCTCCGCTTACATTTTCAGAAAATACCTTTGAGTCTAACCTTACTTCAATAATAGCTTATTATGTATACATGCTTTTGGGTACTGATGCAGATACTTTTGCCTTGCAAGGAGGGAAACCGTATTTTATAAAAGCACAACAAATAGCCAACATAGCACGTACCAACAACAATGGAGGTTGGGAAGACAACGGCAAGAGCAATCGTTTTTTGCTCATAAACGAACTTATATCGGAAAACTACGACCTTTACCACAAGGCTTATTACGATTATCACCGCTTAGGCTTGGATATAATGAGTAGTAATGAGAAACAAGCCAAAGAAGAGGTAGCTGCTGCTGTAGATTTGCTCACACAAATCCCCAGTTTACGGCTTAATTCATATGCTATGATTGCATTTTTCAATGCAAAGACCGATGAAATTACAGCTATTTTCTCTTCAGGAGCTATGGTAGATACCAAAAAGCTAAAAGAGGCAGTATTTAAACTATCACCAGCACAAGTAACCAAGTGGAACAAAATAAAATAAACTAAGAAAAGTATATGCTTACAGCTTTATCTATAAAAAACTACGCCCTAATAGATGACTTAAAAGTTAATTTTGGGGAGGGATTTATTATTATCACAGGAGAAACGGGGTCGGGTAAATCGATTATGCTTGATGCACTATCGCTTATTTTAGGAAAAAGAGCCGATATGTCGGCATTGCACAATAAGGAAGAAAAATGTGTAATAGAAGCCGAGTTTAGTGTAGATAAATACAATTTTCAGTCACTTTACGACTCTTTAGAACTCGAGTACGACCCTCAAACCATTATAAGGCGCGAGATACTCCCTTCGGGAAAATCACGTGCTTTTGTGAATGATTCGCCCGTAACCTTAGATGTACTTTCACAATTAGGGCAAGCCTTAGTAGATATACATTCGCAACACCAAACGCTTGCCTTAAGCGACACTTCATTTCAGTTTGAAATTATAGATGCAATGGCTGATAATTACCAGCTACTTACTGACTATGCACAATTGTACAAACAACTGAAAAAAGAACAAAAAAAATTGGAAGAGCTCATTGAGTTTCAGAAAAATGCCAAAAAAGAATACGATTACAATGTACATCAGCTAAAGGAGTTTAAATCGGTAACATTAGAGCCCGGTATATTGGAAGAATTGGAAGAAAGTTATGAAGAAGCATCAAATGTAGAGGACATCAAGGCTACTGTGGAAGAGAGCTTGCAACTGCTAAACGATGAAACAATAGGAGTGCTAAACAATTTACGCGACTTGAGGCGTATATTTGCTGGGCTTACCGAATACAAACAGCAATATAGGGAACTCTACGACCGCATAGAATCGGCTTTCTTAGATTTAGAAGATATAAATAGCGAAATTATAGATATAGATGAGAACATAGAAACCGACCCTGAAAATTTAGAACATATATCACGACAGCTAAACAAAATATACGCCCTACAAAAGAAACATAGGGTACAAACCATTGAGGAGCTTATTGCCATACGCAAAGAATTAGAAGAAGCCGTATCTAAAACAGAAACTGCTGATTTAGACTTAAGTGAACAACAAAAAGCAGTAGCTGAACAACAAGAAGCTACCCTGAAGAAAGCAACTCAGCTACACAAAAACCGAAGCAAGGTATTGCCTGCTTTAGATAAAAAACTTACTGAATATATGCACGAGCTGGGAATGCCCAACGGTAAATTTAACATACAACTCACTACAAGTAGCAATTTCTTCGGTAATGGTAATGATGAGCTTACGTTTTTATTCTCGGCAAACAAAGGCGGTGACTTTGGCCCGCTAAAGAAAGTAGCCTCTGGAGGGGAACTTTCGCGTATTATGCTGGCTGTAAAAGCTATAATGGCAGCGCATACAGCATTGCCTACAATAATGTTTGACGAAATAGACACAGGAGTATCGGGCGAAATATCACAAAAAATGGGTGATATAATGAAAACTATGAGCCAAAACCGACAAGTATTTGCAATTACACACTTGCCACAGGTGGCAGCAAAAGGAGCTTACCACTACAAAGTATTTAAAGATGATGTGAAAGGTAAGACTACTACCCATCTAAAACTCTTAAGCGAAGAGGAACGCATCGTAGAACTATCGGAAATGCTGGAAGGCAAAAATAGTGGAGCTTCGGCACGCAATCACGCAATAGAACTACTCAGAAAAGGTTGATACAGAAGCAATGAAACAACACCTCTTAATATTTATTTTACTACTGAGTAGTGGCAGCATACTCTGGGGGCAGCAGCCTACCCCTATGGCAACTATCAAAGGTGGAAGTTACTTGCCGCTGTACGGCATTAAAGATCGTGATAAAACTACCAAACGCATAAGCTTAAAATCTTTTAAGATAGATATTTACCCCGTTACAAATGCTCAGTATAAGCAATTCTTAGAAAAATATCCTGAGTATAGACGGTCTCGCCTCAAAGGTATTTTTGCAGAAAAAAGTTACCTTTCGCAATGGAAAGGAGATATAGACTTTGGAACACTTGATGCTGAAGCTCCTGTTACTAATATTTCTTGGTTTGCTGCTAAAAAGTACTGCGAGTGCCAAGGCAAACGTTTACCTACAATGGACGAATGGGAATACGTAGCACAAGCTAATGCCACACTGATAGATGCTCGCAAAGAAAAAAGTTATCAGGAGTTTATTAGCTTATGGCTACAAACCCCTAAAACTTACCTAAACAAGGTGGGCAGTACTCCTAAAAATTATTGGGGGGTGTATGATATGCACGGACTGGTATGGGAGTGGGTATCAGACTTTAACAGTGTATTCTTTTCGGGTGAAGGACGTAAAGATAACTTTGGTGATGATAGTTTATTTTGCGGAGGGGGTGCTTTAAACGCTACCGACCTTACTAACTATGGAGCGTTTATGCGATATTCACTTCGCGGTAGCCTAAAAGCGAACTATACAAGTATCAATTTAGGTTTTAGGTGCGCAAGTAGTAAATAATTGAGGTAATTTAAACATTTATAATTAAAAATTATTTTGTAACTTTGCACTTTAATAATTTATAGTATTTATGAAAAAAATTAGTATGACCCTTATGGCGATGTTGCTGCTTATCCCTGTAGCACGTGCTGATGAAGGAATGTGGTTTTTGATGTTCATAGAACGTTTAAACCAAAGGGATATGCAGAAGCTGGGCTTGCAACTAACAGCTCAAGAGATTTACAGCATCAACAATAATAGTTTGAAAGATGCTATAGTGCAATTCAATGGTGGGTGCACAGCGAGTATCATATCAAAAGACGGATTGGTGCTTACGAACCACCATTGTGGCTACGGCAATATAGCTGAGCTTTCTACTCCTGAAAAGAACCACCTAAAGAATGGTTTTTGGGCACGTACTAAAGCTGAAGAACTATCACCTAAACAATCATTTGTGCGTTTCTTTGTGCGTATGGATAACGTAACCGACCGTATGCTAAAGGTGGTAACTCCAAAAATGACCGAAGAGGAACGCCAAGCGGCATTAAACCGAGAAATGGCTGCTATTCAAAAAGAAAATAGTGAAGGAGGAAAATACGTAGTTTCTGTACGTCCTTTCTTTCAAGGGAATGAATATTACTATTTTGTTTACCAAGATTTTAAAGATGTGCGCTTGGTAGGAACACCACCTGAAAGCATTGGTAAATTTGGTGGAGATACCGACAACTGGGAATGGCCACGCCAAACAGGAGATTTTTCGCTCTTCCGTGTATATACTGATAAAAATGGAAATGCTACTAATGGTTATGCAGCTGATAATATACCTATGAAGGCTAAAAAATACCTAAAAGTAAGTTTAAAAGGGGTACAAGATAAAGATTTTGCTATGATTATGGGATACCCTGGCAGAACAAACCGTTGGGAAAGTTCATTTTGGGTAGATCAGAAGGTAAAATATGCTTATCCTGCGTGGGTAGAAGGTTCTAAAACAGCAATGGATGCTATGAAGCAATTTATGGATAAAGATGATGCTATCCGCTTGCAATACGCTTCTAAATACTCAAGCATAGCTAACTATTGGAAGAACCGACAAGGAATGATAGATGCTTTGACAGCTCACAAGACAGCTGATACCAAACGAAAAGCAGAAGCTAAATTTGAGAAATGGGCAAATAACCCTGAAAACAAAGCTGAATATGGTATTGTATTAAAAACTATGGCTGATTATTTTGCTAAAACAAATGATAAATCGGCTGATGAGAACTATATGATTTCTATATTGCGCTCTTCATTCTTAGCAGTGTTTCCTTCGCGTTTTATAGCGATGAAAGAAGCAACTGAAAAAGGTAATATGCCTGCAGAAGTAGCGAAACAAAACTTAAATTCGCTTATTGCAGGATATGACGATATAAATATAGATGTAGAACAGGCTTTATTGGCAGACCTTTTGAAACTTTACGCTACCAAAAGTAAAGACGTAGCCCCCGAGGTATTGGCTATTAAGAAACAATACGGAGGAGACTTTAATAAATACGTAGATAATGCTGTGCAAACAAGCTTTTTTGGTAGTAAAAAAACAGCACAACAAGCTACTGCTGCAAAAACTGCTGACGAACTGAAAGAAGACCCCTTATACAAACTTTCGGCTGGATTGTTTGAAAAATACAATACCATTTCGCCTGAATTTAACCGTTTGGAAGATGCTTACCAAAAAGCTTTCCGCAAGTTTGTAAAAGGAATGCGTGATTCAAAAATAAGTACTATTCTTTACCCCGATGCTAATTCTACTTTGCGCCTTACTTATGGTACTGTAGTACCTTTGGCTGCTGATAAACGCAATCCCGATGTAAGTAAGAATTTTTATACTACCTTTGGTACAATGGTAGCTAAATACAAAGCAGGAGATGCTGAATTTGATATGCCCCAACGTTTATTAGATCTTTACAAAAAGAAAGAGTTTGGAAGGTATTTAGACAAAGATGGTTCTATGCACGTAAACTTCTTAACAAATAATGATATTACAGGAGGAAACTCAGGTTCACCAGTAATGAATGGCAAAGGAGAGCTTATAGGGCTTGCTTTTGATGGTAATATAGAAGCAATGGCTGGTGATGTAATTTTTGACGAGAAATTACAGCGCACTATCAATGTAGATATACGCTATGTACTTTGGGTAATAGATATTTACGCCGGAGCTAAGAATATTATTGATGAAATAGAAGTAAATTAGAGTTTGGAAGTTAGTCTTTAGTTGTTAGAACTATGTAATCTAATGACTAAAGACTAATTTTTACATAGGTTTACTAACTATAATACAATCCACTACCAAAATGTTTTACCTTTTTTTTTGATGCTACCAATAGCATTAAAATTAAAAAATTAACAATTCATAATTAGAGAAAGTGTCGTTATCAGATTATACAAAAGAATTTAAATACAATTTTAAGATAGCTTACCCTGTGATATTGGGAATGTTAGGACATACGTTGGTAGGTTTTGTAGATAATGTAATGGTGGGTAAAGTGGGTATTACCGAATTGGGTGCTGCGGCTTTGGGTAATACCGCTATTTTTATAGCGATGTCGTTTGCCATAGGTTTTTCAATAGCTACAACTTCATTGGTAGCGATGAATGACGAAGCAGGCAATAAAGATGCTGTACAATCTATACTAAACCATAGTATGCTATTAAATGTAATATTAGGTATTATCCTTTTTGTACTGATGTTCTTTGTAGAACCTGTAATGCGACTTACAGGGCAAAGTGAAAATGTCGTTGCTTTGGCAGTACCTTATACTCACTTAGTAGCTTTTTCACTAATTCCTTTGGGGGTATTCACTACCTTTAAACAGTTTGCCGATGGACTCTCAATGACCAAATACGCAATGTACGTTACCTTACTAGCAAATTTAGTAAATATATTTTTCAATTACCTATTTATCTATGGTCACTGGGGTTGCCCTAAATTAGGGGTATTGGGAGCTGGTATTGGTACGCTCATTTCACGAATAGCGATGCCTATAATGCTGTATTATATGCTGAAATACTTGCCAAAGACCAAAGCATATGTTACGCACATCAGTTTAAAAAACATCAAGAAAACAATGCTGAAGAAAATCAGTGGGATAGGTTTTCCTACAGGATTACAAATGATTTTTGAAACAGGAGTATTTTCAGCAGCAATATGGATTAGTGGTATGCTGGGTGAGAATGAATTATCGGCGAACCAAATTGCCTTAAACTTATCTACGATGACTTTTATGGTGGCTAACGGTTTAGGGATTACAGCAATGATACGTGTAGGAAACCAATTAGGAGCTAAAAACTATGTAAATTTGCGTAGAGTAGCCTTTTCGGTATTTCTATTAGTGCTTTGTACACAAGTATTTTTTGCTATTCTTTTAGCCGTATTGCGTGAATGGCTGCCCTCATTATACTTAGAAATGGATAATATAGAAAAAGCTGCTAATAACGCCGTTGTAATAGGTGAAGCTGCCAATCTTTTGCTTATAGCTGCTATTTTCCAAATTTCGGACGGATTGCAAGTTACAGCTTTAGGAGCTTTACGAGGGGTGCAAGATGCTAAGGTGCCTATGTATATTACTTTTGTAGCTTATTGGCTTATTGCCTTTCCAATATTATATGTGCTAGGGGTACATACCTCTTTGGGCAATATCGGTATTTGGATAGGTTTATTAATAGGACTTACTGCGGCAGCTGTGTGCTTATTTTATCGTTTTAACCGCATCAGTTTAAGACTTATAAAAAACAGACATCAAATTAATTAGCCTATTTGCTAATTCAAAAATCATAACTTAAAATTCAAAATTAATTCAATATGAAAGCAGGGATTGTAGGCTTGCCAAATGTGGGCAAATCCACTCTTTTTAATTGTTTATCAAATGCTAAAGCACAAAGTGCAAATTTTCCATTTTGCACTATAGAACCAAATTTGGGGGTAGTAAATGTTCCTGACCCACGCTTGGAGATACTTGAAAATCTTGTAAAACCAGAACGAGTGTTGCCCGCTACGGTAGAAATTGTAGATATAGCAGGACTTGTGAAAGGGGCGAGCAAAGGTGAAGGATTGGGCAACCAATTTTTAGGAAATATACGTGAGTGCAACGCTATCATACACGTATTGCGCTGTTTTGAAAATGATAATATAGTGCACGTAGATGGTAGTGTGAACCCTATACGCGACAAAGAAACAATTGATATAGAACTACAACTAAAAGACCTTGAGACTGTAGAAAAACGATTGGAAAAAGTAACTCGTGCAGCTAAAGCTGGCGATAAAAAGGCAGCTAAAGAAATGGAGCTGCTAAATCGTATAAAAGAAGCCCTTTTGACAGGAGTATCTGCACGGGCAGTACAGGTAAATGACGATGAAAAAGAGCTTTTAGAGAGTTTTCAGTTACTTACTACCAAGCCTATACTTTATGTGTGCAATGTAGATGAGAAATCGGCTAAAGATGGGAATGCTTTTGTTGCACAAGTGAAGGAAGCTGTAAAAAATGAAGAAGCCGAAGTAATTGTACTTGCTGTGGCTACAGAGGCTGATATTACCGAATTGGAAAGCTACGAAGAACGCAAAATGTTTTTGGAAGACATAGGCTTAGAAGAGCCAGGAGCTTCTAAACTAATACGTGCGGCTTATCATTTACTGAATTTACAAACCTACTTTACAGCAGGGGTAAAAGAAGTGCGTGCTTGGACGATACACCAAGGAGATACAGCACCACAAGCCGCAGGGGTAATACACACTGATTTTGAAAAAGGGTTTATTCGTGCTGAAGTAATTGCTTATGATGACTTTGTAACCTATGGTAGTGAAGCAAAAGTAAAAGAGGCAGGAAAAATGCGTGTAGAAGGTAAAGAATACATAGTGAAAGATGGTGATATTATGCACTTCCGTTTCAATGTATAAAAAAATCGGTAAGTGATTCACATCTCTTACCGACAAAATAATTCTAAATTAAATAATCTTTATGGTTCAACTCAGTCATTCAAAGATCTTGCTTACCTTTGAATAACGATGCAAAGATACAATAAGATGCCTTTAGAAACAATATAAATTGATAATTTTTAGTTATACGTATTTAGATTGTTTTCTATTTTTATACATAATACACTGAATTACAGAAATATAATCTTTCTTACCAAAGATGAAATATTGAAATTTAACACTTGTTATTAAAAATTCATCATTGATAATTAAACATTATTTCGTATCTTTGCCCCAAAAGAAATAGAAACCAAAAATTCATTATATGAGAAAAAAAATTGTAGCAGGTAACTGGAAGATGAACAATGATATAAAGAAGTCATTATCATTAATTTCAGACCTATTAGGAAAACTACCTCAAACAGAAGCAGAGGTGATGATAGCTCCTACTTTCGTAAACCTTATACCATCGGTAGAGGCTGTAAAAAACAGTAAAATAGAGGTAATTGCACAAAATATGCACTTTGCTGAAAGTGGGGCTTATACAGGTGAAATATCAGCTGATATGCTTACAAGCATAGGTGTAAAAACTACCATTTTAGGGCACTCAGAACGCCGTGCTTACTTTAATGAAACAGACGAAAGTTTATCAAAAAAAGTAGATACTGCACTTAAACACGGTATTCGCGTGGTGTTTTGTATTGGGGAAGAGTTGGCAGACCGTAAAGCTAACAAACACTTTGAGGTGGTGGGTAACCAAATAAAGAATGGTTTGTTTCATTTGCCAGCCGAAGCGTGGCAACACCTTGTATTGGCTTATGAGCCAGTATGGGCTATTGGTACAGGAGAAACAGCTACTCCTGAGCAAGCACAAGAAATTCACCACTTTATTCGCAAAACAATTTCAGATAAATATGGTAAAGATGTAGCTGACAATGTATCTATTCTTTATGGTGGTAGTGTGAAACCTGATAACGCTAAAGAAATCTTTGCAAAAGAAGATGTGGACGGCGGACTTATAGGGGGAGCTGCCCTTAAAGCTGATGACTTTGTGAGCATTATCAAAAGCATTTAATTTAGTATTATTAGATGAAGGGACTGCCCAATGAGAGTTGAGCAGCCTCTTCTTTTTTATCTTATAAAAAATGTTACAGAACGATATATTTTTAAGAATCCTCAATGGTGAAATTACCGAACGCCCTGCTGTGTGGATGATGCGACAAGCAGGACGCTATTTACCCGAATTTAGGGCATTACGTGATAAATACGATTTCTTCACACGATGCAAAACCCCTGAATTAGCAGCAGAAATTACTGTACAGCCCGTAGACATTGTGGGGGTAGATGCTGCAATCTTATTTTCAGATATACTTGTAGTACCCCAAGCTATGAATATAACTGTTGAGATGAAAGCAGGTGTGGGACCTGTAATTCCTAACCCTATACGCACTATCCAAGACCTTAACAATGTAATTATCCCCAATATAGAAGAGCGCTTGGGCTATGTAATGGACGCTATAAAACTTACTAAGGAACTTTTGAACAATAGGGTACCTCTTATAGGTTTTGCAGGAGCCCCTTGGACGATATTTTGTTATGCTGTTGAAGGGTCGGGGTCACGAGATTACAGTAAAGCCAAAGAACTATGTTTTACTAATGCTGCTGTAGCTCATCAATTTTTACAAAAAATCACAGATACAACAATTGCTTACCTAAAAGAGAAAGTAAAGGCTGGAGTGGATGCTGTACAGTTATTTGACAGTTGGGGAGGGGTTCTTTCTCCTGAAGATTATAGTAGCTTTTCACTTCCTTACATCAAGCAGATTGTAGAAGCTCTTGCCCCTATTACTAAAGTAATTGTTTTTGCTAAAGGCTGTTGGTATGCCTTGCCTGAAATGGCTGCTACTAATGCTGCTGCTTTGGGTATCGATTGGACTTGCTCTGCCGCCAAAGCACGCCAACTGACAGGGGGCAAAAAGGTGCTACAAGGTAATTTAGACCCTTCTTTTTTGCTATCTTCTCCTGCAGATATTAAACAAAAAGTACAACAAATGATTCGTGATTTTGGCAGTGCTCATTATATTGCCAATTTAGGTCACGGCATCTTACCCAATGTGCCTGTAGCTAATGCACAAGCCTTTGTAAATGCTGTAAAAGAATATCATTCTTAAAAAACTCGTATCATAGGGTGCAGATATCAATAAAAATTGTATTTTTGCACCCACTTATTAAAACTATAATGAAATCAAAATATGCTTTCCTTATTATCCTATTGGTACTTATTATAGATCAATGGAGTAAAATATATATAAAAACTCACTTTATATTGAATGAAGCAGTAAGAGTATTTAGCTGGTTTCAAATCTATTTTGTAGAAAATGAAGGAGCTGCTTGGGGTACTAAAATACCTGGTGAATATGGTAAGCTTCTATTGACCCTTTTCCGTATTATAGCTGTAATAGGTATTGGGTATTGGTTGATAACAGCCACTAAAAAACAACAGCCTAAAGTGCTTATTGTCTCTATTTCACTGATTTTAGCAGGTGCATTAGGAAATATTATCGACTCGGTTTTCTATGGTATACTATTCAACCATAGTTATGGACAGATAGCCACCCTATTTTCTAACGAACCCTATGGAACGCTATTACACGGTAAAGTTGTAGATATGTTCTACTTTCCTTTAATAGATACCACACTACCCAATTGGGTACCCATATGGGGGGGCGAACGTTTTCGTTTCTTTGAGCCTGTTTTCAATGTAGCCGATTCGGCTATTTGTATAGCTGTAGGGCTAATGATTATTTTCCACAAGAAAGTATTTAAAAGTTAGTATTTTTCAGTTCCACATACACTTTGACAAGGCTTTAGGCTTTGTCAAAGTTTTTTATTGCTCATACTTCCTTTCGACAATTCACATAATACTAATTTCAAATTAGCAAATTAGCAAATTAGCTAATCTGCCAATTATCCCCTATCTTTGCCTCTATTATCATTTTATTAGTTGGTATGGTGGGAATAGAAGCCCACTTGTGGGACGATCAAGAATATTTTGCTATCATCAAAGGATATTACAACCTTGAAGAGGAATTTCCTAAGTTTGTATTTCACTACTTTAGTTGTTAAATCATTAACCACGCATCTTACCACTCACATAAAAAAGCAAATTTTTGAACAACTCTCTCAAAAAATTAAAAAATATAAGTGTAATGAAAAATATATCTAAAATATTAAAATCTGATATAAAAATAGAAGACGTAAAACAAGAAAATGGTATTTTTTGCTGTATGAATGACCATTTTGTAAGTGGAGACCCAATACAAAAAAAGCCTCTTCTCTAAATCCTATTTTAAAGACAAAACAGTAGATTTGAATGCTATAGAACAATGTATTCCTACTTCAGTAACAGAAAAGAAAACAGAATTGTTCTGGGATAATAAATTTTATAGTATTACTTTTAGAAAACCTATTTAAGCGTGATGTAACGGAGTATTCTCCCTTTTCAAAGTATAAAAACAAAGTAAGATTTATGATAACACAAAAACTAATAGCCTTAGCCGATGTTCCTTACCGCGATTTCACGGCTGCTCTTATCCCTACGGTTGATAAATCACGCATTATAGGGGTACGCACCCCTGCTATACGCACATTGGCTAAAGATTTGCTAAAAAACGAATCTGAAAAAGCAATGTTTTTCTTGGAAAAACTGCCGCATTATTACTACGAAGAAAACAATTTGCACGCTTTTATAATAGCAGAACTAAAAGATTTTGAGCAGGTAATGAAGTATACCGAACGCTTTTTGCCTTATATTGACAATTGGGCTACTTGCGATACATTTGCGCCTAAAATCTTTCTGAAATACCCCAAAGAGACACTCACCTATGTACAGAAATGGTTGGCAAGCACTGACACTTACACAGTGCGCTATGGTATAGGGATATTGCTATCTAACTATTTAGACGCACACTTCAACCCTATACACCTGCAATGGGTTACAGCTATTCAATCGGACGAATATTATATCAATATGATGATAGCGTGGTACTTAGCAACGGCTTTAGCTAAACAATACGAGGCTACCTTACCTTATTTGACATCTAAAACGCTGAAGCCTTTTATCCAAAATAAAACAATACAAAAAGCACGCGAAAGCAGACGTATTGCTCCCGAAATAAAAGATTATCTAAAAACGTTACGCAAGTAATAGAACACATTAATTGGGGGAGTCCCTCCCCTACTCCAAAAAAATTAACGAAAAAAACTTGCTACTTTCAGTAGAATCATTTATTTTTGCACCAAATTTAACATACTCTAATGAAAGTAGCTATAGTGATGGGTAGCCAAAGCGACCTTCCGGTGATGCAACAGGCTATAGACATCTTAAAGACATTTGGTATAGAAACCGTTGTGGACATTGTTTCGGCACATCGTACCCCCGAAAAGCTTACAGATTTTAGTACAAACGCACATAAGCGTGGAATAAACGTAATTATAGCAGGTGCTGGAGGTGCAGCCCACTTGCCAGGTATGGTAGCCGCTATGTCGCCTTTGCCAGTAATAGGAGTACCCATTAAAAGCTCAAACTCTATTGATGGCTGGGATTCTGTGCTCTCTATCTTGCAAATGCCCGCAGGAGTGCCTGTAGCCACCGTAGCCCTCAACGGGGCTAAAAATGCAGGTATCTTGGCTGCGCAAATATTAGCAAGCCAACAAGCTTCATTATTACAAAAAATATTAGATTACAAAGATAGTTTAAAACAAGCCGTACTCACTGCTGCGGCTGCTCTCAAAAATGAATAAAGATACTTTTCAGGGCTCTCGCCTATTGATTTTAGACTTTGGGTCGCAATACACCCAGCTCATAGCACGCCGTGTGCGCGAACTTAACGTTTATTGTGAAATACACCCTTATAACCATTTGCCTGAGAACATCAGTAGCTTTTCGGCAGTGATACTTTCCGGCTCACCTTATTCAGTGCGCAGTGCTGAAGCTTTACACCCCGATTTAAATGCTCTAAAAGGTAAAATGCCACTTTTGGCGGTATGCTATGGGGCACAATATTTAGCACACTTTGGAGGTGGAGAAGTAGCACCCTCTAACATACGCGAATATGGGCGTGCACAGCTATCTTACATCAAAAAAACTGACGATCCTCTGTTTGAAGATATTAGTGAAGGTAGCCAAGTGTGGATGAGCCATAGCGACACTATTAAGCAACTACCTACCAATGCGGTTTGCTTAGCAAGTACCGCCGATGTTGCTAATGCTGCTTATCGCATTGAAGGTGAAGACACTTATGCTATTCAGTTTCACCCTGAAGTTACTCACTCTACCGATGGTGTAAAACTATTGAGCAACTTCCTCTTCAAGATTGCTAAATTAACTCCTAATTGGACATCTGCCAACTTTGTAGATATGACTGTAGCCCAGCTAAAGGAACAAATAGGCAACGATAAAGTAGTTTTAGGTTTATCAGGTGGAGTAGATTCTACCGTGGCAGCAGTGTTATTACATAAGGCTATTGGGAAACAACTACATTGCATTTTTGTAAATAACGGCTTATTGCGAAAAAACGAGTTCCAAAACGTACTAAAGCAATATGAGGGTATGGGCTTAAACGTGAAAGGTGTAGATGCAAGTGAACGCTTTTTAACAGCCTTAGCAGGAAAAACAGACCCTGAAGAAAAACGCAAGACCATAGGACGTGTATTTATTGAAGTCTTTGATGATGAAGCACATAAAATAGCTGATGTGAAATGGTTGGGACAAGGCACTATTTATCCTGATGTAATTGAGTCGCTATCGGTGAAAGGTCCTTCAGCAACTATTAAATCGCACCATAATGTGGGTGGCTTGCCTGACTATATGAAACTGAAAATTGTAGAGCCCTTGCGAATGCTCTTCAAAGATGAAGTACGCCGTGTAGGACGCAGTATGGGCATTAGCGATGAACTATTAGGGCGACACCCTTTCCCAGGTCCTGGTTTAGCTATCCGTATTTTGGGAGATATTACAGCTGAAAAGGTAGCTGTATTGCAAGAAGTAGATGCTATTTTTATCAATGCACTAAAAGAACATCAGTTATATGATAAAGTATGGCAAGCTGGGGCTATTTTACTACCTATTAATAGTGTGGGGGTAATGGGAGACGAACGTACTTATGAACGTGTAGTTGCCTTGCGCGCTGTAGAAAGTGTAGACGGAATGACTGCCGACTGGGTAGATTTGCCTTATAAGTTCTTGCAAAAAGTATCAAACGACATTATTAATAAGGTAAAAGGCGTAAACCGTGTGGTGTATGATATCAGTAGCAAACCACCTGCAACAATTGAATGGGAATAATAAGCATCAAACTAAAAACGAAACTATATGAAAAAATTTTTATCACTAACCACCTTATTATGTTTTGTTGCAGTAGGCGCACAAACAAAGCACACTGCAAGTAATTACGAAAGCATTGAAAGCATTGCCAAAACGTATCGCTTTTCACCTTCCGATATACTAAAACTAAACCCAGGTGTAAAAGAAGGAATTGCTAAAGGCGTGAGTATCAATATTCCTGTAAGCGATGTAAAACACTATAATACTGAACGTCCCGTAGGCTTTGATTCCTATATAGTACAACCCAAAGAAACATCTTTTAGTATTGCTCAAAAAAAAGGCATCTCAGTAGATGATTTGAAGCGCTACAACCTTGAATTGTACAAACGCGATATTTACGAAAATGAGCGTATCACTATCCCTATCTTTAAACGAGCTCAAGATATGGTAAAAAAAGGTGTAGAGGGTTACAAACGCTATGTGGTAAAACCTCAAGAAACGCTTTGGAAAATAGCGAAAAACCACAATGTGAATGTAGAGGATTTAGAGCGTATCAATAAAAAAGAAAAAAACTTCAACCCCGACCAATTGCGTGAGGGACAGGAAATATGGATACCTGCTTCAGCAGTAGATAGTTCGGTACCCAACACTAATAGTAGCTATGTAGCACCTGCGAGCAATAATAGCACAGGAGGTATGGTTACTTATATCATTGAAAAAGGGGAAGGTTTTTTTAGCTTAGAACGCAAATTTGGGTTATCTGAAAACGAACTTATCAAACTAAATCCTTCACTTAAAAGCGGATTGAAAAGCGAGATGCAAATAAATATCCCTAAAGAGAATTACAATCGTTATGTAGCGAGCTCTTTTGGTACTTATAACTTTGAGGATTCTAATAGTGCCCTACGCTCTTCATCTCACCCTTCTAATGTAAAAGAAATCTCATTTGTATTACCTTTCAAGGTGGAGGGTGGAAGCAACAAAACTACTCATTTGCGCAGCCTCCTTACCGATAACAAAGTAACGCCTATAGCTACTGATTTTTATTCAGGGGCACTTATCGCTTTGGACTCATTACAAAAAATGGGCTATAAGTTTAAAGTAAACGTTTTTGATAGTGAAGGTGACATAAAAAAGATTATTAATAATGCTAATTTTAAGAGTTCACAAGTGGTAATAGGGCCTTTTGCTACCAAAACATTCAATAGCTTAGCTTCGGCAGTGGGTGGTGGTAGCAACACTGCTTTATTAGCTCCTTTATCTAACAAAAATGTATTGTTAAACCCCAATGTATATCAAACATTGCCTTCAGATGATGCACAGCAAGCTCAAATGCTTAGTTATTTAGCTAAAAACTATTCTGATGAAAATATGATTCTTTTAGCAGATAGCAAAAATGCTGCTCTACGCGAAAAAATGGAGCGTTTATTCCCTAATGCTAAAGTAGTAACTGAAATGTCTGCTAATGGTTTTACCAATGCACTGAATTACGGCAAAGAAAACGTAGTGATTTTACAATCTAACGACATAGGCTATGTATCTATGGCTGTACGTTTATTGCACGGAGCTTTGAAATCTAAAAAGAATAACGTTTCGCCCAAAATAGTACTTGCTACAGTTGATAGAGGCTCTGTATTTGATTCGAGCAGTCTTTCTAACAACCAGCTTTCCGACCTTCACTTTACTTACCCTACCGTAAATAAATACAGCAATGGTAGTGATACATTCTCTGTGCGTTACCTAAAAACTTATGGTGTGTTGCCCAACAAATATGCCGTACGAGGCTTTGACCTTACTATGGACGCTGTACTACGTTTGGGAGTAGCTGGTAACCTGACAAATAACAATAATACCATAGGAGAAACCTCGTTTTTAGAAAACAAATTTGCCTATAGCAAGAATAGCCAAAAAGGTGGAGGTTATGAAAACCAAGGTATTTATATTGTGCAATACGACAATATGGAAGTAAAAGAAGTAAAATAATTATGGAAGTACGTATAGACCCCAGCTGGAAAGCCGTATTACAAAACGAATTTGACAAGCCTTACTTTGCTACGCTCACAGCGTTCGTAAAAGAAGAATATAAAAAAAATATTTGTTACCCAAAAGGGCAACAAATATTTTCTGCTTTTAACCATTGTCCACTCCCCAAAGTAAAAGTAGTACTTTTAGGGCAAGACCCCTATCACGGAGCAGGGCAAGCTAATGGGCTTTGTTTCTCGGTAAATGATGGGATAGCTCACCCTCCTTCATTGGTGAATATCTTTAAAGAAATAAGCGATGATGTAGCTTTGCCATACCCTATTAGTGGTAATTTGGAGCGCTGGGCTACCCAAGGTGTGCTGTTACTCAACGCTACCCTCACTGTTCGTGCTAATGAGGCAGGAAGCCACCAGCATCAGGGGTGGGAAACTTTTACCGATAATGTTATAAAAACCGTATCTGACAACTGTGAACACGTAGTATTTATGTTATGGGGAAGCTTTGCTAAAAAGAAAACAACCCTCATAGATAGTACTAAGCATTGTATCCTTACTTCAGGACACCCTTCACCCTTGAGTGCCAACAAAGGCTATTGGTTTGGCAACAAACACTTTAGCAAAGCCAATGACTACTTGAGCAGTGTAGGCAAAACAGTTATCAATTGGGCATAAAGGTTAATTAGCCTTTTTTACATACTGGGTAAGTATCACAATTGTTGCCCCTCTACTTTCCCCTCGATATATTGCGCATTTTCGGGGTCTAACGCAATCTTACGCACTACCGTACCTTGCTTGGCAGTCATACTACTACCTTTTACTTTCAGGTCTTTGATAAGTACCACATTATCACCATTGGCAAGTACTGCCCCATTACTATCTTTGTGAATAACCTTTTCACTTTCCTCTAAATGGTCGTTAGATGCTTTTGCAAAAGTTAATTCCTCATCGTCTAAATACATCATATTGAGCAAATCAAGAGACCAACCTTCACTTTTCAAGCGGTTGAGCAAACGCCACGCCATTACTTTTACAGGACGATGCTCACTCCACATACTATCATTTAGACAACGCCAATGGTTGGAATCCATAGTTTCGGGGTGCTGTATTTGGTTAAGACAAGTATCACACACCAAGATAGCGTTATCTACACTATCCCCTTTAGTAGGTGGTACCCCGTAAACACTTAGGTTTACCGTAGCATTACAAAGTTCGCAATGATTATTGCTTCGTTTTTTCAGTTCTTGTAATATATCCATTTTAATTATTAGTTTAGGCGCAAAGTTACAAAAAATCATACAAATATAGCAGAAAAAAAACTAAGCGACACTTTTTGGCGTTTTGCTACTGTATCTTTGCCCCGTGAAACTAAAAACTAATAAAAATGGTATACTTAGAAACTTTTTATTTCCCTTCAGTAGAAAAAGAGGAAGATGAACTACAGGAGTTTTTCTATAGTGAAGAACATAGGCGTCCTATAAAGCCAGCACTTAATTACATTGCTGAAAAAGTTTATCCGTTTAGCCTTTTAGCCCATCGCCTTACCTGCTTAGATTTTGAACCTATTACTATTCTCTATGGGGGTAATGGTTCGGGTAAGTCTACAATTTTAAATGTAATTTCAAACAAATTGCATATTTCAAGAGAGGCTCCTTATAATTCGTCTTATTTAATGGAAAAATACGTAAAAATGTGTTCTTTCAAAACTGATTTGCGTTATACAGGCGAAGAATTTGACTTCTTGGAAATGCGCAACAGCAAGTATGATATTGCAGAAATCAGCAAGGTGATTACCAGCGATGATGTATTTAAGAATATGATAGAGAAACGCCTTAAAGACGAGCAAAAACGTTTTAAAAGTGACTTACTTATAGAGAAAAAGACAAAGCAAAAAAGAGATTGTATTATGCCTAAGTCTATCAATTTGGAAGATAGGAGAAGTGTAGAAGAATTTAATGATTTTTACACTATGAGGGAGAGCAGTTATACCCAATACCTCAAAAAAACGATAGGCGAAGTAGAACCTTCATATTCTAATGGCGAAACAGGGCTTTTGTACCTTATAGAGCAGATAGCCGACCCAGGGTTGTACTTATTAGACGAACCAGAGAACAGTATGTCGTGCGAAACCCAATTAAAGTTAGTAGAGTTTATTGAGCTTTCAGCACGTGCTTATAATACCCAGTTTATTATCGCAACTCACTCGCCTTTTCTACTTTCTATTCCCAATGCAAAAATATACAATCTCGATACCCGTCCTGTAAGTTTATCTAAATGGTGGGAACTTGAGAATATGAAGCACTATTTTAAACTTTTTAATAAATACCAAGCCGAATTTCAAAAATCATTATAAATAACTTCACTGCCCGTAGGGCTCATAATAAATTTAACATTATGGCAAATAAAAAAAGTAGAAGAATTCAATATCTATTGCAGATTCTTAAGACTAGAGGTGAAAGAGGCGCCTCTTTTGAAGAGATAAAGAATTATGTAGAAAGATGTTTTGAAGAAAAGAGAATTTCTTACGAATACAGCGAACGCAGTTTTTCACGTGATAAAAACGACCTTTGCGAAGAACGTGAAATAGTCATTGATTATAACCGCGCTTATAATGTTTATACCATCAATTGGGACGCAGTAAGTGAATACCAATTACAGCTAATGGAACACGATTGGCTAATGGAAGCCTTGCGACAAAGTACCTATAACCGTCAGTTTATACACTTTGAAAAACGCCCAGCACGCGGACTAAATCACCTACACGGACTTATCTATGCTATTGAGAACCACCTCCGGCTTCGCTTTAGCTATCATAAGTTCCGCGAAAATACTCATACTCCACACACTGTGCATCCCTATGCCCTAAAAGAGTTTGATTATCACTGGTATTTGTTGGCGCGCGATGTGGTTAATAATACCGAAGAAACTGCTATAAGGGTTTTTGCTGTAGATCGCATCAGTGATTTGGATATTCTAAAAAAGAAATTTACCCCTACGCCATTTGATGTGGAAAAGCATTTCAAAAATGCTTTTGGAGTGATAGCCCTACCCGATGCCCCTGAAGATATAGTGTTGCGTTTTGACCGTCATCAAGGCAATTATATCAAGGTGCGACCTTTGCACCACAGCCAACAGATAGTGAGTGATAATAATGATGCATTGGTAGTACGTTTACATCTTACCCCTTCCTACGATTTTGATTTGAAACTATTATCACTTGGCAACCGCGTGCAAGTGCTTGAACCACAGTGGTATCGCGAACATATTGTAATGCGAATCAAGCAAGCATTGGATAATTATAGTTAGCAATCTAACAATCCTTAAAAAAAGACTGTTAAAAAAATTGGAAAATATTTTGTATTTGTGAAAAAAATATTAATTTTGCGCCATAAAGAAAAAGATAACAGCGTTTCGCTTTACATTTTCCGCATACTCGAGAATACGACCAATTTTTTCAAAATGCTAAAGGAAAGTGAAGTGGAAATGCCTACGTTTTATAAGCGTGGGCATTCCTTTTGCATTTAGCATTAGCCTTTGGTCGGGCTTCGAGTATAAGCAAAGAGGAATGGCTCACGCTTTTTTAAATACCAAAAAAGATAAAAAAAATAAAAACCATTTTTTGGCGTAGTCATACCTTACCTTTGCCACCGAAATAAAAAATAATTAAATATGAGTACAGAAGTTCAAAACAACCACACAAATGAATGGGTATGGGCTGGGTAGATGATTTTTTTGTAGCTACCATAGGTGGGCTCAACCTTTTGCAAGGCTACGCTGCCGATAGTAGCCGAAGCCTTGCAGGTATTTTAAAGATGATAAAATGGGCAGTTATCATCTTAGGGGTCATCTGTATCCTTTTAGTAGTGCTATTGGGAGCCTTGATCGTAAAACTATTTACAAATTAAACCTTTAAAAAATATGGCATTATATAGAGTAACCGTAACCCGTACCGTAGCCAGCAATGGCATACGTTTAGAACCAGGAATGTCAGTAGACATTCCCACCCAAATTACCACCAATCCCGTATCAGTAAACGGGGGTCGTGAGGTAATAGCCGCCTTTCAGCGTATTTATGGCATAGATGTAACCAAAAGTTTTGGTATCTTAAGAACGGCATTGAAAGTGGAGAAGGTGGGGTAAAACGACTAAAGAGGGTGTCCGAAAAGTTTTGTTTTAGCTTAAAACAAGCTTATTAATAAATAGAACATTTTTGTAACTAATTGATTATTAATATCCCCCCATTAACACATACTCCGCTGCACCAGCTCGCGGACTTCTTTCAAAAGGGGGATGCCGAAGTTGTACTATTAAAGACTTTTTGAACAGTCTCTTTCTAGTTTAACTCAAATAATACATTAGGCAGTAATTGACTAATATTAAGAGCTACCGCTGTTAGATTTTAAAACAAAGAACGTGCACCTTTAACCAAGAAAAATATTTTACCTATATACTATGAAAAAACAACTTTTGTATATACTATTTCTTTTTACTTGTTGTCTTCTTTCTTGTACAAAGAAAGCAAACATTGAAAAAAAATGGGTAACTACTGATAATAACTATCTATTACTTACACAACCTGATGATAGCCTTTCATATCATTGGGAAGGGGGATTTTTTGAAAATGTTATTAATGGAAAGGGGACGCTCTCAGCTTATTATAATGGACGGCAGATAAGTTCAAAAACTATAGAAGCCTATTATGGAGCTACTTCAAAAGAAGATGTTTTAAATAGTAATGGTAGTAAGTATATAGGTAGTGTAAAGGAAAATAATTTTATAGGTTTTGGTGTTTGGGTGCTTCCTAAAGAAATTTATATAGGTGAATTTTTAGAAGGTCATCCTAATGGTTATCTTTCTTATTATAAAAATGGAAAACTATCTTACAGAGGTGAATGGCAGAACGGAATGCGCTCCGGAAAAGGAACCAACTATAAAGAAAATGGGAAAATAGTTTCAGGTATTTGGAAAGATAACAAAATATTTGAAGCTGATACTACTATTACTACAGCTAAAGGTGTTTACAAGGGTGGATTACGCAATAATTTATATCAAGGGTATGGAGAACTAAATTATTTTTCAGGTAGCCAATATCGTGGTAATTGGGATAAGGGTAAGTGGCACGGAGAAGGCTCTTTTACTTCAGCTACTGATACTATTATAGGCGAATGGGCAGAGGGGAAACTCAATGGTTATGGACTCTGCAAAACACCTTATGTTCTTTTAGAAGGAGATTTCAAAGAAGGTAATTTAAATGGTGAAGGGTATATGCTCCTGCCTGATTCTACCTTTTATTCGGGAGGTTGGACAAATGGCAAAAAGAATGGTAATGGTGATATTATGATGAGTAATGGCGATACCTATATGGGAGGCTGGAAAGATGATCAGTATAACGGCGAAGGTCGTTATAATTACCATACCGGAGAGGTATATGACGGACATTGGAAAAACGGACAGCAAGATAGTTTAGGTAAATACACCTGCAAAGATTATACCTATATAGGTAATTGGGAAGAAGGATGGATGAATGGGCACGGTAAAATAACCTACCCTAATGGTGATTATTACGAAGGTGATTTTGTTGAAAACCAAAAATATGGTATAGGTTATTACCATTTCAAGGACGGTAATGCGTACGATGGTGAGTTTGTCGATGATAAATTTAATGGATTAGGGGTCTTTACTTTTAAAGATGGTAGTAGGTATCAAGGAGAGTTTAGAGAAGGTAAGATAAAAGGCGATGGTACACTTTTCTTAAAAGAGGGTAAAGAAACTATTGCTATTACAGCTAATTGGGACGGCTCTACTAAATTTCCTAAAAAAGCAAGTGTACTCTTTGAAAATGGAGATCTTTATGAAGGCGAATTAGATAGTAATGGTTTCCCTACCCAAAATGGTGTATGGACAAGTGCGCAAGATAGGGAGAAAGGGATCACAGCTTATGATAAGGCTAATGAATTCTACAAAAGACATAAAGAGACTTGGAATAATATAGTTTTTTACACAAGTATAGCGCTTACCGCTATTGAGTTAGGGGCTCCTCTTGTAGCAAGTGTTGTAGCTTTTACACCTGCAGCTCCATTAGCTCCTGCTATAGGAGTAATAGGAGTGGGAGCAGGAAGAGTTAATACAGCTCTAAATGCCGCTGATGCGGCTCTTGCAATGGCTTCAGCTTCTATAGATATGTATGAAGGGATTAGAGATGATGATACAGAAAAAACAAAAGAAAGTGCTAAAGCATTAGGTGAAGAAGTTGCTATTAACGCAGCATTTATATTAGTTCCTAAAGCCCTACAATCAAAACCAGCAAGAAAGTTAGCTAAAAAACTTAGTAATGTGGCAAGACAAGTAGGCAAGACAGCTATACATTTTGCTAAAAATAAGACTTTTGGGAAAGTAATAAAGTTAGTAAAAAATAGTAGTGGGGTTATTGAAAAGCAGTGGGTGAAAATAGTTGATAAGGTATGGGTTAATTCAAAACTACATGTTTTTACAGAGCGTTTAGCTAAGAAGTTTGATAATCAATTAGTTTCACAATCTCGATATGCACGTAATGCTGACTTTATCAAGAATCAAGATTTAGGAAAACCTGCAAATGGAACAACTTTACTAAAAAATATGATGTCTTTTATGAGTAGTAAAGAGAAAAGAGCTATATTAAAAGAGAAAGCATTAAGTAAAAGGCTAGGACAAAAAGGTATTCAAGCACATCATATAGTCGCAGGGAATAGCCCTACAGCTAAAGAGACAAGAAAAATATTAGAAAAGTGTGATATTGATATAAATGACGCTCGAAATGGTATACTCTTACCAATGCATCCTAAAAGTATTTTTAAAGGGAGTCTTCACGGGAACCATATTAGACAATATGACGAAATAATTTATCAAAGGATATCAGAAGCCTATAAAAAAGCTGGTAAAAAAGGAGTTGAAGAAGCTCTTGATTACATCAAAAAGGATTTATATAAAGGGAATATACAACTCCTATCAAATGATAAACATTATGTAAATAGACTTTGGAATTCCTTTAACAACATAAGACAATAGAATTATGAGTATTTTTTTAGCAAAAAAACAAAATATAGATTGTGCTGAACCATTAATTGAAGATGATAAAATTTTATTTCTTTTAGAGAAAAGATTTGGAACACAATTATCTAATAAATGGAAAGAAGTAGAGGCAAAATGGTATCGAGAAGTTGGAGAACTTATTTGTGATTTTCCTTTTCTGTTAGGGACAATGCCATTATGCAATGTAGAGATATATCATAAACTACACAAAAAACTCAATTTAGAAGGTATAGAGTTTCTTCCTATTAGGATAGAAAATGAATTGTATTATATTATGAATCCTTGTCTTTCAATCAAAGGGATACTTAATAAAAAGCAATCTAAGATTGATTATTTTTCTAATGGAGAAATAATGTGGATTTCAAAATACGTTTTTTATCCTAATGAAATAGAAACAAGTATGTTTAAGATTCCTGAAATGTATACCTCTATTTTTGCAACAACTAGTTTTGTAGAGTTTATTAGAGAGAATCATTTTACAGGGATAGAATTTGAGCCTTGTGCAATTAAAAAAGAATCATTTTTAAGTAGAATTTTTAAATAACTAAAATTATGTCAGAAAAATGTATCAAATGCTCAAAGATGATACCAGATGAGCAGGTATCCAACGGAAAACAAACCTCACAGGGTTTTGTGTGTGCGAATTGTAATCGTAAAAAGAAAGGAGGAATAATAGTAGGAGCTCTAATTGTTGCAGCTCTGTTAGGAAGCGGTGGCTATTGGTACTATAATCAACCACTTGATATTCCTAATAATTATAAAGGGGCTGGAGAAGCTGATGATGTAATAAACCCAACTACGCCTGATGAGCCTACCTTTAATTGGCAGACCTCTTTGGCTGTAAGTAGTCCACTTACTAATGTTGGAGGCACTATAGAAAATTTAGAATCTTTTAAACGCCAAATGGAGGAGAATCTAAAGAATGCTGAAGCTAATAAGAATACTGAAATAGCTATTCCCTCAATTGGAGTTTTGTTTGAAAAAGGTTCTTATGTTTTAAAACAAGAAGCTGAAGACTTACTAAAAGAGTTTGCTAAAACTTATCTCCAAACTAATAAACAAGCTACTCTTTTGATTGAAGGTTATACTTGTGATCTTGGAACGGATAAGCTTAATGATCGTCTTTCAGAACGTCGTGCTGAAACTATCAAGAATAACCTTATAGCCGAAGGTCTACCTGCTGATAAAGTAGAAACAAAATGGTATGGTGAGAGTCTGTATGGTACTCTTTACAAAGGTAGAGAAGAAAATAGAAGAGTGAATGTATCTATTAAATAAACTAAAGTATGAAAAAGGTAATATTTTTTTCATTCTTAGCTTTTGCTTTTGGGAGCTGTAATGACACTGCCAAAACAACAGCAGAAGTAACGGAAACTATTGGGAAAACAGCAGGTTATATAATGGCACCAATAGTAACTTCAGGGGTTGAAATATATAGAGATTACGCAACTACTGAGGAAGAAAAAGAATATGTAGAGATGCACAAGGAATATTTTTTGAATAAGAAACTCTACAATATAGATAAAAGTATAGCACTATCTGGAACTCAAAAGTACTCTGAACTTAATCTTACGTTAGATACTCTAAATGGTTTGTCTTGCATTCTAGCTTCAGAGTTTGAAAAATCAGGTTATAAGCTCCCAGATACTTATAAGGATATTTTAGAGAGCAAGAAGTTTAAGAAAACGGAAAATAAGGTTAGTTATCTCATAAAAGTACCTACAATTTCAAGTTATACAGATATGATGAATTATCTGAAAGCAGAGTATGGTGAGGTATTCTATTATGACTATGTTGTTGACCAAAATACAGGAGAAGCAATAGCTTATATCTATTCCAATACTAAAGACCCTAACTATATTGTATCCGGCACCAAATTAAAATTTGAAGCATATAAGATTAAACACGAGTATGAGGGAAAAAGTAGGGAGGAAAATAAGACGATGAAGTAATAGAAAGATAGTTTAATACTTTGGATTTAAATGATATTTAAGCTTCGTTAAATAATAGTAAGGCTTCGTGCCTTACTATTATTTTACAGGGTTGTATCATCGTGAGACAACTATTTGGATATTTTGAAAAAGTGTTGGAACTTTGCGGCGTAAAAGTAACAGAAAAATAACGGAAAAAGTAACAGATACTATGGATACATCTTTAAAAGAGGAACAAAAGCTGTTGAAGAAGGCTGAGCGTAAGCTGCGTATGGAGCAGAGTAGAAGTTATAGGGCTATGAAGTCGGCTACTAAAATGATGGACGACTACTACTTAGACCCTATACTTGGTTTGGTGCCGGTGGTGGGCGATATTGTGCCGCACTTGTTCAACGCTTCTTTTTTCTATATTTCTATTTTCAAAATTAGGTCGTATGCGCTTACTGTAACACTCTTGCGAAATGTGCTAATAGATACTTTCGTAGGTATGATACCTTATCTGGGGATTGTACTTGATTTTTTCTATAAATCTTATCGCGAAAATACGATTTTGATAGAGGGCTTTGTAAATGATGACCCGAATATCGTTAAAAAGGTGAAGCGAAGGGCTGTCTATACTACTATATTTATTGTGGTTTTAGGGGTGGCTGTTTATTACCTTGCGGTATTTTTATGGTGGACAGTAACACAATTGGTAGAGATGATAATGAGGTAACATAAAAAAAGATAGAAAAAATTAGTAGGTATTATTTTTTTTTGTACCTTTGCCGCGTGAAACTATAAAAGATGTTTTACCAAATAAAACCTACATACAAAAATGTTTAGTGAAAATACTCCGAAAGTATCTAAAATCTTTGCGTGCTCTAAAAGTATTGCATTAGCAGAGAAAATTGCAGAAAAGTACGGCACTCAACTCGGTGAAATTAAACTATCATACTATAGCGATGGCGAATTTCAGCCCTCATTTGAGGAATCTATTAGGGGGCTACGGGTGTTCTTGATAGGTTCTACCTTTCCAAACTCGGACAACTTGATGGAGCTTTTGCTGATGATTGATGCTGCAAAGCGCGCTTCGGCAAGGCATATTACAGCTGTAATACCTTATTTTGGTTGGGCAAGACAAGATAGGAAAGATAAACCTAGAGTACCTATAGGGGCTAAATTGGTAGCTAACTTACTGCAAGCAGCAGGTGCTACACGAATAATGACAATGGACTTACACGCTGACCAAATACAAGGTTTTTTTGAGCGTCCTGTGGATCATCTTTTCGCATCGAGTATATTCTTGCCTTATTTAGAGAGCTTGAACTTAGATAACTTGTGTATCGCTTCACCCGATATGGGAGGTTCTAAACGTGCTTATGCATACTCTAAATACCTAAATTGTGATGTTGTGATTTGCTACAAACAACGCAAACAGGCAAATATTATTGATACAATGGAACTTATAGGTGATGTAGAAGGTAAAAATGTAGTACTTGTAGATGATATGGTAGATACTGCTGGTACTCTTGTAAAAGCTGCTCAAATAATGAAAGAGCGTGGCGCTCTGAGCGTACGTGCCGTTGCTACTCACGCTATACTAAGTGGAAATGCTTATGAGCGTATTGAAAACTCTCAAATGGAGGAACTAATCGTTACTGACACTATTCCGCTAAAACATCCTTCATCTAAAATAAAAGTGCTTACTTGTGCTGATTTATTTGCTGAAGTAATGCATAGGGTGCACGAGAACGAATCTATCAGTTCTAAATTCATAATGTAACTTAATAACTATTTATAAATAAATGAAATCAATTACAATCAAAGGATCTCAAAGAGAAAGCGTGGGCAAAGCTGCGACTAAAGCCTTACGTAATGCTGGACAGGTACCTTGCGTATTATACGGAGGAGACAATGTTCTGCATTTTTCGGCGCCTGAAATGGCCTTCAAGAGCATAGTATATACTCCTAACGTATATACTGCTACGATTGAATTAGGCGGTAAAAGTTACACTGCTATTTTGCAAGACATTCAGTTTGACCCTGTAAGTGACAAAATCCTTCACGTAGATTTTTACGAACTTAACAAGAATAAGGAAATCACTATTGAAGTGCCTATCCAAATAGAAGGTACTTCGCCTGGTGTAATGGCTGGTGGTACTTTGCGCATTGTAAACCGTAAATTGAAGGTAAAAGCGCTTCCTGATAATCTTCCTGACTTTGTATCAGTAGATATTTCGGGTATGGAAATGGGTAATAAATTGTATGTTACTAAATTACCTCAAGAGAACTACAAGATTATGCACCCTGATAACACTGTAGTTTGCCAGATAAGAATATCACGTGCTGCTATGAAGGCTGCGCAAGATGCGGCTAAAGCTGAAAAAGGTGGTAAAAAGAAATAATTAGGAATTTTGAATTCAAAATAAAGGCTGTCTAAAAAGTTATCATTTTTTTAGACAGCCTTTTTTGTGGTAATATACCCCCTCTTTTAACTATAGCTTTGAAAAAACTGCTCTTTCTAAAGCTTCACGATGATTGGGGTGCGCAATATTAATAAGGGCTTTGGCTCGCTGATGTAGGTTTTTACCAAAAAGTTCGGCTACACCATATTCTGTAACAATGTACTGCACGTGTGCACGGGTGGTTACTACGCCTGCGCCTTGTTTTAAAAAAGGTACTATTTTACTTTCGCCTTTGTTGGTTAATGAAGGAAAGGCAATAATAGATTTTCCTCCTTCGCTTAACATAGCTCCCCGTACAAAATCTACTTGCCCTCCAAACCCTGAATATATATTACTACCAATGGAGTCGGCGCATACTTGCCCTGTAATATCTACTTCTATAGCGGAATTGATAGAGACTACTTTGGGGTTTTGCCGTATTACTCCTACCTCGTTGGTATAAGAAGCTTCTGCAATTTCTACAGAGGGATTTTTATCAATAAAATCGTATAATCTTTGGGTGCCCATAGCAAATGAAGCTATGATTTTGCCTTTATCAATTTTCTTTTCATAGCCGTTGATAACTCCTTTTTTCACCAAATCGA
Organism: Capnocytophaga bilenii; assembly: GCF_017565765.1. GTDB lineage: Bacteria > Bacteroidota > Bacteroidia > Flavobacteriales > Flavobacteriaceae > Capnocytophaga > Capnocytophaga bilenii. Next base: position 134,180 of record NZ_JAGDYP010000001.1, read on the forward strand.
GTACTCCTTCAGTGAGAAGTTCGGTGTGAATACCTAAGTTTTTGAGGTGTCCCATTTCAGCTAAAGTGGCATTGGGAATATTGCCTATCCCTAATTGTAAGGTACTACCATCTTCTATCAGGGGGACTATATGTTGTGCTATTTGGGTTTCGATAGCAGTAGGTGTGGTAAGTTGTAGCGAAAATATAGGAGCATCGTGTTCTACCAGAAAATCTATTTCATCTATATGAAACATAGCATCGCCGTAGGTGCGTGGCATTTGGTTATTTACTTGTGCAATAACGTATTTGGCATTGCGAATAGCGGACTTGGAGGCTTCGACACTTACCCCCATAGAGCAGAACCCGAATTTATCAGGAGGAGTTACTTGTATAAGTACGACATCTACTTTGATGTGTTTGCGGTCGAATAATAACGGCATATCACTCAGGAAAATAGGTGTATATGAGCCATTATCAGTTTGATTGATATGTCTCACATTGGAAGAGAGAAAGAAAGAATTGACGAAGAAGTTATCTTTATACTGGGGGTGGGCATAAGCTGCTTTGCCTTCGATATGTATATGCCCAATAGTAACGTTACGCAGTTCGGGGGCTCGTGCCACAAGAGCATCGATAAGGATTTCGGGTACAGCAGCTCCGCCGTGAATATAGACGAAATCGTTACTTTTGACAATTTTCAGTGCTTCTTGCGCTGTTGTAATTTTTGTCATAAAAAATAGTTTTTAGTTTTGCGGCTCAAAGGTAGTTATAAAAAACGATTTTACAAAATATTTGGTGAATAAAAAAAAATTAGTACCTTTGCACCAATAAAATAAAGAATATTATGTATCCACCTGAATTGGTAAAACCTATGATAGAGGAACTAACAAATGTTGGTTTCCACGAATTGAAGACTGTAGAAGCTGTAAAAGAGGCGATAGAGCGCGATGGGACTACTTTGGTAGTAGTAAATTCGGTATGTGGTTGTGCAGCTCGCAATGCACGCCCTGCGGTAGTATATAGCTTGCAAAATGCTAAAAAGCCTGATTATTTAGCAACTGTATTTGCGGGTGTAGATAAAGAAGCAACTAATGAGGCTCGCGAATATATGCTACCTTTTCCGCCTTCATCACCAAGTATTGCGCTATTTAAAGATGGTGAATTGGTGCATATGCTTGAACGTCATCATATTGAAGGGCGTATGGCTGAAGCAATTGCTGAGAATTTACAGCAAGCTTATGACGAATATTGTTAATACTTATCTTTTATTTTACACTTTGCTAAAGTATAGTTGCTTTAGCAAAGTTTTTTATTTTTAAAATATGATGAAAATACTTTCTTATCCTCTTAGTGTTTTGCATTACTTGCTTTACGGCGGCTTATTGCTTCTTTTTCACCCCATACAATGGATTTGTATTCACTTTATAGGGCGAAAAGCTCATAAAGCCGTTGTAGATTTTCTCACATTGATACTTACCAAAATAATGATCGTATCAGCCAATTGGGTACGCTTTACTATAGAAGTACCGCTACCCGATAATGTTCCGCTTATTTTTGCTCCTAATCACCAAAGTATTTACGATATACCACCACTAATATGGTATTTGCGCCGTTACAGCGTACGTTTTGTAGGTAAAAAAGAGTTGGGCGGCGGAATACCAAGTATCACAATAAATTTGCGTAATAATGGTTCCGTACTCATAGACCGCAGTCGTCCGCAAGATGCTGTGCCACAACTAAAAGAATTTGGTGCCGACTTGCAAGCAAAACGAGGTGCTGGACTCATATTTCCTGAAGGTACGCGTAGCCGCAACGGAGTGCCTCGCCCTTTTAAAATAAAAGGATTGCAAACAATTATGGAGCAAATGCCTGATGGCTATGTAGTGCCTGTAACTATTAATAATTCTTGGAAAATACTCAAATATGGACAATTTCCTTTAGGAATTGGCAATCTCATTAGTTTTTATGTGCATAAACCTATTAAGATAGAACAAGATAGAATCATAGAACAAATAGAGGAAGTGGAAGCAAAAGTAAAATCGATGATTGATAAATAAGGATATAAGCAAAGGATAAGCCTATAAATCAAAATTTATGATTTGTTGTTTATCATTTGTCATTTATCATTATTTTCGTATCTTTGCAGCAAAATTAAGACAATGGCTAATTGTAAATATATATTCGTTACGGGGGGGGTTACTTCCTCTCTTGGCAAGGGTATTATTGCAGCATCTCTTGCTAAATTACTTCAGGCACGTGGCTATCGCGTTACTATTCAAAAATTTGACCCTTATATAAACGTAGACCCTGGTACGCTTAATCCTTATGAACACGGCGAATGCTATGTAACAGAAGATGGTGCAGAAACCGACCTTGACCTTGGACATTATGAGCGTTTTTTGAATGTTCCTACTTCGCAGGCGAACAATGTTACCACAGGACGCATCTACCAAAGCGTTATAGAAAAAGAAAGACGAGGAGAGTTTTTGGGTAAAACAGTGCAAGTAGTGCCTCATATTACCAATGAAATAAAGGAACGTATACAGATACTTGGCAAGACAGGCGAGTATGACATAGTGATTACTGAGATTGGCGGTACTGTAGGCGATATAGAATCATTACCTTATATAGAGTCGGTACGGCAATTGTTATGGGATTTAGGAGAACACAATGGTATTGTTATTCACCTTACTTTGGTACCTTACCTTGCTGCTGCAGGCGAACTCAAGACAAAACCTACCCAGCATAGTGTAAAGATGCTGATGGAAAGCGGTATTCAGGCAGATATTTTGGTATGCCGCACTGAACACGAACTTTCTGATGATCTTCGTTATAAATTGGCACTTTTCTGCAATGTAAAGCGCGAGGCTGTTATACAATCAATAGATGTGCCTACGATTTACGATGTGCCCAATATGATGCTCTTGGAGGGCTTAGACAAAGTGGCTCTGAAAAAATTAGACCTTCCTTATAAAAATGACCCTGATTTGACCCAATGGAACGCTTTCTTGCAACGATATAAAAACCCAAAACATCGTGTAAAAATAGGTTTGGTGGGTAAATACGTAGAGCTACAAGATTCTTATAAATCTATTTTAGAGGCATTTATTCACGCTGGCGCTGCAAATGAAATACGAGTGGATGTAGAAACCATTCACTCTGAACATCTAAACGAAGAAAATATAACAGCTAAATTGTCTCATTTAGATGCAGTGCTTGTGGCACCTGGTTTTGGTGGGCGTGGTATTGAAGGAAAAATAAAAGCAATAGCCTACGTACGCGAACACAATATACCTTTCTTGGGTATTTGCCTAGGTATGCAAATGGCTGTGATAGAATTTGCACGTAATGTGGCTGGAATGCCTGATGCTAATTCTACTGAAATGAACCCTAACACACCTTATCCTGTTATCAGCTTAATGGAAGCACAAAAAGAGGTAACGCACAAAGGGGGTACAATGCGCTTGGGTGCGTGGGATTGTGATTTATTGCCCGATAGCAAGATTTATGAGGCTTATGGCAAAACTCACATCTCGGAACGCCACCGTCATCGCTATGAGTTTAATAACGATTTTAAAGAGCCATTAGAAAAAGCTGGCTTGCGCTGCACAGGGTTAAACCCTATAACGGGATTGGTAGAGGTAGTAGAATTGCCTACCCACCCTTGGTTTATAGGGGTACAATACCACCCAGAGTATAAAAGTACGGTAGCCAATCCGCACCCGCTATTTGTGGCGTTTGTGAAAGCTGCTTTAGATAACAAACTTAAAAAGAACTAAAAAACGGATATTTATATATATATGGAAGAAAAAAGGTTTGATATACAAACGATTATTGGTTTTGTATTATTGTCGGTGTTATTTATTTGGATAGTAATAAACAACCGACCTAACGAGGCGGAAATAGCAAAACAAAAAGCACAACAAGAACAAGCAGAAGCTGCAGCAGCCAATAAGGCTAAAGCAGAGGCTGCAACAACGGCGGCTTCATATCAAAACATACCTACTGACTCTGTAGCATTGGCAGCTTACAAGGCTACTTTGGGTGATTTTGCTTATTCAGCAACTTTACCTTCTGCTAAAAATGCAGTAACTGTTATAGAAAACAAGGATTTAAAACTAACCATTAGTAATAAAGGTGGTATCCCTAAAGAAGTATTACTGAAGGAGTTTAAAACTTATGACACTTTGCCTGTATACTTAATAAAAGACGGCAATGCTTCATTTGCAGTGGATTTCACTACTGTAGATGGAAAAAAGCTAAATACTAAAAACTTGTATTTTGAACCTTCATTGACTACAAAAGACGGCAAGCAAGTGCTTACAATGCGTTTGAAAACAGCTGAAAACAATTATTTGGAATACGTGTATACACTTGGGGCTGAGGGATATATGGTGGATGTAGCCGTACGCAGCCAAGGTTTGGCTAAAACGTTAAATAGTAGTGCTCCTATTGCTATAGATTGGCAGCTGAAAGCACGCCGTATGGAAAAGAGTGTTACTTATGAAAACCGCTATACACAAGCTACTATACAATACGACAATGGCGAGATTAGCCGTATGAACCAAGCTGGTAATGATGGCAATAAAAAATCTCAAGTGAACTGGGTGGCTTATAAACAACATCTTTTCACTTCTGTAATGATTCAAGATACTCCTTTTGCTAATGCCGATTTTCTCTCATACAATATCGCTAATAATGAGGGAAAAGAAGTGAAATACACAAAAAACTTCAGAACTACAGCTCCTATAAAAACAAAAGGAGGAGAATTAAGTGAATCATTGCATTTTTACTTTGGACCAAGTGATTATAATGTATTAAAGCAATACAATGATAAATATGATCTTACAGAGCTTATACCATTAGGTTGGGGAATTTTTGGATGGCTAAACAAATGGGCTTTTATACCGCTCTATAATTTCTTATCTGACTATTTTTCAGTAGGCTTGGTAATTATACTAATGACCATTATTGTACGTTTATTCTTGTCGCCAATGGTATATAAATCATATGTATCACAAGCTAAAATGAAGGTATTACGCCCTGAAATAGAAGAGATTAACAAGAAATACGAAGAGCCTATGAAACGCCAGCAAGAAACAATGGCACTCTACAGTAAAGCTGGTGTAAACCCTATGAGTGGCTGTATACCTGCCTTGTTGCAGTTGCCGGTTTTCTTGGCACTCTTCAACTTCTTCCCTACTGAATTTGGACTTAGACAAAAGAGTTTCTTATGGGCACAAGATTTATCATCATACGATGCTATTTTTGAATTGCCTTTCTCTATTCCGTTCTATGGTAGTCATATTAGTTTGTTCCCACTATTAGCTTCGGTAGCGATTCTTATTTATTCGCTGATGACAATGGCGCAAACAGTACAACCGCAGCAACCTGGTATGCCTAATATGAAATTCTTGATTTACTTATCCCCTATAATGATGTTGTTTTTCTTTAATAACTATGCGAGTGGATTGAGTTTGTACTATTTTATATCAAACTTACTAACTATCCTAATAATGTTGGTTATTAAACACTTTATTATAGATGAAAAGAAGATTCACGCACAAATACAAGAAAATAAGAAAAAACCTAAAAAAGAAGGTAAATTTCAGGCAAAAATGCGTGAGATGATGGAGCAAGCAGAAGCGCAAAGAAAAGCGCAACAACGAAAATAAAATAAGAACGAGATACGTGTATAGGTATCTCGTTTTTTTTATAGAAAGAAGTTGTAAATAAATCTTAAAATTATTTGTACAATTCATAAAAGAATTGTACCTTTGCCGTGTTAAAGAAAAACTAAAAAATTATCATTTATCAAACAAAATGAGAACACATATTAAAAAAGAAGTTTCATCGATTGCTCATCACCCAGCGGGGTCGGTGGAAGAGACACGTTTTGAGAAGATCGATAATGTAATTTTCTCAAGCTCAATAACAGCTTCAATAAGTGTTGCACACGAAATAGCTGCATTAATCAGAAAAAAAGAAGCAGAAGGCAAACCTTGTGTGCTGGGCTTAGCTACAGGGTCATCACCTGTGAAAGTGTATGATGAATTGGTGCGAATGCACAAAGAAGAAGGACTTAGCTTTAAAAATGTCATTACCTTTAACTTGGACGAGTATTATCCTATGGAAAAACAGGATATACAAAGCTATTGGTACTTTATGCACGAGCATTTGTTTAACCATATTGATATTCCAAAAGAAAATATCAATATTCCTAACGGAACGGTTTCACACGAAGAACTTGAAGCTTACTGCCAAGGTTACGACAAAAAAATAGAAGAATGTGGCGGTATAGACTTTCAGCTTTTGGGTATAGGGCGTACAGGGCATATTGGTTTTAACGAACCTGGTTCTAACCGCAATTCGGGTACTCGTATTATCACGCTTGACCATATTACCCGTTCTGATGCTGCTGAAACTTTTCACGGCATAGATAACGTACCACGCCAAGCTATCACTATGGGTATCCGTACCGTAATGAAAGCGCGCCGTATTGTACTATTGGCGTGGGGTAATAGTAAAGCCTCTATCGTAGCAAAAGCTGTAGAAGGCGAAATCACTTCGGAAGTACCTTCATCTTACCTACAATTGCACGACAATACTACTTTCGTGCTTGACCAAGAAGCGGCTTCAGACCTTACTCGTATCAATACTCCTTGGCTAGTAACTGATGTACAATGGAATGAAGACCTTAAAGCTAAAGCTATTGTATGGCTATGTGAGCACTTGGGCAAAACAATACTTAAACTTACCGACTCTGACTACAACGAAAACGGTATGTCTAAACTTCTTGCGGAATCGGGTCCTGCTTACGATTTGAATATTGCGATGTTTAACCGCTTACAACACACTATCACAGGCTGGCCAGGTGGTAAACCTAATGCTGATGATACTAATCGTCCTGAACGCGAACACCCACACAAAAAACGCATTATTATCTTCAGTCCGCACCCTGATGATGACGTTATCTCAATGGGCGGTACTTTTGACCGCTTGGTATCACAAGGACACGAAGTACACATTGCTTACCAAACTTCTGGTAACTTTGCCGTATCAGACCACGAAGCGTTGAAATTTGCTGAAGTGTTTAAAGATATGGTAAAAGAAAACAAGGGCGAAGTAGCTGTACTTGATGAGATTATCAGCAATATCACTAATAAAAAATCTAATGAAATAGATACTTTATTAGTACGCCAACTAAAAGGTAATATACGTCGTCACGAATCATTGGCAGCTACTCGCTACGAAGGTGTGCCTGATAAACACGTACACTTCCTGAACTTGCCTTTCTACGAAACAGGAGGTGTGAAGAAAAACCCTATAGGTGAGGCAGATATCAAAATCATTATGAATTTGATTGAAGAGGTAAAACCACACCAAATATATGCGGCTGGTGACCTTGCTGACCCACACGGCACTCATAAAGTGTGCTTAGACGCTATTTTTGCAGCTCTTAAGAACTTGAAAAACAAGGATTATATGAAAGACTGCTGGGTATGGCTATACCGCGGAGCTTGGCACGAATGGGATATACACGAAATAGAAATGGCAGTGCCTATGAGTCCGGCGCAAGTGCTTAAGAAACGTCAGGCTATTTTCTTCCACCAATCACAAAAAGATGGTGCAATGTTTCAAGGAGATGACTTGCGTGAGTTCTGGCAACGTGCAGAAGCGCGCAATAGCCAAACGGCACAACGCTATCGCAATTTAGGCTTAGCTGATTATGAGGCTATAGAAGCGTTTAAACGTTACTTTTTTTAATTAGTAAATTTGAGAATTAGCAAATTTGAGAATTAGTAAATTAAATTATAGATAAAATAAAAAAGGCAGTGCAGTGATGTGCTGCTTTTTTAGTTTGTAAAGAAAATATGAATTATAGTTGCAGGAGTGAAAAAATAGTTGTACTTTTGCCTAATCATTTAACTTAAAAAACTTACTATAAAAAATAATTAAAAAACAATGAGAAAAACTTTTTTAAACTTAGGTGTTTTTGTGCTTTTATCTACTTCGGTAGGAGCACAAGTAAAAGATATTAGCTTCGCTGTAGCCCCTACGGGTGATTATGTGTGGTGGCAAAAGAAAACCGCTATCACCAATGGCTTTATGGCAGGTGGTTACGTAGGCTTCGGGTTCGGTAGAAATATAGAGTTATTGGGTTCGTATAGACAATCGATAGGAATGAAATCGAATCTTGCGGGTTATGATGCTCCTAATGCTATTAGCAATGTTTTTGAATCTAAAGAGGTAGCTGTGCACAGATGGGGTGGCGAACTGAAAGGTAATATACCGATGGCATACTCTTTTCAGCCTTATGTTACCTTGGGTTCAGGAGTACAAACCATCAAAGCTAATGACTTGAGCCAAGACCAAGTGTACTTTGCTTTAGGATTGGGGGCTAAATTTAACCTTGCGCGCCGCCTTACCCTGAACCTACAAGCTAAAGCGACTCGTTTCAGTTTTGACCCTAGCAATGTGCTTTATAAACCTACAGAAGCTAACACTTCAGCTTATAACACTTGGATAAATAATAACGTAGATGAAGAAAATCACTTGGCGTGGAGTGTAGGCGCAGGACTACAGCTTTACTTAGGAGGTCGCAACCCTAATCAGCTAACAGAATTAGACCAAGCGTATACAAACTTAAAGAGTTTCAAGGTAGTAATAGAGCCTACTTTGGGTTACTTAAACTTCAATAGTGATAGTAATTTACGCGATGCTTGCTTTGGAGGCTTGGCATTGGGAGTAGATTTTACTGAATACATAGGCATCAGAGGGTATTACCACCAAGCAATGACTGAAGGAAAATTATCAACTAAATTTGATAAATTATCAATGTATGGTGGTGATTTCTTAGCACGCCTAAACGTAGCTAATGGTGTAGTGCCTTACGTGCAATTGGGTGCTGGTTATATGAGAGTAGGCGATGATTATGTAGGTAAGGTAGCAAGTGTAGCAAATAAATCGGGGATTTTTGCTAAAGGGGGGATAGGATTAGCTATACCTTTAGGCAAGCGCGTAGAGCTTTTTGGGGTAGCTAATTTGCTCTATACAACTCATAACAAAGATGTAAGTACTGCCCTAAGTGCTATAAATGAATTGCAAAGCAATGTATTTTACAACGCAGGGATACGTATCAAGTTAGCTAAAAAGGTAGAAAGAGAAGTGTATGGAGAACCAAAAGAAGTAACAGCTGTTGCTACTACTCCTGTTTCGCCCGAAAAACAAAAATTAACTTACTACAATAGCCAAATAACCATAATAGAAAAACAAATACAATTGGCTTACCAAAATGGCGATACGGCTAATGCCAATCGTTTGCTAAAGGAAAAACAACAATGGGAAGACCTTAGAAATACGTATGTGGCAGAGCATCAGCCCTACCCTACTGCTGAACAAGTGCGCTTGGTACGTATGACTCCAGAAGAACTACAACAACTTATAGATAATGTAGTAAAAAGTATTAAGGAGGGCGAAGGCAAAACTCCTGAGCAACGTATAGACCGATTAGAGAAACTACTTTTAGAGGCGCAAAAAGCTAAAGACGAAGTTCAAAATACAAAAACTGTAGTACCTACAGCAGAATAATTTATGAAGTATATCTATCATATTATAGGGGTTTTATTGCTATGTGTACCTACTATAAGAGCACAAGTAGCTCCTACCCCAACAAAAACAGAGATAGTAATGACGGTAGATGAACTGCGCTTACTCTTAGAACAAATAGGGAGAGCAGAGCTAACTTCCTTAAGAGATAAGCAGTTAGACAGTATGCTATCGGCTGTAAATTACAAAACAACAGCAGTATCGCCTACTTCGGTAGTTATAAATGAGTATCGATTAGTAGAAGTAGCTGCAGTAAGTCCTACAGTAGTGGGAACAAATAGTAGTACTATTATCAACCGCACGATGAGTAATACTGCTATCGCTCGTACTGCGAATTCTATGGCAGTTGTCCATACGGCGAGTATTACTACAGCTCAGCGTTCTGTAGTACCTGCTGCTGTAGCTCAACCACAGAATACTGCTGCGATAGCCCAACAGGTAGCTCAACTATCGGGGGTAGTGGAACAGTTGCGCAAACAGCAGCAATTGTTATTGGCAGCTTTGACGGCTAATACAGGAGTGGTAGCGGCTAAAAGTAAAGCTACTCCTACAGCTACTGCTACCCCTGCCAATACTCTGTCTGCCGCTGTAAGTACCCAAGCTACGACAACAGCCACTACGGCAACAGCGGGCTATACTCCCATAGTAGTGCAAAGCGTAACTGCTACAGGGGTGCCTGTACAAATTTCGGCAGAAAAACGCAGTGAATTGGAACAGCTATTGGCTGCATATGGGCATAAGAAAGCGGTACTCTATTTTGCTAATAATAAAACTATACCTTTGGCTTATGACCCTACAATAGTAGACGAAATGGTAGCGATGCTACAAGCACACCCTGAACTATCTATACTCTTAGAAGGTTATGCAAGTGCCGTAGGGAGTGCTTCCTACAACAATGTGCTCTCTATGGAGCGCGCTGTAGCAGTTGCCCAAATACTAAATGGTAAGGGGATAAGCAACGAGCGTATATTGACCGCTTTTAAAGGGATAGACTCGCAAGCTACTCCTGCTCAAGCGCGCCGTGTAGAGCTACGGGTAATCATTCGCAGTTATTAGGTGTCATCAGTTTAAAATAAAGACTGATTGTTTTAGAAATTAGTTTTAGAAATGAAATAGAAAAAGGTAGTATAACAATAAACTGCCTTTTTCTTGCTTTTATGTTATAGATATAATGCTATATGTATTGACAAGTGTCCTTATTATAAGTGTTCTTATGGTTTTAGTATTCCATTTGATACGAAAAAAGTATAGGATTTTTTATTACGAATTTTATATTTCGGCTTCATTATTTGATGTTATAGTTGAAACAGAAAATGAGGTTAATAAAAAGGCAATTTATCATTTCTTTAGTAGAAAACCTTATTTTTGCGACAAAAAGAATATCAGTATAATAAGACAAGCTGATAAACTTTTCTATTTGTATATAAGATTTTATGATGAAGAAAAAATGATTCTTTTTAGAGAAGAAATTGAAAAATATAAAGAAATATTTCCTTTTTGGGTGGTGTTTCCTAATAATTTTTATGGAGCTCCTCGTTGGAATCAAGGATATCAAGAACAATATAGGGATGTTTTTTTGAAATATTGGAAGACTTTGAGCAATAAAGAGCAAGAAGAATATATGAATAAATACAACTGCCCAACTGAGTGGTGTGAATGGTTGGGTGATTATAAAAAATCTCTTTTGAACTGATTGTATTATTTTTTGTAATTTGGTATTTTATTCGTAATTTTGCAGGCAAAAATAATAGAATATTATGTTTCATAAAGAAGGTTTTAAGATTATCTTGGTTAGCTTTACTATTACGATGGTAGTAGCATTGATAGCTCATTATTGTATTGATATAGAATGGATTAGATTGACAATACAGCTGTCGGCTTTTGTCTTTTTGATAGCTATACTACAATTTTTCAGAAACCCTAAACGCATCACCCCTAAGAATGATACCCATATTATTGCTCCTGTAGATGGTAAGGTAGTGGTAATAGAAGAGGTATTTGAAAAAGAATACTTCAAAGATAAACGTTTGCAGGTATCAATATTTATGTCGCCTTTAAACGTACACGTAACACGTTATGCTTTAGGTGGTAAGGTAACCTACAGCAAATATCACCCAGGTAAGTACTTGGTAGCGTGGCACCCTAAGGCTTCTGAAGAGAATGAACGCACTACTATAGTGGTAGATAACCCTGTGTTTGGTGAGGTACTATACCGACAAATAGCAGGAGCTTTGGCAAAACGTATTGTTAATTACGCTAAAGTAGGCGATACTGCAGTGCAAGGCGAAGATGCAGGCTTTATAAAGTTTGGCTCGCGTGTGGATGTATATCTGCCTTTAGGTACCAAAGTGAAGGTGCAGTTGGGAGATAAAGTAAAAGGAGGCGTGCAAGTAATTGCTGAAAAATAAGAAAGACGATGAAAAAAACACTTCTGTTATTAGCAGTTATATTTGTAGGGACTATTTATTCACAAACTGATAATCAAATAGATACGACTTCAGTAGTAACAAAAGATACTCTTACTATTGTGGCAGTAGGCGATGTAATGATAGGCTCAGCTTTCCCTGCAGGCAATCTGCCACCTGATGATGCTAAGAATAGCTTTAAGCACGTGAAACCTTATCTGAAAGGAGATATAGTGTTTGGCAATTTGGAAGGTGCTATTTTAGATGCAGGAAATTCAGAAAAATGTAAAGGGTCTGAATCAGGTACTTGTTACGCTTTTAGGATGCCAGACCGCTATGGTGATATACTGAAAGAGGCGGGTTTTAACCTTATGAGTACTGCTAATAATCACGCTAACGACTTTGGTGAAAAAGGGCGCCGCAATACGGCTAAAGTATTGGATAATGTAGGGATTTACCACGCAGGGCCTGTAGAAAATAAGTCGGTAGTATTTGAAAAAGATGGAGTGAAGTATGGCTTCTGTGCTTTTTCACCTAATAGCAATATGTTGTCGGTAAACAATATAGCTCAAGCGACTGACTTAGTAAAGGAGCTAAGAGCGCAAGCTGATATAGTTATTGTTTCGTTTCACGGAGGTGCCGAGGGCTCTAAACATACCCGCGTACCCCGAACGAATGAGTTTTTCTACGGTGAAAATAGAGGAGATGTGCATAAATTTGCTCACTCAGTAATAGATGCAGGAGCAGATATAGTATTGGGACACGGGCCGCACGTTACACGCGCTGTAGAGGTGTACAAAGGAAAGTTTATCACCTATAGTATGGGTAACTTTAATACTTATGGGCAGTTTAACCTACAAGGTGTTAATGGGATAGCTCCCCTCTACCAAATAAAAATAGATAAGAACGGCAATTTTATATATGCAGATGTCATCTCTACAAAGCAAACTAAAGGGATTGGCTTAGAGTTGGACGCTGAAGGTAGGGTATTTCAGGAAATAAAAAAGCTTACAGGACTTGATTTTCCTGAAGCACAATTGCAATTTGAAGAAGGAAAAATTAGACAATTAGTCAATTAACTATTAAAATAAACAATTAACCATTAATAATTAATTATTAAAAAAGATGGGAAGAGCATTTGAATTTAGAAAAGCCCGTAAATTTAAACGTTGGGCTGCAATGGCAAAAACATTCACTCGTATAGGAAAAGATATTGTAATGGCAGTGAAAGAGGGAGGTCCGCACCCTGAAAGTAACTCTCGACTACGTGCCGTAATACAGAATGCTAAGGCAGCTAATATGCCGAAAGAAAATATAGAACGCGCTATAAAAAAAGCAAGTGAAAAAGATACCGCTAACTATAAAGAAGTGCTTTTTGAAGGCTATGCACCACACGGTATAGCTGTGCTGATAGAAACTGCTACTGATAATAACAATCGTACCGTAGCAAATATACGTAGCTACTTCAATAAATGCAATGGTACATTGGGGACTTCTGGTTCTGTAGAATTTATGTTTGACCATACGTGTAACTTTCGTATCAATGCTGAAGGTATAGACCCTGAGGAATTGGAACTTGAGATGATAGATTTTGGAGCAGAAGAAGTATTTGCAGACGAAGATGGTATTCTTATTTATGCTCCTTTTGAGAGTTTTGGAGCTATACAAAAAGAGCTTGAAAGTAGGAATATAGAGATTCTGTCATCAGGTTTTGAACGCATTCCACAGGTTACCAAAGAACTCACTCCTGAAGAACAAGCTGATGTTGAAAAACTATTAGAAAAAATAGAAGAAGACGAGGATGTCCAGAATGTTTATCACACTATGAAGGAATCGGAAGAATAAGCCTATTATAGTTGACTATTCATCAAAAAAAGAGAATGTTTAAACCAAGCATTCTCTTTTTCTTTTTGTAAGCAAAATTAAAAACTTTGCCAAAGTCTTAAACTTTAGCAAAGTTAATTACATTGTTATCTACATTTTATTACTAATTGCTTGTAATTTGTTCAAAATTGCGCTTTACAAAATCGGAAAGTTCTTTGCCTTTTAGCAAACCTTGTGATAAACGAGCTAAATCAAAGGCTTGTTTTATAAGAGTTTCTTTATCAGCCTCTGCAGGGGCAGCTAATATTGCATCTGCTAAGGGAGAATTACTATTCACTACCACGTGATATATTTCGGGTAAGCCCATAGCCATCATACCGCCACCTGTAGCACTCATTTCCTTCATACGGCGCATAAACTCAGGTTGATTGATAACAAAAGGAACATCATCACTACCCAAATCTTCCAACTGCACCATATATCCTTCTTTAGGCACTACTTTTTCTATCTCAGCTTTTAGCGTTTGTTTCTCTTCCTCGCTATGTTTAGCAATTATAGGCTCGTCTTTTTCAATAAGCTTTGTTATAGGAGCAGCATCTACGCGAGCAAAAGTAAGTCCCTCATTATCCCCTTCTAATTTTTGTATTAAATGCGGTACAATAGGACTATCCAATAGCAGTACTTGGTAGCCTTTTGCTGTAGCTTCTTCTATAGCAGCATATTGTTGTTCCTTATTTTGGGCATAAAGCACTACTATTTTACCATTTTTGTCTGTTTGAAGCAACTGAATTGCTTCTTTTAGTTCGGTAAGTGTATAGTATTTGCCATCTACAGTAGGATATAGCACAAAATCACCTGCTTTTTCATAGAATTTATCATCGGTGAGCATACCATATTCTAATACCACCTTAATATCATTCCATTTTTGCTGAAAATCCTCACGATTATTAGTAAAAAGCTGTTTAAGTTTATCAGCAACCTTACGCGTAATATAGGCACCTATTTTCTTCACATTGCCATCAGCCTGCAAGTAAGAGCGCGATACATTTAGCGGAATATCAGGAGAGTCTATTACCCCTTTGAGCATCGTCAAAAAGTCAGGGACAATACCTTCTACATTATCGGTTACAAACACTTGGTTTTGGTAAAGCTGAATGCGGTCTTTTTGCAATTGCATATCTCCGCTAAGCTTTGGAAAATACAAAATACCAGTAAGGTTAAACGGATAATCTACATTCAGGTGAATATGAAACAAAGGTTCATCAAACTGCATAGGGTACAAACTATGGTAAAATTCCCTATAATCCTCATCGGTAAGGTCGGCAGGTTTTTTAGTCCACGCAGGGTGAGTATCGTTGATGATATTATCTACCGTAACGTATTCTGTTTTGTAGTCCTCAGGAGCATTTTCAGGGCGAGGCAAAGCCTCTTGTTTAGTACCAAACTTAATAGGCACAGGCATAAAACGATTGTATTTGCGCAAGAGCTCGCCTATGCGATACTCTTCCAAAAACTCAAGCGAATCGTCATTGATGTGCAGTATAATTTCAGTACCACGTTCTGTACGCAAGGTGGTTTCTTCTAAAGAATACTCCGGACTACCATCACACACCCAACGCACAGCAGGTGCATCGGTATATGATTTGGTTATGATTTCCACCTCGTTAGCCACCATAAAAGCCGAGTAGAACCCAAGCCCAAAATGACCAATCACCCCAGCATCTTTAGCCGTATCCTTATATTTTTCTAAAAACTCTTCAGCTCCGGAAAAAGCAATTTGGTTGATGTACTTTTCCACTTCTTCGGCAGTCATACCAATCCCTTGGTCGGTGATATGTAACGTCTTAGCCTCTTTGTTTATTTTCACCTCAATCAGCGGATTGCCATAATCTACCTTAGCCTCACCAATACTACAAAGGTGTTTCAGCTTCAAAGTAGCATCAGTAGCGTTAGATACAAGCTCACGCAAAAATATTTCGTGATCGCTATACAAGAATTTTTTAATTAGCGGAAAGATATTTTCCACCGAAACGTTTATATTACCTTTCATTTTGTTTTATAATTATTCTGTTATTATTTTTCAGTTCTATACCATAGCCAAAAGAATACCAAACTGCTTTCAACTGCCAAATTGTCAGTTCTTATCCCCTTCAATCAATTACATCTTTACTATTATCTTACAAATCGATTGCTCAGTTACTATTCCCAACAAACCTTCATAAGAGGAAAGTAAGCAAACAATAGCAGTGAGATTGACCAAAAATAAAAAAATAATCATTAAGTATTGTCAATTAAACATTATTTTGTACTTTTGGGCGATAAACATCTACAAACAAACAGCCTTATGCTCATCATTCCTAAAAATTACCATTCTCCTTATGGGATTATGGATACCGAAAGAGCTATCAAGCTCATCAAAGATACATTTGAAACTACTCTTGCTAAAGCACTGAATCTCACCCGTATATCAGCGCCATTATTTGTGCGAAAACGCACAGGACTCAACGATAACCTCAGCGGCGTAGAACGACCTGTAACTTTCCAAATGAAACACTATCCCGATGACGATATAGAAATTATCCATTCCTTAGCCAAGTGGAAACGCTTAGCCCTAAAACGCTATGGCATCGCGATGCACGAGGGTATTTATACCGATATGAATGCTATCCGCCGTGATGAGGAATTGGATAACACACATTCTATTTACGTAGACCAATGGGACTGGGAAAAAATCATTACCCCTCAGGAACGTACTTTGTCATATTTGCACTATACAGTACGACAAATATACCAAGTGTTTTTAGCTACTGAAGCACAGCTTATTGCACAATATCCTCTATGCCGAAAGCTATTGCCGCCCGAAGTTACTTTTATTACTTCGCAAGGCTTAGAAGATCGTTACCCTAACTTATCACCCAGTGAGCGCGAACAAGTTTTTGCTAAAGAAAAAGGGGCTATCTTCATCACTCAAATAGGTAACACCCTACGTTCAGGCAAAAAACACGACAATCGTGCCCCCGACTATGACGATTGGCAGCTCAATGGCGACCTTATTTTTTGGAATCCAGTGCTCGACAAAGCATTAGAGCTTTCGTCTATGGGTATTCGTGTGGATGAGAGTTCGCTTAGCCAACAGCTAAAAACTGCCAATGCCGAAGAACGCAAACAGCTTGAATATCACCAAATGTTGCTAAAAGGGCAATTGCCACTCACCATAGGTGGAGGTATAGGTCAGTCTCGTATCTGTATGTTTTTCTTGCAAAATTACGAATAAAAAGCAAAACTACAAAAAATAATGTAATTAGCTCATACAAAGAGGATTAATTTTTTGACAGGAAGATAAGAGAAGACAGGGTCTTAGATGATTTGGATAGGTTTTTTCAAAATTAGGTTTCTAAATCGTTACCTAATACATTGAAAAATATTTTTTATTAATAGGTTATATTTCAGTGTTTTACACCTTTTTTCATATTGTACAGTAACTTGATAAAAAGTACTTTCGCAAATTAAAAAATTAGAGTATGAAAAAAGTAAAACGCTCAACCTTTAAGGTATTGTTTTACCTTAAAAAGAATGCCCCAAAGAAGAACGGTAAGGTTGCTATTATGGGACGTATTACCATTGACAATCAGGTAGCTCAGTTTAGTACCAAACTTGAAATTCTTCCACAGAAATGGGATTTGAAATATGGCAGAGTAACAGGTAAAACAGAAGAAGCTACCCAACTTAATCGCAAGCTGGAAGAGATTCGATCACGTATCATTACTCATTATGAGGAGTTGATGAAGTACGAGGGAGTGGTTACTGCTCAGAAGCTAAAAGCTACTTTTCTAGGCATAGGAGTAATGGAAGATTCCTTGCTAAAAGTCTATGAGAAGTTCAAAGAAGACTTTGCCCTGATGGTAGAAAAAGGTGTTAGAAGTTACAGTACGCTTAACAAATACGAAAATGTATACACTCATTTGAGCGAGTTTATCCAGTACAAATACCACAGAAGTGATATTTCTTTCAAAGAGCTTACAGAAGACTTTATCAACGATTTTGACTTCTATCTTAGAGTTAATAAAAGTCTTACTCACAACACAATATGGGTTTATATGATGCCCCTTTGTAAAATGGTAGAAATAGCTATAGACAAAGGTATCATCTATCGCAATCCTTTTAAGAATTATATAAGTTCTATGGAGGAGAAAGACAGAGGCTATTTGCTTAGAGAGGAAGTAGAAACTCTTTTACAATATCACCCTAAGAGTGCTTCTGCTGAATTAGTACGAGACCTATTTGTTTTTAGTTGCTTTACAGGTTTTTCGTATATTGACATCAAGCAGCTCAAGAAAAGTCACTTACAATCATTCTTTGACGGCAACAAATGGCTTATCAAACGCCGTCAGAAATCCGATGTGTCCTGTAATGTACGTCTGTTGGATATAGCCGAGAAAATTATTGAAAAATATGAGGGCACTACTCGTACTGAGGCATTGTTTCCTACGCCCTCCAATGCTAATTGCAACCTCCTGATCAAAAAGATGATGAAAGATTGTAACATCATTCGTGAAAAACCTATCTCCTTTCACTGGGCACGCCATACCTTTGGTACTCTGTTCTTAACAGAAGGAGTCCCCTTGGAAAGTGTTAGCAAGATGATGGGACATAAGAATATCAAAACCACCCAGATTTATGCTAAAATCACCAATGAGAAAATTAGCAAGGATATGGAAATTGCTGCCGAACGATTAAAAAACTTAAAGATAGGATAACTAACAAATTCCCTCTGAGAATTAAAATCCATTGATAACATTTCAAAAAGAGATGTGTCAATGGATTTTTTTGTTGCCTTACAGAAAGCTATTAGAAGAGAAAAAGACTTCAACAAATAAGGAAAAGGGTATTCGTTTGTCACAAATAGAAATACGTCATTAAGACTTACCTATTTTTCCTGTTTTAAACACTTAAGGCACGTAATGGCGGTTCGTTGTTCGAGTGCAAAGGTATTTCTGTGTTCTTAACGCTTCTTGCAAGGTCAAGCCCGATGGGTTTTCAAAAAAATCTCCAGCCCTTGTCCGTTGTCCTGCGGGTAGTATTTTTTTGAAAAACCTTGCAGAAGCTAAACACAGACCTTTTATGGCACTCGAAACGAAACCAGCTCATTCCGACCTTTAAGCGAATAAAAAAAAATGTCAAATATGAGAAAAATGCTGCTTCTTACAGATTGTTTTTTGAAACGAATACCGCTTTTCCTCCCATTGTCGAATGAAAAAAATTCAAAGTATGTAGCTACTTAATTACGTTTTTACTTTCGTACATACTTGCTTGCTTTGATACGTGAATGCAAAGTAATGTACAAATATACATATAGCTTTACATAGAATTGTAAATAACTTTGTAAGTAAGTGATTGATTAAATATATTGCTAATATGCCCTAAATCACTTTATGAGCTTGTAGTGTTTATCTTCTTTTCTTATGGTTAATTAAAATTTGACCTTTAGGGAGAATTTTCTGTTCACCCGAACAGAGCAAGTTGTGTTTTGAGGCACGCATTAGGCGTTTAGGCACTCAAAACAACTTGCCCTTGCAGGGAGCTTAAAACGCACTCCGAAGTCGTGGTTTTTTAATTTTATATTTTTATTGCATTAAACTAAACGACGAAAAAAGTCCTTATAAAGTTTTCTTTCATAAGGACTTTTTTATTTATTATATTTCTATTAGACTTATTCTTAAGCATAGAAGTGAAAAATATTTTTCTCTATGAATTCTAAAATGAAATAAACCTTTGTTGTTTTTGTGTTAGATTGACTTCTAATGTAACAAAATTTTAACAACTCATTTGAGGCATTACCGAAAACACACACCAATTAGAGCAGAAAGTATCATTCTCTTTTTAGATGAACAATCCTATTCGGTATAAAAACCGTTGCTTCATCTCCAATAGTTTCAAATACCCACTCATTTTTATCTTTCCAACACTTTTTTTTGAGTTTTCTGAATAAAGATTGCACATCTTTTTTAAACTCAGGAAACTCATTTGCCCCAAAATAGGCTAAGCGACCACTATAATACTTATCATCGTCTATTCCTGATGGAGAATATTCAATAACAGGACTATCATAAATAGAAATGGACGATTTACCTGAAAGGGTGATTATTTGAGAAGCCAAACTTTCATAAGTTAAATAAATTTCAAAAGGAGCGGGAGGAAATTCTTCTATCTCTTTTATTATACTTTCTTTCTTCCCAAAGTAATCTCTTACATAAAGAGAACCGAACTTCTTTAAAAGTTCTTGTCTTATAATTTGCTCTCCTTGTTCGTCTGCAAAATAATTAAACTGTATTGAACTCATAATTAACAACTATTTTTTCTATGTTTTTTACTTGGCTCTTTCCAATCATCGGCTTTGTCGGGGTCTATAAGTGTTACCTGTCCCTTTTTATCGTGGAAAACTATTCTTACATTATCCCCTAAAGCCTCTCTAATATCCATAATTGCCCCTCGCTCTCTTGATGAAGGTCTAAACCCGCCACGAGTACGCATATCCCCGATTTGATGTACTTCTAATATTTGTTTCTTTTTATCGTCTGCATATACTACTACATCACCAAATCTTGATTTATCGTTTTTTAATTTTATCTGCCCTTCTGTTCCTACATTTTTGCCCAAACCTTTTAAATCATCTCGTAGTTGCTCTTGAATTTCCTTATGTTTAGCACCACCACGACCGCTTAACCCCAATGGGTCTATCCAACTATTTGGGTCAAAAACATACCCATATAGTGTAGGATTCCCTCCCGCAAGTCCTATTGGGTCTTGTGAAATATAAGCCCCCGTTTCAGGAGAATAGTAACGATAACGATTATAAGCAAGATTGGTCTCAAAATCATAATACTGCCCTTGATAAAGGAATGGTATAAATGGGCGTACGTCATCTCCTAATGAGGATGCTTTAATTTCTCTTTTTACCCTGCCATATATATCTAATTGTCGATTCCAAACCTCATTCCCCTCGCTATCAATAGCAAGTATAGGAGTGCCTAAGTGGTCGCTTATGATAGAGTACGCTTTGCCATTCACCAACTTGGCGGTAGGCACAAAACCTTCAAAGACCCAAGTAGTAAGCTCAGTGTTTTCGGAGTTGTCTTTTTTGAAAGTTTCGTGCAGGAGCACATTCCCGTCCCATACAAAACGGAACGTGGAAGCCATACGGCGTTTTTCTAAACGCCTACCGAAAGCATCGTATCTAAATCTATAAGTAACGCCTTTTAGGTCTGTAACAGAGCGGAGTGAGCCATTAGCGTTCCAAGTATATAAAAAGCCTTTACCAGTGCTTTTGGGATTTATGCCTAAGTCACGGAGTTCACTACCACTAAAGAAAGGACGGAAACCAACGTCTTTAATATGCTCTTTAAAGATAAGGTTACCTTCTACATCATAGTGGTAAAAATAGGTTTGGTCTTGTTGGAGTTGGCTGTTTTTATACTTGCGGTCTTTCTTGTCCTTTGTCTCGTATAAGTTACCGAGTTTGTCAGGAGTACGGAACTGTTCTTCTTTCTTGGCATAAATAGCACGTACGAGGTAGCCCTTATCATCGTAGTCAAAGGCAACATCACGGTCTTTATAGGTATGGTCTATGATGTTGTACAAGCGGTAGTCTATGCCCCATTGGTATTCTTTCCAATAGATATTTGCCCCTTGTCCATCTTTGGTTACTTGGTGGCGCATACGCCCCAAGCGGTCTCTTCGGGTTTCGTGTTTTACACCTCCTGTAAGCTGTCGGTAAATTTCTAAACCTAACTCGTCGTAGTCTATTTTAGCTTCCCAAGAATCCTGCCCCTCCAAAGAAGGGGAGGTTGTGGCGTGAATATGAGAGATGTTACTTAGTTTATCAAGTTCAAAAGATATCTCTGCTCCTAAGTTGCTACTTAGTTTGATACGTCTGCCGAGAATGTCGTATTCGCTATAGACTTCGGTTACTTCATCGCTATTGGTGCGTTTGGTACTTTCTTTGGTGATGTTGCCTAATTTGTCTCTTTCAAAGCTCACTACTGCATCGGCATTAGTGGCTTCTTTTAAAAATCCTGCTTCGTAGAGGTACTGCTCGCTGCTGCCGTCGTGGTAACTTACTTGGGCTATACGTCCGTTAGGGTCGTAGTCGTAGTTTGTATAGCGTTTTTTAGTGCGTTGTACTCTTGTTACCCAACCTGCTTGGTTGCGCTCATATTCTCTGATGAGTCCGTCAAAAGCGTTTTCTTTGCGTACATTGCCATTGCCGTCCAAATCAAAGAGATATTCTTCGCCTTCTTCGTTTACAATACGGCGTAGTTGTCCTTCGGTATCGTATTTAAAGCGTACAGTGCTATCACCCTCAGTGCGTTCTATGAGTTTGTTTAAGCCTTTGTAACGGTAGCGGATGTCCTTGCCGTTGCTGTCTCTATAACGCACCACATTGTCCATCGCATCGTAGCTCAATGAGATGTTGTTGTTGTCAAAGTCCTGTAAGTATTCCACACGTCCCAACAGGTCATAGTGGCGCAGTTGCCTTAGCTGGTGAGGGTTGGTAATAGCCGTACATTGCCCTAAGTGGTCGTATTCGTATTTGGTATAGCCTTCATTAGGGGCTTTTATCTGCTTGATGTTCTTTTGGTCGTCGTATTTTACTTCCGTAGTAGCTCCCAATGCATCGGTGAGGGAGCGCAACAGTCCTTCTTCGTATTTAAAGGCTGTGGTAGCTCCCAAAGGCGTTTTGCGTTCGGTAAGGTTACCTACCTCGTCGTAGTTCCATTCCCATTTGCCTCCTCTTGGGTCAGTGGCTTCGGTAAGCAGGTGTTTGTTATAAGGGTCGTAGTACTCCATTTGGGTAAGGCTCCCATCGGGTTCTATGACCTTTACCACATTGCCCCATTTATCGTGGAGATAGCTGGTGGTATTACCCAAGGGGTCAGTTTCCATTTCCAATTCGCTAAAGCTGTTGTAATGGGAGTTCCATTCGCCTTTTTCGGGGTCTATGTATTTTATGACACGTCCGTTGTGATGATAGAAAGATTTGGTATAGCCCAAGCTATCTCTTACCAGTGTGCAATGTGGGTCGGAGTAATCAAAGGTATAGTGCAAGAGGTCTTCACTACCTCGTACTTCTACGCATTTAGCTCCTGTGCCTTTGCCATCGTAAGTAAATGTCCATACCGTACCATTGCGCCAAATTTCTTTTACCATTAGGTGGTTTTGGTAGGCAAAGTGCATAGGCTGCCCTAAAGCATCGGTATGGGTGAGCAAATCTCCTTCCTCGGAGTAGCTATATTGTGCGATCGCAAAGCGTTCGTTTTCTTGTTTGGGGTGAGGTGCGTATATAGTGGTGATACGTCCCTCGTTATCTGTTTCAAAGGTTAAGGTACGTTCGGCTGAGTCTATTAGCTGGGTAAGGGCTCCATTGGCTTTATAGCTCAGTTGTATTTGGTGTCCGTTTCTATCTACTATTTTCTCCAGCAGCTGTTGCTTGCGCTCACTGCCTTTCATTGGGTATGCTGTTTCCGTAAAATAGTAGCAGAGTCCTGAGGTGTCTTTTACGTAATAACGTCCGCTTTCATCCACACATAAGTAGAGTTTTTCTAAGCGGTGGAAAGTAGGTTTGTCGGGACTGTTAGGTAGTTCTATATCTACCCCTCGTCCGTCGTTCATTCTGATAGTGGCTACTCTGGCTTCCCAATCAAAACCTATAGCCATATCGTAAGAGTGGTGCCAGCCATAGCCTAAAGGACCTTCGTAAGGGCTATAGCTATACCAAGTGCGTTCCCATACCAAAGGAATCACTCCTGAGAGGCTAAAGTCTTCATTATCGGTATAGAAATATCCTTCGGCTACTTCCACAGGGTGGCTTTGTCCTGTACCCAGATGTTTAGAGAGTTTGGTTTTGGTAGCACAAGAAAAGGGCAGTTTGGAGATGCCTTTTTCGGCTAACTTTCGGAAGCGTTGTCCTAACTTGAGTTTGCCCAAACCTGCTTTGAAGAGTCTATCGCCTATACTCAAAGGGTTGATAGGGGTAGGTATGGTATTGACCAGTACAGGTCGGCTCCAAGGGATAGGCAGGATACTGCCTGAAGGGACAAAGAGTTCTGTTTTAGGGTTTTTAGGGTCGGGTGATTTTTTGGTACTATTGCGTTGGCTTTTGAACAGGTCTATAATGCCTATATCCCAGCAGTCATAGTTCAGGTGCATCATCCCTGCCATAGGGTCGCCATCGGCTGTTACAAAGAGGCTTCCTAAATAGACTGTACCGTTGTCTTTAGCCACAGGCACATCAAAGCTAGGATGAAAACCTGCTCCCATAGGGATATGTGGAATTACTCTTGAGGTAGTGCCTGTAATAGCTCGTGGTAGTACGCCTCCAATAAGCACGGTGGCACTAAGCCCTGCCATTCCTAAAGCCGTAGATACTAAGCCATCGGCTTGATTGATGAGTTTATCAGTTTTGGCTTGTGCGGCTTCTTCTGCTTCTGTTTGAGGTTCATTGGCATTGGGTTGTGCTTCTTGTACCGCACTCATTACTTCTGCCTTTACCATATTGACCATACAGCTAACCCAATCCTTAGCTCTGAAAAGTACAGAAATGTAAGGGTGAGGCAGGGGAACAGGAGTCCCTGGCGGAACAGTAACAAAGTGTACATCTATCCCCATTACAGGGTCTAACTGCTTTGCTACAGGCAAAAAGGCTTCACCTTTAAACGCTGCTAAGTGAGTCATCAGGGGCATCATCAGCGACTCGGAGAGCTGTCCTGAGAGTCCTTGTACTGCATCGATAGCCGCTTTGATGTCTAAGGCTGCCTCTATAGGGCTTACACTCCCATCGGCAAGTCCTTTTAGGGCATTTACTGCCCCAACAACAGCTTCAGAGTTCTGCAAAAGGTTTTCCTCAGCTCCCTGCAACGCTTGGTCTGTACTACCTGCGTCAGCTATGGAGTCCTCTCCGTCCTTCTTGAATATCTTCTTTAAATAGTTGTTGTTTGACATCTTTTGTTAATTTTGTGTGTGTTATTATTTATTGTCCCTTGTATGTAAGGCTATATAGGAGAAATAAAATCCTATGACTATAAAGAGTATTCCTATGAAAAAGCCAATAATGTGTGCCTTATATCACGCCCTAAGTAGCGACTTATCTGTCGCATTGTTCAGCCATTTTATTTAAAGTTTCCTCATCAGAGACCTTTTTCCAACTTGATACTATCTCTCTCCACTGTTTACCAAATAGAGGTTCGCAGATAGCTTCTATCTCATCATAGCTAAGATACTTTTCATAGTTCTTTTCCATAAATGTATCCACTGCAATGCGGTAAGAAGAACCAAAAGCAGCTTCTTTGCTTAAAACTTTTCCTAATGAAACAGCTACTTTTAAAGCCTCCATTGCTTCTTTGGTTTTGTTACAGTGAAAGCCTGCATTAGCCAACATTCTTGCTGCCTCAATCAATAAGATAGGGTTATCTGATTGCAAGTAAAGTTCATAGGCTGTAAGATAATCAGTATATGAGTTTTCCCATTTTTCTTTAATATAATAGATAGTTCCTCTATACAGTAAGGTTTGTGCAAGGAGCGCTTGAGATACTGATTTTTCCAATTGACTTTCAGCGATAACAGCAGTAGCTACAGCTTTGTCAGCATACTCTAAAACTTCTTTGTCTTTTTTATAACGCATTTTATCATTAGACAAAATGGTATAAATTACCACTAATTGAGTAAGCCAATAAGGGTCTTTACTCAATAAGTTTTGAGCTTCAGCGATACATACCTCTCCATACTTTTCGGCTTCACTCTCTTTTTCTTCTTCTATAGCCTTAGTCATACTTATAAAAGCCTTACGGTATTTGACAGAAGGCTCATCAGGAGGAAGCATTGAAGTAATTTGTTGCATAGCCAAAGGCATATTTAAGTTTAAAAAAATTGTATAAACTTTTTGTTTGCCTTCCCTACTTAAGCTGTCAAATACAAGAGTATTCACTGTATCAGTTACAAGGAAACGTACTTTTTCACTAATACCATAGTCAAGGCATTTAAAAAGCCATTGGATAAAGTTTTTGCTTTTGTTGGTGTTTTTAAGAATAGCTACGGTATAGTTGCCTTCTAAGAGATGGAGTGCTTCGGCTAATTTATTGAAATTAGCTGTAAAAACACCTGCCCATCCCATTTCTTTTCCTATATTGTAATCTACTTCCCAATCAATTTTTTCGGAAGTTTCCTGTTCGTCTTCTCCTACCTCTTTTTGATTTGTATTCCAAATGGTGATAGTTTCTTTTAATTCCTCTAACAGAGATTTAGTATATTCTTCATCATTGGTATACATTGCATCGAAATGGAAAGCAATATCCATAATATCAGTATCTGTAGCAATCATATAAGTAAAGAAAGTATCTACTATATCCTGCTCATCTCTTTGAGAGAGTATACGCACTATACGTGCTTGGGAGTCCGTTTTTGAAATGTCCCACTCATCTACTATTTGCTCGATACGTTGTTCAATAGGGTTTGTTGCCATTTTCTAATTTGATTTTAAGATACTTCCTTGAATAGAAGTGTCCACTTGAGGTTACTGTTGCTTTTCTTTCTTTAGTGGTACTTTAGCACTCACTGATGAGGTTTTTACCTCCTTACTAAGTCAGTATTTTTAGAGTCAGATTTAACAATCTTTTTAGATATGAAACCTTTCCTATGATAAAGCTGTTTTTACCTTAGAATAGCTATCACCATATCTTTAATGATTTTAAATTAAATATGGGGCAAAGCTACAAAAGATTTTTCAGTCTTACAAAGGCTTGGGCAAGTTTTTTGATTTTTGTAGTAATTCTACTACATAGATAGGCAGAACATTGACATATTACCAGCCCCACACAAACGTGCGTTGCTGCACGGGCTTTTATAAAAGCCCGTGCAGCAACGCACGTTTGTGGGTGCAAAGGTAAAATTTTTTGGTTATATTGTCAAGATGTTGTACCTTTGCACCTAGAAGTTACTGAGAAAATAGGTGTAATCAAATGAAATAAGAGCTATTACTAAATCATTACCTAATCTTCTTGTAATTCCTGTATCTTCTTTATTTAAAATAGATTATATAAGTAGTTTCAATTTTTCTGCAAAAAGCCCATATAGGCGAAGTACAGGCTTCTGTATGGACAGATGATATGGTACTACTTTGTGAAAACAACGGAATGAAACTTTTGTAATTTGCTAATTATATCGTATTTTTGCACCCAAAAAGAAAACATAATTCACTAAAAATGGCGCACTTAAAACACGTACGTAAATACTTTTTTAAATACAAATACCACCTCCTTTTAGGAATCTTTATTACTATTATATCACGTGTATTTTCACTCTTTATGCCCCGATATGTAAAGAATGCAATTGCTGCTATTGAAAATTTTGCTCGTTCTACTACCAAAAATACAGACCAAATAATATCATTGCTCATAGAATACGCTGCTATTATCATTGGAACTACCATTATTTCGGCAATTCTTATGTTTTTTATGCGCCAACTCATCATCAATGTGTCTCGTTACATAGAATACGATATGAAAAATGAGATTTTTGCCAAATATGAGCAACTATCATTGAGCTTTTATAAGCAAAACCGCGTTGGCGACCTGATGAATCGTATTAGTGAAGACGTAGGAAAAGTACGTATGTATGCAGGGCCTGCCATAATGTACAGCGTGCAAACCATCACGCTTTTTGCTTGTGTAATCCCACTGATGTTTATCATTTCGCCGAAACTTACCCTCTTTACGCTTATCCCACTGCCTTTGCTCTCAATTCTCATCTACACAATGAGCAAAAAGATAAACGTAGAGACAATGAAAGTACAAGCTTTCTTATCTGATTTTTCTACCTTTTCACAAGAGACCTTCTCGGGTATAGGGGTTATCAAAGCCTACAACCACGAAAATACTACCCAAAAACAATTAGCCACATTGGTAGAAGACGGACGACAAAAAAACATCAAATTAGCCAAAATACAAGCCTTTATTTTCCCAACAATGATACTAATGATAGGGCTAAGCCTTATAATGGTGATATTCGTTGGGGGCAGACTTTATTACACTGGTGAAATACAATCTATAGGGGTGATTGTAGAGTTCAGTATCTATGTAATGATGCTCACTTGGCCTGTAGCTACCGTAGGCTGGGTAAGCTCTATTGTGCAACAAGCCGAAGCTTCTCAAAAACGCATCAACGAGTTTCTTGCCGTAGTGCCCCAAATACGCAATCTAAACCCACACCCTACCCCTATCAACGGCAATATAAGTTTTGAAAACGTATCCTTCACCTATGACGACACACATATACAAGCACTTAAAAATGTGTCTTTTGATATTAAAGCAGGACAGACGGTAGCTATAATAGGCAAAACAGGTAGCGGAAAAAGTACCATTTTAGACCTTATATCGCGTATGTACGATGCCGATGAGGGCAAGATACTCATTGGTAATCAACCTATACAACAGCTAAATCTTCACAATCTGCGACAAGCCATTTCGGTAGTACCTCAAGAGAATTTTCTATTCTCGGATACCATTCGCAACAACCTGCGCTATGGCAATAACGCTACCGAAGCGCAGATGATAGAAGCCTGCCAAAAAGCTGTAGTACATCACAATATTATAGATTTCACACACCAATACGACAGTATGCTGGGCGAGCGAGGTGTATCGCTTAGCGGCGGACAGCGACAACGCGTAGCCATTGCCCGTGCCCTGCTAAAACCTGCTGAAATTTATTTGCTGGACGATTGCCTTTCAGCCGTAGATACCGACACTGAAGAGAAAATACTTAGCAACCTGCGCGATAGCCTTCAGCACAAAACAGTTATCATTGTTAGCCACCGCGTATCGGTAGCCAAGTACGCCGACAAAATATTGATGCTCAGCAACGGAGAATTAGTTGAGCAAGGAACCAAAGAAGAGCTTTTAGCTAAAAATGGTGCTTTCAAAGCCTTTTACGACACCCAAACATTCTAACACTTTACCAATAATCACTAACCTCAACAACGAATCATCAGAAAAAATGATAGAAAAAGCGCAAAGCCTATACACACAACAGCTGCCTTTTGTATGCACAAAGCAACCTTTTAGCAACAAAGTAAGCCTACATTGGCAAACTGACGATACCTTGCATTATTTTCAAGAAAATCGGGCAACTGACGGCTTTTTATTCGCCCCTTTTAGCAGTGATAGTCCCACTGTTTTTCTTCCTTTTAGTACCGAAAATACTTTAGAAAGCTATTTGCCTACCGAAAAAGCAGATATTCCCACTCAAACTGCTTTGCCCAACAACGAAGCCGAAAAGGCACAACACATCGCTTTGGTAGGACAAGCTGTGCAAGCAATACAAGAAGGCAAACTACAGAAAGTAGTGCTTTCTCGCAAAATAACTCTGAACAAGGCGGCTGACCCTATAAAGAGTTTTCAAAATATGTTGGTGAGCTACCCGAGTGCTTATTGTTATTTATTCTATCACCCACAAGTAGGCACGTGGTTAGCAGCCACCCCTGAAGTGTTATTACATCACCAGAACGGGCATTTTAGCACAATGGCATTGGCAGGCACACAGCCTTTTAAGGAGGGTGAAATACTATGGCATACTAAAGAAAAAGAAGAGCAACAAATAGTTACCAACACCATTGTAGCACAGCTGGAAGGTTATGCCACTTGTTGCGAGGTAGCCCCTGCCAAAACAGTACGCGCAGGTGGCATAGTACATTTATGTACCGAAATAAAAGGTGATTTACCTAACAATCTCGTTTTCAAAACAGTAGAACGTTTGCACCCTACCCCTGCTGTATGCGGCTATCCCACCGATAAAGCCCGCCAATTCATCTTGGAAAACGAACCCTACCACCGAAAATACTACACAGGCTATTGTGGAGAAATGCAAGAAGGAAAAGAACTGCGCTTATATGTAAACCTGCGATGTATGGAAATAAGCAATAGCGACACTTACCTATATGTAGGAGGAGGTATCACCAAAGATTCTGTACCCGAAAAAGAATACGAAGAAACACAAAATAAAGCACAAACAATGTACAAAATTATTGCTTAAGAGTTTGCAGAATCAAAAATAATTAGTACCTTTGGAGCAAAAATCAGCCGAGATATGTTAGTAAAAATTTATGGAAGTGCCGTATTTGGCGTAGAAGCAACTACAATTACCATTGAAGTAAATATAGATAAAGGCGTAGGCTACCACTTAGTAGGTCTTCCCGATATAGCTATTAAAGAGAGTAATTACCGCATAGCTGCAGCCCTACAAAACAACGGCTATAAAATACCAGGCAAAAAAATAACCATCAATATGGCACCTGCCGATATGCGCAAAGAAGGTTCTGCTTACGATTTGAGCTTTGCTATTGGTATTCTTGCTGCCAACGAGCAAATCATAGCCGATAAAATTGACAAATATATTATTATGGGCGAACTATCATTGGATGGCAGCTTACAACCCATCAAAGGAGCTTTACCCATTGCCATACAAGCCCGCAAAGAAGGTTTTGAAGGCTTTATACTACCTGCACAAAACGCTAAAGAAGCTGCTATCGTAGACCAACTAAAGGTGTATGGTGTTACAAATATCAAAGAAGTAATAGCCTTTTTCAATGGTGAAAAAGAGTTGGAAGCTACCAAAATTGATACTCGCAAAGAGTTTTACAAAAACTTAGACAATCCCGAATTTGATTTTGCTGATGTAAAAGGACAAGAGATGGTAAAACGCTGTATGGAAATAGCAGCTGCAGGAGGGCATAATATCATCTTGATAGGGCCCCCTGGATCAGGAAAAACAATGTTAGCAAAACGTCTACCAAGTATCCTACCCCCTATGACACTACACGAAGCTTTGGAAACTACCAAAATACACAGCGTAGTGGGGCGCATCAAAGACAGTGGACTGATGAGTCATCGCCCATTCCGCAGCCCACACCACACCATCTCTGATGTAGCTTTAGTAGGAGGAGGGGCTTATCCGCAACCAGGTGAAATATCATTAGCCCATAATGGAGTGCTCTTTCTTGACGAATTGCCCGAATTTAAAAGAGCGGTGCTGGAAGTGATGCGACAACCCTTAGAAGACCGAGAAGTAACAATTTCGCGAGCTAAATTTTCGGTTACTTATCCCTCATCATTTATGCTGGTAGCAAGTATGAATCCTAGCCCTAGTGGTTATTTCAACGACCCCGATGCGCCTATGGTTTCTACTCCTGCCGAAATGCAGCGGTATATGAATAAAATATCGGGTCCTTTGCTTGATAGGATTGACATACATATAGAAGTAAATCCTGTACCATTTGAAAAGCTATCGGATAGCAGACCAAGCGAAAGTAGTAGCCAGATTAGGCAGCGCGTGATTGAAGCACGCAATATACAAACGGAACGTTTCAAAGACTATGAGCATATTCATTACAATGCACAGATGAACACCAAGCAAATTCAGAAGTTTTGCAAAGTAAATGAAGCCTCATTATCTTTATTGAAAAGTGCAATGGCACGGCTAAACCTATCGGCACGTGCCTACGACCGCATACTGAAGGTAGCACGCACCATTGCCGATTTGGCTAAAAGTGAAGAGGTATTGCCAGAGCATATAGGCGAGGCTATACAGTACCGAAGTCTTGATCGTGAAGGTTGGTTTGGAAATTAATAATTAACTATATAAAAAATGAAAATTCGCAGTATTTTTACAATGTGTATTGCCCTATTGGGCTTTGTAGCTTGCAACAACAGCAAGCAGCTTGATAATGACGAAATTACCGAACTCATTAGCAGTCATTTAGAAGAGCAGCCCCTATTTGAAACCGCTAAATTCCGCACTGATAAGCAGAAATTAGTAACCAACAAAGATAGGGAAACTATTGATGCTATACAAAAGCTAACAGATGATGGATTTATAGAAATCAACGATGAAAAAACACGCAAAAGATGGTTTTCAAAAGATAGCGTGCACATCATTACCCCTGTGCTTACCAAAGAGGCTTTGCCTTATTTAGTAAAACAAAACAAGAATAGTGCCGAAGTAAAAACAATCATTTATAAGCTAAATGAGAAAAAAATAACTATTGAAAAAAATACTGAAAACGTAGCTGTTTGCACGGTGATATTGGATAAAGAAAAAACACCTTTTTACGCTTTTGGCAAAGACCCTTATCCTAATGCCTCATTCATTACCCAAAAATTCAAACTGAAATACAACGAAAATACAGGCTGGAAGATTATCAAAAAATAAGTATATGAAGAATTTTAGTATATTAACTCTTGTACAAGCTTTATTAAGCCTAATATCGGGGGTGCTTATTTCAAAAATGTCGTTTATAGGCAGAATAGGCGTAAGCACAGCATACAACCAATACGCTGTTTTCAAAGTATGGTGGAAAACAGCTATTT
Organism: Capnocytophaga bilenii; assembly: GCF_017565765.1. GTDB lineage: Bacteria > Bacteroidota > Bacteroidia > Flavobacteriales > Flavobacteriaceae > Capnocytophaga > Capnocytophaga bilenii. The sequence continues at coordinate 166,409 of NZ_JAGDYP010000001.1, forward strand.
TGTTATTTATAGTGCAGTTTATATTAGCACTATTTTTACAAACCTTCAAGAGCAAAGTAAGTCATAATTTTGCGCGATTGCTTGCCTTACTGCTAATAATAGTGGGAGGTATAGGTGCTTATCTCACTTATATAGATTTTACCACTACAGCTCATAAAGTAATGAATATTAAGTTTCATTCGGGTTTTTACTTATTTTGGGTAGGGTGGTTTATCACTTGTTTTTATTTTTTGTTATCAAAGGCAACAAAACAAACGACAGCCCCCCAAGAATAAGGGTCATAGCAAATTGAGAACTCCATACAAGCCAACCAAAAGCTGTGCTTATGGGAGTAGCAACCCCAAACAGCAGTAACACTTCGGCTATAAAAAACGGATAGGAACCAAAGCCTGCATTGGTAAAGGTCATAGCAAAGCTACCTACTACAAAAGCCGTAAGCACATTGGGCAAGCTAATATTGGCTGTTTCGGGCAAAGCAAAAAAGGGAATATAAAACATCAAGAAATACATAGCCCATATAAAAAGGGTATGTAACAAAAACAATAGTTTATGGCGTATTTTCAGTACTGAAAGTACGCCTTCTTTTATACCATTGAGAAAGTTTTTTAATTTTATAAATAGTTTATTTTGAGAATTATAGATGAAGTACAACAGCACAACGAAGAGTAATCCGCCCCCAATGAGCAGCCACAAAAGCTTTTGGAAAGGAATTTTAGACAGCAAAAAAGTACTTATCACTTCAAATTGCAATACGAAAGCTACAGCAGTAAATAGCAAAAGTAGCAGCATATCAATTACGCGTTCGGAAATAATTGTGCCGAGCGATTGGTCTATAGGCACTTCATCGTAATTGCTTACCAATAGGGCTCTTGATACCTCGCCCGAACGTGGAATGGTTACATTTACTAAATAGCCAATAAAGACAGCCATTGTTCTATGTAAAAGAGAGGTGCGATAACCTAAAGGACGGAGCAGGAATTCCCAGCGAATAGCGCGTGAAAAGTCGCTTAAAAAGCCTAAAAATACAGAAAAACCAATATAATAATAGTTGGCGCTTAAGAAAGTAGTTTTTACCTGTGATAGTTGTTCTTCAGTAAATTGACTATAGGCATAGGCACACAAAAACACTCCCACAGCAAGCGGGAGTGTTATTTTTAATAGTTTTTTCATTTCAGTAAGTTAGTCTGTTCATCGGGGAAAATAATAGCAGGCTTGAAGTTTTTAGCCTCTTCAAAATTCATAAGAGCGTAAGAAATAATAATGACGATATCACCTTTTTGTACTCTACGAGCTGCAGGCCCATTGAGGACAATAGCACCAGAGTTTCGCTTTCCCTTAATAATATAAGTATCAAAACGTTCGCCATTATTCACATTCACGATTGATACTTTTTCACCTTCAATCATATTAGCAGCTTCTAAAAGAGCCTCATCGATGGTAATACTACCTATGTAATCTAAATCGGCACCCGTAACCTTTACGCGGTGTATTTTAGATTTTAATACTTCTATTTGCATTTCTCATTAATTTTATAAAAGTGCGGCAAAGATAGGAATTAATTGGTAATTACGAGCAAGAAAAGCTAAAAAATATAATAATTAATATTTTTATAAAGTATTGAAAACTAACTTTATATAAAATAAATGTTACGTTTTGTTATTTTTTTATTGCTTAAAAGTTGTAGATTTAAAAAAAATACTTATCTTTGCTTCAATAAAAGTTAAAAAATTAACCGCAATGAGTGTATTAGTCAATAAAAATTCAAAAGTAATTGTACAAGGCTTCACAGGAAGCGAGGGTACTTTTCACGCAGAGCAAATGATTGCTTATGGCACGAATGTAGTAGGAGGTATTACCCCTAATAAAGGGGGACAAACTCACTTAGGCAAGCCTGTATTTAATACAGTAGCCGATGCCGTAAAAGCTACTAATGCTGATGTATCGATTATCTTCGTTCCGCCTGCCTTTGCTGCTGATGCCATTATGGAAGCTGCCGATGCTGGAATAAAAGTGATTATAACTATCACAGAGGGTATTCCTGTAGCTGATATGGTGAAAGTAGCTTCTTACATCAAGAACCGAGACTGCCGTTTGATAGGTCCTAATTGCCCTGGTGTAATTACTCCTGAAGAAGCTAAAGTGGGTATTATGCCTGGTTTCATCTTTAAAAAAGGTAAAGTAGGTATCGTTTCTAAATCGGGGACACTTACTTATGAGGCTGCCGACCAAATTGTTCGCCAAGGATTGGGTATTACTACTGCTATAGGTATAGGAGGTGACCCTATTATTGGTACTACTACTAAAGAAGCGGTAGAACTACTAATGAACGACCCTGAAACTGAATGCATTGTGATGATTGGTGAAATTGGGGGGCAATTGGAGCCTGAAGCTGCTCGCTGGATTAAGGCTAATGGTAATAAGAAACCTGTGGTAAGCTTTATTGCTGGTGAAACTGCTCCTAAAGGACGTACTATGGGACACGCTGGTGCTATTGTGGGTGGTGCTGATGACACTGCCGAAGCTAAAAAACGTATCCTTAAAGAATGTGGTATACACGTAGTTGATTCGCCTGCTAAAATAGGTGAGAAAGTAGCGGAGGTAATGAAGAAATAATTATATAACTCGTTCCATAATAGTGAAGTGTTCGGAAAGGTTTTAAAACTTTTCTGAACACTTTTTTTATGTCTTTTCATTATTTTTACTACTTTTGCCGCACTTTTAAAATATTCATTAATATTTATGAAAAAACTAATTTCAATTACTTTGCTTTCAACAATATTTACTTTTTTCAGCTCATTATTCGGACAGAAACGACTTTTAGATACTGAAGTATTTAGAAAGAATCCTTCGGAAGTAACTTCTTTTGAGGAGGCACGTGGTGAAGGTGAGAAGATAATCAATTACCTTATTCAGGAGGAGATGATACCAGGTGCCTCAATAACAGTAGCTAAGGAAGGAAAAATACTATGGCAAGAGGGCTATGGTTATGCCGATATTGCTAAAAAAACACCTATCAACCCTAAAAGTACTTTGTTTAGAATAGCAAGTATGAGCAAGGCTATTACTGGAGTGGTTTTGGCACGCCTACAAGAGCAAGGCAAGTTTGATTGGAACACTTCTTTGTACGAATATGTGCCTAACTTCCCTGAAAAGCCATTTGATTTTACTATCAAACAGTTGGCAGGGCACTTAGCAGGCATTCGTTCTTATAAAGGCAATGAATATACGCTTAATAAACCATTTACTATAGAACAGGGTATTGACTTGTTTAAAGATGATTTATTACAATCGGCACCTGGTACTAAGTTTTTATATAGTAGCTATGGCATCAACTTAATTTCATACGCTATTGAAAAGTGTTTGTATAGAAAATTTGAAGATATTGCTAAAGATGAAGTATTCAAACCGCTAAATATGTGGAATACCTTTCCTGATAGAGGAAAGATTATCAATAATGAGGCTACCCCCTATACTCGTAGCAAGAAAGGATTAAATAAGGCTACTGAAGTAAATAACTACTTTAAATTGGCAGGAGGTGGCTTTTTATCTACCTCACACGATATTGCTAAAATGGGAATTGCTATTGAACGACACAGTTTTCTTTCGCAAGCTATTGAATATGAAATGCTACAAAAGCAATGTACTATTGATGATGAAGAGGTAAATTACGGTATCTGCTGGCAAAACCAAACTGACTGGAATAGCCGTGAGTATTTTGGTCATACAGGTATGGGTGTAGGTGGTTATGGGTGGCTATCAGTATATCCTAATGAAAAAGTGGTTATCGTAATGCTTTTTAACGTTACTGACCCTCAAATTAGTATTTATTTGCAGCGGCTTACGGATTTTATATTGGAAGGTGCTGAACACGTGAACAGTGCTAATTAATTACCTATTAAAAAAAATAAGGGCTACCTGAAAGTATTTTTCGGGTAGCCCTTTTTGTATGCTGTTTATTATTTAAGGCTTCCTACCATATCTTCGGGGCGCACCCATTTATCAAAGTCTTCTGCGGTAACGTAACCTAAACGCACTGCTTCTTCTTTGAGGGTAGTGCCGTTGCGATGTGCTGTTTGAGCTATTTCGGCAGCTTTGTAGTACCCTATCTTGGTATTGAGTGCAGTAACTAACATTAATGAATTATCTACTAATTCTTTAATTCGTTTGTAGTTAGGTTCTATACCACTTGCACAATGTTCTTCAAATGACACACATACATCGCCTAACAATTCTGCTGACTGAAGGAAGTTGGCAGCTAATAGCGGTTTGAATACGTTTAGCTCGTAATGACCTTGAGTGCCACCTACTGTAATAGCTACATCATTACCCATTACTTGTGCGGCAACCATAGTCATCGCTTCGCATTGTGTAGGGTTTACTTTACCCGGCATAATAGAGCTACCTGGTTCGTTGGCAGGGATAAGGATTTCGCCAATACCTGAGCGAGGTCCTGAAGCCATCATACGAATGTCGTTCGCAATTTTATTGAGTGAAACAGCTAATTGTTTTAGAGCCCCGTGACTTTCTACGATAGCATCGTGAGAGGCTAAAGCCTCGAACTTATTAGGAGCGGTAACAAAGGGGTGCCCTGTAAATTTAGCAATATATTCGGCTACTTTTACATCGTAACCTTTAGGGGTGTTAAGCCCTGTACCTACAGCTGTACCTCCCAAAGCGAGTTCTGAAAGGTGTGCAAGTGTATTTTTAATTGCTTTGATAGCGTGGTCGAGCTGGGCTACATAACCAGAGATTTCTTGACCGAGTGTAAGAGGAGTAGCGTCCATAAGGTGTGTACGACCTATTTTTACTACATCTTTAAAAGCTTCAGCTTTAGCTGCTAATGTGTCGCGTAGTTTTTGAACCCCTGGTAGTGTTTTCTCTACCACCATTTGGTAGCAGGCAATGTGCATACCTGTAGGGAAGGTGTCGTTAGACGATTGTGATTTATTTACATCGTCATTGGCTTTTAATACGGGGTCGCCTTCGCCAATTTGTTTTCCTGCCAATACTTGAGCACGGTTGGCAATCACCTCATTGACGTTCATATTTGATTGTGTACCTGAGCCTGTTTGCCAGATAACCAATGGAAATTGGTCATCGAGCTTTCCTGCAAGGATTTCATCGCATACTTGTGCGATTGCATCTCTTTTTTCGGCTGGAAGTACGCCCAAATCGAAGTTGGCATAAGCAGCGGCTTTTTTGAGGTAGGCAAAACCGCGAATAATTTCTTTTGGCATAGAGGCAGGAGCCCCAATTTTGAAGTTGTTACGTGAGCGTTCGGTTTGAGCTCCCCAATATTTATCGGCGGGGACTTTTACTTCGCCCAAAGTGTCTTTTTCAATTCTGTAACTCATATTCTATATTTACATTTAAAAAGATGATTTATAATCAGATAGCGTAAGAAAACGAATGATTTCTTCTGAATAACGCTACAAATGTACGATAATTTGTCTAAATATCAAAATTATTTTAAATATTTTTTTACACTCTTTTGAAATTCCTTAGTAACAATATCTCGGTCATAATTTTATGTATCTAAATCTTTTTCAAAAAAGCTAAACACACAGCCTCCGTACTTTTTTTCGTAGGAAAAAAAAGGGAGCGTAGAGGTATCGGTACGGGTGGAATGTTCAATAATGAGGATACCATCTTCGTTAAGTAGTTCATTATCAAATACAAGTTGTACTATTAGTGCTATTTTTTCTAAAGGGAAATCATAGGGTGGGTCGGCAAAGATGACATCAAATTGTTGCTTGGTGCGTTTTAGGTATTCAAATACATCGGCTTTTAGTGCTGTAATCGGGTAATTGAGTTCGCGGGCTGTTTTATTTACAAACTGTATGCAGGCATTATAGCTATCTACGGCTATTACAGCAGGACAGCCCCTACTTGCAAACTCATAAGATAGGTTGCCTGTACCTGTAAAAAGGTCGAGTACAGAGAGTTGTTCAAAATAGTAATCATTATTAAGGATATTGAAAAGGGCTTCTTTTGCAAAATCTGTTGTGGGGCGCACGGGTAGTTTGGAGGGTGCTATAAGTTGTTTTCCTTTGTTTTTTCCTGAAATAATACGCATTTTCTTATTTATTTTTCATAGGCAAAGATATAAAATAATGTTTAATAAGCAATGATTAATCATTAATTTAGTATCACATATTTGGCAATTGCTGACTTTCCTTCGGTGCGTTTTATCCTTCGCTCAAGGTTCGCTTATCCTTCGCTCATCCTTCGCTCAAGGTTCGCTGAGAGTATTGCAAAAAAAACTTTGGCAAACTATAAAAGTTTGCCAAAGTCGTGATACTATTTTTCTTCTTATAAAGACTTTTCAGCTTCGTTCTATGATAGTTGGAAGGCTTCTTTTACCTTTTCTACATAATCTAATTTTTCCCAAGTGAAAAGCTCTACAGTAAGTTCTTTGGTTTTGTGATACGGTGATGAAAATACCTTAGTAACTACTTGGGGGGTACGTCCCATATGCCCATATGAGGCGGTTTCGCTATAAATAGGATTTCGCAATTTCAAACGTTGTTCTATATCATAGGGACACAACGAAAAAATTTCTTGTATTTTTTTTGCTATTTCACCATCAGTTAGGTTTACTTTGCTTGTTCCATAAGTATTCACATATACTCCCGTAGGTTCAGCTACCCCAATAGCATAGCTTACTTGTACAAGCACTTCGCTAGCAACCCCTGCAGCGACTAAGTTTTTAGCAATATGACGCATCGCATAAGCCGCACTGCGGTCTACCTTGCTAGGGTCTTTGCCTGAAAAAGCACCTCCTCCGTGAGCCCCTTTTCCTCCGTAGGTATCAACAATAATTTTACGTCCTGTTAAGCCTGTATCGCCGTGAGGACCCCCAATTACAAAGATACCTGTAGGGTTGATGTGGTAAATGATATTGTCATCAAAGAAGGGTGCGTACTGGGGGTACTTCTTAATCACGCGAGGAATGAGGATGTGCACAATGTCTTCTTTGATTTTTTTTAGCATTGCTTTTTCGGTATCGAAATCATCGTGTTGCGTTGAGATAACAATGGTATTGATGCGCACAGGCTTGTTGTTATCGTCATATTCTAAAGTTACTTGGCTTTTAGCATCGGGGCGTAAATAGGTAATTTCTTTATTTTCGCGGCGCAAATCGGCTAATTCTCTTAGTAATGCGTGCGAAAGGTCTAAAGCCAATGGCATATAGTTTTCAGTTTCGTTTACGGCATAGCCAAACATCATTCCTTGGTCGCCAGCACCTTGTTCTTCAGGTTTTCCGCGTTCTACTCCTTGATTGATATCGGGCGACTGTTCGTGTATTGCTGATAATACCCCGCACGAGTTTGCTTCAAACATATACTCGCTTTTGGTGTAACCAATTTTTTTGATTACATTGCGCGCAATTTGTTGCACATCAATATAAGTGTTAGATTTCACTTCCCCTGCCAATACCACTTGCCCTGTGGTTACTAAAGTTTCGCAAGCCACCTTGGAATGTGGGTCAAAGGCGAGAAAGTTATCAATAAGGGCATCGCTAATTTGGTCTGCCACTTTGTCAGGGTGTCCTTCAGAAACGGACTCAGAGGTAAATAAATATCCCATTTGTTATTGTATTTTTAGGTAGAAGACAATTGTTGCCCTGCTTTTATTTGGGGTACTATGATGTTGAAGAGTAATGAAAATTACTGTTTTAGCATTTTTAGGGGAGTACCCCAAGAGGTTGCAATCAGTACAAATTTGTCCTCCTGTTATTATTTCTGCGGCAAAGATACAAAATAATGTTTAATTGTCAAGTTTAAAATAATTATTTTTTGCGAGCTGCACGGGATGTTATAGTCCTATTACTACCCCTATATTGGGTATAAATCGGCTGCCAAAAATACTTTTTCCTTCTTTGTAAAGTATATTATAGCTTCCGCCAAAGCGCATATATACATTAGCTCCGAGTTGTTGCATATAGCCCGCTCCAATATATAGCGCATCTTCGTTGGTGTTATAAGTAGTATCGAGTGTTTTGTGTTTTTGTGATACAAAATAATGCTGATAGGAGGTGCTAAGGTAAGCAACTCTACCTATATAGTACGATGCCACAGGGCCTACCCCCAAAAGAAGACTACGAAAGTACTCTGAATTTTGCAAACTACCATTCACTACAATCCCTACTTCTAAATCATCTGTAACTTTTAGCCCTATTTGAGGTGATAAGTCTATTCCTAAGCCGTAACTCGTGAAGTTTATGCCAACGTTTCCGCCATAAGTCCATATATTTTTCTTATTTTGTTGGTAGGAAGGTGATAAAATATTGGGACTTTGCCCCATAACGTAGCTACTTACTAATAAAAAAGTAATAAAACTAAAAAAAAGTCTCATTTTCATACGATAATTTATTTAAAAGTTCTTTATTATTTTATTTTCATTGTTTCTGTAGGGGATATTTTAGTAATTACGTAAGTAGGTACTAATAACATCAGCAGACATAAGAGCAATACACCTATGTTTAGCAATATCACTGCAATACTGCTTATTGCAATGGGTACTTCGCTTACGTAATAAGTTGCGGCATCTAACTTGATGAGGCTATATCGCTGTTGCAGCCATAATAACAAAAAACCTAAGACATTTCCCCATAAAAGCCCTAAGCCAATGATGTAAGTGGCATTGTACAAAAATATTTTTCTGATACTGCGATCGGTCATTCCTAAGCTTTTCAGTACGCCAATCATAGGTGTTTTTTCTAATATAAGTACTAAAATGGCTGTAATCATATTAAAACCTCCTACAATAATCATTATACCGATAATTAGGTATATATTGAAATCGAACATACCTACCCATTCAAAGATAAAGGGAAATTTCTGAATAATTGTTTGGGCATCTAAAAATGACCCTACAGCACCATATACTTTGTAACCTACATCTTCAATACGGTCAAAATCATTGATAAAGAGTTCAAAATTACCTACTTCATCTTGTTGCCATTTGTTCATTTTCTGTATTTGTCGTATATCTGTAAAAACGTAGGAGGCATCAAACTCCTGAAAACCACTGTTATACAGACCTACAATTTTAAAACTACGCTGGTTGGGCGTTTGCGAATCTTCATCTTTTAGAAAAATAGCGTGGCAATGATCTCCAATTTTTAGATGCAGCCGGTTAGCTAAATAGGTAGAAAGAAGAATTTCGTTTGAGATTTCTTCGCCCGATACATTAGGGGTACGCCCTTCGGTGATAAAATCTTGCAAAAGTTGCCAATTATAATCTTTGCCTACTCCTTTAGCTAAGATAGACTCATAAGTGTTTTCAGTACGTATAATTCCTCCTTTAGTAGCAACTGCTTGTATATGAGTAACTTCTGGAACTTGCTTAAAGTAAGGATAAAATTCTTGGTTTATGGAAATGGGATGGGTACTTACTTCTGAGGCGTTATTGTCATACGCAAAAATCTGTATATGCCCGTGAAAGACTACTAATTTTTCACGAATTTTTTGGCGTAATCCTGTACCTGTAGCAATAGCAATAAGCATCATCACCATTCCTATTGCAATAGCTGCAATTGCCATTTTGATAATTGGTGAAGATATTGTACCTTTGTCGCCCTTTGAAAATATAACCTTTTTAGCTATGAAATATTCTGTATTCAAAACAATATGCCCTTTTTATGGTGCCAAAGTTACAATTTTTTTAATATGTACGCTCATATCTTGCAAAAATAATGGACAACCACGTACCGACACTACTCAGCAAACAAAGGATAAACACCCTAAAGAAATAGTAGAAGGTGCTAATCGAATGTATCTATATACCAATGATTTACAAAATAAGAATGTAGGAATAGTTACGAATCAAACAGGTATTGTTCGCACTAAAAAAAATACCTATGTTCATTTAGTTGATACGCTTCTGAAGAAGAAAATTAAGGTAACTAAAGTATTTGCTCCCGAGCACGGTTTTAGAGGGCAAGCCGATGCAGGAGAAGTGATTAAAGATGGTAAGGATACTCAAACAGGTCTTCCTATAATTTCTTTATATAGCAAAAATAAAAAACCATCGCCGCAACAACTTAAAGATATAGATGTTATGCTTTTTGACCTCCAAGATGTTGGGGCTCGCTTTTATACCTATATCTCTACACTGCACTATGTGATGGAAGCCTGTGCCGAACAGCATATTCCTCTTATAGTGTTAGATCGTCCTAACCCTAATGCTCATTATATTGACGGACCTGTATTACAACCTGCTTTTAAAAGTTTTATAGGAATGCACCCTGTACCTATTGTATACGGAATGACCATAGGCGAATATGCTCAAATGATTAATGGTGAAAAATGGCTTGAAAAAGGAGTTACTGCCAATCTTAAAGTTGTAAAATTGGCTTATTACAATCATCAAATGCCTTATAAACTGCCTGTAAAACCTTCACCCAATTTGCCCAATGAGGTAGCGGTCAATCTCTATCCAAGTTTGTGTTTCTTTGAAGGAACTAATGTGAGTATGGGGCGGGGTACTAATCAGCAGTTTCAAATATATGGCTCTCCTTATTTTGCTAAAACAACTTTTCACTTTACCCCCAAGCCCAATGAAGGCGATAAAAGCCCCAAATTTAATGGCAAACAGTGTTATGGTGAAGACCTAAGCCATACACCCTATCTATCACAAATAAATCTTACTTGGCTCAAAAAAGCCTTTGAACAAGGCAAAAGTGTAAAAACACCTTTCTTTACCTCATCATTTAATAAAATTGCAGGCAATGATTTGCTAAAAAAACAAATTACTGAAGGGAAAACAGAAGCCGAAATACGCCTAAGTTGGCAACAAGAACTCAATAAATTCAAAAAAACAAGACAAAAATACCTGCTTTATCCATAAGCAGGTATTTTTTTGTTGATTTACTTGTCCATTCTTACTATTTTAGGCTGAAAAGTGCCAATAACAGCTACCAAATCAGTTTGTGACTGCATTACAGCTTCAATGTTTTTATACGCCATAGGTGCTTCTTCAGCATTACCCCCAATAAGGGTAATATCTTTGGTTTTCAGAGCTTTCTTAATATCCGAACTCGTAAAGCGGTTTTTGCTCTCATTGCGCGAGAAGGCACGCCCAGCCCCGTGTGAGGCTGAATTGAAACTCTCGGCATTGCCCTTGCCACGCACAATGTAGCCAGCATCGGTCATCGAGGCAGGGATAATACCCAATACTCCCTCACCAGCAGGGGTAGCCCCTTTGCGGTGTACTATCACCTCCTTGCCATTATGAATTTCTTTCCAAGCAAAATTGTGGTGGTTCTCAATACGCGCTCTGAGTCGCCCACCTACCGCACGAATAAGTCGGCGATGAATGTCATCGTGACAAGCTGAAGCGTAATCACCAGCGAGGTTCATAGCCGTCCAATACTCCAATCCCAAGTGAGTATTGAGGTCAAGCCACGCAAACTGCTGCGCTTCTTTGGGTAGCGGACATTGTTCGGCTGCCACACGTACGTAATACTGCGCTATCTCCGCCCCGAACCCACGCGAACCGCTATGCGAAAGGATACCCAAGTACTTTCCTTTAGGGAGCCCTATTTGTGGGTCGTCTGCTAAGAGTTCTACCTCGCCAAACTCTACAAAGTGGTTGCCACTGCCCGAAGTACCCATCTGCTTAATTGCCTTATCTTTCAATCGTTTGAGGATAGGGATAAGCGAAAAAGTATCGCGGTCAAAAATCTCGTGTTCTACGTGCGATTTGTGGGTTTCGTACATACCAAACTTCGTATGTTCGGCGAGGGCTTTCTCGTACTTATCACGAGCCCCCGAGAGATACGACACTGGTATATCCAAGATACTGAGGCACATACGGCAACCGATATCCAACCCTACCCCATAAGGAATCACTGCATTCTCTACCGCTAGCACGCCCCCTATGGGCAAGCCATAGCCGCTATGGGCATCAGGCATCAGGGCACCCCCAACCGAAATAGGGAGTTTCAGAGCCGTATAGAGTTGTGTTTTTGCCTCTTCGGTGATGTCCTCGCCAAAGATATGATAAGGGGCACGCAAGCTGTTGAGCTGTCTTTTTTCAGTTTTAGTAGACGAAAGTAGCGCTTCGGCTATCTGACCAAAAGTAAGATGACCTTCGTATTGTGCAGGATTTTTTAAAATATCTTCGAGCACCGACTTAACATACGCTAAGTTTTTAGTAGCGTAATTGCGCTTCATCACTTCCAACGCTACATTAATAGATTGATTATTTGGGAAACCTAACTTCAGTAGGTCTTTCCCTTTGAGTTTTAAATTTGCCATAATAATTTGTTGATTTGTCAATTTGCTAATTTGCTAATTTTCTCATTTGCTAATTAACAAATTCCCTAATTTCCCTCTTAGCCGCAGTGCGTTCCTTCTTATAGCTCTTCTCTACGTAAGTGCTTTTGAAGTCAGAGCCATTAAAGGTACGAACAGGATTGCCCCGCTGCACTTGGGTGTGATTGTTCCAATGGTTTTGCGCTTGCTCGGCAAGTTGCCGAAGCTCTATTTCAGCGAGCTTTTCCCTCAGACGGTTGAGGGCGAGCTTCTTATTGTCGAGTTGCGAACGCGAGTCCTGCGCAAATACGCTGACACCAGTAGGCAGGTGGGTAGCACGTACTGCCGAATTTACCTTGTTTACATTCTGTCCGCCATTGCCTTGCGACCGAGTAGTTTGGAATTGTACATCGCGCTCCGAGAAAGGCTGGCGTTGCAGTTGGTTAAGTTCAAAAACGCCTATATACCAATTGCTTCGCTGGTGGAATTTGCGAAAGGTGCTCTTGCCAACCCAACAAACCGTACCGAGCCAACTTTTCAGGAAATCCGATAGCTCCTTTCCTTTAAGTTGTAACGTAACCGATTTTATAGTCAGATTAGCATCGCCTTCCTCTCGGCTGAGAATAGTATAGTTGATACCTGCTTGGGTAGCCTCTTGCAAAAATATTTTCAGTACTTTAGCTACCACCCATTGGCATTCTAAGGGACCACGCCCTGCGGTGATTTGTATGATTTTTTCTTCCATTTTTTCTTTTATTTTATAATTGCACATATGGCTTGCACTCTAAAAGCATCTCCCCTATTTCTATTGCTGGGGTGTGATACTTAAGGGGGGCAATCTCTTTCAGTGGAGTGCGTTTGTACTTTTCCTTAGGTGTATAGTGCTTTTGATATTGATTCCACGAATAACTACCTCCATAGATTTTACTATTGCGAAGACGAGAAACGCCTTCGGGGGTAATATATAGATTTCCCATTTTTCAATTGACAATTAATAATTAACAATTTAATTGCTTCGGGAAAATGTGATAGGAAGATGTCCTAAAAATTCTATTTGTGAGGAAAAACAAAAAGCCCGAAGCGGGTGCTTCGGGCTCTTCTATATTTTATACTATTATTCTAATCAAGCAGATACGCCACGAAGCGTTACCTTGTGCAAAGGTAATACAGATGCGATATGTAACTTGATGTAGGTCATTTCTTCGTGTGTATTTATAAGGTTAAACAATGATTTGTTCGTAATTCGGCGGCAAAGGTACTACTATTTTTTGAATTAGCAAGAAAAAAAGAAGAATTATTTTTTAAATAGTGTTGTTCCCTAAATAGTTAAACATAAATTTATAAGCTATATTTCTGTTGGCTTGTTCTGAAAGTTCTTTTATAAGCTTATCTTTTTCAGCATTGGTTAGTTTTTTTTAGCTTCTTTTTTAGCGGGTTTAGCTGTTTTTGTAATTAATGTCTGCATAGTATTTTAGTTTTTGTGGTTACACAAGGTAATAATAAAATCTGAACAAACAAAAATCTATATATAATTCCAGATTTCTACCAATTCCAGAAACAAGAATATTTATTTTTTGCAGAAAATTCCCTTTAAAAAGCTGAACAAGAGATAAAAGAATAGCATTGGTACAATCAACTCACCAAATGATACCAAACTAATGGTAGCGTCCTTATTACATAAACTTTTAAGGAAATGATATAAGTTTTGAGGGAAATGTAATATAGAGTTAGGATTCTTAAATAGTACATAATACACAAACAGTACAATAAAACTATAGCTTATTAAACCGTAGACTAATAAGAGAAAATCTATTTTTGTCCACTGTACCTTTTTACCTTTGATCATTCTAAAAATATCACCTATTTTGCGGAAAGAGTGTTGCAAAAGGTTAGGTTTATTTGTAATATCTGAGAGTATCCAATAACCATCGCTTCTGAGAAATGGATTGAGATTAAAAAAAGTATGTAAACAAACAATAATAGCAATGAGAGTTAGACTTATTTGTCCTAACAATAACCCTACTAATGAGAGCAAGGTACAGAAAATGATTTCAAAATACATTCCTGCACAATTTACTACCACCCGTTGCCATTTCTTGAGTCGCCATACATCAGTAACATCGGCAAAATAAACAGGAGTAAACAAATAGAAACCACCGCCGATTCCTCCGTGTTCTGCCCCAAAATGGCTTGCTGCGGTAGCGTGCCCCAATTCGTGAAAAGTAACACTTATAGCCATTACCACCAAAAAGAAAATAACACTTTCTTGCACCTTAAAACTCTTATAACCATCTAAAAGTAAATAAAGCTCTGTACCTATCACCATTGTACAGACGAATAAGATAAGCCAAGCGATTTTCTTGCGAAAAAGAAAATGTAGTGAAGGGGTGATTTTAGCAATAAAACGCTTGCTAAAAATGATAAAACTCAGCTTGAGATAAGAAGGCTTTTGATAAGGTTTTATTTGTTCTTCTTCGCCTTCTAACAATCCATACTTTGAGAGTTTGTTGTAAAGAAGAAAGTGCAGAGCGTTTACTGTAATTTTCTTTTCAGATTGCTGGTTGTGTAGTTCACATATCTCTTGAAGAGAGCGCTCATTGTCTATGAGTGAAAGGAGGTCATAAGTATCTTTATTAATTTTCAAATAATGCTTATGCAGAATGTTACAGAGAATAAACTCTTTATCATTGAGTTTATTGAAAGTAATAGAGGGATTAATATGTGGAATTTTGTTTTGCATTAGAAGCAAAGGGCTTTAAGGGCGTAAGCCGTAGTGAGTGTCTCGCTTTTATAAGGTTCGTACGCTTTAGGTTTGATAAAGTTCATAGCTTCCCACCCTCCTGAGGTATTTTGAGTAGCAAGCAATTGTTCTTGTAGGATTATAGCAGTTTCATCAGTGTTGAGCTCCACTATTTTTAAAGTGAGTAAAGCCAATGCCATAGAAAGGGGTTCAGTAGGGAGATGAGTTTTGATATAATTGACAGCACGCTGTATCTGGTTTGTATATTGCTCACTAAAGCGTTGCAACAAGCGCACACAAACGTAGGTACCATAGTAATTGCCGTAATACCAACGACTCTCCCAATAACCTTCTTCTTTTTGTTGAGAGAATAAATAACTAATTCCTTTTTGGATAACAGACAAATAGGCTTTTGGGTCATAAAGATGGAGCGCATACAAGAAGTTAGCTACTACCTCCACATCGGGACCTGTACCCCATTTGCTTTCGTTGAAATACTGTTGCTTTTGCTGTAGAGGTGTTAGGTTGTGCTTGGGAAGTATCCACGTTTCAATGCCCCCATTAGTACAACTTCTACTATTGATAGCCGTATCAATAGCTTTTTGACAGTGTTTAGCAATCTCATTTTTTTTGCCAATATGAATAAAGAACTGCATTATTTGCGCCAAATCGTCAATATCAGGAGCTATTTCTTGTACGGTGGGGAAGTATTGCCAAGCGCCTACTTCGGGATTGATACGCTCCATAAAGTAGTGGAATTCCTCCTCAAAGAAAGATGTAATGAGCAACTGGTATCTTTGAGCAATAGTGTAAAAGCAATCGTCTAATAGTGCACGTTGGAAAGTATCGGAGGTATGTACCTGACAAGTGTTCTCAAAGCCTTCGGCATTACCTAAGTACATAGTATGTTTCAGTTCAGCGTAATGCTGACGGAAATCTTGCTCTATAAAATCCAAGCCTTTGTGTATGCTCTCTTCTTTTACTGCTGAAAAATTGAAAAGAGGGGCAGTGTTTCGTTCTTTTTTAAGAGCAAGAGTGGTTTTTAGCACAGCCAAATAACCTTCGGTAGTTTCCAAATAGCTTTGGATAGTAGTAATCATCTGCTCAATAGTTTGCAACCACCCGCTGGGAATATTCAGCTCAGCTACTACAGCTTTTGCCTTTTCAAACTGTACAATAGCTTCTTTCAGCAAGTCTTGCCCCACGCCTTTTACAAACAAATATTTGTGAAGGGTGTTAGGCTCGTGTTGTTCTCCTGCAAAATCTACTTTTTGTTGCAACTGATAAACCGCCCAATTGAATTGCCCACGGCGTACATCACGTGCAAAATCTTTTACATCGTCATAGAGCTGAAACCCTACTGAAAAATAGCGATGTGACAATAATAATTTTTTGTACACAGCCTTGTTTTGAGAGTTGCTTTGTACCCAAAGGCTATCTATAGCTATTTTGCCAAAAGCCGACTTGTCATCTGCTAAGCTACTGTATTGTTCAAACGATACTTCAGGGGTAGTAAGTAGGCGTTTTTCGGTTTGTATAGCCTTAAAGTACTCCGCTTTACGCTGTTGCCATAGTTCCCAAAAAGACGATTTATAACCGTAAATACTTGTGAGAATTTTAATTGTTTCCTCTTGCAAGGCAAGCATCTCTACCAATGCTTTTGTATCGCCCTCATCTACTAAGGCGTCTAAACAAAGCACTGCATTGTAATAGGTATAACCTGCTTTGCAGAGCAAATGTAAGGTTTCAGCACTTATAGTAGGAAAATAAGTGTGAAACAAAGCGGGGTAATGCTTGTAAAATTCTGGAGATTTCTCAGTGGAGGGCATAAGGCTATTGGTTTATAAATTCTTGTTCTTCTTTAGTAAGTAAAAACTTGGCTTCACCTTGTTTGTGAGGGGTAACATATTCAAAGAAAGGTTTTTCTACGTCTATTCTATTTTCTTTTTTGATATGTTTGTTTTGTATACCTGTGCGTAAAAAAGATTGCTCAATATTAACATAATCTTGCTTGTTTTCATATTGAAACATACAACTCATTTTTACAGTAAATGAACTGAATAATAATTTATTGTTGTAAGAGGTAAAGGTAAGTTCCCAAGTACCTTTGTTATTAATTGTCTTGTAAGGTATCTTTTTCTTTTCTGACACTCCGCCTCCATTTATAGGTTTTTGAGTGAATGCAATTCGCTTGATAGCATTAGTAGTATTATCAAAATAAATTACTGAATTTGCAAACTGTATTATTTCTTTATTGGAAATAATGTCAAAATCAAAAGTTACAATAGTATGCTCTTTATCCTTTTCTACTTTTTTGATTTGTATATTCTTAGCATTATACAAAAACACTAAATATGGATTGAGATGAAGATACTGAAAAATAAAAGTAGGTTCAAAAAATGCTGAGTTGGTTCCGTCTTCAAAATTAGAAATCTTGGAATAATCAGTATTTTTAAGGTGTATTTGTACATTTTTATTTAATGGTTCTTTAAACTGATATACATAATTCTTACTCCACCAGTCTAATTGTATTTGGTAAAGTCTTCTTAGAGTATCATTTCTTATCATCTTTTCTCGATAAGTACACTCTACTATCTTTGCCTTAGTGTCATATAATTTGAAGTAATTATCTAAAACATACTTCACTCTCTTCTTCAAATCAAAATTGTACAACACAACTTCCTCAAGTTGTATTTCCTGAGGATTGAGATAAATGGTTGCTTTAGCAAAGGTTTTATCTGTGAAATTCTTCTTAGTAGTATAGCCTATATGACTCAAAGTAAGGGTATCATTTTCTAAAGCTATTTTTGCCTTGCCTTCTTCGTTAGTAATAGTACCATTGATAGAGTTAGTATAATATATCTCTACATTACTTATAGGTAGTTTTGTTGTAGCATCAAGTACAGTAAATTCTATTGTTTGAGCTTGTAATAAACTTTGCAACAAGAAAAATTGTATTAGTAAAACTTTTTTCATACTTAGGTTTTAAAATAAGGGTAATTAGAAAAACTAATTACCCTATGCGAAATTAATTTATTTAATAGGAAGTGTTGCTCCAGCTTTACCTCCTAAATTCCCATTGTGGTCTACAGTGATTTCGAAATTCATAGAACCACCACTAAACCATCCCATTTCATAGCGCTTTTCAAGTTCCTCTACTTCAAACGCATTTACTAAAGCTTTTTCGTCAAGTTCGCAAACTTGCACTTTGTTTACATTTGTTTCCATAACTATTTATATTTTAATACTGGAAATCAAACCTTCTTTGGGTAAGGCATCGGTTACTTCCTTTTTACGGTACAAAGATAAAAAAAAGTATTTTAAAGTAACCAAAAGAAAAGTACAGTTTAACTCAAATTTAACAGTAAATTCTTTATAAAATAAACAATTATAAAGGTATAACCTACTAAAATTTTTAGAACTCTTAATTTTTTGAAAAAATGATATATTTGGAAGGTATTTTTTAACAACTTAGCAAAGATAGTGTAAAAACGATACTTATCTAATGATAATATAGAGAATATTTTTACAAAAAAAATCAACATAAAAAATACTGAATTGAATTTAGAATAGCCTTTTGCCCCTCTGCTACATAGCCTGTAGCTGAGCGGTATTTAAACATAAATGCTGTGAGAAACGAATATAATTCTCTATCTATAGTTAAGCTAGTGCGTTTAGTGTGTTCTATTAGTACATTTATCTTGTTATATTGGTCTTCTGAAATAATACTGATGTTATTAATGCTGTTTACCGGTATCTCGATGATATGCAATAGCTTAAAAATGTATAATTTATCTTGACATAGCATAAAGGGAGGTAAGTGATACAATAGTCTCGATACTTGCTTTACCTTTTCCAAATAGGCAAAATCTTCTTCGCTCATCTCTGCCAAGAGCAGTTGTTGCGCTTGTGTAGTCCTATTGATAATGTAGTATAAATAATAGAAAATTATTAGCAAATATGGGACAAATGTGGTAATAGACGTTAACAATATATAACCAAAAAGCAAGTAGGGTACGCTATCCATTTGGCGTATCACCTCAAAATCGACACACAGCCCAATAAACAGAAAAGGGATTAACGAAAAGACAATTGCTGCGATTATAAAAATATATTTTATAATTTTTTTTCGCTTAGTGATGTATAGCTGTCTCGCCTCAGGTAGAGGAGAAGACGGGCAATAGGCTTCTACTCGCTTTTCAAAATCATTTCTGTGCGTTTTTAAATACCATTTAAGGGCATAAAAAACACCTACTGCTACCGAAAGCTCTATAGTAAAAAATAGAATCTGATCCATAAAAAACATAAAAGCTAAAACAATATCGCATTGTTTTAGCTTTTCATAAATTTTGCGGAGAGAGAGGGATTCGAACCCCCGGAGGTGTTACCCTCAACGGTTTTCAAGACCGCCGCATTAAACCGCTCTGCCATCTCTCCATTTGCACCAATATTCCGTTGTTTCATTTATGCGGGTGCAAAGGTACGACTATTTTTTAAACTTGCAAATTTTTTGTCAAAAAAATATCAACTTTTTTTACTGCAAAAATATAATACATTATTAATCAGCGCATTTAATCATTCATTGTCAATAAAAACTCTTCATTGTTCCTACTCTGTTTTATCCTATTTTCCATAAATTCCATTGCCTCAATAGGGTTCATATCTGCCAAATATTTTCGTAGCACCCAAATTCGGTTCAGTGTCTTTTCGTCAAGTAAAAGGTCATCACGGCGCGTAGAAGAAGCCATTAGGTCAATAGCAGGGAAAATACGCCTATTAGCAATACGGCGGTCTAATTGCAGTTCCATATTACCCGTACCTTTAAATTCCTCAAAAATAACCTCATCCATTTTAGAACCTGTATCTGTCAGTGCTGTAGCTATGATAGATAAAGAACCACCATTTTCTATATTACGAGCAGCACCAAAAAAGCGCTTCGGACGATGCAAAGCATTAGCATCCACCCCTCCAGTAAGTATTTTGCCCGAAGCAGGTTGCACCGTATTATAAGCACGCGCCAAGCGAGTTATCGAATCCAGAAGTATCACCACATCGTGCCCACATTCCACCATTCGTTTCGCTTTTTCCAATACAATATTAGCTATTTTTACGTGTTCAGCAGCCTCTTTGTCAAAAGTAGAAGCAATAATCTCACCACGCACATTGCGTTGCATGTCAGTAACCTCTTCAGGACGCTCATCTATCAGCAGTACCATCAAATACACCTCAGGGTGATTTTTGCTAATAGCATTAGCAATTTCTTTTAGTAAGGTCGTTTTTCCCGTTTTAGGTTGTGCCACAATCATTCCTCGTTGTCCCTTACCTATGGGTGCAAAAAGGTCTATTAAGCGTGTTGAAGTAGTACTTCCCTTGCCAGCCAATTCAAATTTCTCATTAGCAAATACAGGTACTAAGTGTTCAAAAAGCACGCGGTCTCTCACCACTTGAGGGTCTAACCCATTGATTTTTATAACTTTTAATAACGGATAATACTTTTCTCCCTCTTTAGGCGGACGTACCTCTCCGTGTACCGTATCACCCGTTTGCAATCCAAATAAACGAATTTGTGAAGGGGAAACATAGATATCATCAGGCGAAGCTAAATAATTATAGTCCGAAGAACGCAAAAAACCATACCCCTCAGGAGCAATGTCCAACACCCCCTCACAATCAACAATACTATCAAACTCAAAATCAGGAGCGCGATAACGATTCTTTTTCTCCTTATCAAAGTTATAAGAATCTATATAACTATCATAGCTATTGTTATTGCTGTTATTATTGTTATTATTGTTATTGTTGTTGCTATTATTGCCGTTACCATTACCATTATTATTACTATTATTAGTAGTGCTAACAGCAGCATTATTAGGGTTCTGATTTTTGTTTTGCAGATTATTCTTTTTCTGATTATCTTGGTGTGAGCTACCTACTTTTTGTGGAGTATCTATTTTTTTCTTCTTTGTTTTCTTGCTCGTAGGCTCTTTTTTAGCAGTAGACTCATTAATTTTCACTTTGGGTAGAGTAGTTGTTTCTTTTTTAGCAGCAGCTTCTTGTGGTTGGTCGTCAGCCTTATTATCTTCAGCAGGAACTGTTTTTGCTTGATAATTAATAATTTGTTCAATTAGTTCAGGCTTATTTAGCGACCTATATTTAGGTACATTTAGCTGCTTAGCCATTTCCTGTAATTCAGTTAGCTTTTTTGCTTTTAATTCTGTAAAATCAGACATTTCTAGGTAAAAAATAGTTGTTATTAAGGTGAATGATTATATACTAGTAGTTGAAAATCTTTGGTTTTTCATTCTTGTTTCTCAGAAAGTTACGTGGTTATTCTGATATAATAAGGAAGAGGAATCGGGCGCAAAGATACAAAATAATGTTTAATGTTCAATTTTTAATAAATATTTTTTTTTGCGCTGCCAATGCCACCCCCAAGTAATTTTTTTAGTTTGTCTTTTGGTAAAATAAATCTTTAGGTTCGGTCTGTTATTAATTTTATATTGATATTTCTTTATATCTTCAATAGTCATTTGTAGTTGTTTGACAACAAAGAAAAACATTTATTTTTGTTCAGTAAATTGCATTTACTACTAGAACTTACAAAAAACAAAATTAAGCACTAATCATTGATAATTAAACATTATTTCATATCTTTGCCCCGAAAAATAGTTTCAATAATGAAAAGAACAATACGACATATTTTAATAACAGGTAGTATTATATTGATGTCAGGTTTTTTAGTGAATGCAATGTCAGTAAAAAAAGATGAAAAAAACATCTACGAGCAAGCTGAAGAATTGCGTTCAGACGAAACAACTACCCTAGAAGATACTGAGGATTCCCCCCTAAAAGAGAGCTTTTTTAATAATTACAAAGTATATGCAATTGATTTGCCTGAAAAATTAGACTTTGCAGGCGAAAGAGTTCCTATTGAAGAACCCGATGTATATGAGCGTCTTGACCGTGAATTTTTAGTAAATACCTATTGGCAATCAAATGGATTGTTGTATATCAAGCGAGCTAATAAATACTTCCCTATTATAGAGCCTATTTTAAAACGTAACAATATCCCCGATGATTTTAAGTATTTAGCACTTATAGAAAGCGGACTTACCAATGCGGTATCACCAGCAGGAGCAAGTGGTTTTTGGCAGTTTATGAAGTCGGCAGCTAAGGAATATGGTTTAGAAGTAGGTGATCAAGTAGATGAGCGTTACCATTTAGAAAAAGCCACTCAGGCTGCTTGTGATTATCTAAATGCAGCCAAACGCAGTACTGGCAGCTGGACAATGGCTGCAGCAGCTTACAATGCTGGCGTAACCGGAATGAATAGGCAAGCCAATCTGCAAGAAACTAATAATTATTATGACCTTTGGCTAAACAATGAAACCTCTCGCTATGTTTTTCGTATTTTAGCAGTGAAAGAAATAATGAAAAACCCTAAGAAGTATGGTTTCATATTTGATAAAAGACATTTGTATAACGAGCTGCCTACTTATAGTGTAATGATAGATTCTTCAATAACCAACTTAATCAGCTTTGCTAAACAGTACAATATCACTTATAAAGATTTAAAAATATACAATCCTTGGCTGCGTGATAGAAAATTAGAAAATAAAGATGGTAAAACCTATTATATAAAAATACCAAAAAAGTAAACCTATAAAAAGATGTAAGCACAGCAGCTTACATCTTTTTTATTTGTAGATTAGGCATATTTTTTGGAGCAAACATTTCCAATATAGGTAAATTTCCATTAGTAATCCATAAATGCGAAGGTGTAGTTGTTTTCTCATTCAATAGGTGATATTTAGCAAGTATATTACGGGTCTGTTTAGCAACTGCGTAACCCGAATCTATTACTTTTATATGAGAAGGTATAATTTGTTGTATTTGAGGTAATAAATAAGGATAGTGCGTACACCCCAACACTAAATAATCTATTCCTTGTGCAACCATTGGTAAGAGATATTTGCGTAACAAAACTTCCATTTCAGGACTTTCTATAGCACCAGCTTCTATCAAATCTACAAGCCCCTCCCCTACTTGCTCTATAATTTGTACTTGTTCTTCTTGTTTCAAATGCTCACTTGTTTGGGCAAATAGGCTACTTGTGAGCGTACGCCGTGTTGCCAGCACACCTATTTTTTTAGTAATACTTTGCAAACCAGCAGGTTTAATGGCTGGTTCTATACCTATAAAAGGTATTTGTTTATATTTATCTCTCAAATAAGTAATAGCATTGGTAGTACCTGTATTACAAGCTACTACTATTATTTTAGCTCCGCTATCCAATAAAAATTGCGTATTTGCGTCACATAAAGCTATAATCGCTTCACGACTTTTTTCACCATAGGGAGCATTTTTATTATCTGCCAAAAACAAAGTATTTTCATATGGCATTAGGCTAACAATTTCTTTCCAAATAGTACTCCCTCCTACTCCCGAATCAAAAAGACCTATAGGTGCTGTATTTTTATCATTTAAAGTGTCCATTCTTAATCATTTTTTACAGTACAAAATTAAAAAAAGTGTTCTAATTAAGAACACTTTTCCAAAAAATTAACTTACTATGATTAAAATCCTAATTTCTTTTTTACTACACTATACAAGTCTTCTCCTGTAGCTACAATTACGCTTGAGCCTGTACTTGAATCTAATACATACTGAAGTCCTTTTTCTTTAGCTACATTTTCAATTGCTGTTTTCACTTTCTTAAGCAAAGGTTCTACTAGCTCTTGTTGTTTCTTTTGTAGGCTTTGTGCAGCTGTTTGTTGTGATTGACGGATGTTTTCTTCCATCTTTTGTAACTCTTCTTGTTTTTTTAAGAACTCCGTTTCACGAGCTTTTAATTGAGCTTCTGTAAGTGCTGCTATTTCCTTTTGATACTTTTCTGCACGAGCTTGTAGTTCTTTTATAGCTGCCTGAATATCGTTGGTATAGCTTTGTTCCAATTTCTTCAATTGGGCTTCTACCGATTTTCTTTCGGGCATTTCTTCCAAAAGTTTTTGCACATCAATATGTGCTATTTTCACTTGTGCAGTTACTGCCGTAGTAGCTCCTATAAATAGAGCTAATGCTATCATCAGCGTTCTAATTTTTTTCATCATTGGCTTTATAATTAATTGTTTTTAAAAGTTTACTATTTTCCTTGTTGTTTTTTTGCTTCTCTTTCTTGTTGCAATTTTTGTGCTTGTTCAGCTTGTGCTTTTTGGCGTTGTGCTTTTTGGGCTTCCCGCTCTTCTTTCAGTTTTTGCTGGCGTTCTTCTTGCTCTTTTGCTTTTTGTAATCGCAAGGCTTCGCGCTGTTGCTTCATTTCTTCCGTTTTTCGTAAGCGTTCTTGCTCATATTGCACTCGGCGCTCTTCACGTGCTTTTTCAGCCTCTTTTCGCTTCTTTACTCGTTCCTCTACAAACTCAAAATCATAACTCTCTTTTAGCAGTTCAGCCATATCTTTATTCCTATCTTCGGCATTATCTTTCTTCTTTAATGCTCGAAGTACCACTTTGCTCAAGTTATGCTGTTCAGTAGAATATAACATTGTAGCTTCGCTTTTTTCAAATATAAAGTCATATTTGCGCATTTTACCTATCTCTTGTACTATATTGAATACTTGATCTTGTATAGGCTTTGCCAACATAAACTTCTGGCTTATATACTCTCCTTTCTCAGGGTCAAATTTTTGTTCTTTATAAGCATTCAAGTTTCGTTCCAATAGGGCTATTTCTTCTTCTTTATCTTTGATAAGTTCAGGAGTAAGAAGAGCACGCTCTGCTTCCAATTTTGCTTTTTCGGCTGCTATTTTTTCTGTTCTTTTGTCTATTTCTTGTTGCCATTGGGCTACTTGCAAAGCAAATTGCTCACTTGCCACTTTATAGTCTTCTAATTGCCCCAAAATGTATTCCATATCTACATAACCTATCTTAGACGGTTTTTGTGAATAGGATACCTTTACAGCGCATAAGAATATCAAAAATAATATCTGTATTTTTTTCATAGAAAATATCGTGCCAAAAATTAAAATTGCTGACCGAAAATAAAATGTGTTTGCCAACCACTGCGATTATTAGAATTAGCAGGATTATCAAAACCATATCCAAAATCTATACCAAGCATACCAAATTGTGGCATAAAAAGTCGTAATCCTAAACCAGCAGAACGTTTTACCTGAAATGGATTGAAATTGCTCAACCCGTTATACACATTCCCTCCTTCGGCAAATGCCAATCCGTAAATTGAAGCCATAGGTTTTAGCGTAATAGGATAACGCAGTTCTAATGAGAATTTATTAAATACATTCTCTCCATCGTCGGTAGATAGTCCGTAGTTTTCATAACCACGTAATTGTATTGTTTCGCGGCTATCCATATTGTAATAGCTCAAACCATCACCTCCCATAAAGAAACGTTCAAAGGGAACAATACCACGTTGTTTATTATAAGCCCCTAAGTAACCCATTTCAGCACCGAATTTCAGTACAAATTTGCTATACAAATTGGTATACCAAGCCGAGGTGAATTTCACTTTGTAAAACTCTAACCAGCGGAAGCGCTGTTGGTCTATTTCAGATATTCTATCGGCGTTTTGTGCAGTTACAGCTGCTGTGCGTTCATTGGCAAGTTGCTCATAATTTACACCATTAAAAAGCGAATATGGAGGGGTAAGCTTTAAGCTAATATTAAAGTTACTGCCCGACATCGGATAAATAGGGTTAGGTCCACTTGAGTTTCGTGATAATGATAGTGTATAAGCCAATGAGTTTGACACGCCATCTTTGAAGGTAAAAAGCCCTAAGTTGGCATAATTTTTCAAATCGTAGTGGGTGTAGCCCAAGCTATGTGAAATCTGAAAATAGTCATCGGGAATGCGCAAGCGTTTTGCTAAACCTACACTTGCCCCTGTGATATAAACACGTCTGCTTTTATCTACATCATAATTGCGGTAATTGTAACCAAATTGCTCGGTACGATTAAACGACACCGAAAACTGCACAGGCTGTTTGCCTCCCATCCAAGGTTCTGCAAATGTAAAGCCATAAGTGCGGTAATACCTACTCACTTGTACACTAAGTGAAAGCGACTGTCCATCACCCATAGGTACGGGGCGATATTCCTTAAAGTTAAAAAGGTTCTTAATAGAAAAATTGTTGAAAGACAATCCCACTGTACCTATAAAAGTACCACCACCATAACCACCTTGTAATTGTACTTGGCTAGAACCTGTTTCGGTAAGGTTGTATTCTATATCTACCGTTCCTGCATTAGGGTCGGCATTTTTAAAATCGGGATTGATGTTTTGTGCATCAAACAATTGTAATTGCCCCAACTCACGCACGGTACGCACTACTGCATCTTTGCTGTACAAATAGCCAGGACGGGTGCGCAACTCTCTATATATTACATAATCATTGGTACGCTCATTTCCTACTACTGATATTTTATTGAAATAAGCAGGTTTCCCTTCTACTATGCGTATTTCAAAATTAATAGTGTCATTAACTACTGATGTTTCCACAGGGTGTACCTGAGAGAACAAGTAACCACTATTTTGGTATAAATTTGCTATATCTTCAGAATCGGGTTTTGAGTTGTCTTGAATACGTTTTTTCAACAATACTCCATTATAGACATCTCCTTTTTTTATACCCAATACTTCATTTAGTACACGGTCGTTATATACAGAGTTACCTAAGAAGCGAATATCGCCAAAGTAGTAACGTTTTCCTTCTTCAATAGCAATTTTCAAATCAATATTACCATCTTTATTGCGTATGAGAGTATCATTCACTACACGAGCATCGCGGTAACCTCGCTCTTTATAGAAGTCTACTAATTTTGTTAAATCTTCTTCAAAGTCTTTTTTTACGTATTTTGAGCGTTTCCAAAAGCGTCCCGCAAAGCGTTGTTTTGTCTTTCTGAGTTTTTTACGTAGTTTTTCTTGTTTAAATTCCTTATTTCCCTCAAAAGTAATATTATCTATTTTTACTTTACTACCTTTATCTATATGGATAAGCATTGAGAGCCCGTTAGCATCAGTAATTGTATCTACGGGTTTAGTATTTATTGTTACTTTGGTATTTAAAAAACCTTCTTTTCTATACTTATTAATGAGATAATTTCGGGTATTAGCTATTAGGCTTTCATTTACCTTTACTCCTTTTTTGTCAAGACCAACATCCTTTAGCAAACTTTCTTTCTTTTTTTTGCTAACTCCTGATATTTGGGCATCAACAAGTGAGGGTGTTTCCTGTATAGCCAATTCTAAGAACACCTTATCGCCTTCGGTACGTTGTATGTATATATTTACATCGCTGAACAACTTATAGCCCCACAATTTATGTATAATAGCACTAAATTTTTCACTTGGTATTTCTATTTCGTCACCTACTTTTAGTCCTGAAGTTGTGAGTATTGTTTGAGAGTTATAACGTTTTGCTCCCGTTACTTCTATGCCTCCTATAGTATATTTTTTTCCTTGTCCTAATGAAATTCTCTCTTCTTCTTGAGCATTAGCTAAGCTTATGAGCGTTATAAATGCTACGAATAATATTTTTTTCAACATAGTGTTATGTAAGTTGTTCGCTAATTTTTCCAAATCGTCTTTCTCTACCCTGATAGCTTAACAAGGCTGTTTCTAAATCTTTTTTAGTAAAGTCTGGCCAAAGTACATCAGTAAAATAGAGTTCGGCATAAGCTATTTGCCACAATAGAAAGTTACTGATGCGGCATTCGCCGCTGGTACGTATCAACAAATCTACATCAGGTAAATTGCTGGTATACAGATGTTGTTTAAATAGTGTTTCATCAATATTCTCTACAGCTAAATCTCCTTTACTCACTTTATTGGCTATGTGTTTTGCAGCTGTCAGCAATTCTTCGCGAGCACCGTAGCTAAGAGCCAAAGTAAGTGTAGTGCCTGTATTGTGTTTTAGTTTCTCTATGGTATTTAATAATACTTCTTTTGTTTTATCAGGAAATCTATCCAAATTACCAATCACATTCAGCCTCACATTATTCTTATTGAGGTCATCAAATTCTTTCTTCAAAAACTTGACTAATAAATCCATCAAAGCTTTCACCTCATCAGCAGGACGATTCCAATTTTCAGTCGAAAAAGCATAAAGTGTAAGATACGGAATCTTATGTTCTACACAATACTCTAAAGTTTGTCGTACAGAACGTGCCCCATTCTCGTGACCAAAAATACGTAGTAACCCCTGCTTTTTTGCCCATCTACCATTACCGTCCATAATGATAGCCAAATGTTTAGGATATTTCGTTATTTCCATATAAATTACTATTTCCTACAATAACACGGTTCTTCTCCGAATGTATAAGTGAGTGTAAATCCTGTAAATGTATACCAATCATTGGTAGCTTTATTACCAAAGGTAAAAGTGCGCCCTTGTGGGTTGCTACCGTCTAAGTTATTGGTAAGAGTATATCTGAATCCTACTTCTCCCGCCAAGATAAGTCGGCTTGTTATTTTCTTTTTAATTCCGAAAATAACGGGTACGGCGTATCCTGTGGAGCGTTTTGTAGTATCGGTAGCATCTACAGGGGGTTGTGTATGCGCATTAAAGTACAAGTCATCTTGCCAAAAACCCGCGATGCCCATATATACATAAGGTGTCATTGGTTTATCCAGCAGGTGTTTTATACGAAAACTATAAAAGTTAAATTCAAGCCCTGTTGTAAATTCAAGCAAGTGGTTTTTGTAACTAAATTGTCTATTTATTTTTCCCCGTATATCGGAGGTGCTGTCATCGCCTCGCAAAGATGCAGCTGTGATTTGAAAGCGGAGGGTTAGGCGCTCGTGCATATTCCATTTTACTAAGCCTCCAAAAGCGGGCTCATTAGGATAGACATAATAAGTGCTACCCACATCCGATATAGGATTGCTTCCTCCTAAGAAAGCTCCTATTTCATACCTTTGTGCCGATGCGATTTGCACCGTTAATAGTATTCCGATAATATATAAACATCTATACATATATACGCTATTCTATGCAAGGTGCAAATATAGGGGTTTTATATGAAACAACATCTTTTTTTTACTTTTTTTTTTTGATTTTTTTGTATTTAAGATTTTTATAATATATATCTTGCTGACTTATAATAATATACAATTATTGTGCCATTTTGTTAAGTTTAATGTTTAAAGTGCATAGTACTACCATACTTTTTAAGAACGAATAATAATTGCTTGCCAATCCTTCGTTACATATTCGGCTACACCTGCTCACCTACTTTCCTTCGGTGCGAGCCGTATAGGCTTTTATGCTTCGCCGAAATTTTAAATGCTGGATTGGGTGATGTACTTTATAGTGTTATTAGCTTTTATTATCAATTTTTTATTGTTTATCAGTATTTCTTTTGTATTTTTGCACATCAAAAAAAATTAATCTTTATTATGGCAAACATTGAAAAAATAAAATGCCTTATTATAGGCTCTGGTCCTGCTGGTTATACAGCTGCTATTTACGCTTCTCGTGCTAATCTTTCTCCTGTGCTGTACCAAGGAGAACAACCTGGTGGACAGCTTACTACTACTAACGAAGTGGAGAACTTTCCTGGTTATCCTGAGGGGGTAATGGGTAGTGAACTGATGATACATTTAGAACAACAAGCCAAACGTTTTGGTACCGATATACGCAATGGGTGGATTACTAAGGTTGATTTTTCAGCTCTGCCTCACAAAGTGTGGGTAGAAGATAAAGAAATTCACGCTGATGCGGTAATTATTGCTACTGGGGCTTCGGCTAAATACTTGGGATTGCCTTCAGAACAGCATTATCTTAAAACAGGTGGCGGGGTATCGGCTTGTGCGGTATGTGACGGGTTCTTTTACCGCAATCAGCACGTGGCTATCGTAGGAGCTGGCGACTCGGCTTGTGAAGAGGCTCTTTACTTGGCTAATATTTGTGCTAATGTTACAATGCTTGTGCGCCGCGATGAGTTCCGCGCTTCGCAAATTATGAAAGAACGCGTATTGAAAAACGAGAAGATTAAAGTCCTTTTCAATACTGAAACTGAAGAAATTATAGGGGACGGACAGGTAGTTACGGCTATCAAAGTACGCAATAACAAGACTAACGAAAGTACCGAAATTCCTATTACAGGTTTCTTCGTAGCTATTGGGCACAAACCTAATACTGATGTATTTAAAGCTTATATAGATACTGATGAGGTGGGGTATATTAAGAATGTGCCTGGTACTTCACTTACCAACGTAAAGGGTGTGTTTGTGGCTGGTGATGCTGCTGACACTCGCTACCGACAAGCTATTACTGCGGCTGGTTCGGGCTGTATGGCAGCATTAGATGCTGAAAAGTACTTAATGACACTTGAGTAGATTTAGGGTTTAGATAAATATTTAATAAAAAAGAGGCTGTTCTTATGGTGAATAGCCTCTTTTATTTTATCTGTTTGTGCCGCTGGCAGCTAATTTGCTAATTTGCGATGAATAATCCTATCCATATAATCCTGCATAAAGGCTTTCAGGTCTTTGATGCCCTTTTGTATTTCGGCATTGTCTTCTTTTCCTAATAGATTATCTTTAAGTCCTCCATCTTCTTTTTTATAGATGCCATTTACCTTTCCTGTTTCGTCTATTATATAGATGTAATTTCCTTGCATCATTTGGTAGTTCATAGCATTAGATATAAAAGCTCGTGGTGTTTCATCGGATAATTTAGTAAATACACTGCGCCCCCACGAGCGGAAGGGTTTGTTATAGCCCATTAAGTCGGCTAATGAGGGATAAATATCTATTTGTTGCGTTATTTCAGAATTTACCCCTGTGGGCACTAAGTTAGGATTAGGACTATAGAACATTATAGCAGCCCCCATACCTGTAATTGGCTGAAAATACTGCTCGTAATAGGTTTGATTGGGGTGGTCATTTACAAAGACGAAAATAGTATTCTGGTACCAAGCTTGTTTTTTAGCACATTCAAAAAATTGTTTCAGAGCATAATCGGTATAACCTATACATTGATGTATTTCTAAATGTCCTTTAGGAAACTTACCTTCGTATTTTTGAGGTATTTTGAAAGGGTGATGAGACGAAAGTGTAAAGATAGTACCAAAGAAAGGTTGTTGTTTTTGGGAGTAGGTATTGCACATATATTGGAAAAAAGGCTCGTCCCAAATGCCCCACATACCATCGTCATCGGCATCGTTATTGTATTCGGTTTTACCATAATAGTGGTCAAAGCCCAAGATATTAGAAAAACCTAAGAAACCCATTGAGCCATTAGGTGCTGAGTGAAAAAAAGAAGTATTATACCCCATTTCCTTAGCTACCGAAACCACCGACTGCACGGGTTGTTGTGAATAAGGTGATGATGTATAAGCCACTTGTATTGTAGGAATACCTGCTAATACCGATGACATTCCGTGTATGGACTGGCGCCCTGTACAATAGGCATTATCAAGTACATAAGAATGCTGCGAAAGCGAGTCTAAAAAAGGAGTATAGCTTTCAAAATTGGGAATATTCGTCTTTTTATTCATACAGCCCCAATACTCTTTGCCAAAACTCTCCAAAATAAATAACACTACATTAGGTTTTTGGGGTATTTGGCGGTTATATTGCTTAATAGGCTTTAAATTTTTGGATATATATGCTTCATCTACTAAGTGATATTCCTTAAAGCCTTTACTTTTGCCCAATGTGCGTATCAGGGTAAAAGGAGTATTGAGTATCACATCAGCTTGAGCGGTAATATTCACGTGCCTGCTGGCATCTACAATATTTATTGGTCTTGAAGAATGCGACAAAGTACCACCTCTAATCCCTGTAAGTGTTCCTAAAACTGCCAAAGCTAAAAAGAGTACTGAAGTGATGAAATAAGGAACTATTGCAGGTTGTTTTTCATTCACTTTCACCCGCTTGTAAAGTAGTATCCATAAAAACAACAAACCTGCAAATAGTAATATCATATACCAATACAAGCCTACAAAATTCAGTAATAACTTTCCTTTTTCTTCATTTTCAATCACAGCGAAGGAAGCTGTTGTAAGGCGCGATTTGCTGTAAGGATAGTACAAAACATCTACAAAATTAAGCAAATAAGCCACCCCATTCGTAATAAAGTAAACGTATAGCAACAGTTTTTGATAAAAAGGCTTGGTATTGATACGCAAAGGCAAGAAGCTGAGCAATATAAATAGTAAATTTACGTACAATATAGCCGTAGTATCAAACTGCAAACCATAATACCACAATTTTAAGAAAAGAGAAAAAGTAGCAGGTTCTCCCATAAATTCAGCATTCAGGATAAAGAAAAAAGCTCTTGCTATGGCATAAAATAAGTATATCAACAATAAACGATACAAAAATACTAAGTACTCTCTAATTCTCATAAATAATTATAGTTTTTTTTAGATGATTTGCAATACAAGTATTACCACCGCCAGCAGCGCAGTCGCAATAAGCACTCCGCGTGCGCGTTCATTTTCATAGCGATGAATAAAGAAGAAAAAAACAGCGAGATTTAACAACGCTCCTAAGAGAATGAGTTTGCCTAAATAGCCTTTATAGAAGGCATCTAATAGGGTGTCATATATAGAATGTTGCGAGAAAATTAGTATATAAGCCAATATTCCTATAGCATCAGCAAGTAAGCCCACTATAAAACCAATAATATGGTCTCTAATTTCTATAAATCCCATTGTTTGAAGTGTTCTAATGAATTATACGCTGTGAGGTCAAACTGTATGGGTACTACTGATATATAGCCATTTTCAAGTGCCCATTGGTCAGTATCAGTACCTTCATCTTGGTTTACAAAAGTACCTGTCATCCAATAGTAAACGCGCCCTTGAGGATTTACGCGTTTATCAAATCTTTCAATCCAGCGTGAGCGTGCTTGCCTGCATATTTTCACCCCTTTTATTTCTTCTTGGCGAAGGTTAGGAATATTTACATTCAGCACGGTACCTTTAGGAAGACCATTAGCAAGTACTTTTTCGGCAATACGTTTGATATAAGCACGAGCTTGTGAAAAATCGGCATTCCAAGTATGGTCTAAAAGTGAAAAACCTATAGCAGGTATATCTTCAGTGCCAGCCTCTATAGCGGCACTCATTGTCCCCGAATAAATTACGTTGATAGAAGCGTTACTCCCGTGGTTGATACCACTCACACAGAGGTCGGGCAAGCGCCCATTTAGCACCTCGTGTTTAGCAATCTTCACACAATCGGCAGGAGTACCACTACAAGCATACTCACGTGTAGCGCCATTTTGTGAAGGCACAGGGTCACAATACATAGTAGCATCTAAGGTTACGGCGTGTCCTTTGCCGCTTTGGGGAGAATCAGGCGCTACAACTACTACCTCACCTAATTCTTGCATAATATCAATAAGATAACGAATACCAGGAGCGGTAATACCGTCATCATTAGTTACTAAAATTAATGGTTTTTGCATATAACATCAAGTTATTTTTTGAGGGTACAAAGGTACGAAAATAATGATAAATGACAAATGATTAAATGATTTTTGCTATCTCGTTTTTTTTCACTACCTTTGAAGCGTAAAAGAACATTAAAATCAACAACCAATGATTATTCATCATTTAGGGGAAGAACCCTCTGTATTAAATCGTTTTATCGCACAACTCCGCGATGTAAATATTCAAAACGACCGTATGCGATTCCGCAAAAACTTAGAGCGTATAGGCGAAATTCTCTGCTATGAGATGAGCAAGTTCCTTCACTACAAAAGCGAACTCATTACTACACCTTTAGGCGAAAAGAAAGTGCAACTACCTAAAGACGAAATTGTTATTTGCTCTATACTGCGTGCAGGATTAGCACTCCATCAAGGGCTTATGAACTATTTTGACAATGCCGATAGCGCTTTTATCTCTGCTTACCGAAAGCATACTTCCGAAACTGATTTTGACATCAAAATAGAGTATCTTGCTTCACCTTCATTAGAAGGAAAAATACTCTTCCTCGCCGACCCTATGCTCGCTACAGGGCGATCGTTTGCCAATGTATATACTGCTTTAGCACCTTTGGGAAAACCTAAAGAAGTGCATCTTTTTGCTGTTATTGGTTCGGTACAAGGTATTGATTACTTAGAAGATAAATTTCCCGAAACTACTCATCTATGGATTGCTACTATAGACCCTGCCTTAAATGAGCACGGCTATATAGTACCAGGTTTGGGTGATGCTGGCGACTTAGCTTTTGGTGATAAAATGGAGGAATAAAAACACAGCTGGTAGTGATAACATCAGCCAAAGGAGTGTTTCTTTTAGCCACCATACTCTTATTTTTTCTATATATAAGGCAAAAAGTACGGCTATAGGGGCAAAACTGTACAACACTTCGCCCGATAATACGGCTACACCTATAGAAACCCATAAAAACTGTATTACTATTAGTGAGCTTATAGTGTGGTAACTTCGTTTAAAATAATAAATAATAAGTGATATTAGCAATAATACCACCAAGCAAACTAAGGCTACTAAGTAGGGTATAGAATAATTGTGAAAGATTTCTAAATATGTCCATTTATATTCTGTAACAGAAGTATATAAAAAAGGAATAACGGGATAGTACGAATTTACCACAAGCGTCACACTGCCAGCAAGTATAGCTACCACTACAATTGCTAATAATGGTATAAACCAATAACGCCGTTTTTGGGCTCCATAAAATAGTAGGGAAATCCATACGTTTAGCAAAAATAATAAAGCCCAATAATGCAACAAACTGGCACACACTATCAATAAGGAGGTATCGAACAATTTTTGGGCGATACCTTCTCCCGTTTTTAGAGTAAGAACGCGCCAAAGTGCAATAACTATCAGTAAATTAGCTCCTATTAGGTTAGGTTCTGCAAATACAGAAGGAAATAGCACTACAAAAATACTAAAAAATGCTATAGAATAGCTATTTTTTGTTTCGGTAAGTTCATTCCAACGGTCTATCTGGTGTAGTAAAAGCAAAGTAAAAAACAAAAGTACAAACGAAAGTAAAAGTTTCCCTACTCTGTACATATCGTGAGTAGTCGGCGCAAATACTACATACTCATAAAGGGCATCACCTATAAGTAATGCCACAAGTACAATAGCAAAAGTGCTAGGCTTTATATTTTCAAGGTATTTTGAAAGCATCAATTACTGATAGTTATAATATTACCTGCTACCGATACCGCATAATTAAGCAGTGGATAAACACCCTCCCGCTTATCTGTACTGATAACTCCTCCATTTGCCAAACTATATACAGTGTGGTCGCAAGAGCATTGCACAAATATAAAGGAGTGTTTATTAGGGTCATTACAAGGCTCAAAACGATCACTTTCAGATACTTTTGTAGCACAAGTAAGCCGCTCACAAGTATTTACTGAATGATTAGGGCAAGCAGCCTCCCAAGCGTAATACGTATTGCCGGTTGTATGCGTAACAAAAAAACCCTTTATCCCTCCATAGGGCACAAATACCGTACTAAAATCGCTTTTCAAAACATTATAAAGCGGTAAATTTGTATTAAGTGAATAGCTAAAACGAGCTTCACCCAAATTAGGATTCCGCAGCAAACGTTCTTTTTGGCAAGCCGATAAACAAAGTAGTGTTATCAAAAAAAATAAATATCGTTTCATCTATTTTCCAAAAACATAGCCTACACCCAAGCTCAAAGTTCTGTTTTTAAAATCGTAGTTATTACTAAATCCTATTGTTGTAAGACTTGCATTATTTTCAAAAATATTAGTAACCCCTTGCACCCATCGTATTTGGAACACCCAGCCTGTATCAGTAGTATAGCCTACGCCCAGTGTCATAGCACCATCTACTACATCTATAGCCTCTTGTTTCACGCGAGTTACGGGATCTGTAGCATCAAAATAGAAGTTTGGGTTTGCAATGCGGTATTCCAACTGAGGTCCCACGTGCAAGTTAATACCTTTTCCTATGTTGAAACGTGCTAATACAGGCACCGAAAGATAATCCAAGTCCAATATACCTTTACCATATTGAGTCGTAGTAATTTTAGCACCACGCCTATTGTATATACATTCAGCTTGTGCCGAAAATAAGTTAGAAAGCGGAAACTCAAGAGTTACCCCTGCGTAATAGCCGTGATAAGCACTTATGGTGGCATCAGCCGCCATTTCACCTTTTAGGGTAGCGTAGTTATAGCCCGCTGTAATTCCTATGTACTGGGCTTTCAAGCTATAAAAGCTCAATGTAAGCATCATTAATAATATTATTTTCTTCATTGGTTATATTTTTTTAGTTGTTATAATTTTTACAGGACAAGCTTTCTGTGCCTTTTCACAGTTCTCAAAGATACTATCATCGTGCGATTTTATAGTAAAAAATCCCTTCTTTTCAGTAGATTTTAGCAATACACTTTTACCATCTTTTTTTGACATTTGAAACTGCTCGGGGGCTGCCTCTACACAATAGTTGCAGCCTATACATTTATCCCGTTGTAAAGTTACTATTACCATTTATTACTCTTTAGTCCTTAGTCTCTAGTTCTTAGCCGTTAGTCTCTAGTACATTAGTTCTCAGCTGTTAGCAAAAACTGCCCGTGCGGCTCGCACCTAACGCCTAATTCTTAACTATTTTATACAATTTATCAGATAATCGCACTCTGAAATCTGTCTTGATAGTACAAGAATCACCTTTTTTAGCGCGCTCGGCAGGCTCATCATTCACCATCATACTGGTAAGTACCAGCTCTTGTACCCCCGTAGAAGGCCCCGTAATAAGCAGTTTATCACCTATTTTTATATCAAAAGCCTCAATGGCAAATTCAGCGATGCCCGTTTTAGGAAAATAATGTTTTCCTTGTCCTATGTATACCTTCTTTTGGGTAGCGTTAGAACCAGGACTATCACTCCATTCTCCTAATTTTTGTCCTAAGTAATATCCCCCCCAAAAACCGCGATTATACACCGTTCTCAAGGCTTCTATCCAGCCTTCAAACTTTTCTTTGCTATAAGTACCCTCGTAATAAGCATCTATAGCCTCTCGATAAGTACGAATTACCGTAGCCACATATTCAGGAGCACGCCCACGCCCCTCTATTTTTAGCACTTTAGCCCCCGTATCAATCACTTGGTCAAGGAAGTCTATAGTGCAAAGGTCTTTAGGCGACATCATATACTCATTGTCCAGCTCTATTTCAAAACCACTCTCTTGGTCTATTACAGTGTATTTTTTGCGACAATTTTGCTTACAAGCACCCCTATTAGCCGAGGAGTTATGTGAGTGCAAACTGAGGTAGCATTTACCTGATACCGCCATACATAGAGCCCCGTGTCCAAATATTTCAATCTCTACCAAATTTCCCGAAGGCCCCTTTATCTGTTCCTTCTCTATTTGCTCGCATATTTTTTTTATTTGTCGGAGGCTTAATTCTCTACTCATTACCATCGTATCGGCAAACATTGCATAAAAGCGTACCGTCTCTATATTGGTAATATTTATTTGTGTAGAAATATGCACCTCCATACCTATTTGTCGAGCATAGGCTATTACTGCCTGATCCATCGCTATCACTGCTGTAAGTTTTGCCTTTTTAGCAGCATCCAGTAATGTTTTGATGATTGTAAGGTCGTGATCGTAAATAATTGTATTGAGGGTGAGATAAGTGCGAATACCCTTAGGTGCACAACGGCGTGCTATTTCTTCTAAGTCATCAATTGTAAAATTGATACTTGCCCTTGCGCGCATATTCAGCTGATCTACCCCAAAATATACCGAGTCAGCACCATTGTCTATTGCCGCTTGCAGCGATTCAAAATTACCCGCTGGTGCCATTAATTCTATCTTTCCTGTATTTGTCATTGTATAGTGAGTGAGGGTGCAAAGGTACAAATAATTTATAAATTATCAAATTACGAAATATATTTCCATAAGTTTTTATAACGTTGCAACTGCTCAAGAGTGTAAGCGATACACTGATGTTCTGGCAAAGTAAGATTAGGGTCTTTTTTAATAATTGCAATTGCTTCAGCACGTGCCGCTTTTAGTATATCTTGGTCTTTTACAATATCGGCTATTCTCAGGGCAAGTACCCCACTCTGCTGGGTTCCCATTAGGTCACCAGGACCCCGCAGTTTAAGATCTACTTCGGCAATCTCAAAACCATCGTTAGTGCGCACCATTGTTTCCATACGCACACGGGTATCGTTGCTCATCTTGTTGCCTGTAAGCAATATACAATAGCTCTGTTCACTTCCTCGCCCTACCCTACCCCTCAATTGGTGCAGTTGCGAAAGCCCAAAGCGTTCAGCACTCTCAATTACCATTACCGAAGCATTAGGCACATTCACCCCTACTTCTATCACAGTAGTAGCCACCATTATTTGGGTTTCGTTGCGCACAAAACGCTCCATTTCAGCATCTTTTTCAGCAGGTTTTAGCTTGCCGTGTACTATTGATACTTTGTATTTAGGGGCTGAAAATAAAGAAGTTATATAGGCATATCCTTCAGTAAGATTCTTAAAATCAAGTGCTTCCGACTCTTCTATCAGTGGGTATACCACATAGGCTTGTCGTCCTTTGTCTATCTCTTTTCTAATAAATTCGTAGGTTTCCACTCTTCGGTTTTCAAAGTGATGTAGCGTTTTTATAGGCTTCCGCCCTGGTGGCAATTCATCAATTACCGATACGTCCAAATCACCGTAAACACTCATCGCCAAAGTGCGCGGTATAGGGGTAGCCGTCATCACAAGTATATGAGGCGGAATATGATTTTTACGCCATAGTTTAGCACGTTGCTCCACCCCAAAACGATGTTGCTCATCTATGATAGCCAATCCTAAATTGTGAAATTGTACCTTGTCTTCTAGCAAAGCGTGCGTACCAATCAAAATTGAAAGGGAGCCTGCTTGCAATTGTTCATCTAATAAGCGGCGCTCTTTAGTTTTTGAAGAGCCCGTGAGCAAAGCCACCTCCACCCCCGTATCTTTCAGTAAGTTTGCAATACTTTGATAGTGCTGGGTAGCCAATATTTCGGTAGGTGCCATCAAGCACGCCTGAAAGCCATTATCTACTGCCAACAGCATCGTCATTAGGGCAACAATAGTTTTCCCAGAGCCCACATCACCTTGCAGCAATCGGTTCATCTGTGTATTAGACCCCAAATCAGCGCGAATTTCTTTCAATACCCGTTTTTGAGCATTGGTAAGCGGAAAAGGCAAATGATGGTTGTAGAAGTTCATAAATACCTCGCCCACTTTCTTAAAAGGCATTCCTTGAAATTTCTGCTTTTGCAATAAATTCTTCCTAACTAATTGTATTTGAATGTAAAAAAGCTCTTCAAATTTAAGCCTTACAGTGGCTTTGGTAAGCATCGCTTGTGTAGTAGGAAAGTGAATATTGAGCATCGCCTCCTGCTTACCTATCAGGTTCAGTGTGTTTAAAAGATTTTCAGGAAGATTTTCAGCAAAAGTAGTCCCCACCTCTTCAAATAGCGTATGAATAAGCTGTCGCATCACCCTATTGCTAATGTTGCGTTTGGCGAGTTTTTCGGTAGAAGGATACACAGGTTGAATGCTGCTATAGCCTGCTTTATTGAAATCTACAAGCAAAACCATTTCAGGGTGAGGCATTGAAAAAGTATTGCCAAAATGATTGAGCCTACCAAATATTACATAAGGCTCGTTGAGTTTCAGCGTATCGCTAATCCATTTAATACCTTTAAACCACACCAATTCCATCTGTCCCGTTTCATCCACAAAAGTTGCTACTAAGCGCATTCCCTTTTGCTGTGCCGATTCTACAGTACGCCAATGCACCACCTTTCCTATAATCTGCACTTCAGCGTTATTAGGCTGCAACTCATTGATTTTATAAAACTTTGTACGGTCTATATAACGATTAGGAAAAAGGTTCATCAAATCTTGAAACTCTTCTATGCCCAATTCGCTCTTCAGCAGCTCAGCACGCTGTTTGCCCACACCGCGCAAGTATTCTATAGGTGTATGTAATACGTTTTCCGAAATCATAGTGGTAAAGGCAGATTATAAAGTGCAAAGATAGTAATAATTAGCAAATTCACAATTGGCAATGCATAATTTTTCTATCAATTAGCTGTAATTCAATTTTTTTTCATACTTTTGTATTCATAATCATTTAAAAGTTTATTTTTATGCGTAAATTACTAACTTTTATATACTTTTTTTCTACGCTATCAGTAGTCTTTGCCCAGCAGCCCGATAGCCTTCCTACACACCCTCTCATAGGCACTTGGACGATACAAGAACAACGCTTAGACGGCGGCAGTACACACCTAAATGACTGCGAAAAACAAAGCACCTATATTTTTACTACCGATGAAATCATTGAGAATTATTACAAAAACTACAAAGGCAATTGTGTTGTACTCAATACCAACAAAGATAAATATACCCTACAAGGCAATCGTATCATACGCCGTGACGAACCCGAACTGAACAATACTTTTTATATACGTGATAACATCCTTACCCTCACCTTCTCAGGTAAAGACGAAGACGGTAATAAACACATAGCCATCATTATTTTGAAAAAAACAAACCCATAGAATATCAAATGAAAAAAATACTTTTTTTGCTGTTAGTGCCCGTAATAGGTACTGCTCAAAACCTTTGGACGTTAGATGCTTGTATAGAATATGCCAAAAATAACAACCTATCTATCAAACAATCAGAAGTAGATATCGAAGCTACTAATATAGATGACTTGCAAGCCAAAGCCGCTTTTTTCCCTTCAGTAAATGGTAACCTTTCTTATAACCTAAATCAAGGTAAAAACATCAATCCCGTTACCAACCAGTACGAAAACGCCTTCTTTCAATCTGCTTCAGAAGGGGTAAGTGTAGAGCTCACCCTGTTTGCCGGACTACAAAACTGGCGCAAGCTACAACGGGCTAAGCTCAACCACCTTGCCTCGGTATACCAATCCGAAAAAATGAAAGACGATATCGTACTGATGATTATCAATGCCTATGGCGAAGTATTGAGCTATAAAGAGCAGTTAAAAAACCAAAAAGCACAATTAGAAATATCTAAAGAAAGTTTAGAGCGCACCCGCAACCTTATAGAAGCAGGCTCTCTACCACAAGGCGATATTTACGAAGCCGAAGCGCAAATACTCACCCAAGAACAACAAATCATTGCAACCGAAAATGCCCTTTTTATTGGCAAAATGGGGTTAGCACAATTGTTATTACTCAAAAACTACCAAGATTTTGACATTGTTGATAACGGTTCCGAAAACCTAAATAACGACATACTCAGCAAAACACCACAAGAAATTTACCAGCACGCACGTGAAGTAATGAATGATGTAAAAATAGCCGAAAACAACGTTACTTTAGCTCAAAACTCCCTAAGTATAGCCCATTCGGCTTACTCTCCACGCCTATCAGCCCAATGGGGTTATAACTCGCGATGGACAAAAAACGAACTGCAAAACTTTTGGCAACAATTAGATGCCAACAAAGGTATGTTTGGCGGACTTTCATTAACGATTCCCGTATTCAACGGATTTAATACCTTAGGAAACGTAAAACGACAACAACTAAATCTCATAAAAGCAAAGTTAGCCAAAGAACAAGCCGAACAAAATACCGAAAAGAAAATATACCAAGCCTATACCGATGCTGCTAATGCTAAAAAACTGTTTGAGGCTACCCAAAAAACTACTCAAGCCAAGCAGCAAGCCTTTCAGTACGCCCAAGAACGACATAACGTAGGCTTGATGAATACCTTCGATTTCAACCAAGCAAAATACCAATACGAAAATGCCCAAAACGACGTCGTAAAAGCAAAATACCAATATATTTTCAAATTAAAAGTATTAGAATACTACTTCCAGCACTAATTTAGTCGTATCCCTATACACACTTTGGCAAAGTTTTAGACTTTGCCAAAGTTTTTCCTCACAATCACACCACACACTTTGGCAAACTTTTCCCTCACAATCACACCACACAAAATAAAAAAAGACCATTACAAAAGTAAATGGTCTTTTTTGTGGACTCTACTGGATTCGAACCAGTGACCCTCTGCTTGTAAGGCAGATGCTCTGAACCAGCTGAGCTAAGAATCCAAAGATTATAAAAATAATAATAAAATCTAAATTTTGTGGGTCCTACTGGATTCGAACCAGTGACCCTCTGCTTGTAAGGCAGATGCTCTGAACCAGCTGAGCTAAGAACCCCAAAAATAATAATAAAACCTTAAATTTTAAACCTAAGTGGGTCCTACTGGATTCGAACCAGTGACCCTCTGCTTGTAAGGCAGATGCTCTGAACCAGCTGAGCTAAGAACCCTTACGTTTTAAATCGGGTGCAAAAGTACAACCTTTTTTTGTAACCTCCAAATATTTTCCAAACTTTTTTACAAAAAATATACCTCAACAACCCTTACTACCTGATTATTAGCAGATAGTGGCTAATCCTAACAACACAAAAATCTTTAAACGCTTTTTAAAATTCTTTGCAACTCTTCCTTACCACTACGCCCTTCATACTGTGCTATCCCCCTATTCCACCACGCACTATAACTATACTCTCGCCACACACTTCAGCCGGACGCAAAAAGTAATTGCCAAAAGCTATATATTCCAACGCCTACGGATAATTTCCTTTGGCAAACACCTCGCCGTAAACCTTACCAATAACCATAGCTTGTTGTACTACGCTCATACCATTCCTGCCCCACCTTATGATTATAAGGAGCAGGCAAATAATGACTCTCCCCCAAGAAAAGCACCTTTAAAGGAGCTTGAGAGTAGTGTTTTCCAATAAAAGGAAAAAGTTCAGGGTGTAAGCCGTAGCACGGCAAGCTGTTTTTCAACATAGCGCACTAAAATTATTGTTATGCATTTTCTCCAATTCAGCAACTCTTGCCTCATCAATACCTAAGGCAGTAGCTAAACGATTGAGTAAGCAGCGTTCGCGCTCTGAAATTGTTCCGTTTTGCAAAGAGTTTCTGTATTTCTTAACGAGGGTGGTTACAACGCAGCAAAGATAACACTATTTTTAAAAACTCACAAATATTTATTAAAAATTTTAACAATATTTTT
The DNA here is from genome assembly GCF_017565765.1 of Capnocytophaga bilenii. Taxonomy (GTDB): domain Bacteria; phylum Bacteroidota; class Bacteroidia; order Flavobacteriales; family Flavobacteriaceae; genus Capnocytophaga; species Capnocytophaga bilenii. The sequence continues at coordinate 209,461 of NZ_JAGDYP010000001.1, forward strand.
AGCTATCACAAGTGTACGGCATTTTTTTCCTTAAAAGTATTGCATTTATAAAAAAAAGTCGTATCTTTGCGCCCTGAAAATTACGTAATTAAAAGATTTAACATTGCAATGAAAAAAGAAATTCATCCAGCATCTTACCGATTAGTAGCTTTCAAAGATATGTCAAACGACGATATCTTTATCACAAAATCTACGGTAGATACTAAAGAAACTATTGAAGTAGAAGGAGTTGAGTATCCTTTAGTGAAATTGGAAATTTCTCGTACCTCTCACCCTTACTACACAGGAAAAGCGAAACTTATCGACACAGCCGGACGTATCGACAAGTTCAAAAACAAATACGCTAAATTCCAAAAATAAAAAAACCTCCATATGGAGGTTTTTTTTATGTCTTATCCCTAACGCTAAGGGGTTATCAAACGCCTATACCAGTTTTTCCAGCCGTATTTTCGGGCGTAAAGCCACAATAGCAACGGGAAAAGCAATAATGGCAAAAATACACTGATGCCCAACTGAGGCTCAGATATATCACGCAATAGGGCGGGCACCTGAAAAACCGACCAATCAGAAGTTACAAACAACATCGTAAAAAAGTTATTGGCGGTGTGAAATCCCCAAGCAAGCTCAAGCCCATCATCCATAAGGGTAGTAATACCCAAAAAGAATCCTGTTGCGATATAATATACCAGCAACCCCATTCCCAACTTTCCTACTTCGGGGTTGGCAATATGCATCAGCCCAAAGGTAACCGAAGTGAAAAACAACGGCAACCACGCATTGCGCACTCGCACTCCTAAGACTTGCATCAGGTAGCCTCTGAAAAAAAATTCTTCAAAAGCAGTTTGTATAGGTACAAACACTATCGCCAGCAATAATAATATCGCAAACTTATCTGCCTGAAAGTTAGCTACATAATTTTCTGGATGCATAAGATAATCGGCTAGGGTAACCGATAGTGTTATAGCCCCCCATAGGCAAAAAGCCAAGAAAAATCGTTGCCAGCTAAAGCGTTCTCGGCACGATGCAAGCTTTATAAGCGGCAGCTGGTGTACGTATTTATACCACACCAGCAACACGCCTAAAAATACTGCAAAAACAGCCATATTCTCAAATAGCACCTGCAATTCGCCTTTTTGGGCTATCATTGCTTTCGTTAGGGCAGTTACATCTATTACTTGGGCTATCAAAAAATTGAGTGCTGTGAATCCAAAAAGAAGCACAGGCAATACTATGTAAAACCACTTAGGGCTTGGCGATAATCTTCCGTTGTATAAATACATTATTGAATAGTGTTTTCTGATAGGTAAATACCCATATTGCTAATTAGCGGTGTGCTCTTAGCCTCCAAAATTGTAAAGCGAACTTTGGTAGCGGTTACCGTATCAAAACGCAAAAGGCGTTTGTAACCAATAGTAGTACCTTCTTCTATAGTAAGCCACTTGCCATTATTTTCGTACTCCAATTTAAACTTTTTAACGCGTTGCCCCAAACTGATAGGTTCTTGTACCAAAAAGCGATTGAAAGCTGTCGGTTTAGCAAAAGTAATTTCTATAGTACCCTGTGTCAAGCCGTCATCGGTTGCCCAATAGGTATTTTTATCGTTGTCGGCTACATTTTCAGCAGCATATTGTGATGAGTTGCCTCGTACATTATCAGCTTTTAGGGTAGCTTCTGGCAATATATTATGAGCAAAATCTTTGTTGATAGATTCTTTTAGCTCCATTAGTCGTTTGATGTCGTTTTCGTGCACCAAGCCGCGTCTATCTACGGGCAAATTGAGCAATAAGCTGTAACCACGACCCACCGAAGCGTAGTAAATATCGCGCATTTCGGCAAGCGAGCGCACTTTGTCATCTTCGTGGCTGTGGTAATACCACCCTGGGCGAATAGATACATCGGCTTCGGCTGGTATCCAAAATTCGCCGTTTTCTTCACCTGTTTGCAAGTGATTGCGGTAGGCAGTTTCATCGTGTTTAAAGTCTTTATTAGGGGTATACAAAGCCCAGTTGGTAGGCGTACCTTTTCCTAATTCGTTGCCTATCCATCGTATATCAGGACCTTCATCGCCAAACATACAAGCTTCAGGCTGCAATTCACGCACTATTTGGTATATTTTATCCCATTGGTAGTAAGTTTTAGCATCTATTTGTCGGTTTTCGTTAGCACCTCCGTAGTAACCTGTTCCGCCATTAGCCCCATCAAACCACACTTCAAATACTTTCCCGTAATTAGTAAGTAACTCTCTCAATTGGTTGTGATAATAGGTTACGTATTCGTCTTTGCCATATTGAGGGTGATTTCTGTCCCAAGGAGATAAATAAACCCCAAACTTGATACCTTCTTTTTGGCAAGCTTCAGACAATTCTTTTACCAAGTCGCCTTTGCCGTCTTTCCAAGGAGAATTTTTTACAGAATGCTCTGTATACTGCGATGGCCACAAGCAAAAACCATCGTGGTGCTTAGCTGTTATGATAATTCCTTTCATACCAGCATCTTTCACTACTTTCACCCATTGGTTTACGTCTAATTCAGTAGGATTGAAGAGCGTAGGGCTTTCAGCACCTGTTCCCCACTCCATATCGGTAAAAGTATTCATATTGAAATGAATAAAAGCGTAGTACTCCATTTCGTGCCAAGCAATTTGTTTGGCAGTGGGTAAAGCTCCTATGGGCGTAGGTGCTGGTACTTCTTCTTTTTTACAAGCAGCAAGGCTCAAAGCCAATGCTAATAATACTAATTTTTTCATTATATATAGTTTTTTTTAGTTTTTAGGTATGACGACTAATGGCTATATTACTCTTCCCCTACCAATATATTGTTTTGGTGGAACAACTTGCGCGAGTTATTAATAAACACTTTCATCTCTTCTCTTGCTTTATCAGTAAGGTCTTTATAGTTAGCAGCTTCATAATCTTTACAAGGTAAAATTTCAAAAAGATATTTTTTATTAGCTTTAAGCGTGCGGTTCACCCATACCAATTGGTAGCTTTTTTTTTCTATAAAAGTGCTATAACCGTCTTTGAAAAGGGTAAGCCCCACCATAGCACCGCCATCAGATGGACTGGTGCGCTGGTTAGAAACGAAATTGCCCAGCGAATAAACTACCAGCTGCTCGTTGTGCAACCCCGTTTGGGGGCTGTAGTACATTGGTTGCAATACGTGAGGATGCCCACCAATGATTATATCCACTCCGTTATCAAACAGAAACTTAGCAACACTTTCTTGTTGTTTATTTTGATGCTGTTGATACTCAATTCCCCAATGAATTACGACAATCAACTTATCTAATTTATTTTTTTTAGCATTTTCAATATCTTGCTTCATCAGTTCGGTATTGATGCGATTCACTACCGTAGGTTCGGGTACAGGCAAACCGTTAGTGCCATAGGTATAATTGAGTATTCCTACCGTGATGCCGTTTTTAGACAGCACCAAGAGGTTGTTTTTGTCAAACTCTGCTTTGTTTCTGAAAGTACCTGTGTGAGGAATTTGCAGTGAGTCGAGAACATCTAAGGTACGAATAATTCCTTTTTTACCGCGATCGCAAGTGTGATTGTTAGCAGTTACAAAAGCACTGATACCCGCCTCTTTGCAGGCAGCCGCCAAAGCATCAGGCGATGAGAATTGCGGATAGCCTTTATAAGGTGCTCCTGCAAGAGTTACCTCAAGGTTGGCAATAGTAAAATCTGCTTCGGCAAACTTATGTTTTATTTTGGCAAAAACAGGAGTATAATCGTATTGCTTGGTAGCGGCATTGTAAGCTCCGTCTATTTGAGGCCCGTGCCCCATTACATCACCTATAAATAAAAGCGACAAGCGGCTGCCCACCTCTTGCCCCTGCAAGGTAGTAATAATAAGTAAAGAAGCGTAAAAAAGTATTTTTTTCATTATTTAAAGCCTATTTTAGCAGGTTTTTCGTCTTCTTTTAGTTCTTTATTGTCAATATTTGTAAGCTCGGCTAATGAATAAGGTCTGTCTACCTTGAAACCCCTATCAATAGATTGCAAATAGCGATTGCATTTTTCTATTGTAAGCTCTTTAAATTTATATTCGGCTATCAGGCGCCCTTTGCGAAGCAGTGCAGGATCTATTTTAGAAATATCCGAATTGAAAGTGCATATCAGTTGGCACTCCAATACATCCGAAAGCATACCATCAGCAATATTGAGGATAGAGGAAACCACATCAGTATTATTGTTCAGCACGGTGCGTTCAGCAATGTAATTTTCGCAGTCTTCAAGCACTAAAACCGAATTTTTATTATCGATAAGCAACCCAATAAAAGCGGGGTCGGTGAGTGAAGCTATCATAGAGGTAGGCACAAAAATGAATTTTTTGTTAGGTATTTGGCTGGTAAGCCATTTAATGTAGTTACTTTTTCCAGAACCAGCAATGCCATGAAAAAGTACAACTCCTTTATCGCCGTTAGTAAGAGTTTCTTTCACGTGGTGATGTATTTCTAAAAAATCATCGTTGTACATTGTATCAAAGTCGATGCGATAAGGCTTAATAGTATGCGTTTTCACATCAATACCTCGCTGGGTTCTCAGCAGTATAGAGACTTTAGATTCTTTAGATACGTACTTTTCTAAATAATCAGAAAAAATTTTTTTAAGGTTATCCTTGCTATTAGGGTTGAAATTCTCGTAGTATACCGAATTGACTTTGTAGAGTCCGTCCTCAAATATCTGGCTGTCGTATTCGTTAGAGAGGTTTCTATCAATGATAAGGAACACCTCTAATTGAGGGTGAAAATAACACTCTTCAGACTCGTACAATTCGTTTTGTTTAGAAGCATAGTCGAAGATATAGAAATCAGTGCATTTTACGAAGTGTTTTAGCTTATCGCGCTGGATAACAAGGTCATCACTTCCGCAATAGATACGCGCCATAAGGTCGTCTAATAACGAGCGATAAGGATTTGCAAAAGTGAGTACTTTGTATTTGTCATATACTTCTAAATGGTCATCAGTATCCACTTGCAAGATATTTACAGGGTGGTAGTATTTAGATTCTTTTATTTTCATTATCTGCGATTTATATTTTTTTCAGAAATTTATTGAAATGCAAAGGTAGTGTTTTTTTTTGAATTATAAAATTTAAATTAACTTTTTTGTTTTTTTGACATACTAGGCTGTAGTGCGAGCCGCACAGGCATCACATACTCCGCTGCGCCAGCTCGCGGACTTTCCTTCGGTGCGAGCCGCACAGGCTTATCGTTCGCTCATCCTTCGCTCAAGGTTCGCTCATCGTTCGCTGGAAAAGAATTTTGAATTTTGAAATTTAATTTTTTAACTTTTTTTTTGCATATACAATTATTATTTATAACTTTGCAGTCGAGAATATTAATGACTAATATGATGACTAAAAAGCTATAGAAGAATGAAAAAATATTTATTTGAGATATTTTTATTAATTTTCAGCATCGGACTTCCTTTTGCGCTAGATACGGCACTGCCTGTATATGGTATGCTCTCTACCTTTTTGTTATTCCTTGCGCTAAGACGTCTTTGGTATTGGCTCTTCTTTGCTGTTTTTGGCTTTGTACTTATCACTAGTGTACTCTTCTTGCCACAAACATTGTGGTTTGGGCATCCACCCGCTACTATGATTGGGGCTTTCTTTGAAACCGACTTGCAAGAATCTAAAGAATTTGTACAATCACTACCTTGGTATGCCTATGGTACTTCAATCATTACTTTCCTCTTCGGAATTTATATCCTCTATTTAGGCAAGAAAAAACAATATACCCCCAGTGTAAAACACCACTTTTATACATTTATTTTCACACTGATTGGTATCGGGACGGCACTTTATAAACCTATAAAAACGGTTTGCGAAGGGGGCAACTTCAGCTTGGTAGATTCGCGTACTTCTATTATTACATTTTACGCCTCTATCAATGCCAATTTGCAAGAATATTGGCAATTAAAAAAGGAACTTGAGCAGGGCATTGGGGGTACGCCCTCGTGGCAGATAGAGAACGTTCATCCTGAATATAAAGACTATGTACTGGTGATAGGCGAAAGCGTACGCCGTGATTATATGCACGCTTATGGTTTCCCACTGCAAAATACCCCTTTTATGGAAAACGTAAAAGGCACTGTAATTGAGGGATTTACAGCTACCGCTCCTAATACAACTCCCTCTCTATTGCGCACTTTTGTAGTGAATAAAGGTACTCAGATGGATTATGCTAACAACCTGATAACGCTGGCTAATATGGCAGGATTTGAAACCTATTGGTTGTCCAATCAAGGGTATGTAGGGCAATATGATACACCTATTACCAAAATAGCCTCGCTGAGCAAATACATTACTTTTACCAAAAAGGGCTATTCAAGCTCTATGAATTATCACGACACAGTGCTACTGCCTGTATTAGATAAACTATTACAAGAAAAAAGCGATAAACCTCGCTTATTTGTACTTCACTTGTTGGGCTCACATACGCTTTTTGAAGCGCGTTTAGAAGCACCTATCCACTTTGATTATTACAACCGAAAAATATCGGCTTACGTGCAAACCATAGAACAGACGGACAAGCTGCTCTCTGGAATCTATAAAACACTACGCACCAATAGCCAAAAATTCAGTATGATTTACTTTGCCGATCACGGACTGATGACGCAAGATAGAACATCAGCATTTGCATCGCTCACTCACGGCGATACGCACCCTAATAAGGCGTGCTACCGCGTGCCTTTTGTGCTTATCAACAGTAACGATACTGAACATAAACACTTAAAGGTAAACAAATCGGCTTTTAACTTCCTGAAGGGGTATGCTCATTGGTTGGGCATCAAAGAGCAGTCGCTGAATAACAACTATAGCTTCCTATCCCCCACCCCCGATAGTTTGCAGGTATTCAACCACTATGAAAATGTACCTTTTGAAAGTTTAGAAGAAGACGATATACTAAAACCGTAATAAAATTGTATAAAAAAACTAATTTATAAAAGAAATGGCACATAACATTAAAAAAGGCGTAATCCTTGGAACAGACGTTCAGGAAGTATTTAAATACGCCAAAGAAAAAGGTTTTGCACTACCAGCAGCCAACGTTATCAGCTCAAACTCTATCAATGGGGCATTGGAAACTGCTGTAGCAGTAAATGCGCCTATGATTATTCAGTTTTCTAACGGAGGAGCTCAGTTTATGGCTGGGAAATCACTCTCTAACGAAAACCAACGCGCAGCCGTATTAGGAGCCGTTGCAGGAGCTAAACACATTCACCTATTGGCAGAGGCTTACGGGGCTTCTATCATCTTGCACACCGACCACTGCGCTAAAAAACTATTACCTTGGTTGGACGGTATGCTCGATGCTTCTGAAAAACACTTCAAAGAAACTGGCAAACCGCTATTTAGCTCGCATATGATAGACCTATCGGAAGAGCCTATCAAAGAAAACATCGAAACTTGCAAACGCTACTTAGAGCGTATGAGCAAAATGGGTATGACTCTTGAAATAGAGCTTGGTATGACAGGTGGCGAAGAAGACGGAGTAGACAATTCGGGTGTGGATAGCAGCAAGCTTTTCACGCAACCTGAAGATGTGGCTTACGCTTACGAAGAACTTTCAAAAGTAAGTTCGCAATTTACTATTGCTGCTGCTTTTGGTAACGTACACGGGGTATACAAACCAGGTAATGTGAAACTAACTCCTAAAATATTGAGAGATTCACAAGAGTATGTTTCTAAAAAATACAACTTAGGACACAATGCTCTAGACCTAGTATTCCACGGAGGTTCAGGCTCTACCCTTGAAGAAATACGCGAAGCAATATCATACGGTGTAGTGAAAATGAACATAGATACCGACTTGCAATATGCTTTCACCGAAGGTATTCGTGATTATATGAGTGCTAAAGCAGCTTATTTGCAAAGCCAAATAGGTAACCCTGAAGGACCTGAAGCACCTAACAAAAAGTACTACGACCCTCGTGTTTGGCTTCGTGAAGGTGAAAAAACATTCGTAAAACGATTGAAAAAAGCCTTTGAAGACCTTAACAACGTAAATACATTGTAAGATACTGAGAAGTATAAAAAAGGGACTGCTAAAAGGTACAACTTTTTGGCAGTCTTTTTATTTGGCAAAGTTTTTGCTACATTATAGATAATAATTAAAATACAAATAAAACTATGAGTTACAATTCTAATTACAACACGGGTTACAACACCAGCTACCAAGCACCACAATTGGTGAGCTATGCAGCTCCCGAAGCGCAGGCTACTTTTTACCGAAAGACATATAGCCACGTGGCGATTGCCTTATTGGCATTTATAGCGGTAGAAACTGCCTTACAACTCGTCATTCCGCAAGAGTTTATGTTTAAAATGATAGAAGGCAAATGGGTATGGATGTTTGTGTTGGGTGGCTTTTGGTTGGGCTCTATGCTTGCCCAAAGATGGACACAATCACAAGACCGCAATACGCAGTATATGGGCTTGGCTTTCTACGTATTTTTAGAAGCACTTATCTTCCTGCCAATGATAGCTTTCGCAATGATAATGGGCGGCACTGCCATTTTGGCACAAGCAGGGATTATTACTTTGGCACTTTTTGGAGGACTTACAGCGCTGGTATTCTTCACTCGTGTAGATTTTTCGTTCTTGCGTTCGGTATTGGTAATAGGCGGCTTTGTATCTTTGGGGCTTATCGTAGCAGGAGCTATCTTTGGCTTTGATTTAGGCTTGTGGTTTTCGCTCCTAATGGTAGGTTTAGCTGGTGGTGGTATCTTATACGAAACTTACAACATTAAGAACGTATACCAAACTGACCAATATGTAGGTGCTGCACTACAGATGTTTTCCTCAATAATGTTGCTTTACTGGTATGTATTGCGCATATTATTATCACTGATGAGAAGAAACTAATTTGAAACATAAAAAAGAGGCTATCCGTCAAAAGATAGTCTCTTTTTTTAGTGTCATATACTGAAAATAGGTTTATTAAAAAAACAACCTGAAAAATTACTTACTACAGTAACTTATAGGAAAAATTCTTAATAGTTACCTTTTTTCTGTTTGAATAGGGTATTGGGGTTGTTGGGTAAATATGATTTATATAGGAATAAAAAAATTAAGTGTTATGTGAAATATATACCTATATTTCTAAAAACGATAGGTAACGGTAGCATTTACATTGCGGGGAGCTCCAGGGAAGTTACGAAGGTTGTCATAACCACTAATCCAATAGGTGCGGTTTAGTAGGTTATTTACATTCAACTGCAATTGTACTTCTTTTACACGATAGTAAAGTACACCATTCAGGATAGTGTATTCAGGGTAAGCTGTAGCAGTAGCTCGTCTGCCTACTTGTCCTAATCGCTCACCTACGTAATTTACTCCTAACCCTATCCCTAAATCTTTCAGCTTTCCTTCAGGAATAATATATTTCGTCCAAAGGTTGGCTGCGTGGCGAGGAGTGCTGGGGCGTTGTACATTTATATCTCTGATAGCTCCTTCTGCTTTTAGTTTCACAATACGAGCATCGGTATAGGCGTAATTGGCAATGATATTCCAATGTGGCAATATACGTCCCGCTACATCAAGTTCAAAACCGTTAGACTCTTCATCTACAGGCACACGCCAATCGGGCTTGCCTGCTTTAGGACTTTGCTCTAAGGAGTTTTCTTGTTTAATCTTAAACACCGAAAGGGTAGCACTTAAACGTTTCTGAAACCATTCGGTTTTCATACCTATTTCGTAAAGTTCACTCTTCATATAATCAAACGGCCCTCCATAACGATTGGCATCTGCCTGAAAGTCTGAACGCTGTACATCAAATCCTTTTACCCAAGTGGAATACAGATTGATATTTTCTGAAGCTTCTACTACCAAACCTACACGAGGTACAAAGGCAGTTGTTTTGCGAGTAATTTCTTTATTAGTGGTTTTATTGAGTATCTCGGTAAACCACTCTTGTCGTAACCCAATGAGCAATTTCACGATACTAATTTCCATTTGCTCTTGTACATACACGCCTTGTGAACTTTGTTCGTAGGGATCGAGATTGCCTGCTTGCTTCCAAATATACTTGCTAATATCTTTATAACCATTCCCTGCAATAGGATTCAGCAGGTTGAACACCGGCACATTGGTAGTGGGTGTTTGCACACTGCCTGCCAATACATTTGCTGTAGTGGTGTACGTTTTTTCGGTTTTGGTTTTATCTTTATTTAAATAACCATCAGCCGCTACTGCCGAAGAACCTGCTTTTTGTTCAGAAACAAAATAATCATACCCTACTAGCAACTTGTGTTTTACCACTCCTGTACTGAAATTGAAGTTGAAATAAGTATTGAAGCTGTTATTAGCAAAGTAGCGTTTGCGCTGGTTGGCTACCATTAGTACTTTATTAGGGTCGGCATAGCGCAAGTTATTGCCTATTTGCTTATAATAAGCATTGGCTTGAGTGTGTTCTTGCATATCTTCAGAATAGGTAGAATTGAGATATATAGCATTGAACGAAATATTGTTGGTAAACTTATGGGTGAGACCTATAGTAGTATTCAAGGTTTTTTCTTTAAGGAAGTCATTGGCAGCACTCAACGACATAGATATAGGTGTAGAATGCAAATTGCCATTAGCAGGGAAGGGCTGCCCACGATCTATTTTACCATTGAAGTCTTGGTAAACAAAATCTACGTTCAGTTGTGTTTTTTCTGTAGGAATATAGGAGAATGAAGGAGCTACGATAAGACTTTCAGAACCTTGTAAATCACGGAAAGAGTCGGTTTTCTCATAACCTAAGTTTAAGCGGTAAAGCAAAGTCTTTTCTTGGTTTAGCGGTCCTGTAAAGTCACCATAAGTTTTGAGAGTATTCCAGCTACCTACCCCCACTGTTATATTGTGTTGTGCGCTTAGTAGTGGCTTTTTAGTAACACGATTGATTACCCCACCAGGTGCGGCATTGCCAAAGAGTGCCGAAGCAGGCCCCTTAATCACTTCTACGCGCTCTATGTTGGCAAGAGATGATTGTTTCCAAAGACTAGATTGAGCGCGCATACCATTAATTAAATTCCCCGAATTGCGGTTACCTGTAGCGCGAAAGCCTCGTATAGAAAAGTCGTTATAAGTAGAATAGGCATTTACCCCACTGATGTTCTTCACTACCTCGTTTATAGTAGTGGCTCCTTGGTCTAAAATAAGCTCTTTAGTAACATACCCTACTGACTGTGGTACTTCTTTAAGTGCCGAAGCTGTTTTAGTACCTATAAAAGAGTTGGTATTTTTATAGGAGCTTTCTTTGCGCCCTATAACCTCTACTTCTTGCAAGGCAGTCAGTTCTTCTAAAAGTTGTACATCTAAATGCGTGTGTGTACCGCTGGGGTTAGGAGCTACATCGGTACGCACTTTCATAGGACGATAGCCTAAATAGCTAAATACAAGCGTTTGTTTGCCTATAGGTACATTCAGCAAGTTGTAGAAGCCTTTGTCATCGGTACTTACTCCTTATAGTAGTACCTTCTAAGACGACATCTACCCCAATAAGTGGTTGATTATTTTCATCTGTTACACGCCCACGTACCTCAGTAACCTGCTGGGCAACAACAGAAAGCAAGCCACAACAAAAGCACAATAATGAAAAGAGTATCCTCATAATGATTATTATTTAAAATATTTCTTATTAATTTCGGGGTGCAAAAATAATATAATTATTATAAATAACAAGTCATTTTCAATGTTTTTTTAGCTATTATCTGCTTTTATCAAAATAATGGAAGTTTTTTATATTTTAGCAGTAGATACTTTGCCTATTACAAAAGAGTTATTCGCTTTGCATAGAAAAGAAAACTATTTACAACCTCAATCACCCAAGTATATTCTTCTTTATAAACTGTTTTATCCTTCAATATTTTAAGCAATCGCTTTCCTTTGGATAGAGGCAGCCTCTTTCGCTCCTCAGTAATACGTTCTTCTTCAGGAGCTTCAGACCATGAAGTTTCTTTTGTCCAGCCCGTACGATGTATAACTGCGACACTATCTATTTTGCCCTGATAGAGCTTGCTAAAATCCATTGCTTTAGGATATTGTGCGAATGCGAGACAAGGGAGAAGGAATAAGAATAAACGGAGCATAATATAGTTTTATTTCAAATAGGAATGAATTTGTCACATCACGCCCGATGCAGCAACGGGGGTAAAAACCAAAATAATAGTCTCTAAAATAGAAGTTATGGTGATTATTTTAAAATTAGAAAATTCTACTTTCATATTTAAAAAATTTTTCATCATAATCGAAAAATAAAATGTTATTAAAAAAACTATTAAAATAATTCCGTTGCTGTCAATACTGGGGTGATTGCAAAAAGCAATGTTTTAAATATCTTTCAAAGCCAATTTCTTATAAGAAAATAGATTAGTTATTGGTTGTCGAGTCTCTTAACTATTTACTCAAATACATCTTCCTCCTTGTATAAATATCGTAGAAAGCATCATCTTTAAGGCTATCTATAAACAAGATACTTTCGCCAGTAGATTTCATTTCAGGACCGAGTTTCTTATCTACGTTCGGGAATTTGTTGAATGAGAACACAGGTTGCTTGATAGCAAAGCCCTCTAAGTGCGGATGGAAATGAAAATCAGTGAGTTTTTTCTCGCCAAGCATTACCTTAGTAGCGTAGTTCACATACGGCTCTTGGTAAGCTTTAGAGATAAACGGTACTGTACGCGAAGCGCGTGGGTTCGCCTCGATGATATACACTACATCGTCTTTTACAGCAAACTGCACATTGATAAGTCCTACCGTGTTGAGTGCTAAGGCTATTTTATGAGTATGGTCTTTTATTTGTTGCAAAACAAATTCACCCAAGTTGAATGGAGGCAAGGTAGCATTACTGTCGCCTGAGTGGATGCCACAAGGCTCTATATGCTCCATAATACCAATGATATACACATTTTCGCCATCGCATATCGCATCGGCTTCAGCTTCTATGGCACCGTCCAAATAATGGTCGAGAAGAAGTTTGTTATTAGGTATCTTGCGCAAGAGGTCTACCACGTGGGCTTCTAATTCTTCTTTGTTAATCACAATCTTCATCCCTTGTCCGCCCAATACGTAGGAAGGACGTACGAGTAGCGGGAAGTCAAGTTCATCGGCGAGTTTAAGCGCCTCATCGGCAGTTTCAGCAACGCCAAAACGCGGATAAGGAATATTATTTTCTTTCAGCAGCGTTGAAAAACTACCTCTATCTTCTGCCAAATCGAGCGACTGGAAGCTGGTACCTATGATTTTAATACCATATTTATCTAATTTCTCAGCCAACTTCAATGCCGTTTGTCCGCCGAGCTGTACAATAACTCCCTCTGGTTTTTCGTGCTGAATGATATCATAAATATATTCCCAGAACACAGGCTCAAAATAGAGTTTGTTAGCCGTATCAAAGTCGGTAGAGACAGTCTCAGGATTGCAGTTAATCATTATGGTTTCATAACCACACTCTTCAGCAGCCAATACCCCGTGCACACAGCAGTAATCGAACTCAATCCCCTGCCCTATGCGGTTAGGACCTGAACCGAGTACTACCACCTTTTTGCGGTCGGTTACTATACTGTCGTTGGCTACGTATTCCTTGCCGTCAGCAGTGCGAATAGGCGCCTCAAAGGTAGAATAATAGTAAGGAGTCTGCGCCTTAAACTCAGCTGCACAAGTGTCTACTAATTTAAATACACGGCGTATGTTCAGTTCCTCGCGTTTTTTGTGTACTTCACTCTCCCAACAGCTCAGCATATAAGCAATTTGTCGGTCGGCAAAGCCTTTTTGTTTGGCTTCAAAAAGGAGTTCTTTAGGCAAGGTATCTATCTTGTAGTTGCTTATTTCTTTTTCGAGCGCACAGAGTTCTTCGTATTGTTTGAGGAACCACATATCTATCTTGGTGATTTCGTGTATACGGCTCAGCGGAATACCCATTTGTACGGCATCGTATATCACGAATACCCTATCCCAGCTAGGGTAAGTAAGTTTCTCGATAATTTGTTCGTAGTTTTTATAGCCTTTGCCGTCAGCTCCCAAACCATTGCGTTTGATTTCGAGCGATTGGGTAGCTTTTTGCAATGCCTCTTGGAAAGAACGTCCTATACCCATTACCTCTCCTACCGACTTCATTTGCAAACCAATAGTACGGTCAGAGCCTTCAAACTTATCAAAGTTCCAACGCGGTATTTTTACAATCACATAATCTAATGTAGGCTCGAAGAAAGCAGAAGTAGATTTGGTAATTTGGTTTTGCAACTCGTCTAAATGGTAACCGATAGCCAGTTTGGTAGCAATCTTAGCAATAGGATAACCTGTAGCCTTAGAAGCCAAAGCCGAAGAGCGCGATACTCGTGGGTTGATTTCAATAGCAATGATATCTTCCTTTTCATCAGGCGACACGGCAAACTGCACATTGCACCCTCCAGCAAAATCACCTATACTGCGCATCATCTTAATAGCCATATCACGCATACGTTGGAAAGTGCGGTCGGATAGGGTCATTGCAGGGGCTACAGTAATAGAATCTCCTGTATGAATACCCATAGGATCCATATTTTCAATGGTACAGATAATCGCCACATTATCGTTCTTGTCGCGCAAGAGTTCGAGCTCGTACTCCTTCCATCCTAAAAGAGCCTTATCAATAAGCACCTCGTGGATAGGCGAGGCTTCCAAACCGCGATTGAGGAGCATATCAAAATCTTCTTTTTTATAGACAATAGAAGCTCCTGTACCGCCCAAAGTAAAGGACGGACGTATTACGAGTGGAAAACCAAAGCGTTGTGCGATTTCTTTTCCTTTGAGGAAAGAAGTAGCCGTTTCAGACGGAGCCATAGGGATACCTATTTTATCGAGCAACACGCGGAACTTCTCGCGGTCTTCAGTGATTTGTATTGCATCAATATCTACCCCGATAATTTCTACCCCAAAGTCTTTCCAAATACCTTTTTCGTCAGCCTCAATACAAAGGTTGAGGGCTGTTTGTCCGCCCATTGTAGGGAGTACAGCATCTATTTCGGGGTGTGCTTTTAGAATTTCCACTAACGATTTAGTGGTGAGAGGTTTCAGATAGACCACATCTGCCATAGAGGGGTCTGTCATAATGGTAGCTGGGTTAGAGTTGATGAGTATGGTTTTAATACCATCTTCGCGCAATGAGCGCAATGATTGCGAGCCTGAGTAGTCGAACTCGCAGGCTTGCCCAATGATAATAGGTCCTGACCCGATGAGCAGAACACAATGTAGGTCGTTTCTTTTTGGCATTTTATATAGTTCTTGCTGTGTTTTTTATTTAATTCTTCTCTAAAACATAAAACAAATGATTGTGTATCAGCCCAGTTAAAGGTGCAATTTGGTTCTCTAAAGAGTGTTGAAAAGCAAAATTACACTTTTCAAGCACGTGCTTAGAAGCTCTGTTTTGCTCATAAACAACAGCTTTTAATCGCTCTAACCCTAACTGTTCAAAGGCGTATTTAATCATAAGTTTAGAGGCTTCAGTAACATATCCCTTTCCCCAAAATGGCTCACCTAACCAATATCCTAGTTCAGCTTCATTTTCTTCCAAAGGGCAGTTGCTATTTCCCTGAAAGTGCAACCCTATACTGCCTATAATTGTATTGTCAGCCAGACAAATAGCAAATATATGCGGCTTGCAAAGAATATGTTCTATA
This sequence comes from Capnocytophaga bilenii, assembly GCF_017565765.1. Classification (GTDB taxonomy): domain Bacteria; phylum Bacteroidota; class Bacteroidia; order Flavobacteriales; family Flavobacteriaceae; genus Capnocytophaga; species Capnocytophaga bilenii. The sequence goes on from NZ_JAGDYP010000001.1 coordinate 225,114, forward strand.
ACATATAGGCTTTCTTCTTCGTTTTGGTGAGGATTCCACCCAGTTATAAGAGCAACATTAGGATTTTTAGCCAATTCATACAAATTAGCACTATCAGAAAGCTGCCACCGGCGAAGTGTAAGTCGTGATGAGGTTAAGGGTATATTATTTGTCATTTTATTATGTTGCATAAAAAAATAGCTACATTTTTCAAAAGAAAAATATAGCTACTGCAATGGTAAAGAATATTGATGCCCTGCGTATCTCTTACGAGTACTGCATATCAAAGCACAAAAGAGTGCTAACTGACTCATATTCTTTAAATTGTTCATTTAGTGAGATGTTAAATAATGGGGCAAAGATACAAAAATAATTTAAATAACAAATTATGAATAATGTTTTATTTGACAATAGAATCAAGAAATTCTTTTGGAGTTATAACCGAAATATCATCTACTAAAAAATCTTTTTGATTTCGTGTAATTATAATGGGTATATTGTATTGTTTAGCAGTGAAATACTGAAATGCATCTTCTAAATCTTTAAAAGCCGAATAGTGAGCTGAAAAAACTATTTTTTTGTCAAAAGGAAGGATTGATGCAAATTGATAGATGAACTCTAACATTTTTCTTACTTCACTCTCTGTAAAAATTTTTGATAAGATATAGTTTATGGTAGCGACAGACAATGATGAGATATAAACAACAATTTGTTTTTCTACACAATAGTTAAATAGCCTTTCTGCATCTTTATAAAAATTTTTGCGTCTTAATAGAACATCTAATAGTACATTAGTATCTACAAAAATCCTCCTCATAATTATATCAAATGTTTTTTTATAAGATAGTTAAATCTTAAAGTATCAGCATTTATATCTATTTCTTTAGGAACAATTTTATTAAGTTGATCAAAAATAGTATTCATATCAATATGTTTCATTTTCTCCTTCCATTCCGTTTCTTGTTGGTAAAATTCTTCTAACTGACCTTCGCTTAAATTGTAATCTTCATCATAGAGCTTGTTTTTTTTCAAAACTATTGATTTTTGTATGTTCATAAATAAAATAAATTTTAAGGATTATTTAATGTAAAAAAGGCTGTCCGAAAAGTTTTAAAAATATGATTGCACCACACACTTTGTCAAACTTTCAAAGTTTAAAAAAGTTAATTATACTGATAATCAATCACTTTTATTCACATTGTAGGAGCGATTGGCAAATCGCTCTCACAAAACAAAACTTTTCGGACACCCTCTTATTAGTTAAAAAAGAGCGAAAAACGGGTCTCGAACCCGCGACCTCAACCTTGGGAAGGTTGCGCTCTACCAACTGAGCTATTTTCGCTTGTTTGCGCTGCAAAGGTACAACAAATTTTAATTCCTGCAAAATTATATTCAAAAAATCAAATTAAAAATACATTTACTATCAGAACTTACACAAAGTATTATTTCTTTTCTTTCCAGGTCTCATATCTTTCACAAGCACTTTGATCACCAGCTTTACAAGCTTTTTCAAACCATATTAAAGCTTTTTCTATTTCAATTTTTGTTATATAATAAAGTCCTAACAAAAATTGAGCTCTAGTATTACCTTGTTTAGCAGCTTTCAAATACCACTCTTCTGCCTTTGTTGGGTCTACCTCTACTCCTTCCCCATCTTCATAACATACCCCTAATTGAGTTTGAGCATCTGCATCACCTTGATTAGCTGCTTTTAGAAACCATTCAAAAGCCTTTTCATACGATTGCGCTACTCCATCTCCGTTGTAGTAAAACCAGGCTATTTCTCTTTGAGCATCAGCATCGCCTTTTTTAGCTTCTTTTTCATAACTTGCAAATGCCTTTTGATACCACTCAGCAGCTTTAGCGTATGATTGTGCTACCCCTTGTCCCTTTTCATAACATTCCGCTACATTGTTTTGTCCAACAGCATTACCTTGATTAGCTGCTTTTAGATACCATTCAAAAGCCTTTTCGTAAGATTGCACTACTCCCTCCCCGTTTTCATAAGCAAAACCTACACCGTTTTGTGCAAGAGCATTACCTTGATTGGCTGCTTTTAAATACCATTCAAAAGCCTTTTCGTACGATTGTGCTACCCCTTGTCCCTTTTCATAACATTTTGCTACATCGTTTTGTGCATCTACATTTCCTTGATTGGCTGCTTTTAGATACCATTCAAAAGCCTTTTCGTACGATTGAGTAGTACCAACCCCCTCTTCATAGAAAAGTCCTAACAAATTTTGAGCATTAACCTCTTCTTGTAAAGCCGCCTTTTGTGCCCAATAAAATGCTTTTTCATATGACTTTGCTACATTCTCTCCTGTATAATACTCTATAGCCAAACTTCCTTGTGCTATTACCAGTCCCGCTTCAGCTTGCTTAAGCAAGCTTTTTATATCTACTTGTTGTGAGTACATCACAAAAGTAGGGAAACAAAATATAAATTGAATAAATCTCTTCATTGGTAGTTGTTTTTATGGTTTCTATTTTATATTTAGTTTCAATTTCTTCTTATACTCATTCTTTTCAAACAGTTGTTTTCCGTTTGTATTTGGAGCTTATATAGTGCATTCGCTAACAGCCAATACTCCTAATTCCTGCTTCAAAAAGAGATACTTTATAGCCTAAATTGCGGGCATCTTCAGCACTATATGCCACACAAAAATCACCTGCTAAGCCACAAATCACAAGTTCAGTAATACCTTTTTCCTGCAAATAACCGTGTAATCCCGTAGGGTTTTGCTTGTTATTGTCAAAAAAAGCACTATAACTATCCACCTCTGGATTCATTCCCTTACGAAAAACAGCTGCTATGGGTGCAATATCTAAATCTTTATGTAATTCTGCTCCAAAACTTCCTTGCACACAATGGTCTGTCCAAAGAATTTGGTCAATTCCGCCCAATTTTATCACCTCAAAAGGCTTTTTTCCTTGGTGATTGCTCGCAAAGCTCTTATGATTAGCAGGGTGCCAATCTTGGGTAGCTACAATCAGGTCGTAATTGTTTTTCATTTCGGCATTAATGGCAGAAACTACCTCATCTCCATTAGGTACAGGCAAAGCTCCTGTAGGCATAAAATCATTCTGTACATCAACGATAATAAGTGCTTTCATAATTTGATTAATTATTTATTTTTATTAGGATATTCTTCTAATATTTTATTTACGAAGTTTTTAATAGCTTCTTCTTTACGCTCTCGGTTTTGTGGCAAATAGCCTACTCCTTTGCCTTGCCATATAAGTTCTTTCTTTTGGGCATCAATGATTTCTATATACAAGATACCTTCAGAATTTCGGCTTACACTATAGTTAGCACCACCCCAAAAGGGTCCGTAGCCTATCCCCCAACCCCAATAATAGGGTGAATAATTGTCATATACATCTATATTTTCACGTTCGCGTGTGAATATATTTACAAGTATATCGGGGGTTTCGGAAAGGGTCATTCCTCGTTGGGAAAGGTTGGCTTCAATAGCACGCAAAATACGCTTTTTATCTAAGTCCGAGATTTCTGCTTTATCTACACCTTCTTTAAAAAAAGCAAAGGTTTTATAGGTGCTGAAATCTGTTTGGCTGTCATAATCGGTAGTTACGTAGATACTTGCACAAGAAGTAACTATCATTGCTAATAGACTGACTACTAAAAGGGTTACTCTTTTCATATTTACTGTAAATTAATGTTTTTTTCTATAGTAAAAAGTGCAAAATCTGTGCCAGTTTTAGCCGTTAGAGGTTAGTTGCTGGTCATAGGCAGATACCTCATAGCTAACGCCTAAAGGCTAAAGACTAACTCTAAAATAGCAAATGTACTACAGTAGGGGCTATAAGTGCTGTAAAAATCCCGTTGAATATCATTCCTAAACTTGCATAAACAGCGTATTTTTCGCTCAAATTAAACGCTGCCATAATACCCAAAGCGTGCGAAGCGGTACCTAATGAAATACCTTTTGCCATAGGGCTTTTGATGTGAAACCAGCTAAGGAGTGAAATGCCAAAGATATTCCCCAAAAAGCCTGTAGTCATCACAGCCATTACGGTAATAGGTTCTATACCGTGCAGCATACGAGTAACTTCAATAGCAATGGGCGTAGTAACCGATTTGGGTGCTAATGAAATAGCAATATCATCTGCCAGCCCCATCCATTTAGCTACGAGGCATACTGTAAGAACTCCAAAAAGACTTCCTACAAACTGTGAAACTATCAGCGGAATGAGCTGTTTCTTGATTTTAGAAATTTGCAGATAAAGTGGCACCCCAAGTGCTACAATAGACGGTTTTAGCCAAAAATCTATATACTGTCCTGCTTCTTCGTATTTAGATGGCGATATATTAAAAATAGTAAGGTATGAAATAAGTACTATTACAGTGAGTAATACGGGATTTAGGAATACTGATTTATACTTTTTCTGCAACAACAATATTCCGTAATAAAGAATAAAGGTAATTGCCAATAGCAACACCTGATTTTCAGCTATTGATTTCATTTTAGTTTAAGTTTTTTGCGTAGATATTGATACACGTGTCCTGTAACAACTATCACCACTACAGTACTGATGATGATAGAGAGAAAAATGGCTAAAAAATTTTGCCCTATTTGCTTAAAATAAGCCATAATACCAATACTTGGGGGCACAAAAAAGAGTCCTAAATTAGAAATCAACAAATCGGAGAGGGCTTTAATAGCCTGAAGTTTAATCCAGCCAAAATGTAAGGCAAGCGTGAGAACAAGCATCCCTATAATACTTGAAGGGAAAGGAATATGGGTAAGGGCTACTATCAATTCACCTATACCCAAACAGCCAAAAATAATGGCAAAATAACGTATAATCATTGTTAGTAATCTAAAAAAAACGATGCAAAAGTAATATATCTTTTTCAAATGCAAATAAAAAGTTAATTTTTTTTGTTTGTATTTTTTTATTACTACCTTTGCACCAATAAATTAGTTAAACATTATGAGCAATAACTACGAATCTTCTACCACTACCAAAAACGCTGCACTCCCTGCTTACAATTCAGGAATTAATACTGATGAAGAACCACCTAAAGGGGGCGGTGTTTTCTCTAAGATTATCATTCTATTATTAGCTTTAGCTACAGGTGGTTTGGGGTATTACACCTATTCGCTTTATCAAGACAAGGAAGCGACTGAGCTGGACTTCCAAAAACAGAAAACACAAGTGGAGAACGAGCTAAAAGCACTCAAGAACAGCTACGACAGGGTTGTAGATGAGAACAAAAACGTGAGTAGTGACTTGCTAGAAGCGCGCAACAAAATTAGGAAATACATAGACTCGTTGCAGGCTATGAAGGTAAATATATCGGCATTGGCAAGATATAAAAATCAGGCTTTTGCACTTGCTAAAGAACGCGACTTTTTATTAAAAAAGAATGACTCACTATTAAGAGTGAATAGGAGTATTCGCAAGAACTTAGATAGTATTTCTACCCAGCTGAGTGCCCGTTCGGCAAAGCTCGATTCGCTTACGCAACAGGCTAAAAAGCTAAAAGAGGTAGTAGATGAGGGGGCTGCACTACAAATAGCTAAATTGGTAGCTGAAGGGGTGAAAGGCTCTAAAAACAAAATAACAGAAAAGGCACGTGCTACCGATAAAATACGGGTATGCTTTACTGTGGAAGGCAATAAAATAGCTAAAAAAGGCAATAGATTTTTCTACATCAAAGTGAGTGCGCCTTCGGGGACAGTATTAGGAGCTAATGAAGAACAAAGCAAAGCAGGAGTAAGTATCCGTTACAGTACTGCTACCAAGTTTATTTACAGCAACAAGAGTGTAGATGTGTGTGATTTTATAAGCAAAGCTACTAAAGATTTTGAAAAAGGAACGTATAAAATCACCGTATATGATGACCGCTTAGCCGAAGTGGGAACATCTGAATTGATATTGAAATAGGAAATACATAAAAACAAAAAAAAGCTGCCTAATTTGGGCAGCTTTTTTTGTTTTCTATTTTATAGATTGTAGTTTTCCTTGTGATTTCAGCAGTTCTATTTCGGCTAATTTATAGTCTAAAAGAGCGTTAGTATAGTTATTTTTAGCGTCTGATAGCGAGCGTTCAGCATCTAACAAATCGGTGAGGGAAGCTAAGCCTTGCTGATAGTTATTTTGGGTATTGAGGAGCACTTCTTCGGCTAATTTTACGTTTTCTTTTTGAGACTCTATCGTAAGGAGGTTGTTGCTTAGCTGGCTATGGGCGTTTTCTTGAGCTAAATCCATAGCAAGACGGGTATCTTTGAGGGTAGCTTCTAAAGCCTGACTTTCAATTTGTGCTTGGCGTATTTTGGCAGTGTTGCCAAAACCTGAGAAAATAGGTACATTGAGCCCTAAAGTAATAGCCGAATAGTCTGCCCCATAGACTTTATCTTTTTTGCCATAAACAATAGGCATTTTGGGTCCCATACTCAAATAACCATAAGTAGCTTGCAAGGCTAATGAAGGATAGAGCGCTGCACGTTTTACTTTGACATTCAGGTCTAAGAGTTGTTTTTGTTTTTCAAGCACTTGTAGCTCGATACGGTTATTGGTACTACTTTTTTCAAAAGCGAGGTCGTAATTAGCTTCAAAGCCTTCTTTGGGGAGCGTAATGAGTTCATTCATTGGCATTCCTATCATATATTTGAGTGCATTCTCGGTAAGTTGCAGTCCGTTGAGGGCTTGTTGTTTTGCTGATTTGAGGTTGTTGATAGCCACTGTAGTACGATCGAGGTCTATTTTTTTAGCTAAGCCTGCTTCGTTGAGTCCTTTTACTACTCCTGCTGTTTTTTCAGTAAGAGCAAGGTTGGCTTCTATGTTTTGCAATGTTTGGCGTGTTTGATAAACTTGATAGTAGGCTTTGGCTACTTTTTCAATAATATCGTTTTCGGTAAGCTGTTGGTTGAGCATATAAAATTCGCGGGTGGTGCGTGCTGCTTTTAGCCCCATAAAAACAGCTTGGTTGAAGAGTACTTGGGTAAGTTTAGCTTCTGCATTTGCTGTCCATTTTTGCCCCATTTCCATTTTTAGAGGCTCACTCCCTGGAAAACCGAAGGCACTACCATCAATATAGGTAGCTTGCAACTTGGGGTTGTGTATCATAGCGGCAGTACCTGAAAGATTGGGCAGGGCATTGGCACGTACCTCTTGTATTTGGTATTCACTTTTTTTGACATCTAAGCGGGCTTTTTCGGCATCGGCTTTGTGTTCTAAGGCGTAACGTATTGCCTCTTGTAGGGTTAGTTCTTTATTTTGTGCTATACTTATGGCACTGAAGCTACCTATTAAGATGCTTGTAATGATTTTTTTCATCGTTTTTCTTATTATTTTAGGCGTTTGTTGTTTATTTTAGATATTCTTTGATGTAGGGTATTAGGATGGCGTTTTGCTTATTGGTAAATATATGTCCGCCATTGGGAATTGTCTTCAGTGTTGCATTGGGGAAAGTGCGTTGGGCTTGCTGAGCGCATTGCAAGGGCACTAAATTATCTTTTTCGCCTTGTATGATGAGCACTTTCTTATTAAATTTGGGCAGTTCGGCGTAAATATCATAACTGAGGGCGCGTTCAAAATATACTTTACCAATAGTTTTACCGAGGAAGGTGCTTGTAGGGGGGATATGGCTGACGGTAGGGAATGTGTTTCGTGCATTATCAAAAAGCATAAAAGCGGTGTTTATCAGTATCATTCCTTTTAGTTTATCGGGGTTTTGAGTCCCTACGATTGAGGATACTACGCCTCCTTGACTAAAACCAAATAGATAGATATTGTTTTTATCTACAAAGGGTTTTTCGCGTAGGTAGTTTAACACGGCGGTAAGGTCATCAGCTTCTGTAAAGGGGGACATTTCGGTCATACTACCCCCGCTACGGCTTCCGTCATTGCCTCCGTAGAAATCGAAACTGTAAGTTACGTATTGTTTTTCGGCGATAGCTTCGGCATAAGGGTGTGCAACAAAATCTAAACTACTACCAAAGCCTGTTGATAGGATTACTAAGGGTAATTGGCGTTGTTGATAGTCTTTGGGTGCTATGATTTCGCCATAGATAGTAATTTGCTTGCCGTCATTGCGCTGATAGGATATTTGTTGTACATCCTTTACTAAGGGTACGTTTTTATTGGTATTTTGTTGTGCTTGGGTGGGTTCTTTAGCACAGGCTGCAAGTAGCAGTGCTAAGAGGGTGTATAAGATTTTTTTCATATTATTTTTTCTTCTCTAAGTTTTTGTAATACACGTTCTAACTCTTCTAATCCTTTTTGATTTACCAATGTTCTGAATATATATTCAACTACTGTATGATTGATATACCAAAGAGAGAAGTCGTTTTCAGAAAAGACATCGGTAAGGGAACTGGAACGTTGTACTTGTACGTAAAAGATTTTGAAGAATTGGAGGTCGATATCTTTTCTGAAAAGGTTTTCGCTCCAGCCTTGTTCTAAAATTTTATCTACAAATAGGTAATCACACTTAGTAAATTCAGCATCCATACGTTCGTAGGTTTTGGGGTAGTATTTTTTTAGTTCCCAAATGGGGCGAACGCTGTTGAAGTTGAATATATCTTGCATTTTTTTTTGGTTGCGGAATACATTTTCTATAAGGGAATGTTCGCCTTGCAGAAAAGTATCGGCTTTGGATACGGTTATATCTAAGGCATAATCTAAGCAGGCTTCTACGAGATCGTTTTTGGAGGGGAAGTACTCATAGAGTGTTTTTTTAGACATACCGAGTTTTCGTGCCAAGTCTTCCATTGTAAAGGTTTTGAATCCATACCGCATAAAGTCGTCCATAGCACGTTTTACTATTTCTTGTTTCATAGGGTTCATTAATTTTGGGGGCAAAGGTACTACAAAAAAACTTAATAAACAAAAAAAGTTTTCTATATTCTTTTTTTTGAGGTGTTATTGTTCGCTCATCCTTCGCTCAACCTTCGCTCATCCTTCGCTGAAGGTTTGGTAATTCTGAATTTTGAATTTTGAATTTTGAATTGGGCACAAGCTGCAAGCTTGCGCCAGCGAGGGAAATTGGAGGGTGTCCAAAAAGTTTTATTTTAGCTTAAAACAAGCTTATTAATGAACAGAATATTTTTGTAACTAATTGATTATTAACATCCCCCCTTCCCCCCTTCAAAAGGGGGGAGATGCCGAAGTAGTACTTTTAAAGACTTTTTGGACAGCTTCAGCGAAGGGGGAATTGGGCACAAGCTACAAGCTTGCGCCAGCGAGGGGCTCAACCTTCGCTGAAGGTTTAGTAATTTTGAATTTTGAATTCTGAATTCTGAATTGGGAGGGTATTGACTAAAGATAATCATTGCCTATTAAACATTATTTTGTACTTTTGCGCCTTGAAAATAAGAGGTTAAAAATGGAACAAGAAAACAACACTCAATATCGTATTTTGCTACTCATAGCTTTATCTCACGGTCTTAATGATGTGATACAGGGGATTATTGCGTCTATTTACCCTGCTCTTCAGGCTAAATATGTGCTGACTATGGCGCAAATTGGTATTATTACGTTCTGCTACCAGATGTCGGCTTCAATATTGCAGCCTTTGGTGGGAAATTATACTGATAAGCATCCTCAACCTTATTCACAATTGGTGGGTATGGGTTTTTCTACATTGGGGGTAATTTTGTTATCTATAGCGAATAGTTATCCGTTTATATTGGTTTCGGTGGTGCTGATAGGGATTGGGTCGTCTGTATTTCACCCTGAGGCTTCACGGGTGGCGTTTTTGGCTTCGGGTGGGAAGCGGTCGTTTGCTCAGGCTATTTTTCAGTTGGGTGGTAATTTAGGGACTGCATTAGCTCCTTTGTTGGTTATTTTGTTTGTTTTTAGTAGGAAGGTTGTAGATGGGCAATTAGTAGAAGAGGCACATCAGGAGCGCATCATATGGTTTGCGCTGATAGGGGTATTGGCAATGGGGGTGCTAGCAATGATTGGCAAATGGCGAAGTATTATGCTGAAGTTGCAAAAGAAAAAGGTACAAAAAACGATAGCAGTGCCTAACCTTACCAAAGCACAGATACACAACTCTATGATTATACTGATGTTATTGGTATTTAGTAAGAATTTTTACACTTCGGCTATCAATAATTATTTTCAGTTTTATACTATTGGTAAATTTGGTTTTACGAATGCTGAAGCGCAGCTCTATTTGTTCTATTTTTTGGGTGCTGTGGCATTAGGAACGCTCATTGGGGGGTTCTTTGGCGATAAAGTAGGACGGAAGTTTATCATTTGGTTTTCTATTTTGGGGACTGCTCCTTTTGCGCTTTGGTTGCCTTATGCGGATGCGGCTACTACGGGTGTACTCATCGTGCTGATTGGGTTTATTATAGCTTCGGCATTTGCGTCTATCTTGGTATATTCGCAGGAGTTATTGCCTAAGAAGATTGGGATGATTTCGGGATTTTTTTACGGATTTGCTTTTGGTATGGGTGGTTTGGCTTCGGCAGTTTTGGGGCGACTTATAGATATTACAAGTATTGATTTTGTATATAAGGTTTGTTCTTTTTTACCGCTAATGGGGTTAATTGCTTATTTTTTGCCTGATATGAAGAAAGTAGAAAAGATTAGCAATCAGTAATATAAGCTACTGTTAAAAATATTTTTGTCAATTTATTTTGTAGATTTAGAAAAAGGTTATACTTTTGCAGCTGCAAGAAAATAAAATCGGGATGTGGCGCAGTTGGTAGCGTACACGTATGGGGTGCGTGTGGTCGCTGGTTCGAGTCCAGTCATCCCGACTTTTTTTTATATAAATTCACAAAAACTATGAATAAGATTTATCTTCTTTTCTTATTATCTTTATTTACTTTTCTTTCTTGGGGACAAACACAAACGCTTAAGAATAATTTTGTTGTGGGTGCTGAGCTTCCTTTTTTGTATAACAATGATCGGGAAAAGCCTGACACTAATAGCTCTTCAAGTGTTTCTTTTTCATTTCGTCCGCGTATTAATGTTTTTCTTCAAGCAGATAGATATAAAATAGTGGAGGAGGATTTTTTAAGAGTAAGAAAGTTATCCTTATTTAGTGCAAGGGTAGATTACACTTTTTTACAAACGCAACAGAACGATGATTACAGTCGTTATAACCACATTCATCAGGTATCGTTTTTGTATATCATAGGGGGTATGCACAAAGAATACGGTACACAGGTGGGGATAGGTCCTAATTTGAATTTTGGTGATGCTAAAGGTGTGAATGCGCGTTTGTTCTTGAGTGGCTACGGTGAATGGAAGGGGTTTATAGGGAGTGTAGATATTAATTTTTATCTTCCTAATGCTAAAAGAAAAGAGGGTGTGCCGAGTGATAGTTATAAATATGGACATATAGCTATTGGGCTGGCATATCGTTTATAAATAGATACTTATTGAATTGAAAAATATATGAAACTTTCAAACTTCAATTTTGACTTACCCAAGGAGCTATTGGCAGAGTATCCTAGCGAAAACCGCGATGAGGCTCGGCTAATGGTGGTACATCGCAAAACGGGTGAAATAGAGCATAAATTATTTAAGGATGTTATCAACTATTTTGATGACGGTGATGTGTTTGTAATTAACAATACGAAGGTTTTCCCTGCGCGCCTATATGGCAATAAAGAGAAGACTAAGGCGCGTATAGAGGTATTTTTGCTTCGTGAGCTGAGTGCTGACCAGCGTTTGTGGGATGTGCTAGTAGACCCTGCTCGTAAAATACGTATTGGCAATAAGCTTTACTTTGGAGAAAATAGTGATTTGGTGGCTGAGGTGATTGATAATACGACTTCGCGAGGGCGTACATTGCGCTTTTTGTATGATGGTACTTATGAGGAGTTTCGCCAACGCTTGGTGGAGCTAGGACAAACACCACTACCTAAATATATATCGCGCCCTGTAGAGCCTGAAGATGAAGAGCGTTACCAAACTATTTACGCTAAACACGAGGGGGCTGTGGCTGCGCCTACTGCGGGATTGCACTTTTCTAAACATTTGATGAAACGCCTTGAAATAAAAGGGATTACATTTGCTGAAGTAACTTTGCACGTGGGCTTGGGTACTTTTAATCCTGTGGAAGTGGAGGACTTATCTAAGCACAAAATGGATAGTGAGGAAATACACATTCCTGAAGAAGCTAGTAAAATTATTAATAATGCTAAGGAGAAAAAGAAAAGGATTTGTGCCGTGGGTACTACTGTAATGCGCTCATTGGAAAGCTCGGTATCATCGGCGGGGCTTGTAAATCCGTTTGATGGTTGGACAAATAAGTTTATTTTTCCTCCTTATGATTTCAGTGTTGCTAATGCGATGATTACTAACTTTCATACGCCTAAATCTACTCTTTTGATGATGGTTGCTGCGTTTGCGGGGTATGATTTGATTATGAAAGCATACAAAGAGGCTGTGGAAGAGAAATACAAATTCTACTCGTATGGTGATGCGATGCTTATTCTTTAATAAATAAAAGGGGTAAACTTACCTAAACAATAATGAAAAATTAAGCTGTCTTAAGAAGGTTGGACTTTTTAAGACAGCTTTTTTTGTTATTAATATTATTGTTTAAAACTCTGAAGTGAAATGGAGTTTTAGGGTTGGGTATTTTTGTTTTACCATTTCGATAGAGAAGGCAGAATCGGCAAGGAAGACTAATTGGTTTTGCTTGTCGCGAGCTAAGAATTTTTGTTTTACGCGCAAAAAGTCTAAATACTGGGGGTCTTTTGGGTTGGCTGGGGCTTCTACCCAGCAGGCTTTGTAGATAGGAAAGTTCTCATAGCTACATTTTGCCCCGTATTCGTGTTCTAATCGGTATTGAATTACTTCATACTGAAGCGCACCTACTGTACCAATAACTTTTCTTCCGTTGAAATCTAACTTGAAGAGCTGTGCTACCCCTTCATCCATTAGCTGATCGATACCTTTTTCGAGCTGTTTAGATTTGAGAGGGTCGGCGTTATTGATATAGCGGAAGTGTTCTGGCGAGAAGCTTGGTATTCCTTTGAAATGAAGTACTTCTCCTTCGGTGAGGGTATCGCCTATTTTGAAGTTGCCCGTGTCGTGCAAACCTACGATATCGCCTGCATAGGATATATCTACTACTTCTTTTTTTTCGGCAAAAAAGGCATTAGGACTTGAAAATTTAAGTTTTTTGCCCAATCGTGTATGTAAATAGGGTTTATTACGCTCAAAAGTTCCTGAAACTATTTTCACAAAAGCCAAACGGTCGCGGTGATTGGGATCCATATTGGCGTGAATTTTGAAAACGAATCCAGAGAAAGTGGGTTCATTGGGGAGTACGAGTCGTTCTTCACTCATTTTAGGGCGAGGTGAGGGTGCTATTTCTACAAAACAGTCTAACAATTCTCTTACGCCGAAATTATTGAGTGCAGAGCCAAAGAATACGGGTTGCTGCTCGCCTCGCAAATAAGCTTCTCTATCAAATTTGGGATATACTTCATATACGAGTTCTAAATCGTTGCGCAAATTGGCAGCTGATTGTTGAGAAATTATTTTCTCTAATTCGGGGCTACTGATATCATCAAAGGAGATGGTTTCTTCTATATTTTTGCGGCTATCGCCTGAAAAGAGGTTGATATTTTTCTCCCATATATTATAAATTCCTTTGAAATCGTAACCTATACCTATAGGGAAGCTCAGAGGAGAGACTTTTAGTCCTAATTTTTGTTCTACTTCGTCAAGCAAATCGAAGGCGTCTTTTCCTTCACGGTCTAACTTATTGATAAATACAATCATTGGGATATTGCGCATACGGCATACCTCAACGAGTTTTTCGGTTTGTTCCTCTACCCCTTTGGCAACGTCTATGACAACAATTACACTATCGACAGCTGTGAGGGTACGGAAGGTATCTTCGGCAAAATCTTTGTGACCGGGGGTATCGAGGATATTAATTTTGTGTTGTTTGTAATTAAAAGCAAGTACTGAAGTAGCTACCGAGATACCGCGTTGTCGTTCTATTTCCATAAAGTCGGAAGTAGCTCCTTTTTTTATTTTGTTGGATTTTACGGCACCAGCCTCTTGTATAGCCCCTCCGAATAGAAGAAGTTTTTCGGTAAGGGTAGTTTTACCAGCATCGGGGTGAGAAATGATGCCAAAGGTGCGGCGTTTTTGTATTTCTTGTTCTAAATTCATAGAGTTAATATAAAAAAAATAGCACATTAGCAAACAGTGCTTGCTAATGTGCTCATAAGGTAATCAATATTACTTTTTGTTTAGTACGTATTTAGCTGCAAGCTCGGTATCGGTGATTTCGCTACCATCAGCACTTAGCATTTTCAAAGCACCTTCGGTTACGCGATAGCATCTTTTATCGTTTGCATTAGCAGCATCTGTAAGGGTTAGTAATTGTTTTTCGGCATCGTAGCTTACAGAGCCTTTAGAATCGAACACTCCTTCTTTACCCTCATATTCTTCTTTAAGGGTATAGCTTTCTTTTTCAACAGTAAGGGTAGTTTTGATACCTGCACAATCAGCGCAAGGTAACACACCTTCATAAGTACCTGCATATGAAAGATTTTCGGTCATTGCTTCACGTTGATCTGCCATTGATTGTTGGGTAGTATCGGTTTCGGTAGTGCTTTCGGCACTGTTGGTTTGGTTACAAGCGGTTGCTAATAAGGCAATTACGCTTAATGATAAAAATAGTTTTTTCATTGTTATAAAAACATTTATTGTTAAAAACGCTGCAAAGATATAAAACTAATAATAAACAGCAATAACATTTAACATTTTCTTCTTCGGTATGTTAAAAAAAAGTTATATATTTGCCTCGCTAATTATAACATATTTAAACGATGAAGATTCATTTAATTTCTGCTTTTGCAATGCTGTTGGCTTTGTGTGCGTGCAAAACTACCACTACTGTAGAGCCTTCTACTACAGCTAATTATGAGGTGGTTCCTCTGCCCCAAACTATTACTACTACGGCTAACGAAAAACCTTTTTTACTGAGTGCTAACACTCAAATTCTGTACCCTGCAGGCGATGCCGATTTGGAACGCTATGCAGGTTTTTTGCGTGACTATATTTTTAAACAAACGGGGATTGAGCTGAAAACAGCTACTGAGCAAGGAGAGGCAGCTAATGCTATCCAGCTACTAAAAAATTACCAACACACTAATCCTGAAGCTTATAACGTAAAGATAAGCAATGTGGGTATCGTCATCAATGGGGCTACTGAAAAAGGTACTTTCTACGGAGTACAATTCCTCAGAAAGGCTATTCCTGTGGAAAAAACTACGGGGGTTAGCTTTCCTGCAGGAGAAATAAATGATATGCCTTTTTTTGGGTATCGCGGGGCGCACTTAGATAGTGCTCGCCATTTTTTCACTACCGATTCGGTACGTATTTTTATTGATATGCTGGCGTTGCACAATATGAATCGCTTTCACTGGCATCTTACTGATGACCAAGGTTGGCGTTTTGAATCTAAAAAATACCCTGAGCTTACAGTGGTAGGGGCTACACGCAGCCAAACGCTGGTAGGCAAACAAGACGAAGTGTATGACGGCAAGCCTTATGGTGGTTTTTATACCCAAGAAGAGCTTAAAGAGATTGTAAAATATGCAGCCGACCGCAATATTACAGTTATTCCCGAAATAGACCTTCCCGGTCATATGGTAGCTGCACTGGCTACCTATCCACAATTGGGCTGCAAAGGCAGTGGCTATAAAGTACGAGAAAAATGGGGCGTGGCTGAAGATGTATTGTGTGCGGGGAATCCCGAAACTTATGAGTTTATCAAGAATATATTGGAAGAGGTTACCGAAGTGTTTCCATCAGAATATATTCATATAGGGGGCGATGAGTGTCCTAAAGTGAGCTGGCAACAATGCCCTAAGTGCCAAGCTAAAATAAAAGAATTGGGAATAAAGACTGATGCTAAACATTCGGCTGAAGAGTACTTGCAAAGCTACGTTATTGGTTTTGCTGAACAAGTATTGGCAGCCAAAGGACGTAAAATTATAGGTTGGGACGAGATTTTGGAAGGCGGACTCACACCTAATGCTACTGTGATGTCGTGGCGAGGTATCAGCGGTGGTATTCAGGCTGCTAAAGCAGGACACGATGCTATTATGAGCCCTATGTCGCACTGCTATTTTGATTATTACCAAACTGACGACACAGAGAATGAACCCCTTGCCATTGGTGGTTATTTGCCTGTAGAGCGTGTTTACTCTTTTAATCCTTACCCCGATAGCCTTACTCCTGAAGAACAAAAACATATTTTAGGCGTACAAGGCAATCTTTGGACAGAATATATAGCAACTTTTAAGCACGCTCAATATATGGTTTTACCACGCTATGGAGCTTTGGCGGAAGTGCAATGGGAAAACCCTGCTTTGCCTAAAAACTACACCGCTTTTGCACAACGCTTATTGCGCTTATTGCCTATCTATCAGTTGGAAGGCTATAACTACGCTAAACATATTTTTGATTTGCATACTGAAGTGTTGCCTCAAACTGACTTTATAAAGGTTACTTTCTCTTGCTTGCAAGATGTGCCTATTTACTACACTACCGATGGCAGTGAACCTACTGAAAAATCAAATGTGTATAAAGAGCCTTTACAAATCACACAATCTATGCAGCTAAAAGCTAAAGTTTTTGGTAAAGAACGCGAGAGTGGTTTTAGCCAACAATTCTTTTTCAATAAAGCTACTGTACGCCCTATAGAATTTATCAGTAAGCCTTCGCCTACTTATACTTTTGAGGGGGCTGTAACTTTGGTAGATGGCTGTAAAGGGGGTAGCAATTCTCGTTCGGGACAATGGTTGGGCTTTACTGAAGCACCTTGTGAAGTGGTGATTACTCTAAAAGAGAATACACCTATAAAAGAAGTAAGCTTTACTGCCTTTATAGAAACGGGTGATTGGATTTATCCGCCTACTCATTTTGAGGTGTTAGGCTCTACTGATGGCAAAAACTATGAGCTACTTGCTAAAGAAGATTACGCTCTGCCTAAAGAACACTTCAAAGAGATAAAGAAATATGCGCTTTCTTTTCCTGAAAAGAAGGTTACTTACCTAAAAGTAAAAATCAATGAGGTGAATAAGATACCTGCATTCCATAAAGGTGCTGCTGGCAAACCAGGTTTCTTGTTTATAGACGAAATAGAAGCAAATTAATAATGCTTTATACTTAATAAAAAAAGGCTGCTTGATTGTTCAAACAGCCTTTTTTATTATTACTTTAGTACTTTATTTACTATTTTTTAGTAGGTAGAGGGTAAGTACCTTCTACTAAGATACTACTATCTACATCTTGTAGGTTTCGGTGTCCTGAGAAAGCCATAGTTGTATCCATTTCATCATAAAGGATTTGCAGAGCACGAGTAACCCCTTCTTCGCCATAAGCTCCTAATCCGTATACAGGGGCACGACCAAGCATAATACCACGTGCGCCCATAGCCCACGCTTTTAGCATATTTTGCCCTGTATAGAAACCAGAGTCAATCCATACTTCGGTTTGGTTACCTACTGCGCTTACGATGTCTGGAAGCGCTTTGATAGAAGAGATAGTATCGTCCATTTGGCGACCTCCGTGGTTTGATACGATGATAGCATCAGCACCATATTTTACAGCCTCAATAGCATCTTCTGGGGTCATAATACCTTTTAAGATGATAGGTCCGCCCCATAGTTCTTTAATTTCAGCTATATCTTTCCAGCTAAGACTTGGGTCGAATTGTTCTTTTGTCCAAGAAGAAAGAGAAGATAGGTCGGATACGTTTTCGGCGTGTCCTGCGATATTGCGGAATGTCCATCTGCGGTTTCCGAAAATGTAACGCATTCCCCAAGGTAATTTTGTTGATAGGTTGATAATGTTAGGGATGGTAAATTTAGGAGGTGTAGAGAGTCCGTTTTTGATATCGCGGTGGCGGTTACCAAGCACTTGCAAGTCTACAGTTACCATTAGGGCAGAACATTTAGCAGCTTTGGCGCGTTCTATAAGGTTTTTCATAAACTTACGGTCGCGCATTACGTATAGCTGGAACCAGAAAGGTTCTACTCCTGCTTCAGCAAGGTCTTCAATAGAGCAGATAGACATTGTAGAAAGCGTAAAAGGAATACCAAATTTTTGGGCAGCTTTTGCCATATGTATTTCGCCATCAGCCCACATCATTCCCATAAAGCCTACTGGAGCTGTCATTGCAGGGAATTTTACTTTTTGCCCCAATAAAGTACTTTCAAGCGTACGGTTATCCATATCTACCAATATCTTTTGTTTGAATTTGATAGGGTTGAAATCGGATACGTTGTCGCGATAAGTGGCTTGTGTCCAAGAACCTGTATCTACATATTCGTAGAACATTTTAGGTACATTGCGCTTGCATACTACACGCAAGTCTTCAATGTTAGTCATTTTTGATAAATCTCTCATTCGTTGTAGTTTTTAGTAATTATTATTTCCTTTACCAACTTATTAGTTTAGTTGAAAATAGGAGTTTTAATAAAATCGGTTGCAAATTTAATAATTTATTTTTATATAGCAATTTTTAAAGGCTTTTTTTGTTTCGGTTTGTTATTTTTTGTTTACAAGTTTAAGAAAGTGAAGCCTACGCCTATAGTAGTTTGCTTGTAATTATAATCGATGAGTGAGTCGGCATAGCCGTGAGCAGCTTGTACAATGAGGCGTAAATCGCGACGTTCGGGTATGGGGCGATTTAAATTGAGGCTTCGGGGTTGTTCGGTAGACACAAAAGAATAATTTTAAACATTAATCTTTAAACATTATTTCGTACCTTTGCCGTAATTTTATGATTAATACTTTTTTAAAGATAAATGAGAAAACTCGTTGCTATATTGCTTATTTTGTATTGTTATGGCGGATATGCACAAGGTGAAGTGGCTACTAAAACTGAAGAGGTTACTAAAAAAGATGTAAAAGTAGGATTAGTATTAAGTGGTGGTGGAGCTAAAGGATTGGCACATATAGGCGTGCTAAAAGTGCTGGAAGAAGCTGGTGTGCGAATTGACTACATAGGTGGTACAAGTATGGGGGCTATGGTGGGAGCTATGTATGCTGCTGGATATAAAGCAAAAGAGCTGGATTCTATTTTTCGCCATTTAGATTTTGATAAGCTTTTACAAGACAAGGTTTCACGGGATAACCTTTCTCTGCACGAGCGTTATCTGTACGACCGCTATGTGGTTGCCTTGCCCTTCGACCATTTTAAGGTAGGACTACCTCGCGCCGTTTCTAAAGGACAAAACGTATATAACGAATTTATAAAACTGCTCTATCCTGTAAATGAATTTTATGATTTTTCACAATTGCCAATCCCCTTTTTGTGCGTAGCTTCCGATATAGAAACAGGAAAGGCTGTGGTGTTGGAAAATGGCATTCTGCCACAAGCTATACGGGCAAGTGGTGCTTTTCCTTCATTATTTGATTTGGTAGAAATAGACGGCAAACTGCTTACCGATGGTGGTATTGCCGATAATTATCCTGTAAAAGAAGTTAAAGACAAAGGTATGGATATCATCATTGGTGTAGATGTGCAAGACCCTCTCACCAAACGAAAAGATATAAATTCGGTAGTGAGCATTCTCTCCCAAGTAACTACGTTCCCAATGATGAAAGATATGAGCGAAAAAATTAAACTCACTGATATTTATATCAAACCTAATATTGAGGGGTTTAACGTTATCTCGTTTGACAAAGGGGAAACAATCATTAAAAATGGAGAAATTGCAGCTTCGCTCTTTTTACCGCGATTGCGAGAGATTGCTGCCGAACAACGACACGACAGAGTGGAAGACCCCGTCATAAAAACCGACCGTTTCTTCCTGAAAGACATACACTTTCACGGCAATGAACACTTCACTCGCAGCTACTTGCGCGGTAAACTACGCCTGAGAAACCTAAACAAAATGATTACGTTTGACCAGCTAAACGATGGGCTCAATAACCTAATGGCTACCAACAACTTTCACTCAATCAATCACCTTATAAGACATACTGATGAGGGCGAACATATAGATTTTTTCCTAAAAGAGAACCCACAACGCACCTATTTAAAGTTCGGAATACATTATGACAACTTGCTGCGTACTGGCTTTTTGCTGAACTATACCAGCAACTACCTCTTGCAAGATAGCGACTTCTTGTCATTAGATGTAATTATTGGCGATGTACCTCGTTATCAGTTTGATTATTTTGTTGATAAAGGATTCTATTTTGGTTACGGAGTGCGCTCTAAACTATTGCGTTTTAGCCGAAAACTGAACAGCAATCGCTTGGCAAACTATCGCATTGAGGACTCTGAACTCAACCGTATGGATGTGGAAGCGTATGACTGGGTAAACCAATTGTATCTGCAAACACTCTTAGGCAATGGTTTCGTTTTTGGTATAGGGGCTGAGCATAGAAATATTAGGTTTGATACAGAACAGGTGTACAATGTAAGTTCGTTGCGTTCTTATACTGAAAAAGCTCACTTTGGGAGCTTGTATTCGTATTTAAAGTACGACTCGTTCAACAATAGTTTTTTTCCTACCAAAGGTATATATTTTAATTCGCAGTTCAATTTATATAGTTTTGCTTCAGGCTATAAAGATTTTAATGATTTTGTGTCGGGCAAAACAGAACTTTCAGTGGCTTTTCCTATTACAAATAAGGTGAGTGGACGTGTAAGTACCGAAGCTGGTATTACAGTGGGTAACCCCGATACTTACTCGTTGAATTTCTTTTTAGGAGGGTATAATAGAAATATTTTTACTAACTATTCGCATTTTTACGGTTATGATTTTTTGAGTTTTGGGGCTAAAAATTACTTAAAATCGGAGTTGGTTATTGATGTACAAGCTTTAAAAAAACAACATCTTTTGTTATTGGCAAATATAGCCAAAGTTGATAACAACCTCTTTAAGAGCTTACAATGGCATCAGTACCCCGATTATTCAGGCTATGGTATAGGCTATAGCATTGAAAGCTTTATAGGACCCATAGAACTGAAATGTACTTACTCGCCTGAGGTAAAAGAAGCGGTTTGGCTACTGAATATAGGGTATTGGTTTTAGATAAATGACAAATAATTATGATTAAAATAACGACAAACGTTATGATATTATTGTCAAAACAATTATCTTTGCACCCAAAAACATTGGTATAATGAACTTTAGTGTTACACCTATTGGTTATTTGGAAACACCTTTTGAGGCTGTGGCTCATATGCCTATACAGCCTTCGGTGATTGCATCTTCGCGAGGAAAAGCTGTATTATACGATGAATTTGCTGCGGGTCTTAAAGATTTGGACGGCTTTTCGCATATTATTCTCTTATTCTTATTACACAAAATAGAGGGCTACCAGCTGGAGGTTATTCCTTTTATGGACGATGTGCCTCACGGGGTATTTGCTACTCGTTCGCCTAAACGCCCCAACCGCATAGGTATGTCGATTGTAACGTTGGAGCGTATTGAGGGTAATGTTATTCACTTTAAAGGAGTGGATATGCTCAATGGAAGTCCGCTATTAGATATTAAGCCTTATTATTATTATTTTGATAACCGCCAGAACGTTCGTAATGGTTGGTTGGAAGGCAAGGTACTAACCGCTGAAAGACTAAAATCGGACAATAGATTTGAAAATTAAAGACAAGTAGCAAGCAATATGAAAATAAATAAACGCAATATGTGGCTAACAGGACTATTGATAGGGCTAATCGTACTATGCTTGTTGTCATTAAGCGTAGGTAGGTATCCTCTGCCTATAAGCGATATTCTCGCTTTTGTTTTTTGTCAAAAGGTTGTTGATGAGCATACAGCCTTGCTACTTACGGATGTGCGCTTGCCTCGTGTTGCTGCCGCTCTTTTGGTAGGAGGAGCGTTATCGGTATCGGGGGTAGCTTATCAAGGAATGTTTAAAAATCCGCTCATTAGTCCTGATATATTGGGGGTGAGTTCTGGAGCGGGCTTTGGAGCGTCTTTGGCGATATTGCTTTCGTGGGGTATGCTAGGAGTGCAACTTTCGGCTTTTGGCTTTGGCTTAGGGGCTGTACTTATTGCATTGGCTTTGAGTAAGCGCATCAGTGGGATGCACAGTCAGGCATTGGTATTATTGCTTTCGGGAATCATTACGGGCTCTATGTTTGGGGCGTTTATATCGCTTACCAAATACATAGCCGATGCCGAATATAAGTTGCCCGACATCACTTTTTGGCTAATGGGTAGCCTCACCAATATAACTACTACTCAGGTGCTTACCATCGCACCTATTGTGTTACTTGCCGTGCTACCGCTTTACTTTTCGTCTTGGCGACTGAATGTGCTTTCGTTTGGGGAAGACGAGGCTCACACTATGGGAGTACAAGTGCAGCGGTTGCGCTTAGTGGTGGTATTGTCGGCTACTTTGCTCACTGCCACAGTGGTTTCTATTACAGGATTGATAGGGTGGATAGGCTTGGTAGTACCTCATATTGCACGTTTTATCATAGGTTCTGACAATCGGTATTTGCTGCCTGCGGCTTTTATGTTGGGGAGTTGTTTCCTCATCATTATTGATTTGTTGTCGCGCACACTATCGGCACTTGAAATTCCTCTAGGTATTATAGCCTCTATCATTGGGGCTCCTATTTTTTTCTTTGTGCTTAAATCAGTAAAAAGCAAACAAAGCGTATGGGAATAGCAGTACACAACTTATCAGTAGGTTACCAAAAACCTCTTCTTACCAATGTAGATTTTACCTTGCAAAAAGGTGAAATATTGTGCGTATTGGGCAGAAATGGAGCTGGTAAAACTACACTTTTTAAAACGCTTTTGGGGTTGTTACCCAAACTTTCGGGTGAGGTACTGATAGATGGTATACCCTTGAACCCGCTCACGCCTAAACAACTCGCCCAAAAAATAGCCTATATACCCCAAGCACGCAAAATAGACTTTGCTTTTACGGCTTTTGAAGTAGTGCTTTTTGGGCGTACCCCTCACCTACCCTACTTTGGTTTCCCTACAGAAAAAGACAAAGCCATAGCAACCAATACGATGCAACAAATAGGTATACTACACCTAAAAAACAAAACTTTTGCACAAATGAGTGGTGGCGAACAGCAACTCACTATCATAGCACGCGCTCTTACCCAACAACCTGAATATATAGTAATGGACGAGCCTACTTCTGCACTCGATTTTGGCAACCAACTAAAGGTGCTACAACAAGTGAAGGCTTTGCAAACTAAAGATATAGGTATTATTCTTTCTACTCACAATCCCGACCACGTTTTTATTTGCAATTCAAAAGTGGCTGTAGTGAAAAACAATACTATAGCCGCAATTGGCACTCCCGATGAGGTAATGACTGAAGCTTTGCTAAAAGACCTCTACGAGATAGATATTAAGATTATTAATCAAAAAAACAGAAAGATATGTTTCCCATTGTAATAATTGGTATGGGTCCTGGCAACCCCGAGCTGCTTACCTTAGCGGCTAAAAATGCCCTTGAGGAAGCCGATGTTATCCTCTTTGATTGTATGCCCGATGATACGCTGCTGAAAACCTTTCAGTTTAAGGGTGAAATCATTGCTATCGATAAGAAACCTGACCCTACAGCTATGTTGGCTGCAATGGAAGAGCATTACCGCGCAGGCAAAAAAGTATGCCGACTAAAGCCTGGTGATGCGCTGATTTTCAACGGAACAGGCAAAGAAATACGGGCTCTAAAAGCTAAAGGCATCGACTTTCGTTTGATACCTGGTATTACTGCCTCGTGCGCGGCTGTTAACATTTTTGCAGTACCCATTACTGAAATGGACGAAAGCGATGTATCGGTAAATTTCGTATATCACGACAATGAAACAAACCATCAACAACTAAAAGACTTGGCTGGTATACTGAAATATGGCAGTACAATACATATTTACTTTGCTGATACTGACTGCATAGGGCGAATTGCAGAGATTATCACCTCAGCAGGAGTAACTCCTGATATGTCGGTAGTGGTTGCTTCGCGCATTTCGGCTAAAGACGAAACTTCTGTAAAAACTACTTTAGGTAAGGTAGAAGCTACTTTGCGCTCTTTGGATATGAAGCGCCCTATGCTGTTCATCGTAGGTAAATATGTAGAAATACTCTCAAAAAAACAGATTATACCCTTAGATAATTTGCTAATTAACAAATTATCTAATTAATAATTTTATATCGTTATGCTTGCATATTCACAACCTTTTTGTATCTTTGCAGCACAAAAGGAGCTTATGCAAGCTCTCTTTTTTAGGTAGCGTTATGCAACATACAACATAACACATTAATAATTAATAATTAATAATTAACCATTAATAATGAAACGTTTAGTATTTACAATTGCTTTGCTTTCAACAGCTATGCAGGCTCAAGAAAAAATAAAAGACTCGGTAGCTGAAAAGCATTACGACTTGCAAGAGGTAACCATCTTCGGGAAACCAAACGAAAAGGTAACATTCATACCCACCCAAAAACTGCAAGCTTCTACGCTTCAAAACAACAACAAAACCAATGTAGTAGATGCTCTCAACCTACTTCCTGGGGTAAGCATTTCACAGTTTGGGGCACGCAATGAAGGTAGTATCTTAGTACGTGGGTTCGACAACCGCCATACTCCTGTATATTACGATGGAATTCCTATCTATGCCCCTTACGATGGCAATTTTGACCTTAGTCGCTTTCTTACCTACGACTTAGGGAGTATTTCGGTAGAAAAAGGTTTAGTATCTGTAAAATACGGAGCAAACGCTATGGGAGGTGCTGTGAATATTGTATCACGTAGCCCTGAAAAAGAATTAGATTTCAATGGTACTTCGGGGGTTGGTTTTGCTGATGGTGCAGGAGTAAATTCTTATTTTACAGGGCTAAACGTAGGTACTCGCCAAAATAAATATTACGCTATGGTATCGGGCTCGTTCAACAAACGTGAAAACTTTGTGCTCTCTAAAAATTTTGAGCCTACACGCTACCAAAACATAGGAAAACGTCGTAATTCTGCTGCTTTTGATAAGAAAATAAGTGCTAAGTTTGGTTATACTCCTAACCAAACTGACGAATACGCTTTGGGTTTTGTAAACCAACAAGCTAATAAAGATATTGCACCAAGTGCTGATATGGCAGGTAATAGCAGCTGGCGAAGCTATCCTATTTACAACAAAACAAGCTTGTATGCTAAAACTAAAACAAAAATAGCTCGTGAAACTTTTGTGTATTTTACAGGTTATTACGACAAGTATTACAATGAAATGCACCAATATGACGATGATACTTATACAACAATGAATAGCTCTAGAAATCCTTTTACATTCCGCAGTATCTATGACGATTATTCATTAGGTAGTATTCTTACTTTCAGTACACAAGCAATTAATCGCAACGCTATCACACTTACTATTAACGAAAAATACGACCACCACAAAGAACACAATGCCGAAATTGCTGCTAATCCTGCTATTGGTCAGATTTTTAGAGAAGGTGAACCCGAACAATCTTATAAAGACAACACCCTTTATGTAGGTTTGGAAGATGTTATCACCCTTACCGATTGGTTAAACGCAGTAGTAGGCGCTTCATACAACCAACGTAAAAATATTTTAGCTCAAGACTATGGCACTCATTACTTAACAGGAGTGCGCAATGTATTGTATGATTTCCCTAGCGGCAGCGATAGTGCATTTGATTTTAAGGGCGGACTTATATTCAAGCCTATTAAAAATCAACAAATTACCCTATCAGCTTCTAAACGCTCTCGTTTTGCTTCTCAAAAAGAACGTTACTCAAGTAGATTTGGTGGGCAAGTACCTAATCCTGACCTAAAATCAGAATATACTCTTGCCTATGACCTTAGCTATACAGGCAATATATTAGAAAACAAATTGCAATATGAAGTATCTGCCTTTATAAATAATGTAACCAATGCCATTTATGAACTCACTGTGGGGGTAGATAGTAGTGGTAGAAATATAATATATAATACCAACCTCGGTAAGGCACTCTATCAAGGTTTTGAAGCGGGTGTAGGCTATGCTCCTATTAAATATTTCTCTTTTGGAGCTAATTACAGCTTTATAGAAATGAAAGACCAAACCCAAAACAGCAATTTGAAACTTACCAATGTGCCTAAATACAAACTAGTAGGTTTTGCAACTATTTCTATACCTGAAATCAGAACTAAACTACACCTAAATACTGAAACTTACGGCAAACGTTACCTAAATAGTCAGGGTGATGAAGCTCCTGATTTTACACTTGTAAATACCAAACTCAATGTAACTCTTTACAAAGGATTAGAGTTTAACTTCGGTGTAAACAACCTTTTGGACAGAAATTATTATTGGGTTGCTGGTTGGCCACAAGCAGGACGCAATTTTATAAGTGGTTTATCTTATAATTTCTAAGATTTTGTTTTACTCTTAATAAAAATGCTTTGGTAGCATTTTATCAAAGCATTTTTTCAATGAAAATCATTTAAATACTAATTATATATACAATGAAAAGATTTTTTAAATATGTATCGTTTGTAGCTATCAGCATCGCTTTGGCTACTGCTTGTGAAAAAGTTGATGAAAGTGCTTTGCCTAATATTCCTTTGAAACTAAGTACCGATGATGGAAGTGAAAAAGCTGTAGTACTTACACTTGAAAAAGGAAAAGTTTTCCCCGAAGCAAAGCAAGATAGCGGTAAGGGAGGCAATAATCAAGGAGGTGGTAAAGGCAACAAACAAAGTGGTGACAAAGGTAATAATCAAGGAGGTGGTAAAGGCAACAAACAAAGTGGTGACAAAGGTAATAATCAAGGAGGTGGTAAAGGCAAAAAAGATGCTGCCCCTACAAGTATTACTATCATTTCGGGCAGTAGTGATTACAGTATAAAATCACTTAATGAAGCTGTGGCTACTGTTTCTCTAAAAAATATGAGTGTAGTAATAAAAGCTATAGAAGTAGGTACTACTACAGTAGTAGTAACCGATAATTACACTAAGCAAACCAAAGAAATAGGTGTAAAAGTAACTACGCCTAAACAAGGCGGCAACCATAGTGGAGGCAAAGGCGGTAAAAAGAATTAAGAAGTTTGCTTTTTATAGAATAAGATTTTGTTTTTACTCTTGATAAAAATGCTTTGGTAATCATCTATCAAAGCATTTTTTTTATTATATTTGCAGCGTATTACAGCCCATATAGTTTCCGATGAAGAATTATTTATTTTTATGTATTGCTTTCTTGCTAATAGTAAGTTGCAATAATACCCCTAAAAAACAAACAGAAAACGTTTCTGCCGAAAAAATATCTCTTACCGATATGGCAGGGCGCAAAGTGCTAGTACCCAAAAGCATTAGCAAGGCTTTTATAGACCGCACCTCAGTGCATCTAGTCTATGCACTCGATACCTTATTACCTGTAAATAGGGTATTTAACTACAACAAATCCGAAAAAAAATACCTCAAAAAGAGCTTTTACGAAGGAAAACCCTACGTAATTGGCACCCCCATAGAGGAGATTATCAAACTGCGCCCAGAGGTAATACTACTCACCGTATCGCTACAAACAGAAGCCGAACGAGCTAAAGAAATAGAAAAAGCTGATATTTTGCAAGAAAAAACAAAAATACCTGTAGTACTATTCAGTGGCGATTTTGAGCAATACACCCAAGCCCTTACGCTCTTAGGAACGCTTTTGCACAAAGAACAAGAAGCAAAAGAACTCAACGCTTTTATTGAAAAGTATTGCTATAGCATTCCAAAAGTGGTAGCTACCATACCCGAAAACAAACGCAAAACTATCTATTATGCCGAAGGTATGAATGGGTTGCAAACCGAACCGCCTACTTCATTGCACAGCTATCTTATCAACTACACAGGGGGTAAAAACATTGCCGAAGTAGAGCTGCTCCCTGGTAAAGGCAAAACCAACGTATCTATTGAACAGATATACCGCTGGGATCCTGATATGATACTAGTATGGTCGGGTAATTTTGACGATTTATACAGCTATAAGGCTATTCGTAAAGAAAAAATATGGCAACAGCTACGGGCTGTGAAAGAGAACCAAGTATACCAAGTGCCTTGGCGCCCCTTTGGCTGGATAGACCGCCCACCTGGTTTAGGTCGTGTGATGGGAAGTATATGGCTGGCAAGCCTCACTTACCCCGATTACTTTAGAGCTGATATAGTGCCTATTACTCAAGAGTTTTTCAAGAAATTTTACCATTATGATATGGATTATATAGAAACAAGAGAAATTATTTCAGCACAAATAACTATTGATAATTGAGAAATTAATTAACTTAAAAAACATTCATACAATGAAAATAACAGAATTAGAACCAAAACAATTATGGGCGAACTTTGCCAGCCTGAATGCTGTACCTCGCCCTTCAAAAAAAGAAGAGCGCGTAATTGCTTTTATGGTGGCTTTTGGTAAAAGTTTAGGGCTTGATACTTATCAGGACGAAACAGGTAACGTGATTATCAAAAAACCTGCTTCAGCAGGTATGGAAAACCGAAAAACGGTAGTACTACAATCACACCTCGATATGGTACACCAAAAAAACAATGATACTGTATTCGACTTCAGTACTGAAGGTATCAAAATGCTAATTGATGGCGATTGGGTACGTGCCGAAGGTACAACTCTTGGTGCTGATAATGGTATAGGGGTAGCAAGCATTATGGCTATCTTGCAAAGCAAAGATATTGCACACCCTGCTATTGAAGCCCTTTTCACTATTGATGAAGAGACTGGTATGACAGGGGCTAAGGGATTGAAAGGGGGCTTACTATCAGGAGCTTACCTGCTAAACTTAGATACTGAAGAAGATGACGAGATAGATATAGGTTGCGCTGGTGGGGTGGATGTATCGGCTTTTAGAGAATACGATACAGTACCTACTCCTGCAGAAGCTGTGGCTTATACCTTATCGGTGAAAGGACTACACGGCGGTCATAGCGGTATGGACATTCACAAAGGTTATGCCAACGCCAACAAACTAATGAATAGGTTGTTATTTACTTGCGCTGAAAAGTTTGACTTGCACATTGCTGAAATAGACGGCGGCGGACTTAGGAATGCTATCCCTCGTGAAAGTGTTGCCATTATCACTATAGATAAAAAAGAGGAAGATGCTTTCAAAAAAGAGATAACACAGCTTACAAAGGATTTACAACACGAATTTTCAGTAACCGAACCTACCCTAAGTGTACTTCTGGCTCCTACTGTTTTGCCTGAAAGGGTAATGGAAGTAGAGGAACAGCAAGATATATTGCGAGCTATTTATGCTGCTTTCAATGGGGTATACAAAATGAGTCAATCCATAACCGACCTTGTGGAAACGAGTAACAACGTAGCAAGGGTACAACTAAAAGACGGCGAAGTGAATGTATATTGCCTTACACGCTCGGCTTCCGAAACTTCTAAATACGACTTGGCTGATACCATTAGAGCTGCTTTTGAATTAGCTGGCTTTGAGGTAGAATATACAGGTAGTTACCCAGGTTGGGAGCCGAAAGTAGATGCCGAAATACTGAAAATTGTAAAAGAGCAGTACGAAACCCTTTTTGGTGAAACGCCACAAGTAGTAGCGTGCCACGCAGGTTTAGAATGTGGTATTTTGGGCACTCACTACCCCACTATGGAAATGGTAAGTTTTGGACCTACTATCAAAGGAGCGCACTCACCTGCCGAAAAAGTAAACATTGCTTCAGTACAAAAATTCTGGAAGTTCTTGCTGTCTATATTGCAAAATATACCCGTTAAATAGTAAATAATCAGCTTTTTATAACTGAATATCCCCTATCGCTCATACTCGTAAAAACGTATGAGCGATATTTTTTTAATCAATTTATAGGAAACTTTTTTTGTTTATTAAGTTTTTTTGTAGTACCTTTGCCCCCGATTTAGAAAAAACAACAAATGGATTTAATTAAACTTTCTATTAAACGTCCCAGCGTCCTGATTGTAATGCTAACGCTGTTACTATTAGGGGGCTTTTATTCTTATAAATTATTGAACTACGAACTTATCCCTAAGTTTGAAGTGAATGTAGTAACTATCTCTACTATTTATCCTGGTGCCTCACCTTCTGAAGTTGAGAGTACAGTTACTAAGAGGATTGAAGATGCGGTATCTGCCTTGGAAAATATCAAGAAGATACAATCGTATTCGTATGAAAGCCTTTCGGTGGTAGTGGTACGACTTACCAATGATGCCAATGTAGATAATACCCTCAATGAGGCACAGCGTAAGATTAACGCTATCCGTGCCAATTTGCCTACCGATGCCAAAGAGCCTTCGCTTAGTAAATTCTCTCTCTCTGATTTGCCTATCGTTTCTATTGGGGTAACCTCTAAACTCTCTTCGCAAGAGCTTTACGATTTGGTAGATAAGAAAATACAACCTGAACTATCGCGTGTGCCTGGGGTGGCGCAAGTGAATATCATCGGGGGGCGCAAGCGTGAAATACGAGTAAATATTGATGCTAAAAAATTAGAAGGTTATGGTATTTCTATTGGGCAAATACAACAGCTCATTGCAGCTTCTAATTTAGAGATACCCGCAGGTAAAATTAAAACACGTGAGAATAGCACCTCTATACGTTTGCTGGGTAAAATTCAAGATGTAGCGCAGTTGCGTAATCTTACCTTAGCTTCGCAAAATGGAATAGAAATACGACTTTCGGATGTTGCCGATGTGCAAGATACCGAAGAAGAGGCTGAAAAAATAGCACGTATAGACCAAGAAAATACGCTCTTATTACAAGTGCTTAAACAAACTGATGCCAATGCAGTATCGGTGAGCGAGTTGGTACGCAAGAAAATGGAACAAGTAGAGCAAACTTATAAAAATGAAGGTGTAAAAATGTTATTGGCAGAAGATACCAGCGAATTTACCCTACACGCTGCCAATTCAGTAATGTTCGACCTTGTTTTGGCTATCGTATTGGTAGCTGTGGTGATGTTCTTCTTCTTGCACAGCTTGCGCAACGCCCTTATCGTAATGGTATCTATCCCTACCTCACTTATTGCTGCCTTTATAGGGATGTATTTCTTCGGCTTTACACTGAACTTGATGAGCTTAGTAGCCCTTTCGTTGGTGGTAGGTATCTTGGTGGATGACGCTATTGTGGTGCTTGAAAATATACACCGCCATATGGAAATGGGCAAAAATAAAGTACGCGCTGCCTTCGATGGTTCAAAAGAAATCGTACTAACGGTTATGGCGATTACTTTGGTAATTGTGGTGGTATTCGTGCCTATTTCTATTGGTAACTCTATAGTAGTGAATATTGTGCGCGAGTTCTGTATGACGGTGGCTATCGCTACAATGCTTTCATTGCTAATGTCATTTACCGTAGTGCCTTGGTTGTACTCACGTGTTGGTAAGTTGGAGCACGCCAATCCTAATTCGGTATTAGGAAAGATTGCTATAGGTTTTGAGAGTTATCTCAAACGATTTACTCAATTTTTCTCAGACTTATTGGTATGGGTATTTGCCAACAAGTGGAAAACGATTATTTTGGTATTCTTCCTCTTTGTGGGCTCTTGTTCGCTTATCCCTACAGGCTTTATAGGTGCTGAATTTATGCCTCCTATGGATAGAGGGAAATTCTTAGTACAGTTTGAGCTCAACAAAGATGCTTCGTTAGAACAAACTAACTTTATCACCCAAAAAGCTGAAAATTACTTGCGTGGCTTGAAAGTAGAGGGTACTAATAAACCTTTGGTAGAAAGTATGATTACTACGGTAGGACAGTCTACAAGTGGTATGGGAGGTACACAAGCAACTCCTTATAAATCCGAAATACAACTTACTCTTGTAGATAAAAAAGAACGTAGCGAATCTACTAATATAATAGCTGCCAAACTAAAACGCGAACTCACACAGTATTTAGTAGATGCCAAAGTGAAAACAGTACCTGTCGGATTGCTGGGGGCTGAGCAATCACCTATTGCTTTGGTAATTACTTCCGATAACGTAGAAGTTGCTCAACAATATGCTGAAAAGGCGGCAGGATTGCTTAAAACTATTGACGGAGCTACCGAAATAAAACTTAGCTCAGAAGCAGGTAACCCCGAAATAAACGTAGAGTTAGACCGCGACAAGATGACCCTATTGGGGCTAAACGTGGCTACTGTAGGTACTACTATGCGTACTGCTTTCAATGGTAATGACGATAGTAAATTCCGCACCGGCGATTCTGAATACGACATCAATATACTATTTCAAGACGGCGACCGCCAGTCAATAGCAAATATTGAGAATATGACCTTTATCAATGCTGCAGGGCAACAGATAAAACTCTCGCAATTTGCAACTATCAATTATGCATCAGGCCCTACACAGTTAGAGCGTTATGACAAGTCGCCTTCGGTAACAGTACAAGCGCAATCAGTAGGTCGTCCTTCTGGTACTATCGTAGCTGAATGGAAAACAAAACTCGAAACCCTACAGAAACCTACTAATGTACACTTTGTATTTTCAGGCGACCAAGAGATGCAAGATGAAGGATTTGGTACTATATTCATATCACTATTTGCGGCTATCCTTTTGGTATATATGGTAATGGTAGTGCTGTACGACAGTTTCTCACGTCCGTTTGTGGTGTTGTTCTCTATCCCACTATCGTTTATTGGGGCACTGATAGCTTTAGCCTTAGCCAATATGTCACTCAATATCTTCACCCTTTTGGGTATGATTATGCTTATCGGGTTGGTAGCCAAAAACGCTATTATGCTAGTAGATTTTGCCAACCACCGCAAGCTGGAAGGGGAAGATACAGTAACCGCACTAATACAAGCCAACCACGCCCGTTTGCGCCCTATCTTGATGACAACTATTGCGATGGTGGCAGGTATGATTCCGCTTGCTATTGCCAATGGAGCAGGTGCTGAGGTGAACAAAGGTTTGGCAATTGTAATCATCGGCGGACTTCTATCGTCTCTATTCCTTACGCTTATTGTAGTGCCTTTGGTATATCTCATCTTTGATAATATAGGCAAACGCTTTGGTAAAGAAACCAAAGTAGATTATGAAAAACTAATGATTGCCGACTATGAGCACAAAGAAATAAAAGGCGAACACGAAATATAAATAATTAGCAAATTAGCCAATTAGTAAATGTGAAAATTACTAATTGGCTAATTTTTTATTTCCTAATTTGCTAATTCCCTAATTTGCTAATTTTTTTATCGTCTCTTCATTGTCTATAGGAATATTGTTATACTCTAAAGTCCAACCTACAGCACGAGTAGCAAAAATAAGAGTAGAAAGTTCAGAAAAAAGTCGGTTTTGAGCATTGCTCTTTAGGTTAGAAGCTGCTATTTTCTTTTCAAGTACCTCATTTACTTTCTTTTCTATTTTGGGTACATCTTCTGCTTTAAAAGGGTTTATCTGGCTTTGCGAGATATCGTAATACTTCATTTTAGGATAAATCTTCACCTCAGCTTCTGGCAGCGACTTGATAATCACTTTTCGCTGTGCTTCATCTACCTCAAAAGCTATCTTATGCAAATCGTAGCTCACCGTTACATCGGCATTTACGATGGTTAAGATACGCTTGTCAAACGAAAACCAATCCATAAAGTATTTTTGAGTATCTACGTATGAAAGAACTTCAGTGAAGTGCCCTTCCGTTACTACCAACTTGCTTACATTGGCTATTTGCGTTTGTATAAGTGCCGAATCAGCCTCCAAACGCGCTTCTTCTTCTTTTTTCTCTTTGAAAAAATAAACTACCAACAGCACCACCGCCGCCGTAGCCATTCCTAATAAAAATTTCTTCATTGTTTTTATGTTATTAAATCAGCCGTATTTTAATCTGTTATTACCTTATTAATTTGCGATAAAGCAAACAACGGACATACCCAAACGGTACGTATTGCTTCTTCTTCAGTATCTGTATAGGTAAACACATCAAAATTCTCTAATGAAGCTCTTATAGCATTTTTTAGCTTCTTTTCACGCATAAACTGCCATAAACTCTTCATACCCCCTTGGGTACCTGCTTTTATTTCTATGGGCAATACTTCCGATTGATAGGTAGCCAAATAATCTACTTCAGCTTGTGCGTTTTTTGCTTTGCGTACCCAATAAAAAAGCTCGTGTCGCATATTAGGGGTGCGGTAGCGCAGCAATTCAAGCCCCGCTATCATCTCAGTAAGCGCACCTTTATTTACCAAGTCGGTAGCAGAATGAGTGAGTATTTGGGCTGTGAGCTCCGATGTATCACCCGTCATATTAAGCCATCGAAGTAGTAATCCATTGTCAAGCAATAACATTTTCCTATAAGTAGGGTCTGCTTCACTACCCAGCGGAAGTCCGTTAGCATTAGTATGCATTACAGGGGTAATTATCCCTGCCAAAGTAAGCATTTCCAACGCTTTTTTCACCTCATTGGTACTATACCCTCCGCCTACTTGCGAATAGACAAACTTATTGCCTATTTGTAGAGCTACACTTTGCAAAGTAAGCCTAAGCAAAGTAGGGTCTACTCTCTTTCGGTATTTAGGAAAATCGTCTTGATAGGTAAGTACAATATCATCTTGCACTTCTTGGCAAGCCAAATAATCACGAGTTTCTACCCATTTAGCCACTACCTCGGGCATACCGCCTACCAACATATATGAGCGAAATACCCCCACCAACTTCTCATACAAAGGAAGTGCCAAAGGCGTTTTGGCAGTAGCATTATTGCGCGCCTCTAATAGCAATTGTTCGCCACAAGCGGTGAGAAATTCATCAAAAGTCATTGGGTATACAAACATAGAATGAATACGTCCTACTCCAAAAGTAGGCAGCGTTTCAAGCGCAAATTCTAAGAGAGAGCCTGCCGCTATTACGTGCAAATCGGGCATATCTTCTTTAAAAAAACGCAACGACATAATCGCTTCAGCAGAGGCTTGTATTTCATCTATAAAAAGCAGTGTTTGCCCCGCTACTATAGGCTTACCTACCATAGCCGAAAGTTGAGGTACTATACGTTTTACATCAAGGTCGCCTTGAAAAAATTGTATAAAGGAAGGTTGTTTTTCTAAGTTTATTTCTACGAAATTCTCAAACTGCTTGCCTAATTGTCTTACCGCTGTTGATTTGCCCACTTGTCGTGCTCCTCTTAGCAACAACGGCTTGCGAGCAGGGCGCAAAGCCCATTCTTTTAGATAGTTGTCTATTAACCTTGGGTAATACATCTTGTAAATAGTTATATATCAAGCTGCAAAGATACAAAAATAAAATTATCCAAAGAAATAAATTGCCATTTTTTGCAAAAATCCAAAGAAATAATCTGCTTATTTTCGCAAAAATCCAAAGAAATAATTTGCTTTTTCTTGAAAAGTTTCAAAGCACAAATCACCTACTAAAAGTTTTTCTTCTACTAAAAACAGTTCGCTTTTTTATTAACAAATGTGTTTAAACTTTTTTGAGGAAATTGAACGAAAGACATATCTAATTTTCTTTTCTTCTTGCTTAATAGATTCAACCATATTCGCTGAAAACTACCACCTTTACTTTCCTATACTTAAAAAGGTATAATCCAATTATTTATTGTATCTTTGCACAAAGTTCCTGAATTTTGGTGTTCTTTTTTTTTCAAACACAAAATTACTAATTTTCGGGAACTTTTATTTTATTATAGGAAAAAGTTTAAACAGCTTCAGGGTTAAAAAATGTCTGTTCTTTCTATTTAAAGAATTTTTTCACATCGGAATTTGCTATACTGTGAGCTAATGAATAGGCACTTACTCCATAATTATTTTTTAAATGAGCATCGGCACCTTTATTTAGTAATATATTAATCATTTCACTATAAGTATCAATATCGCGTTTGTAATAAAAAACTAAAGAAAATAAGATTGTATTACCATTAATATTTTGTGCGTTTATATCAGCTCCTTTTTCTATGAGATAGTCAAAAGCCTCTATATTTTTAGTAATAACAGCAAAATGCATAGGAGAATATCCATATTGTTTGTCCTTTTGTTTTTGATTAATATCAATACCTCTATTTATTAAAGCATTTAATATCTTTTTTGTGGAAATTTTTTTTGCTTCCTTAGTTTTAAGATAATAATGTAATATATTGTTTCCAAACTTATCATAATCATCAATATTATAAGTCTCTAAACAATTTTTAAATTTTTCCCAATCTCCTTCTAAAAGGACTTTTTTTAATTCATCTATTGTCATAACTACATTTTTTAATGTTCATACCCTCTATATTTTCCTCCATCAGAAGAACTTTCCCTCTTATCTTCAAACCCTAAATTTGATAAATCGTTATAATCATCTATAACTTCTCTTCTTGTCTTATTTTGATTTTCAGTAGCCTCTTGATATTCTCTCCAAGATTGATTTTGGTGTCCAATTATTTCATCACCAGGCTCTATGGGTTTACCTGTCTTAGCACTTATATATTTTCCATCTTCTGTTTTTTCACTATTCTCATATAAATAATCTTTGGTCTCTTTTCTCCATTTGGGACGTCTCTGTAGGTTTTTAGGTAAATCTTTTACTCGTTTTCCTCTTGTAAGCCCCAGCAAATCCACCCAAGCATTGGTATCCCCCACATAAGCGAACACATTAAACCCACCTAAGAGTTTAATAGGGTCTTCACTTATATACCTCCCCGTTTCAGTATGATAATACCTAAACCTATTGTAGCACAACTCAACCTCATTGTCATAGTACTGCCCTTGGTATTTAAACGGACACCTAAAATTCTCTTTAGCAAAACCTTGATGGGAGTTGCCGTAGAGGTCTTGTTCACGTTCCCATATCAGCTCACCTTCTTGGTTGTAGGCTCTTTATTAGTGCATAGTGTATAGAGTACAGTGAACAATGGTGATATTCCCTCTATATACCCTGCTCTGAGCCTTTGCATACTCTGCCTGTGAGGCACCATACTCCCCTATGTGGTAAAAGTACGGTAAATTCCTCAACCTATAAAATTACTACTTTTTAAAACATTGAGCAAGTACCTAACACAAAATTTTTATATCCAATACTAAGAAAATATTTAAATAATATACTGGTAAAAATTTTCGCAATCCTTTCCATTTAATGCAGATATATATTTTTCTTTAAATTCATAAAATGAATTAGCAATTATAGCTACATCTTCGTACTCAGGTTCTGTACCATAAAATATTTTTCCATTATTAAATTCACCTATACCTATTGCGACATAGCTATATCCATTTTTTACAGACATTAAAATTGGCAAATGTTTATCCCAAAAGGATTTAATATCAGATAACATTTCTTCGTCTAAGGCAGAATCAATACTCTGACATTCAAATTCATTCCAAGAAAAAGAGTTTTCATCATTTTTAGAAAAATCTTGATAAGATAAGAACCAAATATTGTCTTCCCTATTAGAGCATAAAGAAAATATTTTAAGAAATTCTTTATATTCTTCTATTGTTTTTGCAACTCTTCCTTTAGTTGAAGAGTTAATTACAAGATTTGAAATATCTACTGTTTTGACATTCCATCCTTTATTACATAATTGTTCAATAAATATTCTATTTTCCATTTAAAATTTGTTTTTTTATTACATTTATGACTCTTTTTTGCAATCCTGTCACTTTAGAATGAGTAGGATTTTTATTTGTACTAGTTTCGTTTGTTATAGTAAGATCTTGTCCGCTGTGCCAGCTCGTGGACTTTGTTCGCGCGGCACTATCTTGCTTATCTTCTGTATTGACGAGGTTACCCGTCTTATCGCTCTTGCACCATTATTAACTATTATAAATGTGGGATTAACAAAAGTTACCAATTTAACCAATAATTATAAATTCTTACAAAATCAGGGTTCTTCTCCTTTGATAAAATTTCATGTATATATATCTTTATTTCAGACGACATATGTCGTGAGAGCCAAATTTCTATTGCATCTGAAGTTTCATGATCATATTCAGAGCATGCGACAGGGAATAAATCAATCATTTTCTTTAATGCACCTATAGGATCATTTATATATAACCCTTCATATTCTTCTAATAATTTTGAGGCATTACATTCATAATTATTTTCCATAGCTATGATTATATTATTATTGGTATATGTGCTTTTGGTATATCCCCCGCTGGCGCGAGCTTGTAGCTCGTGCCTACTATAATAAAAGCGTGTCGCTCATTCCTTATCAATTACTGTAAGTTCCAGTAGTAAGTGCAATTTTTAAATATCAATTTTTTATATAAAACTTATCTTTTTTCAAAGAGACTTCATCAAAGAAAGAAATGTCTTTTATCTCAATACGATATATAATATTGTACGTTGCTTCGGGAGGATTATAAGATTGGATGGAAAACACCATTTTTTTATGTGTTTGCGGATTCTGATAAATATAGTTACTCCTTTTGGTGTCTTTAGCTTGAAAAACAGAATCATAGAAAATATTTCCTAATTTTTCTGTTAATTCAGGAAAGGAAATAAGGTATTTAGTCTTATCATAACAGACTTTCCCTTTTATTACATCATACCTACTATGGATAGATAAATCTAATGTATATACTTTTTTATCTCCTTTTTTATAAAAAATTAGTGATGCTTCACCATCATATTCATCCCCTTTTAAATTAGCATAAACTATTTTTTCTTTGGCGAATCCTGCTAAGTTATTCTTCTTTTCTATAGGAAGAAAATTTATCTTTTCAGAAGGTATACTTTGAAAAATATAAAGTATTTTTTCTTCTTCAGGCTCTTCTTTGGTTGCTTCTGAGCAAAAATTAAGCAATACATCTATTAAATGTATAGAGTCTTGTGCTTTTAAAGGGAAATAAATGTATAGAAATAAAATAATCAATATTCTTTTTTTCATTGTTTTATGCAATTTTTGTTACTGAAACTTGTAAGTTCCTCAAAAAAGTTTAAACACGTTTATCGAATAGTTTTATCAATGAGAGGTATATTATTCTTTCAGCTCTTCTTCTGTAAAAACGTCTTGATTCAAATAATATTTACCATCAGAATAAAGATAATATCTGCAATTTCTCCAAACAAGTTTATATTTATTGGGCTCTTTGCTAATAATATGTAATTCCCATCTGTCTGACCACTCTTTTAATAGGTATAAGAATTGCTTATCTTTTGAAAAACCTGTATCAGCTAATTTTTCATACGTATCTCTATCTACAATGTCCTTTATTTTTATTAATTTATCAGAGTTCATAACATAAAGTTCTGATATATATATTGGACGAGAATAGTAAAAAATTATATTATTAGTGCCTTGTATATACAAATTTCCTTGTTTATCTTCAAAAAGATTATCTTTTACTTGCTTATAAATTTCCGTTATCTTTATATATTGACAACCTTGACTGTCTATATATAAATCATTCTCAAAAAAATTATTACCTACTTTTTTTATATTTATATTTTTAGAGCAAGATATAAATATTAGTAATAAAAGAAAAAATATTATTCTTTTCATAGTTTTTTTTATCTCTTTAACTTCCAAATAGTTGTACCATAATAGATATCTCCCCCCGCTGGTGCGAGCTTACAGCTCGTACCCCAATATTACCAAACATTATATTTCCAAATCAAATTCTTCTAATAAATCGATATCTCCTAACATATTACATTCTCTTTCTACATCAGTATTATTAAACAAATACATATTATCTTCATATCTTGGTGTAGAAGCTGTTTAAACTTTTCCTTACAATAAAATAAAAGTTCCAAAAGATTAGTAATTTTGTGTTTGAGAAAAATAACACCAAAATTCAGGAACTTTGGGCAAAGATACAATAAATAATTGGATTATTCCCTTTTTAAGTGTAGGAACTTACATACTTTTCACCTATAAAATCTTCTATTGGAAATAGTGAGCCTTTATATTCAAATTTATGATATTCATACGATAGCCTATCTATTAAAACTAAAATAGACATTGTTATTTGAAACATAAATAATAGTATTATAAATGTATCTATTACTTTTCTATAAGACATTTTAACAGTTCCTAATCCAATCCTTTCTTCTTTATCTCTATAATTACATCATCATTAGATAAATAAAATATAGTATCATTCTTTTTTTCTTTTATATAACTGATATATTTTTTATCGGAATATATAGTATCAATATCAAAGCTATTTAATAAGGCTACATCATTTTTTAGTTCTGACAATGTATATTTCAAAAAACCATTAGGTCTATTCCAAAAAACTTCTTTTAACTTTCCTTCCTTATCGTAGTGAGAAATGGTTTTTATATTTAACTTTCCATAGCTATTTTCTATAAAACCCAAAGGATTATAAGAATACTCTTTACTTACTTTTTTTGTACAGATAATTTCAAACTCAGTTTTTTTAACACTACAATTTATAAGTAGAAAACTAATAAAAATACTTAATTTTATTTGGTATTTCATTCTTTTTTCTATGAAGCTGTTTAAACTTTTTCCTATAATAAAATAAAAGTTCCCAAAAGATTAGTAATTTTATGTTTGAGAAAAAAAATAACACCAAAATTCAAAAACTTTTATCCCTATACTACCTATCTACCCCTCAAATTTGCTAATTCCCTAATTTCCTAATTCCCAAACTGTCTCATTCCCAAATAGCACGCCGCTACCCCTACTCCTACACTCCCTACTACGTAAAGCGCCGCTTTTAGCCATTCGTTTTGTTGCAATAGCTGTATGGTTTCAAACGAAAAAGTAGAAAAAGTAGTAAAGCCCCCTAAAACGCCCGTCATCAGTAGCAAAGGCAATACAGGGTCTGTAGTGGCTTTGCTTTTGAAGTAGCCATACAATCCCCCTATCAAAAAGCAGCCCAGTACGTTTATTACCATAATACCTATGGGGAATGCCCATAAGCGTCCTAACTTGCTAAGCCCTACCGAGAGTATATAGCGCAAGGCACCTCCTGCAAAGCTACCAACTCCCACTATTAGTATTTCTTTTGTCATAACTGTTAAAATCACAATCTAAAAATATCCTCAGTAGCAACTCCCAGCTCAGGAAACTTAGCCGAGTAGATAATATCCCCCTCTACAATAGGAGGTTGAGCATAATATTTGCCGTTTTCAAGCACAAACTGAGTAATTTCTTTATCAATAGGGCGTACTACCCAATA
The DNA here is from genome assembly GCF_017565765.1 of Capnocytophaga bilenii. Taxonomy (GTDB): domain Bacteria; phylum Bacteroidota; class Bacteroidia; order Flavobacteriales; family Flavobacteriaceae; genus Capnocytophaga; species Capnocytophaga bilenii. Next base: position 266,124 of record NZ_JAGDYP010000001.1, read on the forward strand.
TTCACACACCCCTGCTTCTTCATAAAGTTCGTATTTATAGCGCATTTCCTTCTTAGTATTCCCAGGCAATAATATCTCTATAATCAGGTCAGGAGCACCCAAGCAACGCTTGTCGTTTTCTAACTTTTTAGGGTCGCATACCACACAAAGGTCAGGCTGCACCACACTATCTTCCAAACCATTTTGGTTCTTAAGTACCACATCAAAAGGAGCCGCAAAAAGCTGACAAGTTTTCCCTTTAAAATAATTGTAAAATTCCCCCCGTTAGGTTTCTCGCTACTTTTTGGTGAGAAATAGCAGGAGCAGGGCTCATCTTAAAAACTTTCCCTCTAAGAATTTCCAACCTATCTTTTATTCTCCAAAGCACATAGTCGGCATAGGTATACACCCCATTGATAGGGTCTAATTGTTCTATATCAGTAATAACGGCACTCATAGTAAGTTATTTTTTAGATTATCAAGGGCAAAGATAATGATAAATAAGTAGATTGGCAAATTACAATCTTCCTACCTCTTCCACTTCGCTTGTGTGTACCTCTTTCGCTTTTCCAAATTGGTAAGTAAGGTTCAATTTCACCTGTCGGCTTTCGCTATTACCATAAGCGTAGAGGTCTAAGTTAGGCAAATGGCTCTCGCTATCCCAGCGTTGGGTGTGAAAAATATCAGTAAAGCTAAAAGTAGCTGTAAGGCAGTCGTTTAAGAAAAGGCGTTGCAAACCAATATCTATTCCCCCAGAAGACTTAGCTATTTCGTTAATACCCGCCAACCTACGCGAATTGTAAACGGCAGTAAGCTCACCTTTCAATTGGTAAGGCAAGCGAAAGTAATTTTGCATTGTCAGGCTGTACTGCCACCTGTGTAGGTGCAAGGGGCTCCCCTCTATTACCGCCCCTTTGTTCTCTATATAGCTCAGATTAGGGGTAAGAGTCGTCTGATAGCCATTGCCCCAATTCAGCTCTTGATAGAGCGAAAAAAGCAAATGGTGCTGCTTGCCTATATTCTTAGGGATAGAAATGATTTTATTAGCTTGAAAAGGCTCATTGATACTGCTAAAAAAGTCGGTAGAATAACTATAAGCCATTGTAAAAGAAGTCTTTTTGTACGAAGCCGAAAAAGTAGCTTTTTGTATCTTTTCAGGCAATAAAAACGGATTACCTTTCCAATACGATAGTTCGTCCAAAAGGTATTCAAACGGATTCAGGTTTTGGTACTCAGGTCGGTTGATGCGAGTGCTATAGCCTGCAAATAGCTGTAAGTTATCGTTGTATTGGTACTGCAAATTAAGGGTAGGAAAGAAATTAGTATAGTGCTTTCGGTGTTCTTGGGGTGTGGAAGCACTCCCTTTTTCGGGTAATAACTGTCCTTTAGAAAAAGTAGTTTCGTTGCGTATGCCCACCTCAGCACTCAAGCGTTCAGTAATAGGGTAGTGATATTGGGCATATACAGCAAAAATGCGTTCTTTGAAATCAAAAGCATTCGAGCGGTTTACATCTATGAGGTTATGGGTAGGCAATTGCCTAAAAAACTGAAAACTATTGTCCGAAAATACTTGCGAATACTTAGCTCCTGCCGTAAGGCTTCCGCCCCATAAGGGTAATTCTGAGCGGAAAGAAGTAGCCAAAATATGTATTTTTCTATCGTTTTCTGATAGGTAGGTTTCGTGAGAAAGTATCGTACCCGCTGGCGAACGATAGGTGTTGGGTTGCCTATTGCCAGAGCCTCCATCAAAAAAAGCGTAATCTATGTCCAACTGATAGCGTTCGTTATCCGAAGGACTAAAAGTATAATAAACATTAGTGCTATAGCGATTAGCTTTCTGCATAAAGTAATCGTTATAGCCCGATAGCGTTTTTTCCAATACATTAGCTCTGTCGAAAAAACGAGTAGTGGTGCTGGTCGTTCCTTTTCCAAATAGGGTATTAGCAGCCAGTTGTGCGCCTAAAGAGTGCCGTTGGTCAAGCCAATAGTCATAGCCTATATGCCCCGCTATGGTCTTGCGCTTCTCAGTATCATCTGTCGGACTTTCGTAGCGCAGTCCGTTTTGCACGCGCTCGCTGCCGTAATCCATTGCGTAATATCCCAATTGGTGATTGTAACCTAAATGTAGAATACCTTTCTTCACGCTGTGTTGTAATTGTAGTTCGGTATTTTGCCGCAAGTTCCACCAATACGATACCCCATTGTTCAGCGATAAGAACGTCCCTTCTATTGTCTTTTTATCGAGTACAATATTCACAGCTCCTGCCCCTCCTTGTGCTTCGTATTCAGCAGGCGGATTGAGCAGCAATTCCGTCTTTTTAATTTGTGTTATAGGGATAGATTTTAGGTAATTTGCCAAATCGTCAGGCTGCATATAAGTAGGTTTGCCATTGATAAGAACCAACACATTGCTTTTCCCGCCAATGCTCAGGTGATTTTGATTGTCCACTACCACATTAGGAGTGCTTTTCAGTGCATCGAGAGCCGTCCCCTGCTGATGAGTAAGACTATTTTTTGGCGAAAACACTATTTTTCCTTGCTCCATATACACGGCGGACTTCCTTTTTGTAGCCGTTACCACTACTTCTTCCAAATTCAGTGAAGAAGCAAGAGGTATAGAGAGCAACTCTATATTGTTAGTCAGCAAGAAAGGCTCACTGGTATATGATAGGTAATCGCCTGTACTTTCAATATAAATACGCAGATTGCGTTTAGCAGAAGAAAAGCTAAAAAGCCCATTGTTTCCCGTAACAGGTTCATTCACTATCACATTAGTATCCGCATCCAATACCTTAATAGCTACATTAGCAATACCTTCAAGCGAAGCATTATGCACAAAACCTTTTACGGTATATTGCGTTTGTGCACAAAGGGTAGCGCCTCCTAAAAGAAGACAAATAAAAGAAATAATTTTTTTCATTTTTAAAAAGTTTTTTATAGAATTTGCATACTTACATAAAAAGTATTATCTTTGCACCGCAAAACAGCATAAAGTTGTTTTGAATGGTGCGGGACGAGACTTCGGGTCTCTATAAGCCTTCACCCCTCCGGGAGGCAAATTGATAATAATTCAGTTTGCCTCCTTGTTATTTAAATCGCTCTGTATTTACTTGTAACACTCTTTTATCAGGCATAATAAAGGTGATTGCTTCTATATTTTCTGCACGTTTTTGTTTAAATGTTGCTTTTAGCATATCAAAAGCTTCTCTATTAGACTCTAATTCTTGGGTAAAATGAATAATAACTTCTGAAACCTCCTGTTTATTAGCTTCTTTCAAAGCATTCTGAATCGCGTTTTTACCATTAGTACTTTCTGCTACTTTTATATCTACATATTTTAAAGTCTGCAAATTAAAAGCATCAGGGTTCTTCTTCCCATCTTGAATTACGGGTAATAAACGATACTGCTTGCCATTATTAGCCAAAATTTTCAAAGCCTCAATATTCTTGTATTTTTCAGTCTTGCTTTGCGAACCTTGGTTAAACTTCTCTACAATACCACCATTAACACTTTCATACATCACACTGAAAGTGATTTCGTTGTATCGCTCTCTAAGAACAATATGCTTTTTTGTGGTAGGAATATGTTTCATAACTTATTTATCTTTAAAATTGGCTAACATTCTAACAACTAAATACTAGCCCCTGCTGGCGCGAGCTTGTAGCTCGTGCCTACTATAATTAAGAGCGTGTCGCTCATTCCTTATCAATTACTTCCCCCCTTACTTGCGTAAATAATGTTTAAACTCACTTGTTAATTTTTTCTCTCTAAGAAGCTGTTTAAACTTTTTCCTATAATAAAATAAAAGTTCCCGAAAATTAGTAATTTTGTGTTTGAAAAAAAAAGAACACCAAAAATCAGGAACTTTGGACAAAAATACAATAAATAATTGGATTATTCCCTTTTTAAGTGTAGGAAAAAGAGGATTTAAAAGTAATTTTGATTTGGCTTCAATATTTTTAGGTATAATGGAGAAAATTCAGGCTGTTTTTTACACCCACTTTTTGGATAATATAGAAAACTGTCTTACCTTTGCCTCATCTGTATGAAACGGAAATAGGCTCTGCTGGGGAGCAACCTATCAGGGATAATACAGATGTTATACAAAATGTTGATAAGAGGTTGTCTGTTTTATGGCAACCTCTTTTTATCAATATTTTGGCAACCCTATACCTTTAAAAACCCTTCAATAAATTTCTTCTTTCTGTCTAACGATAAACCGTTATGATTTCTAAGTTTATTCTTTAAATCGGCAAAATGTCCATCAATAGCATTGGTTGTATTAGGTATATTTAGCTCTATATTATCATAGCAAGTAAAAAGCCAAGATAAGTTATTTTTTAGGCTTCTATAGGTACTTCTTAGTTTCTTATGGGTGTAAAATGTTTTATTATTCAATAGATTAACACTTCTTTCTTTAAGGAAGTCTTTCTATTTTTCATACCATAGCCCTAATGCTCCTTCAAACGATTCTTTGTCGGTATTGGTCAATAAATTTAAAACATTCATCAGTTCTTGCCCTGCTTGAAGTTTAGGCTTCTTTGTTAAATACCTTACCACAATTTGCTTTTGGTGAAACTGACACATCTGAACAGGAATGTCTTTAAATGACTGCAATAGTCCTTTTCTTCCATCACAAACAATGGCTAAGATTTCAAATCCTTTGTTTATAAGTTCTTGAATACCTTGTATATACAAGGCGTTTGTTTCAGTCTTTACATAGTATTTTAAGAGATTTTCTTTAGTTATAGCATCTTTAAAAAGCATTACTCCAAATGTTCTTCCCCAATATGTTGTATCCATTAAAACAATCACTTTTCGAGCTATTTTAGCCTCTTTTTTGACTGAATAACTATCTAATTTCCTTTTGATTGTTTTTGCTGAACAAGCGTGTTTTTCGGCTAATTGAGCATAAGTTTGTTTACCTTTAACATACTCTTCTATCCAAAGCTGCTCTTTGTCTAAAGAAACTTGTCGCTTAGCTAAGAATTGCTTCCCACAAGCATAGCATTTGTAACGCTGAATACCATTTACCTTGCCATTTTTCTTGGCTATTTTACTGCTACAGTAAAAGCATATTTTTTGTTCATATTTTCAAATGCTTGCAAAGGTAGATAAAATAAGGGCTTACACAACTTTTTAGCCTGAATTTTGTCCATTAAGCCATTTTTTGAAACATCGCTCAGTCGAATACAGATAGGTATGCACCTTAAAGCGATTGGCTTAGCTTGTGGCATTCGGCAACCACTTTCATTTCATGTCGGTCGCCATTCCTTCGGCACACTGACATTAGAAGCAGGTGTACCCATTGAGAGCATCGCTAAGATGATGGGGCATGCCTCCATTGCAAACACAAATTTATGCTCAGATTACGGATAGCAAGATTTCAAGGAATATGGATAGGCTGATAGAGAAGAATCTAGCTAACATTCGTCTTTAGACTGTATGAAGCAACTTCTGATTATTTTCCATAGTACTCAATGCTATAGAAATATAATCTTTCATATAACTCCAATCAGGAGCCCCTGATGTATCGACTGGGAGCTTCAACTTAGTCTTATTCATAAGGTCTTTGGTCCACTTTTCATCAAACTTAAAACGCTTGCCTACATTTCGAATGAGGGGAATGAGAAATAGTGCGATTTCTTTAGATAAGTGATGAGTTTTCAAGTTCAAGACATTCACATCATCAGATGCCCAAAAAGGTTTGTCTTGATAAAACGCTTCACCTACTGAACCATTATAATTTACAGTAATTGTATTAGCAGGATGCAAATGAGTTGTATTTGCAATATGTGCAGTAACACCATTGTTGATAGCACTTGCTCCAATAAATCTTATATCACCATCTTTCATATTGGCTTTTGTTAGCCGCTTCCCTTTCTCGATATTGAACAAATCTGAAAATAAAAACTCGCTCCACTGTTTGATTTTTAACTGTTTTTCACAACAGAGAGGGGGGGTAGAAAGTAGCAATAGATCAAGATGCTTGTTCTGTTTTGCTATCACCTGTTTTATGTAATTCTCCATATATGCCCAATCTGGTTGCCCTTGAGTATCAATTGGTAATGGCAAAAGCGTTCGCATATAACTATTAAGACGAAACTGGTCTTTATAGCTGTACATTTCTGACAGATACTGTAATACACCAACAATATAAATGAGTTCAAGTTCTGTCCTATGTTGTCCATTTAAAACGAGAACATTGTCATCAGCATAGAATGAGTAATTGCGATAAAATACATTTCCGAACATATCAATAGTGATATTTCGACCTGAAAACAACTCTCCTCCTTTGGCTATATACGCTGCTACTCCTTGCCTTTCCATTCCTGCGGTAACTAATGGAATCTCTCCATCAATTCTATCACTTTGTTTAAGGCGAGTACCCCTTGTTGGAGTTCCAAATATCTCTTCCATCGGGAACTTAGTCCACTTAGAAACATCTATCTTATTCTTCATTTTTTGTGTGTAGACTTATGTTTACATCATTTCCGTGTTGTGTAATAGAACTTGAATACATCACTTTACTAATGAGATTTTCTTGGAACACCCTGACATCTATACCTTGCTGAAACATGAGGTAATCCATTACGGTTTTATTGAAATCCTCCTCATATATCTCAAACTCTTTCATTGGCATCTGATACGATAGATGCTCATTGGGGTTTATCCACTGAATAGTATCATTTCCCGACTGCTTTTGTATTACTTCTACCCAATAGTCCTCAATCTCTTGCCATCGGTCTTTGACATCTTGACGACCCTGATTTTTTACTGTTTCAAGCCCATCGTCTTCAATATAGCAAGCAAAAATTTCTCTATTGCCATGAGGTGTGCCAGACTTGAAAATGAATACAGATGTAGTAACCCCCTCCGAGAAAATATTTTCAGGGAGTTTAATAATTTTGAGAAGAGTGTGGTACTTCAGTATTCGTTTTGCCTTTTGCACTTTCTCCATTTTCTTGTCTGGCATAATAAAGGCACATACAGCATCCTTAGCAACGCTATCCAAAGTGTTCTTGACAATATCGATACATCCATATTTGTTCTCAAAAGGAGGGTTCATCAAGACTTTTGTTATTCCTTTTGACTGTATCCACTTCTTTGCTTCGTCTCGCCTTGCGTCTAATTGTTCAAGGTTGGTCTTTCCATCCTTATGAATCAACATATTAGCACAAGCTAATGCGAAAATTTCTCGATCAAACTCAATCCCGTAGAGTTGTTCTTGTTTAATCTGTTTAGCTTTATGAGTACGGTTACCACCAGCTTCGTCAACCATATTACACATAGCCTTTACTAGGAAAGAGCCTGAGCCACATGCCGCATCCAATACAATGTCATCTTTATTTGTCTCAGTCAATCGATACATCAATGATGTGATATGGTCAGGGGTAAAGACTTGTCCTTGTTCGGATTTTCCCTTGTAGCGATTGAACTCGTTAAAGAAGATTGCCATAACATCTTCTCCCTGCCAAAAGTCAGAATTGATATTGTCTGATATTTCTTCAACACAAGCAATAAAATCATCTATCGCCTCTTGATTGTTGGTAATATTCATTCTGATTTCTGAATACACCTCCAGCAATAGATTTAGCTTAGAATTCTGAGCAATAGCTTCTTCGTAAGACTTTGACAAGGTATCAAAAATAGATTGACGGAAGGTATTGTAGCTCATTCCTTTGGTCAGTACTGCTCCATAACGTTTTGCCACCAAGGCACAAGCAGTAAATATCATTCGGTGGTTTAGATTTTTGATACCAAAGCTAAAGTGAAGCGTGTCATTAATCCTCTTAGTTAATCGAAAAATCTTGGACTTGTCAATCAGATTTTCCGCAAACAGATTGAGGTAATATTCTTTATTGTGTAATTCAGTTTCGCCTTGTAATTTCTCTCCATTCTTAAAAACCACTATATCTTCGCCGTTGTAGAGAATACCTACCACTTTGGCATATTGAGAAGAGGCAATCTTGCAATTTTTCAGCAATTCCGCTATTTGTTGTTCTTTCAAAGGCGTAACTACACTCTTCACTTCAAGAATGATGGCGGGGAACATTTTTTCATTAGGTAGGTACCAACCATCTGGGCGGTCACTTACTCCTTTGAAGCCAAGCTGATTAAATGTGGTTAGCTGACCGACACCAGCTTTTGCTGTTTCGGTATCCTCTAACCCTAATTTATGCTTAGCTAGATCTCTAACCTTGTCCTCTGTCATAAACTCTAAAACACTAAATCCTTTGGTGACACTCCGAGCAAATCCGCAATTTTGAAAATGGTTTTAAGATTGGGCTGTTTGCGATTACAGACATAAGCATTTGTAATGCTAAAAGACACCCCAAGTTGCTCCGCAAGCCATACTTGCGTATACCCCTTAGCTTTTAACTGCTCTTTGATGAGATTGCCACGTCCTTTATCTTGTGCCATATTGAAGCTGTTTAAACTTTTTCTTATAATAAAATAAAAGTTCCCGAAAATTAGTAATTTTGTGTTTGAAAAAAAAAAGAACACCAAAATTCAGGAAATTTGGGCAAAGATACAATAAATAGTTGGATTATTCTCTTTTTAAGTGTAGGAAAAAGAGGAAAAAACTTTTACCCCCTATCTACCCCTCAAATCTGCTAATTCCCTAATTCCCAAATTCCCTAATTCCCAAATTTGCTAATTTGCTAATTTTCTAATTCCCTAATTTTCTAATTCCCTAATTTTCTAATTCCCCAATTTTCTAATTCCCTAATTTGCTAATTGAATATTTTTTGTATATTCTTATAAGAGCTTTTTGCCAATTCTTTGGCGGTAGCCTCATCCTTCCAGCATACTTTTTCTATACCCTCTTCCGTTTGGGGTACTAATTTCTTCTTATAAGTAGTCGTCATATCATACCAGTAAGTTTCTTTCAGAAAGTAGTGTCCATCGCGTTTAAATATGTGGTAAGTAATCGTCCTAAAACGCTGTATGAGCAGCTTTTTCACCCCCGTTTCTTCCTCCACTTCGCGCAGCGCACAAGTAGCAATATTTTCGCCCTTTTCTTTCTTTCCTTTAGGCAAATCCCACTTGCCGTTTCGTTTGATGAGCAGCACCTTACCCTCCTGATTATACACTATCCCACCCCCTGCTTTTATGGTGGGGATAAGCTGCTTAAATTTCTTCATAAGTTTCTCAGCCTTAGGGTGATAGAGGTATATTCTCTCTACCTCTTTATGGCTTAGTGCTTCGATGATTTCATCAAGGCTTACATCTTTTAACCGAAAATATTTTTCGTTCTCAATATTTTCTTGTACATTTGTCAAAATAATCGACTTATTGTCTAAAAATATTTCATTCATAACATTATGATATTAGATAACACTACGGCACAAAGTACCGCCGAATTTTTACTGCAAATTAACGCAATAAAATTGAATTCTGAAAATTATTTTACTTGGGCGAGTGGCTGGAAATCGCCTATTTATTGCGACAACCGCATAATCCTCTCATTTCCAGAGGTTCGCAATTACGTAGCCAATACTATGGCTACCTATATAAAAAGCCATTATCCCACTGCCGAAGTAGTAGCAGGCGTAGCCACAGGGGCTATTGGTATGGGTATGTTAGTAGCCAACGTGCTGGGGTTGCCTTTCGTATATGTACGCCCTGAGCCTAAAAAACACGGTCGTCAGAACCAGATAGAAGGCTTGCTAACAGCAGGACAGCGCGTAATTGTTATTGAAGACCTTATCAGCACAGGTATGAGCAGCCTCAATGCAGTAAAAGCCCTCCGCGACTTTGGGGCTGAGGTATTAGGTATGGTAGCTATCTTCTCTTATAATTTTGAGGTAGCCAATGCTAATTTTGCCACTGAAAAGCTCACCCTCCACACCCTCAGCGATTACGACCATCTGCTCGTCAAAGCCTTAGAAATAGGCTATATCGGCGAACACGAACTCGATACCCTCAAAGAATGGCGCAAAAGCCCCGACACGTGGCGCAATTAACAAATTGACAAACTATTAGTCAAAACATTGCGAATCTTTCAATAAATCTATAATTAGCAAAATAGCAAATCGAAAAAATAATCACCCTTGATAATCAGCGTTTTAAAGATTAACTTACTCCTTTTTTTGGATATAGGAAGGATATAGGAACACCGAAGGAAGAACGAACCTATACCGAACACATACCGAACATAAGACGATACAACACTGAATTTCAATCGTTTAACCACCTTACCACACAATTAAAAGATTCGCAATAAAAACCAAAGAATATTAATAAATTCGCAATATAAAAGATTGTGCGGCTCACACTCTCACCCGTCCCACTTGTCCCACCCGTCCCACCGAAGGTTCAGTGAAGGTTCAGCGAAGGATGAGCGAAGGATAAGCGAAGGAAAGTCCGCGAGCTGGCGCAGCGGAGTATGTGACGAAGGAAAGTCCGCGAGCTGGCGCAGCTCGCACTCTCACCCGTCCCACCCGTCTTACCTGTCCCACCGAAGGTTCTGCGAAGGATAAATATGCGCCACATACTTTGACAAACTTTAAGAGTTTGTCAAAGTTTACAAAACTGATAATCAATCACTTTTATTTACATTGTAGGGCTGATTTGCAAATCGCCCTTACAAAACAAAACTTTTTGGATACCCTCAATAATTAAAAAAAGAATAACTATGCAAAAAATAGAAATCCCCGAAAACTGGGCAGTCTATATCGGTAGAGTAGAAGATAAGCCCGCTGTGTTTCGCATCAATTTAGGTATAGGCGAAACCGATTTCCCTATAGAGGGTTACACCCAATGCGTAAGGCTAAACCTTGTGCTTAAAGCACCCGATGAGCACGGTTTTACTACCGATGAGGAAAGAGAACGCCTCTATAACATTGAAGATATTATAATGCCTTCGCTAAAAGAAACCGATTTTTTAGCAGGAGTTGTAACCTATCAAGGCAATACAACGTGGTTTTACTATACCCAAAACGCTCCTCTATTGGTAGCCAATATCGAAAAGGCTTTCACAAATATTGCCGACTACGAACCTGAAATACGTATCGTAGATGACCCTAATTGGGAGATATATTCCGACTATCTTTACCCCAATATCTACGAACATCAAAGCATCAAAAACAGTGCGGTACAGCGCCATTGCGAAGAGTCAGGCGACCATACCGACCAAGAACGCCCTATAGAACATTGGCTGTACTTTGATACTGAAAAAGATATGAATAGTGCCCTTAGCAAAGTAATAGCTTTGGGGTATAAGGTAGAAGATAGCGGTAGGGTAGAGCCCGAAGAAGAAGACGCTCCCCAAGAACCTTACTACCATCTCATAGTTTCTAAAGTAAATACAATCGATGATATTAACGGCGACACTTGGGATTTGATAGATGTTGCCCTCGATACCAATGGTCAGTATGACGGCTGGGAAACCGTTTTAGTAAAATAACAATTAACCATTAAATAATTAATCATTGTGAACTTAGAATCTCCAAAAACAATCGTCCCAAAAAGTGCAAAAGACCTCTTTGCTCTTTTAGAAAAAGTTGAAAACTTTGAACGCCTAATGCCCGACAACATCAGCAAATTTCAAAAACTTAGCGACACTTCTTTTGTGTTTGCCCTGAAAGGAATGCCCGAAATTTCATTAGAAAAGAAAAGCGCTACCCCCGATAGTCAGTTAGTATTAGGCGAAGCAAATGGCAAAATCCCTTTTCAGCTTACTACCAATATTGCTGAAATATCAGATAAGGAAAGCGAAGTACAACTGCTTTTCAAAGGGGACTTCAACCCTGTAATGGCGATGATGGTCAAAACGCCCATTAGCAAGTTTATAGAAGTATTAGTAACCAAAATGAAGGACTTATAAATGGCAGGCAATAGCTTTGGTACACTTTTTAGGCTCACCACCTTTGGCGAGTCGCACGGCGAAGCATTAGGAGGCATCATCGATGGTTGCCCTCCTAATATCCTTTTAGATTTTGAAGCCATACAGCACGAACTCAACCGCCGCCGTCCGGGGCAATCAGCTATTGTTACCCAGCGCAAAGAGGGCGACAAGGTACGCTTCCTTTCGGGTATTTTAGATGGCAAAACTACCGGCACTCCCATTGGTTTTATCATTGAAAACGAAAATCAGCATTCAGCCGATTATGCCCATATAGCCGAAGTATACCGCCCCAGCCACGCCGATTATGTGTATCAACAGAAATATGGCATTCGCGATGTTCGTGGGGGCGGACGCTCATCAGCACGCGAAACGGTGAGCCGTGTGGTAGCAGGAGCTATTGCCAAACAGGTACTCAAAGGAATACAAATCAATGCCTATGTGTCGAGTGTAGGCGAACTTTCCCTTACCCAACCCTACACTAATCTTGATTTAGCCATAGCCGAAACCAATGCCGTACGCTGTCCCGACCCTATCTTAGCCGAACAAATGGAAGCCTATATCAAAGCCATACGCAAGGAGGGCGATACGGTGGGCGGAGTGGTAAGCTGTGTGGTAAAAGGGGTACCCGTAGGTTGGGGCGAACCTGTATTTGATAAGCTCCACGCACAACTCGGCAAAGCGATGCTCTCTATCAATGCCGTAAAAGGCTTTGAGTATGGCAGTGGCTTTGCGGGTACAACAATGCGAGGCAGTCAGCACAACGACCTTTTCAATCCCGATGGCACTACCCAAACCAACTATTCAGGGGGCATACAAGGAGGCATTAGCAATGGTATGGATATTTATTTTCGGGTAGCATTCAAGCCAGTAGCAACCCTTATGCAGTCACAACCCGCCCTTGATAGCCAAGGCAACATTGTAGAGATGCAAGGCAAAGGCAGACACGACCCCTGCGTAGTACCCCGTGCCGTCCCCATTGTCGAAGCAATGACCGCAGTGGTACTATTAGATTTTTACCTGATTAATGAGACTATAAAAACATTTTAAGGTGTATTAACTATGCTTGATATACTCAAAAATAATTGGAGTGATGCACAAATAGTAGATGTATCTTATCAGAAAGGAATATTACTATTAGCATTAAAAGACTATCAAAATACAATACATAAGTACCTTTTTGAGAATGTCATTGCATTATCATTTGAGAATTATCTCAATGAAGATATTAGTGAAATACGTTCTTCTTTCCAAAAAGAAGAAAATGATACCATTTGCCAAATAGTCATTCTATCGGCTTGGACAAATAAAGAAATTGTACGTTTTTCATTTTTCACATATTAACTATGGCAGCAGAAGCTTATGTAATATTTGAAGATACTACTTGGTATCAAAAACATAAAGAAGAAATCAGAGAACAAATTTTTCTGTTAGATACTTATGTGGGTCATCCAATACAAATAGGCAACTATCTAATGAAAGAAGGTGAATATTGGCTAAAAGGTACTGAGAGTAAACCTCCTCCAACTGATTGGCCATATAGTGTACGTATCTTTTTAGATCAAGAGGTCTATATTTTTATAGAAATCAGTGCACACCCACCAAGTATAGAAAGAACCCTCACTCAATTTTTAAATTGGATAAGAAAGCAAACCCCTATTGTTTTTCAAGATGAAGATGGAGAGGATTTTGGTTATCAATGATTAAAAAAATATGAACTTAGCTTTCAATGTAAATTTAGCTTATGGCTATAAAAATAACTCCCAAATAGCAAGATTACTGACTGAGAATTGGGTTTTAAATAATTGTTATTGTCCAAATTGTGGAGCATTACCATTAAATGAGTTTGAAAATAATCGTCCAGTTGCTGATTTTTATTGTAATAGTTGTAAAGAAGAGTTTGAATTGAAAAGCAAAAATGGGAAGTTGTCAAAAACTATTACAGATGGTGCTTATTCTACAATGATAGAAAGAATAAACTCTGAAAATAATCCTAATTTTTTCTTTTTGACTTATACAAAAAGTTGGACTGTTGATAATTTTCTGATTATACCTAAGCAATTTTTTATACCTGAGATTATCATAAAAAGACCTCCACTTGCAGAAACTGCCCGACGAGCAGGTTGGATAGGATGTAATATAGATATCTCAAAAATAGTTGATATAGGAAAGGTATTTTTAGTTAAGAATGAACAAATCATAGACAGAGATATTGTAAAAGAAGCTTTTAGAAAAACCTTATTCTTGCGATTAAAAAATAAAGAATCAAAAGGTTGGCTTTTAGATGTTATGGCTTGTGTAGATACCATAAGAAAAGAATATTTTACTCTTGATGAAGTCTATAAATTTGAAGAAAAATTAAAGCAAAAATACCCAAATAATAATTTCATCAAAGATAAAATAAGACAACAGCTACAACTTTTAAGAGATAAAGGAATTATTGAATTTATTGGGCGTGGTAACTATAAAAAAGTAAAATATGGAAACATTTAAGATTGAAATTCAAGAATTATTATCAGAAACTATTGAAATTCAAGCCGAAAACATAGAAGAAGCTATTGAGAAAGTAAATCAAATGTACAGAAAGGAGGAAATAGTTTTAGATTATAGCAACCTTGTAGATAAAAAAATAATACCCCAAACCCTAATGAATGAAAAAGAAATTCTGATAAAAGAAATTATAGAATATTTATATATAGAAGAGAAAAAACATTTTGAAGAATTAGAAGAACCTGATAATCATATTTTTTCTAAAATAAAGAAACTAAAAAACTTGATAGATTAGATTAAAAATAAAAACCGTTTATGACCTCAAAAGAAATAGCAAATGGCATATTGCGTGCCGTAGCAATCATTGTTTTAGTAGTATTAGGGCTATACACCCTTTATTTGCTACAATCTATTATCGTTTATCTTATCGTTTCATTAGTACTAACACTAATGGGCAAACCCCTCATTCAGTTCTTCCACAAGCGACTGCGCATAAAAAGCCGTTCCCTCTGTGTTATTCTTACAATGACTATCTTTATCTTGCTAGCCTTGAGTGTGTTTAGCTTGTTTATACCGCTGCTCGTTTCGCAAGGCAAAAACCTTTCAGGACTTAATATTGATTTGCTCAAAAACAATCTCGATGACCTTATACAGCAGACTCTTAGCAAAATAGGGCTTAACCCTGAAGAATATTCTTTCGGAGTACAAGAAATTCTAAATTTTATTGATATTCCTAACTTCCTTAATTCCTTTATCTCTTTTATTAGTGATTTTGGAGTAGGTGCTTTTTCGGTACTCTTTATCAGCTTTTTCTTTATGAAAGACGGTGAAAAAATCCTTTTTGCCCTTCTTTCTACTTTCCCCTCTCATAGAAAACGAAAACTTAAAACTTCTATTTTCAAAATAAACAACCTTTTGTCTCGTTATTTCGTAGGGTTGATACTCCAAATTACTATACTTTTCGTTATTTACACCATTGTTTTACTTATTTTTGGGGTAGAAAATGCTTTTATCATAGCGTTGCTCTGTGCTATGCTTAATCTTATTCCTTATATAGGTCCTATGATAAGCTTTGTGCTAATGGCATTGCTAACGATGAGCAGCAACCTGCAAAACGACTTTATGAGCGTTAGCCTGCCTACAACTATCTACGTACTGATAGGCTTCTTAGTAGGGCAATTTATTGATAATGTGTTCTCGCAACCGCTTATTTTTTCAAATTCTGTAAAATCCACCGCCTTAGAGATTTTCCTTATTACTCTTATCAGTGGTACGCTTTTTGGAATGGTAGGTATGGTAGTAGCTATTCCCGCTTATACCGTCTTAAAAGTAGTTTTAAAAGAGTTTTTACCTAATAACAAATTGATAGGGCTAATTACTAAAAATATATAACTATGAAACAATTCTTATTATTTACATTACTCATTGGGTATTTGCCCTACTGCAAGGCGCAACCATTAGAGGTTATTAAGGCTACACAGGATAATAGTCTATCAGTACAGCGAACTATGAGTCCGAGTCGCTATGTGCGAGATGTTTACATTATGAATGAAACCTATGTAGTATATCAGGATTATGACCTTAGAAAAGTGTTCTACCCCGATATGGCTACATTTAAAGTCATAGACGAAGATTTTTCGGCAGATAAAAATAGCATTTACTATCAAGGGAAGTTGGTGAAGGTAGATACTACGGGCTTTAAGATTATTGGTAGTAAAGAAATCAAAGAGATTAAAGGCTGGTCTCGAGGAGTCGACAGGTATTATTGGCGTACCAACAAACAGGCTTTTTTTGGTACCAAACCTATTGCTATCTCCGATCCTGCTACTTTTGAAACTGTCACTTATTGCTATTTCAAAGACAAAAACCACGTGTATTACTACGACCAAATTATAGAGGGTATAAACCCTAATAAGATTAACGAAAAATTCACAGAAGACGACAGAATTTGTGATGATAAATTCTTGTATCGCAAAGGGAAACCTTTGTATTACAAGGGGGAACCCGTACAGCAAATTTCATCACTGATATTCAAAACATCTAAGTATGTACTGGGGTATAAGTGGGAAGACGATGAAACTAAGTCTATTTTTACAGAATTACATTCGGAAGATTTTGATATTCCTACCCTTAAAACCTTAACCAATTACTATTTAATAGATAAAAACAGCCTTTATAATATCCCGAGCTACTACCCTGTGAGAGATGAGGGCTTTAGGGTGCCTATTGCTACTGAAGATTTACCCAATGTAAAGGCTTTCAAAAGTTTTGCTACCGATGGAAAATTGGTATATTACGGCAGAGAGCCTTTAGAAATGTATGATGCGGCTACCTTTGCCGAATTCCCTGAGGTAGATTATTATCAATACGATAAGAATGGAGTCTATAATTGGAGCCAAAAACTACCTTTCAGATACACCACACCACCTGTGTATGGTAAAAATCTATTTTATATAGATGGGGTTGTTTTGTATGAAAATCAGCTGTATCATCATTACCCTAAAACTCTTATAGATAACCTTACCGATAAGCAAATACAAGAGCTGAAAGATAAAAAAATAAGCTATAACGAATTATTAACCAACAATAATGATGCTATACAAGAGGATTATGACAGACCTAACCCCTACCCCAGCAAAACCGTTTACCAAGAAGTGAGTTATCCTTATTACAAAGACGCTAACAAGGTGTATTATTTTGACCGTTGGGCTGAAGATGGAAAACCCTTAAAAGAGGTAAAGGGGTATGATGCTGCAACCCTAAAAGAGGAGCGTAATGGCTTTTTGGTAGATAAAAATTATGTGTATTTCGGTAGATATAGGCTCGTAAAAAATAGAAATTTTGAGATATTGGCTATCTATACAGGGTATCGTATGGGTTGCAGCCGAGATACACACCCTCAATCAGATTTTTATCTTCTAAAAAACGTAGATGGTTATTGGCTTACCGAATTAGGAGGTGGAGCTAAAATTCGTTTCTTAGGTACTGAATTAGGAGATTTTGAACTGTAAGCTATAAATTATAAACACCATAAAGAATTATTTTTCAGATAATTATAACTTTAATACGAAAGAAGAACAATTAAAAAAGGAAAATAATGATGCTTGTTTAAAAAATATTTGTAACTTTGTAGCCTAATTATAAACTTGACAATTAAAATTAGAAAAAATGAGTAAATACGATGTTATTGTTTTAGGAAGCGGACCTGGTGGATATGTTACCGCTATTCGCGCTTCTCAATTGGGTTTTAAAACAGCCATTGTTGAAAAAGAAAACCTTGGAGGCGTTTGCCTCAATTGGGGTTGTATCCCTACAAAAGCACTACTAAAATCAGCTCAGGTATTTGAGTACTTAAAACACGCTAAAGACTACGGTATCAACGTAAATGAAGGTAGTTTTGACAAAGACTTCCCAGCAGTTATCAAGCGTAGCCGTGATGTAGCGGGTACTATGAGCAAGGGGGTTCAGTTCTTGATGAAAAAGAACAAAATTGATGTAATAATGGGGTATGGTACCCTAAAAGCTGGTAAAAAAATTGATGTAAAAGATAAAGATGGTAAAGTAACTGAATATAGTGCCGACCATATTATCATTGCTACAGGAGCTCGCTCACGTGAATTACCTGCTTTGCCTCAAGATGGTAAGAAAATCATTGGCTACCGCCAAGCACTTACTCTCCCTGAACAACCTAAAAAAATGATTGTAGTAGGTAGTGGTGCTATCGGTATTGAGTTTGCTTACTTCTACAACGCTATGGGTACTGAAATTACTATCGTAGAATTTATGCCTAACATCGTTCCTGTAGAAGATGAAGACATCTCTAAACAATTAGAAAAGAGCCTCAAAAAGTCTGGTATCAACATTATGACTTCTGCTGAGGTTACTAAAGTAGATACTTCAGGCAAGGGTGTAAAAGCCTTCGTAAAAACTGCTAAAGGTGAGGAAGTATTAGAAGCCGACATTCTTCTTTCGGCTGTAGGTATTAAAACTAATATTGAAAATATTGGCTTAGAAGCTGTAGGTATCAAAACAGAGCGCGATAAGATTTTGGTAAATGAGTTCTACCAAACTAACGTTCCTGGTTACTACGCTATTGGTGACGTTGTTCCTGGACAAGCTTTGGCTCACGTTGCTTCTGCTGAAGGTATCTTGTGTGTTGAAAAAATTAAAGGACTACACGTAGAACCGCTTAACTATGGTAACATACCTGGTTGTACTTATTGTACTCCTGAAATCGCTTCAGTAGGTCTTACCGAAAAACAAGCTAAAGAAAAAGGTTACCAAATAAAAGTAGGTAAATTCCCATTCACTGCATCAGGTAAAGCAAATGCTGCTGGTACTACCGAAGGGTTTATCAAAGTTATATTTGATGCTAAATACGGCGAATGGTTAGGCTGCCATATGATTGGTACAGGTGTTACTGATATGATTGCTGAAGCTGTAGTAGCTCGTAAATTAGAAACTACAGGGCACGAAATCATCAAAGCTGTTCACCCTCACCCTACAATGAGTGAAGGCGTAAAAGAGGCTGTAGCTGCAGCTTATGGTGAGGCTATTGACATTTAATATTTTAATTCATCTATTTCATAAACTGAAAACTCCAAACATATAAGATACTCTTACTTGTTTGGAGTTTTTTAATAAACAATTCTTTTTAATGTACTCCGTTGATTATTACCGTGAAGCTTTTTTAAAGCATCTTAACACTGCAATTACACTCAAAGAGCCTCGCAATTTATATGAGCCTATCCAATATATACTGCAACTTGGCGGCAAACGCTTGCGACCTGTATTGGCTCTCATAGCTGCTGATCTTTTTGATAGCAACTACCAAAAAGCAATGAATGTAGCTATAGCTATTGAAGTTTTCCATAACTTTTCATTAGTACACGATGATATTATGGATAAAGCTCCCCTCAGGCGTGGCAAACCTACCGTACACCAAAAATGGAATACCAATATAGGAATACTCTCTGGCGATGCTATGCTTATTATTGCATACCAACTCTTTGAAACCTATCCTCCTGAAATATTTGCCCAATTAGCCAAACTTTTTTCTAAAACAGCTTTAGAAGTATGCGAAGGACAACAATGGGATATGGACTTTGAAACAAAAACAGAAGTAAGTGTTGCTCGTTATACACAAATGATTCGCTATAAAACTGCCGTACTAATAGGAGCTGCATTACAAATGGGTGCTATTATAGCAGAAACTTCAGAAAAAAATCAGCAATATATTTATGACTTTGGAGTAGAAATAGGGCTTGCTTTTCAGCTACAAGATGACTATTTAGATGCCTTCGGCGATGAAAATTTTGGTAAAAAAATAGGAGGTGATATTATTGAAAATAAGAAAACTATACTATACTTAAAAGCTTTAGAATTAGCCAATGAAAACCAGCGAAAACAACTATTGCAATGGTACAACACTACAGAAGAAAGCGATGAAAAAATAAACAAAGTAAAACAACTATTCAAAGATACAAATGCAGCAACGCAAGTACGCGAAGCAATAGCTCAAACCACTAAGAATGCTCTGAGTATATTAGAAAAACTATCTATTTCAGAAGAAAAAGTACAATACCTAAAAGATTTTTCGTTAGATTTAATGGAACGTAATGTTTAGTTTAGGATATAGAAAAAGCCCCAAGCACTACAAAGTAACTTGGGGCTTATTTTTATCTCCTTAATTATGCAAGCATAGTTACAGGATTTTCTATATAAGCTTTCAATGTTTGTAAGAACTGAGCGCCGGTAGCACCGTCAATAGTACGGTGGTCACAAGCAAGAGTTACTTGCATAGTATGTCCCACTACTATTTGTCCATTCTTCACTACAGGTTTCTCAATAATAGCACCTACCGACAAGATTGCTGAGTTAGGCTGATTGATAATAGAAGTAAATACATCTACCCCAAACATACCCAAGTTAGACACTGTGAAAGTACTACCTTCCATTTCAGCAGGAGTCAATTTCTTATTGCGCGCTTTTCCTGCCAAATCTTTCACTAAAGCTCCTATTTGAGTAAGAGTTAATGAATCAGTAAATTTAATCACAGGTACTACCAAACCATCTTCAATAGCTACAGCTACACCCACATTCACGTGTTTGTTATACACTGTAGTATCTCCTTTCCAAGATGTATTTACTTGTGGGTGTTTCTTAAGTGCCATTGCACAAGCTTTCACTACCATATCATTGAAAGATATTTTGGTATCAGGCAAACTATTTATTTGAGCTCGTGATGCCATCGCATTATCCATATCTATTTCAATAGCCAAATAGTAGTGTGGCGCAGTAAATTTAGATTCTGATAAGCGTTTTGCAATAGTTTTACGCATTTGTGAGTTCTTCACTTCTTCAGTAACTTCCACACCCACAGGTATTACTGTTGGTATAGCCGCAGAAGCTGATGAGGCAGCAGGAGCAGCAGCTTTAGCACTCGGAGTAAAGTTTTCTACGTCTTTTCTTACAATACGTCCATTCTCTCCAGAACCTTTCACCTCAGCCAAGTTAATTCCTTTATCTTGTGCAATTTTCTTAGCAAGTGGCGAAGCAAATACACGATCATTAGCATTTGCTGGTGCAGCAGGAGCAGCCGCAGCAGCTGGCTTGCTTTCAGCCGCTGGTGCAGCCGCAGCAGCAGGAGCACTAGCACCACCTCCTTGCAAAGCTGCCAATACCGCATTTACATCAGTACCCGCAGGACCTATAATCGCCAATAATGAATCTACTGAAGCACTTTCGCCTTCTTTTAAACCTATATACAATAAAGTACCTGAATGGAAAGATTCAAATTCCATAGTAGCTTTATCAGTTTCTATTTCAGCAAGTATATCACCTTCTTTTACAGTATCACCCACTTTTTTCAACCAAGAAGCTACAGTACCTTCTGTCATAGTATCGCTCAAGCGAGGCATTGTAACCACTTCTACACCTGCAGGCATAGCCGCTGCAGGCGCACTTGCTACTTCAGCTACAGGTTTTGCTTCAGCCGCAGGTGCAGCCGCCGCAGGAGCTCCACCTCCTATAAGTGCCGAAATATCCTCTCCTTCTTTACCTATAATAGCCAAAAGAGTATCTACTTTAGCACCCTCACCTTCTTGCAAACCTATATATAATAGAGTCCCTGAATGAAAAGACTCAAACTCCATCGTAGCCTTATCTGTTTCTATTTCGGCTAAAATGTCACCTTCGTTTACTTTATCTCCTACTTTTTTAAGCCACTTTGCCACAACACCCTCTTCCATAGTGTCGCTAAGGCGTGGCATAGTAATAATTTCTGCCATTTATGTTGTTATTTTTATTAGTGTTTATCTCTATTTTACAATCTGCTAGGCAAGAATGGATAGTTTGGTTCAGCATAAACAACGTCATACATCACGTGTTTTTCTGGATAAGGTGATTCTTCTGCAAACTTCTCACACTCTGCTACGTGTTCTTTTACGCGTTCTTCTATAGCGTCCAATTCTGCATCAGTAGCATAACCCTTTTCTTTTATCACTTTTAGTACATTAGTAATAGGGTCATTCTCTTTTTGTTTCTCTACCTCTTCTTTTGTACGATAGTGTTGTGCATCCGACATTGAGTGCCCTCTATAACGATAAGTACGAATATCAAGCAAAGTAGGACCATCGCCTCTACGTGCACGTTCTACAGCCTCATACACTGCTTCCGCTACTGGCTCTGGGTGCATACCATCTACCTCTTGGCAAGGCATTTCGTAGCCCAAACCAAGCTTCCAAATATCCACGTGGTTAGCAGTTCTTTCTACTGATGTACCCATAGCGTAATGATTGTTTTCTACAATAAAAACTACAGGCAGTTTCCAAAGCATTGCTAGGTTAAGTGTCTCGTGAAAAGCTCCTTGACGTACAGCTCCATCACCCATAAATGTAAGGGTAACTGCTCCTCTATCAAAATACTTGTCAGCAAATGCCAAACCTGCACCCAATGCTATTTGTCCACCAACAATACCGTGTCCTCCATAAAAATTATGTTCTTTAGAAAAAATGTGCATAGAGCCACCTAATCCTTGTGAAGTACCAGTAGCCTTACCATACAATTCAGCCATAATACGGCGTGGATCTACTCCTAATCCTATGGGTTGTACGTGGCAACGATAAGAAGTAATCATCTTGTCTTTGGTCTTATCTATAGCGTGCAAACATCCTGCTGCCACTGCTTCCTGACCGTTATACAAGTGTAAAAAACCTCTTACTTTTTGCTGAATATAAACTGCTGCAAGTTTATCTTCAAACTTTCTCCAAAAAAGCATATCCTCGTACCATTTTAGGTACACTTCTTTATCAAATTCTTTCATTCGTTTATGTGTAAAAATCTATTATTTGTTATTCTTTTTTATGTTAATTCCACTGATTTTCAGCCTATAGAGTAGTCTCTAAACACTACACCTTAAAAATATTTGCAAAGGTGCAAAAAAAATATCACTTAGCAAAATAAATCGTAAGTTTTTTTTATTTTTTATTTGTATCGTTTTTCTATATAGTATAAAAAACATCTATACTACGCCCTACCAAACTATTTTCTATCAGCATCCTATTTGCTGCCGAAGCCAATTCTTTATGAGCCTCATCACACAGCAACTCATCAGCCTGCGCTATAAGTGCGTATAAATAAGCCTCTATACTTGTTACCCAGCAAGCTATGGGCAACTTCTTTCCCAATGTGGCTGCCATTGCACGCAATTTTCGCAAGTCCGCTATACTTTCATACAGCCTATTTTCATCAAGTAGGTAAAGGATTCTATATGGCTCATTTGGCACAAATTGCATTACCAACTGCTTATTATGGTCTTCTTCCAAAAGCTCCACCGCTGGCAAGTAATACGAAGGCAAATGCGCTATATTTTCCACGACCTTCAGTTCAGGCATTTTCTTCAAATACCCCATATAGTCATATCCTCGTTCATAAGGCGGAAGTCCTGCTATTTGTGTCGTCTTTTTGTCCATATTGCTTTTCTATCTTTTCCCAAAGCCGTTTAGCTACAAGTGGTATTATCACTCCTTTTTCTGCTTGTCTTTTGCTAAACGGATAAAAATCCCACTCCTTCCTGCCGTAAAAAGTCAATGTAGTCCCTGCCAATAAGGCATCGCATTGTTTATCAAAAATCGCCTGTTCCTCATCTGCCTTTTGCTTTATTTGCCGCTGCAATTTATTGCTATTAAGCAGCATAGTAAAACCTCCAGCTTTCATCACTTGCTCCAATAATTCAGATGATTTTTTATAAATTTCATAACTCAATGCCTCAATAGCGCAAGCTCCATTAAGTAGAGCCGACTGTCGGTTGTTAAGCAATTTATTGATAACGCCCACATTTTCCTTTTCTATATTCAAATGGCTCTTTTTAAAAAACAGCGGATTTTTAGGCAACAGATAATCCACCCCACCCAATACAGCTCCTTCATAAGCCAAATGCACGTAATTCCTATTGTAATCCCCTTTTTGCAAACTTAGTCCTCTATTAGAGACCTCTGCTATCAGTTGTATATTGTACTGTGGAAAACACTCTGAAAGTAACCTTCTAAAAGCTCGTAATTTTGCAATTTCCAACAATAAGCTACCTCCTACCGCCACTTTTATAGCAATATCCCTACCTTGCAAAGCACTTATATTTTCTGTTATTTGCGCTATCGCAAAAGCAATTTGTTGCACTATGGTAGCTCCTGCATTCTGGTAAGCAGTTACATCTACAAGGCTTGTAGCAAAAATGTAATTAGCCTCTTTAAGCAACCATTGTAACACCTCCGCTTGGGTTGTGTCCTGCTGTATTACAAGCAAAAAATCACCAACCGAAAAACCTTTCCATAAACTAATACGTGCCAAAGTAAGCTCCTTATCTCGTACAAATAGCGGTATCATTACTTGCGTCTTTACCCCTACTCCAAAAGATTCCTTCACATTCTCAGCAGTATAAAATGGCAGTATAGGAATACCCTCGTGCGAGGTATATACCAGCGACTGATAATCCTCCCCCTGCAATTCGTATTGCAAAGCTTGTTTCCATTGTTTTACTGCTATGTCCATCAGTTTTTAGCCTTATCCCTTCGCTTTTTCGTTAGGTTTTAGTACCATTCGGTATGATTGGTCTTTGCTAATGTAGTAACCCACCCAATTATAAAAAGCACGCATCTTATTTCTAAAATTCACTAACGACATTATATGAATAAAAGCCCAAATAGCCCACGCCCAAAAACCTTTAATAAAAATATTTTTAGGCAAATCAGCTACAGCTTCGTTTCGTCCTATAATAGCCATAGAACCTTTATCTACATAGCTAAAAGGTTTAGGTTTTTGAAAGTCGTTATTCATATTAGCAGCTAGGTTATCAGCTTGTTGTATTGCTACTTGCGCTAGCTGAGGGTGTCCTTCAGGATAATTAGGGTCAGCAGTCATAATGCACGAGTCGCCTATAGCATAAATATTATCAAAACCTTCCATTTTGTTATATGCATCAGTCTTCATACGTTTGCCGCGTCCCAAATATTCCTTATCGTCTATCCCTTTAAAGGTTTTTGCCGATACCCCTGCTGCCCATATCAAGTTACGCGCTTCCAGTATAGTCCCGTCCGAAAGTACAACCTCATCATTCACAAAATCCTTTACGAATACCCCCATTTTCAGTTTTACTCCTTTTTTCAAAAGGGCTTTCTCGGTATATTCTTGAGCTTTTTTTGACATAGGAGCAAGCACCGTTTTTTGCCCATCTATAAGGTAAATATCCCCCAAATCCGATTGGCTCAATTCAGGGTAATCTTTTTTCATAATATTTTGCTTCATTTCAGCAAAAATACCCGAAAGTTCCACCCCTGTAGGTCCCGCACCTGCTATAGCAAATGAAAGCAGCTTGCGGCGTACTTCTTTATCCTCTGTTCGTGTTGCACGCTCCAATCGCGTGTATACCAAATTGCGCAACATCAGCGCATCACCCACCGTCTTCATCGGCATCGCCTTCTCTTCTACATTCTTATTGCCAAAGAAATTAGACTCCGCACCCGTTGCCATTACCAAAATATCATAGCCAAGCTCTCCGTTGCTAAGAATAACTTTATTTTCAGCAGGCACTACCTCTTTTAGCACCCCCATTCTAAAGCGCGCATTTTTATGCTGTCTGAGCAATCGCCTAAAAGGATAAGAAATAGAAGAAGGCTCCATAAAGCCCGCCGCCAATTGGTATAGTAAAGGTGGAAAAAAATTATAATTATTAATATCCACCAAAGTAATATTGTATTTATCCGAGCGGTCAAGTCCTTTCATCAATTGCAAGCCTGCAAATCCACCGCCCACAATCACTACGTGTTTCTTATTTTCCATAAGATTTTTAATTTAGTTTTCTTTTTCATTGTGTTGTTCCTCTTCTTCTTTCGGAAATATATCAATATTAGGTTCCTTAATAGTGTGTTTGTTTGATAGTGAGCGTTCCAACGAAAGCAATAAACTTGGCAATAATATCAAATTCGTCATCATTGCAAATAGTAAAGTTGCCGATATTAAACCTCCAAGAGCCTTCGTACCTCCAAAACTTGACAATAAAAATACCGAAAATCCAGAAAGTAATACTACAGAAGTATAGAACATACTTATACCCGTTTCTCGCAACGCCCCATACACCGATTTACTAATTTTCCAATTACGCGCCACCAGTTCCAAACGATATTTTGCTAAAAAATGAATTGTATCATCTACCGAAATCCCAAAAGCAATACTAAAAACCAATATTGTCGAAGGTTTTAGTGGAATACCAAAATACCCCATCAAACCAGCAGTAATAAGTAATGGTAACAAGTTAGGTATCAGCGAAACCACTATCATTTTAAACGATCTAAACATATATGCCATTATCGTTGCAATAAGCAATATAGCTAATGCCAATGACCAAATCAAATTGCTCGCCAAATAATTCGTCCCTTTGGTAAATAAATAAGCCTTACCCGTAATTTTTACCTCATATTTATCACTCGGAAATAGTTTTTGTGCCTTATTATAAATATCCTCCTCTATTTGTTGCATCTTTTCTGTGCCTATATCCTTCATAAAGGTAGTAATACGCGCCGTTTGTCCTAACGAATCCACATAAGCCGAAAGAATATTGGCTTTGCCCTTAGAATTCTTTATATAAGAAAGTATAAAAGTCTGTTCTTGCGAAGTGGGCAAACTGTAATATTTAGGATTACCATTATAGTACGCCTGCTTCACATATTTCACCAAGTTTACTATTGAAAGAGGTTTAGATATTTCAGGTATTTCCTCTATATGACTGCAAAGCTCATCTATGCGCTTTAAGTTTGCCAACTTGGTAACTCCGTTTTTCTGCTTCGTATCAATAGTAATTTCCAAAGGCATAATACCCCCATAATTCTTCTCAAAAAACGAAATATCATCAAAAAAAGCTGCCGATTTAGGCATATCCTCTATCAAACTACCCGATACTTTTATTTTGTAGATACCTATAATACTTGCTACAAGCAAGCCTATTGCCACCACAAATACAGCTATTCTGTGATGTTTCACCGTATTTTCTATAAATTTAATCAAGCCTCCTATCCAATTGCGATGTAAGTGTCGCAAGTGTTTCTCTTTAGGTATAGGCAAATAACTATATACAATAGGAATAAACAACAGCGATATAAAAAATATAGATAATACGTTGATAGAGGCAATAATACCAAATTGTTTCAGCAAGGTACTTTCTGTAAAAATAAAAGTAGCAAAGCCTATTGCCGTAGTAAGGTTCGTAAGTAGGGTAACATTACCCACATTACCTATCACCCTAACCAACGATTTTGCCTGATTACCGTGCTTGCTGATTTCTTGTTGGTATTTATTAATCAAAAATACACAATTAGGAATACCTATCACAATCACCAATGGGGGTATTAAGCCGGTAAGTATTGTAATTTCATAGTCAAAAAGTCCTAAGAATCCAAATACCCACATTACTGCTATTGATACAACTCCCAGCGAGATGAGCATAGCCCTAAATGAACGGAAGAAAAAGAAGAAGATTAATGATGTTGAAATAAGTGCCGCAATGATAAAAAGCCCTATTTCGTCCATAATATTTTGAGCACTAAGCGTACGTATATAAGGCATCCCCGAAGTGTGTACCTTTAGCCCTGTTTGTTGCTCAAACTTTTCAATAATAGGTATAAAATCATTCAGTATAAAATCCTTGCGGGCTTTCGTATTGACGATTTTTTTATTCATATACACCGCTGTTTGCAGTGTATTGGTCGCTTTGTTGTAAATAAGATTTTCGTAAAAAGGAAGACGTTCAGAGAGTACTTGTCGCAAGCTATCAGCTTCTGCTTGTGTTTTAACCTCTTTTGTAATGAATTTATGGGTAATAAAACGCTGTGTAGCCGTATCTTTTACCAATATTGGCAAATTATCAATAGATATTACAGCATCTATTTGCTTAAACTGTTTTAGTTCTTTGCTAAGTGCTATCCATTTATTCAATACATCGGGAGTATAAATATTAGGATCATCAAGTGCCAGCAATATAAGGTTTCCTTCTTCACCAAATTTAGAAAGAAAATTTTTGTACTGCATATTTACAGGGTGATCATCTGGTAACATATTTGCTTCTGTAAAAGTGAAGCGTATATACTTCCACTGCGATGCCAAACCTATTGTAATGGCAACCAAAAGTAGCAAAAATGTAATTCTATTGCGCAAAATTAAACCTGCAATATTACTCCAAAAAGCTGCTTTAACCCATTTAAACATTTACAAATTATTTTTATATTCAGGCAGCAAAGGTACAAAATAATGTTTAATTATCAATAATTATTTTTTTTAGATTGCCAATTCTTTATTGATAATCATCTCGGTTACAGTTCTTATAGATAAAAATCCTATCTTATCAACTGGGATTTCAGCTATAGGAAACCACTCAAGAGATTTTATTTCATCAGGAGCTGTTATAGATAGTTGTGTAGTGGGTAATTCACATAAAAAAAACATATCCATTGTTCTGTAAGGCACTTCTTTGTATAGATAGTTATTAGGAAAGGTTGTAAGAAAGCGCATTTGCGATGGTACAACCTCTATGCCCAACTCTTCTCTCACTTCACGACAAGCAGCCTCTTGAGCTGTTTCATTAGGATCTATAAAACCACCTGGCAGGTCTAATTTTCCTTTGTCAGGGTCTATATTTCGTACTGTAAAAAGTATCTTATCACCTTGTTTAAAAACTACTGCTACCGCAGCTGCTATATTGTGAAAATAGGTAAAACCACAATTGTGACACTCAAAACGCACATTGTTAGGAAACTCTATATCTGTAGAAGTACAATTGGGGCAATATTTAAAAATACTTTTCATACTCTTATTTATATTTTTTATCTATTATTTAGTTTGTCATCGCCAAACGGCAAAAAAGAAAAGCACTAAATACCAAGCACTACTTCTTCTAATGAACTTCTATAATCAAACCATTTAATTCGTTTATCT
This sequence comes from Capnocytophaga bilenii, assembly GCF_017565765.1. Lineage (GTDB taxonomy): Bacteria > Bacteroidota > Bacteroidia > Flavobacteriales > Flavobacteriaceae > Capnocytophaga > Capnocytophaga bilenii. The sequence goes on from NZ_JAGDYP010000001.1 coordinate 294,923, forward strand.
TTCTGAAACCACGTAAATTGACGCTTTGCAAAACGGCGTGTGTTCATTTTTATTGCTTCTATGGCTGCCTCAAAACTGCACTCTCCTTCAAAAAAAGAGAACAACTCTTTATATCCTACAGTTTGTAGCGCATTCAGGTGTTTATAGGGCATCATATTTTGTGCTTCTATCAGTAGCCCTTCTTCAAGCATCATATCCACACGCTTATTGATACGTTCATACACTTCTGTTCTATCTGCGGTAAGCCCTATCTGCACACTTGTAAAATCCCGCTGCTTCTCCTTTCTTTGCAAGAATGAAGAATAAGGCTTCCCCGAAGCTCTACACACCTCAAGTGCCCTGATAAGTCGCTGAGGATTTTGTACGTCCATTTGGTTATATTGCACCTCATCTAAAGTTTTTAGCAGCTCTTGTAGGTACCCAATACCTTTTTGTGCATAAGCCTCGTTCAGTTCCTGCCTAATTACTTCATCTACTTCGGGAAAATCGTCCAAACCATCAATAATTGCTTTGGCATATAAGCCACTACCGCCCACCATTACTACTACATCGTGTTTTTTGAACAATTTATCTAACAATGCTATCACATCACGCTCAAAATCTCCCACCGAATAACTTTCAAAAATACTCTTGTGTTGTATAAAATGATGAGGTACCTGCGCCAATTCCTCTGCCGAAGGAACAGCAGTACCTATACGTAATTCTTTAAAAAACTGACGTGAATCACACGATAGTATTTCTGTGCCAAAGTGAGTAGCAAGAGCTATTGCCATACGTGTTTTTCCTATAGCAGTAGGTCCCACTATCGTTAGTAATGTTTTACGTTTGGGCTGCATCTATTCTTTTTTCTATTAATAAATGTCCACACTCCGAACAATATTTCGCATCAGGCAAATGTTGCGTATTACCACAATGATTGCAAATTATCTTCTTTTCTCGTTGTGCTATTTCCTCACGGTAGTTCATTTCTTCTTCCTTCAAAATATTAGCTCGCGATACTTTTGTATATTCAGCCGTTACAATACCTGTAGGCACCGCTATAATACCATAACCTAATATCATTACTACTGCTGCTACCAGCTGTCCCAAAGTGGTAGAAGGCGATATATCGCCATAACCCACTGTAGTAAGGGTTACTATACACCAATAAATACTGCGCGGAATACTTGTAAAGCCATTTTGGTGTTTTTCTATAACGTACATCAAGGAACCTAATAATATAGAAATTACCAATACAAAGTATACAAAAACTATAATCTTATTACGGCTTGCCCTAAGTGCCATTTTCAGTTCTTCCCCTTGGTTCATAAAAGTTACCAAATCAAGAATACGGAAAATACGCAACAAACGCAATGCTCGTACTACCGAGATAGCTTTCGTATAGGGGGTTATAAATGATAGATACATTGGCAATATGGATATCAAATCAATGATACCATACATACTGAAGATATAGCGATATGGTTTTTTATTGCTAATGATACGAAGTATATATTCTATTGTAAAAAAAACAGTAATAATCCACTCCATAAAAACTAATAATCCGTGCAAGCGATGGTCTATGCCTTTTACGGTTTCAAGCATCACCATTATCACACTAACGGTTATTAGTGCCAAAAGCACAAGGTCAAAAAGCCTGCCTAAGCGTGTATTAGTTCCATAAATAATCACGTAAGCCAGCCGCTTGAAAAGTTCATACTTCTCTTTAAACTCTTTCTTAATCATTGCTAATCCTTGTTTGTAAGCCAATCTCGAAATGAATAAAAGTTTTGAGGCGATACACCGTGCCCTACAGGATATTCCTCGTATTTGTATTTTATTCCTAATCGTGCTAATATTTCGGGTGTTTTCCTCGCCCATTCCACAGGTATTACTTGGTCGCTCGTGCCGTGCGATACATAAATGCGTACCCCTGTATGATCTTGTTTTTCGTAACCCTCTTTTATAAGTTCTTCGTTTAAATAACCACTCAGTGCAATTACATTGCGTATTTTATTAGGATATGAAAGAACTATTGCCATACTCAATATACTTCCTTGGCTAAAGCCGAGCAAAGTAATATCGTTAGTATCCAGCTTATATACCTTGCAAGCCTCCTCTATAGCGTGCATAATCAAATCTCGCGACTCTATCGCTTGTTGGTTATCACTCCATTTATTTTGGTCTGCATCAAAGTTAATCATATACCACGCATAACCAAAAGTAGCCAAATGATAAGGTGCTCTAAAAGAAATAATCATATATTCTGGCGGCAAAGCATTTGCAAACGAGAAAAGATCTTCTTCGTTGCTACCATAACCGTGTATCATAAAAATAACTGGCGGTAATTCCACTTTTAATAACGGTTCTCTAAGAATGTACTCCAATGGTAATTTTTTATTTGCATTCATAGTTTCTTTATGCGTTGTTTTCTTTTGTTATCACCTTATTGTTTGCTATTACACCCACTACACTTCCTTGATGCTCAGCACCTATAAAAGCACTGTTTTTTGAAGCTGAAAGTATATCTTCTTTTCTAAAAATATGCGTACCTTCTGTTCTAAAAATAGTAAGGTCAGCTATTCCATTTTCTTTTATAGGGTGTGTTTCTATAGCAAAACGCTTTCTAGCAGCTGTAAGTAAGTCTACTGCTTTTTCCACCGAAACATACTTGCTCAATATCCCCCACATATTTTCCAACCCTATAGTGCCAAAAGCAGCCAAATCAAATTCTTTAAATTTTAATTCTATGTCTAAAGGGTTATGGTCAGAAGTTACAAAGTCTATCACTCCCTCATTTAGTGCTGCTCTCAAAGCCGCTACAGTAGCAGCATCACGCAATGGTGGCAATACTTTATAGTTCGTGTCAAAATCTTCAAGTACCTCGTCTGTCAAATGCAAGTTAGCAAGGGCTACACTACAACTCACATCCAATCCTTTCTTTTTAGCTTCCCTAATAAGTGCTACCGATTGCTGGGTTGAAATTGTAGGAATATGCAGCTTTCCCCCCGTATATTCCAATATAGCCAAATCACGCGCTACACATAGTTCTTCTGCCAAAGGGGGTATCCCTTTTAGCCCTAAGCGTGTACTCTCTTTGTACTCGTGCACCACTCCTTTACCCATAATTTTAGTATCATTGGCAAATGAGATAACCAAACCTCCAAATGGCTGCACATATTGTAAGGCAATCTTCAGCAAATTGCTATTAGCTATTGGCTTTTTATAATCGCCAAAAGCCACAGCTCCTCCTTGTTGCATATCGTAAAGCTCCGCAAGATAATCGCCTTTGCTCTCCACCGTCAAAGCTCCTATAGGGTGTGCCGTAGCTGCAAAACCTCGTGTTTTATCCTTTATATACACCACCCCCGATTGGCTATCCACTACAGGATGCGTTAGCGGATTTACCAGCACGTGTGTAAAACCACTCCTTTCCGCAGTACGCATTCCATTAGCCAAAGTTTCTCGTTCCTCATAACCTGGCTCCCCAAAGCACACACTGCTATCTGTCCAGCCCTGCGAAACAAATATATTTTCAATTACACTATCAGCCTCTATCGTTCCTAATGCTTCTCCTATCTGTCTTATTACTCCATCTTCAATCAATATATCCTTGATAGTATTATGAAAAGCACTCTCTTTATCAATAATATGTGCTGACTTTAAAAGTATTTTCATAAGAAAAAAATTAATAATCCACAATTAAAGAGGTCGTCCTATCAAGAACAACCTCTATATACTATATATTATCTTAAAAACTGACGAACTTCGTCTTTCAAATGGCTAAGCGCACTCGCTGTGGGCGTACTCCTATCTATGTACTCCTTAAAAACAGTCTCTACCATAGCATTCGCATCAGCCACCTCATTATTATAAGCTGCCTTCCTTATTACTTGTATTGTAGCTGCTTTGGCAGTACGTATAATGTTCCACAATTTAGGCGTTAAGTAAATTTGTTGTGCCAAATTGTGCTCAAATTCTTCATCTATACTATTCACCAACAGCATCTCGTATTCCTTCTTTGATAATGTTCGAGGAGGAATCCGCAAAAACAACTGCTGCGGACTTATACGCTCCAAAAAAAGCGTCATTCGCTCATAGGCTTGCAACCTGATAGGCAAAGCGTATTTGTGCGCCTCTTGTTGCAACAAAAACAACCGTTTGCGGTCTTCATTCTCTATGTGTATCCTAAAAAAATAGAATGCCACCGCTCCCACTATTATAGCAGGAATACAATACATTACCAGCGTAATAATCTGATTTGTCATAACTAAATTATGATTCTTTTAGCAATAATATCTTTTCTAAGTTAGGACTAAAAATATCTTCAAATGCCGATATAATTCGCCCATTTTTATCTATAATCAATGATTTATTGATATTGTTGATTAAAAACTTCTGTGATAAATCCATAAAGTTGATAGAGTGATATTGGTCTGTCCATTTAGTACGCTCTATTTGCTTACGCCATTGGTGCTTGTCTTGCCCTATATCTATCCCTACAAACTTTACATTAGGAAACAACTGTTTTAATTGTGCTATCCTATCAAATATAAGATTAGAAAGTTCTTGTTGGCTCACCGACCAAAAATAGTAAATTGTTACCTCCTGCCTCTGTATCTGCGAAAATTTTGTAGGCTCTCCCTTTGTATCTATCAAATCAAAGTCCGGCGGTATCTTCCCTGCTTGCAAGGCTACTACATTCCCAAAAACCTTATCAAGTTCTGCCTTGTGCTTATTATCTTTGTTATACGCTGCAAATTTATCAAAGTAATCCTTATAAGCTATATGTCCCTGAATGTTAAACACATAAGCATAGGCAGCATTCCTATACAAATTATCTCGCAAGTTCCCTTTACTAAACAAGCTATCTATAATCTTTATTTTCTCTAAATGAAATCCAAGCTCCCTACTCACATCCACCAGTGTTTGCCTATCACGAGTATATTTCGTAAAAGCAAGATTATTCACATACATCACCATATAGCTGTAATACGGACGAAAATACTCCAAAAAAGTATTATTGTAATTAATTCGCTTTCTATAATCGTAAAAATTAGCAGGCAAACGATCTGTTATAGCACTTCCATCTACATCTTGATATACAAACGGATATATCTCCATCTCTTTGTAAATAGGAAATGTAGCACTCACTAGTGCCAAATCTCTTGCTCGTGCTGATAATCTAGGATTATTTTTTACAAAATTATTGTATTCCTTTTGCTTTTGTAGGCAAATAGAATCCATTACTCGTTTATAAATAACAGGTGGCAATCTGTGGTATGCCTTAAACAAGCTCTCTTGAGTGTCAAACTCACTCGCTTGCAATATAATAAAATTATTTACACCTGCCCCTTTGCCCGAAAATGAAATACTCTCTGCAAACCTAAAAGCATTGGCATACACCACCAAACTATCTTTAGGTTCTAAAAACACATACTGATAATTCTTATCTATCTCAAAATTGTAAAGCTTACTCTCAAATAACTTCATATTAAATATGAAATTCTTATCCTTGGTCAAATAAGCCGTATCTATAGGAACATCATCAGCATATAGGGTTACTTGCATATCCTTTGCGTTAGGAAAAAATCCTCGCAAAACCGTATTGTCCTCACCTTTCCTATTACAAGAAAATAGAAACAATAAAATTATAAGCAATAGTCTTCTCATCTGTCATTAAATCAATTTTCATTCAACTTTGCGCAAAGATACAAAAAACATCTCACAAATCAATGTTAATGAAATGTTAAAAAATCAACCGCTACCTATCCCTACTGGCTTCAAACAAAAATCTCTTCTCTGCTTCCGTCAAACTGTCATAACCACTCATCCCTATTTTCTCCAATAACTTATTGATTTTTAGTTGTTTTATCCTTTGTTGTTCAGCTGCTATAGCCTTTTTTTTCTCTATAGCTGCCTCTTTATCATTTAAAAATATTTTTCGCAAGGCAACATTATACCTACTTAATAAAGCATAAATAAGCCCACCAATAGCTCCTCCCAAATGAGCTATTTTACCACCTGGGTTTTCTGTAAAATTAAACATATCCAGCACCATTACCCCTACAAACAAGTAAATTAATGGTATGCTCAGCGTGAATAAATTTACCTTATGTCGTGGCGTTTTTATTGCCATATAAGCTAGCAAACTCATTATGCCCCCCGATGTCCCCAACAACATCGTGTGCTCGGTAGCCTCCCTGAAGAAATATCCCTTTCCCAAAAACAACACACCTCCTGTAATTATACCCACCAAAAACACCTCCCAAAAACGCTTCCATTCCAAAAAATGAAACCATATACGCCCTATAAAAAATAAAAAAAGCATATTGCCTAAAAAATGCTCAAAACTCACGTGATAAAAGGCATAGGTGAGTATGGTAAATGGTCGTTTCACAAATAAAGAAAAATCTTCAGACAAGCAAAGCCAACGATTCAGTGTCTCTACCTCAATGAGCTCCGTAGCTACAAACACTTTCCCTAATAAAAATACCCCACTTATTAGCAGTATAAGCCTATCCGATAGATTAAGGTTCATCTGTTGCCAATAAATATCTCTCTTCATTCTCCTATAATTAAAGCCGCTGTTTTTTCACTCGCTCCTTTGCCTCCCAATTTTTCCCGCAACAATACATAGTTTTTAAAAACTTCATATCTATGCACATAGGTTGTGAGCTTGTGCAATTCCTTTTTCAAATTTTCAGTCGTCAAATCTCCTTGTATAAGCTCTGTAACCACAGGCTTGTCCATTATTAAGTTTACTAACGATATATATTTCAGCTTAATAACGCGTTTTGCTATTTCGTATGAAATTCTATTCCCTTTGTAGCACACCACCTCTGGCACATTCAGTAGTGCCGTTTCCAAAGTAGCTGTACCACTTGTTACCAAAGCTGCATACGATAGTGATAGCAGGTCATAAGTCTTGCCACTCACAAAATGCACGTTTTCATTGCAGATAAATTGCTCGTAAAAACTGTAATCTATCGCTGGTGCCCCTGCTATTACAAACTGATATTCGTGAAAATCATCTACTACCGTTAGCATTACTTTTAGCATCTTGGCTATTTCTTGCTTCCTACTGCCTGGCAGCAGTGCTATGATAGGGCGTTTGTCCAATCCATTAGCTTCTCTAAAGGCTTCTTCATTCACTTCTTCTCGTTGCCCTATAGCATCAAGGAGCGGGTGCCCCACAAAATGCACCTCATATTGGTGCTTTTGCTCGTAAAACTCCTTCTCAAAAGGCAGTATTACGTACATTGCATCCACATCTCGTTTTATAGCTTTTATGCGGTTCTCTTTCCACGCCCATATTTGTGGCGAAATATAGTAATGTGTCGGGATATGCTGCTGTTTTGCCCATTTAGCTATCCGCATATTAAAACCTGGGTAATCTATAAAAATAAGCACATCTGGCGCAAAAGCAGTAATATCTTTTTTGCAGAAGTCTATGTTTTTCAAAATAGTGCGCAAGTTAGTAAGCACCTCCCAAAAACCCATAAAAGCAAGGTCTCGGTAGTGCTTCACCAGCGTCCCTCCTGCCTGCTGCATTTGGTCGCCCCCCCAACAGCGAATCTCTGCCTTGGGGTCTTTTTTGTATAGTTCTTTCATCAGGTTAGCCCCATGCAAATCACCCGAAGCTTCTCCTGCTATGATGTAGTATTTCATTGCTCGCTATTTATTGAGAATAACAACCTTCATCTTTATATCTCGTTTAGGCCAATTGTCCCTGCCTTCTGTCTCCACCTGATTAATTTTATCCGCAACCTCCATTCCTGCTATCACCTTGCCAAAAGCTGTATAATGCCCGTCTAAGTGATATGCTCCTGGCTTTTGCACCACTATAAAAAACTCATAAGGCGATGCAAATTGGTGCGGATTGTCTATATCGCTACTCGGCATCGATACAATACCTCGGTGGTGCTTAAATCCTTTTTTTGTGTCAGGAGGCAGTAGGTACGAACCTATTGCAGCTCGGCGTCTGCTTATTTTCCAACTTTCCGAATTTCCCCCTTGTATCACAAAATCCTTCACTACTCTGTGAAATACCGTACCGTCAAAATAATGCTGCTTTGTCAAAAAAATAAAATTCGCCCTATGGTAAGGCGTTTCGTTAAAAAGCTCTATATCTATATTTCCGTAATCGGTAATAATACGCACATAACGTTCTTTATGTTGTTTTTCGTATTCGTACAAAAAAGGTATTGCTGAATCGGTAGTGAGTGTCTTGCTAAGCACACTACCTTCCGCTTCATCTGTTTTAGCCTCTTTATCTTTTTCGTTGGTGGTAGGTGTTGCTGTCTCCGCTACTGTGGTTGTAGTTGTGGTCTTTTTTTGTGACGTCTCATTTCCACTACAAGCCACCAGCATAAGCACCCCCAGCCCTATTGCCCAATATTTTACCATATTTTTTTACTAACAACTAAATGCCAACAACGCTTCCAGCGTTTCTGCCTCATTTTCTATATACGATAAGTGCCCACCTGAAAGAAGTGAATAGGTAGCCCCTGCACTATTTGCCAGTGCTACCAAGCTATCCGCAGGAATGAGCGCGTCATTAGCTCCTATAAATATATGTTTTTTTGCCGTCAATTGTTCAAATACTATCGTACGGTCTAAACGTAGCTTCATCCCCAGCGAAGCCGCTTTTATCCCTTCATTGTTGGTAGCCATTCCTATAGCTACCAATTTTTCCAAGGCGTCCTTCATCGCCACCTGATTTTCAGTACTAAATAGGTTCGTTACCGCAGCTCTCACAAATAGTTCTTTCTGCGTAGGTATAATCTTCAATACCCTATCCCTATTTTTCTTTTTTTCTTCACTGTCAGGAAGTGTAGTAGAGTTCATTAGGGCAAGCCCTTCCACCATTTCAGGATACAATTCTGCAAAAGCAAGTGCCACATATCCCCCCATAGAGTGCCCCACCAAGCTACAGCGGCTAATACCCTCTTTTTGTAGTACATCGCGCACCGCAGCAGCCATTAGCTCCATAGTGTGTACCTCAGCTATTACAGGCGTTTTGCCGTGCCCCAATAAGTCTATACAAAGCACTTGATGCTCGCCCGATAGTTTTTCGGCAAGTGATTGCCACACACTGCTATCTTCCAAAAATCCGTGCAAAAATACTATCGTTTTTGCATTTTTATCACCTTGTAATGTATAATATGATGAAACTTCCATCGCTATTTTTTTAGCCAATTGTTAGAAAATTCACACTTTCTGTATTCGCCTTTTACTGCTATATAAGTTTTTTCAATGTGTTCTTTCAGCCATTTACTAATAGCTTTTAGCTGTTTTTCTTTTAGTGCCAAATCTTGTATCTTTACGTAATCCTTCACAAAATCCGCTTGGTGTTCCTCTATACGATTGGTAATTTGGTAAATTCTATAACTTTTCTTACCCGTGCGGTCTTCATCTAAAAAAGGTACAGATACTTCATTGTCTTTTAGGTCTGATATACGCGCATAAAGTGAGGGTTCTATACGTGTCAGCTCAAAGCGTGTAGATAAGTCTTCAGGATTTATGAGTTGTCCTCCATCATTACGGGTCTCTTTTTCGTCAGAAAAGTTACGAGCAGCCTCGTCAAAGGTTAATTCTTTATTTACAATGCGGTCGCGTATTTTTGCTATTTTCTCTTTAGCCTCATTCAAAGCTTCATCAGGTATATCAGGCATTATCAAAATATGGCGTACACTCACCTCTTTCCCTCTTATTTTATCCATCTGAATAATATGCCACCCAAAACTCGACTCAAAAGGCTTTGATATTTCCCCTTCTTGTAGGGTAAAAGCTACCTCTTTAAATGCTTTGTCAAAAGCCGAATTTCTATTGAATGTAAGTACTTGTCCTCCAGTCGCTCTGTCTTGTGAATAAAGTATTGCCTTAGTAGCAAAACTCATCCCTTCCTCTTCCACATCTTTTTTTATGTCGTTCAGCTGGTCTATTACCTTTTGTACTGCACTTGGGGGTGCTACAGGGTTTACCACTATCTGTGCTATCTCTAATTCTGTACCAAAATGCGGACGTTCATCGGCAGGAATAGCATTAAAAAAGTTGCGCACCTCTTCAGGGGTTACTTCCACATCTTTCACCACCTGTTGCTTCATTCGTTGGGCAAGTGTATTCACCTTCAAGAGGTTGAAAAGCTCATCGCGCATAGCCTGCTCATCATCTTTTTTATAAAACTCCAATAGTTTTTTAATATCTCCCCCTAATTGAGCTGTCAAAAACTCAATACGTTGGTTCACTTGGTCGCGTATCTCAGCATCCGTAAGTTTAATACTATCCTGCACGGCTTGGTGTGCATATAGCTTGTCCTCCATCAGCTTGCCAAGCATCTGGCAGCGCGATATATCTTTAGTATCCACCTCCTGCTGGCGCAAATCTATATATGCTTTATCTATATCCGACTCCAATATCAAATAATCGCCCACTACAGCAGCTACTCCGTCTACTTTTTTGCGGCTCGTTTGTCCAAAAACTACCATAGTAGCCAATAACATTCCCAAAAATGTGAAAATCTTTGTTCTATTCATAAGTTTATTATTCTTCTCCTTTTAATAGGTTGCAAAAGTAATACTATTATTCTACAAATGCAATTTTATATATATTTTATTTTATAACACCCTATGCGCCAACCTATGGCTGGTAAGTAAAACAAGGCGGTCGCTACAAAAAGCCAATCGTATAACTCTGTAAGTATAGGATACTGAAACACAATTGCAAATCCCTTATAGGCTATCAGCAATTCTGTACTAAAAAATGCAAACAAATATATATAAAGCAAATAGCGATTTACCTTATATACTTCTTCCAAAAACAAGAACAGCCCGATGGTGATAATTCCCAAAAAATTGAAGTGCAAGTAGGTTATCAGCAGATCCATATTAGTAAAAAGATACTGCGTAAGCACAGGCAGGGTTCCAATGAGCATCAACAACACTTTTACGGCAAAAGCTCCTATAAAAATACTTGCCAAAAGTGTTCGTTCTTTGTGTTTCAAGTACAAATACCCTATCACACACACCGCTGCCAACCACATCAGTGCCGAAACTGCCCCCACTACATAGTAAATGGAATAACCAAAGTACCCCAACCACGAAACAAATAACGTGCCAATAATACCTATATGAAAACCTATAAATACTTTTTTTAGCAACTGAGGATAACGTTCTGCCCAACCGTATTTCTTTATAAAAAGCCCCATCAGGCTACTTAGCATCCAGCCGTTGTACTGAAAGTGCAAAAAAAAGGCAATAGCACACATATACATATCAGAGTATTTGCCAAATTTCACAATCATTACAGGCATCAACCAAATCCCTATACTTGATAATACAAGGTAAAACACCCCCATTTTTACAAAATCTTCCCCTTTTACCGCTCTTTTCAGCAACGAAACATCTTTTTCAGAATGTTTAAAATAAAATCTTGCAAAAATATAAGTACATATAATAAATACCGATGAAAAACTGATAGACACCGCTCCATAGCCCTGAAAAGGAAAACTAAAAAGCATTCCTAATACCGAAAACTGTGTGATGTAAAACAGCAACCGATAGTTAAAAAGCCGCCTATTTACGATGCGAATACCCCAAGAGTTCTCACCTACCTCATCAATATTCTTTTGAGGAAAACGAATAAATGTTCGCACCAATAGTGCCGAAAGTAGCCCATACACCCAGCCTAATAACGCCAAATGCGAATGAGTATGTACTATATTCCGATAATTAAAAGTAAAAGGATAGGCTACCACTGTTGCCGAACGCATAAATATCCCCAACAATACTACTATTGCAAAGTAAGTAAATGCCCATTTTACATCGGTACGTATATCCAATTTAGTATTCAAAAGTGCCATACTCACTCTTTATAGTCAGGCGTTTTTTATCCGAAACCTCTACGCGTCCTATCACTTGGGCAGGCACACCAAAGCTCTCCGAAATAGCTATCAAATCATTAGCTATCGCCTCATCTACATACAACTCCATACGATGCCCACAGTTGAACACTTGGTACATCTCCTTCCATTCTGTCCCCGACTCTTGTTGTATCAATTGAAATAGCGACGGTACAGCAAATAAGTTATCTTTTACAATGTGCAGATTTTCAATAAAATGTAGTATTTTTGTCTGTGCCCCTCCGCTACAATGCACCATACCATTTATTTGGGTATTGTCGTATTTTTCTAAAATCTTTTTGATGATAGGAGCATAAGTACGTGTAGGCGAAAGCACTAATTTACCAGCATCCAACGGACTCCCCTCTACTCTATCGGTAAGTTGTTTAGTACCCGCATATACCAATTCTTCAGGTACTGAAGGGTCAAAACTTTCAGGAAACCGATTTGCCAATTCCTTAGCAAATACATCGTGCCTTGCCGAAGTAAGTCCATTGCTACCCATACCGCCATTATATGCCGTTTCGTAAGTAGCTTGCCCATACGAAGCCAAGCCTACAATCACATTTCCTGCTTTGATGTTCGCATTATCAATCACCTTACTGCGGTGTATACGCGCCGTTACTGTCGAATCGACAATAATAGTGCGTACCAAATCTCCCACATCAGCGGTTTCCCCGCCCGTAGAGTAAATATGCACCCCGTGAGCTGCCAACTCTGCTATAAGTTCCTCAGTACCATTAATGATTGCCGAAATTACTTCTGCAGGAATAAGGTTTTTATTGCGCCCTATGGTGGAAGATAGCATAATATTATCCACAGCACCCACACACAGCAGGTCGTCAATATTCATAATCAGAGCATCTTGAGCAATTCCTTTCCACACACTCAAGTCACCTGTTGTTTTCCAATACATATATGCCAAAGATGATTTTGTACCAGCCCCATCAGCGTGCATCACAAGGCAATAGTTGTCATCGCCTGTAAGCATATCGGGTACAATCTTGCAAAATGCCTTCGGAAACAATCCCTTATCTATATTTTTGATAGCTTTATGCACCTCGTCTTTGGCAGCCGAAACTCCCCGTTGTGCATAGCGTTTGCTCACTTCCATTGTTTTAATTATTTATTTGTAACTTTCAAACCGCAAAATTACAAAAAAATACACTAAAACCAAAATTCAAGATTTAATTATTAACGCCGTGCCCTTTATATCTATTTTGGGTAGTATTGAAATTATAATCAATCCCCACTTTGATGCAGTAATTCTCGTAGTTTTTAGACTGCCTACTCATTATGTAGGGATTGCGAAACTCACTGTGATTGTTCAGCTGATTAAAAGCGTCCATTACCCCTCCATATATAGTAAGCGATTGATTGAACAGCATACGGGCTACAAACAAATGTACCCCACTGCGTTGTTCATACATATAGTACTCTCGTTCTGTACCTTTACTAACGTAATTGAAAAGTGCCAATACCAACCATTTGTCGTTAAGCGCTATTTGGTTCATCAATTCGGCTGAAAAAGCAGCTTCACTAGTAGGTAATACATCTTTAGCAAAAGGCTTGTAGTAAGTAAGCGTTAGTTTAGGCATCCATTTGCCTATTTGCATTTGTGCATTCAGCACCCCTTTTAGCAAGTTGTAATGGTCATAATTGCGAATTGTTTTTTCAATCACATTAGGGTTTATTGCCGAAAGCGAATAATCATTGTGAATAGCGTTGCGTATATGTCCGTACATCAGCGAAGCCGAAATAGGACCATAGGTAGCCAAGGCAGTCCATTCGTCATTGAGTTGGGGTATTATGTAAGGATTACCCCTATCGTACAAGAAAGGAGAAGAATAGGCACTATAATCGCTAAGCTCGTAGAAGGCAGGTCGTTTTATTTTGCGCACATAGCTGAGGGTGAATTGTGTTTTATCCCAAGGGAAAGCGACAGACACATTAGGCAACCAATGGCGATAAATTCGGCTTTTCACCTCACTTTTTTGTTGATTTTCATAATAGCCAAAATCAGCGTATTCATAACGCAATCCCACTTTAGTACTTATTTTGCCTAAAGGATATGCCCAACTTGCAAATCCTGCCGAACGCACTTCGGTATTTTTAATATCGGGAGTAGTGAGAGCGTTATCATTGTAGGTTTCTTTGCGGTATTGGTTACTAAGTTCCGTTCCGTAGTTGAGGGCACCTTTGCCTATTTGTTGTAAAAAAGTAGCTTTTAAGTTCCACCAATTAGAAGAAGCCTCTTGATGTTTGTGCACTTTTTGTGCCGAAGAAGTGAGCAAGTTGTGTTCTATTATGTCGGTTTGGTTGTTAGAACGTTGCCCTATATAGTCAATATCAGTTTGCAGTTTGAGTTTATCAGTAAGTTTTCCTTCGTAATAAGCATTTGCATTGAGGTCTTTGTTTTGGTTGAATTGGTCGTATTCATTCAGTCCTTTAGCAATAATATCATTATTTCGGTAAGTGGCTGTTTCTTGCTGGGTATAAGCGTGCCCAGAATAAGGCGTTATACCTCCCCACACACTTGCTCCAATAGCGTGTTTGTCAGAAAAATCGTGTGAAAAACCTACCTTCACCTCAGCACTTTTATCATTATTATCGCTTACTTCATTGGTAGTTACACGCCATTGGTGAGGGGTAGTGAAAGTTTGCAACTCATTATTGCGGTAAAAATGATTTTTGAAGTTGTTATATGCACCTATGTTTAAGAAGAGATCAGTTTTTCCCGAGCGGTAATTCAAATTTGCCCAACTATTATTGTGTAGCCCGTTTTTGCGGAAGTATTCTTCGTTTTCAATAGAGCCACTAAGTCCATCGCCTTGTTTCTTTTTCAGTTTGATATAAATCACAGCCCCCACGCTATTATCGTGTTCAGCTCCTGGTTGGGTTTCGAGTTCTATGCTTTCAATGTCTTTAGGCGAAAGGTGATACACATCATCAAGGTTACGCACACGTCTGTTATTGATAAAGAAAATAGGGTTACCTTTGCCAAAAACCTCAAAACCACCCCCCGTGTAGGAAGTGCTAACCCCAGGCAGGAAGTTAATAAGCATCTCAGCACGAGGCAAGTTTTGCAAGGAAGATTGCGCCACATTAGTGCTGATGCGCGTACCTTTCTGCTCAATAATAGGACGGCGAGCGGTTAGCACTACTTCGCCCAACTGATTAGTAGCAGGAGTGAGCTCAATAGTACCCAACTGCGATTGTGAGGGAGTAAGTATCTTAGGCTCATACTCCAAATGAGTAATTTTAATAATGATTTTCTTATACTCTGCCGTGTTAGGCAATTCAAAAACACCTTTAGCATCGCTAATAGCCCCTTTTACAAGAGTAGAATCAGGAAGCGTTATAAGAATGATATTAGCAGCATTTATAGGTTTCTGGTCAGTACCTACAAGTACCCCTTTGAAGATAGGTTGCGCCCCGCCCATAGCGCAGAACGCCAAGAGCAATAATAAAATAGCTTTTTTCATTTATTTATAGTGTTTATTAGTTAATTGTTTATTTTTGTAAAGCCAAGCACTAAATGCCAACACTTTCTTTTTGGTCAAAAAAACCTTCAGGAAAACGCATTTTTTTCAGCATTGCATTCGCTTCAGCTAGTTTTTTAGGAAAAGAATTCTTAATAGGATCGTATTTTTTTGTTGAAAACTCTGTAAAATGTACATTTATTTTAAATTTATCCCACAAATATTTTTCCAAATCTTTTTTTTCTTCTGCTGTCATAATTATTCTTTTTTACGTTGTATTAAAAATCCTATATATTCAGTATTAGGAACAAAACTAACAATTTCTCCACTTGGTAATATACCATATACATTAAAATCTTGTTGAGCAATTTTTAAATATTTCGTAATTTTCCTTCTATACAATCTATTTCTTGCTGGTGTTCCCCCTTTTGCATAAACAAAAGCATCAGGATGTTCTTTTGTAAAATAAAAAAGAGTAGTAGCAACTGTAGTCAAAACTCTTTGTGTATCACCATTATCACTTACAGCTTCATCATCTAAATACCCCGTAATAGGGTCTCTATCACCAAATCCTAAATTAAAGAAACCTTCTGTTTCCATCTCTTCATAGAGAACTACTTTTTCTATACTGCCTTTCTTTCCTTCACTAATGAAAGTAAACAAACAAGTATTTTCATCAGGAGTAATTTCATATCTTGGTATACCCATTTCTATTTACTAAGTTGGTTATTGATTTTGAGGCAAAGATACAACTTCTCTATATAATTAACAAATTTTTAACTATTTTTTTTTCTTCATCCCTACACTATAAATGTTCTATAAAAATAAAAGAGCAAATCATAAGCCGGATTCTGTTCTTATCATTGCTGATAAGTGCTTATCATTTATCTCGGCTAATGATTACTCATTAGCTCTAACCGCCTACCCTCCAACATCGGGCGAGCAACCCTCAAACGCTGGTTTACGCGGCGTTGCACCTCATAGAGTTTACCTGATTTCACTATGGCATTACCCATACATCCTTTCTGTTGCACTTGTCCTCGCCTCGCGGCGGACGGGCGTTACCCGCTATGATGCTCTGTGGTGTCCAGACTTTCCTCTACCTTAGTAGCGATAAGCTGATTTGCTCTTTTTATAATTCTTAACTCAACCCCATATAATTAATATGTGGTTTTTCGTAAGACTTTAACTCGCTTGGATTAAGCGTATTAAAGTTTAACAATAGGTTATTTTCTTTTTCTTCATCAAAAAGCAAGTCGTAAAGATAATGATGAACAAAAATATACCATTTTTTGTTAGGATTTACCACTGCAAAACCTCCGTGGTCATTCCCTTTATCAAGATAGAAATACTCCCATTGATAAAAATTCATTACCGCATTAGCAAATAATTCTCCTAAACCATAAGCTAAATCAACCTTGTCGTATGCTAAGGTATTAGCAGTAACTTTTTGTTCTTTATAAGCATCAATAAAATGCCTCAAAGAAGTAGCTACTTCTTTAGGATGGCTTTCATCACAAGTAAAATTGTTCTCTTTTAGTAAGTCAATAGCTTTTTCTTTCAAAGCTGATAGCTCTTCCTTTTCTTCACTATCAGCTAATCTTTCAGTAATTTCAGTCATAAATATTAATTTGCTAATTATCAAATCGTCAAATTAGTAATCTCCCAACGTCTCAGCATTCTGTGCCAAAGCTTTCGCTAATTGCTCGTCATTAGGAGCCTTGCCGTGCCAAGCGTGAGTACCCATCATAAAATCTACACCATTACCCATTTCGGTATGTAGCAAAATACAAACAGGTTTCCCCTTACCGGTCAGTGCTTTAGCTTCTGCCAAACCTTTCAAGATAGCACTAATATCATTGCCCTTTTCAATGTCAATTACCTGCCAACCAAAGGCTTCCCATTTAGCGCGAAGGTTACCCAAGGGCAGTACCTTATCGGTAGGACCATCTATCTGTTTTTGGTTGTAATCAACCGTAGCGATGAGGTTATCCACCCCTTTGCCACCAGCGTACATTGCCGCCTCCCATATCTGTCCTTCCTGTAGCTCGCCATCACCGTGTAGGGTATAAACCAAATGCTTATCGCCGTTTAGTTTCTTAGCCAAAGCCGCCCCTATAGCTACCGAAAGCCCTTGTCCCAAAGAGCCTGAAGCTACACGTATGCCTTCCAACCCTTCGTGAGGTGTAGGGTGCCCTTGCAAGCGCGAATTAAGCAAGCGGAAAGTATTGAGTTCTTCCACTGGAAAAAAGCCTCTACGTGCCAACACACTATAGAGTACAGGCGAAATATGTCCGTTAGAAAGGAAGAAAAGGTCTTCATCTTTGCCCTCCATACTAAAAGGCAGTTTGAAATCCATCACCTCGTTATACAGGCATACTAAGAACTCAGCGCAGCCCAAAGAGCCACCAGGGTGTCCCGAATTTACTTTGTGTACCATTCGCAATATATCCCTACGCACTTGGGTAGTAAGGTCAGTAAGTTGTTGGGTATTCATCGTTTCTTATCGTTTTATAATTTGATGCCACAAAGGTACAACTTTCTTTTATAAATGCAACTCTTTTTTCAACAGAAATAGTAAAATGCCAATTCAAAATTCAAAATTGCCTCACCGAACCTTCAGCGAAGGATGAGCGAAGGATAAGCGAAGGAAAGTCGGCGAGCTGGCGCAGCCGAGTATGTGAAGCCCGTGCGGCTCGCACCGAGATGGCACAGCCGAGTATGTGACGAAGAATAAGCGGAAGATAAGGGGAAGATAAGGGGAAGGTAAGGGGAAGGTAAGCGGAAGATAACGCCTGTGCGGCTCGAGAATATACCCCCTCTTAAAAGATTAATCATTAATCATTAAACATTATTTCGTATCTTTGCAGCCATAAACATATAAATCATTATGGAAGAAATAAGATATGACGAAGATAGTATTCAAACGCTCGACCCCTTAGAGCACGTACGACAACGCCCTGGTATGTACATCGGAAAGCTCGGCGATGGCTCTTCTGCCGATGATGGTATCTACGTACTCCTCAAAGAGGTACTCGATAACAGTATAGACGAGTTTATTATGGGAGCTGGTAAAACTATTGATGTGAAAATCAGCGATAATAAGGTAGAAGTACGCGACTATGGGCGTGGTATCCCCTTGGGAAAAGTAGTAGATGTAGTCTCTAAAATGAATACAGGAGGCAAATACGACTCTAAGGCTTTCAAAAAATCTATCGGACTTAATGGCGTTGGTACAAAAGCTGTTAATGCGCTCTCTATTTATTTTTGGGTAGAGTCTGTACGCGACAATCAAGCCAAATCAGCTTCATTTGAAAAAGGTATTTTAAAAGAAGAATCACCCATTGAAGAAAGTACCAAAAAACGCGGTACAAGCGTAACCTTTATTCCCGATGATACCATTTTCAAAAACTTCAAGTTCCGCAATGAGTACGTAGTGCGTATGCTCAAAAACTACGTATACCTCAACCCTGGGCTTACGATTAATTACAACGGCGAAAAATACTATTCTGAAAACGGATTGAAAGACCTTCTGACCGAAAACAATAACGAAGAGGATTTTCTTTACCCTATTATCCACCTCAAAGGCGAGGATATCGAGGTGGCTATCTCACACAGCAAAACCCAATACAGCGAGGAGTATTACTCATTTGTTAACGGACAAAATACGATACAAGGAGGTACGCACCTCAATGCGTTCAAAGAAGCCTATGTAAAAACCATCCGCGATTTTTATAAGAAGAATTTCGATTCGTCTGACGTGCGCAAGTCTATCATTGCAGGGCTTTCTATCAAAGTAATGGAGCCTGTGTTTGAAAGCCAGACCAAGACAAAACTCGGTTCTACTGAAATGGGCGAAGGAATGCCTACCGTACGCACTTATATTAACGATTTTGTAGCGCGTCATTTAGATGATTATCTGCACAAAAACAACGAAGTAGCCGATGCTATTTTGCGCAAAATTATGGAAGCGCAACGCGAACGCGAAGACCTTGCTGGTATCAGAAAATTGGCTAAAGAAAGAGCTAAAAAAGCAAACTTACACAATAAAAAACTAAACGATTGCCGCATACACCTTACCGATACAAAAAATAAGCGCAATTTGGAGAGTACACTGTTTATTACAGAAGGAAATTCGGCTTCAGGTTCTATTACCAAATCTCGCGATGTCAATACCCAAGCCGTCTTTTCGTTGCGAGGTAAGCCGCTGAACACCTACGGAATGACTAAAAAAATAGTTTATGAAAACGAAGAATTCAATCTCTTGCAAGCAGCTTTAAATATAGAAGACTCTATGGACGACCTCCGTTACAACAACATTGTCATTGCCACCGATGCTGATGTAGACGGAATGCATATCCGCTTGCTACTTACTACTTTTTTCTTGCAGTTCTTCCCCGAGATTATCAAGGAAGGACACTTATATATATTGCAAACGCCTCTTTTCCGAGTACGTAATAAGAATGAAAAAATATATTGTTATAGCGAAGAAGAAAAACAAGCTGCTATAGAGAAACTAAAAGGCAAACCCGAAATCACGCGTTTTAAAGGGTTAGGAGAAATATCACCCGATGAGTTCAAAAATTTTATAGGCGAAGACATTCGTTTAGACCCTGTAATGCTCGATAAGACTATCCATATAGAGCAGTTATTAGATTTTTATATGGGTAAAAACACCCCCGATAGACAAGATTTCATCATCAACAATCTAAAAGTAGAAATTGATAACTTTGACATTTAAGGAAACAAAAAAAGCTGTCTTTTTAGACAGCTTTTTTTGTTAATTATTATGTGCCTACGACTGGATTCGAACCAGCACGCCCGAAAGGGCACCACCCCCTCAAGATGGCAAGTCTACCAATTTCTCCACGTAGGCGGTAAGTTTTTGTGACCTGGCTGGGGCTCGAACCCAGGACCCCAACATTAAAAGTGTTGTGCTCTACCAACTGAGCTACCAAGTCCTTAAAAATAAAAAAACAAATTGTATAACCCTTGTGACCTGGCTGGGGCTCGAACCCAGGACCCCAACATTAAAAGTGTTGTGCTCTACCAACTGAGCTACCAAGTCCTAAAATATTAAACTATATAATCCTTGTGACCCGGCTGGGGATCGAACCCAGGACCCCAACATTAAGAGTGTCGTGCTCTACCAGCTGAGCTACCGAGTCGTTGTGGTAATCACAAGTATTTCTTGTTTGCGGGTGCAAAGGTAATACTTTTTTTATATATAACAAGAAAAAAAGTATTATTTTTGCATTTTATTTTTAACTTTTATTTCAATACCCTAAAAAACAACTATTTATATATGAAAATAATTTTAATGGGATATATGGGTAGTGGCAAATCTACGCTTGGAAAAGCCCTAGCCAATGCTAAAAACATTCCTTTTATAGACCTTGATGATTACATAGCTGAACGTGAAAACAGCTCTATCCCTCATATTTTTAAAACTAAAGGCGAGATTTATTTCAGAAAAAAAGAAGCTGAGTACCTACAAGAACTCCTACAAAATCCCAATGATTTTGTACTTGCCTTAGGCGGTGGGTCTCCTTGTTTTGGTAATAACATCAGTATTATTAAAACAGCTGATGCTACATCTATTTACCTGAAGTATCAACCCAAAAATCTCGCTCTCAGACTCATAAAAGAAAAAACTCATCGCCCTATGATAACCGATATCAATGACGATGAGTTAGAAGATTTTATTCGTAAGCACCTTTTTGAACGCAATCCGTTTTATATGCAAGCTGATTGCCTTATCACTATGGATAACCTCTCAGAAGACGAAAGCCTCAGGCTCTTATTAGATAAATTGGCTAATGAGCCTATTATCTAATTGGTAATTAGCTGCTCTATAGCTTTTTCAGGTTAGACGACTTCGTCCAGCCTGTTTTTCCATTGGCTAACTGTATTTGTAGCCAATCGTTTTCTTGCCCTATAATAGCTACTTTAGTACCCTCGTGAAGCTCTAAAACTTCACTACTATAAGCATTGGGCTCTGCAAATATTCGTACTGTTTTCTCAAACAATATGGCATATTGCTCATTTGCTATTTGTTGTTGCTTGTAATGAGCTATACTATAAGTACCTATAGCAATGACTATTGTTACTAATAATAAAGTAAAAAAAGTACGTTTCAAAGCTGTATGTACTACAAAATAGTAACACAAAAAAAATACTACTACCCCCCATATGGCTATAATTGAAAGAATAGCCCACGTATGCAATTCAAATAAGCCCGTAATACTATCCGAAAGCTGTTGCAACCACGTCTTAGGTAGAGGTGTAATCGCATCTACTGTCATTTGTTTGGCAAATGTGAGATTATTTTTAGCCGCTGTATTTTTGGGGTCTAACTTTAGTGCTTTCTCGTAATAATATATACTTTCGGGTACTTTATTCAGCTTGTAATAAGCATTTGCCATATTATAGTACAAAGCTGATGATTCACTACCTCGCGCTATAATCTGTTGGTATTGCCTAATGGCTTCTTCACATTGCCCTTTCTGATAATTATCAGTAGCGAGTGCAAACAGCTTTTCATTAGTTTGTGCAAAGTTTATTAAACTACAAAACACTGTAAATAATACAAGTATAATGCTTTTCATATTTTTTACTTGCTTTTTCATTCCTCTACTCCTTATTAATTATTACTTACTCTTCATCTGCTTATCTAAGCCTGAAATTACCTCTACAGCATCTTCAAAATCTCGTTCCATAGCAGCTTCACTATGTTGCGCATAGCGTGCCATTTCGCAATTGGCAAGGAGTTTTATAAACTGTGATACCGTAGCTTCATCAGCTTGTCGTTGTAACAACAATTCACTGATGGTATCCTTACTCATCTCGGCAGTTTCTATTTTTAGCTTAGCTTTCAAATAGTTGTGCAAAGCACGTTCTAAAGCCTCATAGAAGGTGGCTTTATCACCTAATTTGCGTTTTGCTTCACCTAAATATTTTTTTGCCAAACGATTGGCTACACGCACTTTATTACCCTCAATATCTCCTGCACGACGCTGTTGTGCACGCCACCATAAAAGTACTATGGGAATGATAAGCAATGGCAATAGCGACCATAAATAGTACCCTACCGACCCAAAGAAACTGCGTTTACCTATAGGTTGTAATTGTGTATTGGTTTGAGCTGGTGCAAACGAGTTATCTGTTTGTGTTACCGAAGCATCACTATTGCTAGTTGTATTACTATCAGCGGCAGGACCTTCGGTTACATCTATCAGCAAATCATCTGTTTTTACAGTTACATATTTTTGAGTTACAGGGTTAAAATACGAGAATGTGAGCCCTGATACAGGATACTTACCTTTATATTCGGGTACAATGGTATAAGTATGTTCTACACGCCCATTCATACCCTGTAATGTCGTGCTAATATCGTCTTTTTGTTCAGGAGCATATACCTCTAACGAAGACGGAAATATAGGTTTTGGCAAATCAAACAACTTCAAATTGCCACTACCCGAAACTTCTACTTTTAGCTGCAAACTTTCATTTGCTTTTAAGGTAAGCTTATTGGTAGTTACATTAAAAGAAAAATCACCTACTGCCCCCCCGAAACTATCGGGTTTGCCCTCTTGTGGCAGTTCTTTTACATTCAATGTCCTATTACCCGAAGTAACACGGCGCGACACCTCTTCGTAATAAGGACGACCAAAGAAATCACGCTGACCTGTAGGCACACTTAAAACGGCATCCATAGTGAGAGGCTCAAGGGTAAGGACTCCTGTTTTTTGAGGGTATAACACTACTTTTTTCACCGTAATACAGCGATAAGGTTTCCCTTGATAGTTACAATCACCTATCTCATACTGCTGCATTTTTAAATCCTGACTCCAAAAGTTAGGATATTTGGGGGTTGTGAGCCACTCCAAGCTGTTCAGTGCTATTTGATTGCCCACATATAACTTATAGATAACCGTTACCGCTTCATTCAAATAAGGATTAGGTTTTGACACCTCTGCCAATAAGAAGAAACTTTCACGAGCCACATCGTTGCTGTTTTTATCTATTGATGGGTTTTGTACTTCGCCAGTTACGGTAATTTCTATAGGTTTAGTTCTATAGGTACGCCCTTCAATATCTACAGAGGCAGCTCCTATAGTATGTTTCCCTTTACTTGTGGGCTGCAATATGTATATATACGACTGTGAGAAAGTACGCACCCCATTTATCCAAGAGTTTGATATAGACTGTGAAGGTCCCATCACTACAGTAAATCCTTGAAAATTAGGAGGTGTAAAGTTATCACCATTTCTATTCATTGTAAACTCTATGCGCAGGCGTTCGTTAGCTCCTAATTGAGTTTTGCTCACTTCGGCAGTAAATTCCACTTGCTGTGCATAGATGAATTGTAATGCTAAGAAAGTAATAATAAATGCTGTTATTTTCTTCATATGCTATCAAATAATTGCTTTTTAGGATTACCAATCTTTTTCTGATTTAGAGCGTTGTCCTTTTACTTTTTGTCCGTTCACCTTTTCTTGGGTTTTACGTTCTTCGCTATTCATAGCCTCCAGAATGCGTTCCATTTGCTGTGGTGACAGGCTTGAAGGTCGTGGTTTTTGATTGTCATTATCCTTGTCGCCTTTATCGTTTTTGTCATCCTTGTTATCTTGGTTATCTTTATTCTTGTCTTTATCGTTTTTATTGTCTTTATTATCTTGGTTATCTTTTTTGTCTTTGTCGTTTTTGTTATCCTTGTTATCCTTGTTATCTTGGTTATCTTTATTCTTGTCGTTTTTGTTATCCTTGTTATCTTGGTTGTCTTTATTCTTGTCGTTTTTATTGTCTTTATTATCTTGGTTGTCTTTATTCTTATCGTTTTTATTATCTTGGTTGTTTTTATTGTCTTTATTATCCTTATTATCGTTTTTAGGAGGGTTTTTCTTTAGCATATCTTTAGCTACTGCCAAATTATAGCGTGTTTGCTCATCGGTGCTATCATAGCGGAGTGCTTCTTTATATGCCTGTACCGCTTTGTCATACTCTTTAGTTTTCATAAAAGTATTGCCCAAATTATGGAATATTTGGTGGCGTTCATTATCGGTGATATTAGGAGTTTCGCTCGCTTTTTTGAGACGAGCAAAAGCCTCGCCATAACTTTTTTGTTGGTAATACAATGAGCCTAAATTGTACTGAGCGGTTACATTTTCTTTATTCTTTACAATGGCATTGCGATAATCTACCTCTGCCTGCACAGGTTTATCACCTTCCAAAGCTTTATTTCCCTGATAAGTATATTCATCAGAGGCTTTTTTTGCTTTTAGTGCTTCTTTTTCTGCTTTTGTTTGAGCATTTACAGCTGCAGTTATTATAAAGAGTAATACGACAAATACTTTTTTCATCATCTAACTATTAATTCTTTTCTTTTTCGTTAAATAAATTTAGTTTTTTCACCCAAGCAGTTTTTCGCTCGAAGATAAACATATCGAGGAAGAGCAAGAAGAGTGCACCAGCAATGAACCACTGAAATTGGTCTTTATAATCTACAAATTTTTGGGTGTCGAATTGGGTTTTCTCGGTATTATCTAATATTTTAGTTATCTCGCTTACAGCAGTTTGGGTATTATCACCATTAAAGAAGTTCCCTCCGCCATTGCGAGCTATTTGTGCCAAGAGCTCTTTGTTTAGTTTAGTAATTACCACCTCGCCATTGCTGTCGTGCTTGTAGGTTTGTTGTCCTAACTCTTTCATTGGTATTGGGCTTCCTTTTTCGGTACCCACGCCTATGGTATAGATGTGTATGCCTTTTTCTTGGGCTTCAGCTGCTATTTCGGTAGCACCCATTTCGTGGTCTTCACCATCGGAAATGATAAACAAAAGGCGTGCCGTAGGAGTATTTTCGTCAAAATAACTGCTTGCCATACGTATGGCTTCCTGAATGGCAGTACCTTGTGAAGAAAGCATATCGGTATTCATTGCTTGCAGGAACATTTTAGCAGCAGAATGGTCGGTGGTGAGGGGCAACTGTGGGTAAGCACTCGCCGCATAGGCTACAATTCCTACTCTATCGCCCTTTAGCTGGCTAATGGTTTCAAAAACAATGCGTTTGGCTTTTTCCAAACGATTGGGTGCTACATCTTCTGCCAACATACTTTTTGAAACATCTATAGCAAAAACAATATCTACCCCCTCGCGCTTTACGGTTTCTACTTTAGTGCCTATTTTGGGATTTGCCAAAGCTATACATAGCAAAGTTATAACAACTGCCAATAGCACAAATTTCAGCCAAGTTTTAAAACTTGAACGATTGGGGGATAAGCGCTTTAACATTGCTTTAGTAGCAAATTGTCGCTGCATTTTTCGTTTTCGCCATTGTGAGGCTACAAAAATAAGCAGCAGCACAAACACAATATTGATGAGCCAAAGGTATATTTTTTCGTCTATATAAACCATAGTAAATATTTTTAGTTGCCAAAAGTGTTATTTACAAATACTGCGCCAAAACGGTTTTAATTTTCAAATTTCACTTTAATTTTATCTTGCATAGCATATGCCTGACAAGTGAGTACATAACCTTCTTCTACTTCTTTTTCGGTAAGTGTCTCATTTTTAGCCATTTTAGCTTCGCCTTCTGTCACTTTGCCTATACAGCTACTGCACACACCATTGAGGCAGGAGTAAGGAGCATCATAGCCCCTCATCAGTGCAGAGGCGAGCAGTGTTTGATTGCGAGCTGAAGTGAAGGTATGGGTTTCGCCTCCTATTTCAACGGTAATTTCTACATTACCTTCCAGCTGAGTATAATCAACAGCATCGGGTGAGGCTTCAAATAGCTCGGTAAAGATACGTTCTTTATCAATGCCACGCAGCAAGAGCATTTCGCGGAGGTCTTTTACCAGCTGTGTAGGTCCGCAAGCATAGTATCTACCCCAATTCAAATCTTTGTATTTTTCAAATAGTTCAGTTACTATTTTATGATTGATACGCCCTGTATAATTGTTGCCCCAAGGCTCTTGACTAAAGACGTAATGCACCAAGAAGCGCTCGGGGTATTGGGCGCGTAGTGCTTCTATTTCATCAAAAAACAAGGTTTCTTGCTTGGATTTATTACCATATACAAACACCACTTTGATATTGGTTTTGGCGAGTGCTGTTTTGGCAATACTCATCATAGGGGTAACGCCACTGCCTGCTGAGAACAGCATAATATCGCGATTACCGAAAATATCGTAGAAGAACACAAATGAGCCCATAGGTGGCATTACTTGTAGTATATCGCCTTCTTTGAGCTCTTGGGTAGCATAAGTAGAAAAGATACCATTGGGCACACGTTTTACTGCTACACTAAGTTCGCCTTCATTTACGCCAGAGCAAATGGAATAGGCACGGCGTACTTTTTGATTGTTGATGGTTTGCTGTAGAGTAAGATATTCGCCTGCTTCAAAAGAAAATACTTTTTTCAGCAGTTCAGGCACTTCAAAAGTAATCATTACTGACGATGCAGTAAGGTGTGTTATTTTAGTAACTTTAAGGTCGTAAAGTTTGTTCATTTTTTATTATTTATACATTTCGTTGTAGCCTAAATATTGGCTTTTTTGTGTAGTAATAAGCTGATAATCGGGGGTGGGCTGGGGAGCTGTTCTGCTGGTACGGCTTGCTTGCCTGCCTGTGATATGCTCTATAGCTTTAGATAGGAATGGCTCGGTGGGTTCGCCCAAAGTGCCTAATTTGGTGTAATTTTCTTTATTTATAGCTATTGTAGGTGTTAAGCCTGTTACATAATCGCCTACTCCTGCTGCATTTTCTATCTTTAGCACTAAAGGTTGCATTGCCCACTTATGCTTAGGGTTCTTGGTTTGTTGTTTTCTATCTATATAGTCGTAAATAGTGATAGAGCCTTGATTTTTGCCTGTGGTGGTTTGCCCTATTTGCACTACGGTAATATAAGGTTTTAAGCCGTTGATAAGCAATTCGCTGGCTGAGGCAGTGCGACTGGTAGTAAGCACGTATAGCTTATTCATTCGCAGGTGGTTTAGGGGTGTGCCATCGGTCATATTTTCGAGAAAATAATTGACTGTTTTACCTTGCTGGGCTACGATGTCTTGCATTTTGGTATTCCATTTTTCTTTAGCAAAGACCTGTCCGCTAAACTGCCCTGTAATCATTGAGGCGAGGTAAATAGCGGTTTGCACGCTTCCACCGCCATTGTAGCGGAGGTCGAGTACCAAATCGGTGATGTTTTGGTTTTTCAGGTAGGCAAAGGCATCGTTGAGGGCTTTGTCGTAATCGCTAATAAAGGCGTTATACATTAGATAGCCTATGCGGTGGTTGCCTTGTTGTATTACTTTGGTTATCAGTACTGGATTTTCGGGAGTAGCGGTGTTGTGCAGGGTTACGCTTCTACCTGTAAAATTCAGGTCGCCATCCTCGTCAAAGCGGTAAATATCAAAACTATACACACTACTACTGAGCAAACTACCTAAATTCTGCTTGGTGATGGGGGTACCATTGATTTCAAGGAAGACATCGCCGCGTTGTACGCCTTGCCTATGAGCATCGGAATTTGGGATTACATAGCGCACTATACCCATAACTGTACCTGCGTTGTTGAACTGCACATAAGCCTCGTCCATACCTGTGCTTGCTGTGATGCCTTTGAATTGGTTTTCTAACTTCACATAATCGTCTGTAATATAGCTAAAACGATCGGTTGTACCTTTACGGTAGAGGAGGTTGTTAAAAAAATCGGTATGGTTTAAATTGCTTTTTAAAAAGGTAGTATAGGTATGATTTTTATCGGCTTTGGTATTGGCAAGGCTTCCGAAGCGATTGTCTTGTAAATTAGCTACTTCGGGCTGCCACAAATAGTAAGTGTTAAGTCCTTTCCAAATAAAGTCGTTGATACGCAGATTGAGGTCTGAACCTGTATAGTCGGAGCCAGCAAAAAGGAAAGGATTCTCATCATCATCATTGTTTTTTGAACAAGATAACACACTGATTATTATTGTAATAGCAATAAATATACGCTTCATAAAGAAAATAATTTTGCTACAAAAGTAAGACTTTTTTTATATTTGCACAAATTTTAGTGCTAATTGTTGAAGGTTCGTCATTTTAGTGCTAATTGTTCGCTCATCCTTCGCTCATCCTTCGCTCATCCTTCGCTGAAGGTTCGCTGTGATAATTTTGAATTTTGAATTGTGGGACTTGTGGGACTTGTGGGACGGGTGGGGAATTTTGAATTTTGAATTTTGAATTTTGAATTTTGAATTTTGAATTTTGAATTTTGAATTGGGTACGAGCTGCAAGCTCGCACCAGCGGGGGGGTTGGAGAGGGGTTGCCGCTAGGCAACCTGCTTCTTCAGTAACTAAAGATTTCTTTTTGAAAGGAGGAATAGAGCAAGTAATTTTTGATTATAAGCAAAATAAGATAAATCTCTCAGAAATAACAAAAAGTATAAAAGAATTAAAATGAATGAAATAATAAATCTTATTCAAAATAAAATGGGTTTAATGAGAAAAGAATTAGAAAAGAAAATCGAAGAAATTCCTTTTTGGCAACTAAAAACTCTTTTCTCAAAGAAAGATTTATATTCTTCACAGGAAGAATATAAAAAAAGTATATTAAATAACTATGAAAAAACAAATTTTTTATATCAAATATTAGAGAAAGATTTATCTATACTTAGAAATAATGAAAAAAAGGAATTAAATCTTTTTTCTATATCTCCGAGATCTTTAGAAGGGAAAGGATACTCTGAAAATCAGATAGAAGAATTTTATAAATTTATTGATAAAATAAAAGAATTATTAGAGGTTAAAAAAGAGTAAAAATTATCAACAAAGTTGTATTACAGTACGTCGTGCTTAGGCACTGGCAGAAGTAGTGGGAGCTGTGGGGGACATAGGAGTGAATGTATCACAGCATATAGACCCTCATAGTTCTTTAGGACAGGTTGTAAACAGCTACAACTTGGCAATGGGAGTTATAGGGATAAAGAATCTCGGACAAGCAGGTTATAAGTTTGCAAAGAATCTACCACAAGCTACAAAAGAGCTTTTGCAGAAGAATGGGAATTTGAGAAGTTTGTTAGTAGAAAAATATCTATCTTATAGGATAGCAATTACTAAACTTAAAAACTCTGATGAATGGGTAAAACTTTCTTCTGATGTACGAAAAGAAATTGTACAACAAGAAAAAGTCTTTATTGAACTTACTGATGCTAAGAATATAGCTAATGACCAATGGGGTATTAAGGGTGTTTTTATTAATGGAAAAACAAGCGAGGATATATTGAGTATTCCTAAAGGACAAAGACCTGACCCGAGTACTTATCTAAGTTCAGGTTATATCCAACAACACTTAACGAAGTTTGAAAAAGAAGGAGGTGCTTTTATTATTAGAAGAAGAGATGTTGTAGAATCAAATTATATCACAATGGCTCCAAGAAAATTTATTGGATTAAGAAGTGATATGGAAGGAGTAATAAGGAAATATAATGATTCTAATAAGAATTTAAATGTATTAATTGAGGAATTAGATTTAGGGAAAGATTATTTTAAAGCGACAGATGAAGTGTTTTTTGTCAAAGTGCCTCCTGAGAAATTTACTTTTGATTTTCCTAACGGGAATGAAGTGGGAGCCTATGATGAGTTATGGATCCCTGGAGGATATACAATACATGGAACTAAGGAAGCTGTAATATCCAATTCAGAAAATCTTATTCATAATAAAGATTGGGATACGTTTATTAATTTTTTTGGAAGTAATAATGTATTAAAAATAAAATAAATAATTATATGAATAATAAATATAAACAATCTATACTACATAATGAAATAGAAGATTTCCTTTTAGGAAAAGGAAAGTATTTTGTTATGGACAGAGATAGAGGAGGGCATGACAGCACAGATACTTATTCAGAGATCTTAGAATATTATTTATTAGAAGGTGAAAACTATGAATTAACGGAGGAAAATATTATTAAAATATTGAAAACAAAAAAAGATATTTCAGGAGAAGATTTGTTACAACTTTTAGGAATATTATGGTCATATTTTGTGCATAGCTTCAAGGGAGATAAAAAACTAAAGAAAGAATGGAAAATTTCAAAAGAATTAAAAGATTTATTTATTAAAAATATAGAAACACTTAATTTTAACAATATAGAAATATATAATAATATTAAATGGATTATTATAAATCTAAAAAGAAAATATAATTTTGATATGAGCTTATCAAATGATGACTTTTATAAGTATTGATATAATCAAAGATATAGATTTTTTAAAGACCAATTTAAAGTGTAAGTTAGGTATTCCGCCAACTCAACTACAAGAAGGAGGATTAGTAGGAATTGATTTTAAAATTTCTGATAGATATAAAGTAGAAGTTCCAAGTGGAAATGAATTTGCAACTAATGATTTATGGTTGCCAAGAGGAAAGTTACCCAATGGAAAATTAGAAGCTATTATTAAAACAGAAGGAATGGTGAAAGATATTGATTATACTATAAAAGATATATATTAAAACATTATGGGAGAAATAAAAGAAATATATATAAAAAGATGGGATTATATTTTGTACGAAATTGATGATAAAAAAATATTAACTGTAATGTTTTTCGCTTCTTACGTTGATTATCTGAGAAGTTTTTATTTAGAAGGAAGTGAACTTAATTTAAATTATGATGAATTATCCGTTCTTGCAGAGAGGATTAGATTTAATTATGATGCTTTTAAAAATAGAGAGATAATTCCTCCTATTATGAAATAAATTCTCATTGTTCTCGTTAGACAAAAACTAGCATAGGTGTAGCTGTCATATCCTGAAATAAGTGTATAGTGATAAGTCTTAAAAGTAAAGGCTAAAGATATGCGATAAACAAAGAAAGTAGTTTCATACTTCTAACTTTTGAAAGAGAGAAATTGAATTTTGAATTCTGAATTTTGAATTCTGAATTGATGGGAGCGACAAAGGGAATTCTGAATTTTGAATTGGGGGGCGTGCAAGCGATTGTGGGAGCAATGGGGTGCGAGCCGCACAAGCGATTGTGGGAACAATGAGAGCAATGGGAGCTATGGGGGAGATGCCGAAGTTGTACTATTAAAGACTTTTTGGACAGCTTCATAATGCTACAAGATGAAGATAAGGATATTTTATCAAAGGAAGGATTTCAAGATGCTTTGGTTCAAAATGAAATTAAAGCTCAATTTGAAATGGTATTTTTACTTAAAGAGAAAAAATTAACAAGTGAGTTTAAACATTCGTTACGCAAGTAAGGGGGAAGTAATTGATAAGGAATGAGCGACACGCTCTTATTGTAGTAGGCACGAGCTACAAGCTCGCGCCAGCAGGGGGGTGAGGGGAATTATGAATTCTGAATTCTGAATTTTGAATTGGGGTGCGGGCGTGCAAGCGGTTATGGGAACAATGGGAACAATGGGAGCAATGGGAGCAATGGGGGTGATATCCTGAAATAAATTTATAGTATAAGTCTTAAGAGTAAAGGCTAAAGGTATGCAAAAACAAAGAAAGTTGTCATATCCTGAAATAAGATTACAGTGATAAGTCTTAAAAGCAAAGGCTAAAGATATACAATAAACAAAGAAAGTGGGACGGGAGGAGTGTGAGCCAAAGCTAGCGAAGGCACACAGCATATGCTTTCCACCTTTAACAAGAACCCTAAAAAATATACACCTGAAAACATTGAGCATTTAGATATGAAGTTTGAAAATACCTTAGACGGCATTTGTCCTAACTGCCGTTATGATGTGAAGTTTAACACTAACCGAAATGAAGGTCTACCTTTATTTGAAGAGTTCAAGAGTTATAATAGTGAAACGTGGAGTAAAATAGCTAATGATAAAGGTTTTATCCAACAATTTGAAAGTTATTTACAAGAAGTTGATGAAATAAAAGATTTAGCTTATGTGATTAACAGTAATAAAGCTAATATAAATGACGTAAAACAAGCTTTTAAAGAATTGTTTAAACGTAATAGTGATGAAATTTTAAAGTTTATGAATCCTAAACTAAAGGAAAGTTTAGGTATTATAAATCCTAATGATAAAGTAAGATTAGAAAAGTTGATAAACGATACAAATTCAGCACTCTATAACTTTGTAAAAACACAATAAAATGTTTAAATTAATTTCTAAAATAGATAATGTAAGAGATTATGTTATCTATAAAGGCAAACCTTATTACATCAATACATCTGATGAAATTCAATGTGGCGAAAAAAAACAAATGCTTTACAAAACGCCACTAAGTCCGCTTGCTACTTTTAATGGTAAATTCTATTGTAGTGAGTGGGAGAATAATTATAAAATCTTTGACGAAAATTTAGAATTAATAGAAGAAGGAAAAGACAAAGCTTTTTTGTATTTATCTAAAGAGTTTTTAGAAACTTATTTTTTAGATGAACAACAAAAAATATTCATTACGGCTCTTTTGGATAGAGAAGAGAATCTTATGGTATTAGGTGAAATTGACAAATTTTCTATAAGTTTTTTCCAAATGGGTGTGTACATATATGTGTATAAAAAGAATAAAATATATGATGATGTGATGTCTATCAGAGCTTTTTCTATTCAAAAGAAAGAACATCTTTGGGAGTTTTCTCTTGCTTCACTTGGTAAAGGTAAAGATTACAGTACAGATGAAGAATTTGACTATGAAGTAGAACAAATTGTAGGAATATATAACAATATCCTTTGGGTTTATATAGAAAGAGGTGGATTTATTGGTTTAGATATTCAAACTGGGGAATTGAAACATCGTATTCTAGGGATAGCCAAGAGGAATTTATTAGGCAAAGTAGATAGTTATGTAGATAGTGAAGAGTTTTACATTTTTTATCGTGCAAAATTTATTTTGGATGATAAAAAAGGAATAATTATTGGTTTAATAGCTGACAGATTTTTTGAAATAGACCTCAATAAAGAAAAAATAACTCCTATGCTATATGGTATGTGGGATAAAATGGAGAAAATGAACCTAAAAAAATATGGGGTTAATGGAAATACAAGTTTACAAGGAGATTTATTGTATTTTTATAATGACAAAGAATTACAATTTGGCATTTTAGACATCAATACCAAGGAAATTATCTATATTTCAGAGCCTATTGAAGTAGGTGAACGAGATGATAGTTTTACACGCCTTAGAGATTTAAAAGTCTCAGAAAATAAGGTGTATATCTTAGATAGTAATCATACTTTGCATATTTTTGAAAGAGAGAAATTGAATTTTGAATTTTGAATTGTGAATTGTGAATTGTGAATTGTGAATTGTGAATTGTGAATTGTGGGAGTGCGAGGTGTATTTCTAAAAAACTTTGGCAAACTCTTAAAGTTTGCCAAAGTGTGTGGCGCACAAATTTTGAATTGTGGAGTGCAAGGTATATTTTAAAAAACTTTGGCAAACTCTTAAAGTTTGCCAAAGTGTGTGGCGCACAAATTTTGAATTGTGGGAGTGCGAGGTGTGTTTCTAAAAAACTTTGGCAAACTCTTAAAGTTTGCCAAAGTGTGTGGCGCATTTTGAATTTTGAATTTTGAATTTTGAATTTTGAATTCTGAATTATGGGACTTTTGGGACTTGTGAGGGGTATCTCTAAAAAATGCTGGTGTGGTAAATTAGGGGTATAAATTGACAAATTGGCTAATTGACAAACTAACTATTAACAAACTAACTATGGATATAATAAAATTACTGCCTGATCACGTGGCAAACCAGATAGCGGCGGGTGAGGTGATTCAGCGTCCTGCTTCGGCTGTAAAGGAGCTTATGGAAAATGCTATTGACGCTAAGGCTACCATCATCAAACTGCTGATAAAGGATGCGGGTAAAACTCTGGTGCAGGTAATTGACAACGGAATAGGTATGAGCCCTACGGATGCTCGTTTGGCATTTGAACGGCACGCTACTTCTAAAATACAACGTGCAGAAGACCTTTTCAGCTTGCAAACAAAGGGGTTTAGGGGGGAAGCTCTTGCCTCGATAGCGGCTATTGCGCATATTGAGATGCAAACTAAGCGCGATGAGGATGAATTGGGGACGGAAATATTCATAGAGGGTAGTAATATCAGTCGGCAAGAGCCTTGTGTGTGCCCTAACGGGACGAGTATTGCTATGAAAAATCTGTTTTTCAATATTCCTGCAAGGCGTAATTTTTTAAAATCGGATACGGTGGAGGTGCGCCATATTTTAGATGAATTTCAGCGGGTGGCTTTGGCTCACCCTGCCATACATTTCTACCTTTACAACAATGGAAGTGAATTGTTTAACCTGCCTGCGACTAATTTTAGGCAGCGTATAGTGCATTTGTTTGGCAACAAAACTAATGAGAAATTGGTGCCTATTATTGCCGAAGATACCAATGTGGTGCGTATCAGCGGTTTTATAGTGAAGCCTAATTTTTTGGCTAAAAATAAGAATTTGCAGTTTTTGCTGGTAAATCATCGTTTTGTAAGAAGTCAGTATTTGAACCACGCTATTGCAGCGGCTTACGAGGGTCTTATACAGCCTACGCAAAAGCCTGAATACTTTATCAATCTGGAGGTAGATCCTGCTACAATAGACATCAATATACACCCTACTAAAACGGAGATAAAATTTGAGGAAGAGCATACGATTTACGCTTTGCTAAAATCGGCAATAAAGCATAGTTTGGGACAGTTTAATATTGCGCCTACTCTTGATTTTAGCAAAGACCCTACCTTTGATATTCCTTATGCATACAAAGACAAGGAGGCTACTTTTCCGAAAATAACGGTAGACCCGAACTTTAATCCTTTTAAGGAAGAAGGGCAGCAACGCAGTAATGGGGGTGGTTCTTATCAGCCTTCTTTTAGCAAAAAAACGGCATCGTGGGAGAGTTTGTACACGGGTATTGAGTCGGCAATTTCACAAATAGAGCCTATGCAGGCTACTAATACGCTATTTGAGCAACCGCAGGTGCTGCCGCAAAGCAAAAAGATTATTACGCTGGCGCAGAAGTATTTAGTTACTACCTTGGGGGGTGAGCTGATTATCATCAATCGCAATCGTGCTCACCAGCGGATACTTTATGAGCGCTTTATGAGAAATTTGAGCAGGAACCACAGCAGCAGTCAGCAGCTAATGTTTCCGTATGAATTGGCTTTTGGGGCTGAGGAATTGGCAATCATAGGGAGCTTGCGAGGGCTTTTTGAACAAATAGGTTTTACTTTTGACATAGAGGCAGATAGGATATGCATCAGCGGAGTGCCAATGCACCTTACAGAAAGTGAAATACCGCATATTTTCAACAACTTGATACAGGAGCATATTGAGGCTTTGCCAAGTAGTGAAAACACTCAGAAAGAGGCTTTTGCGAAGGCTTTGAGCCGTAGCTTGGCGGTGAAAACGGGACAGGTGCTGAGTGAAGAGGAACAAGAAGTTTTGGTAAATAACTTGTTTAGTTGTGAAGAAGTATTAATTTCGCCTTTTGGAAAACGGATTTACTACAATCTCTCGGGGAACGAAATTGGGGCGATGTTTAATGATTAGCAAATTAAAAAATTAGTAAATTAGAAAATTAGTAATGGAACGAATTACAAAAACAGTATTACACTTGGTGATTATCAACACTATTTTTTTGTTGATTACCGAATTTAACTTACTATCGCATTTAAACATAAGGGGGTTGCTCCCGCTTTATTACTTTGAAAACACGCATTTTCATTGGTGGCAATATATTAGCTATATGTTTTTGCACGCTGATTTTATGCATTTGTTTTTCAATATGTATGCTTTGTGGGCATTTGGGTCGCCTTTGGAAAATATATGGGGGCGCAATAAATTTCTTTTCTTCTACTTTTCGTGTGGAGTGGGGGCTGCCTTGTTGCACACGGCAGTAAATTACTATCACGTACATCAGGGGCTGAATGCTTTGGCGATGGAGAATGTTGACCCTCAGGGGGTTATTGCTCTTATCTCGGACGGTCGTTATTATCCTTATTGGGAAACGATT
Source organism: Capnocytophaga bilenii (assembly GCF_017565765.1). Lineage (GTDB taxonomy): Bacteria > Bacteroidota > Bacteroidia > Flavobacteriales > Flavobacteriaceae > Capnocytophaga > Capnocytophaga bilenii. Next base: position 331,243 of record NZ_JAGDYP010000001.1, read on the forward strand.
ATCAATAAGAGTACCTTTGACAATATGGCAAGTGCATTGGCTTCTACAACAATAGGGGCATCGGGGGCTATTTATGGTATTCTGGTGGCTTTTGGTATGTTTTTTCCTGATACTAAGCTGATGATGCTTTTTATCCCCTACCCTATTGCAGCACGTTACTTTATTCCTATTATCGTGGGCTTGGACTTGGTGCTGGGCATTACAGGAAGTGGAGGTATTTTTGGGGGTAATATTGCTCACTTTGCACATATAGGGGGTGCTTTGATAGGATTTTTGATAATGCTATACTGGAAGAGACATAGTAAATTTTGAATTTTGAATTCTGAATTTTGAATTTGTGGGAGTGCGACAGGTAGGACTTCTAGGACTTGTGGGACAGTGGGACTTGTAAGACTTGTGGGACTTGTGGGACTTGTAAGACTTGTGGGACTTGTGGGACAGGTAGGACTTGTGGGAGTGCGACAGGTGTGTGGTGCTGTAACTTTGTATTAAATTGTATTTTTATATCAAAAAATAAGAACTAAAATATATGACATTGCGTTTTTTTATTACAATGACTATATGCTGCTGGGGCTTGACAGCTTGGGGGCAGTCGGTTGTACGTGGTAGGGTTGTGCAGGATACTATTCCTTTGGCAGGAGCTCACGTGCTGAATATGACGAACCATACAGTGGCTACGACTGATGCTAATGGATATTTCAGCATCAATGCTCGCGAAAATAGTACTCTGAAAATTAGTTTTGTGGGTATGACGACTACTTTTCACAAGGTTACTAAAGAGGATTTTGGCTTTGGGGGACTTCTTATCGCAATGAAAGAGGATATCAACGAGCTGGAAGGGGTAGAAGTGTCAAAATACCGAAAAATTTCTGCTCAAGACTTGGGTATCTTGCAACATACTACTAAAGAACGTACTTTTGCTGAGAAAAGACTTTATGCGACTAAAGGGATTGGGATTGTATCTATCCTAAGTACGCTTTCTGGACAAAAAAAGATACTAAAAAAGATAGTTGCTAACGAAAAAAATATGCAAGTGGCGCTCTACCTGCGGGAACACCTAAGCGAGTTTTTGAAAAAAGAACTAAAAATAACGGATGAGGAGGTTGAAATTTTGACTTATTACGTAATGGAAGAACCTGAAATACATACGCTGGTGGGGCGCAAAGAAGACCAACAATTGGGTTTTTTACTTTTGGAATATTGGCGTAAATACAAGCTAATGGTACAGGCGGAAGAAGCTAAGCCATAGCTGATAAAAACTAACTGAAAATGAAATATATAGCTACTTTTATACTATGGGCTACTTTGGTGGCTACCTATGCCCAAGAAACGATAGTACGGGGCAAAATATACTACAACCTGAAACCTTTGGAAGGGGTACATATACAGAACATTGACAACCAAGAGGCTACTACTACCGACAGCGAGGGGTCGTTTGCCATTAAAGCAAGCAAAGGGCATAGCCTGAAATGTACTTTTATGGGCAAAAAAACAATATACCGCAGTGTTACACCAGTGGATTTGCAACGGATTGTGGTACTGACAATGAGCGATGTAACGATTGCGCTTGAAGAGGTGAGCGTAACGGAAAGGGGTAAAATTACAGCTCAAAGCTTGGGAATACTTCAGCATACCCCTAAAGAGCGTTCGTTGCAAGAAAAAAGGGAATATACACATACTAATTTACTACAAGCAGACGAAATTACGCTTTACAAACTGCTGGTGGGGCGTGTGGATTTTAATATTCTTTCTGTAATGAACGCTCTCTCTGGAAAAACAAAAATTATCAAAAAAGAGGTAGTAAATGAAAAGAATATAAAAGCAGCTCATTACATTATAAATGAGATGGGTAGCTACTTAGCCACCGAACATCATCTGACGGAGGAAGAAATAGGTAAATTGGCTTTTTACGTAATGGAAAAGCCTGAAGTGCAGCGCTTGATAGACAAAGGAGACAAGCAACAATTGAGCTTTATGCTGTATGAATATTGGATAGAAATGAAACCGTAAAAAAATTAACATATTATTTTTGCTAATTAGAAAATATTTTGTACTTTTGCCATAGAAAAAAACGAGGGTATTTGAGGCTTTTTAGTACCAAAAACACCCCCTTATAAATAAATTTATTTTTATGAAAAGTATTGAAACAGCAAAAGCGTGGCTCTCTGATGTTTTTGACGAGGAAACACGCAGCAAGGTTCAGGCACTCATTGATGGCAACCCCGATGAACTAAATGAGGCTTTCCACAAGAACTTAGAATTTGGAACAGGCGGTATGCGCGGTATTATGGGGATTGGTACTAATCGTATCAATAAATACACGCTTGGAAAGAACACTCAAGGGCTTAGTAACTACCTGAAAAAATCATTTCCTAACCAAGAAATAAGGGTGGCTATAGCACACGACTGCCGCAACAACTCTAAAACATTTGCTAAAGTGGTAGCTGATGTATTTGCAGCAAACGGCATTAAAGTATTCTTGTTTTCGGACTTACGCCCTACTCCAGAACTTTCATTCACGGTGCGACAACTGCAATGCCAAGCGGGAATTGTACTTACTGCTTCGCACAATCCGCCAGAATACAACGGCTATAAAGTGTATTGGCAAGATGGTGGACAAACTGTTCCTCCTGAAGACGGCGATATTATGAAGGCTATTGAAACTATTGATTTTAAAGACATCAAATTCAACGCTGACGAAAGCCTTATACATTACATCGACAAGGATTTGGACAACGCATTTGCTGAGGCTTCTATTAAGCACGTGAACTTTGGAGTGCCTGAGAAAGATAAACTGAAGATTGTATTTACTTCTTTGCACGGTACTTCTATCACTATGGTTCCTGAAGTGCTAAAACGCGCTGGGTATAGCAACCTACACATCGTAGAAGAACAAGCTACCCCTGATGGTAACTTCCCTACTGTAAAATCACCTAACCCTGAAGAACCTGAGGCTCTTACTATCGCTCTTAAAAAAGCTGACGAAATAGGTGCAGATATCGTTATTGGCACTGACCCTGATTGCGACCGTATTGGTATTGCTGTTCGCGACCTCAACGGCAAAATGAAACTGCTAAACGGCAATCAAACTATGGTGATGATGACTGACTTCTTGCTAAACCACGAAAGCAAAAAAGGTTTTAAAGGCAATGAGTTTGTAGCTTCTACCATTGTTTCTACTCCTATGGTACGCGCTATTGCTAATGCTTACGGGGTACAATACAAAGAGGGCTTAACGGGCTTTAAATGGATAGCTAAAATGATAAAAGACTTCCCTGAACTTAGATTTATAGGGGGTGGTGAAGAAAGTTTTGGCTATATGGTAAGCGACTTTGTACGCGATAAAGATGCGGTTACCGCTACACTATTGGCGTGTGAAATAGCTGCTGATGCTAAAGCTAAAGGTAGTTCTTTCTATAACGAACTGCTAAAGGCTTATGTGAAATATGGTTTCTACAAAGAGTACCTTATCTCACTGGTGAAAAAAGGCATTTCGGGTTCGGAAGAAATTGCAAAAATGATGAAGGACTTGCGCGAAAACCCATTGAAGTCTATCAATGGTGAAAAAGTAACTTTAGTGGAAGATTATCAAACCTCAAAAGCGCATAATTTGCTAACAGGTGAAGTAAGCAATATTGACATACCAAAATCGAACGTGCTTATCTACCACACTGATAAGGGTACTAAGATTGCGGCACGCCCTAGCGGTACTGAACCTAAAATTAAGTTCTACTTCAGCGTAAATGCTCCTCTGAGCAAAGTAGAAGACTTTAACGCTGTAGAAAAAGAGCTTGATAGCAGGATTAAAGCAACTGTGGAAGAGCTAAAACTAAAATAGCCTAATCTCAATATATTCATTAATTTTGCCAAGGGGTGGCTATACAAGCATACTCCTTTGGCAAAATTTATTTAACTGTGGTGCTACTGGCTGTCTTTCTTTTCTTTAGCATTCCTGTTACATCTACAATGAGATTGGCTAAATAGCCATAGATAACTAATAGAAGTATCCCCGTAAAGATATTGACATTGAAAAGATAAAACTCTACAAACGTGAAGAGGATACTAATTCCTAAAAAGAATTTCAGTATTCGCTGCCTATATGGGATACGGTAATGTTTCTGCCCGTAATAATAAGAAAATAACATCATAGAAGCATAGGCAGCAAGAGTAGCCAAAGCAGCCCCTTTATAACTGAACAACGGAATAAGGGTAAAGTTAAAAACGATTGTAACGAGCATTCCGATAATAGAGAAGATAGCTCCAAATTTGGTGTTATCGGTTACTTTATACCATACTGAAAGGCTGTGGTAAATACCCAAGCATAGATTGGCTAACAGAATAATGGGTACTATCCAAAGGGCTTCCCAATAGGCTTCGTTGGGAATAAGTATGTGTTTGAATACATTGGTAAAGACGGTTATAAACAATAAGAAGAAACCACCAAAGATAGTGAAGTATTCGGTTACTTTGGCATAGCTTTTTTTAGCGTTCTTATCCTTAGCTGTGCTGAAAAAGAAGGGTTCTACCCCCAGCTTATATGCAGTTACAAAAAGATTCATAAAAGTACCCATTTTATAACAAGCAGAATAAACCCCTATAGTGGTATCGGCGGTTTCTTTGGGGAGTAACATACGCAAAAAGACGCGATCGAAGCCTTCGTTGATAGCGAAAGCAATGCCCGCTAATAGCACCGGGAAGGCATAAAGCATCATTTCACGCCATAACTGATATGAAAAACTAAAACGAATCTTGACATAAACAGGTATCAGAACTATAAGGGTGAGCAAACTTGCAATTACATTGGAAAGAAATATATAAGTAACCCCTGCTTCCATATAAAGTTCTTTCTCAGAAAAAAAAGTAAGGAAATAGATATTTAGAAGCATATTAATGGCTGTACTCCCTACTTTTATAGCTGCATAAGTCAGTGGTTTGTTGTTATTGCGTAGCCACGCAAAGGGTATAACCACTAAACTATCAAACACTAAAATAAGAATAGCAAAAACGATATGCTCGGTATCATAATTGAGCCACGAAGCAATAGACTCGCGTAACAGATAGGCAAGTGCTAAAAATAACAAAGAAGTAACTGTAAGTGAAGTAAGTGCGGTAGATTGTACTTTTTTGGTATGCTTGTCTTTATTCATAAAGCGGAAAAAAGCAGTTTCCATACCATACGACAGCAATACATTGCCTAAAATAATATATGCAAAAATACCTGAATAGATACCAAAATCATAGGTATCGAGCTTATTAACATAGAGGCGTGTGAGCAAGAGCGTCATCACACGAGGCAAGACGGTTGCTATGCCGTAAATAGTTGTATCTTTTAAAAGTCGTTTTAACATACTCTTCTTATCCAAAAAGTTCCTGAATAGCGTCTTCTATCTTGGCTACTTTTACAATCTTAATATTTGTATTCTTGAGAGCTATTTTGTTGTATTTAGAAACAAAAATAGTATTGAATCCTAATTTTTCTGCTTCGGTAATACGTTGTTCTACCCGCTGTACAGGACGTATTTCACCTCCTAAACCTACTTCGCCTGCAAAACAAACATCTTTATCAATAGCTATATCTTCATTAGACGATAAAATAGCCATTGCTACGCCTAAATCGGTAGCTGGGTCATCAATAGTAATACCTCCTGTGATGTTTAAAAACACGTCCTTAGCCCCCAAACGGAAACCTGCGCGTTTTTCGAGCACTGCTAAGAGCATATTTAGTCGTTTAGCATTAAAGCCCGTAGTGCTGCGCTGTGGCGTACCATACACTGCTGTACTTACAAGGGCTTGTATTTCAATCATCAGCGGACGCATACCTTCCAAAGTAGCCGCAATAGAAGTTCCGCTGATAGTTTCATCAGTTTTAGAAATAAGTATTTCGGAAGGGTTATTCACTTCGCGCAATCCATTACTGAGCATCTCATAAATACCCAACTCAGAAGTAGAACCAAAACGATTTTTCAGCGAACGCAAAATGCGATATACGTGGTTGCGATCGCCTTCAAACTGCAAGACGGTATCTACCATATGTTCTAATATTTTAGGTCCTGCTATCTGTCCGTCTTTAGTGATGTGCCCGATGAGAATTACAGGCGTGTGTGTAGTTTTAGCAAACTTAATCAGTTCAGAAGTACATTCTCTTATTTGTGAGATGCTCCCTGCCGAAGCCTCTATGTAGTCTGATTGCAGTGTTTGTATAGAGTCGATAATCACTATTTCGGGCAAGAGTTCTTTTATTTGTTGGAAGATATTTTGTGTTTTGGTTTCGGTGAGGATATAACAGTTATCAAGACGATGCGGAATACGATCGGCACGCATTTTTATCTGTTTTTCACTTTCTTCTCCCGATACATAAAGGGTGCGATAAGGCAAATTGAGTGCTATTTGCAGTAATAGCGTACTTTTTCCAATACCTGGTTCGCCTCCTAAAAGTGTTACCGAACCAGGCACTATACCACCTCCCAGCACGTTGTTCAGCTCGTGGTTATTGCTATTGAGGCGTTCCTCTTGCTGAGTGCTAATTTGTGAAACAGCAATATATTTAGGAGCTTTATTTCTGCTTGTTGTAGTTTCTCGTTCTTGCCATATAGGCTTTTCTTCTTTTTGCACTACCTCTTCCACAATAGTATTCCACTGCTTGCAGATATGACACTGTCCTTGCCATTTACCGTATTGTGCTCCACAATTCTGACAGAAATAAGCTGTTTTTAGTTTTGCCATTTCCTTATTTTATTAGTTGTTAGTTAGAAGCTGCAAAAGATACTGCCCGTATTGGTTTTTGAGCATTGGCTGAGCTAACTCTCTTAGTTTTTCAGCACTTATCCAACCTTTGCGATAAGCTATTTCTTCCAAACAAGAGATTTTCAAGCCCTGACGTTTTTCTAAAGTCTCTACAAAGTTTGATGCCTCACTAAGTGAATCGTGAGTACCTGTATCTAACCACGCAAAACCACGACCTAAAAGTTGTACTTTCAGTTCACCATCGTTTAGAAATACCTGATTAACAGTTGTAATTTCAAGCTCACCACGTGCCGAAGGTTTAATTTCTCCTGCCACTTTCACTACTTTATTAGGGTAAAAATAAAGCCCTACTACTGCATAGTTAGATTTAGGTTGGGCAGGTTTCTCTTCTATACTAAGCACATTTCCTTGAGCATCAAATTCAGCCACCCCATAGCGTTCAGGGTCTTTCACATAATAGCCAAAAACAGTAGCCTTGCGCTCTTTCTCTACATTATCCACAGCTTGCACAAGCATTTTTGAAAAGCTTTGTCCGTAGAAGATATTATCACCTAATACTAAGCAAACATCATCATCACCTATAAAGTCCTTGCCGATAATAAAAGCTTGCGCAAGTCCATCAGGACTTGGTTGTTCGGCATAACTCAAGCGAATACCAAAATCAGTTCCATCTCCTAAAAGACGTTGAAACCCCGGTAAATCTTGAGGCGTAGAAATTACCAATACCTCACGAATACCTGCCAACATTAACACCGATAGCGGGTAGTAAATCATTGGTTTGTCGTAAATAGGGAGCAATTGTTTTGACACTCCTTTTGTAATAGGGTACAAGCGTGTGCCTGAACCGCCTGCTAAGATTATTCCTTTCATTTTTTATTAGTTTTTAGTTACGTATAGCATCAAGAGTATTCGTCTGTGCGTTATAGTCGCATTGTAATGATTTTACTTTTATATGAAGTTTTACTTTTTTCTTCTTAGTCAAATCATTTATTTTTCTTTGTATAGCTGTGGTTGGTATCATTTTAGTAACCACTGCCATAGCATATTGATTGCTTGATTTAGCAAACATTTGTATGCTACCTTCTAGTTGTTCTAATGCTTTAAGTACATCAATTCCCTTTAGTTCTACAAATATTTCTATCAATCTTTTTAAATTTTCTTCTTTAAATAAAAGAAAATCACAACGGGTAGCTTTATCATTTAATGATAATACACCACCATCAATTTGTACTTTCACAAAACCTGTAGCATTATTAAGTGTGAATTTTTTCTTATTTTCCTCACAAGTAGCTATTTTACCACATTGTTTTTTATATTTATCATCTATTTCCATACTGAATATCTAATAAATTAGAAAACTCTGTTACAATATCTTCTGAAACACTATCTAAATATTCAGCATTAATGAGATTATCCTCATCAATAATATATTTTACTTTTCCATTTTCTATCGCATAAGCTCCTACCTGTGTTGTTGTTAGCCAATATTCTTTAGGAACAATATTGTGTACAACATCTTTTTTATCAGAGTCCTTCCCTATTTCTCCTGCTAATAGTAGGTTATTGAGTGAAGTGAGTATATATGGACTATGTGTTGCAAAAGCCAAGTTTGTAATACAATTTTCTTGCTTATTTTTAGCAAAGCAATCTCTCACTAAGCTATTTAACAATCGTCTTTGTGCTGATGGAAAAAGCGATAATTCTGGTTCTTCTATAAAAATAGAAAGGTTTCTACTCGAGAAATTAGCTAAATTGATATTAGGAGCTTCTATTTTCCCTAACTGTTGCATTTGTTGAATTTTACTCATCAAAAAATCATTAAAACCTCCTGCTAATACATCTTTAAAATTATATTTCTGAGTAAGGTAAGAAACTATTATTTCAGGAAAAACAGCTGTTTTTGTTCCACTTGAGCTATTCTCGAGCTTCATTTCAAAAGTATTACCTTTATCTTTTATAAAAAATTGTGGTAATATTCCTTTCTTTTGAAAAAGTATCAAATTAGTACTTTCTATAGAGAACTCTTTTTTATCTAATTGCTCAAAAGCTATTAAAAAGTTGTCATAAGTATCTTGTAAATAATAAGGGAGTTTAAAGTTACGAGGAATTTTATTGGCATAAATATCAGGTAACACTCCTCTGTTTTCACTGATAAAAGCTATTTTATCTAAAGTTAGCTCCCCATTTAGCTTAGTATCAGTAAGAATTTTCCCTTTAGTTTCATATAAAGTATCTCCTATCTGAAAACTAATTTCAGTATCTTTGCGTATTAATTCATCTAAACCGCTAATTTTTAATAACGAATTTGAGTTTAAACGATTATAATCACTCTTTTTCTTAGCAATAGATGATTTTACAAAATAAGTTCTTAAATTATTCTGCTTATGCACCCACCGAAGTAGCGATAAAAGCTTAAGAATCGCGCTCTTACCACTGCCAGACTCACCTATAAACACCATTAGGGGTTTTAGGTCTATATCCATCTCTTTAATAGGTCCGAAATTCTTAAGATATAAATGTTCCATCTTAGTTTTTTTAATCATCATCTTCGGGGATAGAAGCATTCTCCACTATAGTAGTTTTTTCTCCTTTGTTATCCACTTTATATTCATTGTTCCCCTCTATCAGTAAGCCCTGTATTACCCCTTTAGCGTGCTGTACATCAAGGTCTATCACACGTTTATTCATCAGGTAAGTTACCTCGCTATGAAGGCTATGACCTATAACAAACTTGCCTACGTTCCATCGCCCCATTATCTCATGAGCTTCTTCAGGGGTAATAGTTTGTTTGCCCCAACCCCTGTACCACATCGGGCTTACACCAAACTTATAAATAGTGCTACATACATTATCTTGTAGTTTTTGAGCTTTCTTATTTTCAAAATAATAGCGGCGTGCATTGTTATTCAGCTCCTGCACGGATAAGTTGAGGTCAGAAACCTCTTTAGAAATACCCGCGTGTACAAACACATAATCACCTATTTTTTCCACAATATTTTTAGTGCTCAGCCAGCGACCCAATTCAGTATAAGGCTTATAAAAATCTATATAAGGAAAGTTCATCAGTTCAGCATTAGCAAGGTATTTTTTGCGCACATAGCGGAAGTCGTTATTCATATTCATCAAGTCGTGGTTACCAAGTATAAAATGCACCTTACCTCCTGCTTTTTCAGCTTGGTTTTCCAAGTGATAGATAAGCCAAAGAGTTTGTGTAACCATCAGTCCGCGGTCGAAGAAGTCACCTACAGTTACCAAATGCCCTTTGCCAAATGTCCATTTATATTTTTTGTTCATCACCCCATTAGCAATAAGAAAAGAACGAAAAGCCTCAAATTCCCCTTCTATATCCGAAATAGCAATCAGTTTTTCAGGCATAGGATATACAGCAGACTCATTGGTGAGCTTTTCTTTTAGTCTCAAACTAAAATACTGATTTTTATCTACTTGCACTTTTAGTTTTTTAGCACGTTTTCTCTTGCCTTCGTACAGCTTAGTAGTTACCTCTATTTTTCCATTTTTCTCGGTAACAGCTTTTATTTCCTGCTGTTCACCGTGTTTTCTGTAGTATACATAAGGTCCATCTATACCCGCAGTAGAAGTATCCTTACTCAATCGCTTTTCGCTAAATATAGGCTTAAGCTCTTGTCCTTGAGCTTTTTCAGCTACCAAAATACCAAAAGACAAGCACAAACCTATTATGTAATGTTTTATTTTCATAATCAAAAAATATATTTAATGACTGATGTCGCAAAGATACAATATAATTACAGAATTAGCAAGCCTAATTACATTGCCACTGAAAATTCTCTACTTTCGATTGCATCTCGGGGCGATACTCATAATGCCACCATTCAGAGTAGATTGATTTAAAGTTATATTTATTAAGTGTTTCTTTCAGCAGTTTACGATTCTCAAGCACCTCCTTAGAGTGCTGAGTATAAGTGTGATGCGCCTCTTTCCCAAAAAAATCAAAAGGCGTACCCATATTCAGTTCCTTGCCTTTTGCATCTACAAGTGTAAGGTCTACAGCAGCTCCACGATTGTGTTTAGAGCCTTTGGCAGGGTTAGCCACATAGTGCGTACCGGGAAGTATTTTCCACATCTTTTTCTGCACATCAAGCGGTCGATAACAATCGTACAGCTTAATGCGATAGCCCAATTGCTTAAACTCTTCATTAGCTTTCACTAGTGCTTCAGCCGTATTTTTTCGCAAATAACACTCACCACATTCATACACCGCCTGTTTCAAAAAATTATCTGCTGTAGCATATTTCAAGTCAAATACAAAATCAGGCGAAAGGTCTTTTAGCCGCACAAAATCTGCTTGTTGTGCTATCCCCAAAAAAGGAAGCAAGCACAATAAATAGCTTAAAAGTTTGTCAGTTATCATTTGTTATTAAATATGTTGTTACCTCAGCACTCTATCAGGCTGTTTGTTTTTCTCCCATTTCAAGTCCGAAAGCATAGAAGCTTTGATACCAATAAAGAAATACCACGAAGTGCGATAGCCAAAAGGCGTAAACTGAAAACTCATACGGAAGCTATCCAAGTCGCGCTCAAAACGCAATTGAGTGTAAGTAAACCCCTTGTTTACAAAGTCATAACCACTCGATACCCCCACCTGCCATTTCGGCGTAAGCGATACATTACCCGAGAACATCAATGAGTTATTAGCAATACGCCCTTCCCGTGCCATATTGGAGTAGGTAAGCGAGTGCGCCAACGTCAAATCCCACGGAATTACAGCTTGATAAAACTTAGGTTTTTTATCGTCTCCCTCGCCCTCTTCCCCCTCTTTGTGCTTTCTATTTGGTTCCTCATTTAGCGGTCTTGAAGAGCCAAAGAGGTCATCAGTACGCCCTCCTGTAGCATTACCTGTGGGTTTTTCGCGTTTGTTTTTATCCCCTTTTTTATCTTGCTTATCTTTGTTAGAAAACGAATAGTTGGTTGAAATATTCGCATTGGTAAGTCTAAAAAGGCTACCCCCATTGTCAATATTCCATTTTTCCATTTGTCGCCCATTATTATCAATAGCATAAGGATTGAGCGTTGCCCCAAAGTTGATACCCAATTTACCATTGAAAATAGCCGTACCCCCTGTAACATTTAGCGGACTAAATTGCTTAGTAATCACATTGTAATTAGAACTGAAGTTCAGGCTATTGAGTAGCATCACTTTTTTGGGTTGCGTTTCGGTGCTGTCTTTTTGCTTCATTTTAGCCTCAAAAGTATTGGCTAACGAAAAGCCTATAGACTGTGCCTCACTCAAACCTGGTGTACCGTAAATTCCCCCCTCAAAGCGAGTGTATTGAGCCTCACGCCCATAAGCGTCAGCTATATAATAATCGTAGTACCTATCAAACGAAGGCGTATAACCATAATTTACCGAAGGGCGCATCACGTGTCGTATAGCTTGTATAGGAAAGCCCTTTTTAAATCTAAAAGTACCATAGATAGTTGTACCCAAGCTCGTTCCCGCATTGTAAGTCATAAAACGATCAAAACCTCTAATAGTATCAATAGCAGTTTTTCCCGTAGTAGCGTTAAAATCGCGGCGGCGTATCGTCCTAAACTGCCAAGTTTCGTTTAGTGATGAGTTGATACCCCAAGTAATATACTTCATCAATTTTGCAGTAGTACTTATAGGAATAGAGTGCTGTACCCCATTGCGCGCCTCATTAAACATCTTTTTGCTGAAAAACAAGCTATCATAAGTAGAAAAACGATTATCAGCCTGCATACTATACTGAAAGTTCAAACTCTTGATAAGTCCTTTTTTAGTTTCCCCCTCTTTAGCAAAAGGATAGATACGTTCCACACTCCCACGAAGCGAAGGCAAAGTCATTTCTATATTTTTAGTATTGGTATTTTGTGAATGCGATGCCGAAATTGATATGTTCACAGCAGGCGAAGCCGGAAATGTCTTAGAATAAGATACTGACGACATCATCGTATTGTTCAAAAAGTTAGAAGTGTTCACCTGATTGTACGATTCTTGGTAATACCTACTATTACTCGATAAATTCACCGATGCCGAAAAGTTAGAATTTGGATTCGATTTAGAATCTTTGCTGTGTGTCCATTGAATACTATACATTTGGCTACCCGAATAATCAGGTAAGCCCCTCATACTGTAGATGTTATTTTCAAAAGTTAAATTGAAGTTCCCCGTATATCGGTAACGTTTCACATAAGCCGACTGCGAGCGCAACCCATAGCTACCATTAGTATAATAATCAGCCGAAAGAGCAAGGTCAAAATTATCACTAATAACAAAATAGTACCCCAAGTTCTGCAAAAAATAACCACGATTATTTACCTCACCAAAAGTAGGAAATATAAGCCCCGAAGTGCGCCCCGTAACCATAGGGTAATAAGCAAAAGGAATAGCTATAGGAGTAGGAATATCAGCAATATACATATTGCTAAACCCCGCAATAATCTTCTTTTTAGGCACAAACTTCGCCTTCCTCACCTTGATGTAATAATCAGGGTCGTCTAAATCCTCAGCCGTAGTAATAATAGCGTTGTGCATAAAGTAAGTAGAGTCATTCTCCTTCTTTATCACCTCGCCCTTTACATTATTTTCGTCCTGCTTGGTATAAGCATTGCGAATAATAGCCTTTTGGTTGCGATAGTTAAAGCGGATAGAATCAGGCTCAATTACATCTTTTCCCTGCTTAAATACAGGGTGCTGAGTATATTCACCCACACTATCTTTAAGCCTACCAGCATACACCTCACCCTTTTTATAGTCAATCACATCCACACCCGCAGTAATGTCAATATCAGTATATTTCACATTTGTTTGGTTATGAAGTGCTATTTGTTGCTTTTTTACATCAAAAATAATACTATCTTTAGCTTTGTAAGCTACTACATCCTCAAGCGCACCATCTGCACGCTTAATAGTATCTTTAGCAACCACACTATCCTTTTTCTTTTTAGGCTTTACAGGTTTTTCTCGCCTGCCACGCAACTGTTTCTTGATACTATCGTTTTTAACGGTATCGCCCATTGCCAATGGCAAACCATAAGATGACCCCTCTCTTAAAAAAGGAAAACTATGCGCATACCAAAAGCATAATGCTATTAGTAATATACTGATAATAAATGTTATAGTACGTTTATGATGTAACAAAACAAATGCTATTTTACGTTAGTTTGACGGCTCAAATACTTTTCTTTGTCTTTTCGGAGTTGTACCAAGCGATAATTCTCGGTAGCGATGATAAAAGTAGTCAATTTATACTTTTGTAGCAAGCTATTAAGCTCATTTACTACACTCTGTGCCGAATATTCATCGCGCAGATGATGTATTACCAACCACGTTTCTCCTGCCTTATACACATCCGTTGAAAGTGTTAGCACTTCCGAAATCGTATTTATTTTTTCTAATATCTCTTTCTTTACCTCTTCACGTGTTGCCAAAGTAGTACCCATAATGACTACTTTCCATTTTGTAGCTTTTTCATCATCTACAAAAGGCTCGTTATCCACCTCTTTCAGTTCTTCCAACAACTGCTGTGCTTCCTCACTTTCGGCAGTAGCAGGATAGTTGGTTACTATTTGTTGTAACTCCTCTCTGTAGTGCGCTACTCCCTCCAGCCTACCTATTGTTTGCGCTTGCAACAAAGCTATTGCGGGGGCTGCATCTGTCTCGTGGTAACGCATAGCTTCGGTTTGCAATTGTTGTGCTACCTCTTCTATCTCGCCACGCTTGTATTGTGCCGTGAGCGTATCGGCAAATTGTTGTGCCATTTTGTTGCGTTCCTGTTGTGAAGTTTCCCCTCCTTGTAACAATTTCGCATAATCTGTCCCATCGTAATTAGCCAATAATTGTGCTTTAATAGCGGCAGCTTTAGGGTTTTGTGTATCTAAGTGATTTTTATAAAGCTCATAAAGGCTCACCACCTCTATATCAGGTGCAGGTTTTAGAGCCAATACCCGTTCCAAACGTTGTATTGCCAATTCGTTCTCGTTGAATTTTGCACGGTATAGCAATCCCAACTGGTACAATGCCTCATTTCTTTGAATGGTAAGTGCTGTAATTTCGGCTTCTGTTTTAGGCAGTTTAGCAAGATAGCTATCTGGCGTATCAGCCACTACGGTAGGTTTTTCCTCTTGCTTTTGATCTTCTTGCAGCTTAGGTACAGCACTATGGCTTAATGATTGCCAGCGCCAATTGTCTTCCAATTTTCTATCGCCCCAATACTGTTGAAATTGTTGTTTACCATAAGCCACTGTTATAGGATTGTAAAAATAAAAATTACCACTTTTATCCTCATTACCAGCTACTTCCAAGCCTGTTCCTCCATTAGTATTGCGTTTTTTCTCTTGTTTTTTAGCTTTTAGTTCAGCTACCTGTTGCAACGAATCTATATGTTTTTGATAAAAAGCACGCCTTTGTTCTTCAGGCATTTGCAGTACATTTAGTATGCTGTCATTCTTTTTTACCACAAACTCCAATTCGGTTATTTTAGCCAAATTATCCTTTTTGCGCCTTGTATACAAGTGTTCAAAAGTGTTTTCAGGTATATAGGTAAGCGTACTATCCAAGTGTTGATAAGCCCCCACGTAATTTTTTTGAGCAAAAAACAACTCCGATAAGCGCATATGTGCCTTTGCCTTCAGAGGATCATTATCTTTATTGTTGAGCAAGGACTCGCGGTAGTAGTTGATAGCCGTTTTTTTATCATTGTCTTTTAGCATCTCGGCGTGAGTATAGAAAAGCACATCCAACAAGTTTTTATGCTCATAGCGATTTTCCAATTTAGTAAGGTATGCTAAAAAATCAGCTTTTTCCTGCCCTGTAAATACCTTGTTACGTGCCTTGCCTGCTTGTGCTTCCACCCACAAGCGGCGCGGTATTTTCCAATTTTGTTTAATCACTTTTTCAAAAGCCACCGCAGCCGAATCTTTTTGCAGCTGTTTTTCGTACAATTGCGCAGCAATAAAGTAATACCTACCGCGCAAAGCCTTATTGCGCGTGTATTTTCCCGCATCGTAAAGCGCATCGGCAGCAATCCTATATTGCTCCTGATTGATGTATGCCTGTCCCAGTGTGGCATAAGCCTCTGCCTTATCGTTACGGCGCATCTTGGGGTTCTCTTTTAGCAACTCAGTAAGTTTGTCTATCGCTACCTTGTCTTTCCCTAAGCGCAAATTTGTTTTTTGTGCCCACACGGCAGCCTCAGGAATACGCTCACTGAAACCATAATTGGTAAGCAAATGATTAAACGCCTCCAAAGCAGGAAAAAAACGCTCATTGTAATAACGCGACTGCCCCAAAAGCATATAAGCATCGTCAATCTTATAATTGCGTTGAATGCCGTTAAATACCATTGAGTGCCGCTGAATTGTTTTAATAGCCTTCTCTTCAGCACGCTCAAAATTAGGATTTTCTACCCCATCTAACTGCACTTTGCCTGTCATTCCAATAGGTTCTACAGGTAATATCTTGCCAAAGTCGTCTTGGTATTTATTGCGCAGTTCGGTAAGCCCCTTAGCATAAGCTTCTTCGCCGTTGTAAAGCACGTTATATTTGGTTACTATAGGCTGTAGCTGCCTGTTGTAGTACGTATTAGCATTGGGGGTACAAGCTATAATATATAGCAAGACCCCAATGATAAAACTACCATATAATAAGCCTCTTCTCATTCTTTTTTTATTTTAATATGAGTGCTGTTTTTTCTATTCTGTTTATTTCTGCCTGAAATAAACATCTATAGGCACTCCTGTAAAATCAAAATGCTCACGCAGTTTATTTTCTATAAAACGCTTGTAAGGGTCTTTTACATATTGTGGCAGGTTTGCAAAAAAGGCAAACTGCGGCATAGGTGTAGGTAATTGTGTACAGAATTTTATTTTGATATATTTCCCTTTAGTAGCTGGCGGTGGATAGTTCTCTATAATAGGAAGCATCACCTCGTTCAGCTGGCGTGTAGCGATACGCCTTGTGCGATTGTTGTACACTGCCACTGCCGTTTCTATCGCCTTGTAAATACGCTGTTTGTTCAGTGCCGAAACAAACAAAATAGGCACATCTGTAAATGGTTCTATTTCTTTGCGGATAACGGCTTCAAACTCTTTGGCTGTATTATTTTCTTTTTCTATCAAATCCCATTTGTTCACCAAGATTACAATCCCCTTACGATTGCGTTGTGCCAACCAAAAAATATTAGCATCTTGGCTTTCAAATCCACGTGTAGCATCAATCATCAGGATACATACATCAGAGTGTTCAATAGCACGTATAGAACGCATTACCGAGTAAAACTCAAGGTCTTCCTTTACCTTTGCTTTGCGCCTGATACCAGCCGTATCTACCAAATTAAATTCAAAACCAAAACGATTGTATTTAGTATCTATAGCATCACGTGTAGTTCCTGCTATATCAGTAACGATATAGCGGTCTTCGCCAATAAGAGCATTGATAAATGAAGATTTTCCTGCATTGGGACGACCTACTACTGCAAAACGAGGCAATACACTATCTTCACGTTCTTCTTTTTCGGGCAATAGAGCTACCAAGTCATCTAAAAGATCACCCGTACCACTACCGTTAATGCTTGATAGTGCATATAAGTGCTCAAAGCCCAAAGCGTAAAACTCGTGCATTTCGTTGCGCCTGTTATTACTATCCACTTTATTTACCACTACCAAGACAGGCTTTTGGCTACGGCGCAGCAGCATAGCTACTTGCTCGTCCATACCTGTAAGCCCATCTTCTACATTTACCATAAAAATAATCACATCGGCTTCATCAATTGCAAGTGCTACTTGTTTATCAATTTCTTTTTGGAAAGTATCGGCACTATTAGGCAAGTACCCTCCAGTATCAATCACCGAGAAAGCTACTCCATTCCAGTCGGTTTTGCCATAATGGCGGTCACGTGTAACACCACTCACGGCATCTACTATCGCCTCACGGCGTTTTATTAATCGATTAAAAAGTGTTGATTTTCCAACATTCGGGCGACCTACAATAGCTACTATAGCACTCATAATTAATTTTTTATTTTTGCAAAGATACGAAATAATGTTTAATTGTCAATGATTAATTATTAATCATCATTGTTTAAATAGTTTTTTCAAGTCTTGCAAGAGGATAATTTGTTTTTCTACAGAATTGGTAGGCGAAAGTGATTTTTTGATATTCACGCCTTCATCTATAACATTTTTAAGAACCTGTTGTGCAAAAGGGTTTTCGGTATCTTCTACAATTTCCTTTAGTCCTTTGCACAGTTTTTCGGTCATAGGGGTATCGTCAAAATGCATAGCCCAGCGGTATGCTTTTTGGAAATTGGCAGCCATTTCGGGGTCTTTTACAAAGGGGTAATACACTATATAAGGCAACAAGGTATCCAAATACTGTTGCATTTGGTTATCTACAATTACCCCTGCCAATCCCGATAGCTGGTCGGCTGTGAGTTTTTTAGGATTAGCTTTCTCTAAAAACTCTTTAGCAAGTGCAGGCTGTGTGTGAGCAAGTCCGTTAAGTGCGGCATTTTTTACTGCTGAAGAATGTGCTGATAGTGATTTTTGGAAAAGATTACTATATTTTTTATCTTTGGTTTTGCTCAGCACCCACATAGCTGCCGATTTGGCAAGGTTTTCAGGGTCTGAAGTTGCAATTTTCTCTACAATAAGCTGTTCTGAAGTGCTTAAAGGAAGGTCTTCAAGTTTATTAAGGGCTTTGATACGCACTTTGAAGAAAGGATCTTGTAGTGCCAAAAGCAGTATTTTCTTATCACTTACCATTTCTACCGCTTGCAATCTACTTTTTACCTGAGGGGCGTGTTGCAGCTGATAGCGGTATTCGTCATCGGTTTTGGCGAATGTTTCTTCCATTATGATAAGCCCATCGGGGTTGATATTTACTAATTGTGGCGTTTTTTCTACCGAAAAAGTAAAGGTATTTTCTTTTTTAGCATTTACCCATACGTTTTCGTGACGAACTTTACCGTCAATGTAAATATCTATTACCAATGGGAATTGAAACAATAGGTCTTCTTTTTGAGTTTGAGCAATTTTGAGGGTTAGTTTTTTGGTTGCCACATCGTATTCTTTTGATACTTCCACCTGAGGGTTTCCGTTACCAAAAAACCATTGGTTGAAAAACCAGTTAAGGTCTTTTCCGCTTACTTTTTCTAATGATAAGCGTAGCTGGTGGGCTTCACCTGTGCTGTATTGGTTGTTTTTGAGGTAGTGAGTAATCCCTGCAAAGAAAGCTTCATCACCAAGGTAACGCCTAAGCATATGGAGGATAGCACCGCCTTTGTTATAAGAAACAAGGTCAAACATATCTTCACGGCTATCATAATCAAAACGCACTAAATTTTTAGCAAAGTCGTTGGGGCGTTCTTTGTACTGTTGAGTATCGTTTAGGAGGTGCTCTTCGGCTACATCTTTATTGTATTTGTGTTCTAACCAAAGGTATTCGGAGTAGTTAGCAAAAGATTCGTTTACAGTGAGGTTTGCCCAGCTTTCAGCAGTTACAAGGTCGCCAAACCAATGGTGCGCAAGCTCGTGAGCAATGATTCTCTCCCAGTGGTTTTGGTCGGCGAGGTCTTCAGCAGTTTGGTAAGCTGTTTCGGCGTGACTTACGGCAGTAGTATTTTCCATAGCCCCACTTACAAAGTCGCGCACTACTATTTGGGCATAGCGTTGCCAAGGAAATTCATAACCAAATCGCTCTGAAAAGAAAGTGAGCATTTCGGCAGTATTGCCAAAGATTTGTTTGGCTACGCTTTCGTATTCTTTTTCCACATAATATTCTATGGGTACTTTTCCTTTCCAAGGGGTATCTTTCACGATAGCAAACTCACCTGCTGCCATAAAGAAGAGGTAAGGGGCGTGAGGTTTATCCATCACCCAATGGTCGGTACGATTGTTACCCGAAGTTTTGGAATTTTTTAATACTCCATTAGAAAGGGTAACAAAGTTATTGGGTACGGTAATTTCTATTTCTTGGGTAGTTTTTTGAGAATTATCGTCAATAGTAGGGAACCAGCAAGAAGAAGCTTCAGTTTCGCCTTGTGTCCATACTTGTTGCATAGGTTTGTCGGGCTCATTATTAGGATTGATAAAGTAGAGTCCTTTAGAAGAGAAGGCTGGTTCTCCATTAGAGTCGGTTACCTTTTCGGGCTGTGCAGTGTACTGTATATAGACGGTGTATTTTTCGTCTTTTTGGTATGTTTTGTCAAGTTTTATTTTTAGCAGATTGTTTTTATAGGCAAATTTCAGGGGCGTTTGAGTTTTGTTTTTCTCTAAGGCTACTTTGTGAATGAGCATTGCTTTGGCATCTAATACCAAACTATCGGTAGGGTAAAAGTAAGGAGCAGCAGTAAGCCATTCCTCGCCATTAAGTGTTTGGTTTGAAAAATTAAAGTTCACTTTTAGGTGTGTGTGCTGCAAGGCAGTTTTTTTTTCACGAGTAGCACGGTATAGTGTTCTTCCAGAATAGTCGGTTTGGGCTGTAATGATATTGGCTAAAAGTAGCCCAATGGTTGTAATCAGTAATTTTTTCATTTCTTGTTTGTTTAGTTTTTAAAAGAGTAGTATTTTATAGGAATCTATTATGCCAACTTTCTTGTAATGGCACTTCCCAATGCTCTTCGTATTCCCATTTGGTATTTACTAAGTTGTTAAACACGATTGTTTGTGCCGAAACCGCTTTATCTTTCACCATTTTTTTAAACTCAATGAGTGGTTTATAAGCTATGTATTCGCCCTGCCTGTAGCTCACATTCATACGGTCTAACAAAGTAACGTTATATGCCTGCTCTAACTGTTGGATAAAGCGCACCAAAGCATCGAGCGAGCAGCCTGATACCGCGTGTACATTTTGGTTTGCCCCTATAACGATAAACCTATTATAACGTATTTCAAATGAAGCCCATAACTCACTTCCGTGAGCTGTCCATTCTTCAAGATAAGCCTTTAGCTGCGTGGTGAGCTGTACTTGCTCTTCGGGAGTAAAGCTACGATTGCTTTGGTATATCCATACACGAGCATCTTCGGGAAGTTCTCTAAAATCTATATACATATTTTATAGTGTTTTTATTATCTATTCGTTTTATCTTTTTGTCAATCGGTCAAGAGTGCGTTTGTTATCGCGGTCTTTTATAGTTTCGCGTTTGTCGTACAATTTTTTACCACGTACTAAGGCTATTTCCACCTTTGCCAGCCCCTTATCATTGATAAATAGGCGTAAAGGGACTATGGTAAGTCCGCTGTTTTTTACTTCTTTGTTCAGTTTGCGCAGTTCTTTTTTTTGTAATAAGAGTTTTCGTTCACTTTTAGGACGGTGGTTGTAATAAGTACCAAAAGCATAGGTTTCAATAGTCATATTGATAACGAAGAGCTCTCCCCGCTCATTAAACTCACAAAAACTCTCAGCAATAGAGGCTTTCCCAAGCCTAATAGACTTAATTTCGGTACCTACAAGCACTATACCTGCCTCGTATTTATCAAGAATTTCATATTCAAACTTAGCGCGTTTGTTTAATATCTGTATCGTTTTCTGTATCATAATCAGTTATTTTAAACAGGGAAAAAGAAAGCAGCAGGGCGTTCTTTAAATTTCAGTATTATTGAGTGCAACAGGTTGCGCAATTCTGAAAAAGGTACTTGGCGTGAGCGCAATGCTATCCACAATGATAGCGAAAAGCTCACTATAAAATTACCAAAGCCTACAATTCCTATCCCCAATATACACCATATAACATTCTCTAAGCTAATATTAAAATTAGCCCCAAACAGCCCATAGGCAAAGTTACCACTCACAAAGGTAATGTGCCGTATATCAATATTCCATTTGAAGAATACACCCACTGTCCAAGCACTTCCCATAAAGACTCCAAACCAAATATTTGACACTACACTTGGCCATTTTTTTTGCATCCACGCTGCTACTCGTTGCATACGTTTTTTGCCAAACATACCTTTTAAAAATGGGTGTTCTGAAAGCCTGTAATAAAAGTTATTAAAGTTATTCACGCTTGCCACATTGCCCGCTATAATTCCCGATAAAAACAAAAATACCCCTGCTATACAAGCGTGCATAAATACGGGTGTGTGCCATATATTCATATCTTCTAAAAGATGCAAACTCTTTGGGGTAGCAAAGTTATAGCCCACCAAGTAACTCACTATAAATGCTAACAACATAGATACGGGGAAAGCCCCAAAGACATTGCCTACAAAGGCAATAAACTGTGAGCGAAACAAGCGGGAGAACAATACAGCAAACTCTGAATACACTTTTTGTTTGTTCTTGTTATCCTGCGGATTGATATTCTCTAAACTCTTGGCTATAGTGGAAGCCGTCATAGCGGGTTGCTTAGTAGCCAGTGTAGAGCCTGTTAAATAAATAAGCACAAAGCCTATTGCGTAATTTAAGCTATAATCAAAAGCACGCCCGAAATCACTTTTATCGGGGTTCATAGAGAGGTATAACTTTGTTAAGCACATAAAGCTAACAATTACCCCGCCCCATAGTGCTGTTTTTAACATTTTGAAATACTCTGATGAGGTGGAGGTAATATAATGTTCGCCTGTTTTGCCCGTATAATTGGTTATTTCATACGTAATATTATACACACTATCATTTATGAGCTTTCTGATATTGTTCTTTTTAGAATTGGTACGCACCAAATCTAAATAAAATGCTATGGTTTTATCTTTTTTATCTTCTTCTTTTTCAATAAAAAGGTAGTTGTACAAGCGCTTGATACGCTTTACCTGCTGGCGTATGAGCAATAAAGTTTGATTTACACTAAAAGTAACCCCGTATTTTGAGGTATTGACATCGGCTTTGTTTAGAAAATCTTCGCATTGTCCTACTAATATGTTCAGATGCTTGTAATCTAATTCGTGTTGTGAAAGGCTTAGATAGGAGCGTTTTTCATCGCGCATAGTACGGGCTAAATTGTTGAGCTCATCATCTAAGGCAATAAAAGGACTATTCAGATTGGTATATTCGGGCACCATACGCAGCACATCTGTTTGCAAGGCAAAACCACCCATACGCTGCGAAAGTATCACTATGGCTAACAATATTTGGTTGGAGGTGGCAGTGGGCTCGGTTTCGCTGTAAAAAGTATCAAAACTTAATAGGCTAAAAAGCTCTTGCCAATTTTCAAAAGGAATACGCCCCAGCCATTTAGCATCTGAAGGTTTATAAAATATTTGGTTCAGCACATACTGAATGTTATCCTGCGAGGGCTGGTCGGGGATAAGCTGGCGGATAATACGCCTACGCAATTCTTTGAAAAACGACACACTCTTGAGCAAGCCTGCATCGGTGAGCAGTAGTACTTTTTTCTTATCAGAAAATACGTTTAACAGTTTTTCTTTGAAAAAAGCAATACTATTGGCATCTCTCTTTAGCTCGGCGATAAGTTCGTTGATATTAAGAGCTGCTTTTTTATTACAACTTTTGTGCCTAAAGTAATCTACGATATTGAAAATAAAATCGATATCCTCATAATCGGTACTATGGGAAAAAGTCTCGAATATTTCGTATATAGAATTATAGTTTTTTCGGAATAACAACATTTTAGGCAAATAAAACAATTAATAAGACTGCAAAGGTAATAAACTATCTTTAAATAGCAAAAAAGAGGCAAAAAAACATTTGCCTCTTTTTTACTGTTTCCCAACAAAATCCTTATTATCGTATAATTATTTAATTAAAAGTTATAACGTACGCCAAAGCTAAAGGTACGACCTGGACCAAAATATACATTGTTTTTCACATTGATACCTTGGTAAGTTTTAACGCCATTGGTAGCGTGCTTGCTTGTATAAGATTCTTCTATGTAGTAAGTATCTAACAAGTTATAAGCGTGTGCTGAGAAAGTGAGGCGTTGCTTATCGGTTAATGACAATTTATAAGATGCTCCTAAATCAAACAAATTATAGCTTGGCAATTTCAAAGCACCTAATTCAGCATTAGCTTTTGAGTTGAAATCGGCAACATTGAGGTTGGCATAAAGGTTATCTACATAACGCCAGTCGATATCTACTTTTAAGCCTTTTACAGGAGGGAGGATAGTAGCTCCTATAGCAGCAGTTGTTTGAGCGGTTTCACCTACTTTCACTTTATCTAAATAAGTGGTAGTGGGAACTACATCGCCTGTAAGTACATTTCCTTGTGTATCTAGATTCTGGTTGTCGTTGTTGATAAGATAGCTTTTAGCATTACCATTATAGAACCAATCACCCAATGAAATAGCAGCATTCAGTTTCAAATATTGTGTAATATTGGCTATTGCCTCTAACTCTATTCCTTGGTGGACTTCTTCTATACCAAAAATATTGGCATAAGCGGTAAGACTACTACCTGAAGGGAGTATTATATCATTTCGTTTTGTTTCGTAGCGGTCTTTCCAAGTGGTGCGGTAAACGTTTAGATTGGCATTAAAGCGTTCTGATTTAAAACCATAGCCTACTTCTAAGCCCAAAATCTTTTCGTTAGTCAGTTCTTGGTTTAGGAAGTTTCTATTATTAGGGTATACGGCATTGAAGAAAGGTTGTTTAGAATAATAGCCTGCATTGGCAAACACGTTGTGATGCTCGTTGATATTATAATTTACCCCTCCTTTGATGTTATAGCCTATGATGTTTTTAAATCCTGTTTTTGTATTCATTGCCGTAGTAGGATCTCTGCGGATAGCCCTAGTACCTGGTTTCATAAAATTATCTACCCTTTGATAGCCTTGCATAGAGGTAGAACCTTGCAAAAATGCAGAGAACTTATTATCGGAGTATTCAAATTGTGAGAACAAGCCTGCCCATTTTACTTCGCCATCGTTGCTCCAGCCTGTTTGGTTTTCAAGAGAAGTGATGCTTGTAAATGGATTAAAAGATATTTTATCGGAAACTGTGGTTCTTATCACATTAGGCACTGTGAGGTTTTTATTGCTGATAGTAGCGAAGCCAGAAGCACCCAATAGGTCGGTTACTACGCGGTGGTGATAGCCGTGATAATAACGCCCATCAACTCCTAAATTCAAAGTAAAGTGATCGTCTATTTGGTGTTTTAAATTGGTAAGGAATCCGTACCAATCGTGTGAGTTTACTGAAGCTATATTGGTAAACCCTTCTGTAATATAATGTTTATTGCCTAATGGGTCTATTAGTTGTATGCTATTTCCTGTAATACCTGGGGTAGTTATACGCTGAAGACCTTGTACGTTTTCGCCTTTGTTATAACGAATAGCTGCTTCTACATCTATTAAACCATCTGGGGTACGTAACCCACTAAAGTTAGTTTCTTTAGGTTTGTAATAAGTTACTCCGTTTTGTACTTTCCTATCAAATCCTCCTCTATAGGCTTTACCATCGCCTGAAACTCCCATACCACGACCAAAAGATGCGTAGGCTACGGTACTAAGAGAGGTGCTTTCGGAGATATTCCAATCCCAATTGAGCATTGCTACAGGCTTGTGGTATATATTTTTTTTCAAAGAGAAGATTTCGCCATTTAAATAGCCCCAGTCGCTATTGTAACGTCTGTTAGGTTTATCGTCAGAGCCTCCGTATTTTTGAGCATCTTCAATAGACGGACTATAATAACGCTGGTTGTGCGACTGAGTAGCACCTGTAAACATCAGCTGGAAGCTATGTTTTTTAGAAGGCTCATAGCCTAAGGCAAAATAATAGCTGTAAGCATCAAACTGTGTAGCATCTACGTATTTGCGACCTGCATTTTTGCTAAACAATACTGAAGCTGACCAGCCTGTGAGGCTTTTGCCAGTGTTGTAAGACACGGTACCTTTATACTCGCCGTTGCTACCATAGTTTAGAACAACGTTACCGCCTTGGTGCATATCGGCAGCGCGCAATATAAAGTTGAGCGTACCTCCTACTGAGGCTATTGCCAATTTAGAAGCTCCGAGCCCGCGTTGTACTTGCATAGCTGAAGTAACATCGGATAAGCCCGTCCAATTACTAAAATAAACGGTACCAGCCTCCATATCATTGACCGGCATACCGTTTACCATAACTGCTACGTTTTTAGAAGAGAAACCGCGCATATTGACCTTAGAATCTCCGAAGCCACCACCGCCTTTGGTAGCGTAGATAGAAGGAGTGCGGTTGAGGATTTCGGGCAGCTCACGAGTGCCTAATTTTTCAACAATTTCGGCTGCCTGAATGGTTGATACTGCTACAGGTGTTTTGCGTTCTTGCGCAACATCTATCACTGAGCTTTTGGCAGTTACCACCACTTCGCCTAAATTTTGTTGGTCACTTGCAAGCGTAACTTTTAAGTGAGCCTTACCATTTACTAATTTGTAAGGTATGGCTTTGGTAACGTAACCCAGATAGGTAAACTCTAAAATACCTGTAGGGTTATCTACTTTTAAGGAGTATTTACCGTCCATATCGGTTGATACTCCACGAGTAGTACCTTTCACTTGCACGCCTGCACCCATTAGTGGTGCATTATAATCACCGTCAATTACTTCACCCGTAATTACTCCGCTTTGGGCAAAAATCACTGTTGTGAATAATAGGAATGCCAAATTTAAAAACCAGTTCTTCATTATATTTATTAATTAGTTAATTTAGTTTTTCTGCCCAATAAAAAATGTTAGTTAAGTTAGTTTTTTTCAGCTTATTAACGCTTATTTTTTCTTTTTATAGTTTTCTTTTTACGGTGCAAAGGTAGTATATTTTTCTGTATCTTAAAATAAAATACTAATTTTTTTATAATTTTTTTCAAAGAATTTTATATTGTTTTGATTTTCTGACTTTTAGTAGTTATGATAACGTTGTTTATTCTTCATTTTGATATATTGGTGCGAGCCGCACGGGCTTTTATCTTTCGCTCAACCTTCGTCACATACTCGGCTGCGCCAGCTCGGTGCGAGCCGCACAGGCTTTTATCCTTCGCTCAACCTTCGCTCAACCTTCGCTCATCCTTCGCTTATCCTTCGCTCAAGGTTTGTGATGATGAAGTGATGGGGGATTGTAGGGTATTATACTTTTAACTTGTTAAGAAACAATAGCATAACATTATATGTTACATATATAACAAAATAAACTGTTAAATTTTAACTATTTTTTAATTATTGATGTAATTTTGCATACTTAAATTTTCAGTAATTATCTATTAATGACTAAAACGAAACATTCCATAAAGGCTTTTATATTTATAGCAGTACTATTTTTTCTTTTCGGTGGACTGACAGTTATGGTTCAGCTGCTGCTGCCTCATTTGCGCAATATGTTTAAGCTTGACTACTTTCATTCGGCATTTATTCTTTTCTTTTTCTTTTTACCTAACTTGTTATTCTCTATTCCTACGAGCTTTGTGCTTACTAAAGTGGGCTACCAAAGGGGCATTATATTGGGACTTGTACTGATTGCCTTGGGTGCTTTGCTGTTTCACCCTGCTGCTGAGGAGCGTTCTTTTCGTATTTTTATGTTGGCTGTATTTGTACTGGGTACGGGAATTACTTTTTTGCAGGTGGCTGCGAACCCATATGTGTCTATATTAGGAAGTGAGAGCACCTCCTCTACCCGACTTACGTTCTCGCAGGCTTTCAATGCTTTAGGAACGACTATAGCACCTATCTTAATGTCGGTATACTTATTGAAAGAAGAGGTAAAAACAAGTTCGGAACTGAATTTTTTAGATGATATTGATAGGGCTATTTACTTTCAGAATGAGGCTTTGTCTATCCAAATGCCTTCATTATTTATTGCTCTGGTTACTATTTTTTTAGCCTTGCTCTTTTCTGTAATTAAAATTCCTTGTACTGATAAAATAAGACATTTTGATAAGGAAGATTATATCAATTTACTAAAAAAAGATTCTTTACTATTGGCAGCTGTGGGGATATTTTTGTATGTGGGTGCTGAAGTGGTAATTGGTAGTTTTGCGGTGAATTATTTTGTAGAGATTAATATTGCTAAAGAGGTTTTGGAAAGTCCTTCTTTGCTTGGATTTGTGGAGGGAATAGGGCGTTTTTTTAATATCAACGATATTGCTATTGGAGACCCGCAGGGTATTGTGGCTATTTTTGTTGCTTTCTATTGGGGGGGTGCCTTAGTGGGGAGACTAGTGGGGGCTTACCTTACAAAGTTTTTTACTCCTTCTTATATGCTAATGGTGGCTTCATTTGCGGCTATTTGGGCTATTTTGATTTCTATCAATAGCACTGGATTGCTTTCTATGTGCAGTTTGCTGAGTGTAGGGGTTTTTAATGCGATTATGTTTCCTACGATTTTTGCTTTGGGCAGCCAAGAGGTGAGTTTAAAGACACAGGCTTCTGGCATTCTATGTACTGCTATTGTGGGTGCTGGGCTTATTCCTTTGTTTTACGGTTACCTGACTGATGCTATTGGTTTTCGGTTGGCTTTCCTTACATTAGTGGTTTGCTATGGGTATATTATTTTCTTTGGTTACTACAAGCGTTTTGTGGGTTAGCCTATCGTTATAGCCTAAAAAAGACTTTGCCCAAAGTGAGCTACACTTTGGGCAAAGTCTTTTTTATATTAATGATGGGTACTAATTGAGTATTTCTACTAAGAGTGTTTCATCTTCTTTAATTACTTTGGCTACTTTCTTACTGGTAAGTCCTTTAATAGTTTTATCCCATTTTTTATTAGAAAATCCGCTTTGTTCCTTAAGGGCGTCAAGGAGCAGTTTGCCTGATGTTTTTAGCAGTTCAAACACTACTTTTTCATCATCTGATAGTTCTACGCCTTTCTTTTCGGGGCGCATTTGTGGGAAGAAGAGTACTTCTTGTATGCTCTCGTTATTAGTAAGGAACATTATGAGCCTATCCATACCGATTCCTAACCCTGAAGTGGGTGGCATACCATATTCTAACGCTCGCAAGAAATCTTGGTCGATGAACATAGCTTCATCATCGCCTTTTTCTGAAAGGCGTAGCTGTTCTTCAAAACGTTCGCGTTGGTCTATAGGGTCATTGAGCTCTGAATAGGCATTGGCAATTTCTTTACCGCATACCATTAGTTCAAATCGCTCGGTAAGGGCGGGGTTGTCGCGGTGTTCTTTGGTAAGTGGCGACATTTCTTTGGGATAATCGGTAATGAAAGTGGGCTGAATGAAGTTGCCTTCGCATTTTTCGCCAAATATTTCATCTATCAGCTTACCTTTCCCCATAGTTTGGTCGACAGCTATGCCGATAGACTGAGCAAAAGTTCTTAGTTCGTCTTCGGTTTTACCTGTGATATCAAAGCCTGTAAATTGTTTTATAGCCTCTGTCATTGTTATGCGAGGATAAGGTGCTTTGAAATCGACTTGGTGCTTTCCAAAGGTAGCTTTGGTGGTTCCATTTACGGCTTTGGCACAATGCTCAAGCAAACGCTCGGTAAAATCCATCATCCAATGGTAATCTTTGTAAGCTACGTAGATTTCCATTGCGGTAAACTCGGGGTTGTGGGTTCTGTCCATACCTTCATTGCGGAAGTTTTTAGAGAACTCATACACGCCTTCAAAACCACCTACAATAAGGCGTTTTAGGTATAACTCGTTGGCAATACGCATATAAAGCGGTATATCCAACGCATTGTGATGGGTGATAAATGGACGGGCACTTGCTCCGCCAGGTATGGCTTGTAGCACTGGGGTTTCTACCTCTAAATAGCCTGCATCATTAAAGAACTGACGCATTGCATTGAAGAGCTTAGTTCGTTTGATAAAGACTTCTTTTACTTGTGGGTTTACTACCAAATCGACATAGCGCATACGGTAACGCTGTTCGGGGTCGGTGAAGGCATCGTGGACTTTGCCTTCGGCATCTACCTTGGGCATAGGCAAGGGGCGCAACACTTTTGACAATAAAGTAAAATTCTTAACTGCTATAGTTTTTTCGCCCATTTTGGTAATAAACATATAGCCTTCTACGCCTATAAAGTCGCCTAAATCGAGGAGTTTTTTAAAGACTTCGTTGTAGAGGGTTTTGTCCTCATCGGGGCACATTTCATCGCGGTTGAAGTAAAGCTGTACGGTGCCTACGCTATCTTGCAAAGTAGCAAATGAGGCTTTTCCTTGTACGCGTAGGGACATAAGGCGCCCTGCTACGATTACTTCTTTGCCTTCTTCGTAGTGGTTTAGTACGTCATTGGAGGTTGTATTTACGGGATATAGAGGTGCAGGATAAGGATTTATCCCTAATTCTTTTAATTTGGTTAGTTTTTCTCTACGAATGATTTCTTGTTCTGATAACATCTTTTTTAATGATTAATGCTTAATGATTAATTAAAGAAACGTTGTTTTTTAGTATAGGAATTGCCTATTCAATAAGACAGCATTACTCTTTATACACTCCCATAGAGAGGTATTTATCCATTCGTTTTTCTACGAGTTTTTCGGGGGATAGTTTTTTAAGTTCTTTATAAGTTGATAGTATAATTTTGCGTATGGTAGTGTACATAAACTCGCGGTCGTGATGTGCTCCTCCAAGCGGTTCTTTTACGATTTCATCAACGAGTTTTAGTTTTTTCATATCGGGGGCGGTGAGTTTTAGTGCCTCGGCAGCTTCTTTTTTATACTCCCAGCTTCGCCATAAAATAGAAGAGCAAGATTCGGGCGAAATGACTGAATACCAAGTGTTCTCAAGCATATATACTCTGTCGCCAACCCCTATGCCTAAAGCTCCTCCTGAAGCTCCTTCGCCTATGATAAATACTAAGACAGGCACTTTTAGTCGGGACATTTCTAAGATATTGCGGGCGATGGCTTCGCCTTGTCCGCGTTCTTCGGCTTCTACACCTGGGAATGCCCCTGGTGTATCTACAAAACAAATAATAGGGATATTGAATTTTTCGGCTTGTTTCATCAAGCGGAGTGCTTTGCGGTAGCCTTCGGGGTTTGCCATACCGAAGTTGCGATATTGTCGCATTTTGGTATTAGAGCCTTTTTGCTGCCCTACAAATAGGAAGGTTTGATTGTCTATTTTTCCAAAGCCTCCTATCATAGCTTTGTCGTCTTTTACGGTGCGATCTCCGTGTAGTTCTAAAAAAGTATCCCCTGCGAGTGCTTTGATATAATCGAGGGTATAAGGGCGTTCTATATGTCGGGATATTTGTACGCGTTGCCAAGCGGTAAGATTACTATAGATGTCTTTTTTTACTTGGTTGAGTTTTTTTTCTATCTTTTTGCAGGCATCAGTCATATCTACTTCACTTTCAG
The DNA here is from genome assembly GCF_017565765.1 of Capnocytophaga bilenii. Classification (GTDB taxonomy): domain Bacteria; phylum Bacteroidota; class Bacteroidia; order Flavobacteriales; family Flavobacteriaceae; genus Capnocytophaga; species Capnocytophaga bilenii. Next base: position 362,165 of record NZ_JAGDYP010000001.1, read on the forward strand.
CACCAATAGACTGACATTTGACCATTTGTTCTTCTAACTCCTTAATAGGCTGTTCAAAATCTAAATATTCCATAATTGTTCAATTAATCATTGATAAGGGAATGCATACAGCGAATTAGCGTTGTTTGCTTCTGAGGTGCAAAGGTATAAAATAATTCTTAATTAACAAAATTAATTCAGAATTTTGAATTATGAATTTTGAATTAGGCACAAGCTGCAAGCTTGCGCCAGCGGGGGGAAATGCAAAAAACTTTGGCAAACTTTGAAAGTTTGCCAAAGTGGGTGCGAAAGCGTACTTTTTAGTATGCTATAATGTCTGCTTTTTTTCGGTTACATTCTTGGGCAAGTCTGTAACTATAACAGTAAGTGTGCTACCTGTGATGCTGCTTTGGGCGGCTGTAGCTGTATAGATATATAACATCCCTTCTTTTACGGCTTCGCCTTGCTCGATAAGTGTGCCTCCGCTTTGGTGTAGGGCTACTTTTACGGCTTGGACTGAAAAATTGTCTAAGATGATAAAGTAGATCTTATCGCCTATGTTGCCGTGATAGTTGCTGGTATCTATACGATGTACCACTGGGGGATTTAGATAATCGGCGATGGCGACATTGAAGGCTGTCATTAGCTTTCTTTTTACCTTGTGGTGTGCCTGATAGATTGCTTTTTGTGTAGGATTGGCAATCGCTGTTTTGGCATATAGCACGGCTTCTTGGAACTTGCTACGCTGCTTGAGTTGTTTTTGGGTAGCTTTGAGTTGGGGGTTTCGAGGACGCGGATAGCGTGCTACGAATGTTTTATCGCCACGTTGGCGGAATACGATGGTTTTACCTACCTCGCCACGGAGGTCTTGGGTAAGAATGTTAAAACTTTGTGCCATTTTTATTTTAATTTTGTAGGAATTGGTTTTTGGACTTTGTGGCAATGTTTTTAGATGCGCGCTTATCTGAAATCTGTTGCCTTCAAAGGTTTCAAAACTCATTTCCTTTGTTTGACGGTGCAAAGTTGCGGCGATTTTGTTTGTTGCGCAAATAGTTGTTCCACTGTGGAACAGAGTTGTAAAGTTACATACTTGGCTGTGCCTTTTATCTTTCGCTCATCCTTCGCTCATCCTTCGCTGAAGGTTCGGGGGGGGGGAAGAATTTTGAATTTTGAATTTTGAATTTTGAATTTTGAATTTTGAATTTTGAATTTTGAATTTTGAATTTTGAATTTTGAATTTTGAATTTTGAATTGGGGGTGGAATTGGCAATTGGCTAAAAACTAATTTTAAATATTGGCAATTGAAGTTTATTTTGTATCTTTGCCCTCAAAGAATAAGTGGCAGTTTTTTTTGCCTAATGTAAAACAACTAACTATCAGTTACTTATATGGATTTAATACCTTATCATTACGTTTCGTTATTCCGAGAGAATATTGCAAAATATCCAAAACGGGAAATTTTGATGGCTAAAAACGAAGATTCTAACCGATGGGAGGGGATTTCGTGGGAGGCTGTGGGTGATATTACTACGCGTTTATCGAGGGCTTTATTGGGTATGGGGATTTTGGCACAGGATACAGTGGGTATCTTATCGCAAAATATGCCGCAATGGACACTTACTGACCTTGCTTGCTTGCAAATACGTGCTATTTCGGTGCCTATTTATACGACTAATACGGCTGAACAGGCTCTTTACGTGATGAATCACGCTGAAATAAAAGTTCTTTTTGTGAGTGATGAATTGCAGTATAACAAGGCTTTGGAGGTGGCTGAACGATGTGCTTCGCTGCAAAAAATTGTGGTTTTCAATGAAAAAGTAGCCTTGAAAGAAGCTAAATATTCTATCCATTGGGCTGACTTTTTGGCTTTGGGGGCTACTGATAAGCAAAATGCTGTGCTGGAAAAGCGATTGGCTGAAAGGAACTTAGACGACTTATTTACTATTATTTATACTTCGGGGACTACGGGACAGCCTAAGGGGGTGATGCTTACATACGAAAATTTAGCGTTCCAAATGGTGGGGCATAGTGAGCGTTTGGCTGTGGATGACAGTGATAGTTCGTTGTGCTTTTTGCCTTTATCGCATGTTTTTGAACGTGCTTGGACTTGCTTCTGCTTATACAAATGTGTATCTGTATATTATTTGAGTGATACTAACAAGGTGCGTGAGGCTCTTGCTGAAGTGCGCCCTACGCTGATGTGTGCTGTACCGCGTTTTTACGAAAAGATTTTTGCTACAGTGCACGATCGCGCTGATGCTTCTTCGTTTGTAAAGCGTGTTCTCTTTAAAGCTGCTGTAAAAACGGGTAAACGAATGATCGCCCTAAAGGAGGCGAACGAGAAGCCGTCTTTCTGGCTTCAACAAACGTATAATTTGTTTGACAAATTGGTTTATAAGAAGCTAAAAGAGGCTTTGGGCGGTAGGATAAAATTTATGCCTTGTGGGGGTGCTAATTTGGAACCGAGCATTGGTAGGTTTTTCCAATCGATAGGGATAAATGTGAAATTGGGTTATGGAATGACTGAAACTACAGCTACGATTTCGTGCTGGGGTGATGATAAATTTGACTTGCAGTCGGTAGGGGAAGTGATGCCTAACGTACAAATACGTATAGGTGAAGAGAATGAAATATTGGTGAAAGGTGGTATGGTGATGAAGGGATATTACAAAAATCCTGAAGAGACTGCTAAAGTATTTACCGAAGATGGCTACCTTCGCACGGGTGATGCGGGTAATTTGGACGGTAATAACAATGTTTTTATTACGGAACGCATCAAGGAACTAATGAAGACTTCTAACGGGAAATATATTGCTCCGCAGCATATTGAGGGCAAGGTGGGCAAATATACACTTATAGAACAAATAGCTGTGATTGCTGATGGGAAGCGTTTTGTTTCGGCTCTTATTGTTCCTAACTTTGAGGCGCTGTCGCAGGTAATGAAGGAACTAAATATTAAATATAAAAATACGGCTGATTTGCTAAAACAGAGTCAGGTGATAGAATATATTAGCAAGCAATTGCAGAAATTCCAAAGTGATTTGCCTGATTACGAACAAATTAAGAAATTTACATTGCTCCCTACGGCTTTTACTATTGAACGTGATGAAATTACCCCAACCTTGAAGCTGAAACGCAAAGTGATTTATGCGAATTACAGCCGCGAGATTGAGGCGATGTACAGATAGTGCGGTGCGAGCCGCATAGGCAATTTTAGGTTAGTTCTTTCCAATGGGGGGGATTGGTGAGGGTTATCAGTTCTTTTTTGACGGGATGGACAAAGGCTAACTGATAGGCGTGCAAGCTGATACCGCCATCGGGATTGGAGCGTTTAGCTCCGTACTTTAAGTCGCCTTTGATATGACAGCCTACAGCGGCGAATTGTGCTCTGATTTGATGATGACGCCCTGTAACGAGTTTGATTTCTAACAAATAATAATGCTGGAGTGTTTTGAGTACAGTATAGTGCAGTACGGCTTTTTTGCTGTGCTGCACTTCTTTATTATGGGCTACTGACTTGTTTTGCTTCTCGTTGCGTACAAGCCAATGTGTAAGTGTGCCTTCTGCCTGAGGGGGTGGCGCATCTACTAATGCCCAATAGGTTTTTTGTACTTCTTCTTTATTGGCAAACATTGCGTTGAGACGAGCGAGTGCCTTAGAGGTTTTGGCAAATAGAACTATGCCTGTAGTGGGACGATCTAAACGATGTACAACTCCTAAAAAGGCTTCATTAGGCTTGTTGTACTTATCTTTGAGGTAAGCCTTGAGGATGTCGCTCAGTGGGGTATCGCCTGTTTTGTCGCCTTGCACAATGTCGCCTACGCGCTTGCTAATAGCTATGAGGTGATTGTCTTCGTATAGTACGCTTATGTTTTCGGCGTGGGTGGTGATTTTCATAGTGTCGTTTGTTGCGGATATAAAAAAATCGGAAAGCATCATAGAAAAGTCCTACGAGTAGTATAAGCACGGCAATAAGTAGGGTGTTTAACTCTAATTGCTGTGCTGCATAGCAATAGCCTGCGACTAAACCTCCGAGAAAGAAGAAGGTAATGATGAAAAGGCGCAGGCGCACGCTGTTCTTTAATTGTGGTTTTTGGGTTTCGTAATGGTTGCGCTTGACGTAGAGCAATTGGGAAAGCTCGATACCTAAATCGGTAAATAAGCCTGTGAGGTGAGTGGTGCGGACTACTGAATTGGAAATTTTGGTAACAAATGCATTTTGCAAGCCCATAGCAAAGAGGAGTATGCAAGCTGTAATATCTAAAGGGAGCATTCCGATAAAAAAGGTATTGGCTGCCCATACGCTAAGCAGCGCAATACATTCTAACAAGGTGGGGGCTAAATAGCGGTTGTGCTTTTGATAATAATTGGCAATTTCGATAAGCAGTCCTGAAGAAAAAGAGCCGAGCAGGAAGGCAAATAGATACAGGAAGTATATTAAACCTTTCCAAAACTCGGCTACCGATAAATCATACACGAAATAGGCGAAATGCCCTGTAACGTTGGTGGTAAGTTTGCCCATAAACAAGAAGCCTGTAACGTTCACCATTCCTGCTACGAATGAGAGCACTACGGCTATTTGTAGGTTGTGTTTAGCGGTTCGTTTCTTACCTTGATGTCGGAACATTTGTTATTAATATTGTTCTTTTTCGTTAGGAAAATCTAAAGATTTTACATCTTGAATGTAGTTGGCAACTGCTTGAGTGATAGTTTCGTGCAAATTGGCATATTTACGCAAGAACTTGGGGTGAAACTCGTTGCTCATACCTAATACATCTTGCATTACGAGCACTTGACCGTCTACGCCATTACCTGCACCGATACCTATAGTAGGGATTCGGACGCTTTGTGCTACTTCGGCAGCTAAAGCTGCGGGTATTTTTTCGAGTACAATGGCAAAACAGCCTAATTGCTCTAACAAGAGTGCGTCTTCTTTTAGTTTTTTGGCTTCGGCTTCTTCTTTGGCGCGCAAGCCGAAAGAGCCGAATTGATGGATGGACTGAGGTGTAAGCCCTAAGTGTCCCATTACAGGAATACCTGCACTGATGATGCGTTGTATCCCTTCGGCTTCTTCTTTACCTCCTTCGAGCTTAATGGCGTGGGCTCCTGTTTCTTTCATAATACGCACAGCTGAATGTAGTGCTTCTTGTGGATTTGACTGATATGTACCGAAAGGTAAATCGACCACAATAAGGGCGCGCTCAGCACCACGTACTACTGAAGCTGCGTGGTAAATCATCTGATCTAAAGTGATAGGAAGGGTGGTGTCGTGCCCTGCCATTACATTGCTGGCAGAGTCGCCAACAAGGAGGATTTCGATACCTGCACTATCGAGTAGTTTAGCAAAAGTATAGTCGTAGGCTGTGAGCATCGCTATCTTTTCGCCTTTGGCTTTCATCTCAATCACCGACTTGGTGGTTACGCGTTTTACTTCTTTTTTAATTGCCGACATTTTGTAATGTTTTAAAATTATGGGGCAAAGATATGAAATAATGTTTAATTATGAATTTTGAATTTTGAATTGGGGGGAGAATTTTGAATTTTGAATTCTGAATTTTGAATTGGTGGAGGGTGGTGGGACTTGTAAGACTTGGGGGGGAATGTTCCAGAAAAACTTTGAGGCTGTCCGAAAAGTTTTGTTTTAGCTTAAAACAAGCTTATTAATAAATAAAATACTTTTGTAACTAATTGATTATTAACATCCCCCCTTAACACATACTCCGCTGCGCCAGCTCGCGGACTTCCTTCAAAAGGGGGGATGCCGAAGTAGTACTATTAAAGACTTTTCGGACAACCTCAAGCGTGTGGGGCAAAGAGGAATGGGGAAAATTTTGAATTGGTGGAGAACTATAATGACTATCAGTGATTTACAAATAATTATAAAAAATAATTGGTAAAAAATTTGGTGGTTTTAAAATTTATCTATACTTTTGCACCCGAAATGATAGAAATGGTGGTTTTAGCTCAGTTGGTTAGAGCGTCGGATTGTGGTTCCGAAGGTCGTGGGTTCGAGCCCCATATTCCACCCTTTAATAGAAAAGCACCCTTTTTGGGTGCTTTTTTTTGTTATAAAAACTCAATTTTCAATTCTGAATTCTGAATTCTGAATTTTGAATTTTGAATTTTGAATTTGTGAGACGGGTGGGACTTGTGAGACTTGTAGGACTTGTAAGACGGGTGAGACGGGTGGGGAATTTTGAATTTTGAATTTTGAATTTTGAATTGTGAGACTTTTGGGACTTGTGAGACTTGTGGAACGGGGGGAGTGTGAGCCAAAGCTAGCTTATCTTGTCCTGAAATAAATTTATAGTATAAGTCTTAAAAGTAAAGGCTAAAGGTATGCAAAAACAAAGAAAGTAGTTTCATACTTCTACCTTTTAAAAGAGTAGTGCGAAAAAAAAAGTTTTTTTAATCACTTTGGGGTGGAATTGGCGTATTGGGGTACGAGCTGCAAGCTCGCACCAGCGGGGGCGAGGGGAATTATGAATTTTGAATTCTGAATTTTGAATTGGGCACGAGCGACACGCTTGCGCCAGCGGGGGAACATAATTGTTTGGGGCAATTGGAAGATAAAGATATAAAAGTTGAGAAACATAATCATTAAAATTATCCTCTATGGTATTTGAAGATATAAAAAAAGAGAAAATTGATGAAATGTCTTATAATGAATATACTTTATATTCTCTTTGGAACACAGAGAGAATGTTCTCTTTGTTTAATAAAAGCTTCTTTAGGTTAGAAACTATTAACATTTTATTCAGAATGAAAAACTATTTATGGAACTTCCTATATAATAATGTGAGAGACTTATCAATAGAAAATAAATTAGAAAATTTAGAGAGTTTATTTCTGACTGAACAAGATAATGTTATTGCTCTAAATATGATTATCTGCTTAGATACTACTTATAATTGTGTAATTAATAGAAAGAATAAATCTTTTACTACTTTTTATTATGTTTATGATATAATTCAACAAATAATTCTAATTAAATCAAACAATATAAAAATAATAACAGACGAAATAGAATATATTTTAGATAACAATATGTTTATCAAAGATGAAATTAATAGACAGTTATCTATAATCCAAAGAATTGAAACAAACAAAATTAACAAAGATTTTATTCAAAAAGTAAAAAATGATGCTATTACAAATAAAATACCATTTGATGAGATTCTACCAATAGAACATTTAAAAGGCAGATAACTATACATATTAATAATTAAGAACTTGAAAAAAGAGAGAAATTACCTACAATGAAGCAGGCGAGCGTTATCGCCTTGAAAGAGATGCCAATGGTAAGGTGATAGTTCGTTTATTCCTTTCTTATATCAAGGACAGTATTATGATGAGGAGATTGGGTTAGCTTATAACCGTTTCCGTTATTACTCACCTGAAAGCGGTACTTATATTAGCCAAGATCCGATAGGGCTAGCTGGGAATAATCCTAATTTCTATGGGTATACTTTTGATAGTAATACTGAGGTGGATGTTTTTGGACTTGCAGGTACAGGAGGGGCATATATGATAAAACTTAGTGACGGTAAGATTTATGTTGGAAAAGGTGAAATTGGTCGTATGAATGAATCTATTGAGGAGAGAACAAATAAAGAAGTTGAAATAGATGGAAAAAAGCAAAAAAGAACTGTAGTGGGCAAGGCACATATGAGTACAAATGGAGATAATGAGTTAGGAAAAGCTGTTGAGTATAAAGCATTGGAAAATGAAGGAGCTTATGCTAAAAGTGGAAAAAATAAAGCTTATATACCAAAGGATAGATTAGAAAATTCTATTGTCACAGGTAGCACCGCATACAAGAATTTAACAAAAGATAAAAGATTAGAAGCTGATAGATTAGCTAAAGAATTAAGAGAAGAGTTAGATAAAGATATAAAGAAGAAACATCATTAAATTTTATGAATTTTGAATTAGATTTTACAAATAGTCTTAATGTCCCTTATAACTTATTGTTAGAGGGAGTTGCTTATGCAAAAAATAAGAGAATAAAATCTATTACTCTTAGGCAAGAAGGATTTGAAATTCCTGATATTGATTTATCAGCTTTGTCTCTATATCCTGATATTGAAACCCTTAACTTCTCTGTACGCATAGGAAAAAACTCTAATATTGATGGAATTTATATTCTTAAGCATTTAAAGCGTCTTTCGTATGCGGGGTATGATAGCATACCTTTAGATCATACTCAATTAACATCTATAACATATCTATACACTCATTTTTCTAAAAATCATTTAGAAGGAAATGCAAGGTTTCAAAATCTAAACAATCTTGAAACCTTGCATTTATGGCATTTAAACCATACCGATTGTGTTTTTTTATCAGAAATAAATACATTAAAAAATTTAGAACTGACACACGGTTCACTTCCAACTATAGAGGGATTGCAATATTTACCTAATTTGGAGCATCTCAAACTTGACTATCTGCCAAAGTTGAAAGACATCAATGCTATTAATCAATGCGATAAAATTAGCTCTTTAACAATTCTTAGGAGTAAGAACATTTACCTGGAGTCTTTAAAAGAAAGTAATATTAAAAATTTATTTATTGATAAGGTTGATAATTTAGAATTTATAAAAGATTTTAATAGTTTAGAAAACCTTTATATTTATGATGATATAAAAAACGGAGACTTAAACCCTATTTTTTATAATAATTCTCTAAAAAAGATTGAAATATATAGCTATAAAAAGAAATATAATCGTACTGAAGAGCAGATAAAAGAATTTCTAAATAAAAAATAGTTGATGAGTAGTCCTTCAATATATAAATACTTATCAAGCGTGATCCTAATGTAGAGCGAATGATTTTTATCCGATACTTTAGGGCGGGATTGGGAAGATATTATCAGCAGTGGGGAGAACCTGCATCGCCACTATGCGCCGCTTCCTGATGAGAAAGAACTCACTGATATTCCTTTGGAAAGCACAGAAGGTTAGTGATTTTTGAAAAAATATATCAAAAATATTTCGAAGATTTAAGAATAATAACTATTTTTGTAGCGAGTTACCCCAAAAGAAAATGGAGTTACTCACAAAATTTGAATTTTAAAATAAGAGATAACACCCGTTAGAATATGTCTACAGGTATATTAGGTTGGTTATTTGGTAAGGATCCTAATAAGGCGTTCAATAAAGGAGTGGAGAAGGTAGCTAATCACCATTCTCACAAGAGTTTTGGGCAGCTTTTTGAGGAAGCTACTGAGGAGTCGTATGTTTGCAAATTGAAATATTAATTGTAATTTTACATTTAAAATAAGTACGGATTAAAACCGAGCAGTGGTCGTATGGCATCATGTAGCATATGATGAAAAAACAAATTCATGTATAATGCAATTAGTTTATACCTCAGAACACAAAGCAAAATTACCTCATGAAGGAGCTGTTAAACAATTTGAAATTGGAGTTGAATATGATACTAAAGCTGCTAAAGATAAAGCAAAAGAATTGAATGAAAAATACCATTAGAAAAATGAGAGAGACAAAAATTAAGTTTGATAAAGATCTTTCAAAAGAAATTTTTATTAGGAAAATAAATAAGAAAATTAGACTAATCTTATCTGATGATTTGGACGCTTCAGAAGAGAAATTAAGTGATAGTTATTGCAAAAAAATAGCTGATTTTATAGATAACTTTTCAAAATGGTACAATAAATGTATGGATGCTGTTAAGGAATGGGGTGAAAATATTTATCATATAAATATAGAATATGATGAGATAAAACTATTAAAAATTTTCATTCTGTTTGAACAAAATGAATGTGAATTATTCGGATTAGGATTTAGGACAGAGTTTGATATTGAACATGGTTGCGGCATTAAAATTAAAGTAGAAGATGGTAATTATAACATTGTAGAGATAGGTACAGCTGACATTGCTTTTTGCTAAAATAATATATCATCTATGACCTAAGCGAGCGACCTAATCTCAGTAGAGATAAGGACAACTTGTTGGTTTACGACAAGGAAGAGCCTGTAACTGATAACCTTATCACTTGGGTGTTTGATGAGAACTCCTTTGTGCCTGCGGCTAAACTTGTAGGGGATAAATCGTATAGCATCCTCACAGACCACTTAGGAACGCCGTATGAGGCGTATGATGAAAATGGAGAAAAGGTGTGGAGTGCTGAGTATGACCTCTATGGCAATATACATACCCTTGAGGGTGAGAAAGGATTTATACCATTCCGCTACCAAGGGCAGTATGAGGATGTTGAAACAGGGTTGTATTACAATCGTTTCCGTTATTACTCACCTGAAAGCGGTACGTATATTAGCCAAGACCCGATAAGGTTGGCAGGGAATAATCCTAATTTCTATGGGTATACTTTTGATTGTAATACTGAGGTGGATGTTTGGGGATTGGATTGTAGCAAGAAAAAGAAAAAATTTTATAGATATGTTGGAGAAGGAGAATATCAGGCAATAATAAAAAGTGGAAAAATTCCTAATACTGATATTGAGGGTAACTTAAAAAAAGTATACTATACAAATAGGAAATATATAACAGCAGGATGAGCAAAAACACATAATCAATTGCCTAACAAACCCAAGTATAGAGTAGAAATAGATCCTGATAATATTCCAGATAATAAGGGATTTACAAGAGTTGATCCAAAAGATAATCCTGATTGGGGAATAGGAGGAGGAGTTGAAAGTACAACAGAAAATGCAATACCTGTTGATGTATCTAAAATAACAATATTAAAAGGAGGATAATAAGAATGGATAGAGTACTACCAGATAAGATAAATTTTATATTTATAAACAAAGAGCATCAAGTACAACCTAATTTAATAGTTTTTTTTATTCTTATAGCTTCTTCTAAAAATAATTATTATATTAGGCTAAAAAGTGATGAAAATGGAAATATAAATCTTAGAAAAGATCTAATTATTTATAAAATATCTCAATGTATGAAAAACTTTCCTATGGATTACAATAGTTCTTTAGAAGAATGTATTGCTATAGATGTTAAGATTGAGACAAAACTAGAGTTGGAAAAAAAGGCAATTGCTATAGAAAATTATTATATGGAAGAATATTTATTGTTTAAAAATGAAATTAATACTTGTACAAATAATAATTTTAGCTTTTGGAATAGATATATGTTTCCGATAAGGGATATTGAGTATATAATAGAAGTTTGATAGCAAATGACTATTAAAACAAAACGTTTCATCTACAATAAAAAAAACAAATTCAGAGTTGGCAACTTTTGTGTTTGATATAGTGTTGCATGGGCATACAGTGGCAGTATATGAGTCTTTTGTGCCTGCGGCTAAACTGTAGGGGATAAATCGTATTCTATCCTCACAGACCACTTAGGAACGCCGTATGAGGCGTATAATGAAGAGGGGAAAAGGTGTGGGCACGAGAATTAGACCTTTATGGGAATGCTATTGCTGGTGATAGCTCGTTTATTCCTTTCTTATACCAAGGACAGTATTATGATGAGGAGATTGGGTTAGCTTATAATAGGTTTAGGTATTACTCACCTGAAAGCGGTACTTATATTAGCCAAGACCCGATTGGATTAGCAGGGAATAATCCTAATTTCTATGGGTATACCTTTGATTGTAATACTGAGGTGGATGTTTGGGGGTTAACGATTGGAGATAGAACATTTAAATATGTAATTCAACAAGGGGATTCGAACGGAGGGTGGGTGCATATTGATCTAAGACATGTCAGTGGAGGGCACTCTAGAGGTGAAGGTGATTTATTTACGAGAGGTACAACAAGAGATCATTTGGAAAAAGCTGCAAATAAAATTGTAAAAAAAGGTAAAAGAATAACTAAGGATATAACTAAGAAAATGCAATCTTTTGAAATGAAAATCAAAATAAAAGGAAATAAGAAAGAGTTTGTCAGAGTTTATGTTGACACCATTGAAAAGAAAATAATTACAATATTCCCTGCTAGAGGAAATGGAAATCACTAAAAATATTATATGACTATTAAATTTGATATTGCATCAACATACGATGAAAAAATTTCTGAATTTGAATTAGGAGATATAACTATTCAGCAATCGGAATTTATTATAACAAGCAAAAGGGACAAAGCCCCCTATCAAAATTTTATGCTTTTCCCTACACTGACTAATTTTCTGTATAGTCTGAGAGATAGCATTTCTAAAAATCAAAAGAATATTACGTTTACAGCGTTAGATTCTTCTTTTGAATTTCATTTAGAAATTTATGAAAATATGATTATTTTAGATAAGAAAATAGAAGTCCCTCTCAATATTTTTTTGAATACTGTATATGGAGCTTCAATGAGTTTATATTTAAATTATAAAGGAAAAGTAGATAATAGTAATGGTATTTTAGATGAATTTAAAACAGAATTAGGTAGTTTTAAAAGAATTTTATTCTAAAAGTGAGTTTTTTATCAATAAGGGGCGTATGATGAAAATGGGAAAAGGTGTGGGCACGAGAATTAGACCTTTACGGGAATGCTATTGCTGGTGATAGCTCGTTTATTCCTTTCTTATACCAAGGACAGTATTATGATGAGGAAATAGGGTTAGCTTATAATAGGTTTAGGTATTACTCGCCTGAGAGCGGTACATATATTAGTCAAGACCCGATAAGGCTGGCAGGGAATAATCCCAATTTCTATGGGTATACCTTTGATTGTAATACTGAGGTGGATGTTTTGGGGTTAAATATTCTTGATGATATTTTAGCTAATCCTGCTTCAGTGTGGGGAAAAAGTGCAAAAGAGTTAGAGGATGAAATAAATAAGACAGAAGGAATTAATGCTTCTACCAACAAAACGACTAAAGGTTCAAAAAAAGCAGATAAAGTTTCGATTAATGGGAAGTCCCAAATTTCTCAAATTCAGGTACATCCAGGAGGTGGTAGACATACTGAGGGACCATATTATAAAATATCAACTAGTTCAAAAGGAACAATAAAAGTTATAGATCCAACAGATTATAAATATCAAGGAGACAATTGTCTTTTCTATGATTATAATGGTAATAGAGGACATTTTATAGAAAATGGAATAGATGAAAAAGGTAAAACTACATATATTTGGCAGGAGTTAGAACACAATCATTAAGAGTTATGTCAAGAGATTTTTTTTGTCAAGAAATAAATCCAAATTATATAGGAAATATATGTTTGGAACAACCATTAGAAAGCCTTCAAGATGTATGGAAATATGGCTATAAGAATGGTATTTTAGATATAGAGTTATCTAATAATTTTTTCTTAAGGTTTTCATTTGATGAAAATCTTATTGTAAATATCAATTTATTTAAAAATAAAATTGCACAAATATCTGTTTTAAATAATTATTTAGGTAAATTTAAAGGTATAGGAATAGGAAGTACACTTGGAGAATTATTGAAAAAATACCCCAATATTATATATGATAATGATGAAAATTTTTTTATTATTCCTGAATATAAGAGTGTCTGTTTTTTCTTTGAAAATCCATATGAAAAGGAACAATTAGATAATAAAGTAGAGGAAATAACTTTGAACTCTTACGAACTTATAAAATATCCTTTTTAAATTTTATTAAAAACGTCCTATTTTATATGAATTTTTATCCGATACTTTAGGGCGGGATTGGGAAGCGGTTATCAGCAGTGGGGAGAACCTGCATCGCCACTATGCACCACTTCCTGATGAGGAAGAACTCACTGATATTCCTTTAGAAAGCACAGAAGGTTAGTGATTTTTGAAAAAAATAAAAGAGGTTGTTTGAAAGGTTTTGTTTTGTGAGGGCGATTTGCCAATCGCCCCTACAATGTGAATAAACATCCCCTCTTAACACATACTCAGCTGCGCCAGCTTGCGGACTTCCTTCAAAAGAGGGGTATGCCGCAGTAGTTCTTTTAAAGACTTTTTGGACAGCCTCCAGCAGGGGAAGTAATTGATAAGGAATGAGCGACACGCTCTTATTATAGTAGGCACGAGCTACAAGCTCGCGCCAGCAGGGGGTGGACAATGGATGATGCATGAATCTGCAATAAGAGGATTATCTCCTGAAGAGATTAAAGAAAAATTTAGTCTCCCTGAAGTGCCTACTCATAAAACAACAGTAGTTGTACCTGAAGGAACCAGAATCAGATCAGGAAAAATCAATCCTCTTTTAAGTTTTGGAGGAATAGACAAAAATGCAAAACAATTCCAATTATTAGAGCGTATCCCTGATGAGTGTTTCAAAAATACAAAACCTTTAAAAAAAGAGCATTAATCTGAATGGAAAAACAAAAAATAGATATTAGTAATCTTGAAGTACAGATACTTTTAAAGTGTAATGGTATTATTGTTAAATTATATAAGGTTCCTGCGGGATATACATGTAATAGAAATATAACAGGAGAAGATATTAAAGGAAATTTAATTTGGCAAGTTGAAGATATAAACCCACTTATAGATTCTCCCTTTACTAATATTAAGGTATATGATGGTAATTGGATAATAGCCTATAATTGGTCAGGTATCAACTATTATATTAATATAGAAACAGGAATTTGTGAAGTTATAAAAAGTAGACCTTGGTGATTATAAGAAACCAAGTTTTGTAATTCTTTTCACAAATTTAAAATTTTGTACCTTCAGTAAGATCAATTGTACAGTATGCAGGAACGCCGTATGAGGCGTATGATGAAGAGGGGAAAAGGTATGGGCGCGAGAATTAGATCTTTATGGAAATGCTATTGCTGGTGATAGCTCGTTTATTCCTTTCTTATACCAAGGACAGTATTATGATGAGGAGATTGGGTTAGCTTATAATAGGTTTAGGTATTACTCACCTGATTCAGGTACGTATATTAGCCAAGACCCGATAAGGTTGGCGGGGAATAATCCTAATTTCTATGGGTATACTTTTGATTGTAATACTGAGGTGGATGTTTTTGGACTTGCAGGTACAGGAGGGGCGTATATGATAAAACTTAGTGACGGTAAGATTTATGTTGGAAAAGGTGAAATTGGTCGTATGAATGAATCTATTGAGGAGAGAACAAATAAAGAAGTTGAAATAGATGGAAAAAAGCAAAAAAGAACTGTAGTGGGCAAGGCACATATGAGTACAAATGGAGATAATGAGTTAGGAAAAGCTGTTGAGTATAAAGCATTGGAAAATGAAGGAGCTTATGCTAAAAGTGGAAAAAATAAAGCTTATATACCAAAGGATAGATTAGAAAATTCTATTGTCACAGGTAGCACCGCATACAAGAATTTAACAAAAGATAAAAGATTAGAAGCTGATAGATTAGCTAAAGAATTAAGAGAAGAGTTAGATAAAGATATAAAGAAGAAACATCATTAAATTTTATGAATTTTGAATTAGATTTTACAAATAGTCTTAATGTCCCTTATAACTTATTGTTAGAGGGAGTTGCTTATGCAAAAAATAAGAGAATAAAATCTATTACTCTTAGGCAAGAAGGATTTGAAATTCCTGATATTGATTTATCAGCTTTGTCTCTATATCCTGATATTGAAACCCTTAACTTCTCTGTACGCATAGGAAAAAACTCTAATATTGATGGAATTTATATTCTTAAGCATTTAAAGCGTCTTTCGTATGCGGGGTATGATAGCATACCTTTAGATCATACTCAATTAACATCTATAACATATCTATACACTCATTTTTCTAAAAATCATTTAGAAGGAAATGCAAGGTTTCAAAATCTAAACGATCTTGAAACCTTGCATTTATGGCATTTAAACCATACCGATTGTGTTTTTTTATCAGAAATAAATACATTAAAAAATTTAGAACTGACACACGGTTCACTTCCAACTATAGAGGGATTGCAATATTTACCTAATTTGGAGCATCTCAAACTTGACTATCTGCCAAAGTTGAAAGACATCAATGCTATTAATCAATGCGATAAAATTAGCTCTTTAACAATTCTTAGGAGTAAGAACATTTACCTGGAGTCTTTAAAAGAAAGTAATATTAAAAATTTATTTATTGATAAGGTTGATAATTTAGAATTTATAAAAGATTTTAATAGTTTAGAAAACCTTTATATTTATGATGATATAAAAAACGGAGACTTAAACCCTATTTTTTATAATAATTCTCTAAAAAAGATTGAAATATATAGCTATAAAAAGAAATATAATCGTACTGAAGAGCAGATAAAAGAATTTCTAAATAAAAAATAGTTGATGAGTAGTCCTTCAATATATAAATACTTATCAAGCGTGATCCTAATGTAGAGCGAATGATTTTTATCCGATACTTTAGGGCGGGATTGGGAAGATATTATCAGCAGTGGGGAGAACCTGCATCGCCACTATGCACCACTTCCTGATGAGGAAGAACTCACTGATATTCCTTTGGAAAGCACAGAAGGTTAGTGATTTTTGGAAAAAATTGAAACTACTTTTATAATCAGTTTTAAATAAAGAAGATACAGGAATTACAAGAAGATAAGATAATGATTTATTTTATTTGATTGTACCTATTTTCTGAGTAACTTCTAAATGCAAAGGTACAATATCTTGACAATATAACCAAAAAAAATTACCTTTGCACCGGCTTCTGAATTATGAATTGTGGGACGGGTGGGACAAATGGGACAAGTAGGAGAGAGAGAATTGTGAATTGTGAATTGGGCACAAGCTGCAAGCTTGCGCCAGCAGGGGGTGTGAGCCACACGGGTGATTATGGGACTTGTAGGACGGGGAGAGAATTGTGAATTTTGAATTTGGCACAAGCTGCAAGCTTGCGCCAGCGGGGGGGGACACTTGTGTTCCGAATCATTGACCATTTTGGGTTGGATGTAGCTGATATAGAAAGCTATGGTAGTGCGAGTAAAATTATTAAAAAAAATTGGAAAGTAGCAGCATTAGCAAGTGATATGGCACGAGGCTTTTGTGCTTGGTTTATTTTACAACATTTACGAGGTTATAAACCTTTCATTACAATAATGGAAAAAGAACAAATCTTAAAATTTAAGATATGAGAGTATTGATATTAATGATTTTAGCGTTTGGATTTTTATCTTGTGATAGTTATGACCCAAGTAAGCCAACGACTTTTTGTAAAATTAAAGGAAAGGAAATTTCATATATTATTAACAATCCTCCTGATGATACATTAGCTTTAAAAATAGAAGTTGAAAAATTTATTTATAGTAAATTTTCAGCTGACTCTATAAGAAAAGAAGATAGAACCTTTCATTTTTATAAAGCAGATAAATATTTAACTTGTGATTTTGAAGAAGGAAAACCTTACAAAATTGTACCTTGGCATATGACCTTGGATACCATTCAAGATTTGAGAAACCATATACAAAATAAAATTATTAGGTTTGCTGTGTATTGTAGAGAAGATGGTACAGGTTTTTATCGTTACGATTTCGATTATACTATGAAAGGTGAAGAACTTTATACAGAACATATATTCAGAGATTTTAACAATATAGATTCTTTATTTGAAGCAAAACAAAAAGAGTATGGTATTAAATAGTTCAGGTTTCTGTGCTTGGTTTATTTTACAGCATTTAAGAAGGTATAAGCCATTTATAACAAAAAACGTGTTTAAACTTTTTTGAGGAACTTGGAGATAAACCCTAATAGGAGCATTCCAATTCAAGTTACATCAAGATACTCATATCTCATTATCAAACCTTTATATCCGTCAAGCCAACCATTTGCTTGTTCAATCTTAAACCTATTTTTGTACAATTCTTCATCAAAATAAACATCTGGTTGCTTTCCTTTATTAAAGCTAAACCTTCTTTTTTCTACACTTAAAAAGAGAATAATCCAATTATTTATTGTATCTTTGCCCAAAGTTCCTGAATTTTGGTGTTCTTTTTTTCTCAAACACAAAATTACTAATTTTCGGGAACTTTTATTATAAGAAAAAGTTTAAACAGCTTCTATAATTTAAATTCAAATGATGAAAGTCTTTCTGAAGATAGTAAAATTAAACTAATAACAAAAAGAGTTAAAGGCACTGAGAAAGGGTATGAAAATAGAAAAAAACATTTTGATTCAATAAAAAAAGCAATTAATTATGACAAAAATAAATGTCCTACTATTTAGTTTTTTTTCTTTGATATATTCTATCAGTGTTCACGCTCAAGAGAAAGATGATGGTTCTTTTCGCTATTTGGCAAAACATCAACCTGAGTTGTTTAGGGATAAAGATTTTTCAATAACCTCAAAAAAACTGCATAAGACCATTCGTTTTAAGATTTCTCTTAAAGAGGCTAAGGGGGATGATTACGATATTCTGGTGCATTTTCCTAAGAAAGAGAACCCGTGGTTGGCAAAAGATGTACAAATTATAAATGACTGTACATCATGGAGTATAGGATATATTAGCGCAACTGTAACATTTAATAAAAGACATATCTATATTATCCTTACGTATGGTCAACCTAAACCACTTGGTCACGTATTGGTATTTACAAAGAACCATAAAGGACTGTATTATTTAGAAAAAAAACAGTATTTTTATCACAATGATGGAGTTGATATATGGTATACCACAAAAACAAGAGAGCAGCGGATGGAAAGAACCAGTAGAGATGAATATAAAGATGTGCCTATTCGCTGGTATAAACCTGTGAAAGATAAACAAAAATGACTAACTACATGACAAAAATTGATAAACATTGATTTTAAGATAGTTAATTCCCGAAATTAATATCCTTGATCACTAGTGTCCCATTAAAAATATAAAATGTTTTTTTAAATATTTGATATATAGTTAGTTGCAAAGGTTTTTAAATAGAACGGATTTGATTTTATTTAATTTTTATCTTTGCAGATATTAAGAAATCAGTTCATGAATCAATCTAAAAACGTGTTTAAACTTTTTTGAGGAACTTGGAGATAAACCCTAATAGGAGCATTCCAATCTAAGTTATATCAAGAAAATAAACATCTGGTTGCTCTCCATTATTAAAGCTAAACCTTCTTTTTTACACTTAAAAAGGGAATAATCCATTTATTTATTGTATCTTTGCCTAAAGTTCCTGAATTTTGGTGTTCTTTTTTTTTCAAACACAAAATTACTAATTTTCGGGAACTTTTATTTTATTATAAGAAAAAGTTTAAACAGCTTCAATGAGAATAGTTTTAAATATAGTTTTATATTTGGGGATTTGTAATATCATTATATCAAAAGAATCTTTCTTTATAGAGAGCTATAAAGAAAATATTAAACAGACGAGAGATACTATAGATCTGTCATGTATAAATTTTTTAGACGAAAGGAATAAAAAGGATAGTATTTCATTATCTGATTTGGGTCAGGGAGAGTTATTTCCAAGTTATAGTGGGGAAATTAAGCAAGGTTTTTTTTCTGTTAATTTTATAGGGAAAACAAAGAAAGAACGTTTTTTTTGGAGTATTTATAATAACAAAGGTTTTTTCAAAAATAACAACCCCTATTTGAAAAACTCCAGAGACATTGAAAAAATTATTAATAAAAGAAGAGGTAATTACTATATTTTAGTTGTGTTTTTAAGTAATAAATATATAAAACATATAGATAAAAATACTGGAGATTTTGAATTATCTAAAAATGCTGTTAATGAAATATATTTATATGAAAATAATCAGTGGAAATTTATAAAAAAAGAAAAAATTAATTTTTTAATTATTCCCTCCTTAAATTATTATGTAAATATAATAAATGAGTATAAAAAGTAGTTTGAGGTGTCAAAGTATTTTCATATATTTGCACTCTGAAAATTAATATATTATGGAATTATTCAAAGGACAAAGCCTCTTAGAGTTTACTGAACGCTTTAAAACAGACTTAGATTGCGAAGAATATCTAGCTTCAAGTCCGTGAAGCTATGAAATCCAGTGAATCGCATAAAATGAATGATAGCGTTTAGGTTGATGAATTTACCATAGGAGGAAAAGAGTAAGGAAAGGCAGTTTATACCAAAATTATGTACCTGCAAATGAGGCATATAAAGCAGCAATAAGATATATTCTAGGACAAGCAGAAGGGAGAGCTATACAAGTGGTTGTTGAGAAAAGAGATAAAGTAGAAGAATTAAGAACCTTAAAAAATTAATAAGATGAGTAAGATTATAAATTTAGTAACAATTGTTTTGTTATTTATTAGTTGCAACAACACTTCTAAGAAATTAGAGATGCTAAAAGAAGGCACATTTATTTATGAGAGAGAAAGAGTTTTTGAGAAAAAAAATATTACAGTTGAACAATCACAAATAGAAACGATAAGAGAAACTAAATATATTGTTGAAGAAAAAGTTATTTACGATAGTTTAGGTATCTTAGAAATATATGCTGGTGCTGCAGAAGGTTTTATCGTTTATTCAAGAGATAATGATTTTGGAAAATCTGTTATCAAAGAAGAAGGATATAGTAATAAAGTTCTAATAGATAAGAAGCAGGATTGCCTTATAGACGGAAAAGATACGATTAGGAACTTTGAAGTGTTTTTAAAAGATAGGCTTATAATGGTCTATCCTAAAGAAGGTAATAGAATTTATATATACAAATTTAAATAATTAATATATTGAGGTATCAAAATAATTTCATATATTTACGCTCTGAAAATTAATGTATTATGGAATTATTTAAGGGACAAAGCCTCTTAGAGTTTACTGAACGCTTTAAAACAAACTTAGATTGCGAAGAATTTTCCTACATTACATAAGGTAATACATCAAGTAACGTTTCCCAAAGTCAATTAGTATGTAACTAAATAGACGCCTCAAAAAGTAGTTATTCCAATAGCAAAATATTAAGAAGAATTTCAAAATAAAACAAGATAGAACAATGAACAATCTATTCACCCATTATCCTGTGAATTGGATAGACGGAATGAAGCTAAGCAGCAGGAAACACTCTTATTATACTAGGCACGAGCTAAAGTCGCTGAATACTTGGAAGCGAGTATGTGACTCGCGCCAGCAGGGGAAGTAGAGGAATCTAATTGGAATAACAAAAATATAGGAGAAACAAAATGGACTGGAAAATTATAATACTTTTTTTAATAGTAACTTTTAATAGCTATAGTCAGGAAGATAAAGAATTAATAACTTTTTTGTATCATAATGCAGAAAAAATAGACATTGAAGATGATGAGTTTGACAATATCTTATCAGAATGGGATTTTCGGAATTTATATTTGTCAAAAATGATAAAAATAACATTTGGAGATAATGATACAACAGCTCGTAAATTAAAAATATTAGAAAAGATCAGAGATAGTTTTTATAAACATGCTCTAAATGAAGTGAAAAATGAATATAGAACATATAATAATATTTCAGGACCCTATTTCGTTTATCTTGTAGAAAAAAAAGACAAAGAGGTCAAGGGAATATTAGAAAAGATTATAGCAGATACTACTATGAGACATGACAATAGGGAAGAGTTAAAATCTTTCCTAAAAGAATATGATACTCACTATTATATTAATGGAAAGAAAAGAAATATAGAAATAAAAAAAGAAGCAAATTCATCTTCCTATACTATAAGTAAGATAAGAAACGGAGAAGAAGTAAGAGTAGTTGAAGATGGAGACGAAGGCGATTGGTTATTAATTATAACAACAGATGGAATAAAAGGATATATTCATAAAAATAATATAAAAATAGAAATCATACAATGAGAAATATAACAAAAATAGATTTTGAAAAAAATGCTTTTAAAAGAAATGAAAATGATAAAATAAGATTAGCCGTTAAATCTACAATAGATGCGTTAAATTATTTTGATAAAGGAAGTAATGAAAAAGAGGATATTTCAAAAAGAACAATAGGATGGCATGGTATAGACATTTTTATTAAAAGAAAAGATGGAAAACTAACGCTTTTTCAGGAAAAACTATTTATCGAAGATAAGCATATAGATAATTTTTCACATCCAAAATACGGAAAGTGGAAAAACAATAAAACATTAGATAAGTCTATATTTGTTTCTGTATCAGTTCATAAAACTGAAAAAGGTTTGCCAACATTATTCTATAAAACAACAGAATTAGGTTATAAAGAATTATGAAGAAAAGTTTTATTATTTTATTACTATTAACTCAATGTATTATTTTTGCTCAGAATAAGAAGACATATTCCACAAAAGACATATACGAGTCTTGTTGTTGGAGTGAGTCAGATGATGGCGATAGCTATTATGTCGTTGATGAAGATATTATGGGTGATCATATTTATTTATGCATTAATACAGCAAATGGTTCATTAGGTACTCATAAATGTACTAATGTTATAAAAGAAAAATTAAAAAACAATCCTTTTTTAAAGATTAATAATCAAGTTATACAATTAGAGGAAATTGATAAAATTTATAGTTGTATACCTATGGTGCTTTGGTCTAAAAAACAGAATAACAACACCTATATCGCAATTGAATTATACACAATGTGTTATAGTAAATATTGCCACGATTATTATTATATCTTTGTATATATGGAAAAAGGAGTTGTTATGAATTCAAAAATAATTATGAGTGAGGGTACTTTTATTGATAGCTATACAAAAATCAAGCATTATATGCGTAATGGATTAAAATATTAATCTTTAAAAATAAAAAAATGAGATTTCTTTGTTTGTTTCTGTTTTTTAATATAGCATATTCACAGCAAAATGTGAGGTATGCTAAAATAGATTTGATTGATAATCCTCCCTATTGTTGGGGGCTTCTAAACGATTCTTTTGGCAGGTATGTGATAAATATCAAAGCATTAGATAATGACATCTATATGCTTATTGATACGAAGAATGATAGAAGGAGAGAGCCAGAGTGTTCTATCCCCAAACACAGTATAGACAACGGATATTTTCTAACCATCAATAAGCAGCAAGTGAGGTTTGACAAAACTGAGGAACTTGCATTAGACTATTGTATTCCTCTTGCTATATATTGCTCAAAAAACAAGAAGGATACTTATGTTGCTATTGAGATGGTTGTTGCTTGTTATATGAAGGATTGCGCGACTTGTAGCTATATTTTTGTGCATCTATATGACAATAAAGTTAAGGAAGTCAAAGCAATAGGAGAGCTAGACAACGAACTCACGGATAAGAAAATAAAGTCATATATGAGCAACAATGGTTTTAAGTTTTTAAAATAATGAACTTATTTATTTTATACGGATATAAATTCAGGAGGAACTAATGGAATTTCTTTTTTAAATGGAATGAATAATGTTTGGGAAAATTATTGAGTCATATTCAATTCTGGATTAAATAGTGAAAGAACTACAATTCATGAGTGTGGACATTCGTTATCTCTTCCTCATATTTTTCAAGAAGGTGGATTAAGTGAACATGTATTTTATCAAGGATATACAGATAATTATATGGACTATGATAGGAAGAAGGTAAATGCTCCTGATTCAAGCGATAATGATTTCAAAGGAAAGATGTATTCTTTTTTTAAATGGCAATGGGAAATAATGAGAAGAGATAGAAGTTTAATTTTTAATTATTAGTCTTATGAAGTATTTATTTTTATCTTATTATTTTTTTCTTTTTTGTACTAATTCTTGTGGTGTAACAGATATATATTACAATAAGAAATTTATTAAATTTAAAACAACTAAACATCAGGTTTCTAAAATAGCCTTCTATCACATTCCCTCTGATCGGCCTTTTAGTATAAATGATACAATCAATGGTATTTTTCTGACTAGAGATAGTGTTTGTTTATTTGAAAATATATATAAGGATACTCTTGTTATAGAATCAAATATTAAAAAAAGTATCACTAAAAATAATGAGTTTTTTTTTGAAAAGATACCTTACAAATATTTAGATAATAATAATTTTAATTTTTTAAATTATATACCTATTTGTGATGAGGAGTTTTTTTATATTGCATTATTTTTTAACAAGAATAACACAAATCCAGATATACTATGGTCTATAGATCGCAACTCACTTCCAGAAGACTTGAAGTTTGTGATGGAGTATTATGAGAAAATAAGAGGAAGTTTATAAACTTTATTCCCCTTTCTTCTCTACCAAATGCCTCAGCTCAGGGTCGTTGGTGATACGTTCTTTTTCGCGTTCAATGATTTCAACGACATCTAACTTTATTTGGCGGTAGTTGGCTTCTACCTGTTCTTTGGTGGTGTCGTTGCCGTTGGCATCGGTGAAGGAGAGGATTTGAGGTATATATTCTTGGGTATCAGAATTTAACTTAGACCGCTATTTAGCTGAGTATAGTTTTAGAATCAATCGCTCACAGAGCAAAGATACTATCTTTAACAATCTAATAAAAAGATTGATTGAAAGAAAACCTATTTTCCAATCTCAGTTGGTGTGTAGCTAAATAGACACCTCAATAAAATTGTAATAATATATGAGAAAAATAATAGTTATATTTATCATACTAACAGCAATGGTAATATCTATTTCTATTGCATTTGTTTTGTATTATAATCAAAAGAAAGCTATCTATTATGCTGAACACAGTTTGCTATATAAATATTGTATTGATAACTATAATGCAAATAATAGGAATTTTTTATATAATAAATTCTTAAGCACAGTAGCACAAAAAGATGATACTTTATATAATCTTCTCAAAAAAGAAAAAATAGTTTTTTTACCTTATCATGGGTTTATATGGAAACGTTCCCAAAACATTAAAAATTACATTGACAATAATGAGTATACCTTTTCTAAATTTTTATTTTCTGATAAGAATATTTATATACAAAAGGATGTAGAAGCGCCTATAACAAGTTATAAACCATCAGTAATCTATAAATACAAAAATAATATCTTTATTGAGGATACTCTATTTAATGATAAGTTATTAAGAAATAAATATGCAGAGATTATCAACTGTCCGTTACAAAATTTTAATGCTTATCTTAATAATAAAAAAATAGAAGATTTAAATGCATTAATTCTGATGCAGACTAATAAGATATACTTTATATATTCTGATTTTGACAAAGAAAGTGAGGAAATTATAGCACAGATTCTAAAAGATAATTACACTTCTACGAAAGATACATTTATAGTAAAAATCAATTATTATAATCTTAAAGATGCAGAATGTGTGTATATAAAATAAGCTCATTTTTATTCCTCTCAATCAATTATTCCCTATATAACTCCTATATACGCCCTATATAAATAAATTGCGTATATAGGGTAGTTATAGGATGTTAATAATTTATAATTATTCACAAATATTTGAAAAAAAATATTTGAGGTGTCAAAGTATTTTCATGTATTTGCACTCTGAAAATTAATGTATTATGAGATTGTTTAATGGATAAAACCTCTTATAGTTTACTGAACGCTTTAAAAAAGACTTAGATTGAGGGTGTCCAAAAAGTTTTATTTTAGCTTAAAACAAGCTTATTAATGAACAGAATATTTTGTAACTAATTGATTATTAACATCCCCCCTTAACACATACTCCGCTGCGCCAGCTCGCGGACTTCCTTCAAAAGGGGGGAGATGCCGAAGTAGTACTTTTAAAGATTTTTTGGACAGCTTCTTCCATAAAATGGGAAAAAGGGTATTGTTGCCGTAAAGTTATGAAATTAGTCGTCAGACTGCACATTATTTTATGCAAAAAGTCCGTGAAACTATGAAATCCAGTGAATCGCACAAAATGAATGATAGCGTTTAGGTTGATGAATTTACCATAGGAGAAAAAAGAGGAAGGAAATACACCAAGTAAAATCTTGGATACGAGGTATATATTCTTGGGTATCAGAGTTTAATATAGACCGATATTTAGCGGAATACAGTTTTAGAATTAATCGCTCACAAAATAAAGATACTATCTTTAACAAATTAATGAAAAGAATTGTAGAACGTTCTCCCGTTTCCCAAAGTCAATTAGCATGTAACTAAATAGATACCTCAATAATTTTACTTCATTAAACATCTATCATTAAACATTATTTTGTACCTTTGCGCTCAAATTAAGTCTAAATAAGGTGTTATGACTACACAATCATCTAAAAATCATACGGTTGCCGATCTTAAGAAAGGCGAAAAAGGCGTTATAGTTTCATTTGATGTAGATAAAATTCCCCTGAAATTGATTGAATTAGGCTGCTTTGTGGGTAGCGAAGTGGAAGTTCTGCAACGCGCTACTATGGGCGACCCTATCTATATCCGTATGAATGAGGCTTATTTATCTATACGAAAAGATATGGCTAAAGAGTTAGTCGTTAGTGATTAGTCGCTAATCGTTAGTGGTTGAAAAAATAATCTAATTAAGTAATATACAATTGGTGAACTCAATAAAAGTTGCGCTTATAGGGAATCCTAATACAGGAAAAACATCGTTATTTAATGCGCTCACGGGGCTGAACCAGAAGGTGGGAAACTACCCTGGTATAACAGTAGAAAAAAAAATAGGACAAACGAGCTTGTGCAGCCATTGCAAGGGCGTTATTATTGACTTGCCTGGTACTTATAGCTTGAACGCAAGCTCGGAAGATGAACGCGTGGCAGTGAATGTACTACTTGACCGCAAAGGGGAATATTTCCCTGATGTGGTAGTGGTGGTGTGCGATGTGAATAACCTGAAACGGAATTTGCTTATCTTTACGCAAATAAAGGACTTGCAACTGCCTACACTGCTGGTTGTAAATATGGCTGACCAGATGGAACGAAAGGGCATCAGCCTTGACATTGCTGCGCTAGAGGCTTCGCTGCAAACAAAAGTGGTGCTTACCAGTACCCGTACGGGAATGGGTATTGAGGCGCTAAAAAAAGCAATTATGGACTACCAATCGCTGCCTATAGCCCCTTGTGTGTCGGTAGAACGAATTGATAAAAGCTACTTTGACAGTTTAGCCACTCTTTTCCCCAATGAAAACACTTATAAGCTGTGGCTTATTGTGTCGCACAACACTTATATTATTGAAAATTACAAAGAAACTGACCTTACGAGGGTAAAACATACCAAAACAGAGAGCGAAATACGGCGAATGAAGCAAAAAGAGACGATTATTCGCTACCAATGTATCAACGAAACGCTCAAAAAGGCTTATTCGGTAGATTATCACAAGGCACAAACCCTGCGGGCGCGCCTCGACCGCTTGCTCATTCACCCTATATTGGGCTACGTGATTTTTACGTTGGTGCTTTTGGTGCTTTTTCAGGCGGTATTCAGCTGGTCAAGCTACCCAATGGACGGGATTGAGTGGCTTTTTGCTCAACTTACAGACTGGTGTGAGTCGGTTTTGCCTGAAGGAGCTCTTACCGATTTGCTCACTAAGGGAATACTGAGTGGTATTGCGGGTATTGTGGTATTTATACCGCAAATTGCTATTCTTTTCACTTTCATTTCGCTGTTGGAAGAAAGTGGCTATATGAGTAGGGCTGTTTTTTTGATGGATAACATTATGAGGCGCTTTGGGCTAAACGGCAAGAGTGTCGTACCACTGATGTCGGGCGTGGCGTGTGCAATTCCTGCTGTGATGATTGCTCGTAATATTGAAAATTGGAAAGAACGACTCATCACTATACTGGTAACGCCTTTTATGACTTGTTCGGCGCGATTGCCTGTGTATCTTATCATTATAAACTTGGTGATTCCTGAGGGTGATTTCTTGTTTTTCAGTTATAAGGCTTGGGCGTTTTTCGGTATGTACTTTTTGGGGGTTGCAGCGGCTTTGGTTTCGGCTTTTATCTTAGATAAGGTGCTGAAAATGAAACAACACAAGAGCTTTTTTATAGCCGAAATGCCCGACTATAAAGTGCCTATGTGGCGCAACGTGGGGATTACGGTATACGAAAAAACAAAAGGCTTCGTAACAGGGGCTGGTAAAATTATCTTATCCATCTCGGTACTACTGTGGTTCTTAGGCTCGCACGGCGTGGGTGAACGCTATAACACCATAGAACAACGTGCCGACACTTTGGCAGCCGAACAACAATGGGACGAAGACCAGAAAAACCATTATATAGAGGGCGAGCAGCTAGAATATTCATTTTTAGGGTATATAGGCAAGGCAATAGAGCCTGTATTTCGTCCGTTGGGATATGATTGGAAAATAAGCATAGGAGTAGTGGCTTCGTTTGCAGCGCGCGAGGTGTTTATCAGTACACTATCATCGGTATATAGCCTTGGCGGTGATTTAGATACTGAAGGTGAAGAGGGGGAACGTACTATATTGGCAAAAATGCGTAGCGAACTGCGTGCCGATGGTACACCTATATATACTTTGGGTACGGGTATTTCGCTTTTGCTATACTATGCTTTTGCTATGCAATGCCTTAGTACAGTGGCGATAGTGCGCAAAGAAACCAATAGCTGGAAATGGACGGCTATACAATGGTTTTTTATGACGGGGGTAGCATATATCAGTGCAATGTTGGCGTTTTTATTGATTAAATAAGCTAGTAAATTGATTTTATGAAAAAACTTGGTTTGGTATTTTCAGGAGGTGGTGTGCGTGCTTTGGCTCACGCCGGACTTCTGAAAGCACTGGAAGAACAAGGCATACGCCCCGCTGCTATCTCGGGTACCAGCGGTGGTGCTTTAGTGGGCGGCTTGTACGCTTCTGGGGTTACCCCCGATGAAATGCTTGAGTTCTTTAGAAAAACGCCCGTCTTTAAATGGTCGATGGTAACATTTAAAAAAATAGGGCTGATGGATAGTGCTAAATATACCAAGTTCTTTGAAAAACACTTCAAATATCGTACTTTTGAAGAGCTGAATATACCTCTTGCAGTAGCTGCTACTAATTTGCTCACGGGCAAGGTGCAGTATTTCAATAAAGGAGAACTAATACAACCCCTGATTGCTTCCTCGGCATTGCCGCCTTACTTTTCGCCCGTGCGGATAGATAAAGGGCTTTACTCAGACGGTGGTATATTAGACAATTTCCCAATAGAACCTATCAAAAATTTGTGTGAAGTGGTCATAGGTAGCTTTATCAATCCGTTAGAGCCTATTGGCGAAGACGAACTGAAAAACTCTTTACAGCTTTTACAGCGCATTTACAACATTGCTATGGACGGCAACTACACCCGCAAGTTTAAAAAGAGTGATTATGTATTTTTTCACAACCTGAGTAATATCAACGTACTCGATACTAAGATGTTAGAAAATGCTTTCCAATACGGCTACGAACAGGGAATTGAGAAAATTGAAACGATTAAACAATTAGTAAATTAACCCATAAATATATTGATAAATTAATTAAAAAACGATGAAAGAGATTTCTGAAATTCTATTTTTGGTATCGGATAGCTTATTGATACCTGACATAGTGGTGCTATTAGTACTTTTTGGGCGTGCGTTGCTACTGGTGGGCAGCTTCTACAACCGCTTTATTACGAAGTACAAAAACGATAAACAACTAAATGCAGCTATAGGGGCACTCACCCCTGACGGAGCGCAGCAGCTAAAGGCATTGCTGCCCGAACGCGACAACTCGCTCTACATACAGTATTTGCGCGACTTGCTTAGTCACGAACCCGATGCTGACTACTACGACTATATGATTGCTAACTTTGAAAACGAAGGCGAAAAAGACATCGCGACCTCTAAACTATTGGCAAAAGTAGGTCCGGTATTGGGGCTTATAGGTACGCTTATCGCTATGAGTCCTGCACTTACGGGGCTTTCAACAGGCGACATTTCAAAAATGGCAAGCAATATGCAGGTAGTATTTGCTACCACCGTAGTGGGGTTAGTAATTAGCTTGGTGGGCTTGGTAACCTTGCAGTTCAAACAACGCTGGTATGCTAAGGAAACCAACAACTTAGATTACGTAGCACGTGTATTAACTAAAAACAACACCAAATGAGAAATAACAGACGTTCCCTTGCTTTCAAAGATGACGATGCCGACCCGCTAAGCGTAGTTGTAAACCTCTTTGATGTGGCTATGGTTTTTGCCGTAGCTTTGATGGTATCTATGGTGATGAACCTCAATATGCAAGATTTCTTTTCGGGCGAAGACTTCACCATAGTAAAGAAAAAAGGCGATGATATGGAAATCATACGCCGCGAAGGGCAAAAAGTTACTAAATACAAAACAGTAGAAGGTGCTGCTGCCCCCGATGCAAGTCAAAAACGCGGTAAACGACTCGGAATAATGTACGAAACCGATACCGGTGAAACAATTTTGGTAAATGATTAATAAGTAAGCTAAAACAACAATGGAAAATAATAGGCAAAAGAAAATAGCAGGAATTATACAAGAAGAGCTGGCAAAAGTGTTGCAACAAGCCATACGCGATGCTGGGCAAAGCAACCTGATTATCTCGGTTACAAAAGTAAACGTAGCAGTTGATTTATCAACGGCTAAAGTATACGTAAGCGTATTTCCCGAAACGCAGGCTGCCGAAACACTCAAAGGGCTTAGCAGCAATGCGCCTCTCATCAAGCACGAATTGTCGCAAATCACTAAAAACCAATTTAGGCGTATGCCCGAATTGTTCTTCTATATAGACGACTCTTTGCAATATATTGAAGGTATTGAACAATCACTCAAAGAAGAAGAAAACCCTATAGAGAACCGCACCTTGCTCTACAAACGCAAAATGACCTAATAAAACGATGAAAACTAACGCCGTTCTGTACATTGCCAAGCGTTATAGCTTTGCCAAAAGCTCGCAAAACGTTATCAATATTATCAATAAAGTAACAGCCGTAGTAGTAGTGCTAGGGGCGGCGGCGTTATTCATTGTATTAGCAGGATTTGCAGGACTGAAAGACTTTACGTTATCATTTTCAACCACCTTCGACCCCGACTTGAAAATCTTCCCCAAAACGGGCAAATACTTGGCATTAGCAGCTACCGATACTCTCAAATTGCAACAAGTAGAAGGCATAGCTCATTTTACTAAAGTGTTGGAAGAGCAAGTATTCCTCACGCACAACCAGAAGAACCACATTGCTTACATCAAAGGAGTAGATGCTCAATACCCCTTAGTGAATGCTGTAGATAGCATTATCTCTTTGGGGCAATGGAACACAACGCCGCCAAGTGTAGTAGTAGGGGGGATTATCTTCAACAAATTAGGGCTCAATCTCGCCGATGGCAATTCGCCACTGCAAATAGTAGTGCCCAAAGCAGGCAAAGGGAGTATCCTCAATGACCCGATGCCCTACCGACAAGCTTTCACCGTAGTAGGCGGCATCTACCAGCTCACCGAAGATTTAGATAAAAAATACGTATTCTCAAGCCTTCCACAAGCACAATTTATATTAGGGTTACAACCCAACCAAGTCTCTGCCATAGAGCTAAAACTAACCCCAACAGCCAACGAGCGCAACGTTATAACGCAAATAGAGCACAGTTTTTCACAACCCGTAGTAGTAAAAAACCGTGCCCAACTAAACGATGCACTTTATCGTATGCTCAATACCGAAAATATAGCCGTTTATCTCATTTTTATCTTAGTACTCATCATAGCACTATTCAACCTTGTAGGAGCTATTATAATGATGATATTAGACAAGAAAGACGACCTATACACCCTCTATGCCTTAGGCTTCAGCCAGCAGCAATTACGCCGCATTTTCTTTTGGCAAGGAGTTATCGCCTCTGTAACAGGAGCCCTGATAGGCATAGCGATAGGCTTTGCAATAATAGTGAGCCAGCAACAATTTTCCTTCGTAAAGATAGCACCCACACTGCCTTATCCTGTAAGTATCACTTTGCTCAATACAATAGTCGTTTTTGCCACTATAGTAGTATTAGGCGTATTAGCCTCGTGGATAGCCTCCTCACGCGTGCCGCTTCGCAGGTGATGAGCGTGTAACTACTGCCACTACTACAAAAGCTACTAATGAGGGCAACAACCATTCCAGCTTAAAGCTACCCAGTGGCAGCCACTGTTTTACAACAAATATCCAATCGCGTAACATATATGCTAACCACCAAGGCATATCGAGGAGGGCAATACCAGCTACATCAATAGCCGAAACAATAGCTGTAACTACTACTGCCGTAACATAAGGTGCAGGGCGTTGTACCCATTTGCCAAAAACAAGCACATATAAAATAATCGTGAATACAATAGGATATACAAACAATAGTATATATACCGCATAAGCAATAATACTATCTACCGAATTTACAGATATAACTATAGAAACAACTGTAGTAATCACAGCCCATACCTTGTAAGATACACGCCCGCGAGTAAGTCCCTCAAAAAAAGAACTCACCGATGAAATCAGCGCAATAGCGGTAGTAAGACACGCCAGCCCAATAGCCAGCGCTACCCCTATCGTACCCCATTTGCCTAACGTGTTGTGCGAAATATACAACAGCAAATCAGTGCGCAGTATCACACCTTCTTTGCCTTCATACCCCGAATGAGCCCCCAAATAAATCAGTCCCCCATAAATAAACAACAAGCAAAGCGTAGAAACTACCCCTCCCATTATCGTAACTCGTGTACATTCTGAAGGCTCGTTGTAGCCCTTATTTACGATTGCAGCAATAATAATACCCGCAAAAATCACCGAAGCCATAACGTCCATTGTCTGATATCCCTCTGTAAAGCCCAATACAAAGCTTTGCGAAGCCCCTAAATTTGTAGGCATCGCCTCTGCTTCAGGATATACCACCCCCAAGAAGATAAGCAAGATGAGCACTATCAGCAAGAAAGGCGTGAGAAACTTCCCAATAACATCTACAATACGTGATTTAGAGATAGAAAGTACCAATGCTACGCCAAAAAAGAAGATAGAAAAACACAGTGATTTAGAGATAGAAAGTACCAACGCTACCTTAAAAAAGGAGATAGAAAAACACAAAGGCGAAAGGTTAGGCAGTAGCGGCTGGATACCAATCTCATAGGTAGTAGCCCCCGTACGAGGTAAAGCCAAAAGAGGTCCTATAAAAAGAATAATCACAAAGGTAAGAGCACTTATCAGTTTAGGGTGGATAAGCCAACCCAAGTCGGTGAAATGTTTGCCTACACGCGCCACCATCAGCACTCCCAAAAAAGGCGCTATAATAGCCGTAATAAAAAAACCAGCCAAAGCCCAATACCAGTGGCTACCCGTGTTTAAACCAATAAAAGGCGGCAATATAAGATTGCCCGCACCAAAAAACATCGCAAAAAGCGCAAAACCCACAGTAAGCGCCGTAAGCCATTGATTTAGTTTCAACCCTCTCATAATAATCGGTATTATAAATAAAGTTGCAAATAAAAGAAAAATAACACAATTATCAAAATCTAAAACCTACAATTAACAATTTTTTATTATCTTTGCACTGAAAATCAATAATTCTTTTTATAAATTTACAGTATGCGTACCCTTGTAATTGGCGATATTCACGGCGCTCTCATAGCCCTACAGCAAGTACTCCAGCGAGCACAAATCACCCCCAAAGACCATCTTATCTTCCTTGGTGACTATGCCGATGGCTGGAGCCAAACCCCTCAAGTGTTAGACTTCCTTATTGAATACCAGCAGCAACACCACTGCACCTTCTTGCGCGGCAACCACGATGCCCTATGCTACGACTTCCTTTGTGGCAAAACAAACGACACTATGTGGTACCAACACGGCGGTAAGGCTACCGTAAAAGCCTATGAAAACATCAGTGAAAACACAAAAGAAGTCCATCGCAACTTCCTTTTCGCGCTGGAAGACTATTATTTAGACGATGACAATCGTTTGTTTTTGCACGCAGGCTTCACCAACCTGCGCGGGGTAGCATACGAATATTTTACTGAAATGCTCTATTGGGACAGAACCCTTTGGGAAACCGCCTGCAGCACCACCCTTGCACCTACCCATCCCCAGTATCCCACCCGCTTACGCCTTTACAAGCAAATATACATAGGGCACACCCCCACCACCCGTTTGGGCAGCACCCATCCGCTCACCTTTCACAACGTAACCAATGTAGATACAGGCGCAGCCTTTAAAGGCGTCATTACAATTCTCGACATCGATAACAATACCTATTGGCAAAGCGATCCCGTTTACACCCTATACCCCCAAGAACAAGGGCGAAACACAAAATAATAGTTAAGTTTTAGCCCACAGTCCCACCGAACCTTGAGCGAAGGATAAGCGAAGGTTGAGCGAAGGATAAAAGCCTGTGCGGCTCGCACCGAGCTGGTGCAGCGGAGTATGTGACGAATATATACCCTAATCATTAAACATTAAACATTATTTTGTATTTTTGCGGACTGACACTAACAACACCATACTATGGAAGAAACATCACAAGGAGAGTTGCTCCTCTATCAAGATGAAAAGGGGGCAACCCAAATAGAAGTACGCCTTGAAAACGAAAACGTTTGGCTTACACAAGCACAGTTGGTAACCCTTTATCAATCTAGTAAAGCTAATATAAGCGAGCATATTAAGCATATTTTTGAAGAAGGAGAATTAGAGGAAAAAGCAGTTGTTCGGAAATTCCGAACAACTGCCGCTGATGGCAAAAATTATAACACAGCTTACTACAATGTTACTCGTGCGCCACACACTTTGTCAAACTTTCAGAGTTTGACAAAGTTAATTACTCTGATAATCAATCGATTTTATTCACATTGTAGGGGCGATTGGCAAATCGCCCTCACGAAACAAAACTTTTCGGACAGCCACTACCCTTCACCAGTCCCACCGAACCTTGAGCGAAGGATAAACCTATATACCCTACTTCTAAAATAATCATTAAACATTAAACATTATTTCGTATCTTTGCACACCACAATTTTGATACCTACAGAAAAATGGAAAATATCCAAGCTATAAAACAACGATTTAGCATCATTGGCAACGACCCCATGCTGAACCGCGCCATAGAAAAAGCTATACAAGTAGCCCCTACCGACATTTCCGTTCTCGTAACGGGCGAAAGTGGTGTAGGAAAAGAAAGTATCCCCCGCATCATACATACCCTATCCAACCGAAAACACGGAAGATATATCGCTGTAAACTGCGGTGCTATCCCCGAAGGAACGATCGATTCCGAACTCTTTGGGCACGAAAAAGGAGCTTTCACAGGAGCTACTGCCACCCGTAATGGCTATTTTGAAGAAGCTGATGGAGGCACTATCTTCCTCGATGAAGTAGGCGAACTACCCCTCACCACCCAAGTACGCCTCTTGCGCATCCTCGAAAATGGCGAATTTATGAAAGTAGGCTCTTCAGTAGTACAGAAAACCAACGTACGCATCGTAGCGGCTACCAACGTAAAAATGCAAGATGCTATCAAAAAAGGACAATTCCGCGAAGACCTCTATTACCGTCTCAGTACGGTTGAAATACACCTACCCCCCTTGCGCGAACGAAAAGACGATATTCACCTGCTGTTCCGCAAATTTGCTTCCGATTTTGCCAGCAAATACAAAATGCCCGCCATCAAGCTCACCCCCGATGCTGTATCCCTCCTCACCAACTACCGATGGAGCGGTAACATACGCCAGCTGCGCAACGTAGCCGAACAAATATCTGTATTAGAACAGCAACGAGACATCACAGCCCCCGTACTGCAAACCTACCTGCCCACCCCCACCAGCACCCTCCCCACCGTAATACCCCAAAATAATCGTAACGAAAACGACTTTAGCAACGAGCGAGAACTCCTCTATAAAGTCCTTTTTGATATGAAAAACGACCTCAACGACCTGAAAAAACTCACCCTTGAGCTCCTCAAAAACGGAAATTCAACCAAAGTGCAGGAAGATAACCAAACGCTTATACACCGCATCTATGGTAAAACCCCAGAAACCCCAGTCCCCACACATTATCCCGAAAATACCACACCCTATACCCTTATCCCTGTGAAAACCAATGAAAATACCACTATCCACCCCGTAGAAGACACTTATACTTACGAAGAAGCTACCGAAGAAGAACGCTTTTCGTTACAACAACAAGAAAAAGAAATGATTAAAAAAGCCTTAGAGCACAACGAAGGCAAAAGACGCGAAACTGCCAAAGAACTCGGCATCTCCGAGCGCACACTCTATCGCAAAATAAAACAATACAATTTAGACAATTAGCCTATTTGCTAATTGATTTATCAGCAAATTATTATGAAATCATACAAAATAGGCATCATAGGGCTTGGTTATGTAGGATTCCCCTTAGCCTGCCTCTTTGCCAAAAAATACCCCACCATAGGTTACGACCCACAAGAAAAACGCATAGCGCAGCTGCGCGAGGGAATAGATATCACCAATGAAATCGATACAGAGGTGATACAAGCACGCCTAAATACATACCTGCAATGCACTAATGACCCCAATGCGCTGAAAGACTGCAATGTATATATCGTAGCAGTCCCCACACCCATAGACCTTTATCAGCAACCCGACCTTACAGCACTGCGCAAAGCAAGCAAAACCGTAGGCACACTGCTCAAGCAAGGTGATATTGTTATCTATGAATCTACCGTCTACCCTGGCGTTACCGAAGAGGTATGCGTACCTATATTAGAACAGACGGCAAAACTTACCTTCAATAGCGATTTTTTTGTAGGCTATTCACCCGAACGCGTAAACCCGTCCGACAAGCAGCACACAGTAGAAAACATCAAAAAAATAACCTCTGGCTCTACTCCCACTATTGCTTCCGAAATAGATGCCCTCTACAACAGCGTTCTCACAGGAGGTACCTACCCTGCCGAGAGCATCAAAGTAGCCGAAGCAGCCAAAGTAATAGAAAACGCCCAACGCGATGTGAATATCGCCTTTATGAACGAAATTGCACAAATATGTAACCTCTTGAATATCGACACCCAATCGGTTATCAATGCCGCTGCCAGCAAATGGAACTTCCTGCCCTTTTGCCCAGGATTAGTAGGAGGGCACTGCATAGGCGTAGACCCCTACTACCTCATACAAAAAGCCAAACTACACGGCTTATCACCACGCCTGATGATGGAAGCCCGAAAAACCAACGATAGTATGGGAGGGTATATAGTACATCAAATTGTGAATAAATTATGCACTCTTGGTATTAAAGTGAAAGACAGCAGGATACTTCTCTTAGGATTTACTTTTAAAGAAAATTGTCCCGATATTCGCAATACCAAAGTAATAGACTTATATCATAGTCTGGAAAGTTTTACACACAACATTACTATCTACGACCCTCACGCCAATGCAGAAACTGTACAAGAAGAATACGGCATCACCCTCATTACCGATATGAATAAGCTGCCCAAAAACAACGATGTTGCAGTACTATGCGTTGCCCATAACGAGATGTTATCTATAGATATTAATCAGTATATCAAGCCCGAAGGTATTATTTATGACGTAAAAGGAATACTACCCCTTAGCCCAAAAACTTATAGGCTATAAAACGACGAGGCGTGCAGTTTCACAACTACACGCCTCTTTTAGTATATAAATAATAGCGATTTCTGAAGAAATATTCCTCCTATTTTATTTAGAAAGATATTACATTCTTCAAGTAGAATCTCAAAAACCGTGCCAATCTTTTTTTTAATCATTAACATTAATCATTGATATTTAAACATTATTTCGTATCTTTGCCCCCGAAAACAACTACACACTATGGCTCTGCTAAAATTGAATAAAAACGAACTTATCAACTATCAGCTCATCGGGATAGAAACCCCCTTGCCCGACTATAAGCTCGCCTATAAACTAAACCAAAAACTACATATTCAATTAGCAAAACATAATGACTATGAACCTCTAATAGCTACAAACCAGCAATACCACTCTTATTACACTTGGCAAGACCCTGCTACCGACCTAAAATGGCACTGTATAAGCAATAAAATGCTCATAGAAGGTACTCCCAATCAGCTATTCGGCATAGAATACCTCATAGATAAGTATAAAACAATAGATTATTTCTTAAAAATAGACACCCTCGATACCGACTTATGCAATGCTAATACCATAATGCAGCAACTAATACCCCTAAAATGCAAAATTATAGACCCTAATAAACTGAATTTAAAACATAATTACATATTTCAAGAATGCTAAATAGTAAAAAAACCAAAATAGTAGCTACCTTAGGTCCTGCTACCGCTGACCCCGAAGTTATCAAAAATATGATGATTGCGGGAGTAAATGTGTTCCGTATCAACTTCTCTCACGCCGACTATGACGATGTGCGAGAACGCATTGAGATGATACGCCGTATCAACCAAGAAAACGGTTTCCATACCGCTATCCTTGCCGACCTGCAAGGTCCTAAATTACGCGTAGGCGTAATGGAAGAAGGTACCGTAGTAACACCAGGAGATAAAGTTACTTTTGTAACAGGTGAACCTTTTGTAGGCAACAAAGAGCGTGCTTATATGAACTACGAAAAATTCCCTGCCGATGTACGCTCAGGAGAACGCATCTTGTTAGATGACGGTAAACTTATCTTCGAGGTATTATCATCAAACGGAGAAAACGAAGTAGAAGCTGTCGTAATACAAGGAGGTCCTTTCAGCTCTAAAAAAGGGGTAAACCTCCCCAATACTAAAGTATCACTACCTGCCCTTACCGAAAAAGATATACGCGATGCCCTATTTGCTATCACTCAAGAAGTAGATTGGTTTGCCCTCTCATTTGTACGCCACCCCGAAGATATTCAAGACCTTAAAGACCTTATCGAGGAAAACGCAGGGCACAAAATACCTATTATTGCCAAAATTGAAAAACCAGAAGCTCTAAAAAATATAGATAAAATTATGGCAGCCTGCGATGGTATAATGGTAGCTCGTGGCGACCTTGGTGTAGAAATCCCTGCCGAAGAAGTACCTCTTATCCAAAAAGAGTTAGTACACAAAGCCAAAGCACACCATATACCTGTAATTATCGCTACCCAGATGATGGAATCGATGATAAATAGCCTAACCCCCACCCGTGCCGAAGTGAATGACGTAGGGAACTCTGTCCTTGACGGTGCCGATGCGGTAATGCTTTCGGGCGAAACTTCTGTGGGTAAATACCCTGTACAAGTAATAGAGCAAATGAGCCGCATTATTCGTAGTGTAGAAGATTCTGATATTATCAAAGTACCACTCGTTACCCCTTTTATACGCTCTTTGCGCTATATTACCAACACCATTTGCTTTCACGCAGCCAAGATGGCTAACGATACCAATGCCAAAGTGATAACCTCACTCACCAATAGTGGCTATGCAGCATTCCGCATTTCGTCATATCGCCCCAGCTCACATATTTTGATATTTACCTCTAATAAGCGATTACTCACCCAGCTAAACCTATTGTGGGGTGTAACCACTTTCTATTATGACCGCTTTGTCTCTACCGATGAAGTTATAGAAGATATCAACCACGTAGCCAATGAAGAAGGCTATGTAGATATGGGCGACATAATGATCAACCTCGTATCGATGCCAATGCAAGGCAAAGGAATGGTAAATACCCTACGCGTTACCGAAATCGACTCTTGCGCCGTAAGTTTTGACAAGAAAAAACGATAAAGGTAATTATAAATTAATCAATAAGATAATAAATTAACACACAGAGGCTGTCCGAAAAGTTTTGTTTTGTGAAGGCGATTTGCCAATCGCCCCTACAATGTGAATAAAAGTGATTGATTATCAGAGCAATTAACTTTGTCAAACTTTCAAAGTTTGACAAAGAGTGTGGCGCAATCATACTTTTTAAAACTTTTCGGACAGTCCCTTTTAATGAATAAACTGTAAAAATGCAGTAGCATCACACTCCATTAGTAGCCAATTACCATTCACTCTCATAAAATAAAAATTAAAAGTATGAAAAACAGAGATTTAGGATTACTTATTTTGCGACTTACTATAGGCTTATTAATGATTCCACACGGGATTAACAAGGTTATACATCCTGTCGCCTTTCGTTTTATAAAAGAGACTGTAGAAGCCAAAGGGTTACCTATATTTATTGCTTATGGTGTATTTATAGGTGAGATTGTAGCCCCTTTATTAGTAGTATTAGGATATAGAGCACGTATTGCAGCCTTTGTGATGTTCCTCAATGGGTTAGCAACTCTTTATTTAGCCTATAGCAATAAGCTTATAGCACTCACTGAGTACGGTGATTGGTCACCAGAACTATCCGCCCTTTTCTTTTTAGGTGCATTGGCTCTATTCTTTACAGGAGCAGGCAAATACAGCCTTTCACATCGCAACACTTGGGACTAAAGCACTGCACTACACCCAAAACTCAAAAACAGCTGGTAGCAAAAAAATGCTATTGGTAGATTTAAATCATAAATAAAAAGTGTTACTTCCGTAATTTTCTCATCTACATTAGCTAATTAGCAAATTATTATTATCTTTGCCTGAGAAATTTAAAAAAACAGGTAATATAATGAGCAGTACTAAACAACGAGAAGAATTACAAGCCGCTATTTGGAAGATAGCCAATGATGTACGTGGCGCTGTAGATGGTTGGGATTTTAAACAATTTGTATTGGGTACCCTTTTCTATCGTTTTATCAGCGAGAATTTTACTAATTTCATCGAAGGTGGCGATGAGAGCGTGCAATACGCTCAGCTGCCCGACAGTGCTATTACCCCTGAAATAAAAGACGACGCTACTAAAACCAAAGGCTACTTTATTTACCCTACTCAGCTTTTTGTAAATGTAGCCAAAAAAGCAAATACCAATTCCAATCTCAATACCGATTTAGCGGCTATCTTCTCGGCTATTGAAAGTTCTGCCAATGGCTACCCTTCCGAAGCGGACATCAAAGGACTGTTTGCCGACTTCGATACTACTTCCAACCGCCTTGGCAATACGGTTGAGGAAAAAAACAAACGACTTGCGGCGGTAATAAACGGAGTAGCAGGACTTAGTTTTGGTGATTTTGAAAACCACCAAATCGACCTCTTTGGCGATGCTTATGAGTTCCTTATCTCCAATTATGCTGCCAACGCAGGCAAATCGGGAGGGGAGTTTTTTACCCCTCAGAACGTATCAAAACTCATTGCGCAGTTGGCATTGTTAGGACAAACTTCAGTAAATAAGATTTACGACCCTGCTTGTGGGTCGGGCTCTCTACTACTACAAGCTAAAAAACACTTCGATGACTACCAAATAGAAGAAGGCTTCTTTGGGCAGGAAATCAATCATACTACCTACAACTTGGCGCGTATGAATATGTTCTTGCACAATATCAACTACGACAAATTCAATATTGCCTTAGGCGATACCCTCATCAACCCTTGCTTTGGCGATGAAAAACCTTTTGATGCGATTGTTTCTAATCCTCCTTATTCGGTGAACTGGATAGGTAGCGACGACCCTACCCTTATCAACGATGACCGTTTTGCGCCAGCAGGTGTATTAGCTCCAAAATCTAAAGCCGACTTTGCCTTTGTATTGCATTCCCTCAGTTACCTTTCCGCTAAGGGGCGTGCGGCTATCGTATGCTTCCCTGGTATTTTTTACCGTGGAGGTGCTGAGCAGAAAATCCGCAAATACCTCATCGATAACAACTATGTAGAAACCGTCATTGCCCTACCGCCCAACCTCTTCTACGGTACGAGCATTGCCGTAAATATATTAGTGCTTTCCAAACACAAACCCGACACCCTTACCCAATTTATAGATGCCAGTGGTGAGGACTTTTTTAAGAAAGAAACCAATAACAACGTGCTGACCGATGCCCATATAGCGCGTATCGTTACTATTTTTGCCGACAAAAAGGCGGTACCTCACACCGCAGTACAGATAGATAACCAGCAGATAGCCGAAAATGATTACAACCTATCTGTGAGTTCATACGTAGAAGCTAAAGACACCCGCGAGGTGATAGATATAAAGGTGCTAAATGCTGAAGTAATACAAACGGTAGCGCGTATTAATGAGCTGAGGGCTGATATAGAGGAGATTATTAGAGAAATAGAAAACTAATAGATAAATATGGAAGCACAAAAATCAGCCGAAGCAACTGTCAAGATTTTCTTGACAATTCAAAAAGAAGGTAACTAAGACGTTAGGCAACAATATTAGAAGAAAGTGGTATGTCGGAATTTCCGACACACCACTCAAAAAGCTTAAAAGCATTAGAGAAAAACACAGCTAAGCTATTGAAAACGAAACACAAATAACAACCTATGACACAAGAACCAAAAATATTCCCTTATATAGCGCGCCTCCTGCAAGGCGCTGAAGTAGTATGGAAACCGCTAGGAGAAGTATGTAAAGTATTAAGAGGTAAATCTTTGCAAAAGTCTGATATAGGATTAGGTAATGTTCCTATAATATTGTACGGAGAATTATATACCACATATGGAAATTACATAACAGAGATAGTGTCACATACTTCTTTAGAGCGAGTTGAAAAAGCAACTATAGCTAAAAAATCCGACTTATTATTACCTCTATCTAGTACAACAAAAGAAGCTCAAATAGGTAAAGTTTCAGCCATTTGCATAGATATACCTGTGTATATAGGAGGAGATACCCTTATTTTATCTCACTTACAAAATGCAGGATATTTAGTTCATTTATTAAATAGTGAATGGTTTGAAAAACAAAAAATGAAATGTGTAAAAGGAACAACAATAATGCACCTCTCCCCAAAAGAGTTTTTGAAACTCCCAATCCCTCTCCCTCCTCTTTCTGTTCAGCAAGAGATTGTTCGTATTTTGGACAAGTTCACCCAGCTGGAGGCGGAGCTGGAGGCGGAGCTGGAGGCGGAGCTGGAGGCGGAGCTGGAGGCGGAGCTGGACTGCCGCAAGCGGCAGTATGAATACTATCGTAATAAGTTACTGAGTTATGAAGGAAATGAGGTAGAATGGAAAACGCTGGGAGAAGTAGCTAAAGTTACTATAGGAGAATTTGTCCATAAAAATTATCAGAAAGCAGACGGATTATACCCTGTTTTTAATGGTGGAATTACTGAGACAGGTTTCTATGATAGATTTAATCAAAAAGGTAATAAAATAATTATTAGTGCAAGAGGAGCTAATGCAGGTTTTGTTAATAAAATTCACTCTCCTTTTTGGGCAGGTAATAGCTGTTATACTATTGATTTGAATGATAAAGATGGAAAATATTGGATATATGTATATTACTATTTAAAGAATAATCAGGAAAAACTAATTGGAGTGCAACAAAAAGGAGGAATACCTGCAGTTTCCAAAAAACAAATAGAGACTCTTAAAATCCCTCTCCCCCCATTAGAAAAGCAAAACCGCATTGTCGCTATTCTTGATAAGTTCGATACTTTAGTTAATTCCATTAGCGAGGGGCTACCCAAAGAAATAGCCCTGCGCAGAAAACAATACGAGTATTACAGAGAAAAATTATTGTCTTTCCCTAAGAAATAAAATGCTTAAGCAAGTTTTGCCCTTTGCTAAGCAAGGAAGAAATGTAATTATAACTCACTGAAAATCAATAGTAAAATTTAAATAAGCAAGTTTTACCCCTAAATAAGCAAGTTTTTTATACCAATAAGCAAGGAAAAATTATGAATAAGCCAGTATCAAAAATTAATAGTATTATTACCAAGCAATACTTAGAAAAACAGCTTGAAAACCAATATTTTGAAAGGAAAGGCTTAGGAGAGAAGGATACGAAACCTACCAAAATTGCGGAAGAGCTCATCGGTATGCTCAATGCTGATGGAGGGGTATTAGCTTTTGGAATAAGTGATAAAGGAGAAATACAAGATCTCAACACTATAGCTGACAAATTGGATGAGTATAGAAAACTAGTCTTTGATTTTATTATTCCTCCTTGTAATATTGTATTAGAAGAAGTATTTGTAGATGGAAAACTAATCTTTTTCTTTCATGTAGAACAAGATGTAGAGCGTATATATTGTCGTAAAGATAATGAAAAATTTTTTCTAAGAATAGCCGACAGTAACAGGGAACTAAACCAAGAGCAGATAAAAAAACTTGAATACGATAAAAATATTCGTCTATTCGAGGAAGAACTTATGCCGGACTTTGATGAAGAGGACTTAGACCAAACTTTATTGGCAGCTTATAAAGAGAAACTAAACTTTACAGGTGAGGTATATGATTTGCTTTATAAACGAAATCTATTAGCCAAGAAAGAAGGGAAATACCAATTTAAAAAATCGGCAATACTTTTGTTTTCTACTTCGCCTGAGCGTTATATCCCGTCTGCCTCCGTGCGCTATGTACGTTATGAAGGAACAGAGGCAAAAGTGGGTAGTGAGCACAATGTAGTGAAAGACCAACGTTTTGAAAACAATATCCCAAGACTTATTGATGAACTTACCTATTTTTTGCGTACCTCATTGCGAGATTATTATTTTTTAGATGTTACTATAGGAAAATTCAGAAAAGTACCTGAATACCCCGAAGAGGCTTGGCTTGAAGGGGTGGTCAATGCTCTTTGCCACCGTTCCTATAATCTACAGGGCAATGAAATTTATATCAAACATTTTGATGACCGGCTTGAGATTAGTAATAGTGGTCCTCTCCCTGCACAAGTTACGATTGAAAATATAAAAACAGAACGTTTTGCTCGAAATCCACGTATAGCAAGAGTGTTAGAGGACTTAGGGTATGTTCGTCAGCTCAATGAGGGAGTATCACGTATTTATCAATCTATGGAAAAGTCATTGC
The DNA here is from genome assembly GCF_017565765.1 of Capnocytophaga bilenii. GTDB lineage: Bacteria > Bacteroidota > Bacteroidia > Flavobacteriales > Flavobacteriaceae > Capnocytophaga > Capnocytophaga bilenii. The sequence goes on from NZ_JAGDYP010000001.1 coordinate 406,623, forward strand.
TTGCCCAACCAGAGTATAGAGAGCAGAATAACAATGTATATCTCACTTTGCGCAATAGGGTAAGTGCTCACGAGAAAACGATTTCAAAAGCACTAATGAATGCTATTGAAGAGAAGTGGAATGAATATAATGAAACCCAAAAAGCTATTTTACTCTATTTATTCAGAAAAGGCTCTGCTGTACTTTCTGATTTGCTACAATATACAAAGATTAATCAAAATTCTGTACGCTCTTATCTAAATGCATTTATCGCTCAAAACATTATAGAACGACATAGTGGAAAACAGCGTGATGTGAATGCAAAATATACCTTCAAGAAAGAATAAGCAAGTTTTGCCCCTTGTTAAGCAAGGAAGAAATGTAATTATAACTCACTGAAAATCAATAGTAAAATTTAAATAAGCAAGTTTTACCCCTAAATAAGCAAGTTTTTAACAATGAATTACAACACTATCGCCGAAACACAAAACTACATTGTTTTAGACAGTTATACTAAGCTCTCTAAAGTAAATGAAGCTCCTGCTACTTACCAAAGCGAAAATGCGTTGGAACGCGAATTTATAGAGGATTTGGTAGGGCAAGGCTATGAATACTTGCCTCTGCTTACTACCCCTACAGCTCTCTTGGCAAATGTACGCACGCAGCTGCAAAACCTTAATAGCGTAACCTTTACCGATGCCGAATGGGCGCGCTTTGTAGAAGAGTATTTAGATGCCCCCAGCGATAACTTGGTAGAAAAATCACGCAAACTGCACCGCGATTATATCTACGACTTTGTGTTTGACGATGGGCATATACAAAACATCTATTTGGTAGATAAGAAAAATATCATTCGCAATAAGGTGCAGGTCATCAACCAGTTCGAGCAAAAAGGCTCTCACGCCAATCGCTATGATGTAACAATTTTAGTAAATGGCTTGCCCTTAGTGCAAATAGAACTCAAAAAGCGAGGCGTTGCTATCCGCGAGGCGTTCAACCAAGTGCATCGCTATAGCAAAGAGAGTTTCAACAGCGAGAGTTCTCTATACAAATACCTACAACTCTTTGTTATTTCCAACGGTACCGATACCCGCTATTTTGCCAATACCGTAAAGCGCAATAAGAACAGCTTCGATTTTACGATGAATTGGGCAAGAGCCGATAATACGCTCATCAAAGACCTGAAGGATTTTACAGCTACTTTCTTCCAGAAAAATACTTTGTTACAAGTGTTGCTCACCTATTCGGTGCTTGATGTAAGCGACACGCTACTGGTGATGCGCCCCTACCAAATAGCCGCTACCGAGCGACTGCTCTGGAAGATTAAAAGTGCCTATCAGGCGAAACATTGGAGCTCTCTTGAGGGAGGTGGTTATATATGGCACACTACAGGTTCGGGCAAAACACTCACTAGCTTTAAGGCTGCCCAATTGGCTACCCAGCTCGATTTTATTGATAAAGTATTCTTTGTAGTAGACCGCAAGGATTTGGATTATCAAACAATGAAGGAGTACCAACGCTTTTCGCCCGATAGTGTAAATGGTTCGGGTAGTACTGCCGGACTCAAACAGAATTTAACCAAGAACGACCATAAAATTATCGTTACTACTATCCAAAAACTCAATAACCTGATGAGGAGTGAAGAGCATTTGCCGGTATATGACCAGCAAGTAGTCTTTATCTTCGATGAGGCGCATCGTTCGCAATTTGGCGAAGCCCAAAAGAACCTTAAAAAGAAGTTTAAAAAGTACTACCAATTTGGTTTTACAGGTACCCCTATTTTCTCCGAAAATGCTTTGGGCAGCGAAACTACTGCCAGCGTATTTGGTCGCGAACTGCACGCCTACGTGATTACCGATGCCATTCGCGATGAAAAGGTGCTGAGGTTCAAAGTAGATTACAACGATGTACGTCCGCAATTTAAGGGTATAGAAACCGAGCAAGATGAAGCCAAACTTAGTGCTGCCGAAAACAAACGCCTCTTGCTACACCCCGAACGTATCAAAGAGATTTCTACCTATATCCTGCGCAATTTCCGCCTTAAAACACATAGAAACGAGGGCAGTAATAAGGGCTTCAATGCGATGTTTGCCGTGAGCAGTGTAGAGGCTGCCAAATGCTACTACCAAGAGCTCAATGCCTTGCAAAAAGATAGCGACCGACCGCTCAAGATAGCGACTATCTTTTCCTATGCTGCCAATGAAGAACAAAATGCGATAGGCGACATTACCGATGAAACTTTTGAGCCTACAGCTATGGATGTTAGTGCCAAAGAGTTTTTAGAAAAAGTCATTGCCGACTATAATGCGATGTTTAAAACAAGTTTTTCATTAGAGAGCAAATCGTTTGAAAACTACTATCGCGATTTGAGTAACCGAATGAAAAATCAAGAGGTAGACCTGATGATAGTAGTGGGTATGTTCCTCACAGGTTTTGATGCGTCTATGCTCAATACATTGTTTGTAGACAAAAACTTGCGCTATCACGGACTTTTGCAGGCTTATTCTCGCACTAATCGCATCTACAACAGCACTAAAAGTTTTGGCAATATTGTTACTTTTCGCGATTTAGAACAAGCTACTATTGATGCTATTACCCTTTTTGGCGATAAGAGCACCAAGAATGTAATCCTCGAAAAGAGCTATCAAGAGTATTTAAATGGTTTTACCGATATAATTACCGGTAAAGCCTGCCGAGGCTATAACGAAATTGTAAAGGAACTAAAAGAACAATTCCCCGACCCCGATGAAATTCACACTACTGCCGATAAGAAAGCCTTTGTAAAGCTTTTTGGTGAATATTTGCAGGTGGAAAACATCTTGCAAAACTACGATGAGTTTACCCATCTCAAAGCGCTACAAACGATTGATAAAAACGACCCCGAAGCGTTAAAAGTCTTTGCCGAAGAGCATTTCCTAACCGAAGAACAAGTAACTTCTATGGTACAATTAGAGGTACTCAAAGAGCGATTAGTGCAAGACTATAAATCTACTTATAACGACATACGCGATTGGGTAAATAAAGAACGCGAGAATGCCGCACAAGAAAAACAGTTAATTGATTGGGAAGAGGTAGTTTTTGAAGTAGATTTGCTAAAATCGCAAGAAATAGACCTTGATTACATACTCGAACTCATCTTAGAACACCACAAAAAGAACAAAAACAAAGAGGCTTTGGTAGAGGAAGTGCGCCGCACTATTCGTGCCAGCATAGGTAATCGTGCCAAAGAAGGTCTTATAGTAGATTTTATCAACGAAACCGATTTAGATACTATTGACGATAAACCAACTATCATAGCAGCTTTCTTCACTTATGCCCAAGAGCGACAAAGAGAAGATGCAAAGAACCTAATTGCTGAAGAAAACCTAAATGAAGAGGCTGCCAAACGATATATACAACTCTCCTTAAAACGCGAATACGCTAGCGAAAATGGTACCGACCTTAATGGTATTTTGCCAAAAATGAGTGCGCTAAATCCACACTATCGTACCAAGAAACAAAGTGTATTTCGCAGAATAGCAGCTTTTGTAGAGAAATACAAAGGCGTAGGGGGTGAGTTGTAATTTTCTCATCTACATTAGCTAATTAGCAAATTGTTACTATCTTTGCGCTCGTAATCTTTAAATTCTATGTCTGAAAAACATCATTACAAGGGGCTTACCGAGGCGCAAGTCCTTGAAAATAGAAAAAAATACGGCGACAATACTCTTACTGCTGCCGAAAAAGAATCGCTGTGGAAGCAGTTTATTGAAAAATTTACCGACCCTATCATTATCATTCTATTGGTAGCGTTGGTATTTTCTTTTGCCGTTTCCACCTATGAGTTTATTGTTCATCAACAAGGTATTCACGCTTTCTTAGAGCCTGTGGGTATCCTCTTTGCTGTGCTTTTAGCTACGGGGGTGGCTTTTTACTTCGAGGTAAAAGCTAATAAACAATTTGAAATCCTCAATCAGGTAAATGATGATATTTACTACAAAGTTATTCGCAACGAACGGGTAACGCAAGTGCTTAAAAAAGACATTGTTGTAGGCGATATTATCCTTCTCGAAACCGGTGAAGAAGTCCCAGCCGATGGTGAACTGTTGGAGGCTATATCGTTGCATATCAACGAGTCGACACTTACAGGAGAGCCGATGGTGCACAAAACGACAAACCCTGAAGAATTTGAGCAAGAAGCTACCTATCCTTCCAACTACATCTGTCGTGGCACTTCTATTGTAGATGGGCATTGTGTGTTTGAGGTGAAAAAAGTAGGCGATGCTACCGAATACGGCAAGGTGTTTGAAGGCGTACAAATAGACAACTCAGTAAAAACACCTTTGAATGAGCAGTTAGACAATTTAGCCGACTTGATTACCAAAATAAGCTATGCCATCGCTGCTTTAGTAGTTGTGGGCAGGTTTATTGTTTTCTTCTCCAATCCTGCCAATACCATTGAGCATATAGATTGGGTACTCTTTGGCGGCTATATGCTCAATACCGTGATGATTGCTATTACCGTAGTGGTAGTTGCTGTGCCTGAAGGGCTTCCGATGAGTGTAACCCTTAGTTTGGCTTATAGTATGCGCCGTATGATGGCTACCAACAACCTTGTTCGCAAGATGCACGCCTGCGAAACAATGGGGGCAACCACCGTTATTTGTACCGACAAGACGGGTACACTCACCCAAAACCAAATGACCATCTATGAAACCTACTTCAATCCTGCTACCGATGATACATTAGTAGCCGAAATGATGGCTGTCAATTCCACCGCTTATTTAGATTTTACCGATAAAGACAAGCCGAATGTCTTAGGAAATCCTACTGAAGGCGCTTTATTGCTTTGGTTGTATGGCAAAGGTATTAATTACTTGCCTATACGCGAAGAAAATGAAGTGCTTCAGCAACTTACGTTTTCTACAGAACGCAAGTATATGGCTACCTTAGTACAGTCGGTAGTTTTGGGCAAGAGCGTATTGTACGTAAAAGGAGCCCCCGAAATAGTAATGACCTTCTGCCACAGTGCAGGCAAGTTCAATTCTCAAATTTCGCAAGCCGACTTTGAGGCGAAGCTCCTACAATATCAGCAGCAAGCAATGCGCACCATTGGCTTTGCATACAAGGTGATTGATGACCCCAAGGCAGTGATTTCCGAGAATGGTAAGCTGGTGGTAGAAGGCTTGCAGTTTGTAGGTATTACCGCTATTTCCGACCCCGTTCGTCCTGATGTGCCAGCCGCTATAAAAGAATGTATGGGCGCAGGCATACAAGTGAAAATCGTTACAGGCGATACTCCAGGTACAGCCAAAGAAATTGCACGACAAATAGGACTTTGGGACGACACTTGCACCGATATCAATCACATCACAGGCGCAGAATTTGCCGCAATGAGCGATACCGACCTCTCTAAGCGCATCACACACCTACGCGTCATTTCGCGTGCTCGTCCGTTAGATAAAGCCCGCTTGGTAAATCTCCTACAACAGCGAGGCGAAGTAGTAGCCGTAACAGGCGATGGCACCAACGATGCTCCAGCCCTAAAAGCAGCCCAAGTGGGGCTCTCTATGGGCGATGGTACTTCGGTAGCCAAAGAAGCCAGCGACATTACTATTTTGGATAATTCATTTAGTAGTATTGGCAAAGCCGTAATGTGGGGACGCTCGTTGTACCTTAACATTCAGCGTTTTATCCTCTTCCAGATGACCATCAACGTGGCAGCTTGTATTATTGTACTTTTTGGAGCGTTTTTGGGGGTACAATCGCCGCTTACCGTTACACAAATGCTATGGGTGAATTTGATAATGGATACTTTTGCCGCTTTGGCATTAGCTTCATTACCACCAAGTGAGCGCGTGATGAGTGATAAACCTCGCTCGCGCAGGGCTAATATCATCAGTAGAACAATGGCAGACGGCATTTTTGGCGTTGGCGGACTTTTCGTATTGTTGCTCTTTGGCTTTATACAATACTTTAAGAATGAGGAAATTACCAGCCTCACCCAGTTCAGCGTGATAGATTATTTCGCCCATTTCTTCCATTTCGGAAGTTTCCAGAGCGGATTGTCAGCCTATGAATTATCGCTATTCTTCTCAATCTTCGTGATGTTACAGTTTTGGAATATGTTCAATGCCAAAGCCTATCGCACAGGCAAGAGCGCTTTTGCAGGCATAGGCAATAGCAAAGGTTTTATAATGATAGCCTTAGCCATTATAGTAGGGCAGGTATTGATTACCACCTTTGGAGGAGCAATGTTTAGCGTAACCCCCTTAAAAATAACCGATTGGCTCATTATTATAGGAGCCACCAGCACCGTCCTTTGGGTAGGCGAAGCCCTCCGAATGATAGTGCGTAAGTAGTTATATTTAATCGTTATTTAAGAGGCTGTCCGGAAAGTTTAGTTTAAACTTTTAAGGACAGCCTTTCTTTTTTTCATTTTATTCCTGTGAGATACTTATTTTTTAAAATTATGACTTATAGACATTTGTAGGTTGGTAATTATTTTGTACTTTTGCATTGATTCAAAATAATAACGTATGATAGATTACTATAAAACATTAGAGGTTAGCAAAACAGCTACTCAAGATGAAATCAAAAAAGCATATCGGAAGTTGGCGCGCAAATATCACCCAGATATGAACCCCAACGATAAGAATGCCGAACAAAAGTTTAAAGAAATTAACGAGGCAAACGAAGTGCTTTCTGATCCCGAAAACCGTGCTAAATATGATAAATATGGCGAACATTGGCAACACGGCGAAGAGTATGAAAGAGCCCAACAACAAGCGCAAGGTGGTTTTGGAGGCTTTGCACAAGGCGACTTTCAGGAAGGTGATTATTCCGATTTCTTCCGCGATATGTTTGGCGGTCGTGCAGAAGGCTTCGGGCGTGGGTATGGTAGTGCAGCACGCAAGTTTAAAGGACAAGATATTTATGCCGATATGCAACTCTCTTTGCGGGAAGTCGCTGTTAGCCAACAACGTACTTTTTCGGTAAACGGTCAGAATATACGCATTACAGTACCAGCAGGAGTATATGAAGGGCTACAAATAAAGCTAAAAGGACACGGGCATCAAGGGTATAACGGAGGTCCTAACGGCGATTTGTACATTACCTTCCACATAGCCCCCGATAGTCAGTTTGAGCGCGATGGGAATGACCTAAAAACCACAGTGAATATAGACCTTTATACAGCTGTACTCGGTGGCGAAGTGCAGATTGAAACCCTTAGCGGCAAGGTGAAAATGAAAGTAGCACCCGAAACTCAAAACGGCACTACGGTACGACTAAAAGGTAAAGGTATGCCCATTTACAAGCAAGAAGGTGCTTTTGGTGATTTATTCGTTCGTTACAATGTTACGCTGCCCCAAAATCTCACCGATAAACAAAAGGCATTATTTGAACAACTTAAAAATTCATAGTTATGGAAGAAAGAATATCAAAAGAAGAAATAATCCGTTTGTACAATATAGAAGTTTCATTTTTCAACGACCTCGTATCAAGCGGACTTATACAAACGGAGGTAATTAATAACACTACTTATTTGCACTATGACCAGCTTTCTGCCTTCGAGCGTTTTACGAACTGGCATTATGACTTAGAGGTAAATATGGCTGGCTTAGAAATTATTCATCATTTGCTTGAACAAATAGAAGCTCTTAAGCGTTAATTTTTTTGTATACCCTCAGCGAAGGTTGAGCGAAGGTTTAGCGAAGGATGAGCGAAGGATGAGCGAAGGAAAGTCGGCGAGCTGGTGCAGCCGAGTATGTGAAGCTTGTGCGGCTCGCACCGAAGGAAAGTTGGCGAGCTGGCGCAGCCGAGTATGTGACGAAGGATAAAAGCCTGTGCGGCTCGCACTTGTATATTAAACATTATTTTGTACCTTTGCATTATGAAAAAATATTTAATAGCCTGTCTCGGCAATATAGGCGAAGAATACGCACTCACGCGTCATAATATAGGATTTTTAGTAGCCGATAAGTTAGCTAAAGACCATAACGCTACTTTCACCACCCAAAAATTAGGCGACCTTGCTGAAATAAAGGTGAAGGGGCGTACTTTTATACTCTTAAAACCTTCCACTTATATGAATCTCAGTGGCAAGGCAGTACGCTATTGGATGGAAAAAGAAAATATTCCTTTAGAAAATTTATTGGTGATATGCGATGATTTGAATATCGCTTTCGGCACGTTGCGCCTGAAGGGCAAAGGCAGCGATGGCGGGCATAATGGACTAAAGGATATTCAGGCTCAGCTAAATACCACTAATTATGCAAGGTTGCGCTTTGGTATAAGCAGCAATTTTGAGCTGGGGAAGCAAATAAACTATGTGCTGGGTGAATGGACTGACGAAGAGAAGTTAGCTTTGCCCGAACGCATAGAAAAATGCGCCGAAGCCGTAATTTCCTACGGCTTAGCAGGTCTCGCCATTACAATGAATACCTTTAATAATAAGTAGCTATTAACAACTCATAACTAAATAATTAGCTAAACGATGTACACACACCACATTCTCTTATTACTTCACCTTATAGCAGCCACCATTTGGGTGGGAGGACACTTATTATTGGCTATAGGCTATTTGCCTAAAGCCCTAAAACACCGTGATTTTAGCTATATTGGCAATTTTGAACGCACCTATGAGCCCATCGGGATGCCCTCACTGTTGGTATTGGTCATCACAGGCATACTAATGGCGTATGATTTTGGAGCTACTGCCACCACGTGGTTCCATTTTCAGTTTCCTGTAGAGCGCGTTGTATCGCTGAAATTGTTGTGTTTGCTCACCAGTGTGTGCTTTGCTATTTCGGCACAAACGCGCGTACTCCCCAAGCTCCGCAAAGGGCACATAGAAAAGTTGCCCGAAATGGCAGTACATATCATTTGCGTAACCCTTTTGGGCGTAACAATGGTATTACTCGGCAGCTTAGTACGCATCGGCGGACTATAATTGCCATACCGACTGCACCTAAAAACTAACAACTAAACATTGTGATTGAACAAATAAATTTAAACTACGAAAAAGTAGTGCTCGTTGGGATTATCAACCAGCAGCAAACCGAAGAAAAATCTAAAGAATACTTAGATGAGTTGGAGTTCCTCACCTACACCGCAGGAGGTGAGGTGCTGAAGCGTTTTACCCAAAAATTGGACGTTCCCAATCCTAAAACCTTTATAGGGACAGGTAAAATGGAGGAAGTGCAGCAGTACGTTGAAGAAAACGAGGTAGGTACTGTCATTTTTGATGATGAACTTACACCAGCGCAACAGAAAAACATAGAGCATATACTCAAAGTAAAAATATTAGACCGTACAGGGCTCATTTTGGATATTTTCGCACAGCGTGCCCAAACCAGCTATTCGCGTACGCAGGTGGAACTCGCACAATATGAATACCTTTTGCCACGCCTTACAGGACTTTGGACGCACTTAGAACGCCAGCGTGGGGGGATAGGAATGCGCGGTCCTGGGGAAACCGAAATAGAAACCGACCGCCGTATTGTGCGCGATCGTATCGCCTTGCTGAAAAAGAAACTCAGCGCTATTGATAAACAGATGGCTACCCAGCGCAGCAACCGCGGGGCATTGGTACGTGTAGCACTTATTGGTTATACCAATGTGGGCAAATCTACTTTGATGAACGTAATTAGCAAAAGTGATGTGTTTGCCGAAAACAAACTCTTTGCTACCTTAGATACTACCGTGCGCAAAGTAGTGATTGAAAACCTGCCTTTTTTGCTTTCGGATACAGTAGGCTTTATACGCAAACTGCCTACCCAGCTCATTGAGTCGTTTAAAAGTACCCTTGATGAAGTGCGCGAAGCCGACTTGCTGCTGCACGTAGTAGATATATCGCACCCTAACTTTGAAGATCATATACATTCGGTGAACCAAATATTGGCTGAAATAGAAAGTGCCAACAAGCCTACCATTATGGTTTTCAATAAAATAGATGCCTACACTCACGAAGTAATAGCCGAAGACGATTTAGCAACCCAGCGCACCGCCAAGCATTTTACCCTCGAAGACTGGAAAAATACGTGGATGCAGAAAATGGGGCGTGATGTCCTCTTTATTTCGGCACTCAATAAGGAAAACTTAGAGGAATTCCGCAAAGTGGTGTATGAAAAAGTGAAGGAAATACATATCACCCGCTTCCCCTACAACAATTTTTTATATGATATAGATGAAATTAGCTCTTAGCTCAAAAATCATTAGTTGTTAGATTGGGGGTATTGACTAACAACGAATGACTAATGTACAACTAAAAATGGTAAAAATAGGAAATATAAATTTAGGAGAGTTTCCCTTGTTGCTTGCCCCTATGGAGGATGTAAGCGACCCTCCTTTTCGCCGTCTCTGCAAGCAGCACGGGGCTGATATGCTTTACAGTGAGTTTATCTCTTCCGAAGGATTGATACGCGATGCTATAAAAAGCAGACAGAAATTAGATATTTTTGATTATGAGCGTCCTGTAGGGATACAAATTTTTGGAGGTGATGAAGAGGCTATGGCTCTTTCGGCAAAAATAGTAGCAACGGTCAATCCCGACCTTGTGGATATCAACTTTGGTTGCCCTGTAAAAAAGGTAGTTAGCAAAGGGGCTGGTGCTGGGGTACTGAAAGATATTGACCTGATGGTGCGGCTTACCAAAGCGGTGGTGAATAGCACTTCGCTGCCTGTAACTGTAAAAACGCGTTTAGGTTGGGACGAACAGAGCATCAATATTGAAGAGGTGGCTGAACGGCTGCAAGATGTAGGGATTAGTGCCCTTACAATACACGCCCGCACCCGTAGCCAGATGTACAAAGGTCATTCGGACTGGAGTTATATTGCAAAAGTGAAAAACAACCAGCGTATAGTGATACCCATTTTTGGCAATGGAGATATTGATAGTGCTGAAAAAGCTTTGGAATACCGCAATAAATATGGTGTAGATGGAATAATGATAGGGCGGGCTGCCATTGGCTATCCGTGGATATTTGAAGAAATAAAACACTATTTTGCTACGGGGCAACTGCTACCCCCCCCCACTATGGCAGATAGGGTAGAGGCAGTGCGCAATCATTTGCTATGGTCGGTGGAGTGGAAAGGCGAGCGGCAAGGGGTATTAGAGATGCGTAGGCATTATGCGAATTATTTCAAGGGGATACCAAATTTTAAGCCTTATCGCCAGCAATTAGTAACCTTAGATAGCGTAGAAGAGATTTTAAAAGTTTTGAATTTTGAATTGCCTGTAACAAATGACAAATGACAAAAAAACTAACGACTAACGGCTAAAAACTAACAACTAAATTTGTATAAATATAGAATTTTCAATAAAAAATTGGAATATCATATTATATTGTATATTGAGCATATTTTTTAATGATTATTAAAGAATATGCTTTTTTATTGAATATATTTTAATAAAGAAAGGTTTTTTAAGATGTACTTTTTTACGTTTGTAATAGTTACACACATAAAAAATAAAATAAAAAGTTTTGATTAGAAGAATATATTTTCTACTTTTGCGCGGTAATTAAATATTTTTAGAAGATGAAAATAAGTAAGCAGAGCAAAGTATGGTTTGCGCTATTGTTGGCAATGATAGTGCAAAGTGTCTCGCTAGCGCAAGAGCGAGAGGTTAAAGGAACAGTACGTGATGTTAATGGGATGGAGATGCTAGGAGTAGCTGTAATGGTGAAAGGAGAGAATCACGGTACACAAACGGACTTAGATGGTAAGTATACTATTAAGGTGGCACAAGGGAAAACCTTAGAGTTTTCTTTTCTTGGTATGAAACCTCAGTCCCACAAAGTAACTTCTTCTGGGCGAATAGACGTTATACTACAAGAAGAAGCACAACAAATAGACGAGGTAATTGTTACGGGCTATATGCAAACTAAGAAAGATGCTGCTACAGCAGGGATTACTACTGTAGGCAGTGAAAGCTTAGGGAAGCTAAACCCTACTACTTCAGTAGATAATATGCTACAAGGTAAAGCTGTGGGAGTAGATGTTACAGCCCTAAACGGTAAGCCAGGACAAACCGCTTTTATAAAAGTGCGTGGGGCTGTTTCACTTAATGTGAAAGGTGGTGATAAATCACAACCGCTATATGTAATTGATGGGGTGTTCGTAGATAAAGATGATTTGAACATTCTCAACCCTAGTGATATAGAATCTATGTCGGTACTAAAAGATGCAGCAGCTACTGCTATCTATGGTTCGCGTGGTGCCAATGGGGTTGTGGTAATTACTACTAAACAAGGTAAGAAAGGACAAACTAAATTTACCTATTCAGCACGCTCAGGATTTGGCGAAAAAACACCTGATCCTTTTGAGATGATGAACGCTGAAGAAAAAATTCGCTATGAAGAAGCTGTAGCCCCTGCGAACTATCAAAGAACAGCAAAGGAAAAAAGAGATTTGATTAGCTATGATAATGATTGGCTAAAAAATGTATTGAAAACAACCTTTATCACCTCACATATGCTTTCTGCATCGGGTGCAGGAGGTGAAACTACCTATTTCCTTTCAGGAGGCTGGGATAAAAATACAGGTATCGTAAAACACTTAGATGGTTTTAATCGTTATACAGCGCGTTTAAACCTCAATACAAAGCTTACTGATAAAGCAAAATTTGGTTTTACTTCAAGTTTGGCACAAACCAAAACCGATGAGCCTCGTGATAGGTATAATCAACAAAACCCTTTTGCAGCAATGTATTGGTATAATCCATACGAAAATGTTTACAAACGCGATGACAATGGTCATTTTGTAAAAAATCAGCAAACAGGAGAATATGAATACGAAACAGGTTCTCAGGTGCTTTCAATTATAGAATCACTTAAAAATATACCTGAAGTACTTAAAACTACTCAGCTTTTAGCAAGTGCTTTTGCGAGCTATGAGATTGTACCAAGCCTTAGCTATACAATGCGTTATTCAGCAAACTATAGACGTTATAAACGTGAATATTACGCTCAACCAGGTTCAATGTTAGATGAGATAACAGGTGATAAATCTGCACCAGGAGCTAAAACTGATTCAGGACGCGATACTTATAACTACACTTGGTTGAACCAATTGAATTATACAAAATCATTTGGTAAAAACAATTTAAGTGCTACCTTGTTTACCGAATATACTGATAATTATACTCATTACTATAGCTTAAGAAGTAAAGGGTATATGTCAAAATTCTTAACTACACAAGATAATAGTGCTGCACCTACAAATGTAAGCTCTTCAAAATCAGAAAGTGCAATGTTCTCAATGGCAGCGGCACTTAATTATGATTACGATGGCAAATATGTACTTACAGGTTCAGTACGCCGCGATGGAGCTTCTCGCTTTGGTAAAGACAATCGTTACGGTAACTTCTGGAGTGCAGGGGCAAACTGGGATGTGGCTAAAGAAGATTTTATGAAACAAGCAGAATGGCTAAATCGTGCCAACCTAAGCGTTTCATATGGTACTACAGGTAACTGGGATATTCCTAACTATGCAGCTAAAGGCTATTATCAGTCTTCCTCTTATGGTAATTTACCAGCTGCGTTGCCAAAAAGTGTGATTGCAAATCCTAAACTTACTTGGGAAACACAACAATCATTCAACGTAGGGGCTGAGGTAGCGGCTTTTGCAAATCGCTTATCACTAACAGCAAGTTATTTTAAGAACGTACGTAAAGACTTTTTATTTGAAATTCCACTTTCTTGGGAAGGAGGGGCTTATAGCCAATATGTGAATACAGGTAATATGAATACCAGCGGTATAGAGCTTTCTGTAGGAGGCGATATCGTAAAAACAGCTGATTTTAAATGGAATGTAGGAGCTAATATCACCTTTATTGATTATAAAATTAAAAGTTTAGGAAATCGTAACGAGATAACTGTAGGTATGAAAACCATCTTGAAAGAAGGTGAATTACCATTTACATATTATATACCACGTTATGCAGGTGTAGATCCTTCTAATGGAGATGCGCTTTACTATAAAGATAAATATGATAGTAACGGAAAAGTGATAGGAGAAGAAATAACTAATAACTATACTTCAGCAAAACACTATGTATTGTCGGGCAAAAGCCCATTCGCGAAACAGTTTGGTGGTTTCAACACTACCTTTACTTATAAGGGAATAGACCTAAATGCCGATTTTTCTTTCAAAATAGGTAATTATATTTATAACCAAGTGGCACAAGACTTGCTTAGTGATGGTGCTAATGTAACTTCTAACCAAAGAAAAGATGCACTTGACTATTGGAAACGACCAGGAGACAGCAAGTTGCCACGTTTGAATGCAGATTTCAATCAGGATTCTGATAGATTTTTACAAGATGGGTCATATTTGCGTTTCCGTACCTTATCATTGGGCTATACCTTGCCAAAAGATGCTGTAAAAGGCGTAGGAGCACGTATTTTTGTACAAGCACAAAATCTTTATACTTGGACGAAGTTTGAAGGAGACCCTGAAGTTTCTATAGGTAATGGTGAAAGCCAGTTAGAAGCAGGACAAGAATTTGTATCAGGGGAGGTTTATAGATATTCATACCCTACATTACGCTCTTTTTCATTAGGGCTTGACTTAACATTTTAAATTGTATGACGATGAAAAAAATATATAAAAAAATAGTACTTATGTTGTCGCTCGCTACTACTTTAGTAGCTTGTGATTTAGATCGTGAGCCATACGATGGGGTAGAAGCCGATAAGTTGTTTTCTACCATTGAAGGTTTTCAAACTGCACTAAAAGGAACTTATGGTGGCTTTATGGCATATGGTTATTACAGTAATGATGGTGGTATTTTCAATTGCCCTGATGTACTTTCGGATAACCTAACTTACAATCCTAATGGACGAGGAAGCTTTAGGACATTATATGAGTTACGTTACAATGCTAATACTCCTGGTTATAACCTTTATTCAAGGGCGTATAAGCTTATCAGTAGGGCAAATGACATATTAGGTCATATAGATGGATTAACTAAAGCAACTCCTGCAGCAAGAAATGCTATCAAAGGTGAAGCTTTGGCACTTAGAGGTCTTGCTCATTTTGATATCGCTCGTTTGTATTGCAAAATACCTACACAATCAGCTGATGCTAAGCAAAGTTTAGGTATCTATTACTTTAAAAAGTTTGACCCAGAAGCTCAGCCACGCCGTGTGGGTACTACTGTAGATAATACCTATAAAGCAGTTATTGAAGATTTAGAAAATGCAATAACGCTAATGGACGATGTTAAAAGAAATGGACGACTAAATAAAACTGCTGTACGTGCTATATTATCAAGAGTATATCTTTACTATGGTGATTATCAAAAAGCAGCACAATACGCTACAGAAGTTATAGCTGATAACTCATTCAGGATAGCACCTCGTGATCAGTTTGCTAATGTGTGGAAAGATGCCTACACTGCCAATGTGCTCTTCCGTGTGCTTTTTACTGATAAAGACAGAATACAAATAGGAAATGCTTACGGACAAAAATCACAAGGACAAAATAAAGCAGAATACGTTTGTTCATATGATTTGTACCATTTGTACCAAAGTAATGATATCCGCAAATCAACCACTATCTCTACAGGGGTTTATGGTTCCAATACTTACAACAGTGTCTCTAAATACTTTGGTAGAGCTTCAGGAAATGCAAACGTAGTAGATGGTAAATATATCCGTATAGAAGAGGTGTATCTTACAAGAGCTGAGGCTAATTACCGTTTAGGAAATACTACTCAAGCCCTTGCCGATTTGGATGCGGTACGCTCACAACGTTATGAAAGCTTTACAAGTGGTAACGAAACGGGTACAGCACTATTAAACGCTATTATCTTAGAACGCCGTTTAGAATTAGCTTTTGAAGGAGATCGTTTCTTTACGCTAAAACGTTTGGCGATGCCTATACAACGTAACCCTACTAAAGGAGCATTTGCTGATGGTAGTGGTACAGTACCCGAAGCTGGTTGGGTAACACTTCCAGTGGGAGATAATCGTTGGCAGTTGCCTATCCCTAAAGATGCGTATAGTGCAAACCCAAGTCTTACACAAGCAGACCAAAACCCTGGGTATTAATATTCTAAACCCTATATAATAATCAATATAAACTTTGCCAAAGGTTGTGCAACAGCTTTTGGCAAAGTTTTGTTTTTTACAAATTCTGAGATTCATAAATAATTACTATCTTTGCCCGCTGAATGGCTTGAACTAACTATGAATGAAAAACGTGATATAAGAGCGCTTAGTAAAGAGGAACTGCGTACTTTTTTTAAAAATAAAGGAGACCAAGCTTTTCGTGGTAATCAGGTGTACGAATGGTTGTGGCAAAAGGGGGTTCATAGCTTTGAGGCGATGACGAGCTTGCCCAAAGCTACCCGTGAAATGCTGGAAGCGGAGTTTGTAATCAACCATATAAAGGTGGATGTGATGCAACGCAGCGATGATGGTACTATAAAAAACGCTGTACGCTTGCACGATGGGCTGCTGGTAGAATCGGTATTGATACCTACCGATACGCGCACTACGGCTTGTGTATCGAGCCAAGTGGGCTGTAGCTTGAACTGTTCGTTTTGTGCTACGGCGCGCCTTAAGCGTATGCGTAACTTGCTGGCTGATGAAATATATGACCAAGTGCGTGTGATTGATGAGCAAAGTAGGGCTTTTTTTGGCAGACCGCTTACCAATATCGTCTTTATGGGTATGGGCGAACCGCTGATGAATTATAACAACGTGCTGAAGGCAATTGATAAAATTACTTCGGCGGATGGGCTTGGAATGTCGCCAAAACGCATTACGGTTTCTACTTCGGGGGTACCCAAATTGATAAAAAAAATGGCAGATGATCAGGTGAAGTTTAAATTGGCAGTATCTTTGCATTCAGCTATCAAAAGTGTTCGTACTAGCATAATGCCTTTCAATGAGCAGTTTCCGCTGGAAGAGCTTCGTGAGGCTTTGCAGTATTGGTATCAGAAAACGCGCAACCGGATTACTTATGAATATGTGGTGTGGAAGGGCATTAACGACCAGCGCAAAGATGTGGAGGCACTTATAAAATTCTGTAAATTTGCTCCTTCTAAGGTAAACCTCATAGAGTATAACCCTATTGATGATGGTGATTTTCAGCAAGTAGCACCAGAGGCTTTGCAGCTTTACCAACAGCTTCTTGAGGAGGCAGGCATTACGGTAACGGTGCGGCACTCACGCGGCAAGGATATAGATGCCGCTTGTGGTCAGTTGGCAAATAAAGGACAAAATAAATAACAAAAGGATAACAATTATATTTATGGATATATTTTTGATAAAAGCGGCTCAGCTGTTACTGAGTCTTTCGATTTTGGTGATTCTGCACGAAATGGGTCACTTTATACCTGCAAAACTTTTCAAAACAAGAGTAGAGAAGTTCTTCCTATTCTTTGATGTGAAGTTTGCCCTTTTCAAAAAGAAAATAGGAGAGACAGTATATGGTATTGGCTGGCTTCCGCTGGGTGGCTATGTAAAAATAGCGGGAATGATTGATGAGAGTATGGATAAGGAACAGATGGCACAACCTCCTCAGCCTTGGGAATTTAGGTCGAAACCTGCGTGGCAACGCTTGCTCATTATGATAGGAGGGGTAACGGTGAATTTGCTGTTGGGTTTCTTTATCTATACAATGATTTTATTTGTGTGGGGGCAAAAGCAGTTGTACGCTGATGGGGTAAAACAAGGGTTTGCTATATCGCGTACGTTGCGTGCTTACGGCTTGCAAAATGGTGATATTATTACAGCTGTAAATGGTAAAAAATTAGAAAATTTGGTAGACGCCAATAAGTATATTTTATTGCGCGGAGCTACTCAGCTAGAGGTGTTGCGCCAAGATGGTACTGCTCATCGCGTATCGCTTCCCGATACATTGGGGAAAACGCTTTTTATGCGTGGTGAAACTTCGCCTGTAACGATGAAAACTTTGCCTATCATAGATACTGTAGTGGCAGGAATGCCTGCCGAAAGAGCAGGCTTGCGCAAGGGTGATAAGATTTTGGCTATTGGTGGTGAACCTATCTATTATTTTTCGGATGTATCGCCTGCAATTAATTTGGTGGGTAATACTCATTCTATTCCTTTTACTATTGAGCGCGAGGGTGTGCGTATGGAACTGAAGGTTGTGCCTAATGGTGATAAAAAAATAGGTGTATCGGGCTTTCAAAGCGAAGGTGAAGTACATTTTACTAATAGGCAATATGGTTTGGGTGAGGCTTTGGCGCACGGCGTACAATATGGCTATGATGTGCTGCGTGATTATGTATCGCAATTCAAGTTTATATTTACCAAAAAAGGTGCTAGTGAATTGGGGGGCTTTGGTACTATAGGGAAACTTTTCCCTGAGAGCTGGAATTGGCTGGCTTTTTGGCATATTACGGCTTTCCTTTCGATAGCTTTGGGGGTAATGAATATTTTGCCAATACCTGCCTTGGATGGTGGGCACGTGGTGTTCTTACTCTACGAGATGATAAGTGGCAGAAAACCAAGCGAAAAGGTTTTGGAATATGCTCAAATGGTGGGGTTTGTAATTTTGGTAGCACTACTGCTCTACGCTAATGGTAGTGATTTGGTACGAGCCGTACGGGCGTATCTTTAAGGACTAAACACTAAATACTAACGACTAACGATGGATTTTGAGCGTATAAAGGAGAAATTAGCCATATTGGCTGATGCGGCAAAATATGATGTGTCGTGTGCGAGCAGTGGTGCTAATAGGAAAGGCAAAAAAGGTGCGCTGGGTAATACGGCTTCTTTTGGTATTTGTCATTCATTTACAGAAGATGGTCGTTGTATTTCGCTACTGAAGATTTTGCTTACCAACCATTGTATTTACGATTGTGTGTACTGTGTGTCGCGGCGTACAAACGATATTGCTCGCGCTGCCTTCACCGTGCAAGAGGTGGTGGATTTGACAATCAACTTTTATCGTAGGAATTATATAGAGGGGCTTTTTCTTAGTTCGGGTGTGTTTAAAGACGCTGATACTACAATGGAGCGCTTAGTGAGGGTGGCTAAAAAATTGCGTACGGAGGAGCGTTTTAATGGATATATCCACTTGAAAACGATTCCCGGTGCTAGTGAACATCTGATACGCGAGGCAGGACTTTATGCCGATAGGCTTTCTATCAACCTTGAAATTCCTACTAAAGAGGGGCTCAAACTGCTTGCTCCTGAGAAGAATCACGACCAAATGGTGGCTCCGATGCGCTTTGTGAAGAACGAATTGGCAATACAATCGGTAGAAAAGATGAAATACAAGCATACGCCTACTTTTGCCCCTGCAGGACAGAGTACGCAAATGATTGTAGGAGCTACTGACGAAACTGACCAGAAAATTATAGATGTGGCAAGCTATATGTACGGCAAACTGCAGATGAAGCGTGTGTATTATTCGGGCTATGTGCCTGTACTAGAGGATAGTAGATTGCCTTCTATCCATACACAGGTGCCTGTGGTGCGCGAAAATAGGCTTTACCAAGCCGATTGGCTAATGCGTTATTACGGCTTTGCTCCTAATGAATTGCTTGACCCTGCTCATCCTTTTTTGGATTTGGAGATAGACCCGAAACTGGCGTGGGCTTTGCGTCATCAGGATTTTTTTCCGATAGATGTGAATACGGCTCCTCGTGAATGGCTACTTCGGATTCCTGGTGTGGGCGTACGCGGTGTAGAACGTATCTTGGCTACACGGGTATTTCAGAAACTGACATACTATCACTTGAAACAGATGGGAATAACACTTAGCAGGGCGAAGTATTTTATTACTTGTAGCGGTGCAATGCCTATAGCGGGAACTATGGAGGGGGTAAAACTACGACAACTATTGCTCAGTAAAGGGGGTAGTAAATATAAGGGTCTTTTTACGGGACAACTGTCTTTGTTTGATTGAGTTATGGTTCAGTTGCAATATGATGGTTCGTTTGAGGGCTTGCTAACAGCGGTGTTTGTGGTATATGAATACGGCTATAAGGAGGTGGATATTAAGCCTGAAGGTGCTGCAACTACTTTGCTTTTTGGTGAAGAGGAAACAATATATACCGATGCCGACAAGGCTTGGCGTGTGTTGCATAAAGTGGAACAGCGTTGGGGCAAGGCGGGGGTGGCTATACTGCTAAGGGCTTTTCTTTCGGCTGAAACACAGATAGAAAATCATATATTAGAAGCAATACGACTGATGGTGCGTATGCCTGAAATGAATGTATTAGAGAATTTTGGACATCAGGCTATAGCTCATATACAAAAGGCAGCCAAGAGCGTGTCGCGCGAGGTGCATAGAATGAAAGAATTTGTGCGCTTTGAAAGGGTGGGCGAGGTGTATTTTGCACAACTTACCCCTCAGTATGATGTGTTGCCACTGGTGATACCTCATTTTAAGAATAGATTTTCTGACCAACAATGGATAATCTACGACCTTCGCCGGTGTTATGGCTTTGTATACGACTTGGAAAAGGTTACAACTTTTACTCCTGCCAATAAGCAGTTTGGCAAACTTATTGAACGTGCTACTGATGTGTATGAACAGCTTTGGAAGACTTATTTTCGGCATATCAATATTGTTGAGCGTAAGAATAGTAAGTACCAAATGAGAAATATGCCCAAGCGATATTGGCGCTACCTGACAGAGCTAAAAGATTGATTGAAAAATGAAAAAATATATAATTTTACTACTAATGCTGTTGAACGTTGGTTTGTTGCCAGCGCAAACACTTGCTAAGATACGTAGTGCTTATACCACAGCAGCTGATAGTGAGGCGAATGCGGTTGCATTTGAAACCCTAATGGCACAAAATGTATCAACCGATGGGTTGCTAACTGCTTATAAGGGTGCAAGCAAGGTGATACTAGCTAAATATAAAAAGAATCGTATCGCTTTGCTGAAAGAGGGGAAGCCTCTGATAGAGGAGGCTATTGCAGGGCAGCCTGATAATGTTGAGCTGCGGCTCATCAGGCTAAGTGTGCAAGAAAATTTGCCAAAAATAGTGCCTTATCGCAACCATATTGCTGAGGATAAGGCGTTTATCATTGCAAACTACGAAAGATTACCACTTGATGTTCGGCACTATGTGGCGGGGTATATAAAAAAATCAAAAGAATTTACAGCAGCTGATAAAAAGGCTTTGGGCTTATGAATTATTGCGTACTGATACCTACTTATAATAACGATCGTACACTCACACGTGTGATTGAGGGGGTGCTAAAACACACTCCTAACATTATCGTGATTAACGATGGCGCTACTGATAGTACGGCTTTGCTGTTGAAAAACTATCATCAGCTGGAGGTGATTACTTTGCCGGCTAATAGAGGTAAAGGCAACGCTTTGCAAGTGGGCTTTGAAAGGGCACGTGAGCTGGGTTATGAGTATGCTTTGACGATAGACTCGGATGGGCAACATTACCCAGAAGATATAGAGGTTTTCCTTCAGGCACAAGCACAAGCTACAGAACCTACTCTTTGGGTGGGTAGCCGCAATATGCAACAGGAGGGAGTGCCTAAAAAGAGTAGTTTTGGGCATTGGTTTTCTAACTTTTGGTTTCAGTTTGAAACGGGCGTAAAACTCACAGATACACAGTCGGGGTATAGGATGTACCCCTTAAGGCTTATACCTAAACGTTACTACAGCAAGAAGTTTGAATTTGAAATAGAGGTGCTGGTGCGAAGTAGTTGGCGAGGTGTGCCGCTAAAAAATGTGCCTGTGCAGGTACTTTATGACCCTGCAGAAAGAGTGTCGCACTTTCGCCCTGTGCGTGATTTTTTGCGTATCAGTGTGCTGAATACGATATTGGTGCTGATAGCTCTTTTTTATATTAAGCCGCGTGATTTTATACGAGGCTTTAGGAAGAAAAGCTTTAAACGATTTATAAAGGAAGATGTGCTTGAGAGTGATAGCAGCGATGAGGTGAAGGCTTATTCAGTAGCATTGGGGCTTTTCTTTGGTTTGTCGCCTTTATGGGGGTTGCAGACAGTACTGACACTTGCTTTGGCTGTTTTTCTAAAACTGAATAAGACTTTGGCTTTTGTGTGTTCTAACGTAAGTATTCCGCCAATGATACCGGTGCTTATGCTTGCCTCAATGAAAGTGGGTAGTTTTTTTGTAGGAGGTGAAGTGCTTCCTCGCACTACTGACTTTACTATGGACTATGCCAAAGAATTTATAAAAGATAATCTTTTGCAGTATTTGGTAGGAAGTGCTATCCTTTCTACTACTGTGGCAATAACTTTAGGAATGCTTACCTATCTTATGCTGAAACTGAGTAGCAAAAAAAGGTAGCTAACGCGAGAACTTACAGAGTTCATCAACAGTAATATTGAACACTTCGGCATATTGTTGTAGCGTTTTGGCAGATAGTTTTTTGAAAACAGAAGGTTTGGCGTGTCGTTTTATAATCCACTGCCAGCGATGCATAGCGCTAGCAAGTACCGCCCAGTCCATACGATTGAGCAACATATAATAGGGAATAGGGCTGCTAATGCCGTTTTCCATAGCTGTTTTGGCTTGCGCTATCTGTTCGTTTAGTAGTGCAAATGAGGCTTCTAAAGCTATGTTTTTCACTTCCCATCCTGCACTTAAGCAGGTAGTATAATTGCCATTGGTATCGGTGGCATAGCATAGTTCTTTTATATCGCCCAGTGCGCCCTCTTGCTGAGGTACTTCATTTTCTTTCATAAGGATAAGTTTTTAATTACTAAATTGAGTTCGGCAGTAGCCAAAAGGGTAGATTGTTCATAAGTACTGCACTTCATAGCGCAGAGGGTATAGTCTTCTGTATCTATTTGTGAAAGTAGCGTAGCTTCGGTGCGTATGGTTTGCCCCTCTATAGGTAGTTTGTATATTTCACTCTTTTTTATAGTGCTTATGTACCCTATCAAATTAGGTTGCTCGTGTTGCTCATAAATAAACTGCCCAACAATAGCCGAGCAGGTTTGTGCCATATTTTCTATCAATCCTATTTCGGCAAAAACTCCCTTAGCAACAAAAATGCAAGAGCTGCTTATAGTAAATTCGGTAACTACGTGTGTACTGCTGATATTTGTAATAGTATCAACCATTTGCATCGGAGCTCGGTGGGGCAGATATTGCTGTATAGGGATATTCATTGTAGTAATATTTAGGGAGTGGAAGCCAAAACTGTTTTCATTTCGCCTTCGGCTATAAGGGTGTTGTTACTAAAAGTTTGTATTGCTACGAGGGTAACATCCATAAATTCTTGAATAATTTTCAGTTCAGTGCGCAGAGCTTCGCCCACTATAGGCAAGCGATATATACTGATATGCTTTATGGCTCCTATATAGCCCATTGGGGCTGGTTTTTGCTGCAAATAGTGATAATACCCCTTGTGCAATGCGATGCTTTGGGCAATATGCTCTATAAGCCCGCTTTCTAAGAACCTTCCTTGCTGCACGAAAAGGTTATCAGCTGTAAGGCTCAGCCCTGTTACACCTGTAGTAGGGGTATATTCCCAAAGCGCATCTACCATTACTATTGGCGAACGTTGTGGGATAAGGCTTAATACATCAGCAATATCAGTAATAGGTAATTCCATAAACGTTTGAATATTAAAGATTATACAACTCTTAAAAAAGCATAGGAGTATGAAAATCTACCACTTTCAGGTACTGATAGTAGTATGGTATCACCCGTTTTCAGTTTGCCAGATTGCATTAGGGCTTCCAACATCAAGTAAGCAGATGCAGAGCCTACATTGCCTACTTCAGGCAGGTTTATAAACCAACGTTCTAGCGGAATATCAATACCCACTCCCTTGAGCGCCTCATACAAGCGTTCTTTGAAGTAACAAGACGATATATGCGGCAGAAAATAGGTAATATCCTCAGCTACAAGCTGGTGTTTGTGTAAGGTAGCACGCATACTTTCAGCTCCTTTCACCAATATATTTTCATTGAGCAGCTTTACATCTTGCTTGATAGCAAAAACAGACTCTTGTAGCCACGCTTCAGCGGTGTATTCACTCCATCCCTTCAAGCTGCCGTCTTCCAACTTATCCCCTCCTGCATACATACAAGCCTCTAACTGATGCGCATACGAATAAGCGTCCATCCACTCTATAAGCAAAGCCCCTTCACGAGGTTTGTTTTCCAATAAAAATGCACCCGCACCATCGGACAGCATAAAGCGCAAGAAATCTTTCTTAAAAGCGATGACAGGTTGCGCTTCCAATTCGGCTAATAATTGTACTTCATTTTCGTATTTATCGGCACGCAACCACGCCGATACGCGTTCAGAACCCGTACATACCGCATTGGTACTATTGCCCGATTTTACCGATAAATACCCAAACTTCAAGGCATTCATACCTGAATTGCATACCCCCGATGAGGCATTCAGCTCTACCGAGTGCCCTCCTAAAAGCCCGTGTACCATTGCACTATGCGAAGGCAACAGCACATCAGGAGTAGAAGTGCCACACGAAAGCACTTCAATAGCCTCCCACGGCACATCACTGCTCATTAGGTTTTTTACAGCCAAAGCAGTAAGCTGAGCATTGCTATGAGTAGGATTACCCTCAGCATCAAGCGCATAATAACGCTTTAGAATACCATTATTGCGCAGCACAATACGCCGTGCCTTCGAGGCATTCTGATTGATAAGCCCTAAATAAGACTCCATTTGCTCATTACCAATAGGGTCGTTAGGTAAATATTTACTTGCTTTTGTTATATAAACGTTCATAAAACACTATTCAAAAATGTCATTATTCTTCTATTGGAGTCATTTTGATTAAATCAAGAAACATCAATCTTGTATCTTCAAGCTCATCTTTGTTAGTTAAAAATCTAAACCCTATTTTCTCATAGAAAGGTAATGCTTGTTTGTATGCATCTACTAATAGCAATCTACAAGCTTGCTTTGTATTTAGTTCTAAGCAATCTTTTATAATATTGTTGATAAATATACTTCCCAACCCCTTTCCTTTATAGGTTTTATCAATTGCTAAGCGACCTATTTTTACTGCAGGGATGTTTTTTAAATGCCGCTTTGAGTGGGGAACTAACTTTAGAAAATTTTTATATTGACTTTTAGATAAAAACAAGTTCTCTTCCACACGAAAACCATCACTCAATACGCTATAATACCCCAAAGTACGTTCACTACTTTCAAGAATAAAAGTAGTAGCAAGCATTTGTTCTTTGTAAGGAATAGCTTCATTAAACAAAAAATCGTTTAAATCCTCATCTTCACAATCAAAAGGCTTAATTATATGCCCTTCTGTAAGCAAAAGAAAAGTTAAATCTTCTGCATTATTTTTCTCCATTTCTTCCATTAGGCTTAAATATAGATTTTAAATAGTTAGCATCAGCCTCTATTTTTTTAATATCAAATTTAATTCCTTTTTCTTTTAGGTAGGCATCATAGTTTTCTATTTTATCCCAAAAAGCCTCTGCCTCTTTTCCTACCAAAGTAGGGGTAGGTTTTATCTCTCTTGCCATAATCTTTAATTTTTTAATTATTACTGATTACCCTTTTTACGTCCCGCTCCACTTTCCAAAAAAATAGCGGATATGTAAGCCAATACAGCAACCATACTACAGGCATCAGTACCCAAATAGCTATATATAAGTAGTAATGAAAGCACTTTAGCAACAGTTTGCGCCGTTTGCTACCATAAATCATTTTTGCCCATATTCCAAAGAGGCGATTTGCCTTTTTTTCTGCCGAAATCAAAAAACGCCTGTAATGCACCCCTCCATTAGCAACTATTTCCTCTTGAAGCCCTGTGTAATTACCTGTTACTAAGTGAGCAGCAATAAGTTTGCCATACACACTCGCTCCTTGTATATCTTTGGCAGAAACCCCTGCTTTTGGGAAAATACCAAGATAACGCCTATTTTTATCCCCCGAAAAAAGCCATTGTACAATTGTGATAACGCTAATGTGATTGTGATGCCTATCCGTCAGAGCAATATTGCCCACCAAATGCGCCCCACAATCAGCCAAAAGCAGCTTAACCTTCTCTTGCGCCATAACCCACATATTTCGTGTACCCGATATAGTAATCACAGGCTTATCTCGCAATAACTTCCTGCCTGCTTCACTTCGTAAAAAAGAATTAATAGGAATGGAAGGCGATAAATACCACACTTGGTAACCCAAAATCACCAAATCGTAATTATCGGAAGGCATTTCAAAAGGTTGCAGAGGCTGTGCAATTTGCAAAAACGACTCAGGAAAAGCCCCAAAGAAAGCTTCATCTGTCCAAGGAAAAGGAAAACCCTCAATTGTATCAATAGCCAAATAATCTACAGCAACACCCTCTATAGGCTGCAACAAACTATCTATAATCTCCTTTAGTTGCCCCGACTGGCTGTAATATACCACTAAAATACGCTTCACTGCTCCCAAAAATTAAAATAGTTAAACCACTGTAGTGGATACTTTCTAAGCATCTGCTCCATACTATCCGTATAAGCCTCCAATAGCGACTCAGCATCTGCTTTTTTCACCTCTGCAACCCGCGCATAAAGATGATAGTGCAACCCCTTTTCCTTCATTACATATACAAATACAACAGGCACTTTCAGTCGCGAAGCTATCACAAAAGGACCTGCTGGGAAAATAGCTTCTGCACCCAATAAGCGCCCTTTTAGCGACCTACCCCCCTCAAAATAACGATCCCCTGTAAAGCATACAATATTTTTATGAGCAATTACATCGTTTATTTCAAATATATGCGACATATCAGGTTTTACATAAATGTACTGATTCAACGACTTGCGCTCCGTTATACCCTCCAAATACTCCTTAATTACCGAACGCTCCATATCAGTAGTAATCGTACTAATTTGCAATTTTAGGTCTATCTTTCTGAAAAAAGGTTCAGCAATTTCAAAATTACCAATATGAGCAGAAATCAAAACCCCACCTTGTTGCTCTTCTAGTAGTTTGAATAAAAGCTCCTGTCCGTCAAAATCAAAAGTAAATTTATGCTCTAGTCCAGCTAAAATAGCAATTTTATCAATGATAATCTGTCCAAAAGTAAAGTAGCTTAAGTACAGCGAACCAATAGTTTTAGCCAACGAATACCCCAGCCTATGCCTAAAGTAATAGAACATAAAGCGGTTAGACTGCCATTCGGTGAGAAAGTAATAAAAAGCAACAAAAATCAGTAACGAATAAGCCGCATAAATACCCAAATGCCTCATCAAGAAAACAAAGATACGGTAGCCAAGTACCGTACCTTTTGATTTTCCTTGCCATTTGGTAGTTGTATTACTATTGTGCATTCACTTTTTCTTCTAAAGTAGTATAAAAGTCAGCAAAAGTAACAATCTTTTTAAAATCATTTTCTACCAACTTCACCCCCAATTCTTCTTCAATAATTACTACCAAATCTACATAATCAAGGCTATCAAGCCCCAAGCCTTCACGAAAATCAGCTTCAGGACTTATTCGCGTAGCCTCCACCTCAAACTCTTCTACAAAAATACGAGTAGTAATTTCAATAATTTCTTGTTTGCTCATTCTCAATATTTATATATTTATTAGTCTCTATTCACTTGTTTTCACTTTTTCCCAAGTATCTTTCAGTCCCACAGTTTTGTTGAACACAAGGTTCCCATTTTTGCTATCGGCATCTATGCAGAAATAGCCAAGACGCTGAAACTGAAGCGTCTCACCTGCCTTAGCGGTAGTTAAGCTGGGCTCTACATAGGCGGTTACTACTTTTAGCGACTCAGGGTTTATATAATTCAAGAAACTATCTTCTTGGCGGTCAGGTTCCGCTATAGTGAAAAGACGGTCGTACAGACGCGCTTCAGCAGCTACTGCGTGCTTTATCGATACCCAGTGCAGCGTACCTTTCACCTTACGCATACTCGCCTCCGTGCCACTACCACTGCGGCTATCAGGGTCGTAAGAGCAATGTATTTCAGTGATGTTGCCCTCTGCATCTTTCACCACACTCTCGGCTTTGATAATATACGCATTTTTTAGGCGCACTTCACCCCCCAACTTCAGTCTAAAGTATTTTTTATCAGCTTCTTCGCGGAAGTCATCACGCTCTATATACAGCTCTCGGCTAAAAGGCACTTTGCGGTAAGTCATAGGGGTTACTTCAGGGTTATTTTCAGCCTCCAACCACTCTTCTTGTCCTTCAGGATAGTTGGTAATCACTACCTTCACGGGGTCAAGTACTGCCATCACACGGTTAGCTTTCTTGTTGAGGTCTTCGCGCACACAAAACTCCAACAGCGACACATCTATCAAGTTTTCACGCTTAGCAATACCGATAGTATCGGCAAATTTTCGTATAGATTCAGGAGTATAGCCACGCCTGCGCAATCCCGAAATAGTAGGCATACGAGGGTCGTCCCAGCCAGCTACATATTTTTCAGTAACCAATTGCAATAGCTTGCGCTTGCTCACAATCGTATGGCTGAGGTTGCGGCGTGCAAACTCACGTTGTTTAGGTCTCACACTTCCCCTCTGTTTGGAGTGTGCTCCTTCCTCCCCTTGGGGCGAGGGGATTACTTGGTCTAAAAACCAATCGTACAATTCCCTGTGAGGTAAGAACTCCAGCGTACAGAGCGAATGTGATATTTGTTCAAGATAATCACTTTCTCCGTGAGCCCAGTCATACATAGGGTAAATATGCCATTTATTACCTGTGCGGTGGTGCGAAGCATTCATAATGCGATAAATAATAGGGTCACGCATCAGCATATTAGGCGAAGCCATATCTATTTTGGCACGAAGCACATAAGTTCCATTGGCAAACTCACCATTTTTCATACGCTCAAACAGCGCAAGGTTTTCTTCAGGTGAAGTATTTCTATACGGACTATCACTACCCGGTACAGTAGGCGTACCTTTTTGGGCAGCTATTTCTTCCGAAGTTTGTTTATCTACATAAGCCTTCCCTTGCTTTATGAGCATTACAGCCCAGTCATATAACTCTTGAAAATAGTCGGAGGCGTAGCATTCTTTATCCCATTGAAAACCCAGCCACTGCACATCGCGCCGGATAGCATCTACATACTCCTGTTCCTCCTTGCTTGGATTAGTATCGTCAAAACGAAGGTTTACAGGAGCATTGTATCGCAATCCAAGTCCAAAATTTAAGCAAATAGAGCTCGCGTGCCCCAAGTGCAAGTAGCCATTAGGTTCAGGTGGAAAGCGAAAACGCAAAGCATTAGCAGGGAAGCCCCCAGCAAGGTCTTCTTCAATAATATTTTCTATAAAGTTATTAGCGCGTTGTTCTTTTATTTCTTCGGTCATTTTTAGTATATGTGTTAGTCGTTAGAAATCGTCATCAAATCGAGGAACATTTGTCGTACCTCCTCATTTTCATCATTTTTAGAAATATATTGAAACCCAAATCTTTCATAAAAAGGAAAAGCCTGTCGATAAGCATCTACTGTTATCAACCGACAAGCTTGATTTTTATTAAAAGCGATGCAATCACTTATTATATTTTGAAGTATCATACTCCCCAAGCCTTTGCCTTTGTAAGATTTATCAACCCCCAAACGACCGATTTTCAAGGAAGGAATACTTTTTAAATGTCGTTTAAGATGCGGCAATAATCCACCTACAAATTTTTTATATTGACTTTTTGAAGGAAATAGCTCTTCTTTTATTTGCATAGTATCATTCAGCAGGCTATAAAATCCCAAAGTTCGTTCACTATTTTCTACAATAAAAGTAGTAGCAAGCATTTGTTTTTGGTAGAGAATAGCTTCGTTAAACAAAAAATCATTCAAATCTTCGTCTTCACAATCAAAAGGTTTAATGATATGGTCGTCTGTGAGCAACAAAACAGTAAAGTTTTCAGAATTACTTGTTTTCACTTTTTTCTTCTTCTTTTTTGAAAAATGATTTAAAATATTTAGCACTTTCCTCCATTTTTTTACGACTGAGTACGATGCCTTTTTCTTTTAGATATTGGGGATAAGTCTCTAATTTTATTAAAAAATCAATAGCGTCTTGCCCTTCAAGTACCGGAGTAGGTTGTATTTCTCTTGCCATAATATTTAAATGTTATCAATTAGGGGATTTCCCTCCTCTTTACAAAGTGCAAAGGTAGTAATAATTTAGTGAATTAGCAAATAAAATCTATTTCCCTTCATTACCGCCAATTCAAAATTCAGAGTTCAAAACTTCATCGAACGATAGCTGAAGATAAGGGGAAGATAAGGGGAAGATAAGGGGAAGATAAGGGGAAGATAAGGGAACCTTTATTGTGTGTCGGGGACAGCTTTGCCCAAGATAATAGCCGCAGCCATTGCTACATTCAGGCTTTCGGTGCGTTGGTGTTTGCTAAAGCGCGGAATATACAACGAACTATTGCCCAAAGCAGCTACTTCAGCACTTACCCCGTTAGCCTCATTCCCCAAAACAACGATAAAATCATCAGGAAAAGAAGTGCTGTACAACCCCGAACCATTCTTAACATCTGTTACATAAACCGACATACTAGTAGTTGCCAAAAAGCCTGCCAAATCAAGGTAATGCACCGCTACACGTGTGAGCGAACCCATAGAGGCTTGCACTACCTTAGGATTGTAACAATCTACCGTACCATAGCTACAAAGGAGCGTTTCCACCCCAAACCAATCGCATAGCCTGATAATAGTACCCAAATTGCCAGGGTCTTGTATATTGTCTAAAGCAACGATTACTCCTTCTTGCAAAATACCCTTATGTTTGGGTTGCCGAAAAACAGCTAAGCCCTCATCAGGATTTTGCAATCCACTAACCTTACGAAGTTCATCTTTGCTTACCAAGGTAACAGGGCAATCAGCAGGCATACTACTAAAAACATCAGTTCCCAGCAAGAGTTGCGGCTCGTAGCCGGCTTGCAGGAACTCAAGGATACTTTTTTTACCCTCTACAACAAAAAGCTGCAACTCATTACGATATTTTTTTTGTTGTAGTTTTTGTATAAGTTTAATTTGATTTTTGCTAAGCATAAAAAGAAATTGAGTGATAGATTGCAAAGATAATTATTTTTTTGTATTTTTGCCTTAAAATTAAAGCTACTTTTATAATCTGTTTTAAATAAAGAAGATAAGGGAATTATGAATTTTGAATTATGAATTTTGAATTGTGGGAGCTATGGGAGCAATGAGAGCAATGAGAGCAATGAGAGCAATGAGAGCAATGGGAGTAATGGGAATTTTGAATTTTGAATTGGGCACAAGCTGCAAGCTTGCGCCAGCGGGGGGCGTATATTACTTATTATCAAAGAATTAGTTCTTGATTTAGCAGAGATTCTTGAGATACCTTTTGAAGAACTAATAACAAAAATAATATCTGAAAATAAGCAACTTATGAAATGGATTAATTTGAATCCCTTATCTGAAGCAGCTTAGAACAACTTGCGAAACTTAAATAATTTATATTATTCTTTAAAATGAAACATATTATAATCACATTATTACTTTTTGGACTTACATTTTCCGTAAAGGCACAAGTTTATTTAGGTGAAACGGATAGTATTATTGTAAAAAGATACTATTATAGAGATAAAGAATTGTCTCGTATTGGTTCTACAGAAGATAAGAAAGATATTTTTGAGGAGTTATCTTCAAAAGAACTAACTCACAAACAAGAAAAAATATTACGCCAAAAATTAAAACAAAAGAAAAGTTTTTATCATCAAAGAGCTTTATTAAATCATTTTAATATAAGTGTTCTCATCTACAAAGATGGAGCAAAAGTTTTTAAAATTAATTATTCTTCTTTAACAAACAACTTAACTATCTATAAAAGGGTAGATGAAGATGACTATGATTATATATATAAAGGGCAAGCCACCCCATACTTATATCGCTTTTTAAATAAATTATAACTATGTCAAACCCAATTACAGACAATACCAATTCTGTTAAGAACAGAGTACTAAAGGTATGGCGTGCCCAGTGAAATGAAATGGGTTTTTCACGAATGATGTTACAATCTTTCATCATCTTTTAGCCGAAAATTGAAGCTACTTTTATAATCTGTTTTAAATAAAGAAGATAAGGGAATTCTGAATTTTGAATTTTGAATTTTGAATTGGGTACAAGCTGCAAGCTTGCGCCAGCGGGGGCAGTGGGAAACTATACGAAAACATTATTTATTAAAATAAATTTCTTATGAGGAAAATATTATTATACATTGTAGTATTAACAATAAATTATATGATGGCACAAGAAAATAAAAATTCTTTAAAAGATACAATTATGTTCGAAAAATTTGATTTTAACCTATGGAATACAAGGTACAAAGATTTCGAGAAAGATCCTAAATATGGGGGGTATTACAAATTAAAAGATGGTTCTTCTTTTCGTCCTATGTATGGAGGAGAGAACTATACCTTTTATGATGTAATTCCTCCCTTACCTGCCTATTATCATTGTTTTTATGATTATTATGGAAATGGAAATCTTAAAGCCTATGGTAAATACGCAGGTATGCAGGTAGTAAAAATAGGTGTTTGGCATTACTTTGATGAGAATGGCAAAGAAACTCAGGTGAATGAAGAAGCAAAATTAGGTAAATGGACATTTAATGCTATTTTAGAGGTATTGCATAAAGATGGCGTTATTGATCTCTACACAGGTAAAAATAGGGATTGGCATAAATTATATATTGAATTTAAAAATAATAATAGAAAGGTAGCTGTTATCGTTTTTAAAGAAAGAATAGATGTTTTGATAGATACCTATTACGAATATATTTTTAATTGTAAAACAGGAAAATATACTCGTGAGGAGTACGAACGTTATAACGAAAATGCTATGGATATGCCTACACTGCCTCCTCTAAAAAATAGCAAAAAGAATAAACAACGAAGAAAGAATATATTAATGCTGTTGCGTTGATTTTTAATTTTTTGTTATAAGACATTGTTTATCAGTACTTTATGTCTGTTTTATTTTTTTGACATTTGAATTGAGTTAAATTTGCATTTTTATATAAGTGCAATGAACTCAGGAAAATACGTTTTTCTATGGCTTAATGGACAAAATTCAGGCTAAAAAATTACCTTTGCAGCGATTTTGAATTTTGAATTTTGAATTGAGCGCAAGCTGCAAGCTTGCGCCAGCGGGGTTTAAACACGTTTAGTAACAAGAATTGCATAAAACAATGAAAAAAAGAATATTGATTATTTTATTTCTATACATCTCTTCGCCTTTAAAAGCACAGGACTCTATACATTTAATAGATGTATTGCTTAATTTTTGCTCAGAAGCAACCAAAGAAGAGCCTTCAGAAGAAAAAATACTTTATATTTTTCAGAGTATACCCTCTGAAAAGATAAATTTTCTTCCCATAGAAAAGAAGAATAACTTAGCAGGATTCGCCAAAGAAAAAATAGTTTATGCTAATTTAAAAGGGGATGAATATGATGGTGAAGCATCACTAATTTTTTATAAAAAAGGAGATAAAAAAGTATATACATTAGATTTATCTATCCATAGTAGGTATGATGTAATAAAAGGGAAAGTCTGTTATGATAAGACTAAATACCTTATTTCCTTTCCTGAATTAACAGAAAAATTAGGAAATATTTTCTATGATTCTGTTTTTCAAGCTAAAGACACCAAAAGGAGTAACTATATTTATCAGAATCCGCAAACACATAAAAAAATGGTGTTTTCCATCAAATCTTATAATCCTCCCGAAGCAACGTACAATATTATATATCGTATTGAAATAAGAGATATTTCTTTCTTTGATGAAGTCTCTTTGAAAAAAGATAAGTTTTATATAAAAGATTGATATTTAAAAATTACCCCTGTGGGTGGAATTGGCGTAGTAATCAAAAAATATTTTTGTGTATATTATTATTTTTTCATAATTTTGCAACCGCTAAACGTATTATAGATATAATAGATAATATAATAAAAAAATATGGGTTTTTTTGACTTCCTTACTGAAGAAATTGCTATTGACTTAGGGACTGCCAATACTTTGATCATTCATAATGATAAAGTGGTAGTAGATAGCCCCTCAATTGTAGCCTTAGATAGAAATACTAAAAAAATTATAGCCGTAGGGCAAGAAGCTCGCATGATGCAGGGTAAAACACACCCTAGTATCAATACCATACGTCCGCTAAAAGACGGGGTTATCGCCGATTTTGACGCTTCTGAGCAGATGATTAGTATGCTCATCAAGAGTATTCCTGCGCTCAAAAAACGATTCTTTTCACCTTCATTGCGTATGGTGGTATGTATCCCTTCGGGTATTACTGAAGTGGAAACTCGTGCTGTAAGAGAATCTTGCGAACGTGTAAATGGTAAAGATATTTATCTTGTGCACGAGCCTATGGCTGCTGCCATTGGTATAGGGCTGGATATTATGCAGCCTAAAGGGAATATGATTATCGATATAGGTGGAGGGACTACCGAAATTGCCGTGATTGCTCTTGGCGGTATTGTGTGCGATAAATCTGTGAAAATTGCGGGGGACATCTTCAACTCGGATATAGTGCATTATATGCGTACCCAGCACAACTTGTACGTAGGCGAAAGTACTGCCGAAAATATCAAAATAAGTGTAGGTGCTGCTACCGAAGATTTAGAAGCGCCACCTGAAGATATGATGGTGCAAGGGCGCGACTTGCTTACCGGAAAACCTAAACAAGTGCAAGTGTCTTATCGCGAAATGGTAAAAGCTCTTGATAAATCAATCTTGCGTATTGAAGATGCTATTATGGAAACTCTTTCGCAAACACCTCCTGAATTGGCTGCTGATATCTATAATACAGGTATCTATATGGCTGGTGGAGGGGCTATGCTTCGCGGATTGGACAAGCGTATTTCTCTAAAAACAGACTTGCCCGTGTATGTAGCCGAAGACCCTTTGCGCGCTGTAGTACGCGGTACAGGTATCACCCTCAAAAATATTAGTAAATTTAAAAGTATATTGCTGAAATAGTCGTTAGTCATTAGGGATTAGTCATTACTCGTTAGTATATCGTAATCTAACGACTAATGGCTAAGAACTAACGGCTAAAACATAACTATGAATCAAATAATACAGTTTTTTATACGCACACGTGATTTTTTTCTGTTTTTAGTGTTGTTTGCAGTGTCATTAGGATTTGTATTTAGTAGCAATTACTATTCACAGAGTGCTTATATCAACTCGGCTAATGCTATTAGCGGTAATCTTTACGCTTTTAGCAATTATTGGTCGAGTTACTTTC
Organism: Capnocytophaga bilenii; assembly: GCF_017565765.1. Lineage (GTDB taxonomy): Bacteria > Bacteroidota > Bacteroidia > Flavobacteriales > Flavobacteriaceae > Capnocytophaga > Capnocytophaga bilenii. The sequence goes on from NZ_JAGDYP010000001.1 coordinate 441,745, forward strand.
ATTTGCGTACAGAAAACGAAGCTCTTACTGAAGAAAATAAAGCGTTGCGCTCACGCTTGTTACAGCTGGAAAACAAACTTAAAAACCTACCGCTGCCTGATTCACTTTCGGTAGTGCAAACCGATAAAGTGAAGTATAAAATTTTTAAGGCAAATGTGATAAAAAACAGCTATCGTTTGCACAAAAACTACCTCACTATTGATAGGGGAAGTAATGATGGAGTGCGCCAAGATATGGGGGTGCTTTCACCTCGTGGGGTGGTGGGCATCGTAGAGCATACCTCTGGCAGATTTGCTACAGTGCAAAGCGTACTGAACAGCAAATCGGCACTTAATGCAATGATAAAACGCACAGAACATTTTGGCTCATTGCGCTGGAATACCCAGCAGCCTAATGTAGTACAATTATTAGAAGTGCCTAATATAGCGCCTATACAAATGGGGGATACTATTGTAACGGGCGGAATGTCGAATATATTTCCAAAAGGTATTCCTATAGGTAAGATAGTACATTACGAACGCAGCAAGTTTGATAACACTTATATAATTGATGTACTGCTATTTACCGATATGACGAACTTGAATTATGTGTATATTATAGAGGATATAGATAGAGAGGCTATCAAAGAATTAGAAAAACAAGACGCACAATGAATCACCCATTAGTAAAGAATACCTTTTTATTTATAGTATTGGTGCTTTTGCAGGTGCTATTGTTCAACAATGTAGCCTATTGGGGGTATGTAAACCCAATGATATACATAGTATTTTTGTTGGTAGCACCTTATCAGGAAAACCGTACTGTGTATTTGCTGTCGGCTTTTTTCTTAGGAATTACGATAGATGTTTTTTCAAATACAGGAGGTTTGCACGCTGCCAGCAGTGTATTGATAGCCTACTTGCGCTCGCCAATACTTCATATAGTGTTTGGCAAGAATTTTGAGTATCAAGATTTGGATTTGCTGGCATATCCGTTTACAAAAGTCTTTAGCTATACAACCTTGATGGTGGTACTGCATCATTTGCTATTCTACTTTTTAGAAGTGTTTAACTTCAATCATTTGTTTATAACGATTGTAAAAATAATAGGAGCTTCAGTATTTACCATCATAGTGTGTTTGCTATACATTTATTTGTTTAGTAAAAGTAAAAAATGAGGAAATACTTATTACCTGCTGTTATTATATTTTCTGCAACAGTAATATTGTTGCGGCTTTTCTTCTTGCAGGTTGTTTTTTACAATGAAGCTACTTCAGGTATAGATAATATTGCCATAGAAACTGTGTATGATTACCCCGAAAGGGGCTATATTTACGACCGCAATGGTGAGCTGCTGGTATCCAATCAGCCTGCCTATGACGTAATGGTAATTCCAAGTGAGGTAAAAGGGCTTGATACACTCGAGTTGTGCTCTTTATTAGAACTTGGCAAAACAGAATTTGCAGATCGCTTGCAAAAAGCAAAAGATTATTCACGCAAAAAACCTTCAGTAATAGTACATCAGCTTTCTAATAACGATTATGCTAAATTGCAAGAAAAGTTGCGTAAGTTTAATGGATTTTACATTCAGAAACGTATGTTGCGCAGCTATCGCACTCATAATGCGGGGAATGTGTTGGGCTACATCAGTGAGGTGAATGAGTGGGAATTAAAGAAAAACCCTTATTACTTGGCGGGTGAGCTTATCGGGCGCAGTGGGGTAGAAAAACAGTACGAAGAGTTCTTGCGAGGCAAAAAAGGAGTGCAGTACTTTCAAAAAGATAAGCACAACGCGGCTATAGAACGTTATAAAAATGGTGCTTTGGATACCTTGCCACAAATGGGCAAACCTTTGCAACTTACGATTGATATAGGATTACAGGCTTATGGCGAACTGCTGATGAACCACAAACACGGAGGCATCGTGGCAATAGAGCCTAAAACGGGCGAGATTTTAGCTTTGGTATCGGCACCTACCTTTGATCCTGCTTTATTGGTAGGGCGTGAACGTTCTAAAAACTATACAGATTTATTCAACGACTCTATAGGTAAACCTCTTTACGACCGTACCCTCTTGGCAGAATATCCACCTGGTTCGCCTTTCAAGGTAGTCAATGCTCTGATAGGGCTACAAGAAAAAGTCATTACTCCCCAAAGTGTGTTTAGCTGCGGTGGAGGTTATCGCTATGGGGGTCATATTATGCGCTGCCACTGTGGGCGCGGTGCCAATGACCTATTGCACGGAATCGCGCTGTCGTGCAACGCTTATTTTGCCAATACTTATAAACGGGCAATAGATATGCGCACAAGTTCGCAAGTGGGTATGGATCAGTGGAATAAACACGTGCGCAGCTTTGGTTTGGGCGGTTTCTTGGGGAGTGATTTGCCTACCGGTAGACCTGGCAAAGTGCCTAATACAGCTTTGTACGACAAACAATATGGCGTAGGGCGATGGAATGGTACTTCCAACATTTCTAACGCTATTGGGCAAGGCGAAATACTTACTACCCCCTTGCAGCTTGCCAACGTAATGGCTGCCATAGCTAATAAGGGCTACTTCTTTACGCCTCATATTGTAAAGCAAATTGATAATAAAATAACACCTTTTCAGGAATACACAGTAGCTAAGCACACTACAATAGAGTCTCAGTATTTTGACCCTATTATTAAGGGTATGAATATGGCGTATTTGCAAGGTACTGCAAGGCGCACTCAGATAGATGGCATAAATATTGCTGCCAAAACAGGAACTGCCGAGAACTTTATCAGGGTGAATGGCAGGCGTATGCAGCTTACCGACCACTCTATATTTGTGGCTTTTGCCCCCGTAGAAGACCCTAAAATAGCCATCGCAGTATTTGTAGAAAATGGTTATTACGGGGCACGTGTAGCAGGTCCTATAGCTTCGCTAATGATAGAAAAATATCTGAAAGGGGAGGTGTATAGGTGTGATTTTGAACGACAAATGATTGAGAAAAGCTTAGAACACGAATATTTGAAACCTTATAGTGGTCAGCGGTTTAGTATTAATCAGTAAAAAGAGTAACTATGGAAATTACACAACTACAACAATTAGACCTTGTAAGTGGCATTTATTCGTATGCTGACTACTTGCTTTGATAACCTATTAAAATAATAATGAAAAAGATACTCCTTGCCTCAGGCTCACCGCGCCGTCAGCAGTTCTTGAAAGAATTAGATATTCCCTATGAGGTGGTACTCAAACCTGTAGAAGAAACTTATCCCACGCACTTGCAGCGGGAACAAATTACAGATTATTTGGCTCAGCTAAAAGCTACACCCTTTGCAGGAAATATTCCTGCAGATTGTGTGCTCCTAACTTCCGACACTATCGTCTGGCACGAGGGCAAAGCTCTTGGCAAGCCCAAAGATGCTGCTGATGCCTTTGCGATGTTGCATTCGCTCTCAGGTAAGACCCACGAGGTGATTACCTCGGTGTGTTTTACTACCAATGATGCTCAAGGTACGCATCACTGCGTTACAAAAGTAACTTTTAGAGAGCTTACCGATAAGGAAATAACGCACTATATTGAAAAATATAAGCCTTTTGACAAAGCAGGCGCTTACGGCATTCAAGAATGGATAGGACATATAGGGGTAACCTCTATTGAGGGCTCTTATAACAACGTAATGGGACTGCCTACGCACCTGATTTGTCAATTAATTAATTAATAAATATGAAAAATCTCCTTTTCATACTCCTATTTCCATTAGTCTTGCAAGCACAAGCATTGGTAGAGAAAACTCCCCCTGAGTATATCAAGACAATTATCTTTAAAGCCGATGCTAATGATAAGAATCAATTCCCTATTGTGCGCCGTAATGAGTCGTTTAGCCTGCAATTTGACGATATTATAGGCAACGAAGAAACTTATTACTACCAGCTTACGCATTGCAACGCCGATTGGACTCCTTCACAATTGCTAAAAAGTGAGTACCTAAAAGGTATTGACGGGCAGCCCATTCAGCCTGAAGCCAACTCATATGGCACATTACAAACTTACTCGCATTATAGGGTTACTTTTCCGAACGAACTTACCCAGCCTACACTTTCGGGCAACTATATGCTTTCTATTACCGATAGTTATGGAACGGAGCTCTTTTCACGGCGTTTTATCCTCTATACGCCTTTGGTAGCCGTACCTACCGAAGTGAAACGAGCACGAGATATGAAGTATTACGATACTAGTCAAGTAGTGCAATTTAGTATTCGGCAGCGCGATTTGAGGTTAGAGAATCCACAAGAAGCTGTAAAGGTAGCTATATTGCAGAACTTCCGCTGGGATAGAGCTATTACGGGTGTAAAACCTCAGTATGTAATAGGTAATGATTTGGTGTATAAATACGACCGCGAAACCTCTTTTGAGGGGGGCAATGAATATTATTATTTTGATAGTAAAGACCTGCAAGTAGCAGCTCAAGGGGTAGTTCGGCTACAACGCAACAAGTTGATAAATAGTTTTCTAACAGTCAATACGCCTCGCGCAAACCATCTCTACACATATTACCCCGATATCAATGGTGATTTTCTCATAAAAACCCTCCACGGTGCAAATTACGCTACAGAAGCAGATTATACGTGGGTGCATTTTGCCTTACAAGGCACTTCGGAGTTGTGGAATAAAGAAGTGTATGTATATGGTAAATTCTCCAATTACGAACTCCTAAACGACTATAAACTTACCTATGACCCCGATGACGGACTTTTCAAAGGGAAGGTATTGCTAAAACAAGGTTTTTATAATTATAAATTTGCTACCAAACAAGGCAACAAAGTTGATTATGACGAAATAGGTGGTAATTTCTACCAAACAGAGAATACCTATTTAGTAATAGTGTATTATAGGCAACCGGGCAACTTATATGATGAGGTTATAGGTATAGGAGCTGCCTCTGTAGCTCAATAATGATACCTATTACCCCATAATTTTTTCAGATATTCCCGCAGTGCCTGCTCACGGGGGTTGTTCCCAGGTTGATAAAACACCTCTCCTTGTAAATCATCGGGCAGGTAATCCTGAAAAGCAAAGTTTTGGTCGTAATCGTGAGCATATAGGTAATCTTTGCCATAGCCCAATTCTTTCATCAACTTAGTAGGAGCGTTGCGCAAATGAATAGGCACAGGCAAATCTCCTGTCTGTTTCACAACCTGCTGTGCCTTGCCAATCGCCTTGTATGAGGCATTGCTCTTAGGTGATGACGCCAAATAAATAGCACATTGGCTCAAGATGATACGAGCTTCAGGATAACCTATCGTAGTTACTGCCTGAAAAGTGTTGTTAGCCAATATCATTGCTGTAGGGTTCGCATTCCCAATATCTTCGGAAGCTAGTATAAGCATACGCCGTGCTATAAACTTCACATCTTCACCGCCCTCAATCATTCGGGCAAGCCAATACACAGCCCCGTTGGGGTCGCTACCCCTGATAGATTTTATAAATGCTGAAATGATATCGTAATGTTGCTCACCCGTTTTATCGTAAAGCACTGTGTTTTTTTGAACCAAATGCAGCACACTATCATTGGTAATCACTACAGGTTCTCCTATGGGGGTAGCATTCACAATAAGCTCAAAAGTATTCAGCAGTTTGCGCCCATCGCCCCCCGATAGCCGTAAAAGAGCCTCTGTTTCTTTCAGTACAATTTCTCTTTTTTTCAGCAGCTCGTCATTGGCAATGGCGTTGTGCAATAGGAGTTCCAAGTCTTTACGTTCAAAGGCATTGAGTACATACACTTGGCAGCGCGATAATAGTGCCGGTATCACCTCAAAGCTTGGGTTTTCAGTAGTAGCACCTATTAGCGTAATCCAACCCTTCTCTACCGCCTGCAACAGCGAGTCTTGCTGGGTTTTATTAAAGCGGTGTATCTCGTCTATAAACACAATGGCATTTTGGTGAGTAAACAATCCACCTCCTTGTTTGCTTTGGTCTATCACCTCGCGTACCTCTTTAATGCCCGAGCTAATGGCACTCAAGGTAAAAAAACGCCTATTGCTTTGCTGGGCAATAATATTGGCAAGCGTAGTTTTACCCGTACCAGGAGGTCCCCAGAAAATAAGTGAAGGTAAAAATCCACTCTCTATCTGCTGTCGCAAAGCCCCTTGTGCGCCTACCAAATGCTCTTGCCCCACATATTGCGCAAGCGTTGTAGGGCGCATACGTTCTGCTAACGGAATAAACATCTTTATAGTCTCACTTTATAAACTTACAAAAAAAACCGCTTTTAGCGGTTCTTTTATAGTTCAGTATTTTGTAATTTCTTAAAACTTATAAGCTATTTTGATACCCAAATTAGGTTCTACAGCCCAAAACTTAGAATCTCCATTTACCTCTTTACCAAAGTTACGCGCAATATTAGCATAAGGAGCTATCACAAAAGTATCGTTGTAGTTAAATTGATAACCAGCCCCCAAGCCCACTATAAACGAGTTCATATTCACCTTAGTAACTTCATCGGCATAGGTAAATTTACCAAAACGGGTTTTTATAAATGGATTGATGTAAGGGCCTGAATTACCATCAAGGTCAAAATAGTAGTTATAGCCCAGCTTGAAGCTAGTACAGTTATATTTTTCACCACTTTTCTTAAAAAAGAAAGAATATTGGTCGTTTATGAACAATTCACCTTCTATTGATTGGTTGAATGCTACATAGTGCTCATACCCCAATTCTACTGATGAGAGCCAAATTACATTCAAAATGTTCAAATTCACTTGATGTTTAGGATAATCATCTTGTGCAAAGGTTTTTGCTGAAAAAACCAATAATATTACAGCTAAAACAATTTTTTTCATTCTATTATAAGTTTAAATTTACCGCAAAGGTATAAAATAAATCATTACTACCAAATTTAATTGTCAATTTTAACATAAATATAATAATAAAAGTCCGCTCTTATAGAAACGGACTTCACTATTTAAAACTAACTAAATTCACTTATGGAGCGTAATAACAACTTAAAAAACACTAAAAAAGATACCTCCACAGTGAATACAAACGAAATATAAAAACACTGCTAAATATATTTCATCATACTAACAACACGGCAAAGATATATATTATTTTGAATATATACAAATAAAGTATAGAATAATTTTAAATTATTTTTCTATCCAAGAGGCATATTTCACGTAATTAGTTGAAGTTCTTGCTATTAACGCTCTTTGTTCCTCAGTAATATTTTTAATCTTTTTAGCAGGAACGCCTGCGTATAGGCTACCTTTTTCTATATGTGTATTCGGAGGCACTACCGCACCCGCTGCCACGATGCTATCACTTTCCACCACACAGCCGTCCATTACAATGCTGCCCATACCTATTAGCACATTGTCTTCAATAGTACAACCGTGTACAATAGCATTATGTCCTATCGATACATTATTACCTATTGTAGTAGCGTGTGTTTGGTAAGTAGCGTGAATCACCACACCATCTTGTATATTAGTATAATTACCTATCCTGATGCTATTCACATCACCACGAATAACCGCATTATACCATACAGTGCAATGGTCGCCAAGCACTACATCTCCTGTAAGCGTAGCATTTTCTGCAAAAAAACAACCCTCACCATAAGCAGGCTGCTTCCCATTTACTTTTTTTACTAACACCTTATTAAATTTTGATTTGTGAGTTTTGAATTATGTAATGTTAGTCATTTTAGTCACTATATTGCAATAGCTACTAATGATAAATGACTAATGCCTAATTAATATGCTTCAGTTTATCAATAATTTCTTGTAGTCCGTTTGTTTTTATCTCGAAGGTAGTAGCCAATAGCATTCCCAATTTCCCTTTAGGAAAGCCCTGCGAGCTAAACCATTCAAGGTAAGACACCGGCAAATCAGCAATCATAGTGCCCTCATATTTACCAAAGGGCATTGGGGTTGTAATAATTTCTTTAAGTATTTCGGGGTTCATTTAATTTGCTTAAAAATGATTATTATACAATGCTTTTAACTTTACCAAAATGTATTTTACTAATTAGCACTGCTAATAGGCTCTTCAAAAAATCCTTCAGGAAAACGTATTTTCTTCAGTACTTTATTAGCTCGTTCTAACTTTTTAGAAAAATATACCCGCGTATTATCTAATATAGGTGTATCACTATATCTTATTCTGATGTTGTATTTTTCTAAATACTCTTTTTCTTTAGCTTTTTTTTCTTGTGCTGTCATATGATTGTTGCTTTTTACGATGAACTAAAAAACCTATATAATTACCATTAGGGTCAAAGGGTTCCATAACTTCTTCAGAAACTAAACCATAAATATAAAAATCTTCTAAGGCTTGTTTTAAGAACTTTGTAATTCCTTTTCTATAAAGCCTATTTCTTGATGGAGTACTACCTTCAGCATATATGTAAGCATCAGGATTTTCATCTGTAAAAAGGTAAACAATAGCAACTACTGTTGCTAATACTTTCTCACTATCTCCATTATCAGACACTATAGTATCATCTAATAATTCTCCAGTTTCGTTATCTTTATCCCCAAAGCCTAAGTTGAAAAAACCTTTAGCTTCAGTCTCTTGAAAAATTACTATTTTATAGATTTTTCCTCTTTTCCCTTCACTTATAAATTGATATGTATAAGGTGTTTCATCTTGGGTTATATCGTATTGTGGTAGCTTCATCTTCACAGAGTCTTATTTCCCTACTTTCACTCGCTTTTTCTCCTCATTGCGTTCTATTTTATGAGTAGGGCGCGTCCATTTAGGATTTTCACCTAATGAGTGGTATTGCGAATCAGCAGCTTCTACGGTAGCAGGTTGTGGGTGTGTTTCAAATGGTTTCTGAATACGTATCCCCAGCTCGTTAAGCATACGCATATCCTCATTAATATCAGGATTAGGAGTGGTAAGCAGCTTGTCGCCCGCAAAAATAGAGTTAGCCCCTGCAAAAAAGCACAAAGCCTGTCCCTCTTGGCTCATTTGAGTACGTCCTGCCGATAGGCGTACTTGCGAACGAGGCATTACAATACGTGCCGTAGCCACCATACGCACCATTTCCCATATAGCCACAGGCTCAGCATCTTCTAAAGGCGTACCCTCCACAGGCACCAAAGCATTGATAGGCACCGATTCAGGTTGCGGATTCAGCGTAGAAAGAGCCACCAGCATATTAGCGCGGTCTTCAAGAGCCTCACCCATACCTATAATACCACCACTACACACTGTAATATTCGTTTTGCGTACATTCTCTATCGTCTGCAACCTATCCTGATAACTGCGAGTAGAAATAATTTCTTTGTAATAATCTTCCGAAGTATCAAGATTGTGGTTATAAGCGTATAAGCCCGCTTCAGCCAAGCGTTGTGCCTGATTTTCAGTAATCATACCCAAGGTACAACACACCTCCATATCCAGTTTGTTGATAGTACGCACCATCTCCAAAACTTGTTCAAATTCAGGACCATCTTTCACATTACGCCACGCAGCACCCATACACACACGCGATGCCCCCGCCGATTTTGCGCGCAAAGTTTGTGCCTTTACCTGCGAAACGCTCATCATATCAGCATTTTCTATCTTCACTTCGGTCTCATAACGCGCCGACTGTGGACAGTAAGCACAGTCTTCAGAACAGCCTCCTGTTTTTATTGATAGCAAACTCGATACTTGCACCGAGTTTGGGTCGTGATATTTTCTGTGCACTGTCGCTGCTTCGTATAGCAGTTCCATTAGGGGTTTGTTATAAATAGCAATAATTTCTTCCGTTGTCCAATTATGGCGAGTGCCATCGTTATTACTACATTGGCAATTGTGATCACACATATCTCTTCTATTATTAGTCTTTTAATATTGATAATATTTTATCTACTTGTTCCTCTATTGTTAAGTGCGTGTTGTCTATAGTAATGGCATCATTAGCCTTGCGCAATGGCGATTCTTTACGAGTAGTATCCACGTGGTCGCGGTGTTTGATGTTTGCCAAAACCTCCTCAAAAGATACTTTTTCACCTTTCGCTTGCAATTCTTTAAAGCGGCGTTGTGCACGTACCTCTTCAGAGGCTGTCATAAATATCTTTAGTTCGGCTTCAGGAAATACAACAGTTCCTATATCGCGCCCGTCCATTACCACGCCTTTTTCTTCGCCCATTTTGCGTTGTAAGTTCACCAAAAAAGTCCGCACTTCAGGTTGTTTAGCAATTTCGCTCACCCAGTTTGCCACATCTATACTGCGGATATTATCCTCAATATTCTTACCGTCCAAGTAAAGTTCCGAGAAGCCCAAAGCAGGGTTATATACAAAATTGAATTTGCTGTGTCGCAAAGCCTTCATCAGAGGTTTTATTTCTACTCCTTGGGTAGAAACGAGTCCCTTTTCCAGCGCCAAGTAAGTAACGCCGCGATACATAGCCCCTGTATCAATATACACATAGCCTAAAGCTTTGGCTACCGCTTTGGCAGTAGTACTTTTTCCTGTTGATGAATAGCCATCAACTGCTATAATGATTTTTTTCATTATTTTTTAGTTTTTAGTTGTTATAGTATCGTTCTTAGTTGTCGTATCGGTAATCTCTGTAGGAGTACGCATTTTGTGCGATAGGTATCTACCCATATAATTTGCCAATAAGCTAAATACAATAACCGCAAATACGATGATACTCCAGCCTATCACTTTCTGTATCCGCTTATTGCGCCCCATTATTTCTTTTTTTATAGGAGAATCCATAAATCACAAAAGTAATATTCACATTGCAAAGGTACGAAATAATTTTTAATGTTTAGTGTTTAATGATTAATTTTTAGCTGTTACCCCCATTTGCCCCAATTCAAAATTCAAAATTCATACATTGATAATTAGTGTTTTTTATTCACATTGTAGGGGCGATTGGCAAATCGCCCTCACAAAGCAATTTTTTTGCGCACCCACCCTAATTCAAAATTCAAAATTCATACGTTGATAATTAGTATTTTTTATTCACATTGTAGGGGCGATTGGCAAATCGCCCTCACAAAACAATTGGCAAATCGCCCTCACAAAACATTTTTTTTGCGCCCCCCTAATTCAAAATTCATAATTCAAAATTCATAATTCACTAAAAATTCGTTTTAACAAATAAAAACCAAAAAACAATAATCAATTTTACTGATACCGTAATTATAAGAAACTATATTGCTGATAATTTAATAAAATCTCAATTTTAAAGATTTTTTTCATTTGTAAACTGAAAATGTGATGAAAAAAAGTTGTTAAATTATTTGGAAGTTTAGAAAAATCATTATATTTTTGTCCCGAGTTATTAAAATAATTAGCTATGATAAACACTAAAAAAATCTGCTTTGCACTATTTTTACTATATATAGTGCCTTTCGCATTGCAAGCGCAAGAACGCGAAATCACGGGTACAGTACGTGATGCCAACGGATTAGAAATGCTTGGTGTAGCCGTAACGGTAAAAGGAGAACAAAAGGGTACTCAAACCGACTTTGATGGAAAATACCACATCAAAACCGAAAAGGGTAAAACCCTTGAATTTAGCTTCCTCGGTATGAAAACCAAAACCTTTGTGGTAGGAGGCAACAATCGTATCGATGTCGTACTCGAAGAAGAAACTCACGATTTAGAAGAAGTAGTAGTTACAGGCGTGGGCGTAGCTACCGATAAACGAAAAGTTGCTATCTCGGTAGATGCCGTCTCAGAGCAATCGCTCAAAAAAATACCCGTTAAAAGCATAGACGATGCTTTAGGCGGAAAAATAGCTGGAGCTCAAATACAATCTATGTCAGGACAACCAGGGCAGCAAGCTAATATCATCTTGCGAGGTATCAACTCCTTAGGTAGCACACAACCAATGATAATGGTAGATGGTGTGCAGGTAAACGCTACCAATGCAAGCGTAGGATTTGATAGTAGCAACGTTTCCTCTCGTCTTTCCGATTTAGACCTCTCCAATGTAGAACGCGTAGAGGTTATACAAGGTGCTGCCGCAGCTACTATCTACGGGGCTCAGGGTGCCAATGGCGTTATACAAATATTCACCAAGCGAGGCAAAAAAGGACAGCGCACCGAGTTTTCTTATAACTCATCGCTCAGCCTTGATAATGCCCTTAGTGGAAACCTAGCCTATGCAAAATACCACTACTACAAAACCGATACCGAAGGCTATATAGTAGATGGTAACAACCGCCCCATAAAAGTAGACCCCACTACCGGATATTGGACACTCCCCGATGAAACGGTAGATGGCAATACCATACTAAACAAACCTTACAAAGAAAAAACTTACGACCATCTCAAACAGTTTTACAAAACTGCCTACACCTATCAGCAATCACTCAATATTACAGGGGCTACAGGCAATGTAGATTACGCCGTGGGTGCTACCTTGTTCAACCAGAGCAGTACCACCTTTGGGCGCTATCTAAAGAAGAATTTCAACGCCAACTTTGGAGTAGAGCTCTTCAAGAATTTCACCCTGCGTTCAGGCACTCAGCTCATTACCAGCAACAACACCGCCAGCGATGTAAACGGGCGCGATACTACCTATGGCTCGTCCAATGTATACAGAGCTTTCCCCTTTGTCGATATCAATTACATCACCACTGCAGGCACGCCCTTTGTCAATTTTCACCCAGGCGAAAACTCAGTAATGCCTGCCTATATGTATCACTTCCGCACAAGCAATTCCGATGTAAATCGTGTAATACAAACCATTAGTGCCAATTACAAGCTATCACAGCATATAGATTTAGATTACAAGTATGGCTTAGACCATACCCGCTATGAAAATCGGGACTTCATCAAAAACCAAACCAAAACCACTACACCCAGCAAAGGTATAACCCCTTTTGTAGGGCAACTTAGTGTATCACAAACACGCACTACCTTCCAAAACTCTTTGCTTAACTTATTTGCACGTTTTGATTTTGAAAAAGATTTTAAGTGGAACTTCCCCCTGCAATCCACCACACAGCTGTCGTATGATTGGCGCAAAACTACCGATTATTTGCACCAAAGCGTAGGTACAGGCTATGGGCAAGAACCTCCTTTCACCATTAGTAATGCCAACTCTGCTACCTCCGAAGATTATACCCAAGAGTTCGTTACCTTTGGCTGGCTGGTAAACCAAAAGTTTGATTATAGTAACCTATTCGGTTTCTCAGTAGGGGTACGTTCAGATTACTCATCAGCTTTTGGTAAAGGAGGAAAACCATTTACCTTCCCTCGTGGCGATGCCTATTTTCGCCTTTCCGAATTTATCAAAAACGACCGTATTTACGACCTCAAATTGCGCGCTGCTTATGGCGAAGCTGGTATTCAGCCCAATGCTTACGACCGCTTGCTAAGCCTCTCTAATGCCAAATTTGGCACGCGTGGATATTACTACTTGCCTACTACTGCTCGCAATCCCGAATTAGGCGTAGAAAAAACACGAGAATTTGAGGTAGGGCTAGATTATACCTTCCGCTTGGGCGAACATTGGTTCCATCGTATAGGAGGTACAGCTGCCTATTGGGCTCGCAAGTCGCAAGGCTCTATTTACGATATCAGCACTCCCCCTTCTTTGGGTGCTAACAAAATTAAAGACAACGCTATTAGCCTCTCCAGCAATGGACTGCAACTATCGTTAGACCTCAACGTATTTAGCAACGACCAAATAGATTGGAACTTCGCTACCCGTTTCAGCAAAGGAAAAACTATGGTAGATGAAATCTCAAACCACAAAACCATAGTAGTAGGAGCAGCAGGCTCTGGGCAAACCTCTATCAAAGAAGGAGAACCTGTAGGCGCATTCTATGGCTTCAAACCGCTTACCTCGCTCACTCAAACCAATTCCAAAGGAGTGCGATATATTGCTGATGCCGACCTCAATAAATACGAAATCGTCAATGGTTACGTAGTCAATAAAACCGATAAAACCGTAATGTTCACTACCGAACAAGAACGCATCGGCGATGCTACCCCAGATTTTACAATGTCGTTTTTCAACGATATTACCCTTTATAAAAAACTAACACTATCGGTACAGGTAGATTGGACACAAGGCGGAAATATATACAATGCCAGCAAACAGTGGATATATAACGACAAAATACACGCCGATTTTGAAAAACCTGTTACCATAGGCGGGCAAACAGCTCCTTTTGTAGCGTATCACCATAGTTTTTACCAAACGGCTCGCAGCAATGCCTACTTTGTAGAAGATGGTACTTATGTGCGATTGCGCAACGTTTCGCTAAGCTATGATATGGGTAAAATATTAGAAGATACTTTTATAAAAGGGCTCACCATTACCGCTTCGGCTCGCAACTTGCTCACTTTTACTAACTATTCAGGTGTCGACCCCGAAGCGGTGGGTACCAATGTGAATAACCCGCTCTATCGCGGTATCGACCTTTGGACATTCCCCAATACTCGTAGCTATACTATGGCACTCGCTATCAGATTCTAACCCCATTAAAATAATACAACAATGAAAAGATTATATATACTCACAGTATTGTCTCTATGGCTCACCAGCTGTAGCAAAGACAGCTTAAACCTTGAAAATCCCAACGAAAAAGGCTTAGAAACCCTTAAAACCGAAGAAGGTATCGAAAAATTTACCATAGGCACTTACGAGCCCTTGCGTTATCGCTACAGGGTGAGCAACTACACTTGGGCTGCCCTCACTCTGCACAACCTTATGGGCGATGCTACTTCGGCTTTTGCAGGCAATTTAGGCTTCAGAGCAGGAAATACTCCATACACTATCACACGCCCCAATGGAACAGTGGTACCCTCTACATTGGGGGCTTCTCAAGCTACTATTTTTGAAATTGACAATACCCGCGATAAAGGTGAAGATAATGGTATGCACAACGAATGGAGCGCTCTTTATGGGCTTATTGGGCATTGCAATGTAGCGCTACAGCTGCTCAATAACAACGAAGTAGCTTTTCAAGGTGCTGATGCCAATACCAAGCTGAAAACCTACAAAGCGTGGTACTTGTGGTGGAAGGGCTTCGCTTATTCGCGATTAGGTTCTCTCTATAGCAAAGCCGTGATTACAAACCAATACAACCAACTCAGCAATAACTATCAGCCTCGTGAAAACGTCATTGCCGAAGCTACTCGCCTTTTTACCGAAGCTCAAAACATTCTTAGCACCATTAGCGAAAGTGATGCTACTTATATAGAGCTCTTCAAACTCTTTGTCCCTTCGCACTTTCAAGTAGGCAAAGGGGGCGTACTAAGTCCGCAAACGTTTATTAGGCAAATAAATACCTATAAGGCACGTAATATCTTGGTAAATAAATACGCTACCGACCTTACTGCTGCCGACCTTGCCGAAATAGAACAATTGTGCAACAATGGTATTCAGGCAAGCGACGTCATCTTTACAATGCGTGCCCATCCCGATGCTTCACTGTGCTTTGTAGCTACCGACTATTGGTCGCCTTCTATGATGACTACCACTTGGGAATACCCCTCAGAACGCTGGGTTCAGGACTTTAAGGCTGGCGACAACCGCTTTACGCGCAATCTCCACCGCCGCTCCGAGCCTTATTTCAACCCTCGTGGGCGCGGACTATCATTAGGCACTCGTTATGAATTTGTAGATGGTGCCGATTATGCAAGTTCTACCCCTGGGCAAGCCGAAATGCCTTTTGCTTGTACCTATGAAGAAAACCAATTGATGCTTGCCGAAGTGAAAATACGACAAGGCAATACCGATGCTGGTTTGGCTCATATAGATGCCGTACGCAATTACCAAAATGCACAATTGGTTGCGGTAGCTGGTACAGGACTGTCTCAAGCGCAAGCATTAGAAGAGTTACGCCGTGAGCGCCGCATAGGGCTATTCCTTAAAGGTACTCCTTTTTACGATGCACGCCGCTGGGGGCTGCTAAAGCCTTTGGCACAAGGCGGGGGCAGGCATAATGCCATTGTATTAGTAGAGGCTGATGGTACCGTAGAACCCTGCACTATCGATTATCAGTACAAAGAATGGTTTGATGTACCGGCTTCTGAAACCGACTTCAACCCTCTGCGCTAAGTTCAACCCTCTCGGCATAACATAAATACAACCAATCCCTCTAAAATTAATCATTAATTATTGGCTATTAATCATTATTTTGTACCTTTGTGCTTTCAATATCAAAATAAATGGAACATTTAAGAAAAATAATAGAAACAGCGTGGGACGATCGGTCGCTTTTGCGTGAGGAAGAAGTGCAACTTGCCATACGCGAGGTAATTCACCTTTTAGATTTAGGTCAGGTGAGGGTGGCAACACCTACTAGTAAGGGCTGGCAGGTCAACGAATGGGTAAAGAAAGCTGTTGTGCTTTACTTCCCCATACAAAGTATGAAAATAGCCGAGGTGGGTATCTTTGAATATCACGACAAAATACCTTTGAAACACGATTACGATGAAAAAGGCGTGCGTGTAGTGCCTCCTGCTGTGGCAAGGCGTGGTGCTTATATCGCTAAAGGCGTAATCCTGATGCCAAGCTATGTGAATATAGGAGCTTATGTAGATGAAGGCACAATGGTAGATACGTGGGCTACGGTAGGTAGCTGTGCCCAAATAGGTAAACATGTGCATTTAAGCGGTGGCGTAGGTATTGGAGGCGTGTTAGAACCCTTGCAAGCTGCCCCTGTAATTATTGAAGACGGAGCTTTTATTGGCTCTCGTTGCATAGTGGTAGAAGGAGTGCGTGTAGGCAAAGAAGCAGTATTAGGAGCTAATGTAGTGCTAACGGCTTCTACCAAAATCATTGATGTTACAGGCACTGAGCCTAAAGAGCTAAAGGGCTATGTACCAGAACGCTCGGTAGTAATCCCCGGCAGTTATACCAAAGAGTTTCCCGCAGGAGCATACCAAGTGCCTTGTGCGCTTATCATTGGGCAACGAAAGGAGTCAACCGATAAGAAAACATCGCTCAATGACGCACTTCGCGAGTATAACGTATCGGTGTAAATTGTGATTTTTGAATTATGAAAAGAGGCTGTCCAGAAAGTTAAGGACAGCCTCTTTTTTTATCTAAGAATAAGTGTTACTAAGTCTTTCAGCAGGTCGGCTTGGGAGGCATTAGCAGTGCCCACCCCTTTGCTTTTCACATCAATAGTGCGCAAGCCGTTGATGATAGCACTTACTTTTTTCATTGGGTACAGCTGCGCCGCAGTGCGGTATTCTTTTATAAAAAAAGCGTTTTCTTTTAGAGCAGTAGCGGCAGCCTTATCACTTTGGTCGGTAAGACCGTGAAAAGCCAATAGTTTTTGGAAGAAAGTATATAGTACCGATAAGGTTACCACAATAGGGTTATCAGTAGGATTATCGCCAAAGTGCTTGATGATGCGCATCACCTTGATTTCATCTTTGGTAGCAAAAGCACTTTTTAGTTCGTAATTATTAAAATCTTTGCTGATACCTATATTTTGCTCAATCACTTCAGGAGTAATTTCGCTATTTTTAGCAATGATGAGTGCCAGCTTGTCTATTTCGTTTTGTATGCGGCTCAGGTCGTTACCCAAAAAGTCTACCAGCATTTGTATAGCTTTAGGTTGTATCAGCAAGTGTTTTTTCTTCACTACATCAGGAAGCCAAGAAGCGATTTGGTATTCTTTTAGCTTGTCGCTCACCAGCACACAAGCCTTGTGTTTTTCCAATGTTTTGGTTAGTTTTTTGCGAGCGTCCAATTTTTCGTATTTATAACAGAAAACCAATACTGTAGAAGGAGTAGGGTTTTCTACATAAGGTACCAATTGGTCTATAGTAGCCTTTAGTTTTTGAGCTTCTTTTATGATAATTACTTGTCGTTCCGACATCATTGGGAAACGCCGTGCATAGTCTATAATAGCAGGCACAGTTACATCTTGCCCGTATAGCACCAGCTGGTCAAAACCTTTTTGGTCTTCTTGCAGTAAGTTATTTTCTATATAATCGCTTACGATGTCTATAAAATAAGGTTCTTCCCCCATTAGGAAGTAGATAGGGGCTATTTCACCTTTCTTGATGGCAGCTATAATTTTTTTAACTTCTTCTTTCATAGTGCAAAAATAATAAAAAAATACTATTTTTGCACCTATGAACGCATTAAATTTTAAAACCTACGATTTCTGTTTCAGAAAGCAAGCAGGCAAAATAGAGATTTACGATATTATCAGGCATAAATATGTAGTGTTGCAACCCGAAGAATGGGTACGGCAGCACGTGGTGCGCTTTCTTATCAACGAGAAAGGATACCCACAAGCACTTATCAATGTAGAAAAAGAACTCCTGCTCAACGGACTTACCAAGCGTTATGATGTAGTAGTATTTGCCACCGATGGCAGTATAGAAGTGGTGGTAGAGTGCAAAGCACCTACGGTAGCCATTACTCAAGAAGTATTCGACCAAATCGCACGTTACAACCTCAGTCTTAAGGCACGTTATTTGATGGTTACCAATGGGCTGAATCACTACTATTGCCAAACCGACTATCAGGCGCAATGCTATGTATTTTTACCCGATTTGCCATCTTATCATTGTACTGCTCAGCCAAGCGGTCTTTAAATTCCTGACTCTGCTCTAAGAGCCAGCGGCTGTAAATCTCTTTCTAAAAAATAATATCATCAATAATATACTTGTCCTTCTTCTTAGCAACTTTTAATTGTATGCTATCATATCTGTTATCATAAAAGTCAAAAAGATACACATTATATCTTTTTGAATTTATTTTCTTTACTTTAAGATAATCTAACCATTTTATTGTATAGTACTGTGCTCTTACAATAGGATCTGCACTTAATTCATCTGAATTTACTTTCCGTATTAATTTACTTGATAGAAACTCCCTTTCTATTTCCCTTAATTCTTCTTCGCAAAACTCCCTGTTATCAAGACAAGGCATTTTATCTTGTTGCCTGATGTACTTATCATAAAATTCTAAAATCATTTTTGTAGCTTCATCAGTTTCTTCTTTAGGAGCTTGAATTGGTGCAATTGTATCCTTATTTACTATTGTATCTCTTTTGATAGAGGAAATAGTATCTCTAATATCATCAGAAGATGATACTTGGGTATTGTTATTGTTACAAGAAAATAACAATAAACACGCTGAAATAAAATAATAAATCTTTACCATCTGAATATTTTAAAATATAATATCATCAATAATATACTTATCCTTCTTCTTAGCTACTTTTAATTGTACGCTATCATATCTATTAAAAAAGAAATCAAAAATATAAACATTATATCTTTCTGAACTTATTTTCTTTACTTTAAGAGAGTCTAACCATTTTAGGTTGATATCTTGGGCATTTAGAATAAAATCCATATCTCTATCTTCAGTAGGTTTTATTTTTTTTATCAATTTATTTGATAAATAATTTTTCTTAATTCTTATCAATTCATCTTCACATTTTTTTTCTTCTTCATATAAATCAGAGCACGGTATTTTATCTCGTTGCCTGATGTACTTATCATAAAATTCCAAAATCATTTTTGTAGCTTCATCAGTTTCTTCTTTAGGAACTTGAATTGGTGCAATTGTATCTTTTTCTACTATGGTATCTCTTTTGATAGAGGAAATAGTATCTGTAGTATCATCAGAAGATGATACTTGGGTATTGTTATTGTTACAAGAAAATAACAATAAACACGCTGAAATAAAATAATAAATCTTTACCATCTGAATATTTTAAAATTAACTTCTCTTTTTTCTTCTTTTCTCTTTTTATAATCATTTTCATAAGCAGTACCAGGCCAGAAACGTCTTTGCACAAAATCTGACACCCACTTCTCTCCATTGTACATTTGGATATGCCCAGCAGGTTGTAAGCCATAGTTAAGGTCTATGGTTTGTAAGGCTATGGCATCTCTAACGCTATCGGTAACAAAGTTCTGCACAGCAATAAAATGGCTGCTGCTTAGCTTCATTCCGTCTATCCAATTCACAGGATAATGGGTGAGTAGGTTGTTCATTGTTCTATCTTGTTAATTTTGTTTTGCAAAGGTAAGGGTTTTTATAGAAATGTAGATTCTATTTTTTTTAGAACATAACTGAGATATAAATCATGGTATCCACTCTGCTTTTACTTTTCTCACACTATTACTCTTTAAAGAATCTATTAAAATAAAAGTCGTATCTCTATCCTTTCTATATAACTTTCTATATAAAATACCTTTTTTTTCATTATAATTAAAATAAAAAGTATCTTGAGTTTCTGGATAATACATCATTTGTAAGTGATAGATTAAAAGAGAATCTTGTTGGGAAACCCTTTCTATTTTCCACTCAGAGGGTTCCATAACATTCCAACCATCAATAAGCATTGAGTCAGTAAAAATAATTTTAGCCATATCATAATCGTCTTCAAGATATGGGTATATTGAGAGCGTCAATTCTCCATTCTCCTCTTTATCTAAATAATAAAACTTTTTACCTGCAAGAGGGTTGTTTAATACAATATCATCAGATGCTATATTTACTATAGAATCTTTAGCTTGTTCTATTTTATCATTGCTATTAGTGTTTTTGCAAGAGTACATTACCACTAAAAGCAAACTAATAAGCAATAAAGTCTTTTGAATTCTCATATCTATTTCTTCTTATTTTTAGTGTAAACCTATTTCAGGATATGACACATAATTCCCCCCTCCCACACACAACTGCGCACTGCCCCCTCCCTTTTGGGGAGGGGGAACGGGGGTGAGGAGCTCATACCCCTTTCTTGTTTTTAGTGTAAATCTATTTCAGGATATGACAGTTTTTTCATTGCTAATAATATACTATTTTTCTACTTTGGTGTTCGATATATTTGCCATTCGTGTAGGTTTGTTTTAGGGTCCAGTTACCTTGAGTGTCGTACTTGTAGCGGTAGGTAGTTACGGAGGTTGCTGTGGTATTGTCTTCTTTTTTGTAGCTTAATTCTCTGCGACTTATATCGCCTTGTGGGGTGTATTGATAGCGGTATTTTTCAGCTTGATCTAGAGGGAGCTTGGTGTTGTATTCAGTTTCTTCAACTACTTGATTTTTATCGTTGTATTGATATTCTGTTATAAACTGATCGTATCTTATTTCCTTGATTAATTGTCCTTTATCATTGTAGTGATATAGTTTTTCTTCTTCTTTTAGTTGGTTTTTATCGTAGTTAGTAATGCTTTTAATCTGCCTATCGGGGGTGTAGCCTATTTCTAAGCTTAAGGTATTCTTCTCACCAAAAGAACGCAAGCGCTGCAGGTTACCTTTGTCGTCATAATCAATTTTCAGGGAGAAGACCACCTCTTCACCATTATTAAAGAAGACTTCGGTGCAGTATTGTTTACCGTTCTTGGTTTGGTAATTAAAATAAACGATTTCGCCCTCTTGATAGGCAATATGGCTTATTTGTCCGTCATCATTGCGGGTGATGATACGATTTTCAGACAAGAAAAACACATCTAAGCTGCCTTGCAGGCGTGTATCTAAGAAATCTTTAACGTAAGTTTCGTGGTATTCCATCTGGTCTTGGCCTGTGAGGGAATCTTTCGAATAAGTGGGAGGATCCCAGATACATATAGGGAACTGATAGATGAAGGTTTCTTTAGTAAAGAACACATCATTGAAGTGATCTTGGCGGAAGGTAAGACGCCCTAAGGTATCGTACTCTGAGATGATAGGCAAGGTATCATTTCTGTATTGCTGATAAGTGATGAGTTGTTTTACTCTGCCGCGAAGATGTTCTTTTTCCCAATCGGAGAAAGGATTGGAAGGTTCTGGTCTTTGAGAGCAGCTTATCATCAAGCAAGACAGGAAAAGTGCTATTTGTATTTTGGATATGTATTTCATAGAGTGTTTTGCTATGTGCGGCAAAGGTAAGCATTTATTTTGAGAGAAGCCCCTCTTTGCTGTTTTTTATTAGGTCAAACGCATCAAAATTTAAATTAATCATCTGATTATCCCCCGCTGGCGCAAGCTTGCAGCTCGTGCCCAATTCAAAATTCACAATTCTCTCCCCATCCTACTTGTCCCACAATTGCCCGTATGGCTCACACCCCATTGCTCCCATTGCTCCCATTGCTCCCACAATTCAAAATTCAGAATTCAAAATTCATAATTCACAATTCCCCTCGCACTATTTAGAGCATATTATAGGCTTAAAAAACTCTTTTCTCTATGGTGGGTAAAGAAAAATAGTAGGGCAGTTCTTTTGTATTATACTGATTAGTAAGTTGTTGTAATTTTAACAACATATCTGATACATTACCCTTTATAGTGATTTTTAAAATCAGTTGTTACCTCACACTCTCTTAGAAGGTAAGAACGTCCATC
>NZ_JAGDYP010000020.1 GCF_017565765.1 Capnocytophaga bilenii
TTGTTGTTGTTCCATTTGGCATTACAAAGTGGTCATTGTCAAGTACGCTTGGCGTTGTACGGGTGCCCGTACCTGTTACCACCAATGGGTCTGGATTTACCACCAATGTAGGCTGTTGTGGAACTACTGTAAAGGTTACTGTTCCGCTGGTACATTCTGTAGGTGTTGCTACAGTACATACATCGTAAGTAATCGTATACAAACCTGGTGCAGCATTATCTGGTATGGTAATAGTACCATTAGGATTTACTGTTGGCACTGGATAACCAGGACGAGTAGGCGTTACTACCACATTAGTAATTGTTACGTTGCTACCTGTTGCACTTGTTGTGCTACCGTCAGGATTTACTACATCGTCATTGTCTAATATACTTGGCGTAGTACGTGTGCCTGTTCCTGTTACAGTAAAGCTATCAGGGCGTATTACCGGCGCTGGCTGTTTCACTGTCAAGGTCGCTGTTGCACTCACACAAGTACCCGATACCACACAAGCATCATAAGTAATAGTATACAAACCTGGTCTTAAACCATTTGGTACTGTTATCGTACCGTCAGGGTTCAACGTTGGCGACAAAGTACCTGGCGTGCTTGGTGTTACTACTACGTTGTTTATCGTTACCGATGAAGTAGTTACACTTGTTGTTGTTCCATTTGGCATTACAAAGTGGTCATTGTCAAGTACGCTTGGCGTTGTACGGGTGCCCGTACCTGTTACCACCAATGGGTCTGGATTTACCACCAATGTAGGCTGTTGTGGAACTACCGTAAAGGTTACTGTTCCGCTGGTACATTCTGTAGGTGTTGCTACAGTACATACATCGTAAGTAATCGTATACAAACCTGGCGCAGCATTATCTGGTATGGTTATAGTACCATTAGGATTTACTGTTGGTACTGGGTAACCAGGACGAGTAGGTGTTACAACCACATTAGTAATTGTTACGTTGCTACCTGTTGCACTTGTTGTACTGCCGTCAGGATTTACTACATCGTCATTGTCTAATATACTTGGCGTTGTACGTGTGCCTGTACCTGTTACAGTAAAGCTATCAGGGCGTATTACTGGCGCTGGCTGTTTCACTGTCAAGGTCGCTGTTGCACTCACACAAGTACCCGATACCACACAAGCATCATAAGTAATAGTATACAAACCTGGTCTTAAACCATTTGGTACTGTTATAGTACCGTCAGGATTCAATGTAGGTGACAAAGTACCTGGCGCACTTGGTGTTACTACTACGTTGTTTATCGTTACCGATGAAGTAGTTACACTTGTTGTTG
>NZ_JAGDYP010000002.1 GCF_017565765.1 Capnocytophaga bilenii
TGGTTTATAGGAAACAAAGATACAGGCATAAAAGCAGCAGGCACTAATGGTAGTGATGGTACTACTCCTCATATAGGAGACAATGGCAACTGGTTTATAGGAAACAAAGATACAAAAATAAAAGCAGCAGGGGCTAATGGTAAAGATGGTTTACCAGGGAAAGATGGTTCGGTAATTTATGCTGAGGCAGGCAAACCTACTGCTGACAAAGGAAAGCAAGGCGACTATTATATAGACACTGAAACTAAAATGTTCTATGGTCCTAAAGGTGCTACTAATTGGGATTTGAGTACAGGCTTCTCTCTTACTGCGCAACAGCTTTCTTCAGAAAACTACGAATTGAGCAGCGATGGGAAAACATTACTAAAATGGAAGAATGAAAAAACTCGCTTTATTGATATGAATGCTGACCCTAAGCTCAGAGCTGTAGAGAAAATAGGCGACAATGCCTTTGCTCCAATAGGTTCACCAGCTAAGGAACTTACTACGATACTTATAGGCGATAACGTGACTGAAATAGGCAGAGCAGCCTTTAATTCTTGCTATCGTTTGAAAACAATTGATATACCCGAAGGGCTTACTAAAATAGGTGAAGAAGCTTTTGCTAATTGCGTTCGCTTACAGCAAATAGACCTTCCTGAAACGATTACTTCTGTTGAAAAACTTACTTTCACAGGTTGTATAAGACTCAATAATATAGTGATACCTTCAGGAGTAACCGCTATTAAAGATAGAGCTTTCTTGGGTTGTACGAGCTTGAGTAATGTGTTTATACTACAAGAAACCGCTTTTGTAATAAGCACAACTGCTTTTGATAGTGCTAAAGCATTACAAAATATCTATGTACCTACTAATATTCAAAATGCAAATGATAAAGATAAATTTGTAAATCAATACAAGGCACTAAACCCTACTTATGCAGCTAAAATCCGATAGGAAATGAATGATATTAAACTCCGTCCAGCACTTTATGCCGAAAAGGCTGCTATTTGGGATATATTGGCAGCTGCCATTGAAAGGCGAAAAGCCGATGGCAGCCAACAATGGCAAGATGGATACCCTAATGAGGAAGTAGTAGCTAATGATTTAAAAGAAAATTATGGCTATGTGTTGGAAAATAGTGGAGTGATAGTAGGTTATTGTGCGCTTATCTTGAATAACGAGCCTGCTTATGCAGCTATTGATGGCAGGTGGCTTACTAATGGCAGCTATGTGGTAATTCATAGGATAGCAATTTCGCCTGACTATATAGGTAAAGGGTTGGTGCAAGTGATGTTACAACAGATAGAAACATTAGTGAAATACGATGAAATCCCATCAATACGAGTGGATACCAATTATGACAACGCTCCGATGTTGCATATTTTGGAGAAAATGGGCTATCGGTATTGTGGAGAGGTTCGTATGCGAGGAGGGCTTCGTAAGGCTTACGAAAAGGTTATTTTATAAATAACTCTTCTAAGCGCCCGCTTTGGGTTTGAGCTATGAGGTTGGCAGGCGTGTCCTCCATCAAGATGCTTCCGTTGCTCAGTATGGCTAATCGCTGGCAGAAATCTTGAGCTTCTTGTAAGTGATGTGAGGTGTATAAAACCGACATACCCTTGGAGTTTAACTCTTTCAAATAGTTGATTATAATTTGTTTTGAGACGATATCAACCCCAACAGTAGGTTCATCTAAAAATAGGACTTCGGGTTGGTGCAATATAGCAGCAATGAGGTTGATACGTCTTTTCATACCGCCAGAAAAATGCCCAATTTTTTTGTCGGCAACTTCTAATAAATTAACTCTTTGCAAGGCAGTTTCGGTTGCTTTGTAAAGAGTTTTTCCTTTTAACCCATAAAGGCTACCAAAATAATGCAAGTTTTCGCGAGCGGTAAGGGTAGGGTAGAGGGCGTACTCTTGTGGTACAACCCCTATTTTATATTTAATAGATTTATCCTTATAAGTATGTCCGGCAATTTTGAAGCTGCCTGCTGTGGGCTGTATACTTCCGAAGAGAATAGAAAGCAAGGTGGTTTTTCCTGCTCCATTAGCGCCTAAAATACCGTAAATTTCTCCTTTTTTCACTCTTAGAGAAACATCATTAAGCGCAAAATAATCAGCTTCTTTATATTTTTTGTAAAGGTGATCTACCTCTATAGCATTTACAAACTCCGCCATTTGATGATAATTAAAAACGCCGCAAGGTAAGAAGAATTTTGCTCATACCAAAATTTTTTATAAATTTGCCCCGTACCCCCTTCTTACATTATAACAATGACATTATTAGATTATTTACAAAACTTTATCACAGAAGAGCGCAAACAACGCTTTTTGGAAATTATATCCCAGCGCACCAATCATTTTACGGTAGCTATGGAAGATGTATTCCAAATGCACAACACGAGTGCCGTAGTGCGTACCTGCGAAGTTTTTGGTGTGCAACAGGCTCATAGCATAGAAGGACGTTACGGAAAGCGATTGGACGAAAAAATAGCAATGGGTGCCCAAAAATGGGTGGATGTGTTTAGGTATGATGATACCCAGAAATGCATTGATATCCTTAGAGAAAAAGGCTACCAAATTGTAGCTACTACGCCACATAAAGATGCCTATTTGCTGAATGATTTTGATATTAGCAAAAAAAGTGCATTTTTTTTCGGTACTGAAAAAGAAGGTTTATCAGAAAAAGTGCTTGCCCAAGCAGATACTTACCTGAAAATACCAATGGTGGGCTTTACCGAAAGCCTGAACATATCGGTAGCAGTAGCCATTGTACTACAACAACTTACAGATAAACTTAGGCGTAGTAATATCAAATGGCAACTTACAGACGAAGAACGCTACAGCGTTTTAGAACAATGGACGAAAATATCTGTAAGAAACGTGAATGACGTAATAAAACGCTATAATGAACTAAATGCCAAAGCAGAGAAGTAATTCAGAATTTATGAAAAAAAACATCTTATTTTATTGTTTCTTGCTATGTGTTACACTGCTGAGCGCACAACACAAAGCTACCCTCATACACAAAGACGCCAATTTTTATAAGGTAGATGATTTGCTGTATCGCAGTGAGCAATTGGTGAATGAAGACAAAGAAGTGATAAAAAGCACCAATATAAAAACCATTATCAACCTGCGCTATTTTACCCGTACAGGCGATAAGAAAATATTTACAAATAAAGAAGATATTCATCTTATTAACCATCCGTTGCTTACGTGGCGCATCAAAGCCCCTGAAATAGCGCAAACACTTAAACTTATACGAGAACAACAAAAGAAAGGAGCTGTATTGGTGCATTGCTATCACGGAGCTGACCGTACCGGTATAATGGTGGCAATGTATAGGATTATTTATCACAATTGGACTATAAATGAAGCAAAACAAGAAATGTTGCAAGGTCCTTATGGTTACCACAGCGTATGGAAAAACTTAGAAGCTCTTTTTACAGAACAAACCGTAAATGAGGTGCGCCAGCATTTAGGAATTAAATAATAATGTAATGAAAATAAGAGAATTGATAGCATTACTTGAGGAGATAGCTCCTTTAGACTACGCAGAAAGCTTTGATAATGTGGGTTTGCTGGTAGGAGATAGGGAGGCAGAGGTGCAAGGCGTACTAATAGCTATAGATACATTGGAGGCAGTAGTGGATGAGGCTATTGCTAAGAAAGCAAATGTAATAGTGAGTTTTCACCCCATTATCTTCAGCGGACTGAAGTCGCTTACGGGCAAAAACTACGTAGAACGCGTGGTGATGAAGGCAATTGCAAATGACATTGCCATTTATAGTATGCATACCGCTTTGGACAACCAGCTGCAGGGGGTAAATGCTACTATAGCTGACAAACTAAAACTTACTAACAGACAGGTGCTTATACCACAAGCCCATACTATTTGTAAGCTCGTTACCTATATACCCCATAGCGGGGCAGCAATGTTGCGTGAAGCCTTGTTTGCAGCAGGGGCTGGAGCTATAGGCAATTATGACTGTTGCAGCTTTAACCTTGAAGGAGCAGGTACTTTTAAGGGGAATGATTTTTCACACCCCACAATAGGAGTCCGCAACGAGTTGCACACCGAACCCGAAACCCAAATAGGAGTAGTTTTTCCACGCCATTTGCAGGGAAAGATACTAAAGGCATTGCGCACAAATCATCCTTATGAGGAAATCGCTTATGAAGTATATACGCTTGAAAATGACCATCAGCATATAGGCTTAGGATTGCTGGGCGAACTTGAAAAACCTATAGAAGAAAAAGCGTTTTTGACCTATTTGCAAGAAGCATTTGCACTGCAATGTATTAGGCATTCGGCGTTGCGTGGAAAATACATAAAAAAAGTGGCTGTACTGGGCGGTAGTGGTGCTTTTGCAATAGAAAATGCAAAACGAGCAGGAGCAGACGCCTTTGTGACAGCAGACCTTAAATATCACGATTTTTTCAAAGCAGAAGACACTATATTACTTGCCGATATAGGGCATTATGAAAGTGAACAATACATAAAAAATCTTTTATTTGATTATCTTTCAAAAAAAATTACTACCTTTGCGGTCTCAATAACAACGGTTGATACCAATCCTATCAAATATTATTCGTAAAATGGTACAAAAATCAGACATTACTGTAGAAGAGAAATTAAGAGCGCTGTATGATTTACAGCTTATCGACTCTAAAATTGACGAATTGCAAAACACTCGTGGTGAACTACCTTTAGAAGTATCTGACCTTGAAGATGAAGTGGAAGGCTTGAAAAAAAGACACGTAAAATTCAAAGAAGAATTAGATGCTTTGCAAGCTGGTATTGCCGAAAAAAAGGCTAAAATAGAAGAAGCTAAAGGGCTTATAAAAAAATATACTACCCAGCAGAAAAATGTGCGTAATAATAGAGAATACACTTCTATAGCTAAAGAAATAGAGTTTCAAGAATTAGAAGTACAACTTGCTGAAAAACGTATAAAAGAAGGTAAAGCACAAGTAGATCTTAAAAAAGAAGCTATTAAACAAGTTGATGAAAAGAAAGCGGCTCGCGATGCACATTTAAAACATAAAAAAGCTGAATTGAGCTCTGTTCTTGCAGAAACCGAAAAAGAAGAAGCTTTCTTGAAAGAAAAAGCCGAAGAATACGCAGCAAAAATAGAAGACCGCTTGCTGAAAGCTTATCAGCGCATACGAGGCACCGTAATCAATCGCTTGGCAGTAGTGCCTATCCAGCGCGGTGCTTCGGGAGGCTCATTTTTTACAATTCCTCCTCAAGTACAAGCTGAAATTGCATCTCGCCGAAAAATCATCACCGATGAACACAGTGGAAGAATATTGGTAGACGCTGCTCTTGCCGAAGAAGAAAAAGAAAAAATGGAAGCATTGTTTAACAGCTTTCACGCTTAAGAATTTAGAAAATATAACGAAACGCAGTGGATTAAAAAAGTCGCTGCGTTTTTCTATAAAAGTAACTTGCTACAAATTATTGACAAATTGAAAATATTTTGTACTTTTGCACCCTCAAAAAAAATAAAACATAGATATTTATATGACCGCTATTAGAAATATAGCCATTATTGCCCACGTTGACCACGGAAAAACTACCCTTGTAGATAAAATATTGCACCATTGCGCACTCTTTAGAGAAAATCAGGACTCTGGTGAATTGATATTAGATAATAACGACTTAGAGCGTGAGCGAGGTATCACTATACTCTCAAAAAACGTATCGGTTATCTATAAAGATATCAAAATTAACATTATTGATACCCCTGGTCACGCCGATTTTGGTGGTGAGGTAGAGCGCGTACTAAATATGGCAGACGGCGTATTGTTGCTCGTAGATGCTTTTGAGGGTCCTATGCCACAAACGCGCTTTGTGCTGCAAAAGGCTATTGAAATGAAACTGAAACCTATAGTGGTTATCAATAAAGTAGATAAAGAAAACTGTACGCCCGATGAGGTGCACGAAGCAGTATTCGACCTGATGTTTGAACTCGGTGCGGAAGACTGGCAGTTGGATTTTCCTACAGTGTATGGTTCAGCCAAACAAAATTGGATGTCTGAAGATTGGCATAAAAAAACAGATAGCATAGCTCCCTTGCTAGATATGGTTATTACTCATATTCCCGCTCCTAAAATAGAGGAAGGCAGCTTGCAAATGCTCATTACTTCATTGGATTACTCTACTTTTACAGGGCGTATTGCTATAGGTAGACTACATCGCGGTACCTTGAAAGCAGGTATGAATATCTCGCTGATGAAACGCGATGGAAGTGTTGTAAAATCAAAAATAAAAGAACTACACTTGTTTGACGGTTTAGGTCGTAAAAAAGTAGAAGAAGTGCAAGCTGGTGATATTTGTGCTATTGCAGGGCTTGAGGGTTTTGAAATTGGCGATACTATTGCCGATTATGAAAATCCTGAGGCATTGCCTACCATAGCAATTGATGAGCCTACGATGAGTATGCTTTTCACTATTAACGACTCTCCTTTCTTTGGTAAAGATGGTAAATTTGTTACTTCACGACACGTGAAAGAACGCTTGGAGCGAGAGCTTGAAAAGAATTTGGCTTTGCGTGTAGAGCCTACCGATAGTGCTGATAAATTTATTGTGTATGGGCGTGGGGTATTGCACCTTTCGGTATTGATTGAAACAATGCGCCGTGAGGGGTATGAATTGCAAATAGGTCAGCCACAGGTAATTATCAAAGAAATTGACGGAGTAAAATGTGAGCCTATAGAAGAATTAACCATAGATTTACCTGAAAATGTAAGTGGTAAAGCAGTAGATTTGGTAACACTTCGCAAAGGAGAAATGCTAAGTATGGAGCCTAAAGGCGAACGAATGATTATCAAATTTATAATTCCATCACGAGGTATTATAGGTTTGCGCAACCAATTGCTAACAGCTACTGCAGGTGAGGCAATTATTCACCATCGTTTCTTGGAGTTTCAGCCTTATAAAGGAGAAATTGCAGGGCGTATTAATGGTTCGCTAATTTCTATGGAACAAGGTACTGCCATACCTTATTCGCTTGATAAGCTGCAAGATAGAGGAAAATTCTTTATTTTCCCAGGTGAAGAGATTTATACAGGGCAGGTAATAGGCGAAAACTCACGCAGTGGCGATATGGTGGTGAATGTGACGAAAACCAAGAAACTTACTAACGTACGAGCTGCGGGGTCTGACGAGAAAGTAAAATTGGCACCGCCTATTAAGTTTTCGTTGGAGGAAGCATTGGAATATATTCAAAAAGATGAATACGTAGAGGTTACCCCTAAGAATATGCGTATTAGGAAAATTTATTTAGACGAAAACGAGCGCAAACGCCGCGAACGCGAATTTAGTTAGTAGGCTGTTTTTAGAGTCCTAAAAGGTACGATTTTTCCCAAAGTTTAGGACTTCACCGAAAATATTCGTTATAAAATTTGCGTATATAAAAAAAAGGTTGTACTTTTGCAGCCAGAAAATGTACATAATAATCATTAAAATAATATTGGAATGTATTTAACAAAAGAAGTAAAAGCGGAAATTTTCAAGAAGTACGCGGGTTCAGAAAGCAATACAGGTTCAGCAGAAGGACAGATTGCACTTTTTACCTTTAGAATCAATCACCTTACAGAGCACTTGAAAGTGAATCGTAAGGATTTTAACACGGAGCGTTCATTGGTAAAATTAGTAGGTAAACGCAGAAGTTTGCTTGACTATTTGAAAAACACGGATATTGAAAGATACCGTGCGATTATCAAAGAGTTAAACATCAGAAAATAGACGAAAAAGAGAGGAGGCTTCAGCGCCTCCTTTCGTATAGTATAAGAAGAAATAGTTTTTCATTGGTTTCGCGACCCAGCACACAACAACACAACGCAAATAATTAAAAATTAGGATTAAAAATGATTCCAGAAGTAAAAAAAGAGATCATCGATTTGGGTGATGGACGTACCATCACCATCGAGACAGGCAAATTGGCTAAACAAGCCGATGGTGCTGTTGTGGTGCAAATGGGTAATGCGATGCTATTGGCGACAGTAGTATCTGCGCGCGAAATTAACCCCGAAACCGATTTTTTACCTTTAACGGTAGATTATCGTGAAAAATTTGCAGCGGCAGGGCGTTTTCCTGGTGGCTTCTTCAAACGTGAGGCACGCCCCAGCGACCAAGAGATTTTAACGATGCGCTTAGTAGACCGCGTATTGCGTCCGCTTTTCCCTAAAGATTATCACGCTGAAACACAGGTGATGATACAACTCATCTCGCACGATGAGAATGTAATGCCCGATGCCTTAGCAGGTTTGGCAGCCTCTGCTTGTTTGGCGGTATCGGATATTCCGTTTGATGGACCTATTTCGGAAGTGCGTGTAGGGCGTGTGAATGGAAAATTTGTGATAAACCCAAGTCGTGAGCAGTTAGAAGTTTCTGACATTGATATAATGGTGGGAGCATCGAAGGACTTTGTGGCGATGGTGGAAGGTGAGATGAACGAAGTGAGCGAAAAAGATATGGCAGAGGCTATAAAATTTGCTCACGAAGCTATTAAACCTCATATTGAAGCACAATTGCGTTTGGCAGAAAAAGTAGGTAAAACGGTAAAACGCACTTATGAGCCAGAAGTAGAAAATGAAGAAGTAAAAGCTAAAGTATATGATTTGGCTTATACTAAGTGTTATGCAATTGCAAAAGAAAATACTACTAAACAAGAGCGTGGAGAAAAATTTGACGCTGTAAAAGAAGAGTGTTTGGCTCTCTTTACTGAAGAAGAATTGGAAGAGCTTGCACCTATTGTAGGTCGTTACTTTGGCGATGCACAAAAAGAAGCTGTACGCAATCTTATATTGGAAGAGAATATTCGTTTGGATGGACGTAATACTACCCAAATACGCCCTATTTGGTGTGAGGTAGGTTATTTGCCTTCAGCACACGGTTCATCTATCTTTACACGTGGTGAAACCCAATCACTTACAACGGTTACTTTGGGTACTTCTCGTGAGGCAAACGTTATTGATTTACCTTCAGAACAAGGAGAAGAACGTTTTTACTTGCACTACAACTTCCCTCCCTTCTCAACAGGTGAGGCGCGTCCGTTGCGAGGTACTTCACGCCGTGAGATTGGACACGGTAATTTGGCGCAACGAGCTCTTAAACGTATGATTCCTGCCGATTGCCCTTATACAGTACGTGTGGTATCGGAGATATTAGAATCTAATGGTTCATCGTCAATGGCTACAGTGTGTGCGGGTACTTTGGCACTAATGGATGCTGGGGTGCAAATGGTGAAACCAGTATCGGGTATTGCAATGGGACTTATTAGTGATGGTGAGCGCTATGCAGTGCTTTCAGACATCTTAGGTGATGAAGACCACTTGGGTGATATGGACTTTAAGGTAACGGGTACTGCAGATGGTATTACAGCTTGCCAAATGGATATCAAAATAAAAGGACTTTCTTACGAAATATTGGAGAAGGCACTTAACCAAGCTCGTGAAGGGCGTATGCATATCTTGGGCAAAATCACTGATACGATAGCAAAACCAAATCCGACAGTGAAACCTCACGCTCCTAAGATTGTGAAAATGGATATGCCTAAAGAATATATTGGGGCATTTATTGGAACAGGAGGAAAGAACATTCAAGACTTGCAAGCTCGTACCAAAACTACTATTGTGGTGGAAGAAGTGGGCGATTTGGGAGTTGTAGAAATCTTAGGTACTGATGAAGCTGGTATACAAGAAGCTATAGATGCTGTAAATGCAGTGAAATTTGAACCAGTAGAAGGCGAAACTTATACCGTGAAAGTGGTTCGCTTGGTAGAATTTGGAGCTTTTGTAGAGTTTGTACCAGGTAAAGATTCTTTGCTTCACATCTCGGAAGTATCGTGGGATAGAATAGATAAAATAGAAGATGTTCTTAAAGAAGGAGATATAATAGAGGTAAAATACCTTGGTATTGACCCTAAAACTAAGAAAACAAGAGTGTCACGCAAGGCATTGTTGCCACGACCACCACGTGAAGATCGCCCAGCAAGAGAAGATCGTCCTAAACAAGACAGACCTCAAAATGGGAAACCACGTAATGATCGCGATCGTAAAGATGGGCATAAATCTTAGTTTTGCTAACGATAAACTGCTGAAAAGCAGTGATTAGTGAGTATTTTTTTGTGTTCATAGTATTTAAAAAAAACCGAAGATTTTATATATTTTGAAGTATAAAGTTTTCGGTTTTCTCTTTTTTTAGTACCTTTGCCTTCAGATAAAAGATTTCAAAAATGAAACCCTTTCTAATTTCAATAATAACTGATATGATTGAAGTGTCTGTAACATTGGTATATAATATTGTTACTGATAACAAGAACTTTCAGTGGCGAAAGGAAGTGGAGAATATTGAGTTATTAGAAGACAGATTTATTGAATATTACAAAGGCTGAGGATACACACTTTTTTAACAATATTCAAAAGAAAGAAAATGAGTATTATGCAGTATATGGAAACAAATAAATATATACATTTATGGCTACCAATAATAGGGTTACATACTCTTCATCAGTTAGAAGAAAGTATTTCTTTTTGGCAGTGGTATATTGATTTTGTGGATAAGATACCCCAATGGTTGCAATTTTCAAGAATTTTAGAGAGTGCCCATTTGGCTAATGAGCATCCTGAATATTTTGTAGGAGCTTCTGTAGGACAAATTGCTTTTGTAGTACTTATTGCTTTTTTGTGTAGAAAGAATGAAAAAGCTACAAGAATAGCGCTTAGCGTATATCTTGTAGGATTGAGTTTCTTTTTGGTATGGCATATTTTGATAAGCTATTTCACTCATTCTTATTCCCCCGTAATGGTAACTTGCCTTATAGGTATCTACTTAATACCAAAATGGATAACTAGGATGATTAGTAGCAAGTAATATGATAAAATTGAGAAGAGGCAGGAGAGAGCTTGTTATCAAATATAAAAAGATATATAAAACAGATATATAGACAATGAAAAAATGGATAATATTGGCTGTAGTAGCTATTATAGGTGTACTAGGATTTTTTATTTATCGTGCTGTATTTGCAAGTAATACAGCTTTTAACGAGAAAGAGGTGGTACTCTATATTCCTACAGGAGCTGATTTTAGCGATGTATTGCACAAAGTACGTCCGTTGCTAAAAAATAGCTTAGCTTTTGAACAAATAGCACAGCGAATGGGCTATTCTCATAGGGTGAGAGCGGGGAAATATATTATTAAAAAAGGAGCGAATAATATTGAGATAGTACGTGTGCTGCGTAGTCGCAATACCCCTATAAAAGTGAAGTTTAACAATCAGGAGCGGATAGAAGATTTGGCAGGGCGGATAGCCCAACAGATAGAACCTGATAGTACGGCACTGCTACGAGCTTTTTTAGATCCTACTTTTCTTGCTGAAAATGGTTTTACTGAAGCTACTGCATTGGCGATGTATGTACCTAATACATATGAATTGTATTGGAATACTTCGGCAATAGATTTTCGCAATCGGATGCTAAAAGAATATCTTCATTATTGGACTGAGGAACGCAAGGCATTGGCTGCCGCACAAGGACTTACGCCTGTAGAGGTGTGTATACTGGCTTCGATAGTGCAGAAGGAGACGGCTAAAGTAGATGAACGCCCTCGTATAGCAGGGGTGTATTTAAATCGGTTGCATATCAATATGATGTTGCAGGCAGACCCTACAGCTATTTTTGCAATGAAACACCATACGGGAGATTACAACTTAGTGATAAAACGAGTAACGGGAGTGCATACGAGTTTGGAGAATCCTTATAATACATATCAAAATTATGGCTTGCCTATAGGGCTTATCACTATGCCCGATTTATCATCAATAGAAGCGGTGTTGCACCCTGAAAATCACGATTATTTCTTTTTTGTGGCTGATCCTGAGAATTTTGGTTACCACAAGTTTTCGCGTACTTACTTGCAACATAAGGAGAATGCTAAGGAATACCGAAAAATATTTGATGTTAGTCGTTAGAAATCAGTCTGTTAGTTGTTAAATTTTGTATTTACCTAACGACTAATCGCTAACGACTAACTATGACTACAGACTATTTAGCTTTTGGATGAGTTCTCCAGCTTTTACTTGAAATTGTTTTCTTAAGTTTTTGAAATGAACTCCTTTGTTTTCAGCTGTTTTTTCAGCAAATTTATCCATTAAGCCGTCATAAGATTTGAGGGTTTCTCCTAATAATTTTTTACCCTCTTCGGTATTAGCTTTTCCTGTGAATAGAACAGCATCTATGATGTCACCCAAAACGCAGTTAATTTCTTTTTTTAAATTGCGAATACTTGCCATAATTTGAAATGTTTTTTAATATGATGCAAAGATAAGGATTATTTTTTGAAATACAATAAATGAAATAGTTATGTATGTATATAATTTAACAGCAGTAGTAGAACAAAGCGTACTTGCCGACTGGCAAGAGTGGTTTGCTGCAGTTTATGAACCAACTTTAGCAGCTCGAGAAGGACTAAAAGTGCGTGTCTATAAAGTACTTGGAGCCGAAGAAGCTCAGTTTGCTATTCATCACGAAATGAGTACTACAAGTGATTTACAAGAGTTTGTAAAAGGACAACTGCAAGCACTCGTCAACCAAGCAAGCAAACGCTTCGGTGAAAAAGTATTGTTTTTCGGTACTACCCTTCATTTAAATAAAGAATTTTGATTTAATAATTTACTTCTCCATTTCTCAATAATACTATAATTTTTGCTCTCCTCTCACGAACTTTGTCAAAATTGATTTTCTTGATAATCAACTTTCTCACAGTATAAGAGGAAAGAAAAGAATGAAAAGAAAATAGTTAAAATATTTAAATTAAAGTGTAAAAAAAAACTAAAAACAAAACTTGTGTAATATAAAAATAAGTAGTATCTTTGTCGTATTAAATAACCAAAGTTTCTACTATGATTAACCAATATCAAAAAAGTTTATTATTGATTTTTCTATTATTTTCTACTATATTATTAGGAAAGAATAAAAAGATTCTTATAGAAGCTCAAGACGATACATACACCGTTACCTATAGCACTGAAAATCAATTAGTAGGCAGTGTTTATGACAACGATCGTTATGGCACGGCTACCCCTACCGACAAAGAGGTGCAGTTTAGCTACGTTCGCAGGAGTACCGATGACAACGGCAAGTATATCAGTACGAGACGAGGCGGAATGCTCCGACTTCCTGCGGGTTTAGCTGTGGGTCGTCATTACGTATATTATAAGATTAGAGATATTAAAGATGTTACTCATTTTGCCACTGCTACCGCTACTGTAATTGTACTGCCTAAAGCCACAACACCTACAACCGAAACGCCCACAACATCAACATTTACTACCACACCTACTACTACCATACCCCTCACCGCTCAAGACGATACTTACACCGTTACCTATAGTACAGAACCTCAATTAGTAGGCAGTGTCTATGATAACGACCATTACGGCACGGCTACCCCTACAGATAAAGAGGTGCAATTTAGCTACGTTCGTAGGAGCACGGATAATAACGGAAAGTATATCAGTACGACACGAGGAGGAATGCTCCATCTCCCCGCAGATTTAGCTGTGGGTCGCCATTACGTATATTATAAAATCAGAGACATTAAAGATGCTACCCACTTCGCCACTGCTACTGCTACTGTAATCGTACTGCCCCAAACCACGACACCCACTACCGAAACGCCCACCACATCAACTGCAACTACTACACCCACCACCACAACTCTTACCGCTCAAGACGATACATACACCGTTACCTATAGCACTGAAAATCAATTAGTAGGCAGCGTTTATGATAACGACCATTACGGTACGGCTACCCCTACCGACAAAGAGGTGCAATTTAGCTATATTCATAGGAGTACCGATAATAACGGAAAATATATCAGTACGACACGAGGCGGAATGCTCCGACTTCCTGCAGCTCTATCAGTGGGTCGTCATTACGTATATTATAAAATCAGAGACATTAAAGATGTTACCAACTTTGCCACTGCTACTGCTACTGTAATCGTACTGCCCCAAACCACGACACCTACTACCGAAACACCCACCACATCAACCTCTACTACCACACCTACTACTACCACAAATACTACGATAACCCTTACTGCTCAAGACGATACTTACACTGTTACCTATAGCAACGAACCCCAAACAGTAGGCTGCGTCTATGACAATGACCATTACGGTACAGCTACCCCTACAGATAAAGAAGTGCAATTTAGTTATATTCATAGGAGTACCGATAACAACGGGAAGTATATCAGTACGATACGAGGCGGAATGCTCCGACTTCCTGCGGGTTTATCAGTGGGGTGTCATTACATATATTATAAGATTAGAGACATTAAAGATACTACCCACTCTGCCACTGCTACCGCTACTGTAGTAGTACTGCCCCAAACCACAACACCCACCACATCAACTTCTACTACGACACCTACTACCGAAACACCCACCACATCAACTGCAACTACGACACCTACTACCACAAATACTACAATAACCCTTACTGCTCAAGATGATACATACACTGTTACCTATAGTACCGACCCTCAAATGGTGGGTAGCGTCTATGATAACGACTATTATGGCACAGCTACCCCTACAGATAAAGAGGTGCAGTTTAGCTATATTCATAGGAGTACCGATAATAACGGCAAGTATATCAGTACGACACGAGGCGGAATGCTCCGACTTCCTGCGGGTTTGGCAGTGGGGCATCATTACGTATATTATAAGATTAGAGATATTAAAGATGTTACCCACTCTGCCACTGCTACCGCTACTGTAATCGTACTGCCCCAAACCACGACACCCACCACATCAACTTCTACTACGACAACAAGCACCACAACTGCAACTACTACACCCACCACCACAACTCTTACCGCTCAAGACGATACATACACCGTTACCTATAGTACAGAACCTCAATTAGTAGGCAGCGTCTATGACAACGACTATTACGGCACGGCTACCCCTACAGACAAAGAGGTACTATTTAGCTACGTTCGCAGGAGTACCGATAACAACGGAAAGTATATCAGTACGATACGAGGCGGAATGCTCCGACTTCCTGCGGGTTTGGCAGTGGGTCGCCATTATGTATATTATAAAATCAGAGATATTAAAGATATTACCCACTTTGCCACTGCTACTGCCACCGTAATAGTACTGCCTAAAGCCACAACACCCACAACATCAACTGCAACTACCACCCACACCACAGCAACCCTCACCGCTCAAGACGATACATACACCGTTACCTATAGTACTGACTCTCAATTAGTAGGTAGCGCCTATGACAACGACCGCTACGGCACCCAAACGCCCACTGACAAAGATGTGCAATTTAGCTACGTTCGCAGGAGTACCGATAACAACGGGAAGTATATCAGTACAGCACAAGGTGGTATGCTCCGACTTCCTGCAGGTTTAGCAGTGGGTCGTCATTACGTATATTATAAAATCAGAGATATTAAAGATATTACCAACTTTGCTACTGCTACTGCCACCGTAATAGTACTGCCCCAAACTACAACACCGACTACCGAAACGCCCACCACATCAACTGCAACTACTACGCCTACTACTACCACAAGTACTACGATAACCCTTACTGCTCAAGATGATACTTACACTGTTACTTATAGTACTGAATCTCAATTAGTAGGCAGCGTCTATGACAACGACCGCTACGGCACAGCTACCCCTACCGACAAAGAGGTGCAATTTAGCTATATTTATAGGAGTACTGATGACAACGGAAAGTATATCAGTACAGCACGAGGCGGAATGTTACACCTTCCTGCCAGTTTAGCTGTGGGTCGCCATTATGTATATTATAAGATTAGAGATATTAAAGATGCTACTCATTTTGCTACTGCTACTGCTACTGTAATCGTACTGCCCCAAACTACGACACCTACTACCGAAACACCCACCACATCAACTGCAACTACTACACCCACCACCACAACCCTTACTGCTCAAGATGATACTTACACTGTTACCTATAGCACAGAATCTCAATTAGTAGGCAGCGTCTATGATAACGATCGCTACGGCACGGCTACCCCTACAGACAAAGAGGTGCAATTTCTAAAACTCAATAGCAGTGTTGATAATAACGGCAAGTATATCAGTACAAGACGAGGCGGAATGCTACACCTTCCTGTGGGTTTAGCTGTCGGTCGCCATTACGTATATTATAAAATCAGAGATATTAAAGATCTTACCCACTCTGCCACTGCTACCGCTACTGTAATAGTACTGCCCCAAACTACGACACCTACTACCGAAACGCCTACTACATCAACTGCAACTACTACACCCACCACTACCACAAGTACTACGATAACCCTCACTGCTCAAGACGATACTTACACTGTTACTTATAGCAGCGAACCTCAAATAGTAGGCAGCGTCTATGATAACGATCGCTACAGCACGGCTACCCCTACAGACAAAGAGGTACAATTTAGCTACGTTCGTAGGAGTACCGATAACAACGGCAAGTATATCAGTACGATACGAGGCGGAATGCTCCGACTTCCTGCAGGGTTATCAGTCGGTTGTCATTACGTATATTATAAAATCAGAGATATTAAAGATGTTACCCACTTCGCCACTGCTACTGCCACCGTAATAGTACTGCCCCAA
This sequence comes from Capnocytophaga bilenii, assembly GCF_017565765.1. GTDB lineage: Bacteria > Bacteroidota > Bacteroidia > Flavobacteriales > Flavobacteriaceae > Capnocytophaga > Capnocytophaga bilenii. Next base: position 16,657 of record NZ_JAGDYP010000002.1, read on the forward strand.
ACCACGACACCTACTACCGAAACACCTACTACCACAACAAGCACCACAACTGCAACTACCACAAGTACCACCACAACCCTCACCGCTCAAGATGATACTTATACCGTTACCTATAGCAGCGAACCTCAAATAGTAGGCAGTGTTTATGACAATGACCGCTACGGCACGGCTACCCCTACAGATAAAGAGGTGCAATTTAGCTACGTTCGCAGGAGTACTGATAATAACGGAAAGTATATCAGTACAGGACGAGGCGGAATGCTCCGACTTCCTGCAGGTTTATCAGTCGATCGTCATTACATATATTATAAAATCAGAGATATTAAAGACGTTACCCTCTTTGCCACTGCTACTGCTACTGTAATCGTACTGCCTAAAACCACAACCCCCACCACGTCAACCTCTACTACGACACCTACTACTACCACAAGTACCACGATAACCCTTACTGCTCAAGACGATACTTATACCGTTACCTATAGTACTGAACTTCAAATAGTAGGCAGCGTTTATGACAATGACCGCTACGGCACCCAAACGCCTACCGATAAAGAGGTGCATTTTAGCTACATTCGTAGGAGTACCGATGATAACGGAAAGTATATCAGTACGACACAAGGAGGAATGCTTCGTCTCCCTGCAGGTTTATCAGTGGGGCATCATTACGTATATTATAAGATTAGAGATATTAAAGATGTTGCCCACTTTGCCACTGCTACCGCTACTGTAATAGTACTGCCTAAAACCACGACACCTACAACATCAACTGCAACTACTACACCTACTACTACCACAAGCACTACCATACTCCTTACTGCTGAAGACGATACATACACTGTTACCTATAGCACTGAATCTCAATTAGTAGGCAGCGTCTATGACAACGACCATTACGGCACGGCTACCCCTACAGATAAAGAGGTGCAATTTAGCTACGTTCGTAGGAGTACCGATAACAACGGAAAGTATATCAGTACGATACGAGGCGGAATGCTCCGCCTTCCTGCAGGGTTATCAGTTGGTTGTCATTACGTATATTATAAGATTAGAGATATTAAAGATGTTACCCACTTCGCCACTGCTACCGCTACCGTAATAGTACTGCCCCAAACTACAACACCTACTACCGAAACACCCACCACATCAACCTCTACTACGACACCCACCACCACAACCCTCACCGCTCAAGACGATACTTACACTGTCACCTATAGTACCGACCCTCAATTGGTAGGCAGTGTTTATGACAATGACCGCTACGGCACCCAAACGCCTACCGATAAAGAGGTGCAGTTTAGCTATGTTCGCAGGAGTACCGATGACAATGGAAAATATATCAGTACTGGACAAGGAGGAATGCTCCGACTTCCTGCAGGTTTAGTTGTGGGTCGTCATTACGTATATTATAAAATCAGAGATATTAAAGATGTTACCAACTTCGCCACTGCTACCGCTACTGTAATCGTACTGCCCCAAACCACGACACCTACTACCGAAACGCCCACCACATCAACTGCAACGACTACACCTACTACTACCACAAGTACTACGATAACCCTCACCGCTCAAGACGATACATATACCGTTACCTATAGTACCGACCCTCAATTGGTAGGCAGTGTTTATGACAATGACCGCTACGGCACCCAAACGCCCACCGACAAAGATGTGCAATTTAGCTACGTTCGCAGGAGTACCGATAACAACGGGAAGTATATCAGTACAGCACAAGGTGGTATGCTCCGACTTCCTGCAGGTTTAGCAGTAGGTCGCCATTACGTATATTATAAAATTAGAGATATTAAAGATGTTACCCATTTCGCTACGGCTACTGCCACCGTAATAGTACTACCCAAGACTACGACACCTACTACCGAAACACCCACTACATCAACTTCAACTACTACCACAAGTACTACGATAACCCTCACCGCTCAAGACGATACATATACCGTTACCTATAGCAGCGAACCTCAAATAGTAGGTAGCGTTTATGATAACGACCGCTACGGCACAGCAACCCCTACAGACAAAGAGGTGCAGTTTAGCTACGTTCGTAGGAGTACCGATAATAACGGAAAGTATATCAGTACAGGACGAGGTGGTATGCTCCGACTTCCTGCAGGGTTATCAGTCGGTCGCCATTACGTATATTATAAAATCAGAGATATTAAAGATGCTACTCATTTTGCCACTGCTACTGCCACTGTAATAGTACTGCCCCAAACCACGACACCTACTACCGAAACACCCACTACCACAACAAGCACTACAACTACACCTACTACGATAACCCTTACTGCTCAAGACGATACTTACACTGTTACCTATAGCACTGAATCTCAAACAGTAGGCAGTGTTTATGACAACGACCATTACGGCACGGCTACCCCTACAGATAAAGAGGTGCAATTTAGCTACATTCGTAGGAGTACTGATAATAACGGCAAGTATATCAGTACGATACGAGGCGGAATGCTCCGACTTCCTGCAGGCTTGTCGGTGGGTTGTCATTACATATATTATAAGATTAGAGATATTAAAGATGTTACCAACTTTGCCACTGCTACTGCCACTGTAATAGTACTGCCCCAAACCACAACACCCGCCACATCAACTGCAACTACTACACCCACCACAACAACCCTCACCGCTCAAGATGATACTTACACTGTTATCTATAGTACTGAACCTCAAACAGTAGGCAGTGTTTATGATAACGACCGATACGGCACGGCTACCCCTACAGACAAAGAGGTGCATTTTAGCTACATTCGTAGGAGTACCGATAATAACGGCAAGTATATCAGTACGACACGAGACGGAATGCTCCGACTTCCTGCAGGGTTATCAGTTGGTCACCATTACGTATATTATAAAATCAGAGATATTAAAGATGTTACCCACTTCGCCACTGCTACCGCCACTGTAATTGTACTGCCCCAAACTACGACACCTACTACTGAAACGCCCACCACATCAACTGCAACTACTACACCTACTACTACCACAAGTACTACGATAACCCTTACTGCACAAGACGATACATACACTGTTACCTATAGTACCGACCCCCAAATAGTAGGTAGCGTTTATGACAACGACCATTACGACACGGCTACCCCTACAGACAAAGAGGTGCAATTTAGCTATATTCATAGGAGTACTGATGACAACGGAAAGTATATCAGTACAACACGAGGTGGAATGTTACACCTCCCAGCAGGTTTATCAGTAGGTCGCCATTATGTATATTATAAGATTAGAGATATTAAAGATATTACCCACTTCGCCACTGCTACCGCCACCGTAATAGTACTACCCCAAACCACGACACCTACTACCGAAACACCCACAACATCAACCTCTACTACTATCACAAGCACCACCACAACCCTTACTGCTCAAGATGATACTTACACTGTTACCTATAGTACCGAATCTCAAACAGTAGGCAGCGTTTATGACAACGACCATTACGGCACTGCTACCCCTACAGACAAAGAGGTACAATTTAGTTATATTCATAGGAGTACCGATGACAACGGAAAGTATATCAGTACTGCACGAGGAGGAATGCTCCGCCTTCCTGCAGGGTTATTAGTAGGTCGCCATTATGTATATTATAAAATTAGAGATATTAAAGATGTTACCCACTTCGCCACTGCTACTGCCACTGTAATAGTACTGCCCCAAACCACGACACCTACAACATCAACTGCAACTACTACACCTACTACTACCACAAGCACTACGATAACTCTCACCGCTCAAGATGATACTTACACGGTTACTTATAGCACTGAATCTCAATTAGTAGGCAGCGTCTATGACAACGACCATTACGGCACGGCTACCCCTACAGATAAAGAGGTGCAATTTAGCTATGTTCGCAGGAGTACCGATGACAACGGAAAGTTTATCAGTACAACACAAGGAGGAATGCTCCGACTTCCCGCGGGTTTAGCTGTGGGTCACCATTATGTATATTATAAAATCAGAGATATTAAAGATGTTACCCACTTTGCCACGGCTACTGCCACTGTAATCGTACTGCCCCAAACCACGACACCTACTACTGAAACACCCACAACATCAACTGCAACTACTACACCCACCACAACAACCCTTACTGCTCAAGATGATACTTACACGGTTACTTATAGCACTGAACCTCAAATGGTTGGTAGCATCTATAACAACGACCGCTACGGCACGGCTACGCCTACAGACAAAGAGGTGCAATTTAGCTACGTTCGTAGGAGTACCGATAATAACGGCAAGTATATCAGTACGGTACGAGGCGGAATGCTCCGACTTCCTGCGGGTTTAGCTGTCGGTCGTCATTACGTATATTATAAAATCAGAGATATTAAAGATATTACCCATTTCGCTACGGCTACTGCCACCGTAATAGTACTACCCCAAACCACGACACCCTCTACGGAAACACCCACAACATCAACCTCTACAACCACACCTACTACTACCACAAGTACCACTATAACCCTTACTGCACAAGACGATACTTATACCGTTACCTATAGTACCGATCCTCAAATAGTAGGCAGTGTTTATGATAACGATCGCTACGGCACGGCTACCCCTACAGATAAAGAGGTGCAATCTAGTTACGTTCGTAGGAGCACTGATAACAACGGAAAGTTTATCAGTACAGCACAAGGTGGTATGCTCCGACTTCCTTCAGGTTTAGCTGTAGGTCGCCATTATGTATATTATAAAATCAGAGATATTAAAGATGTTACCCATTTCGCCACTGCTACCGCTACTGTAATCGTACTGCCCCAAACTACGACACCTACTACCAAAACACCTACCACATCAACCTCTACTACCACACCTACTACTATCACAAATACTACGATAATCCTTACTGCTCAAGACGATACATACACCGTTACCTATAGTACCGACCCCAAAACAATAGGCAGTGTCTATGATAACGACCATTACGGCACGGCTACCCCTACCGACAAAGAGGTGCAATTTAGCTATGTTCGCAGGAGTACCGATAATAACGGCAAGTATATCAGCACGACACGAGGAGGAATGCTCCAACTTCCTACGGGTTTATCAGTCGGTCGTCATTACGTATATTATAAAATCAGAGATATTAAAGATGCTACCCACTTTGCCACTGCTACTGCCACCGTAATAGTACTGCCCCAAACTACGACGCCTACTACATCAACTTCTACTACCACACCTACTACCGAAACACCCACAACATCAACTGCAACTACTACACCCACCACATCAACCCTCACCGCTCAAGACGATACTTACACCGTTACCTATAGTACCGACCCCCAAACAATAGGCAGCGTCTATGACAACGACCATTACGGCACGGCTACCCCTACAGACAAAGAAGTACAATTTAGCTACGTTCGTAGGAGTACCGATGACAACGGAAAGTATATCAGTACGATACGAGGAGGAATGCTCCGACTTCCTGCAGCTCTATCAGTGGGTCGCCATTACGTATATTATAAGATTAGAGATATTAAAGATGTTACCCACTTCGCAACAGCCACTGCCACCGTAATAGTACAGCCCCAAACCACAACACCTACAACCGAAACGCCCACCACAACAACTTCAACTACCACACCTACTACTACCACAAGCACTACCATACCCCTTACTGCACAAGACGATACTTACACGGTTACCTATAGCACTGAATCTCAATTAGTAGGCAGTGTTTATGATAACGACCGCTACGGCACGGCTACCCCCACAGATAAAGAGGTGCAATTTAGTTATATTCATAGGAGTACCGATGACAACGGAAAGTTTATCAGTACAGCACAAGGCGGAATGCTCCGACTTCCTGCAGGTTTGGCAGAGGGTCGTCATTATGTATATTATAAAATCAGAGATATTAAAGATATTACCCACTTCGCCACTGCTACCGCTACCGTAATAGTACTGCCCCAAACTACGACACCTACTACCGAAACACCCACAACAGAAGAACCTTTGCATCCTATAGCGGTTGCCGATGCCGTAACAACTCCTATGAATACTCCCGTTCTTATCGCTATATTACAAAATGATATACCTTATGATGCTGTTCCTTATATCTCAGCGTTTCCGTATAAAGGCTCTGTAACTCTCAACGATAGCAACGAGGTATTATATATCCCTAATAACAATACTACAGGAGCAGATAGTTTTACCTATGAACTTCGCTCGCCCGATGCTGCTATCTCATTAGCTACAACTACTGTTACGGTCAAAATTTGGTCTCCTATAACTCCTTGCACAGGAATTTCAGCCAATGGTGATGGTAAAAACGATTATTTTCATATTATGGGGATTGAAAATTATCCCGAAAACACGCTTACTATCTATGATAGCAATGCCAATGAAGTTTTTTCAGTAAGTCATTATGATAATGAAGTGTGTAGATTTGAAGGAGCAAACTTACCGCAAGGGGTTTATTTCTTTGTACTAACCTACCGTGATGAAGATGATAATTTAGAGCAACAAGTAGGTTGGTTTTATCTCAAAAAGTAGTTATAGTTACCTGTTAAATAAAAAACTTTGCCAAAGTTTTACTGCTTTGGCAAAGTTTTTTTTAGTAATGAGTACAAGTTTAGTGGCATTTACAATTGTGTTCGCCACAACTTCCTTTTTTTTTGCTGAAAAAGAGCTTCTTTATCAAGAAATAAGCAGCTATCATTACCAAAACGTAAGCTACAATACTCTGCATACTCATAATATTATTGTTTTAAAAGTTCAAAAGTTACCATTATAGAAGCCTCTATACTGATGTTACCTGGTGCTAAAGTCTGTTTAGAAGGACTACCCAAAGCAGCAGCTTCTTTCATTCTAAACACTACAGGTTCTTCATCTTGCACCCCAACTTCTTTGATAGTGAGTGCTTTACCTATGTTTTGGTCTAATGTAATAGCGTAAAGCAACGCTTTTTTGCGAGCGTTATCTAAGGCAGCAATGCGAGCATCTTGTGTTATTTTAGCTCTTTCCACTTCAGTAATGTCAAATGATATACCATCTATTTGGTTTACCCCCGCTTCAAACAACTTGTCCATTAGGGTTTCGTATTTAGACAAGTCTGTAAGTTTGATTTTGATATCTTGCGAAATGCGGTATTTGTAAGTTTTAGTATTGTAATCGTATTGTTTTTGAAGCGACACATAGTCTGTTTTAAAGTTTTCCAAAGGAATTTCTTGCTCGTTGATAGCTTGTATAACCTTCGCTATGCTTTCTCCGTTTTTTTGTCGTAGTAATTTCACATCAGTGCCTTCTCTCTCCACACTTAGCGAAATATTAACAATGGTAGGCTCTACATTTATGCTAGCCTCACCCACCACACTTACGGTAGGCACTACATTTTGTGCAACTGTTGTCATTGTTGATGCTAAAGATAATAATATGAATAAACGTTTCATTATAAATAAATTATTTAGTTTTATAGTATAAGTCCAATTACCGTGCCAATCTACTCAGGATAAGCAATCCGCACGTGGTAAATATTGATAAGTTTGTTTTTAAATACCCGTTTGATAGCCTCTATCTCCCTAAACGAAATATCCGAGTTAGCAAATTGGTTGTCGTCTAACTGCTTCTTTACAATCCTATCTACAAATTCGTTAAGTGCCTCGTAAGTAGGGTTTTTAAGGCTTTTAGTAGCAGCTTCTACCGAATCTGCCATCATAAGAATTGCCGTCTCTTTACTGAAAGGTGTCGGACCTGGGTAGCGAAAATCCTCCTCTTTAGCCTCAGGGTTCATCTCCAATGCTTTTTTGTAAAAGTAATAAGTAAGACTACACCCGTGATGCGTGCGGATAAAATCTATAATTCGTTTAGGCAGTTTGTGTTTGTAAGCAAGTTCCACACCATCAGTTACGTGACGAATAATAATTTTAGCACTTTCTTGCGGATTAAGTGTATCGTGCGGGTTATGGCTCGTCTTTTGGTTCTCAATAAAGTACTGTGGGTTTTTCATTTTCCCAATATCGTGATACAAAGCCCCCACACGCACCAATAACGCATTAGCCCCTATTTCGGTAGCTGCGGCTTCAGCGAGATTAGCTACTTGCATAGAATGCTGAAAAGTACCAGGAGCAAGCTCCGAGAGCTGCCGCAGTAATTTAGAATTAGTGTCCGAAAGCTCTAACAGCGATACATCCGATACCAATCCAAAAGCACGCTCGTAAATATAAGTAAAAGGCTGCGAAAAAAGAATTCCTACTCCATTAAGAATGAATAACACAAGTACCGATAGGTCTACCCCCTTCACAGTGCCCTCGGTAATCACGTAAAAAGCCAAATAAATTACTAAGTACGAAAGTGTTATAAGCCCTGCTGAAGTAAAATAACTCAACCTATAATGAGTGTTTTTAGGAGTAATCATTATTGCCATCGTAGCCATTATTTGTATAAAAACAAACTGAAAACTATTAGGCACTATAAACCCCATAATAAACACAGTGCAGATATACATAAAAATTACCGAACGCAAGTCAAAAAACGAACGTAAAATAAGGATCATCATTCCCACAGGCACTATGTAAATATAATGAGCAGCGTGCCTTGCTATTAGCCCCAACAATAGGATTGTACAGAGCATATTTAGCAGGATAACAATCATTTTTAGATTGTTGTGGTATATCTTAGGTTCGTATTTCCTCAAGTACAAGCACATAATCGCCAGCACTATAGCTACTAAAGCATAATAGCCAGCTACCGACCAATTGTAATTATTCTCACTCCACGTTTGTGCTTCATATTCTTCTTTCAATGAAAGCAGCGAATTGAGCTTCTCACCTTCCACCAGCTCCCCTTTGGCAATAATTAGCTTCCCTTTATTCACCCAGCCCCGTGTCGATACAATCTCTTTGAGGTTCTGTTGCAAAGCTTTTTCAGTAAATTTTTCATCTACTACCAAATTCGGACTTAAAATATCAAAGAAAAGGTCGTAATACACCTTGCAGTATTCATTGTAAGGAGCAGCCGCAAAAAAATGATCTACAGCTTCATTCAGCTGTTCCAATGATAGTATAGGTGCTGTAGGTATTGTTTTAATGTGATTGTTATCTTGGATAATTGCAAGCTCCAATCTGTTTTCTGAAGGTCTTTTTAGTAGTACTCCATTTCGGTAACTTTCAGTAATAAAAAGAGCCGCTTTGTCTAATAATTGCTCGCGTTTAGCTTGAGGTAAATGATTGAAATATTCGTTTTTTTTCTGCTGAAATTTTTGTAGAGCAGAAACCGTAGCCGAACTATCTTCGCGATAATAAACCGTAGATTGTTTGATAATCAGTTGTTCCTCCTCTTGTAGTTGTTCTTTAGTTTTTTTTAGCGGAAAGTCAAACGGTGCATAAAGGTTCTCGTGCTGCCACAATTCCCCCTTCCTGAATTCGTATTTAAATTTAGCCCTTTCAGGAAACACCTGCAAGATAAGCACCAAAACCACCACAAGCGCCAACAGCTTGCCATATATAGAAGTCTTAGCAAAAGTCTTAAGTTTTTTAAAGTCCATATATTAGTTGCTAAAGTATGCTGCAAAAATACAAAATAATTTTGAATTATGGATTCTAAATTGTGAATTTTCACCCCCCCCAATTCAAAATTCAGAATTCAAAATTCATAATTCCCCCATCGAACCTTCAGCGAAGGTTGAGCGAAGGTTGAGCGAAGGATGAGCGAAGGAAAGTCAGCGAGCTGGCGCAGCTGAGTATGTGACGAAGGATAAAAAACTATGCGGCTCGCACTGAAGAATAAATCACCTCACTAAGAAAATTTTCTACACTCAAAAAAAATAACAACAAAAAAAATGATAAAAAAATTGATGATTCAAAAAAAAAGTGTAACTTTGCAAAAAATATGCAGTGATTATTTTAGTATCTAACTAAATATCAATAACTAACAATACAAATACACTTTTAAAAGATGATTAAAAAGAGATTATTTTTATGGGTAGCAAGCTTATTTTCTCTTGTTACCTTTGCTCAACAAGAATCGCAATACACACAGTATATGTACAACACTATGCTGTTCAACCCAGGCTACACAGGTTCTCGTGAAGTAGGAAGTTTCTTTGGAATGTTCCGCACCCAATGGGTAGGGCTAAAAGGAGCACCTACTAACGGAAGTATTAGCTATCACCAGCCTATGCAATCTATGCGCAACGTAGGCTTAGGAGGAAGTATCTTTCGCGAAAGTATAGGCCCTCAAAACCAAACCGCTCTAAACGTAGCCGTGTCATACACTATCAATTTTGAGAACTCAAAATTAGTGTTTGGGTTGCAAGGAGCAGGCAATATTTTTGAAATAGATTATGACGAACTAAAGAAACAAGATGCAAGTGATCCATCACTCAGTGGTAAAGAGAGTGTATTCTCACCCAACTTGGGAGCTGGGTTCTATTGGTATACCAATAAGTACTACGTAGGATTTTCAGTACCTAATATGCTTGAAACTACCCACTACAAAGGCAATGCGGTATCAGTACTCAAAAATTCACAACACTTGTACCTTATAGGAGGTTATGTGTTCGATTTAAGCGACACTGTGAAGTTTAAACCAGCAGTGTTAGGAAAAATGTCCTTTGGGGCACCTTTGCAAATAGACGGCTCTTTGAACTTTATGTTTAATGACAAATTTGTGATAGGGGCATCTTACCGCTGGTCAGCAGCATTGAGCGTAATGGCAGGATTCCAAATAAACGATCGTTGGTTTGCAGGCTATAGTTACGATTTTGAAACCACCGACTTGTCTAAATACAATTCAGGTTCGCACGAAATATTCTTGCGTTACGAATTGGTAAAAACATACAAGAAGATCGTTTCACCACGTTTCTTCTAATAAAACAGAATTACAACTATATATTTAAAATATCTAACGAATGAGAATATTAACTTTTAGTGCAGCCTTATTAGGCACTACACTTCTTTTTGCTCAGCCCGAGAAAGAGCTGGAAAAGGCAAATGAAATGTACAACAACTTTTCTTATATCGATGCAATTAAAATTTACGAACGCATTGCCAAGAGAGGATTTGTTAATCAAGAAATGCTTGAGAGTCTCGGAAACTCTTACTACTACAATGCCGAATATAAAAATGCATTGCCTTGGTACAAGCAACTTTTTGAAGGTAATTACCAAATAAAACCAGAGTATTACTATCGTTATGCACAAGTGCTAAAATCTGTAGGCTCATATGATGAGTCCAACAAAATGATGGCTAAGTTCATAGAGCTTACTAATGCTAATGATACTCGCGCAGCAATGTTTGAGCAACATAAAGACTATCAGAAAGTTATTAAGAAAAATTCTGGTCGTTTTCAGTTGAACAACGCAAGCATCAACACCGAAAGCTCAGAGTATGGTACCGCTTTTTATGGTACTAATAAAATCGTATTCTCAGGAGCTGCAAGTGCTAAAAACTCTCGCGGTAATATATCTCAATGGACAGGGGAAGGTTTTTACGACCTTTACGAAGCCGACCATTACGACCAAAAATTAGGTGAAAGAAAAGATTTTTCATCTACTTTGAATACCCCTTTCAACGAATCTACTGCCGCTTTTACTAAAGATGGCAATACTATTTACTTTACACGTAATAACTACGTAAACAAAAAGTTGGGTACCGATATGGAAAACACTATCCTGCTAAAAATACTTCGTTCTACCAAAGATAAAAGTGGTAAATGGAGCAAGGCAGAAGAGTTGCCTTTCAATAGCGACCAGTACAACGTAGCTCACCCCGCACTTTCACCCGATGGTAAGTACTTGTACTTCGCTTCCGATATGGCTGGTTCATTCGGTAACTCCGATATCTATAGAGTTGAAATATTAGCTAACGGACAATTTGGAAAGCCCGAAAACTTAGGTAATATTATCAATACCGCAGGGCGTGAGTCATTCCCATTTGTGTCTGATGACAACGTATTGTACTACTCTTCTGACGGTATACCTGGTTTAGGTGGTTTAGATATTTTTGCTGTTAAATTTAAAGATGATGGCACCAAAACTAAACCTATGAATATTGGTATGCCTGGTAATAGTGCTGATGACGACTTCTGCTTCGTTATAGATGCGAGCACTCGTTTAGGATTCTTAAGCTCTAACCGTCCTGGTGGTAAAGGTCGTGATGATATCTACACTTTCCACGAAGATGTGCCTTTAGAATTTAGCTGCGAACGCCCTATAAAAGTAGTTATTAAAAATGCTAAAACCAAAGAAGTAATCCCTGATGCTACCGTTACCTTGTCCGACAAAGTAATGACTCAGTTAGACAAACAAAAAACGAATGCTGAAGGTGTTTATACTTTTGAAAAAATAGATTGTAATGACGACCCTCGTTACTACTTGCGCGGTGAAAAACAAAAATTTGAAACTGCCGAAGTAAACCTTACCTTAAAAGAAGACGGCGATGATGAGCTTTACGAAATATTGCTCAAACCAAAAGAAGTGAACCTTAAAAAAGGTATGGACTTAGCGAAGGTGTTTGAAATCCAAGAAATTAAATTTGATTTAGGTAAAGCTGATATCCGCCCTGATGCCGAATTAGAACTTATCAAAATTGTTGAGGCTATGAAGGAATATCCTCGTATGAAGATTGATATTCGTTCACATACCGATAGTAGAGGTTCTAGCAGCGCAAATATGAAGTTGTCTGACCGCCGTGCAAAATCTACTATGAACTGGATAATATCTCAAGGTATTGCTAAAAATCGCTTAAAAGCAAAAGGTTATGGTGAAAGTCGCTTGGTAAATCGTTGTAAAGATGGCGTACCTTGTACCGAAGAAGAACACCAACAAAACCGTCGTAGTGAGTTTATAATTACTGCTATGTAATTCCATAGTAATAAAAACATTACTAATCCAAAAGCATCCAAAACTTTGTCAGCGTCTTTTATCCGAAAAAAAGACGCTGGCAAAGTATTTGTTTTTACATAATCATATAAATATAAAAACATAAAACAACTGACAAATATTCTGATGAAAAAACTTCTTTTAGCAATTTTTGCTATCACTACACTACAAATTTCTCTTGCTCAAGATGAAAAAGACGCTTTGCGTAAAGCTGCCAAATATTACAAAAATTTGGACTATATGGAGGCTATTGCTGCTTACGAAAGTATTGCCCGCAAAGGGATAGAACCTCAAGAGCTCTTAGAGAACTTAGGAAACTGCTATTACTACAACGCCGATTATCAACAGGCGAATAAGTGGTATGCAAAACTCTTTACAGGCAAAGATGCCAAAGGAAAACCTTTTAACATCAAGCCCGAATATTATTACCGCTATGCGCAAACTCTTAAAAGTAAAGGCGAGTATGAAGAGTCTGACAAAGTGATGGATAAGTTCGTAGCTATTGCCGATAAAGACGATACTCGCGCGCTTCTATTTATAAAAAATAGAGATTACCAAAACGAGATAAAACGCAATTCCGATAGGTTAGAACTCAACCTGCTTAAGATTAACACTCGTAAATCAGAGTATGGTACAGCTTTCTATGGTGATAACATCGTCTATGCCACTGCCAGCGGGGGCTTCTTGCGCAAACGCTCTGAATGGACAGGCGATAACTTCTATTCGCTCTACGAAGCTAATACCGATAGCTTGCAGGCTTTTAAAAAATCCAAACTCAATGGTATCAATACCAAGTTCAACGAGTCGACAGCTGCTTTTACCAAAGATGGTAATACAATTTACTTTACCCGTAATAACTTTATCAACAACGAGGTAAAAACCAATGGCGACCAAACAGTGTTGCTAAAAATATTCCGTGCTACTAAAGATAAAAATGGCAAATGGGGCAATGTGCAAGAAATGCCTTTCAATAGCAATATTCACAGCGTAGCGCACCCCGCTCTTTCACCCGATGGTAAGTATATCTACTTTACTTCCGATATGAAAGGCTCTATAGGAGCTTCCGATATTTATAGAGCTCCGATACTTTCTTCAGGAGGTTATGGCAAACCTGAAAATTTAGGCGAAAAAATCAATACACCAGGGCGTGAATCTTTCCCTTTTGTGTCGGACGACAATATATTGTACTATTCATCAGACGGTTTCCCTGGTTTAGGCGGACTTGATATCTTTGCCGTAAAACTCAACGAAAATGGCGACCCTATCTCTAAACCTACCAATATTGGTAGACCTGCCAATAGTGCTGAAGATGATTTTTGCTACGTTATCAATAGCCAAACACACATTGGTTACCTTACCTCTAATCGTCCCGAAGGGCGTGGTAGTGATGATATTTATAGTTTTTATGAGCATACACCTTTGCGTTTTACCTGCCAATATAGCCTTAAAGGTATAGTGAAAGATAATGCCACAGGTAAAGTTATACCCCAAGCCAAAGTGAGCCTTTTCGGAGCTGATAAAAAACTAATGGAAGAAGCTGTAGCCGATGAGGAAGGTCGTTTTACTCTTAAATATACTGCCGATTGTGGCGATTTGCGTTTGCTTTTGAAATCTGAAAAAGAACAATACAACCCCACTGAACAGCCTTTGGCACTCAATAGCACCAAGGAGGTATTTACAGATTTGCGTATGACTCCTATACCTGTAGTGGTAGAAGAGAAAAAAGAAGAAAAAATGGAAGTGGGTAAAGACCTTGCTAAAATGTTACAAATTGATAATATCTATTTTGATTACAACAAGTCTAATATACGTAAGGATGCAGCAGAACAGCTTGCTAAGATTGTAGCTATAATGAAAGAACACCCTACAATGAGAGTAGATGTACGCTTGCATACCGATAGTAGAGGTTCTGATAAATACAACTTAGCCTTGTCAGAACGCCGAGCTAAATCAACTGTACGTTGGATAGTATCTAAAGGTATTAAAAAGAACCGCATTACAGGTAAAGGTTATGGCGAAACTCAGTTGGTAAATGATTGTACTAACGATGTGCCTTGTACTGAAGAACAACACCAACAGAACAGGCGTAGTGAGTTTATTATCATAAGTTACTAATTTAACAAAAGAGGCTCTAAAAAAGCCTCTTTTTTATTGCTTGTCGTGCCGCGACTTGGAAATTATTTATTACTTTTGCCACATTTCTTGATAAATGGTTATTAAAACGGTGGAATTATTACAGTTATTTTCGCAAAGTAAAGCTTATCAGCACCTCATCGAGGAGCTAAAACAACATCGCAACTGCCAAATTGATGGGCTGGTAGGAGCAGCGCTATCAGTAGTGGTAGCCAATCTTTTTTTTCAGAAAAAGCAACATCTGTTTTTGCTATTGCCCGATAAAGAAGAAAGTGCTTATTACTTGAATGATTTAGAAACACTTATAGGCGAAGAGCGGGTGCTCTTCTTTCCCGATAGCTATCGCCGTCCGTACCAAATAGAGGATACCGACAATGCCAATGTGCTACTGCGGGCAGAAGTCTTAAATCAATTGAGCCATAGCAATAAGCCGTTGGTAGTAGTATCCTACCCCGAAGCCTTGTTCGAGAAGGTGATCACTCGCAAGCAATTAGAAAAAAACACACTCAAAATCAGTAAAGGCGACAACCTAACCATTGATTTCCTCAATGAAGTACTCTTTTCATATAATTTCCACCGCACCGATTTTGTTACCGAACCTGGTGAGTTTTCGGTACGAGGGGGAATTGTAGACATCTTTTCATTTTCTAATAATGAGCCTTATCGCATTGAGTTTTTTGGTAATGAAGTTGAAAGTATTCGCATTTTTGATGTAGAAACTCAGTTATCAAAACTCCGATTAGAACAAATTACCGTAATTCCTAATGTAGATAACAAAGAAAGTGAAGAGGTGCGCCAATCTTTTTTGGAGTACATCAGCGAAAAAACGCTTTTTATAGCCAAAGATATAGGCTTGATGCCCCCAAAAATAGACAAACTTTTTGCTAAAGCTACCGATATATACAACAAAATGGAGCAAGGGGTAAAGCGTACTGCCCCAGAGGAACTTTATTGTCAATCAGGAGAATTGCAAAAACAGCTGGAACGCTTCCTGCAAGTGAACGTACATACCGCTTTTTCACCCACCAAAGCACAGCATCAAGAGGTGATACTTCCTTTTTCTACCTTGCCCCAACCTTCTTTCAACAAACAGTTTGAACTGCTCATTGCTTACCTAAACGACAAGCACGCCGAGGGCTATCAGAACTATATATTGTGCGGCACCGAGCAGCAAGCAAAGCGTTTTCACGATATATTTGAAGAAATGGAGCAGAAGGTAGCCTACCAAACGCTACAGCTGTCGCTACACGCAGGTTTTGTAGATAACGAACTGAAAATAAACGTTTTTACCGACCACCAGATATTTGAGCGCTACTATAAATTTCAGCTGAAAAACGGCTATGCCAAAAAGCAAGCAATAACCCTCAAAGAGCTGATGCAACTAGAGGTAGGCGACTATGTTACCCATATCGACCACGGAATAGGCAAGTTTGCTGGCTTGCAAAAAATAGAAGTAGAAGGCAAGCAACAAGAGGCTATCAAGCTGATTTACGGCGATCGCGATGTACTATTTGTCAGCATTCACGCCTTGCACAAGATAACCAAATACAACGGCAAAGACGGCAAGCCGCCCAAAATATACAAGTTGGGGTCAGGAGCGTGGAAAGCCCTCAAACAGAAAACCAAAGCACGAGTAAAAGAAATAGCTTTCAACCTTATTCAGCTATACGCCAAACGCAAAGAGGCACAAGGCTATGCCTTTGCGCACGACAGCTATATGCAGCACGAGCTGGAAGCCTCATTCCTCTACGAAGATACCCCCGACCAAAGCAAGGCTACTGCCGAAGTAAAAGCCGATATGGAAAGTACAAAACCTATGGATAGGTTGGTTTGCGGCGATGTGGGCTTTGGCAAAACCGAAGTGGCTATCAGGGCAGCCTTTAAGGCAGTGGATAACGGCAAGCAGGTAGCGGTATTAGTGCCTACTACGGTATTGGCTTTTCAGCACTACCAAACTTTTAGTCAGCGAATGAAAGATTTTCCGGTGCGCATCGATTATCTGAATCGTTTTCGCACCGCTAAGGAGAAAAAAATCATTTTGGAAGAACTCGCCAAAGGGCAGCTGGACATCGTTATCGGCACGCACCAAATAGTGGGCGAAAAGGTACAATATAAAGATTTGGGGCTGCTGATAGTAGATGAGGAACAGAAGTTTGGGGTAGGGGTGAAGGACAAGCTCAAAACCCTAAAAGAAAACCTTGATGTGCTCACGCTTACGGCTACCCCTATACCGCGAACCTTGCAGTTTAGCCTTATGGCAGCTCGCGACCTTTCGGTTATCAATACGCCACCGCCTAACCGCTATCCTATCGATTCGCAAGTGATACCTTTTAGCGAAGAGGTGATACGCGATGGTATTCGCTACGAAATACAACGCGGTGGACAGGTATTTTTTATGCACAATAGGGTTGAAAACATCAGGGAAGTTGCCGGTATGATACAGCGTTTGCTACCCGATGCCCGTATAGCCATAGGACACGGACAAATGGAGGGCAAAAAGCTGGAAGAAACGATGCTTGCCTTTATGGAAGGAGCATACGATGTGCTGGTGGCTACTACTATTATTGAGAGTGGATTGGATGTGCCCAATGCTAATACTATTTTTATCAATAACGCTCATAACTTCGGCTTGTCCGACCTGCACCAAATGCGTGGTAGGGTAGGGCGTAGCAATAAAAAAGCGTTCTGCTACTTCATCACCCCCCCACTGATAGCAATGAGCGATGATGCCCGCAAGCGTATAGAAGCAATAGCCCAGTTCTCCGATTTGGGCAGCGGACTTAACATCGCAATGAAAGACTTAGAAATCAGAGGGGCAGGCGACTTGCTTGGCGGTGAACAAAGTGGTTTTATCAACGAAATTGGGTTCGATACCTATCAAAAAATATTGCAAGAAGCCATAACAGAACTCAAAGAAAACGAATTTTCAGCCTTGTATCATACCGAAGAGGAAAATAAAACCTATTTAGTAGATACACAAATAGATACAGACTTTGAATTGCTCTTCCCCGACACCTATGTCAATAGAGTAGCCGAACGATTGAACCTATATAACGAGCTAAGTAATATCACCGATGAAGATGTATTGCAAAAGTACGAGCGCAACCTTATCGACCGTTTTGGTAAGTTACCCCCTCAGGCTATCGACCTGCTGAACAGCGTACGTGTAAAATGGTTGGCGACCCGTATGGGGATAGAGAAACTCGTAATGAAAAACGGAAAGATGACAGGTTATTTTATAGCCGACCAGAATAGTCCGTTTTATCAGAGTGCGCGTTTCCAAAAATTGCTTCTTTTCGTACAGCGATACCCCAAGCAATGCCGATTACAAGAAAAAGAAACCCGCAATGGGCTACGCTTACTAATACTCTTTGACAGTATTAACACCGTGTATCAAGCGTTGAAAGTGCTACAGCAAATAGAAGCGTAATAATTTTTAATATTAAACTCTATGAAAACATTATTAAAAGAATTGATAGGAAATAACCCTATTATACTCGGTATTATTTTTCTTTTGGTTACTGCTTTTGGTATTTGTTATATCATTGGAGCTGTAAAAAATTGGGATTGGCTATATAACCCAAATCCTTATGGAAGTTTGATTCAAAGAGCCAGTCATTTTTTAGGTCGTAAAACAGCACGTGTTCTTGGCTTTATTTTTGGTATTGTTTTAACAGTAATAGGGATTTTTGCCTTCTATGACCGTTGTTTTCCCCATTAATGTGAGCTCGTAGAATAAAGTTCAAAACTTTCCTAAAGTTAAACCTCAAAATTTATATACTATGCCAAACCTAAAGCATACCCTCACCGAACCTTGAGCGAAGGATAAGCGAAGGATAAGCGAAGGATGAGCGAAGGAAAGTCAGCGAGCTGTAAAATTATCAGTTCTTAATTGTTAATTGTCAATTAATTATTATCTTTGCCAAAAATATAAGGATTATGAGTGTAGTGAGATTACAAGCAACAATACAAGATTCGGACGTTCCATATTTAGAGAGATTTCTAAAAGGTATATCTGCTACTGATATTAAATTTGAAGATGAAGAAAATTATTTTGATATTCTTTCTACTGAAGACCTTGAAATGATAGCAATATCAAAAGAACAAGGCAATCTTGGTATGGTGACAAAAAATGAAGATGTTTTTAAGGAGATTAGAGAGCTAAGAGAAAGAAAATGGAAATAGTTTGGACTGATAAAGCAAAAGAAAGGCTTAAAGAAAATCTTGAATTTTGGGATATACATAATGGAACACCTTCTTTTTCAGATAAAATATTATTGGAAATTCAGAGATTAATGTTTGAACTTTCTAATAATCCCATTTTTTTAGGGCGTTATAACAAAGATTTAAACCTATATGTAAGAGCTATTCTTAAAGGTAGGTACTTAGTGTATTTTCAAGTTAAAAGTGAAGATAATAGAGAATATATTGAAATTCAATACTTTTTAAGTTCAAAACAAAAACAATTGTTTTAAGATAAAACAGCTTTAGAGATATGGTAGTGCTACAAGATTTTAGTTTTGGTAATTTTCGTTCGTTTAAAGATATTCAAACTTTGAGTTTGTCTAAAGCCCATTTGGCTTCAGCAAAAGATAAGTTATTAGAGCCTACTCACACTTTTGAATATCAGGCACACTCATTTCTGAAAACAAAAGCTATTTACGGAGCCAATGCCAGCGGTAAGAGCAATGTAGTAAAAGCCCTCAATACTTTCTTGAAAATATTATCCGATTCGGTAAAGAATGCAAAAATACTTTCAGAAGTAAATAGCTTTTTTATTAACAAAAGTACGCCTTCTTTTTTTCAGATGATTTTTTGGATAGATGAGGTAAAATATCGCTATGGCTTTGAGGTAGTAGAAGGCAAAATAACAGCCGAATGGCTCTATGCAGAGAAAGCTAAAAGCGAACTTTGTTATTTTATAAGAGAAGAACAACAAATTATAGCGTTAGATACTACTCACTTTGCTGAAGGGGCTATCTATATCAACCTTACCCAACAAGGCGAAGATACCCAAGAGTTACTTACCGATACCAGCTTATTTCTTACAGTGTTGGCATCGTTTGGCTTTGGTAAAACATCCAAACTTCTAATTAGCAACCTTAGCCAAATAAATATTATCAGTGGCTTGAGCGAACCTACAATGATGAGTTATGCCAAAGAAGCACTCAAAAATAAAGATAAGAAACGTTTTATACTCAATTTGCTAAAAAAAGGTGATACTTCTATTGAAAATTTACAATTATTAGATATTACCGACTTTGAAAATGCTGAAAATTCTCAGAAAGATTATTTGGTAGTAGCTAAAAGTATAGGCGAAGAAGAGGCTGATAGAGATATGATTTATTCTTTTGAGCATTATGAGTCGGAAGGTACTCGCAAACTCTTTGAGCTGAGTCCTTATCTGTATGAAGCTATAAAAGAGGGGCACCCCTTAGTGATAGACGAATTTGATGCGCGTTTCCACCCACTGCTTACCAAGCGTATAGTACAGCTTTTTAATTCGGAAGAAAACCAACATACCCAATTTATTTTTGTTACCCACGACACTTCATTGCTGAGCAATACTCTGTTGAGGCGCGACCAAATAGAGTTTGTAGAAAAAGATAAGCAAGGGGCGAGTCATCTGTATGCCTTGGCTGAAATAGAAGGGGTAGAGGCAGAAACTTCTTTTGAGAAAGATTATATACACGGCAAATATGGGGCTGTACCTTTAGTAGAAGATTTTACCGAATTAGTAACCAATTAACCAGAAAACAATGGGAAAGAAAACTAAAGCTGTAAAAGTAACCGACAAGGGAAAACCTTGGGAAAAACAGAAAGCCGCTTACCAATATCAGCCTCTGAAGTTAGCAAATAAAACTATACTGATAGTGTGCGAGGGGCAAACAGAAGAATGGTATTTTAGAAAGTTCTCTGTGGTGAGCCTTTCGGTAAAATGCGTCAATCTGCAAGGACAATCTAAGCTAAATTTGGTGCGAGCTACTGAAGAAATTATCAAAGATGATGATTACACTTTTGATGAAGTGTGGTGTGTATACGATATGGATGTACGCGATATAGATAAAGACTTTGCAAACTTTGATAACTCAATAGAAAAAGCTAAAAAGCTGAACTATAAAGTGGCTTATTCTAATGATTGTTTTGAACTTTGGCTCTTATTACATTATAAAAATATAGAAAATAAGTATAACAGAGATTATTATTACGCAGAACTCAGCAAAATATTTCAGATAAACTATATAAAAAAAGGTAAAAAGATAGATTTTTGTAAAAATCTTTATGGTTTATTACAAAAAGATAGTAACGCATCAGAACAAGAGGCAATAAAACGAGCCGAAAAACTATATGTTGCTAAAAAGCATCTACCTTATCATAAACAAAAACCTGTAACCTTAGTATATCAATTAGTGCAGTTGCTGAATGAATATAAGAAAGATTAAACAAGAAAATGAAAAAAAACACTACTAATATAACCCCTGTAGAAAACCTTGAAGTGCAAGGGGCACGGGTGCATAACCTCAAAAATATAGACCTTAGCATACCTCGCGAAAAGTTAGTAGTTTTCACAGGGCTTTCGGGTAGTGGCAAGTCGTCATTAGCATTCGATACTATTTATGCCGAAGGGCAACGCCGCTATATAGAAACTTTTTCTGCCTATGCTCGTCAGTTTCTCGGGGGGCTCGAACGTCCCGATGTAGATAAAATAGACGGGCTCTCGCCAGTGATTGCTATTGAACAAAAAACAACTTCCAAATCACCACGCTCTACCGTAGGTACTATTACCGAAATATACGACTTCTTGCGCTTGCTCTTTGCGCGGGCTTCTGATGCTTTTAGCTATACCACAGGTGAAAAAATGGTGAGCTATAGCGATGCCCAAATACAAGAGCTCATCACTAAAGAATACAATGGCAAACGCATCAATATATTAGCCCCCGTAGTGCAATCGCGCAAAGGACATTACCGCGAACTTTTTGAGCAGATAGCCAAACAAGGCTTCGTGAAGGTACGCACCGATGGCGAAATACGCGATATAGAAAAGGGTATGAAGCTCGACCGCTACAAAACACACGATATAGAAATCGTTGTAGACCGTATGCAGATAGACGATACCGATGATACCCAAAAACGACTGCAAGAAACCATCAAAATAGCGATGAATTACGGCGATGATGTGCTAATGGTATTAGAGCAAGACAAAACCAAAGCGCAGTACTTCAGTCGCCACCTGATGTGTCCTTCTTCGGGTATCTCCTACCCAATGCCAGAGCCTAACACTTTCTCTTTCAACTCTCCTAAAGGGATGTGCCCACACTGCAATGGTTTGGGCGAAGTGCAAGAAATTAACCTTGCTAAAATTATCCCCGACCCATCGCTATCTATCAAAAACGGAGGTATTGTTGCCATAGGCGAACAGAAAAGCACTTGGATTTTTAAGCAGTTAGAGCTCATCGTTCAAAAATTCGGGCATAAACTTTCTGACCCTATTGATAAGCTACCCCAAGAAGCTATGGATATTATTCTGCACGGCGGCAAGGATAAATATGCTGTAAAATCGGAGGTAATGGGGCTTACGCGCAATTTTGAAATTGATTTTGAGGGAATTATTAGCTTTATCAAGAGTCAGCACGAGAATACCGATATGACAGCTATCAAGCGTTGGGCAGAAGAGTTTATGGATAATGTGCCTTGCGAGCATTGTCACGGCACACGTCTGCGCAAAGAAGCATTATACTTCAGAATAGCCGATAAAAATATAGCTGAACTTTCAGCCTTAGACATTACTGACTTATTAGCGTGGTTTAAAGAATTACCCCAACATATTTCTACCAAACAACAGAAAATAGCTTCCGAAATCATCAAAGAAATTACTACCCGCTTACAATTTCTTATAGATGTAGGGCTTACCTACCTATCGCTGAACCGCAGTTCAAAATCGCTTTCAGGGGGTGAAGCACAGCGCATACGCTTAGCCACCCAAATAGGTTCGCAGCTCACGGGGGTACTCTACATTTTAGACGAGCCCAGCATAGGCTTGCACCAACGCGACAATCAGCGGCTTATCAACTCGCTCAAATCACTGCGCGACATAGGCAATTCGGTAATTGTGGTAGAACACGATGAAGAGATGATACAAGAGGCTGATTATGTGGTGGATATAGGTCCTAAAGCAGGAGTAAATGGAGGTGAAATCATCTTCAAAGGTACCCCTAAAGAATTGCTAAAAGCCAATACCCTCACTGCCGACTATATGAGCAGGCGCAAGCAGATAGAAGTGCCAGCCGAAAGGCGCAAAGGCAATGGCAAAGAGATTATTCTAAAAGGCTGCACGGGCAACAATCTGAAGAACGTAACAGTCAAATTCCCCTTGGGGGTGATGATAGGCGTAACAGGGGTGTCGGGGAGTGGTAAATCTACCCTTATCAATGAAACATTGTATCCTATCCTCAACGCTCATTTTTTCAACGGCGTAAAAAAGCCAATGCCTTATAAAAGCATCGAGGGCTTAGAGCATATCGACAAGGTTATTGATATAGACCAATCGCCTATTGGGCGCACACCGCGTTCAAATCCTGCAACTTATACGGGGGTTTTCAACGAAATACGCACTCTTTTCACCCAAGTGCCCGAGGCGCAAATACGCGGTTATAAACCTGGGCGTTTCAGTTTCAACGTCAAAGGCGGTAGATGCGAAACCTGCGAAGGCTCAGGAATGAAAGTAATAGAAATGAACTTCCTGCCCGATGTATATGTGCCCTGCGAGACCTGCAAAGGCAAGCGCTTCAATCGCGAGACCCTCGAGGTACGCTACAAAGGCAAGTCCATAGCCGATGTGCTTGATATGACTATTAGCGAGGCGGTGCAGTTCTTCGAGCCTATTCCTAAAATATACCGTAAGCTCAAAACTATTGAAGAGGTAGGGTTGGGCTACATCACTTTGGGGCAACAATCTACTACCCTTTCAGGGGGGGAAGCCCAACGGGTGAAGTTGGCTACCGAGCTTTCTAAAATAGATACGGGCAACACTTTTTATATATTAGACGAGCCTACCACAGGGCTTCATTTTGAAGATGTAAAAGTACTCTTAGAAGTCCTCGATCGTTTGGTAGATAAAGGCAATACCGTGCTGGTGATAGAGCATAATATAGATGTGATACGCAAGGTAGATTACATTATAGATATAGGCTACGATGGCGGCAAAGCAGGTGGCGAAGTAGTGGCTTTTGGCACCCCTGAAGAAGTAGCAAAAAACAAGAGAAGCTTCACCGCAGAGTACTTAAAATAATTCTGAATTTTGATTTCTGAATTATGAACCAATGTAAATAATAAAGTTATGAAAAATAATATTATTAAAGATAAGACTTTCGATTTTGCTCTTCAAGCAATTGAATTGTATAAGATACTGAAATGGCAAAATGAGTTTGTAATATCAAAACAATTATTGCGTAGTGCTACAAGTATTGGAGCCAATGTAAATGAAGCATTGGCAGCTGAAAGTAGGGCTGATTTTATTCATAAATTAGCAGTTGCAAATAAAGAAGCAAAAGAAACATTTTATTGGTTGCAATTGTTAAGCAGAAGTCAATTGATTAGCTTTGATTACACTACCTATATAGAGAAAACAGATGAAATTATAAAAATACTGACAAGTATTATAAAAACTACCTCTGAAAAAAAGTAACAGAAATTCAAAATTCAAAATTCAAAATTCATAATTAATGGAGATTTCGCAACAAAAAATTGAAGAACTTGCTCCGAATGCTGAAGCAGCAAAAAAAGGGCGAGAATTGCACAAAAAAGGTAAGTTCGCTAACCTGAAAATTAGTGCCGAAAAGAACCTAATATGGGGCGAGTGTGCAGGTAGTGGTAAGAACCCTTACTATTGTTCTGCCGACTATCTTGATGAGCACAACCCTGTGTTTCGCTGCAACTGCCCTAGTAGGCAGTTTCCGTGCAAACACGCTATCGGGTTGCTTTACTGCTATGAGGCTGATGCTTCGCAATTTGCTGAAGCTGAGGTGCCGGAAGATATCCTTTCTAAACGCAATAAAATAGAAAAAAAACAAGAGAAAAAAGCCCAAGAAAAGGAGAGTATTAAGGAAAAAGCCGAAAAACCTAAAAAGGTGAACAAGGCGGCTTTCACTAAGAAAATAGATGCACAGCTCACCGGTATAGAAACTGCCCAAAAGTTGCTGCGCGACATCGTAAATACAGGGCTTTCATCAGTAGATGCCAAACTGCGCGCTACTCTGAAAGCACAGATAAAAGAGCTGGGTAATTACTATATCGGCGGCATACAAACCGCCTTCAATAACCTGCTGCTATCAATAGAAGAAGTAGAAAACGAAGAATATACTGAGGTAGTAAACAATCTGAACTTCCTTTCGGCTTTACTAAAAAAAGCAACCGACTACCTCAAAGCGCGCAAAGAAGACCCAGAAGGCACGCCTGAATTGTCATCGGCTATTGAAGAGCAAATAGGCTACGTATGGAAGCTGGTCGAACTAATGCAATATGGTCAGTATGAAGAAAATGCAAACCTTGTACAGCTCTCGTTTAATAGTTACGACAATGAGGCGCGCAAAGAGTACGTGGATGAGGGTGTATGGCTGAACCTCAAAACCGGAAAAATATACAAAACACTCAACTATCGTCCTTATAAAGCCGCTAAATACATCAACGAAGATAACAGCGTATTTAGTGTATTGCAGCTAAAAGATTTGTACATCTACCCAGGTGACCAAAACCCGCGTATCCGTTGGGAGGCAGAGGGGAGTGTTGAGCGTCCGTTGCAAAAAGACGATTTGGCTACCCTCAAAAGCTGGGCTTCAACGCAGTTTGCCGAAACTGTCAAATCAGTAAAAAACACGATTAAAAACCCACTGATGGATAAGCAGCCCGTAGTGCTATTGGCACTGCACAAAGCCTACCTAAAAGGCGATAACTTGGTAGTAGAAGATGCTAATGGTTTTGCCCTTACCCTGAAAGATATTGAAGAAGGAGCGGTATCGCCTACTGCCAACCTAAGAGCCTTCTTGCCTGCCAATGCCGAAGGGCTTTGCCTAACAGTGATGATGCACAACGACATAAAAAGTGGCTTGCTATCAGCACAACCGCTTTCGCTCATTACCCCCGATAAGATTGTTCGTTTATTGTATTAGCAACTTAACAAATTGAAAAAGAATGAAACCTTTATACGAATTACAACAAGAATTAAATCGCTTATTTATAGCGGGAAGTAAGTTTGCTAAGAACGACCCTCGCTTGCAGAAGCATATTCCTATACTCAAAAAATTAGGCGAGAAAGCCCCTGTTTTCAATAAATTAGCCCAAGATGTAGAAGAATTATTGCAGCTTGATGCCCAGCAATCGGCTGAAAAGTTGTTATCACTTTCTACTTTGCTTTATTCTGTGCTTTATACGCAAGGCACTACTACTGAAGAGGGAGCAGCTGTAGCCAACCAAGTGCCGAATGTAGCCCTTTCTGACGTGAATACTCAGTACTCATACTTGCAGTTAAAACCTGTACTACAAGCTCTTACCGAAAGCAAATCAGGGCGTTTAGAGACTGTAAAAGATGCTTATGAGCGCGGTATTTTCAAAGACTCTCGTACCTTTGGCTATTTGAGTTTTGCCTTGGCAGACAAGTATTCAGAGTTAGCCGATTATATAATGGAGGTAGTAATTCCTGCTAACGGCAAGGCAATGTTACCTTTCTTAGCAACCGACTTTAAGTTAGAAGACAAGGTAGAGAATGTACGTCGTTTGCGCTTGCTCTATAAGCTCGGTTATGCCGAGGTAGACGGGCTTATCGATAAAATATTTGCAGAAAGTTTGCCCAACCTACAAGCCGAAGCTATAGCGATACTTTCGGATAAAAAAGATGAGAAGACCGAAGATTTTATCATCAGTCTTACAAGCGATAAAAATAAAACGATACGTGGGGCAGCCTATAAAGCATTGGCAAAAATCGGCACACAGCGCTGCATTGATAAGCTATACGAGTTGTACAGCAACAACAAGCAGAAAGGAAACGGGGAACTGTTGGCAGAAGCGATAGCCTCAGTTCCATTAGCCACGCAGTATCAGCCATTCCTTCAGAAAGTACGCGAACGCTTTGAAGCGCTGCTTTCAATGGACGAAGCAGACGAAAAAGCCCTAACAGCAGCCTTTGAGCGATTGCCTATAGAGTGGGAGATTCTCAAACACAAAGATTATCCTGAAACGTATGCACTATTGGGTGAGATTTTAAGCAATAAACGATTTGATGCAATGGCTAAAAAGCGTTCAGCAAGCAATTATAACATAGCCCCTTGCTTGAATGAAATACTCTACACTTTTGATAAAGATAAAGTATTGTCTTTCTATGAGCAATATGCTACTGATGTTTTCGGCAATACTTGGACATCGCCATTAGCTATAAACTATCTCTATCGTGTTTTAGATAGCAAAGAGCGTTTCAGCAGAGAGAAGCTATACGAGGTCTTTGCACCACAATTTAATAAAGCGATTAATGCCCAATATATGATAGAAGCCTTAGCAGGCACTACTTCAGGCACTACTTATCGTTATTATGGTTACTATGGTGGATATTACGATAAAAAACCTCTTGCTAAAGAAGAGTTAGACCCGCGTTGGGCAGACTTGCTTTGCAATTACTTAGCAAGTGCAAAAGGTGATAATAGTCTTAATACCGATGCCCTTATGGTGTTAGATCGTATAGAAGAAGACAGCGAGCGTGTAAACTATCTTATTACTAAGGCATTGGCTAAAAGTTCAGCTTATACTCTAGAACGTCTTTACCGCCTGATAATAAAGCGCAATATGCCTAATAAGTTTGAAGTGTTATATGAGTCGTTGGCAAAAATGCCTAAAAGCAACCAGTATTATTACTGCACAATAGTAGAAGATGATAACTTTTGGAAGCCTTTCCCTAAAGAATATGCCCAAAAGTTCCGCGAGCTACACGAGAAAACAAAGCTCGATATTTTTAAGGAAATAGCGTGGCAAATAGAGAAATAATAACACTTCTCATTTGTCATTTGCCATTAAATTACTATCTTTGCACCCTAAATAACAGAAAATAAACGATATGCTCGATAAATTAAACATCGTTAAACAACGTTTTGACGAGATTTCCGACCTCATTATTCAGCCTGATGTCATCGCCGACCAAAAACGCTATATCCAGCTCAATAAAGAATATAAAGAGCTTAAAGAGCTGATGGATAAACGCGATGAATACATCACCGTGACAGCAAACCTCACTGAAGCTGAAGAAATTATCGCCGATGGCTCCGACCCCGAAATGGTAGAAATGGCAAAATTACAGTTGGAAGAAAGCAAACAGCGTCTCCCTCAATTAGAGGACGAAATCAAATATATGTTGATACCCAAAGACCCTGAAGATGCTAAAAATGCTGTGATGGAAATACGAGCTGGTACAGGTGGCGATGAAGCTTCTATCTTCGCTGGCGACCTTTATCGTATGTACACCAAATACTGCCAAAGCAAAGGCTGGAGTACCTCTGTAATGGATTTCAACGAGGGGACTGCTGGGGGCTATAAAGAGATTATTTTTGAAATTACGGGTGATAATGTATATGGCACTTTAAAGTTTGAAGCAGGGGTACACCGTGTGCAACGCGTGCCACAAACCGAAACTCAAGGACGTGTACACACTTCAGCGGCTACTGTTATTGTGCTGCCCGAGGCTGAAGAGTTTGATGTAGAGCTGGATATGGCAGATGTCAAAATTATCCGCACTACTTCTACCGGACCTGGTGGGCAGTCGGTGAATACTACTTATTCTGCCATACAGTTACAGCACATCCCTACAGGCATAGAGGTGCGTTGCCAAGATGAAAAATCACAGCACAAAAACCTTGATAAAGCACTAAAAGTTTTGCGCTCTCGCCTTTATGAAATGGAGCTGGCTAAAAAAATGGAAGCCGATTCTGCCCGCCGTAAGTCAATGGTCTCTACTGGCGACCGCTCTGCCAAGATACGTACCTACAACTATCCGCAAGGGCGCGTTACCGACCACCGCATCGGGCTTACCCTATACGACTTGCAAAACGTTATCAACGGCGATGTACAACGCCTTATCGATGAACTCCAACTTGCCGAAAATGCTGAAAAGCTCAAAGAAGGAGATGTATTTTAATGACAAATAAATAATAAATAAAAAAGCTGGTTGAGCAATTGTTCAACCAGCTTTTTTATGGTTCTATATTTACTATTTAAGGGTTTCTTTTAGCCATCTGAAGAAAGTACGCTGCCATAATAGTCCGTTTTGAGGTTGCAATACCCAATGGTTCTCATCGGGGAAGTATAAAAGCTCACTCTTGATACCTCGCAATTGCGCTGCCGTAAAGGCTTGAAAACCTTGTTCTTCGGGTACACGATAGTCCTTTCCTCCGTGAATGATGAGTATAGGTGTATCCCACTCTGTTATTTTCTCTATTGGATTAAACTCCTTATATGATTTTTGCGCCACAGCATTCTCTTTTTCCCAATAAGCACCACCTATTTCGTGGTTGTTAAAGAAAAGCTCTTCGGTAGTGCCATACATACTTTGCAAGTTGAATACCCCACAATGCGCTATAAAGCTCTTAAATCGTTTCTGATGAATACCTGCCAAATAGTAGATAGAATACCCACCATAGCTAGCACCCACAGCGCCTAAACGTTCTTTATCTACGTAGGGCTCTTTAGCAATATCGTCTATTGCTGATAGATAATCGCGCATAGCTTGTCCGCCCCAGTCCCCACTGATTTGGGCATTCCATTCTACACCAAACCCTGGTAAGCCCCGTCTGTTGGGTGCGATGATTATATAGCCTTGTGAAGCCATTAGTTGGAAGTTCCACCTAAAACTGTAAAACTGACTTACGATTGATTGTGGACCTCCTTGGCAGTATAGTAGGGTAGGGTACTTCTTATTAGGGTCAAAGTCAGGAGGATAAATCACCCAAGCGTGCATATCCTTGCCGTCAGTAGTTTTAATAATGCGCTCTTTTATAGGACAATCAGCGATGCTTTTATAAGCCTCATCGTTAAAGTGCGAGAGTTGTTGCATAGTGTAGTAAGGCAACTTTTTCTTCTCTTTTAGGTTGATAGTAAATACCTCAGCCGCGTGATTCATAGTAGTACGCACCACTATCAATTTATCCCCCGATTGCCCTACTATCTGGTTTACGTCATATACCCCTTTAG
The DNA here is from genome assembly GCF_017565765.1 of Capnocytophaga bilenii. Taxonomy (GTDB): domain Bacteria; phylum Bacteroidota; class Bacteroidia; order Flavobacteriales; family Flavobacteriaceae; genus Capnocytophaga; species Capnocytophaga bilenii. The sequence goes on from NZ_JAGDYP010000002.1 coordinate 46,883, forward strand.
TAAGCTGTTGGGGGGTAGTATCCTTGCCATAAACATCTACTACAAACAGCTGTTCAGTGCCTTGAGTAGGAGCAATCAGGTAAATCTGTTTGCCGTCATTGCTCCAGCGGTAGCTAAATATCGTGTTATCCCATTGGGCAGTGAGGTTGATGCGTTTGCCGTCTTTTAGTATGTAAAGGTCATTCTTGTCAGATTCATCGCCATCGTGTGCCATACTCAGCCACGCCAGTACCCCCTCTTTGCTGTACTGTGGGTTAGTGTCATAGCCCATCATTCCCTCCGTTAGGTTTCGGGTTTTCATTGTCTTGAGGTCATACTCATATATATCAGTATTAGTGCTGAGTACATACGCGGTGCCTGCTTTAGCTTTGGTTACATATAGCACTTTCTGCCCATCAGGACTCCATATATAGTCTTCAGCCCCTCCATAAGGCATTTGCGGACAGTAAAACGGCAGCCCCTCCATTAAATCTTTTTGCTTGCCCTCAGCATCTTCTGTAAATACGTGGTTGTATTTGCCTTCATTCCACGTATCCCAATGGCGGTGGTCAAGCCCATTATACAACTGCCCCGATGATTTAGACAAGTCTTCGTAAAAGTCCTTCCCCAGCACTTTGTTAATTTTCACCTCTTTATGAGTGAGCTTTAGGCTGCGGTCGGCATTGTATTTAGCAGTCAGTTTTTCTATTTCTGCTTCGCTTATTGGGATGGGTACCCCTCCCTTTACGGCTAATTTGTAGTACTCCTTCTTAAAAGTGTTTTCTGCTATATCGGGTGTACTTACGCTCAGCAATACGTATTGTTGGTCAGGGGTGAGCGCTATGGCACTCACGCGCTGCAATTGCCATAGTTTTTCAAGGGTAAGTGGTTGTGGTTGAGCATTTGCTATATAAGCCGTCATCATTACAAGTGTTGTAAATAGTTTTTTCATTATCTATTAGCTTTAATCATCATTTTTTTAGCAATAAAATGGTAGCATTCCACCAAAAACAACCATATTTCTTTTAGTACAAACCCAATACCTGCTTTTATAACAGGTTTTACTCGGTTGTACACCAAGGATATCAACACACACACTATTATAAAAATTGGAGCACCTATCACTACTTGGTAAGGTTTCAATTGCATTGCATAATGTTGTATAAGCCCATAGGAAGTAATACTACCATAAAGCAAAAAGCAGTGTATTACGTAGATAGAAAGTGTGTTTTGCCCTATGGTGCGTATAAACTTAGAGGTAATCACGTTGCGCATCAGTGTAAAGAAGCCAAAAACGAGCAGTACATTCCCCAATCGCAAATAAACAAAATCCTCCATCAATCGCTTAATAAACGAAGAATGCCCTATATAATAAAGTTGTTCTACTATATAATGAGATGCCCATAAGAGAAAAGCCCCCACCGAAAAAAACAACAGTATAGCATTTCTGTATAAGTGTTTATGGTGTTTATATTGCTGAAATAAGTACCCCATAAAGCCCCCAAACGATACGTAACCATACCAAGGAAATATCGTAAAGAGACTACCATTGTTATGAGTAAAGTAATTAGCAATAGGCAGCGGTAGCCAGCTAAATTTAAGCTCTTTATAAAAAGGTTCAAAGGTAAAAGCCAACAGCGTAGTAGTTATAAGTATTGTAGGCATTACCCACGATTTTCGGTTGTATGAAATAAGGTAAGTAGTGATGAGCATCAGTAGCGAAAGCCCTATACAGTGCAACACATCTACACTTTGAAAACTCATACGCAAAAGGTAAGCAATCCCAATGAGCATAAAACCACGCCTAATCCCTTTCTTTACACGTGGGTTACGCCAGCCCACTTTCGTAGCATCACTTTCTTTTACTAACAAGAAAGTGAATATAAAACCCGAAACGGTAAAGAACACAGGAGCCGTAATCCCTGTGCAGTAATACCAAAACCAAAAAATAGGATTCTTGAGGTCGCGATAACTATTGGCAAGTAGCCCATTCACAAAGTGCCCTTGCAACATCATACAGATAGCAAAAGCGCGGATTACATCTATAAAGTCAAGTCTAAATTTCTTAATCTGTTCCATAGTTGTATTTGTTTACTCCTCCTTGTATAGTTCAATAAGCCCTTCAGGAGTATTTACGGTAATTTTACGCCCTTCACGGTCTATTTTATCAAGAAAGTTTATAGGTATTAATATTTGGTGTTCAGCCTCATCTTCCACTTCAAAGAGGGGCTGCACTGTGTTGTCGTTTATGGCTGTAATTTTTCCCACATAACCATATTGGTTATCCATTACCTCAAAGCCAATCACTTCGTGGTAATAAAATTGATTACCCGTTAGGGTAGGCAGTGCCTCCAGCGGCAAGTAGATTTTGTGTTTCAGCAAGGCTTCAGCATCAGCTTCACTATCTACCTCCTCAAATTTTACACGCAATAGGTCTGATTTATGCAAAGTGCTTTTTTCAATAAAAAATGGAACCAAGTTATTGCCCAAAGCAATAAACACTGATTCCATTTCTTCATACATTTCAGGGTCATCAGAATCAAGTTTGATTAAGACTTCACCTCTAAAGCTAAATTTAGACACTATTGTTCCTATATAAAAACAATCGTTCAGTGTCATTCTTAAGCTTCAGTTTCTTGTGTTTCTGCAGCAGCTTCTCCTTCAGCTTGTTCAGCTGTAGCGGCAGCAGCAGCCTCAGCAGCTTTTGCAGCTGCATCGTTTTTACGTTTTTCGTTTGTTTCTTTTTCAGCGTCTAAGGCTTTAGCTTTCGCAGCTGCTTTCTCTTTAGCCAAACGTTCTTCTTTAGAAGATACTTTGTTGTTTTTAGCTTCTAGCCAAGCATTGAATTTTGCTTCAGCTTGTTCTTCAGTAAGCGCTCCTTTAGCTACACCACCCAATAAGTGATGTTTTAATAATACCCCTTTGTACGATAAAATACGGCGTGCAGTATCTGTAGGCTGTGCTCCGTTTTTCAACCATTGTACAGCAGCATCCACATTTAGCTCTATTTGTGCAGGATTGCTAATTGGGTTGTAAGTACCCAATTTTTCAAGGAATTTACCATCGCGTTTAGAGCGTGAGTTGGCAGCTACAATCCAATAGAATGGCTTGCCTTTTTTACCGTGACGTTGTAATCTAATTTTTACTGGCATAAAAAAATTTAATTTGTGAGGTGCTCGACCTCGTTATTAATTCGGGCGCAAAGATACAACTTTTTTATGATATAACAAGTTTTTCCACTGTTTTTTCTGTAAAATCCCATTTTAGCCCATTACCCGATTTTCTAATAATCAACCATTACCCATTATTTTTCGTATGATTTCCCTGTCAGAAACCCCACGCTTTTCTTCGTCCAGAAAGCGTTCTGTCATAAACGAAAAAGGTAGCTTAATCCCAGTAGACCCCAATACCATACCCGAAAAGTGTACTTCGCTAAAGCCTGCCGCTTTTATTTGCACAATACTTTCAGCATTAATACCCCCACCGGGCATAATCATAGGTTTCCCATTGCCTATGCGCTGTAGTTCTTTCAGCAAAGGAAGCCCCTCAATCGCCGATTTTTTACCTCCAGAGCTCAGAATGCGGTCTACCCCCAATTTTTTAAGCGTTTTTATTGCCGCTATAGGGTCAGGAGTACAGTCAAAAGCACGGTGATAGATAAATTCCATAGTGCCTGCCGCTTCTTTCAGCTTAGCCGTACGCTCCACATCTATGGTATTGTCGTGTAATAATACCCCTGTTACCACCCCTTGGCAGCCCAATTCACGACAAAGAACAATATCCCGCAGCATCACGTCAAATTCCTCTTCGCTATAGGTAAAATCACCACTACGCGGACGTATCAGGACACAATTACCAATGCTCAGCTCGTCCATTACTTTTTTTATCAATCCGTAGCTGGGGGTAATACCACCCACCCCCAATTCGCTACACAATTCTATGCGAGTAGCACCCGCAGCTTCAGCATTCTTAGCCGACTCATATGAGTTGGCACAAATTTCATATATCATTTATTTAATCCTTAGTTTTATAGTGATTAGCGATTATTTAACAATTTTTTCTCTTCAGTACTAAGTTTGCGTTGTACTTTCTTGATATCTTCGGCAGGCGGTAGTTTTTCGGGAGTGATACCTCTATCAATAAGCATGAGAAGAATGTCATCTATCTGTCTTTCAGCACCTTTAGCTAAAGTTATCATTTTGCTGACGTCAGCAAAATGATAGGCTACTTTTTCACCTGCACCTTCGCAAGTTACTTTTGCTTTTTGAATAATTAATTCAAAATTACGCCATTGTGCATATCCCAAAAGGGTTTGCAATTCTCTTGCGCTCCAGCATTCAATATCTTCTATTTGCTGCGCTGCCTCTTCAAATTTTTTAAAAAGGTCTTTTATTTCATCTGTTTTCATTGGTTAAAACGTATAAATTTTGATGCTACAAAAGTACAACTTTATTTTTGAATTAGCAAATTTCACTTCCCATTCTCCCCGCTGGCGCAAACTTGCAGCTTGTGCCCAATTCAAAATTCAAAATTCAAAATTCCCCACCCGTCCCACCCGTCTTACAAGTCCTACCTGTCCCACAAATTCAAAATTCAAAATTCTTCTGAGCGAAGGTTGAGCGAAGGTTGAGCGAAGGATAAGCGAAGAATTCCCCCCAACAATAATAAACGAAAAAAAAGCTACTATTTATTTTGCCTATTTATAAATAAGAATTATCTTTGCACCGATTTTAAATTAATTTTATACGTCTTTATGAAAACCTTCAAATTATTAACAGCAGGACTTGCTATTATTACCCTGCTATTCACATCTTGCAAAAAAGAAGAAGAAACGCAAGATGAAACTGCCAATCTCACTTTGGCTAAAACCTCACTTACTCTCAAAGTAGGTGAATATGAAAAAGTAGCTATCAAAACAGGTAACGGTACTTATACAGCTACTTCCAGCGATATTACTAAGGCTACAGTCACCTTAGTAAATAACGAACTTACCATTACTGCCCTTGCCGAAGGACTTGCTACAGTAACCGTAAGCGATGCCAAAAACCACACTGCCGATATTAGCGTAAAGGTACTCGACCTAGTAGTACCTGGCGAACATATCACCCTGCTAAAAGGCAATACAGCTACGCGAACGATCTCCTTTGGTAATGACTATAAAGTGGCTACTACCGATGCTGCCATAGCTACAGCCACAATAGCCAACAACTTGCTTACCATCGAGGCTATCAGCAAAGGTAACGCTTTAGTTACTGTAAAAGACCTCGTGAGCGAAAAAGTACAAACCTTTAGTGTAACGGTAGAGAGCCAGCCACTTGCGCTTTCAGTAGCTACAGTAGCACTTACCAAAGGCGAAAAAGTAGCAGTAGCCATCGTCAGCGGTAATGGTTCTTACACCGTCAGTGTTGCCGATACTGCTGTAGCTGCAGCAACAGTCAGTGGTACTACAGTTACGGTTACAGGAGTAGGGGTAGGTACTACCAAAATTACAGTAAAAGATGCCGATGACAAAACTGCTGAACTTTCGGTTACTGTAAATGCACTTTCTTTGGCACTCGAAAAAACAACTGTAGAAGTAAATGCCGATGCCGCTGTGGAAGTAGCTATCCGCAGTGGTAATGGTGACTATACCGCTCAGGTAGCCGATAACAGCAAAGCAACAGCTACTATTGTAGGCGATAAAGTGCGTATTGAAGGCAAAGCCGCAGGTACTACCAAAGTAACCGTAAAAGACAGCCAAAACAAAACTGCCGAAATCATAGTTACTGTAAAACCACGTGGTTTATCGCTTGAAAGAACCGCCCTTACTATCAATGCAGGCACTACTGCCGAAGTTGCAATTTTTAGTGGTAATGGTGGCTATACCGTTCAGGTAGCCGATAATAGCAAAGTTACCGCTTCAGTAGTAAATAACAAAGTGCGTATTGAAGCCAAAGCCGCAGGTACTACCAAAGTAACTGTAAAAGACAGCCAAAACAAAACTGCTGAAATCACAGTTACAGTAAATGCTTTTTCTTTAACACTTGAAAGAAATGCAGTAGAAGTAAATGCCGATGCCGCTGTGGAAGTAGCAATTACAGCAGGTAACGGCAATTATACGCTACAAGTAGCTGATAACAGCAAAGCAACAGCTACTATTGTAGGTGATAAAGTGCGTATTGAAGGCAAAGCAGCAGGTACTACCAAAGTAACCGTAAAAGACAGCCAAAACAAAACTGCTGAAATTACAGTTACAGTAAAACCACGCGGTTTATCGCTTGAAAGAACCGCCCTTACTATCAATGCAGGCACTACTGCCGAAGTTGCAATTTTTAGTGGTAATGGTGGCTATACCGTGCAAGTAGCCGATAACAGCAAAGTTACCGCTTCAGTAGTAAATAACAAAGTGCGTATTGAAGGCAAAGCCGCAGGTACTACCAAAGTAATCGTAAAAGACAACCAAAACAAAACTGCTGAAATCACAGTTAATGTAAATGCCTTCTCTTTAACGCTTGAAAGAAATGCAGTAGAACTAAACCCTGATGACACTGCCGAAGTAAGTATCACTAACGGCAATGGAAACTATACTCTGCAAGTAGCCGATAACAGCAAAGCAATAGCTACTATTGTAGGTAATAAAGTGCGTATTGAAGGCAAAGCCGCAGGCACTACCAAAGTAACCGTAAAGGACAGCCAAAACAAAACTGCCGAAATTACCGTTACTGTAAGAGCACGCGCTTTGACGCTTGAAAGAACCGCCCTTACTATCAATGCAGGCACTACTGCCGAAGTAGCAATTTTTAGTGGTAATGGTGGCTATACCGTGCAAGTAGCCGATAACAGCAAAGTTACCGCTTCAGTAGTAAATAACAAAGTGCGTATTGAAGGCAAAGCCGCAGGTACTACCAAAGTAACTGTAAAAGATGGTCAAAATAAAACTGCCGAAATCACAGTTACTGTAAATGCCTTCTCTTTAACGCTTGAAAGAAATGCAGTAGAACTGAACCCTGATGACACTGCCGAAGTAAGTATCACTAACGGCAATGGAAACTATACTCTACAAGTAGCCGATAACAGCAAAGTTACCGCTACCATTGTAGGCAACAAAGTGCGTATTGAAGGCAAAGCCGCAGGTACTACAAAAGTAACCGTAAAGGACAGCCAAAACAAAACTGCCGAAATTACCGTTACTATAAGAGCACGCGCTTTGACGCTTGAAAGAACTACGCTTACTATCAATGCAGGCACTACTGCCGAAGTAGCAATTACAGCAGGTAACGACAATTATACGCTACAAGTAGCCGATAACAGCAAAGCAACAGCTACTATTGTAGGCAACAAAGTGCGTATTGAAGGCAAAGCTGCAGGTACTACCAAAGTAACCGTAAAAGACAGCCAAAACAAAACTGCCGAAATTACCGTTACAATCAATCCTTTTAATTTATCACTTGAAAGAAATGCCCTTACTATCAACGCAGGCACTACTGCCGAAGTAGCAATTTTTAGTGGTAATAGTGGCTATACCGTTCAGGTAGCCGATAACAGCAAGGTTACTGCTTCAGTAGTAAATAACAAAGTGCGTATTGAAGCCAAAGCTGCGGGTACTACCAAAGTAACTGTAAAAGACAGCCAAAACAAAACTGCCGAAATCAGTGTAACTGTGAGCCCTCGTAATCTTACTGTAGAAAAAATGAGAGTAGAGCTAAATGCAGGAGCAAATACATTAGTGGCAATTACCAATGGTAATGGTGGTTATACAGCAGTTTCCGAAGATAATAACAAAGTAACGGCACAAATAGAAGGCAATGGCATACGCATCACTGCTAAAGCCGCAGGTACTGCTAAGGTAACTGTAAAAGACAGTGCCAATAAACAAGTAGAAATAGTAGTAGTAGTAAAACCCTACAACCTAACAGTAGATAAAACCGAAGTGGAAGTAAACGTAGGAGCTACTGCCGAAGTGGCTATTCGTAGTGGTAATGGTGGCTACAGCGCGCCAATGTATGACGATACCAAAGTGCAAGTAGCAATAGTAGGTAGCACTGTGCGTATTACAGGAAAGGCAGCAGGCGAAACATCAGTAACCGTAAAAGACAGCCAAGATAAAACAGTTGAAATTATCGTTACTGTAAAAGGTACTGATTTAGAGCTTGCCAAAGCTAATGTAGAAGTAAATGTAGGTGCTACTGCTGAAGTAGCTATTGTAAAAGGAACCGCTCCTTATACAGTATCAGTCATAAACTCAAGCGTAGCCACTGCCCAAATAATAGGAGGCAATAAAGTACGTATTACAGGAGTGGGTGCAGGCACTACCAAGGTAACCGTAGGCGATGACCAGGCTAAACAAGCTTTCATAATGGTAACTGTAAAAGCAGTAAGTACCGATGACCTTTTTGATATAGTAGAAGGTGAGGATATCGAAGAAGAGGACTACAAAAATGAGCGTGTGATAGAAGTAAAAGGTTCAGCTTCAGCTATTAGTGGTAATATAGTACTGCCAGCACGTGGTACAGTCTTAGCCGATAATACTTTAGAATACAGCAGTGTTAGTTCAGTAGATTTTAACAATGTGAAAATCATAGGCGAAGGTGCTTTGCATAGTAGCCGTAACCTTACCAAAGTACTTTTGAAAAAGGTTACCAAAATTAAAAGTATGGCTTTTGCCGAATGTGACAAGCTAAAAGAAGTACGTTGCAATATGAATGTACCACCTACAGTAGAAAGTGATGCTTTTGATGGTATTGCCGAAGATGCAGTACTTTGGGTGCCTCGTGGTAAAAAAGGAGCTTACGAAGACGTAGAGGCTTTCAGCAGTAGTTTTAGTGAAATCAAAGAAATACAATAAACAATGAAAAAGGATAATTTGCTATACGTAATACTCTTTGTTGGCTTGAGCTTGCTCTCTTGCCAAAAAGACAAACCAACCGAGCAACCGCAACCTACCCCACCACCTGCCAAACAGGTATATGACCTTAAGCTGAGTACAACAACCCTCACCATAACCGAAGGCGAGGAAGACTGGGTGGTAATAGAAAGCGGAAATCCTGCCTATACAGTAACAGTTACCAATAGCAACATCGCTACCGCTGTAGTAACAGGTACTACAAGTGTTTCGGTACAAATTACAGCTATAGCAGAAGGAACAGCTACTATAGTAGTAAGCGATAGCCAGAGTAAAACCTTTGAGATAGGACTTATTGTAGAAGCTTCACCTTTTGAACTACAAGAGAGTGGGGGTGAGGTGATTTTAACACTAAAAGAAGGTGCCGAAATACCTTCAGGAGCTATAAAAATTCCTGCTAAAGCTACGGCAATAGACGATGAGGTATTTATGAGTAACAGAGAAATTACCTCAGTGGAAATGCCCAATGTAAAACGCATAGGAAAACAAGCTTTTCGCGCTGCTGCCAATCTCAAAAAAATCGTACTAAAAGAAGTGCAACAAATAGAAGAACAGGCTTTCATCAGCTGCGGACTCGAAGAGCTAACGCTTCCTGCAACAGTAGAACGCATTGGACGTATGGCGTTTATGAACAATAATGAACTGAAGAAAATAACAGTGCTAAACCCAACTCCTCCTGTTATTTACGGAAATACTTTTGCTGGCAATGTAACTATCAAGCAAAAACGCGAATTGTATGTCCCCGAAAGTGCTTTGCAAGCCTACCAAGAGAACGAACAATGGAGCGCAAATTTTAGGACAATAAAAGCCATAGGCAAATAGTAACCCTATCAACCCTCTTTTTGTACCCCACACTTTGGCAAAGTTCAAAAGTCTTGAACTTTGCCAAAGTTTTTTAATACCCTCAGTTTTTCGCTCAAAAACACAAATTATTAAAAAATAATACTTACCTTTGTGGCTTGATAAAAATAGTGTTATGACCGAACAACAAATTTTAAAAAAAATAGAAGTATGGAGTGATGAAGACGACATACAAGCCGTAGTAGATTTTATAGAAAGCCTATCAGTAGAAGATAAAACCCCCGAAGTGCTCAACGAGCTCGGGCGTGCCTATAACAACCTTTATTGGCTAAACCCTACCGAAGAAAACAAACACTATTTGCGCCGCGCTATAGAAGTATTTAAATATATAGAACCCGAATTAGGCAATACCGACTCTTGGAACTACCGCATCGGCTATTCCTACTTTTTCTTAGGTGATTTGCCCAATGCAAAATATTACTTGCAAAAAGATATTTCACAATGGGGTGGTACTACCCAAGAACTCCTCAACTTTATTGCCATAGCCGAAGAGAAAAACCTTTCTCTAAGCGAAGTAATGGAAGGAGGACAGGGCGGAATAGAGTTCGTATTAGAACGCTTCATCAATACCCTACAAGAATACGCACCCCAAATGCTGAAAAAGCTACGTACCAAAGCTACCAAAAAATCAATAGACACCCTCGAAAAACGCTTACAATTTCTCTTCCCCGAAAACTTTAAACAGCTACACCGTACTTTTGACGGACAAGAACCTGGTACTACTTTCTTCTTTGGCAGACATACCTTCGTTGCTATAAACGAAATAGAACCCTTACAACAAGAGTGGCTTAACTTTGTGCTTACCCACTACGGCAAAAATTGGCAGCAAGTAACAATGCCCTCAGTACCCAAAGGCGTTGTGAAAAACCAATTATACAACCCCAAATGGCTGCCTATCATCAGCGTGCGCATCGGCGATGAAGATAAAGATGAAATACTAAGCTACATTTGTACCGACCTTGATAATGACTCAGAAGGCACCTATGGACAAATAATGGCAATAGTGATAGCCAAAGACCTCACCAAATGTAGCATTACCATATTAGCCGATGATCTTCAAGACTGGTTTGATTACTTTATAAGAAACATCAAAAACGGACTCTTCCAATATAACGAAGAAACCGATGACCTTATCATCCCCGCCGATCATTTAGAAGAGATACCTGTTTATTCCAAAGAAGAAAAGATAACGGTAGAACATTTCATAAAGAAAAAGTTTGGCAAGGTAAGCAAAGTACTACACGAAGAGTTAGCCCCCGATGTGTGGTGCGACATCTTAGTAGTAGCTCCTACTGCCCAACACAACTATTACACTCTTGTAACCAAAGATATGGGCGATTACCCTATGAACATACTTGCAGGAGACGATGAAACTGTAATCTGTGAAATGGTAATGCACTTGCCTCCCACTTGGAACAGCGAAAGTACAGCTGAAGAACACCGCAAACCTATAGAATGGATAAAAAAAGTAGTACAAATATCTTTAGAACAAGGGCTCTTCATCAGCAGAGGTCATACTGTATTAGTAGAAAACGGAACACTAAAATCCGATAAATTTGCTTTCCTCTTGGCTGTACCTACTTTAGATAATGACGGCGAAGAACTTTGTTGTAATATAAGCAAGCACAAGTTTGTCTTGTTCAATACCTTTGTGCCTATTTATACCGAAGAAATGTTATACCGCTGGGATAATGATGAAGAAGAACTATTGTCATTATTAGAAAATGACAAACAGCTAAACGACTTTATCATAGGCACTCCTTCACGAGCCAATCTATGTGCCAACTATGAGCCTATGATAGATGCTTCTCGTTTAGACAAGGTGCAGTGGGCATTCACCCAAGAGCCTTATTACAATATGGCGGATTTTTACGAAGCTTTTAAGCGTTATAATGACGATGTAGGAAATGATTTAGAAGATTTCAATCCCTTTGGCACTCTATTCCTTTCACCACGTGTAAAGGTACTTTATCAGGCACAGATAAAAGATGTAGGCGTACTAAACAGTTTTGAGTTCCTCACCAATGAAAACGCCCTTACCGAAGGAACGCCCGATGCCGAAGGCTTTTACGATGTACACATAGTAGCACAGCACGAAAGCGGCGATGGCGTTACCATAGGAGCATTAGAACTGCTATTCTTTATGCACAACACACTGCACAATAAATATTTAGGCAAACGCATCTTCTTTAATGGTTTCGAGCTACAGGGTTATGAAGATGACGGCACCCCCGTTATATTTATATTGTGTAGTGATTAAGCCTTATAAAATTTTTATTACAATTACACCACATACTTTGGCAAACTTTCAAAGTTTGCCAAAGTTTTTTTACCTTGTCCCTAACCAACTACCGAAATATCCCCCTTGCCCTCACGCACCACCACAGGCACATCGCCCGAAAGGTCTATAACCGTAGAAGCCACATTATCACCATACCCCCCATCAATAACAATATCCACCTTATTTTGCCACTTCTCATAGATAAGCTCAGGGTCGGTAGTGTATTCTATAACATCATCTTCATCGTAAATAGAAGTAGATACGATAGGATTGCCCAGCCGCTCCACAATCAGCTGCGCAATAGCATTATCAGGTACGCGAATACCCACTGTTTTTTTCTTCTTAAAATCCTTAGGCAAATTGTTATTGCCCTGCATAATAAAAGTATAAGGACCAGGCAGCGCACGTTTTAGCAGTTTAAAAGTACTACTATCTATTTGTTTCACATAATCCGAAAGATTCTTCAAGCTAGAACACACAAATGAAAAATTAGCCTTTTCCAATTTCACCCCTTTAATGCGAGCTATCTTTTCCAAAGCCTTAGTATTTGTAATGTCGCAACCTAATCCGTAAACTGTATCTGTAGGATAGATAATAAGCCCCCCATCGCGCAATACCTCTACGATTTTAGCAATCTCCTTTTCGTTAGGATTTTCGTTGTAAAGTTTTATGAATTGAGTCATATTTTAATAGTTGTAAATTTACAATAAGAGATAAGTTTGTTATCTTGGTTTGTAATATTGATTTCCCACAATTGTAGCGTGCGCCCCGCATTGATGCATTTTGCAGTAGCGAAAAGAGTGTCGCCTATTTTCCCAGAACGCAGATGGTTTGCACTCAGCTCAATACCCCGTATTTGCTCATTGGGTTTTCGGTGTAATAAGAAAGCAGCCACACTCCCTGCTGTTTCGGCAAGAGCAAGAGTAGCACCCCCGTGTAGCACCCCATCTATTTGCGTAACCTTATCCGTTACAGGCATCGTCATCACAAGGTAGTCTTCGCCCACTTCCGCAATCTCCATTTGCCACAGCCGCATCAGGTTGTTTTCAGGCAAAGTATCCCACTTCTGTTGTAAGTCTTGTTTATTCATTTTCACTAATAATCTGCCGCAAAGGTAACAAAAAATAAAAATAATTCGTACTTTTGCAGCAGATTAATTTATTTTTTATATTTTGACACGTTATCAAATCATCACATTCTTAGTAAGCATTTTCGTTCTCTACTTCCTATTAGCTTACTACGCCAGCAAGAGCCTCAAAACGCTTAAAGCACCCCGCTGGCTGCGCTATACTTATGCAACAATCACCATAGCCATCATTGTACTAATGGCATATCATTGGTTTGGCAAAGGCAAGACCGTCTGGAGTGCTCCACAGCAATATGCCGTAGCAGCCTTCCTCATCTGGTTTATTGTCAATTTAGTAACCAGCATAGTCCTCTTTGCCGAAGATATAACCCGGCTGCTGAGGTGGCTATTTACCAAAAAAAGAGGCAATACCTCCCATATGCCCTCACGCCGCAAATTTGTCAGTGCCTTAGGCTGGGGATTAGCAGCCATACCCTTTGCAAGCCTTCTGTATGCAATCTTCCAAGGAAAATACAACTACAAAGTACTGAAATACACACTCTATTTTCCCAATCTTCCAAAAGCTTTTGATGGCTATCGCATCACCCAAATATCCGATATTCATTGTGGTAGTTTTGATAATTACGACAAGATACGCTACGGGGTAGAACTCATCAATGCACAACAAAGCGATGTGATACTCTTCACAGGCGACTTGGTGAACAACCTCTCCGAAGAACTCTTGCCTTGGCAATCCCTTTTCAGTCAGTTACACGCACCCAGCGGCATCTATGCCATTATGGGCAATCACGACTACGGCGACTATTCATCTTGGGAATCTCCCGAAGCCAAACAAGCCAACATAGAACAATTACATAAGTTAGAAGAAGAAATGGGTTGGAAACTCCTCCTCAATACTCACACCTATTTGCACCGCAATGGCGAGCGTATAGCCCTTATAGGGGTTGAAAATTGGGGACACGGCAGGTTCTCCAAATACGGCGACCTCACCAAAGCAATGCAAGGCATCGCCGCCGATGATTTCAAAATACTGATGACCCACGACCCTACCCATTGGGAAGATATCGTGCAGCCACAGCACAAAGATATCGCTCTTACTCTTAGCGGACATACTCACGGTATGCAGTGCGGTATTGAAGTACCAGGCTGGCGTTGGAGTCCCTCTCAGTACATTTACAAACACTGGGGCGGTATGTACCAAGAAGACGGGCAGTACCTCAATGTCAATAGAGGCTTTGGATACCACGCCTTCCCCGGCAGAATAGGCGTATGGCCAGAAATCACCGTCATAGAATTAAAAACAAAAGAATAATAACCCAATTCAAAATTCAAAATTCAGAATTCTTCCCCCCTCGTTCCACTAAACTTTAAATAAAAGATAGAAACCTGTGCGGATCGCACTTATAAAAAACAATTTAAATATGAAAAAATTTATTATATCAGGAGGAGGTACTGGCGGACATATATTCCCTGCCATTGCCATTGCCAACGAACTCAAACAACGAATCCCAGATGCCGAAATATTATTCGTAGGTGCTAAAGACCGAATGGAAATGCAAAAAGTACCCCAAGCAGGGTATCCTATAGAAGGTCTTTGGATTGCAGGTATCCAGCGTAAGCTCACCTTCCAAAATCTCCTATTTCCCCTCAAGTTCATTTGCAGTATGTTCAAATCACGCCAAATTATAAAACGTTTTCGTCCAGATGCCGTAATAGGCACAGGAGGATTCGCCAGCGGAGCAGTCGTGAAAGTAGCTGCACAAATGGGCATTCCTACTTTCATACAAGAGCAAAATTCATACGCAGGAATTACTAACAAAATGCTCGCCAAGCAAGCCAAAAAAATATGCGTAGCCTATGATGATATGGAGAAGTTTTTCCCTAAAGAAAAAATAGTAAAAACAGGCAACCCCATACGCGAAGGACTTTTGCACGTACAACAACACTTGCCACAAGCATTAGAAGCCTTCGCTCTAAACCCCGATAAAAAAACACTCTTAGTACTTGGTGGAAGTTTAGGAGCAAGACGTATCAACCAGCTCGTAGAAGAACACCTGCCTCTATTTGCTGAATTAGGCGTACAAGTGCTTTGGCAGTGCGGTAAGCTTTATTACGATGAATATAAAAAATACGATAGTCAGCAAGTGAAAGTACACGCTTTTATAGACCATATGGAATGGGCATACGCCTTAGCCGATGTGATTATTTCGCGTGCAGGAGCAAGCTCCGTTAGCGAGCTATGTGTGGTAGGTAAACCCGTGATATTCATACCTTCACCCAATGTGGCTGAAGATCACCAAACCAAAAACGCACAAACCATAGCCAACAAACAAGCCGCAATTTTACTCCGAGAAAACGAGTTGGGCACACTATTTGCCGATACATTTACAAACCTTATCAACAGCGAGCAACAACAAGCTAGCTTAGCAGCCCATATACGCCTGCTCGCACAACCCAATGCTACCAAAGAAATCGTAGATACCATATTGGCATACCAGCATTAGAAATTTATAACCCTAAAAACAATTGCCTATGAAAAAGTTCATATTTTTAATAACAACAATAATATCGTGGGGAGGAATAGCACAAACCACTCTCAAGCCTTCTTATTATGTTGATACTAAAAGCGATGCATTCAAGCACGGCATAGTCGAAATAAAAGAATATGTAAATTATGAGCAATATCAGCAGTTGCAATTGCTAATGAAGAAAGGAAATGTAGGAAATATTAGCAACGAAATGATGCAACAAGCCTACGTAAGCAAGCGCGCTTCATTACAAAAAGGTAAATATATCATTGATAATGACGAACATCAATTTGAATTTGAAGTAGGCAACGGCGGATTGCTGATAGGCGAAGGTAAATACCTCAATAAAAAACGTAATATAGCCTCTACCTACATATTCAATAATGGTCGCCTTGCCGAAATTCACCTCTTTACCCCCGAAGGACGCTTGCGCAAAAAAAATGTCTTCAAAGGAAACCTCATAGAGGGAGTGGTGTATAACCACGAGGGAAATATAGCCCAAAAAATAGAAATACATACAAATTTAAAAGAAGGTTCAGACCAAGTTGTAACTACTTACCACAAAAACGGAAACGTAAGTAAAATTGAAGACCATATCAAAAAAACAACCAAAGAATATTACCAAAATGGCAAACCCAAAATGGAGCTAATTGAAAGCAAAAGTGCCGTAAAATACGACCCCGAAGGTAATATTATTGAAAAATGGTACATTAACGATAAAGGTAATTGCAAAGAAATATACGAAAAAGGAGTTATTACACTCAAAAACTGCGAAAGTAGAGGACTACAAGGAATAAAAATAAGCAATTATTATTACAAAAATGGTCAGTTAGAGTATTACACAATTACCGATGGTAAAACCAATAAAACTCAAAAATACGATTCTAATAACAATCCCATAAATTAATCATAACAATGATAGAAAATATTTATTTTGTAGGTATAGGTGGTATAGGAATGTCCGCATTAGCCCGATATTTTAAGCTGAAAGGAAAAATAGTAGCAGGCTACGACCGTACCCCTACCGAAATTACAGACAGCTTAATACAAGAAGGTATTGCAGTACATTTTACAGACGATGTAAATGCTATCCCCTTAGCCTTTAAGAACCCCGAAAATACATTGGTAGTCTATACCCCCGCTATTCCTAAAAACCACAGCGAATTATGCTACTTCCAGCAAAATGGTTACCAAGTACTGAAACGTTCCGAAGTATTAGGGCACGTTACCAATGATAGCTTTTGCTTTGCTGTAGCAGGCACACACGGCAAAACCACTACAAGTAGTATTCTTGCCCACATATTAGTAGAAAGTGGGACTTCAGTAAGTGCCTTTTTAGGAGGAATAGCCGAAAATTTCAATAGTAATATCATTATCAAAGGAAGTGATTACACCGTAGTAGAAGCCGATGAGTTTGACCGCTCATTTTTGCGCTTATCGCCCAATATTGCTTGTATTACCTCAATGGACGCAGACCATCTGGATATTTATGGCGATGCAGCTCATTTAATAGAAGGTTTTGGCGAATTTGCTAAAAAAATAAAGAAAGGAGGGAGCCTTATATTGCGCAACGGACTTACAATTGAAGGGCTTGAGTACGAAACTTACGGCTTAGATGACGATGCCGATTATACTTTTAGAAATATCCGTGTTATAGACGGCATCTACCACTTCGATTTTCATTATCAAGACAAAACCTACCGCGATTATACTTTTGCCAAACCAGGTAGGCACAACCTGCTCAATGCGCTTGTTGCTGTTTCAATGGCAGTGAAAGGTGGTTTTGATGCCGAGCAGTTGCTACCTCATTTAGCTACTTTTAAAGGAGTAAAAAGACGTTTTTCGTATATTGTAAAAGAAAAAGACTTTGTATTTATTGATGATTATGCACATCATCCTTCCGAGATAAACGCTTTATACCAAGCTGTAGCCGAAATGTACCCCCACACTCCCAAAACGATTATCTTCCAGCCACACCTTTTCACTCGCACCCGCGATTTTATGGATGATTTTGCAAAAAGCTTATCACAATTTGATGAAGTTATCCTATTAGATATTTATCCAGCGCGCGAGCTGCCTATAGAGGGCATTACCTCCGAGGTGTTATTAAATAAAATTACTTCCCCAAAGAAATGTTTAACAACAAAAGAGGATCTAATACCTCTATTACAGCAAAAACGCCCTAAATTACTATTAGCAGTAGGAGCAGGCGATATAGGAGCCGAAGTACCCCACATCAAAGAAGCAATGGCACACCAATAAATAAAAAGAGGCTGTCTAAAAAGTTTTTTTCAACATCCCCCCCCTTTTGAAGGGGGGAAGGGGGGATGTTAATTTCAAAGTTTGACAAAGTTTATTACACTGATAATCAATAAATTATCTAATCGGTTTACTCTTTTTAATAGCCCCTATAATAACCCCTAAAATAACACCACAAACAATAGAAGTTATGAAAGCTGAAATAAAATTAGCTACATCAGAAGGTTTTCTAAGATACAAAGCCTCACGAACTGTTTCAAATTGCTCTTCCGACATACTCCCCGCAAAAGCACTCATTTGTTTCATTGCCAAATCCACTACTTTATCGTAATAGTTAGGGTCTAACACGTTGGTATATAACAGCATATAACCTCCATATAGCACCCCAGCTATAAGCCCAGCCAAAACACCTACTTTAGCCCCATCGCCCACTGTAAGTAAGCCTCCATTATCTTTTTTGTACTGTTCAAGTGCCGCTACCAAAATTGCTGCCGAAATCACAACCCATACAACCAATAGCAAGGCAGATACAGCAAACTCATCAGTGTATAGCAAATCAGTAACGTATTGCAATACGTGAAACGCTATTGACGCCAACCCTAAGAAAAGACCGTACTTCAGTACGATACTTTTCAAATCTACATTTTTTTCCATAAGCTAAAAATTATTATTGGGGCAAAAGTAAAAAAAGCATCTTTAATTTCAAAGAAAACATTACATTTTAACAAAAAAAATACCACGCCGTTAAGCGTGGTTTAGTTAAACTTGAAATGTGTAGCATAGCGGTTACACGAGTCTTTCTTATTTATTCTTCAATAAATCTCTGATTTCAGCCAATAGCTCTTCTTGTGTAGGACCTGCAGGAGCTGCTGGTGCTTCCTCTTGTTTTTTCTTTAGTTTATTGATACCTTTTACAAGCATAAACAATACAAAAGCTACAAACACAAAGTTGATTACAGCCGCAAGAAACTTACCATAAGCCACCCCGTTCCAAATAAGAGCGTCCAATTTGTCTACTTGTGCTGCTTTTAGTGCAGGAGTTAATAACAAAGGCGTAATTACATCGGCTACCAATGATGATACAATAGCTCCAAAAGCCGCACCAATGATAACACCTATTGCCAAATCAACTACGTTGCCCTTTACGGCAAACTCTTTAAATTCTTTCAAAAATCCCATAGATTTTAATTTTTAGTTTACTTATTTTAATCAGGGCGCAAAAATAATACTTTTTTCTGATATACACAAAAAGAAAAGGGACGAATTTCTCAACTGTCCCTTTTCAATCACTAACTAAAAAACTCAATCACTATCTTTTTTCAGTATTACTACACCGTCATACTGAATATTTTTGTGTCGGGCATTTTGCGCTGTAATCGCATATCAAATGCCATACAAATATTTCTAATAAATGGCTTCCCTGCATCCGTAACATTTATTTGCTGTGGTGTTATATGCAGCAATCCGTCATTTTCCATTTCTTTCAAGTTCGCTACTACTTCATCTACCCCTTCAAAGGCAAGTTTGCTATCCTTCCACGAAGTGCTAAAGTTGCACATCAAGTTCAGTATATGCCGTCTGATGATTAAATCCTCTTCGTTCAAAATATGCCCTTTGCATACAGGTATCTCATTCGCAGCTATTCGCGCATAGTAATCATCCAATTCCTTTTCGTTTTGAGCAAAACCATACCAGCTATCACTAATTGCCGACATCCCCAATCCTATCATCACCTGTGTTTTAGAAGCCGTATAGCCCATAAAATTGCGGTGTAACAGGTGCTGTTCAAAGGCTTTATACATACTATCAGTAGGCAAAGCAAAGTGATCCATTCCTATTTCCTCATAACCCACTTTCAGCAAGTGCTGTTTGCCCACCTCGTATAGCTGTCGCTTTACATCACCCGTAGGTACATCTTCATCTTTAAAACCACGCTGCCCATTACCCTTTATCCAAGGCACGTGCGCATAGCTGTAAAAAGCAATACGATCAGGACGCAAACTATTGCTTTTATCAATTGTAAAAAGCACATCCTCCAATGTCTGAAAAGGCAATCCAAATACCAAGTCGTGGCTCACCGATTCGTATCCTATTGCACGAGCTTGCTCCGTTACGCGTTTTACATTCTCAAAAGGTTGCAAGCGGTGTATTGCCTTTTGTACCTTTTCCGAATAATCTTGTACGCCATAGCTCACTCTCCTAAAGCCTAAGTCGTAAAGCTGTTGCAAGTGCGCTTCCGAAGTATTATTAGGGTGTCCTTCAAAGCTAAATTCATAATGAGTAGCTCTGTCAGCGCGCTCCAAAATACCTTCTATGAGTCGTTTAAGTTCACTGGGCTTAAAAAAGGTAGGAGTTCCACCACCCAAGTGTATTTCTTTTATTATGGGGCGTATTGCCAAAAAATCTGTATATAACTGCCACTCTTTTAGTACCGCATCTATATAAGGTGCTTCCATTTCGTGCCGCTTGGTAATGCGTTTGTGGCAACCGCAAAAGGTACATAAACTTTCACAGAAAGGCAAGTGTATATACAAGCTAATACCTTCATTTTCATTGCTTTCCCCGTACGACTTTGCCAAGCTATCCAACCATTTCGCTACCGAGAATGTCTCGTTATCCCAATAAGGAACTGTAGGATAACTCGTATAGCGAGGTCCCGCTACATTATACTTCTGAATAAGTGATATTGCCATTTTTCATAAAAAAACGCTGCAAAGATAATAAAAATATTTTAATAAAAAAATATTTTATCAAATAGCTTCTACATTTATAGATGGATTTCCCAATTTATCTTTCAAAATCACCTCAATACCCTTTTTGAGCGTCTGTACCGATGACGGACAGCCACTACACGCTCCTTGCAATAATACCGCTACGTGATGTGTTTCGGCACAGTACGAAATAAATTGTATATTCCCTCCATCACTTGCTACTGCGGGGCGCACATATTCATCAAGTATAGCCACTATTTGTTGCGATACACTATCTGTTGTTACCATCGATAGTAATTTAGCTTGTGCAGCCTCTTGGTGCTTGCGCACCTCTTCACTGTCTATAAGCGTCCTTCCCTCACTCAAATACTGCCTGATAAACTCCCGCAGCTTGCCCGTAACCTCTTCCCAATCAGCTGATTCGCTTTTAGTAACCGAAATATAATTATTGTCAAAAAATACCTCTTCTACAAAGCTATAATTATCAAAAAGTAGCTTCGCCAAAGGCGCTTTTTCCGCCTCCTCTGCCGATTTGTACTCTATAATAGTAGGTACTAAACGCTTATTAGCTACAAATTTCATTACCGCAGGGTTTGGAGTAGTTTCGGTATAGATAGTTACCACCTCATTAGCAGGTTTCCCCGCCTCACCCAATAGTATTTCTCTTCCCGATTGTAAATACAATAGTACCTGTTGCGCTACCTCTTCCTGCACATCCTTCCATTCCACTATCGGGAAGCGTTTCAATGCAATAAAATTACTCGATATATAAACCGTCTTTACAAAAGGCAAGTAAAAAAGCTCCTTTGCCAGAGGTGCATTTTTAGCCTCATCCACGTTTTTAAACTCATAACTCCCTTTCACCAACGCTTTGTTAGCTTCAAGTTTTATAATATCAGTACTTGTGGTAGCTTGTACTTTCAGGGTAATATCCGTCATTATTATTTGTCTTTACGTCCAAAGTCAGCGGGGTTTTCTCCCCACGCTTGGGTTTCCCATTTCAAAATAAGGTTCGTATAGCTATGGCTGTGCAACCAGTTTTCAGCACGAGCTATCAGCTCAAAGATTTTTTCATTATGGGCGGTTTGTGACACTTTAGTTTTACACACTTTTTGCCGCACCCAGTTTATCGCTATTTGGCTATCCGAATAAATCGGTAGGTTCAAGTTCCGTTGTTCCATAAAAGCTAAGGCGTGTACAATAGCCAAAAACTCACCTATGTTATTAGTACCATCTTTCAGAGGTTTGAGTCTGAAAATTTCAGCTTTAGTTTCCGTATCCACCCCTCTGTATTCCATTACACCAGGGTTGCCACTACAAGCTGCATCCACAGCTATCGAAGGCAGTATCGGTTTGCCAATGCGCTGTAATTCCAAAGCCGATAGAGTAGGGGAGGTGGTACTTTTCTTGCCTTTGTATAGTTCAAAACTCTCTCCAAAAGCTTTTTCTGCCATCGCCAAGCTCTCAAAACTCTTAAATTTAGCCTGATGATAACCGTGAACCGCCTTTTTGCACTTATCCCACGAGCTAAAAACACCCGTTTCGTGTCCTTCCCACACTACATAATACTTTTTTGCCATTTCACTACCTTCCCACTACCTCACTAATTTCTTATATTTAATTCTTGTAGGGGTAACCTCTTTGCCAAGGCGTTTTTTCTTGTTCTCTTCGTATTCCGAGAAGCTACCTTCAAAGAAATACACTTGCGAGTCGCCCTCAAAAGCTAAAATGTGGGTACAAATACGGTCTAAAAACCAGCGGTCGTGCGAGATGACTACCGCACAGCCGGCAAAGTTTTCCAAACCTTCTTCTAAGGCGCGGAGGGTATTCACGTCCAAATCGTTGGTAGGCTCGTCCAACAGCAATACGTTGCCTTCTTCTTTTAGGGTCATTGCAAGGTGCAACCGGTTGCGTTCACCTCCAGAGAGGGTCGCCACTTTTTTGTTCTGCTCACTACCGCCAAAGTTAAAACGACTTAGGTAAGCGCGTGAGTTCACCTGCCTGCCCCCCATCATTATAAGGTCTTGTCCGCCCGAGAAGTTCTCCCAAATAGATTTTTCAGGGTCTATTTGCTTGTGGGTTTGGTCTACATAAGCTATTTTTACCGTCTCGCCTACTAAAAATTCACCACTATCAGGCTGCTCTTCTCCCATAATCATACGGAAAATGGTAGATTTACCAGCCCCATTAGGACCTATTACCCCCACAATGCCCGCCTGTGGCAATACAAAGTTAAGGTCGTCATACAATAGCTTATCGCCAAAGGCTTTGGCTACGTGGCGCGCCTCTATTACATTAGTACCCAAGCGAGGCCCGTTAGGAATGTATATTTCAAGTTTTTCTTCCAATTGCTTTTGGTCTTCATTAAGCAAGCGGTCGTAGTTTTGCAAACGCGCTTTTTGCTTCGCTTGTCGCCCTTTGGCGCCTTGGCGCACCCATTCCAGCTCGCGCTCCAATACCTTTTGGCGTTTGCTTTCGGTTTTCTGTTCTTGGGCAAGGCGTTTAGCTTTTTGGTCTAGCCAAGAAGAGTAGTTACCTTTCCACGGAATGCCCTCACCACGGTCAAGCTCCAATATCCAGCCCGCTACATTATCCAAAAAATAACGGTCGTGGGTTACAGCTATCACCGTGCCGGCATACTGCTGTAGGTGCTGTTCCAGCCACAATACCGATTCGGCATCAAGGTGGTTCGTAGGCTCGTCCAAGAGCAGTACATCAGGCTGTTGCAAGAGCAAGCGGCATAATGCTACACGGCGGCGTTCCCCTCCCGAAAGTACTTTGATAGGCGTATCAGGGTCGGGCGTACGGAGGGCATCCATAGCCACTTCCAGCTGATTGTCTAAGTCCCAAGCGTTCAAAGCGTCAATCTTGTCCTGTAGCTCAGCTTGCTTGTCCATCAGCTTTTGCATCTTGTCAGGGTCAGAATAGTTTTCTTCCAAGCCAAAAAGGTCGTTGATATGGTTAAACTCTTCCAATAGTTTTACCGTTTCAGCAGCCCCTTCGCGCACTACCTCTATTACAGTCTTATTATCGTCCAATTGCGGCTCCTGCTCCAAATAGCCAACCGTGTAGTTGGGAGCAAAAACCACTTCCCCTTGGTAGTTCTTATCAATCCCCGCTATAATTTTTAGCAACGAAGATTTCCCCGAGCCGTTAAGACCCAATATACCAATCTTAGCCCCATAAAAGAAACTCAGGTAAATATCTTTAAGAACTTGTTTGTTAGTAGATGAATAGGTTTTACTTACCTTATTCATCGAAAAAATAATCTTTTTATCGTCTGCCATATCTCAGTCTTTAGTTATTAATAACTCTGCTAAAGGTTCATTAAATACCCTTTTTGCAATGTAAAGAACATATCAATTACCACTGCAAAGATACTAAAAATCTGATAATTACCAAACCTATTAAACTTTTTGCTAAAAAAAGTTCCCTAAAAATTTGGTTTATAAAATAAACTACCTTATCTTTGCAGCGAATTTATAACATTAAATATTTTAAAACTATGGAATTACAAGTAGCCGACAGCTTGAAAATCATTCAATCTGTCATCAATCAACGAAAACAAAAGTACGAAGAAAATGGTTTTTTCCTCATCTTTTGGAGTGTGCTCATTATGCTTGCAGGCACAGTGCAGTTTGCAATGCTCATTGCCAACTATTATCCCAAACAATCAGGTTGGGTATGGGGAGTAGTGATGCCTCTTGGCTTTGTGGTGAACCTCATCATCAAGTACAAAGAAAAGAAAGTTGTTACACAAAAAAATTACGCCGATTGGTTAGATTGGATATGGGCAGTAGCAGGCATTAATGCAATTTTTGCTTTTCTAGTACCTTTAAGTCCTTTTGGCAAATTTCAAATAGCGATTTTGGTCATTTATTTGCCATTTGCTTTTGTAGCTTTAGCAATGGCACTGCAAATGAAAATGAAACTCTGGATAGCCACATCCTTAGTAGCTTTGTTGTTAATTTATGCAGCTATATTTGTACCATTTAGTTATGAAATCTATTTGCCTTTGGTATGTGTAGTATTAGCAGCCCTATTGTTCTTAGTACCTGGTATTCAATTTCATAACGAATATAAAAAGAGAAGTAATGTTTGCTGATTTAAATCCCATTTTGCATTCGCAATTGCGTTTAGCTATCATTTCGCTATTAGTTTCAGAAGAAAAAGCCGATTTTGCCCGTATCAAAGAAGTTACCAAAGCCACATCGGGCAATATTTCGGTACAAATTCAGAAATTAGAAGCCGCAGGCTATGTGAGTGTCAAAAAAACGTTCAAAGACAACTATCCCAACACCCAAGTACAACTCACCCCACAAGGACTTTCAGCCTTTGAACAATACGTAGAAGCACTAAAAAGCTATATTTTTAACCCTTAGTCAAAAGTCTTTAGGCGTTAGCTTACACCCTTGCTAACGCCTAATTCTCTCATTTACTAATTCACAAATTTGCTAATTTCCCTAACCCCCGCTGGCGCGAGCTTGTGTTCTCTGTTTCGCTCTCATTATAGCCCCACATACGTGAAGCACGTCTTAATATGCGATCTCTTATTCTATCTTGATTCATCTTTAATTCATTTTTAGATGTGTTTATTAATAAGACAAAGGTGCTATAAACAAATGCATCCTATACTCATAAGGGTTGTTAGTCTCTCTTATAAATCCTTTGATATAGATTATTACTTTCTTCTTTGTACGGGTCTTTTCTAAGGTACTCAGGTTTTGATTGGTTACCTCTACTTCAACCTCTTCTATAAATAAGCGTTTTTCGTGTCGCTGTATAGCTTCTTTCAAGCTCTCTTTTACCAAGAGTTTTAGGTTGGCATCACTTTTAAGCATATCAAAGTCTGCTTCCCAAAAGCCCGTGCCGAAGCCTTCATCAAACTTACACTCTCCCCAAGCTGTGGTAGCCAGTAGGAAGAGTTGCTGGTCAATGGAGGTTTCTAAGATGGTCTTGGCAAGGTCACGTTTCTCCATCAACGCTTTGAAGTCTATTGGGGTTTTGTAGTAAGTGCCTTTCATAGATTACTCTTTTGGATATAATTGAATGTCAAATGTACTATTAAATAGCTCAAACTCTACATTGGGGATTTCCTGCATTATATCATCTTTTTTTAGATATAGCTTAGGATTTTCAAACTTTTTATCTATTTCTAAATGTAGATCAAAGGGTTGTTTTCCTATCCTTTCATAAAACTCCTTAAAAATCTTTACAAGTTGTTGCTCTCGTTTGCGATATTGGTCATAAGGTAAAACAGAAAACTCCTTACCACCTACATTACCTGGAAATATCCTAAACTCATACCTCCCTCCAGGAGCATCAAAAGTAGTTGCCAATTCAATAGGAATAGGCTTAGGTTCAGGTGTAATAAAATAATTCACTTCATTAAGTTTTAACCTCTTCTCAGCATTGATAAACACAACGTGATTCTCTTCTTCTCCAACTATTTTTTCAGGATAATCATCTCTATCTACTAAATGAAATGTAAAGCGCCAAGGATATTTCACACTAATTTTATCCCAAATATCAGTGGGAATAGTATTATTATTTATTTCATTTAATGTTTGTTGGGGAAGATCTTTTTGAAAAATTTGAACATCCTGTTCACGTGTTAATGTATCTATATGAAAAAACATTTCTTTATAATAATTTTCATTTCCTATGACAATGTATTCTTGTGCTTGATAAATGCCTAATAAAAAGGTATTCTCACCAGTTAAATATAACATTACTTTTCCACCTGGAATAAGCACTAATTTAAAATCACCTCCCCCTTTTTTGTATATAACTTTTTGTTTAAAAAGGGCTTCAATATACTTATGATCTAAATCAAATTCACCTTTAAAGAATTTATTTTCCACATAGGAAAACCACTTAATTTCCATCTTATGAGGTATTGGGCGAAAATTATCTCCTACTATCATTAAACCAGAATCTCTAAATAAAGAATGTGTCAAATCTTGTTGTACAGTGGGGATAGAAAAAAAAATACCTTTTCTACATATAAATCCTCCATCTAATATTCTCATAGGATACCCTTCATCTGCTGATGTTAATATCAGCCATTCATAGTTATTATTCATATTATTATATATCTTTTTTACATAATCTGTATTTTTGATATAAAATAAAAATATAGAAAAAATACATGCTATGATTATTATACTATTTTTTCTCATAATATTTTTTAACCTTTTAAAACATCTCGTTTTTTAAAACTTCCATCTTCTTTTTCCCCCCGCTGGCGCGAGCTTGTAGCTCGTGCCCAATTCAAAATTCAGAATTCCCCGCTGGCGCGAGCTTGTAGCTCGTGCCCAATTCACAATTCTCTCCCCATCCTACTTGTCCCACTCGTCCTACAAGTCCCATAATCGCCTGTGTGGCTCACACCCCCTGCTGGCGCAAGCTTGCAGCTTATGCCCAATTCAAAATTCATAATTCACAATTCAAAATTCAAATTCCCCTCGCACTATTTAGAGCGCTTTATAGGCTTGAAAAACTCTTTTCTCTATGGTGGGTAAAAGGAAATAGTAGGGCAGTTCTTTTGTATTGTATTGATTGTTAATGAAATAAAATTTTAACAAAATATTTAAAACATTACCCATTATCACATTACCAAACTATTTGAATTCAATGGTAAGTTTATTATTACTGTCCTTTGATTCCCAATCTATTTTCCACAATTCTAGTATTTCCTGTATTTTCATATAAATAGTATGTTTTTTTAAAGCTCCACTATTATTAAATATCATTCTTATTTTTCTATAACCAAGCCAAGATGAAAATATATAGCAATTGATATCGTTAATATTTTCACATGCAATCTCTGGCAAATAAAATGCGTCTACTAATGCTTTCCTAAATCCTAATGGAGTTTTACATTTTCCTGAATTTATAATAGCCACATACTCTTTATTTTCTTCAAAAACTTCTTTCTTTTCGGTATTCATTATCTTATTCTTATGAAATTTTTATAATGAGAATTAGTATAATAAACTCTTCCATCACTACCCCCCGCTGGCGCAAGCTTGCAGCTTGTGCCCAATTCACAATTCTCTCCCCATCCTACTTGTCCCACTCGTCCTACAAGTCGCATAATCGCCTGTGTGGCTCATATCCCCCGCTGGCGCGAGCTTGTAGCTCGTGCCCAATTCAAAATTCAGAATTCAAAATTCACAATTCCCCTCGCACTATTTAGAGCGCTTTATAGGCTTGAAAAACGCTTATCTCTGATGGGTAAAGGAAAATTAAAGTTTAGTTCTTTTGTATTATGCTGATTAGTAAGTTGTTGTAATTTTAACAACATATCTGATACATTACCCTTTATGGTGATTTTTAAAATCAGTTGTTACCTCACACTCTCTTAGAAGGTAAGAACGTCCATCTGATAGAATAAAAGACTCCTTATCAATCCAGCCTACCAATATATGTAATAATTCAGCACTTCTTTTTAGTTGGTTTCGCCATCCTTCTATATCCAAATGATATTGGACAGAGAAAAACATATCTCCTTCAGGTGTTATTATGAAACAGCCATCTTCAACGACTCCCCCTTTTGTCGCTAATAAAGGCTTTTGTGCATTTACTATTTTGAAAAAATCATACTTCTCTGTTTTTTGTAAATATAGTATTTCTACACCTTCAATCTTTTCAAAACCTGATATTTTTACATAGTCATTCATACTATTTTGTTATTTTAAATTGAAAATTAGTAATTCCTGCTTCTTCAAAAATCTTTATATAATGATCTCTTAATTCTTTGGAGTTAGTATGATATATTACCCCCCGCTGGCGCGAGCTTGTAGCTCGTGCCCAATTCAAAATTCACAATTCATAATTCGCCAATTCCCCTCGCACTATTTAGAGCGCATTATAGGCTTAAAAAACGCTTATTTCTATGGTGGGTAAAGGAAAGATATTTTTTGTATTATACTGATTAATAAAGTATTGAAACTTTAACAACACGTCTGATACATTACCTATCTATCCAACATTTTTAATACCTCATCTTGCTGTACATTCCAAAAAGGGACTTCTAAAGGTATTTCGGCAAGGGGTGTGTTTAGTAAGGGATGATTAACGATAGGGGTTTCAAGTTGTTCTTGCCTGCGTAATAATTCAATAAGTTTTATTTCATAAGGAATAAAAGCAAAATTAAAGATTTCACTGAACTTAGCAGCTGTATGCATTGCACTAAAAATATGTTGATTGCAAATTTCATATAGAACCTTACCTAAAATTTCTAAGTCTTTGGTATCCCATACCGATAGGAATTTTTTATAAATAGTGTCTTCAGGCAACATTGTTAGGAAATCTTCATTTAGTTGTTTTGTTTTAAGTAAATCATATAGGGTAAATACAAATAAATGATGCTGTTCTCCATTCTTATAACTATTTTTATAATCACTGAAATACAAATCTATATATTTTCTAAAAACAGAACTCATTTCCTCTTTGCCCCAAATAGTGGAAAGTGCCAATAAGCCGCCTAAACCCTTACTTGAGGGTGCTATTACACTATACCGATCAGGAATTTGAGGCAAGCTGAATAATTCGACAATAATTTTCTCCTGCCAAAGCAAATTTTTAGTAAAGTATAGCCACGCCTCTTTATCTCCATTAAGCAACAAGTGCTTGGGCAGTGTATCCAAATGAATTCCTATGGAAGACCGCAAACAACTTGCTTTTTCATATCCATCTTCATTCTCTTTAATTTTCTTACGGATTCTCTGCTTAATCCCCTCTATTATTTCAGATGTTGACGACAGGCAATCATCATCTTTTTTAAGTTTTTTAATTTTTTTATTAAAGAAACTGATAATCTTACGCTCATCATCACTTGTTAATGAGGGTACTTCTGGTATTGTAATCGTTAAATGTTTCATACTTATTTTTTTAGACACATCTGATACATTATCCTGATACATTACCAATTTCAATATCTAAAAAATCAATAAAAAAATCTTTTTTTTTATCGACTAATTTAAATAGTCCTCCTAAAAAATGATTTGTAATATTATCTTCTATAAACAATAATTCACAGGCAGAGTCATTCCATTCTTGAAAATTTCCATAAAAACATTCGATATTCAAGCAATTCATATAAATATTATCTACTTGAAAAGTTATAGAATCTTTATAACCTAAAGAAATATCACACAAACGCATTTCTTTTTTATTAGTCAAGACCAAGTTTGTTTTTTTTAATATATCTTCAACATATTTTTTCTTTGATTTTTTTCTATCCATAATTATTATTTATATATTTTTATTGTTTTCCCCTCCGCTAGCGCGAGCTTGTAGCTCGTGCCCAACCATTAGAGTCGTGTACATATCCATAGAGAGCCACTCCTCCTAATAGCCCAATAGGGTCTTGCGAGATATAGCTACCTGTTTCAGGAGAGTAATACCTAAAGTGATTGTAAGCGAGACTTATTTCTATATCATAGTATTGTCCTTGGTATAAGAAATTACAAAAGTCTTTATCTCCTTTTAGTTTTCTTTATAACAAAATCTCTTTTTTCTCCTCTTTATTTATATCTGTATAGTATATTAATTTACTACTATACATACAATCTATATAAATTAGACTTTCTATTTTGCTAATATAATGAATTTCTAATGTATCTAAATTTATTTTTGTAATAATAAAACCAGATAAACAAAAACGCTTTATAAACATCGGAATGTATAAATACCTTTCAAAATATAAATATGGACTACTAAAAAATTTATTTTTTAACAATTCTTTATTGTTTACATATAAATTTCCTATCAAAGGAGAACCCTGACTAAATTCAATAATATTCTTATATTCTATTTTAAAACCATCTATTTCATCACAAAAACTAAAATTCCACGGAGAATAAGATGTTTTTAATTTATTTATGTTTTGCATTTTACTTTGTTTCTATCAATTTTTCGAGTTTTTATATTTTTAACATCACTATTGTTTACATTAAATTGTAGTAATCCTCCTAAATATTTCAATCCCCTGCTGGCGCGAGCTTGTAGCTCGTGCCTATTAAAGACTGAAAATTTTATTTAAAGCAATGGTAAAAGTTCCTCTAGGAGAGTTGTATACTGCCGATAGCATTTTTTCGGCTAATATTTCGGTAGGCATAGGGCGGTAACGTTTTAAAATGCCTAATTTGTTTAAAAAGTTAATAGTTTTCACCGAAAGATTCTCACCTGCTCTGTCGCTGTTGGAGCGGATGAGTACAGAGGGCTGGAAGATAAGCAGGCTTGGAAAACTAAGTTTTTTCACTGCCTCTTCTAAAGCCCCTTTCATACGATTGTAGAAGAGTTTAGACTGCGCCTTAGCCCCTGCTGCCGATACCAATACGAAGGTAGGTACTCCATTGGCTTTACACTGCTGGGCAAAAGCGTATTGATAGTCATAATCTACCCGCCATTGAGCATCTTTGCTACCTGCCACGGCTAAGGTAGTTCCCAAGCAAGAGAATGCCACATCGCCACGAACCAAATCTGCCCACGCCTCAGGGGTATCAAAATCAACCACGTGAGCGTGTAGCTTGGGGTGACTGATACTCATAGGCTTACGCACGAAGCAATGCACCTCGCTATAAGTGTCGTCAGCTAAAAGTTGCGACAATAAATCTTTTCCGGTAGCGCCTGTAGCGCCGATGATAAGTGCTTTCATAAGGATTAATTTATTAATGCAAAGATACAAAAATAGTCATCAATTATGATTAAAAAATATTTTTTACTATTTTTGCCGCCTCATAATTAATGACCTATGGTGCAATATTTCCCTTACTTATTACTCCTAATGGTGGCTATTATGCTACTGATAATGTTTGCAAACCGGCTCAAGGTGGCGTACCCTATTCTTTTGGTGTTAGGAGGATTGGCAATTAGCTTTATTCCCAATGTCCCAACCATTACACTGAATCCTGATTTGGTACTTATCATTTTCTTACCGCCTCTTCTGTATGCCGATGTTTTTTCGCTATCACTGAAAGAGATGTGGAAGTGGCGCCGCATTATCTTTAGCTTTGCTTTTATTGTAGTTTTTATTACGGCTGCTGCGGTGGCGTGGGTAGCCAATATGGTATTCCCTGGGTTTTCGTTGGCGTTAGGTTTCCTTTTGGGGGGCGTGATAGGCTCTACCGATGCGGTGAGTGCTTCAACGATAATGAAGTTTGTAAAGGTACCCAAACGCATCAGCACAATAATAGAAAGTGAAAGTTTGCTGAACGATGCTTCTTCACTAATAGTTTTTAGGTTTGCGGCTTTGGTAGTAACTACCGGTCAGCTGGTATGGACGGATATAGCGCTAAATTTCCTTTGGGTAGCTATTGGCGGAACGCTTATAGGCTTGGCAGTAGCGTGGGTGATGCGCAAGCTACACAAATTTTCCCCTACCGATGCT
This sequence comes from Capnocytophaga bilenii, assembly GCF_017565765.1. Classification (GTDB taxonomy): domain Bacteria; phylum Bacteroidota; class Bacteroidia; order Flavobacteriales; family Flavobacteriaceae; genus Capnocytophaga; species Capnocytophaga bilenii. The sequence continues at coordinate 78,868 of NZ_JAGDYP010000002.1, forward strand.
AATATGGATATTATCCTTACCTTTATTACTCCTTATATAATGTATATTGTAGCTAACGAAATGGGAGTGTCGGGAGTGTTGGCAGTAGTGGCTGGGGGTATGTATATGTCGCTCCACATTACTAGTATTCTTGCTGCCTCCACATACAACAAAGCGGTAGCGGTATGGGATATTTTAGGCTTTGTACTCAATGGTCTTGCCTTTATGCTGATAGGTCTTGCTTTGCCTGATGTACTCGAGGGTATAGAAGCCGAAGGTATAAGTCTTGCTATAGCTACAAATTATGGGTTGCTCATCACAGGGGTAGTAGTAGGGGTACGACTGCTATCGTCATACGGGGCTTTACTCATTACTCAAGTAATGAAACACTTCATTGCAGTAGCCGACAGGCGGAACCCTGGCTTTCGGTTACCTTTGGTACTTGGTTGGGCAGGAATGCGCGGGGTGCTTTCACTAGCGGTAGCCCTTTCTATTCCTCTAACTTTAGAGAACGGTGAGCCTTTTCCGCATCGCAACCTGATTCTCTACATTACTTTTATAGTGATATTGGCAACCCTACTCGTACAAGGGCTTAGTTTGCCAGCGCTTATCCGATGGGCTAAATTCCCTGATTATGAAGACCATATTCCTGAAGCTGAAGCAGAAAGTCTTATTCGTAAATCTTTGGCGCAAGCGGCTTTAGATTATATGCAAAAGCATTACAAAGAAGGAATAAACGATAGTCTTCTATTACAGAATCAGAAAGATATATGGCAATACCAACTCGATTTGTCGAAGAGCAATACTACTCCTGAAGAGCGAAAGAAATACATCGCTATTTTGCATCATCAGCGGGAAATATTGCAACAACTGAATAAGAACCCACGTATTGATGAAGAGCAAATACGCAATTTCCACCGACAGTTGAATTTAGAAGAAGAAAGATGGGAAGTTAATTAATATTAAAACCCAAACTTACCGTTTTATATGCCGAATAACTGGGTAATCTTTTTGGCATTTACACTTCTATTTGTAACTGCTGGGCATCGCCAGCTTTGTAAATAACGATAGCTTTCATTTTTATAAATTACTAATTTGCCAATTGTCTTACAAATTCATTAGCAGGATTGCTTTTAATCATTTCGGGGGTGTCGTATTGCTGAATAACTCCCTTGTCCAACACCAATACTTTGGTACCCAGTGTTAAGGCTTCGGTGATGTCGTGAGTAACAAATACGATAGTAGCCCCTGAGAGCTGATGCAATGCTTTTAGCTCGTGCTGTAGCTGCTTGCGGGTGATGCTGTCTAACGCTCCAAATGGCTCGTCCATTAGTATGATGTTAGGATTAGCAGCCAAGGCTCTTGCAATCCCCACTCGTTGTTGTTGTCCTCCTGATAGCTCGTGCGGAAAACGCTTAGCCAGTTCAGGAGCGAGGTTTACTAACTGTAGTTTTTCAGCAACAATCCGGCTGATGTCGCTTTTAGGATAATTCTTTAGCACAAGCACGTAGGCTATGTTCTCTGCCACGCTCAGGTGCGGAAAGAGAATATTACCTTGAATTACATAACCTATGTTGCGGCGCAAGGCAATGAGGTTTTCGTTCGCAATATTCTTGCCGTCAATGCGTATCTCCCCTTTGTCAGGCAATACCAGCCCGTTAATCATCTTCAGCACAGTAGTTTTACCAGAGCCCGAAGTGCCTATGATGGTCAGGAAAGTACCGCTTTCAATGGTCAGATTCAAGTTAGCAATAATTTCTTTACCATTATAATTTTTGTGTATATGAGAAAAAGTAATCATCGTTGTGGGTCTAAAAGTCCTTTTTGTAGCAGAAAGTTCTTAGCAACTTCTTCAGGTCGTTTTCTTTCAGTTTCTACTAAGAAGTTGAGGTGCGCCATCGTGGCATCGTCTATTAGCAGGTTCAGCTTTGCCAAAGTAGTGCGCAGGGTGGGGTAGGTGGTCAGTAGCTCGGTGCGTACCACTGTGCCTGCTTTATAGGAGGGGTACATATTACGGTCGTCTTGCAGTACCACCACCTCACTTACCGATAGCTGTCCATCGGTAGTGAAAACCACCATAACGTCAATCTTTTTATCACGCATCGCTTGGTATTTCAGTCCGATGTCCATATCGAGTACCTTTCTAAAGTGTATCCCATATACCTCTTGTAGAGCTTTGTAACCATCTTCTCGCTCAAAGAAGTCGTATTCAGCCCCAAAGATAAGTCGCTCGCTCACCTTAGCCAAGTCAGTAAAAGTTTTAAGCTGGTATTTTTGAGCCATTTCTTTGCTCACTGCCAAACCATAGGTATTGTTAAAGCCGTATAAGTTTGCCCATTCCAATCCGTATTGCTTTTTGTAGGCAGTTTCTAATTCGGCAAACTTTTTCTCGTTGTAAGGGTCTTTGCGTTTGAGTACTGCTTCCCACGCGGTGCCGGTGTACTCGGGGTACATATCAAACTCTCCACGCGCTATGGCAGGGTGAATGTTAGAGGTGCCACCCCCTACACCATTGGTCAGTCGCACCGAAAGCCCCGTGTCTTGTTCAATAAGTAAAGAAAGCATCTGCCCCAGCAAATAGCTCTCAGTCATCGGTTTGGTAGCGATATGTATATCTTTTGTTTTCTTAGGCGAAAGCACGAAGAAAAGAGTGATGAGCAGTGCCAAAATGCCTATCCCTACCAGCTTTAGCGGATTCCGCTTATAGGCAACTTCACGGTGCACCAATCGTTGCTCTACTTTTGCCAAAAGAAAATCAAAACCTAAAGCCAAGAGCGCAATCAGCACACTGCCTATGAGGGTCATCGCACTGTTATTGGTAGTGATACCTCTGTAGATAGCTACCCCCAAGCCCCCAGCACCTACAAACGAGGCAATCCCTGCCAGCGCAATGGTCATCGTTACCATATTGCGAATGCCCGACATTAGCACAGGCAGGGCTAAAGGAAGTTTGATTTTCCAAAGCAGTTGGCTGCGGGTACTGCCCATAGCCTCTGCAGCTTCTACAATCAGCGGATTGATTTGGGTAATACCCGTATAAGTACTGCGGATAATAGGCAGTAAAGCATAGAGTATTAGAGCAATAAGAGCCGTGAGGTTCCCTACCCCCGTAATAGTGATAAAGAAACCCAATAAAGCGATAGAGGGGATAGTATAGAGCACATTCACAGCCCCCAAGAGCCAAACGGCATACTTGCGGTACTCGCTGATAAAGATTCCCAATAGCACCCCTACAAGGGTAGCGATAACTATGGCTGAGAGCGAGATAACCAAATGCTCAGCAGTCAGGTGCAGGAAGAACGGTGCTTCGTCACGAAGAAGAGAAATAAGATCTGTCAAGATGTTCATTAGTTTAGTCTTCGTCTTCGCCGCTATTGACCAAGGTAGCATTGATAAAAAAGGCGCCTTTGGTAGCGATTGTTTGCTCGGGGGCGATCGGTTTTACTGGGGCGATAGCGGTATAGCCACTTTCGGAAGTGCCTTTGGCTACTTCTATTTTCTCGAAGGTAGTTTCCTTATCGTCAGTGTGGGTGATGACAAAGATATACGATTTGCCACTATCTTCTACGATGGCATCATTGGGTACCGCAGGTGCCGTTTCTTTGTCCAGACTTATGACTCCTGTTACGTTCATTCCGCTGATAAGCCCTTGTTTGTCCCCCTCTATGTGGCAATGTACGATGATACTTTTACTTTCATTCTCAAACGAAGCCGCAATGTTATACACTTGGGCATCATATTCGCGAGAGGTGTTATTGGTAGGGTTGAAGTGCACTTGTTGTCCTACCTTAATGTAAGGCAAGTCACGCTCATATACTTGCAAGTGCAAGTGCAGCGAACTGTTGTCGATGATCTCCACGATAGGGGTGGAGGCATCTACATAAGCGCCATTGTTAGTATATACTGCACTGATATTCCCACTGATAGGAGCTACTACGGCTAGGGTAGATTGCATCCCCTCATTGGTTAGGGTTTTGGGGTTCAAGCCCATTAGGCGTATTTGCTCTTCGAGGGCTGCTTTTTCAGTGCGTAAGGTACGTAGTTGGGTAGTGGCCGCTTGTAAGTTCTTACCCGTACCGGCATTGCCTTCGTAGAGGATCTGCTGGCGGTCAAGCTCTTGCTGGGCAAGTTCGATTTGGCTATTTACAGTGAGCAAGCGCTGTTGCTGTTGTAGAAAATCGGGATTGGAAATGGTGGCAATTACCTGCCCTTTGTGGACATAGGTGCCTATTTCTACCTTTACACTTTGGATAATCCCTGTATATATGGTCGATACCTTTGCCTGATAATCGGCAGGCACACTCAGTACTCCATTGGCTTTCAGGGTAGCGGTAAGGGCTTTTTGTTCTATATGCCCCAGGCGAATGTCTACCGTTTTGATTTGCGTTTGGGTCAGGGTGGTCGTATTTTCTCCTTCGTGGTGGTGTTCTTCTTCCGCTTCCTGGTCGTCAGTGGTAGAGGTGTTATTATTACAAGCGGATAAAGTGAAGAGTGAGATAAGGATAAAAGCGATTTTTATACTGTATTTTTTCATGTGTGTTACTGATTTAAAAGGGATTGGAGTTCTATTACTTTTTGATTGAGCGCCTCTATACTTTCAAGGAATGCCAAGCGAGTATCTACAGCTGTCTGTAGGGTATAGAGGTATTCTACATAGCTTATTTCACCGGCACTGTAGCCCAATTGGTTGGCCTTTACGATGCGCTGTGCTTCAGGGAGGGCTTCGTCTTTGTAAAACTGATACTTTTGCAAATTCAGTTGGTAGCTCTCCCACAGATTGATCCATCGGGTGTTGAGCTGTTTTTCTGTTTGCTTAGCTTGCTCTAAGGCGGCTTGCCTTTGGTATTCGTAGGCTTTTACTTTGGTGTGAGTGGCGGTAAAGAGCGGAATTGATAGCCCCACGGTGGCAAAGTGAAAGCGCTGGCTTCTATCGGCGTAGGATTCTACTCCACCGATGGTTTGCATTCCGATGAGGGACTGATTGGTATAGCCCAAAGTAAGATCGGGTAGGGCTTGGGCACGCTCCAAATGCTGATTATTCTGGGCGATGGTAGCCTCTTGGTAGCTTAGCTGTACTAAGGGGTGCTGAGAGAGGCTGGGGGCAGAGGTCTCTTTTAGCAACAAAGGTTCGTATGCAGTGGAGGTGGCGATGGTAAAGTCCGCTTCGGTTTGCATAAGGCTATGCAGGTTGCGATAAGCCGTCTGTGCCAAGGCTTGGTTTTGCTTTAGCAAGAGGGTAATCTCTCCTTTTTTTACCTGTGCGGTGTTGATGTCTATTTTCTTGGTGTCACCTGCCTTAAAACGTACCTGGGCAATACGGATAAAATCATTGAAAAGACTATCGAGCTGCAAGAGTTGCTGCTGCTTGAAGGCTAAGTACTGCAATTGTTGGTATAGGGTACGCACCTGTTGCTTAAGTTCATTTTCCTGAAGGTTTACTTTTCCTTGTTGTAGTTGCGTCTCTGCCAGGTAGCTTTTTTTGCGCGCACTGAATACCGTAGGGAAAGGAATAGACTGGGATATACCTACCGAGAGATCTTTCTCGGGGCTGCTATACTGGCCAAACTGCCCTGTAAGTTCGGTTTTGGGAAGCTCCCAGGCGGTGCGCTCTTTGGCGGTAGCCTCTTGTAGTTTGAGTCGTTCCGCCTTGATAAGCCCATTGTTTTCGAGGGCTATTTGCTCTATTTCAGTTAGGCTGTAAACGGTTTGTGCTTGTAGGGCAATGGGGCTAAGGAGCACAGCGATAATCACCAGTCCTTTGGCTGAGGGCTTTGCCCATTTGAAGCCATTGTTAAAAGCTAAGTAGAGCAAAGGCAATACAAAGAGGGTGAGGAAGGTCGCCGATACCAACCCCCCGATGACCACTGTAGCTAAGGGGCGTTGTACTTCTGCTCCTGCTCCTTGACTGAGTGCCATAGGTAGGAAACCTAAGCTCGCCACCATAGCCGTCATTAGCACAGGGCGTAAACGCATTTCGGCACCCGTAATCACACGATGCAAAAGGTTGGTCATTCCTTCTTTTTTCAGCTGGTTGAAAGTGCCAATAAGCACTATACCGTTGAGCACTGCTACCCCAAAGAGCGCGATAAAACCAATACCCGCACTAATACTAAAAGGCATTCCCCGAAGAAGCAAGGCAAATACGCCCCCAATGGCACTCATCGGGATAGCGCTAAAGATGAGCAATGATTGTTTTATAGAGTGGAAAGCAAGGTATAACAAGAAAAATATTAAAAGTAGGGCTACCGGTACGGCAATAAGGAGCCTATCGGTGGCTTTTTGTAGGTTCTCAAACTGACCGCCATAGGTAAAGTAATAGCCCGTAGGGAGCTTTACGCCCTTTAATTTTTGTTCTATATCACTCACCACACTCTGCACATCGCGCCCTTGCACGTTGAAGCCAATGACGATACGGCGCTTGCCTGCTTCACGGCTTACTTGTGCGGGGCCTAATTCATATTTGATAGTGGCCAATTGGCTCATCGGCACCTGCCCATTTTCGGTAGCTACCATCATATGCTGTACATCGTCAATTCCGGTACGATGGAGGCTATCGAGGCGTACCACAAGGTCGAACCTTCGTTCGTTCTCGAAGACAACCCCAGCCTTCTTACCAGCAAAGGCGGTACTGAGTACCTCATTGACCTCTTGCACCGAAAGTCCGTAGTTGGCCAAGCGTACCCGATCGTAAGTAACATTGATTTGCGGAAGTCCGCTTACTTTTTCGACCTGTGGGGCGGTAGCACCTTCTGTTTTCTGGATAAGTTGGCTTACTCTTTGGGCGTAGTGGGCGAGGGTATCCATGTTTTCTCCAAAGATTTTTATCGTTACATCCTGTCTGACACCTGTCATCAATTCGTTGAAACGCATTTGTATAGGCTGGCTTTTCTCAAAGAAGACCCCAGGAATATCCTTGAGCCGCTCAATGATGGCATCTCCTAATTCCTCATAGGAGCGACCACTTTTCCATTGGTCTTGGCTCTTGAGTACGATCACAATATCGGAGGCTTCCAGCGGCATAGGGTCGGTAGGTATTTCGGCAGAACCTGTTTTGCCTATCACCATTTTCACCTCGTCGAACTCACGAATCAGGCGAGAGGCCTGCATGGAAGTCTCCAAGCTCTGCTTCAGGGAAGTGCCCGGTGGCAGAATACATTCAAAAACAAAATCGCCTTCTTGTAGTTGTGGAATAAACTCACCTCCCATACGGCTGAAAATGCCTACCGCAAGAACGAACAGTACCACGATACTGCCTATTATCCATCCCCTAAGGCGGATAGAACGGACAAAGAGCGGTTGGTAGTGACGGTAGAGCCAGCTTATTATTCGCTCGGCAAAACTGCGCTTGTCACTTACTGTTTTAGGTAGGAGCAAAGCGCTCATGGCAGGGATATAAGTCAGGGAAAGGATCAGGGCACCCAAAATAGCAAAGACGACGGTTTGTGCCATAGGGCGGAACATCTTGCCCTCTACTCCTACCAAGGTAAGAATGGGAATATACACCATCAGGATGATAATCTCTCCGAAGGCGGCACTACTGCGTATTTTGGAAGCGGAATGGAATACCTCCTCATCCATTTGTGCTTGGGTAAGTCGTTGGTGGTTCTTTCGGATCGCCAAGTGGTGCATCACTGCTTCTACCACGATAACCGATCCATCTACGATAATTCCGAAATCTATCGCTCCCAAGCTCATCAGGTTGGCACTTACTCCAAAGAGGTTCATCATTCCTAAGGCAAAGAGCAAGGAGAGGGGAATGGCCGTGGCAACAATCAGTCCGGCACGCAGGTTCCCTAAGAAAAGTACTAAGATGAAGATGACAATCAGCGCCCCCTCTAAGAGGTTTTTCTCTACCGTATGGATGGCGCGTTGTACCAAGTCCGTGCGGTCTAAGAAAGGCTCTATCACTACATCTTCAGGTAGGGATTGCTGTATGGTGGGCAGTTTTTCTTTGATCCGACTGACTACCTCGTGGCTGTTTTCGCCCTTGAGCATCATCACTACCCCACCTACGGCATCTACTTCGCCATTATAGGTAAGGGCACCATAGCGGATGGCACTGCCCAAGCGTACCTCGGCTACATGCTTGATAAAGAGGGGAGGGGTGTGCTTGCCTACGGCTATATTGCCTATGTCTTCAAGGGAGCGAGCCATGCCTATTCCTCGGATAAAGTAGGCATTGGGGCGCTTGTCGATATAGGCACCTCCTGTATTTTGGTTGTTCTGCTCCAAAGCAGTGAAAATATCACTGACACTCACCCCCATGGCACGGAGGCGATCGGGATCTATAACCACCTCATACTGCTTGAGTTCGCCTCCAAAGCTGTTGATTTCGGCTATTCCTTTGGTACCATAGAGTTGGCGAGCCACGATCCAGTCCTGCATGGTGCGGAGGTCTTTGGCGGAATATTTGTTTTTGCTCTGTTCCGTAGGGCGAATGATATACTGATATACCTCCCCCAGTCCGGTACTCACGGGTGAGAGTTCGGGCGAGCCTATGCCTTGAGGGATTTGCTCCTGTGCCTCCTTGAGCTTTTCATTGACTAGCTGGCGGGCAAAGTAGATGTCCATATCCTCGCTAAAGACGGCTGTGATGACCGAGAGGCCAAAGCGGGAAATACTGCGTGTTTCCTCCAGCCCAGGAATATTGGCGATGGCTTGCTCAATAGGAAAAGTAACCAGTTGCTCTACCTCTTGTGAGGCCAAAGTAGGGGTAGAGGTGATGATTTGTACTTGGTTGTTAGTAATATCTGGAACGGCATCAATGGGGAGCCTTGTAGCACTCCATACGCCCCAAAAAATAAGCATAAGGGTCATGAATCCTACAAATAGCTTATTTTTGATGCTAAATAGTATGATTTTGTCTAACATTTCTAATAAGAATTAATGATTAGTTAATGACTAATGATGGGTGAGATGACTAATGAACAATCACTTGAGATGAAGAAAGAAAAGACTATATCTTGGGAGGAGTCCAGATATTCCCATAGTAGTTCGAAGACCATACGGTCAGGGGATAGCTATAGGAGGGAATGGTTGCGGTGGCTTGAGCAATGGTTAAGGCCTCATAAGTAGTGGGCGTGCTGATTACCATTTGGCAGCAAGTGCAAATGCAGAAAGGTGAACAGCTATCCAAATGAAAATGAGAGTGTTCCCCAGTTGGGGCTGTTACAAATTCATAAGAAGCTGAAGACTCCTCACCTTCAAGCATATCCGTACAGGGCAGCCCAGTGAGTGCCAACAGATATAAGCTAAGTATGAAGGTGAAAAATCTCATATTGGGGGCAAAGATAGTAAAATAATGACATATAGCAATCAATCAATGATAATTTTTTGCTAATTCCCAAATTTGCTAATTAGCTAATTAACATACGGGTTTATTCTTTCAAATTCTTCAATACTTATAGGCTCGGTACAGCGAATAAGATAAATATAGGTTTCGTAGCGAAATATCTTCAGGGTTGTTTCTTCATAACAAAAGATGTTATACGAAAAGTCGTATAGGTCGTATTTGTACTGCGAAAAGCCTTTGCGCTTAGTGAGTTCGTACACCAACTGAAAAAGGTAATATACGGTTTCTTGCGAAGCCCCAAAAGAGGCTTGTTCATAAATAAAGGTACGCCCTCCTTGCTTGAATTTTCGCAAAATATGGTCTTTACCAAAAGGAAGCCAGTGCTCTTCGCGTTTGCGAAAGAGTACACTAAAGAGGATAATGCCGAGTATTAATATAAAAACTGCCATACTTTTACAACGTTTATTTCACGGTGCAAAGGTATGGCAGGTTGGGAGTAAAAAACATTGAAGTAGTTCAATAAGTGCGAGCCACATAAGCAATTTGCCGATTTGCGAATTTGTCTTGTGAAGCTGTCCAAAAAGTCTTTAAAAGTACTACTTTGGCATCTCCCCCCCCTTTGAAGGGGGGAAGGGGGGATGTTAATAATCAATTAGTTACAAAAATATTCTGTTCATTAATAAGCTTGTTTTAAGCTAAAACAAAACTTTTTAGACAGCCCCCTCAGAACATATTGTTTTATATTAATCAGTTTCTTTTTCGTATTTGTCTCCGTGAAAGTAATCGTAAGCACTCACTTCCAATTCCCCACAATCAGAAATAAGACATCCTTCTTCATCGTATATACTATAAACTTGCTGTATGTTGCCTATGGGGCATTCACCGTCTAAGCCTAATAGCACGCTGTAAAACACATCGTTTAACAACAGGTCAATCACTTCTTCTAATTGTTCTTTTTGAGTACTGCTCAGTGCCATTTTTTTTATTTTGGTATTTACAGCTGAAGGATAGTCTGGTTGTACCTGAAAGCACGACTTTAAAAAATTTAGCTTTTCAATATAAAAATTCTTTGCAAATTCGTCTGAGGTCATAATGTTAATTTGTTAATTAGCTGATATGTCAATTTGTTCATTACTTAGTTTAATAATTGTTGGTAGATTTGGAAATCCTCGTCTTTTTTTGCAAAAGGTATTCTTTCTTTTTGAGTGTACGCTCGCTAAAAAGCGCACAAAGGGCTTCTATTTGTTCGGTTTCTCCGGAAATGTATTTAGTAAAGTGCTGTTGTAGGGTCATAAATCTATTTATAATTAGCTTATATGGGCAAAAGTTTTAAAATGTTATAAAAAAGAAATATCAGCCAAAAATACCAAGCCATTCCTCTATATTTTCAGCCTTATTAAAGTATAACGCTCTTTCTATATCGGTATCATCAGAGGGCATTAGTTCTACGTTGATATACACTTGTTCTCGTGGTTGGTTGAGGGCAAAAATACCCACAGCATCGAGTTTTTTCATCGCATATACCATAGCAGCAAGTCGGAGGTTGTATTCCTCGTTCCATTGTGCCTCATTGTTGTAATCCATAAGAGAATCACGCTCCTCAAATAATTGCTTTACCTGCCGAAAATATTCCTCATAACCAAAAGCGTAATAAGGGCTATCGGCAAATGAGTATTTGTAGTATGGTATTTCCTCTTTGGGGATAGATCTCTCATTTACCAATCGCTCTAAAGCTTCCACCGACCACGCCGCAATACAAGGTGGAAGAGCCTCACCCGTAGTGAGTAGCACACAATAGTAATAATGCTCTCCGTTTTCAAAGAGTTTTAAAAATGCTTTTTGAGTAGCCTCAAAAATAGCTTCGACTAACGGTTGTAGTTCAGGGGACATTTTGTTTATTTAAAAAAATCTTCTACTTCTTCTATTAAATCATCTAATTCACTTTTGAAAATCTCTTTATAGCGCTCCTCACTCTGTATCATTTGGAGCAGACTTCTCAGTTGTACTCCGTCATCAAGTTCATAAGTGTAAGCAAGAAAATAGATTTCTCTAAGTACTTTTTCATCTAAATAATAATCTCTAAAAGGGAAGGTTGATATCTTTGTAACTACAATGTATTTTAATGTATTTTCTTTGTCTAATAGAAAGAACAAATTATCAGTTACTTTTTTAACATCCAGATTAAATATTGTACTTTGTGTGGTATAGCTAAAAATAAGCATATCATCACATAAATACTGACGAATATTGTCAATCTCCTTTCCTTCAAAGCTAAAATCTCCTTTTTTTATCTTAGAAATGGGTAGATTCTCATCTATTTCAGTATAGAAAGGTGCTATAAGAAGAGATAAAGAACCTACATTATGCAATAACTGTATTTTTAGATAGCATAATTGTTGTTCGCTGTCAAAAGCAAAGACATCTTGAAATGCTTCCACATAGTTGGTAGCTTTTCCCCATTCCAAAATTATATTTCTGTATATAATCTCATTGGTTATCATACTTTCTTTAATAGTTTCTTAAAGCCATTTCTCAACACACCCCTCCCGCATTTAGATAACCTTTTAAGTATTTTATTGTCAGTGCTTTCCATACGATATAAGCTATTATTTTGTCGCAAAAATACACTTTTTTTGCGACAAAACAAGTTTATTTTATCGGTATACTTATCCCTGCCGAAAAGCGAAATTTTCCCGTTTCAAAAGGATAGTTGCCATTTGTATTGCCCCAAGGGAAAGCGTAACCTGCTTTTATATAAAGAAAGAGAATTTGTATACCCGCTTCAGGGGCGAAGTAATAAGGTGAAAAATTCAGCTGTGGGCGCAAGAGCAAGACAGGAATATCAACAAAGCCTCCTCGCTCATTATCGGCTCTTATCCACGCCGAGAGTTGCGCTTCGCCTATAGCGATAAGTTGTTTGTTCTCACTGCGGAAGTTACCAGCAATACCCGCTAATAGTGCTATATTATTGCTGTCGTAATAGTTGTAATGCAACCCCAACTGCCCATAGGTAGACCCTTGTTTAAGGTAACTGGCATCTATTACGTATAGAAGTTCTTTAGAACTTTGGGCTACAGCAGGAACTGATGCCCACAGCAATAGAAGTAAAAAAAGTTTTCTCATTAAGCTGTTATTTTTTTAGCATCAGCATATTCACTTCTTGTATAAAAAAGTCTATATTTTGATGAAGCGAATGTATTACCGACTGCATTTGGTCGAACATCTCGGCACGGGTATGCAAATCGCCTGCATAATAGATACCCCCATCGCTGAAAAGCACTGCTTTTAGTGCCTTTTCTTTGTCGTTATCAAAAAGATTCTTCACCCACCTTTGTTGCATATGCTGCAAAATAGAACCTTCTCCCGAATTGGTAAAGCGGTGTTCGTTAATCATATACCACACAAAAGGAGGAAACTCACCATTGTTCTTTTCAGTCATAAACGAGCGTAACAAGTTGCGCGGGTGCTTTAGCATTACTTTCTTCCCTTTCGGATTCAGGGTAAGGAAACTCAGTCCAGCCCCCAGCACTCCTCCTCCTGCGGCAATGGCTTTATCCCAACCATCGTCTGCTATATAAGCTCCTGCTACCGAAACGGCAGCTCCTATAAGGATAGAAGCAACTGTAAGCCTGCTGATATTTTTATCGTTGAGGTTACTAATGGTAGTCGCTATTTGGTCTATCCGTTCCTCTTCGCAATCCAACTCTGCGGTTACGGCATTCATTTGCGAGAAAATAGCCGTAATCTTGCTGTGGATTTCCAATTGCAGCGTGTTGCGCTTTTGTTGCGCTTCGTTAGAGGGGGCATCGTCTAAGGCAATCAGTGCCAATAAAGGTTTGTCTATATGCGAAGCGTAGGCAATAAGAATGTTTCTGTCAGATAATTTTCCGTTAAAAAGCTTTTTATTCAGTGCAAATTCTTCAGCATCTATTTCTATAGGAGCTTCTTTATCCGAAGTTATGGTATATGCTGGGGGAACACAATAATCCTCAGGAACTATAATTTTCTTAGGAGAAGCACAGCCCACACAAAGCAGCAGGAGAAACAAACAAAAGAGTTTAAAGCTGTTTTTCATAACTATCTAATACTTTAAGGAAGATTTAGTTTTTTAAGTTCGCCTGCGGGCGTTAAGAACATCACCTCTTTGTTTTTGTTTCTTTCAGGGCGATTTACACTCATTTTCATCTCGTAAACAATTTGTATAACAGGCTCGGTGATAATAGGGTTCAGTACTACATCAAAATCTTTATCAGCAATAGGCTGGTAGTACTGCGTTACCGATTTGTTAGCTTGCAGTATATTGCCTGCGCGTTTGCCTTGCAGCGAAGCACTGTTGTAGGCTTCGTAGCTTTTGTATTGCTGTGAGGGCGAAGTCTGTACAAACCCATCAATTATTTTCTTTTCAGCAGTAGCAAAGCTTTCGCCAAGGGTCGTTTCATAGAGTTTTTGCTTGTCCGCAAAAGCAGCTTTCACTTTGCTCATCAGCTCTTTTTTTACCGACTCGAGGTTGCTAGCGTAGTAATCCATTCGCACAAGGTCGTAAATCTCGCTGTTAGAAAGCAAGATGATAAGTTCATTTAGCTGAGAAGCCTCTTTTATTCTGATGTGGAGGTTTTGCTTCAGTTCAAAGCCCACCGGCAGTTCGTTGTAAGTACGCTTGCTGAACACTTTTTTCTCAGTTTCGTATTCGTACATAGGCACAAACGAAATCATATCTACAAAAAATTCAAAGTTTTTAGCCTTAAGAGCAGACAAGGCAGACGAAAGACGCTGAACCATCAGTTGCGTAGCTTCTTCAGCCGTTTTGCCTACTTGCACTATACTAAAAATAGCTACAAAGGCATCAGCTTTTACATTCGCCAAGCCTTTGGCTGTTACTACCATTTCGTAATTGAGCGGAAAATCAAGAGTCGTATCATCGTTATTCCAGCTACTGCGGTTTCTGTCTTTATAATTTACATTGCCAGAGGCTTGCCCAAACGCAAAAGAAGAGCATATTATGGCAGCGGTCAAAAATAAATGTTTCATATCGTTTTCTGTTTTTATATAATTGTCTTATCAAGCCTAATATACTTCTGTGTTGAAGTATACCCTGTATTCCCTGCCGTTTTCTTCTATTAGCGCATAGCCATCAAGTTCGTTTTCTACTTCGTTATAAGAGTCTTTGTCTAACTTGGTAGTAAGCACAGTGTTAGTATATTGCACAAGGTTAGCAATCCTGATGTTGTGAGGATACACTATTTCCTTCACACGGGCACTGCCAAAAGCTTCGTTAAAGGTGAGCTGTACTTGGCAAGGAAAGTATTGGTTGTATTTGCTGTAAATTAGAGCTTTCGTTACACGCAATCGTGGGTGCGTACTTTCAGGCATACGCACTCTTATAGTGCCCTCATATCGCTCTGATTCGGTGTCTACATTCAACAGCCTTACCCAAAATTCATACTCTCCAGCAGGTACTTCATCGTTAATTTTATAGGTTACACTTCTATCCCTATCAGCACGCACTTTATCTACAAAAACACGCTTCATGGACTTTTCTAATACCAACATATTCGGTAGACTTTCGTGCATAAAGTCAAAATTCAAATTCCTACCATAAACGGTTATCTCTTGCCCCTTATCTACTACGTTTCGCGAGATAGAAGTAATCACAGGTTTGTTAGCCACAAGCACCTCTATAGGCTCTTGCTTGTGATTTACAAAAGGAAATACGTATTCGCGCCCGTTTACTTTTATCACAAAGTAAAAATCGCGCCCACTTTCTAGGGGAGTACCAGGCAGGTTAGGCATTTCCAAATACTCTACATTGTATTTTCGTATAAAAGGATAATCTACACCATTTTTGCGCAAGAAGAGTTCGTATTGGCGCATATCTTTGCCGTATAGGTATACTTGAAAGTCTTCTTTAGGGAATACCAATGTTTTATAAGCTTTCCCACCAGAATACGATTGTACCCCCGCAAAGTAAGGCAGCCCATTGTTGAGTAATACAAAAGGTTTTTCATTAGGAGTTTTGCCGTCATAGCTTACGTTTAGATAATAGGTACAGCTGTAGTAGGTACTGGGAACTTCAGCGGTGATTTTATTGCTTGCCTTGTCTATGCTCACCACTCGCAGAGGATAACTCAGTTGCGGGTTGATCACAGAGGTAATAGTAAGGCTTATATCCTCTTTTTTGCTCGGCAAGTAGTTCGTTTTTATGATTATCTCGTCTGCCTTTGCACCGTTGTTGTCAATTACGTTCACTTGCGAAATCGCTATATAACGAGGTAGTAGCTTGCGTACCACCACTATAAAGTCCCGCTTGTTGCCTTCAGTGTCAGTAACGGTATAGCGCACAGGCTGCGAGAAATCCACTATGCTATCATCGGCAGGCTGTACCGTAGCGCGCTTGTCTTTCAAACGGATAATAGTACGTAGCCGCTTGATGTTATGTTCGTCGTCTATTTCAAAGGTATAAGTAGTAATACCCCCTGCAGTAGCTTTTGTACCAGTAAAATAATGACGCTCGTCTTCGGTGCTAAGTGAAAAGTGCTCCACTTCGGTAGAAGTATCAATCTTTACGGTAGCGTAATATTCCTTTTTGCTGCCATCTTCAGCCGTAACCGTATACGTTACAGGCGGATGCATAAAATTCACCTCTTGTAATGAATACGGACTTACATCTGCCTTTGGCGACACTTCTACCATAGGTTTGAGTCCCGTCCAATACTTTTCAGCATTTACAGGCACTACTACTGTAATGTTCGTACCGCTAATAGTACCAGCAATCTCACCATACTGACCAAAGTGTATTTTAAAGCTAAGAATATCTTTTTCGCTACTCAGCTGCGTAGTCCCCGATTGTGTAGTGGGGGTAGTAGTTCCCGTTTGAGTAGTAGAGGTAACTTGTCCCGTCTGTGTAGTAGGCGATGAGGTATTAGCAGGTGTAGGATCTGGCGTTTCCTCTTTGTTACAAGCGATAAAGATTACAAATATCGCCAATAAAATAGTTAAAAGTTTTCTTTTCATATTTTTCTTTTTATTTATCTTGGATTATGAATTACTTTAGCCCCTTGCGCTTCATAAAAAGGGAATTTATCATCACACGAAATGAGTGGCATTCCTACCCCAATAGAATGCCCAATGATAGCAAGGTCATTAGGGTCGTTATGGTTAGAAACAAACTTTAATCGAGCTGCTATCAAAGCATCTTTCTCCTCAAATGGGAGTATATTAATGATGGGAAGTTCTTTTAGAATGTGCTTAATTATTTTCTCACCATCATCAAACTTTTCACTTTCATAATCTACTCCATCAATTCTTCTCTTACGGCATAATTGGGCTATTTCTAACAGAGAAATAGTACTTACATAAAAAGAATTAGCCTCATCGGTCAGTATTGTTTTTATACTATCTGTAATCTCTTTTCTTCTGCCCTGAAATAAGATAAGTACGATGTTAGTGTCAAAAAAGTACTTCATAACTTTTCTTCCTGCATTAATCGCGTCCACATATTAGGACCAAAAACCAAATCTTCATCTAAAACCCTAATCAAAGGTTTTTTTTCAAATTTCAAAACGTAATCCCACATCGTCATTTTTTTCTCAGGGGTCTCGTTTTCGGCTGTTGTTACTTTATTTTCAACAGCTTCTTCTTTTTTTTCAACAAGTGTCTCCATAATCATTGAGTATTTTTCATTCTTACTGCAAAGATACAAAATAATTGCCATAATACAAAAAAATAAGGTGTCCGAAAAGTTTTTAAAAGTATGATTACATATTGCCCGAAAAGTTTTAAATAGTACAACCGCAACATCTCCCCCCTTTTTGAAGGAAGTCCGCGAGCTGGCGCAGCGGAGTATGTGTTAAGGGGGGGATGTTAATAATCAGTTACAAAAATACTTTATCTATTAATAAGCTTGTTTTAAGCTGAAATGAAACTTTTTGGACAATCTCTTGATTATATTGATAATCAATCACTTTTATTCATATTGTAGGGGCGATTTGCAATTCGCCCTCACAAAAAAACTTTTCGGACACCCGCTGCGTACTATTACAGTACTTTTATTTTTTTATATTGCTTGGTTATTTCACACCGTGCATCATCTGTTGTAGCTTCTTGTTTAGCAAGATCATTACCAATCCACAAAGAATTACAAATGCCGAAATAGCAGTAAAGATAACACTTGCACCTAATTTTTCTACATATGAAGCAATGAAACCTCCTGCTGCATTAGCAAAAAATGCCGCTGTCATCCACACACCCATTAGCAAGCCTGCCAATTTTGGCGGTGAAAGTTTCGTAACAATAGAAAGCCCTACGGGCGATAGGCATAGCTCACCTATAGTGTGTATTAAGTAAGTGAGTACCAGCCACGCAAGACTCGCTTTTACGGCTACATCAGTAGGGTCATTACCTATAGAGCCTCCGCGTTCGTATACAGCTCCCAGCATAAAGAAGAACCCTACCCCCAAAAGAATCATACCCATACCCATCTTGAAAGGCGTAGTGAGCGTTTGCCCAAACTTGCTGCTCCAAATACTTGAAAACACAGGTGCTAATAACACTATAAACAGCGGATTCACCGATTGGAACCAAGCTGTAGGAATTTCATACCCCAATACATTCCTATTGATATAGTTATCAGTGTATAACGTAAGTGAAGACCCTGCTTGTTCAAAGCCTGCAAAAAAGAATATCGCAAAGAAGAAATACACAAAAATTACCACAATACGTTCTTTTTCTTCTTTAGTAAGTGGTCTGTGAGCTTCAGCTTCCGATACATTAGCTGTTTTCTTTCCTCCTTTAGGATGCAAACCTAAGTCGCCTAAATATTTTTGAGCAAATAGAATAAATATCACTTCACTCACAAGCATTCCCACAGCTGCTGCCGCAAATCCGTATTTATAACCATACGATATTATCACCTCGCCCGTTTCGGGATTAGTAACGTTGCTCGCAAAGATGTTATCAGTAAGCAACCCTGTAAGTAGCGGAGCCAAGAAAGCCCCAAGGTTGATACCCATATAGAAGATAGAAAATGCCGAATCTAAACGCTTATCACCAGGCTCGTAAAGTCCACCTACAAGTGCCGAAATATTAGGCTTGAAGAACCCATTACCAATAATCAGCAGGAACAGACCTAAGTAAAGCCCAAAATGAGAATGTATCGCAAAGAGCGTAGCCTCTCCCAAGAACATTATAAAGCCCCCTAACAATACCGATTTTCGCTGACCTAAGAAGTTATCAGCTATCCATCCACCTATCAGTGGCGTAAAATAAGTAAGACCTGTGGCAAATCCATAAATAAGTGAGGCAAACTGAGGGTCAAAAGCCAAACCACCCTCCAGCCACGTCTTGGTAAGGTATAGCATTAGGATACCACGCATTCCGTAGTAGCTAAAACGCTCCCACATCCCAGTCAAAAAGACTAAATAAAGCCCTTTGGGATGCTTCTTTTTCTCATTTGTTACATTTTCCATCGTTTATAAATCTATTTTAATTAATTTTATTTGTTAATCATATTCCCAATTCCCTAATTTGCTAATTTCCCATCGCCTCTTCCCAAAACCGTGTCATTTGCTGGTATAGCAGCCAGCGCGTATTGCCCGTATAATCGTAAATGCCGTGATTTTTATCAGGGTAGATACGCCAGTCAAACGTTTTTTGTTCTCCAATAAGCGTGTTTATCAGTACCATAGCATTTTGCACGTGTACGTTATCATCGGCACTGCCGTGTATCAGTAAGTATTTACCCTTAAGTTTGGCAGCGTGTGTAATAGGCGAATTGTCGTCATAACCTGCCGCATTTTCTTGTGGTGTACGCATAAAACGCTCTGTATAGATAGTATCGTAAAAACGCCAATTGGTAACAGGAGCTACCGCTACGGCAGCCTTAAATATATCACCGTGCTGGAATAAGCAGTTAGACGACATAAAGCCCCCAAAGCTCCAGCCCCAAATACCTATGCGCGAAGCATCTACATAAGGATAGCCCCCCACAATTTTAGCCGCTTCCGCTTGGTCTTCCACCTCGTATTTGCCTAATTGTTGGTAAGTGCATTTCTTGAAGTCAGCTCCTTTGAAGCCCGTACCGCGCCCATCTACGCACATCACTATATAACCGCGTTGGGTGAGCATACTATGCCAAAAATCATCATTTCCCCACCATTTGTTAGCCACCTGTTGCGACCCTGGTCCCGAATATTGGTAAAACAACACAGGGTAACGCTTGTGAGCATCAAAGTCTACCGGCTTTATCATATAAGCATTCAGGGTAGCCTTGCTTGTTTTTAGTTCAAAAAACTCCTTTTTGGGGAGGTTATATGCCTTTAGCTGTTCCGCATAAGCCTTATTGTCAATAATGTTATGTTGCACTTGCGCCGTTTTGCTATCTCTCAGCACGTATTGTGGTGGCGTTTGTGCATCCGAAAAACTATGGATATACCACTTGTAATCGCTGCTAAAAGTAGCCCCATTAGTACCTGCTGCTGCCGATAAGGCTCTTTTGCCCTTGCCGTTTAGCCCTACCGCATAAACGCCTCTATTTATAGATCCGTTTTCGGTAGATTGATAGTATAATTCCTTGCTGGTAGTGTCATAACCGTAAAAATCGGTTACCTCCCACGACCCTTTGGTAAGCTGGGTTAGCAATTTGCCTTCAGAGTTGTAATGGTACAAATGCCTATAACCATCGCGTTCCGATAATCTTATAAATCCCCCGTCTTCCAAAAATGTTATAGGAGTATCTTCTATTTCCACATAAGTCTTGCTTTTTTCTTGCAACAGCAGGGTGGTACTTCCAGTAGTCCCTATTCGTAGCAGCTGCCAGTCATTTTGGTGCCTGTTGAGTGTCTGCACTACAAAATTCCCTTTTTTATCGGCTTGCAAACGCGGAATATAATAAGCCGATATGGGCGATACAAGCGTTTTACCACTTGCCACATCGTATAAATGCAAGCTCACTACCGAATTAGCCTCCCCTGCCTTAGGATATTTAAAACGATCTTGGGTAGGATATAACCCATCGCCATATAAATCCATAGAAAATTCAGGCACTTGTTGTTCGTCTGAGCGCACAAAAGCCAATGTACTACCATCAGCACTCCATTCAAAGAGGCGCACCACCCCAAATTCCTCTTCGTATACCCAGTCGGCAGTACCATTGATGATTTTGTTTTTAGCGCCATCAAAAGTAATTTGTCGTTCCTCTTTAGTAGCTATGTTGTAGTAATAGAGGTTGTTAGCGTGAGCATAGGCTAAGCGTTTTCCATCGGGGGAAAAGTGCGGTTCGGTAATTTTTTTGTTGCTGATACGTTGTAGTGTTTTGTTTTTGAGGTTGTATAAGTAATAATCGGCTACAAATGAATGACGGTAAATGTACTCGCTGTTGGTAGCAATCAGCAGAGTAGTTTCATCAGGTGAAAAACTATAGTCGTCTATGCGTTGTATTTCTTGGTTCGCAGCATAAAGCCTACCCACTTTTTTAAGAGAGGCAAAATCGTATAAGTTGATTTCTTGCAGATTATTTTGATTGTATTCCAAAATAGTATATTCAGCACTATGGTTCAGTGCCTTAAGACTGCGAAGGCGTTCAGGATAGAAAGTCCCCTCCTTCCATATATTTTCTAAAGTAATTTGTTGCGCTTGTTGCGCCTGCAAGTAAAACCCACAAAGAGTGAGTACAATAAATAGAAACCGCATAAAATACAAGTAATTTAGCTACAATAATTGCATATAGTGCGCAATATTATGAAATATTTTTAATATAATCGTAATAAAATCCGATTTATTTTCTTTGATTTTTCTTAATATATTGATTATCAGCAAGAAATAGTCATTAATCCAAAGCCATTAGCTTGCACCACACACTTTGGCAAACTTTCAGAGTTTGACAAAGTTAATTGCTCTGATAATCAATCACATTGTAGGGGCGATTGGCAAATCGCCCTCACAAAACACAAAAAAAGAGACTACCCGAAGGCAATCTCTTTTTATGTTACAATTCCACCACGCACTTTGGCAAACTTTTCAGAGTTTGCCAAAGTTTATAATCGCTCTGATAATCAATCGCTTTTATTCACATTGTAGGGGCGATTGGCAAATCGCCCTCACAAAACAAAACTTTTTGCTCCCCCTCTGAGCCGCACAAACATAAAAAAAGAGGCTGCCAGAAAGGTTTTGTTTCTGGCAGCCTCTTTTCATTAGCCTTTCTTAATTGTTTAGATTGAGGTATATACTAAAGAGTAAAATCAAAAGTATGTGTCTTACTTTGGCAGTTTAGTTGGCAAGCATAGTATTTATTCACTTCTTTGCCATCAACAAAAAGATGCGCATCGTAAATACCCAAAGTCAAGCCTTTCACTACCTTGCTTTCACCCGCATTTAGTTGGTATTCCTTGCCGCTCATTTTCACTACACAAGCTTTGCCTGTATTGTTTTTCAAGGTAATTTCACCACGTTCAGCTACTGTAAATTTCACTGTAAATTTACCACCATCTTTAGTTTTTATAGTGCCTTTTGCTTCGCTGCCACAAGGCATCTTTGCCACGTATGCAAAGTCAGTATTATCTTTAAGCACAAAGGTAGCTACTCCTTTTTCGTTGGTAGGACGTGTTTGCTCGTCTACTGTAATTGTAGCATCTTTCACAGGTTTGTTTTCGCTGTCTACCGCTGTAAATGATACCTGTACTTTGGTAGCCAAGGCAATAGTACCTTCTTTAGGTTTGCCGTCCAAGGTCAAAGCAATTTCCTGTACAAAAGGTTCTTCAGCAGTTACCACAAAAAAGTAGTAATCAGGAATATTTTCGTTACGTTTAAAGGTAAAAGTAACCATACCTTGTGCATCAGTAGTGCCTATGAGCGATACACTACCCTCAAAAGCAGGATTTTGTCCCTGCCAGTTGGCTATTTCAGTTTTAACCCCTTGGAAAGCCAAGTCTCCAGCAATGCCATACACTTTCCTGTCTGCCAAAGGCTTACCTCCTTCGGTAACCTTTATTTTTACCACCTGTTGGGCAGGCTGAGCAGGTTGGGTAGTACCTGTTTGTGTGGTACCTGTTTGGGTAGTAGGCGTTTGTGTAGTCGTACCCGATTGTGTAGTGCCTGTTTGCGTAGTACCTGTTTGGGTAGTACCCGTTTGTGTAGTAGGAGTCTGGGTTGTAGTGCCCGTATTAGGCTTTTCAGGGGTAGGGGTGTCGTCTTTAGAACATCCCAATACAAAAAGAACGGTTAGGCACATTAGTGCCAAAATAGAATAAAAACTTTTCATTGTATGAATAATAATTGATTAATTTTCAGTTTTATAACGTTAGTCGTAGTCTTTTTGTTTTTACACTACAAAAGTAATACATTTTTTAATACCCACCAAGAAAAATCTTAACTTTTTTTATAATTTCTTTAGCAGGCTTTAATTTTTTGTGTGTTGGTATAGATAAATTACAAAAAAAGAGACTGTCCGAAAAGTTTTAAAAGTATGATTGCGTCACACACTTTGTCAAACTTTCAAAGTTTGACAAAGTTAATTACTCTGATAATCAATCACTTTTATTTATTTTGTAAGGACGATTGGCAAATCGCCCTCACAAAATAAAACTTTTCGGACAGTCTCTCAATGATTAGTTTTAACCTTCAGTCCTTAGATTGCAATGCTTTCTAACGGACTAATTCCTTTTAAATCCTCTCGTTAAGATAAGATTTAAGCATCCATACGTTCTTTTCTTGTTCCACAACAAAATCACTGATAAGTGTATTAGTACCCTCATCGTTTATTTCGTCAGAGAAAGTAAGGAGTTCCCTTTCCAAAGGTAGTAAAGCACTAATAGTGTCAATTACCAAGCGTACTGTTTTCTCATCGTCAAAGATGTTTTCACCTACAGGTACAGTAGCGTGCTGTACATAGCTGCTTAGGGTATGGAAAGGCACGCCTCCAAGTGTAAGGATACGTTCTGCAATTTGGTCTACTTGTTCTTGAGCAGCTGTGTAAAGCTCTTCAAACTTTATGTGTAGTTCAAAGAAACGTTTCCCTTTGATGTTCCAGTGCACTCCACGAAGGTTTTGGTAATACGTTTGGTAGTTCGCCAACAAAATGTTTAGCAATTCCACTTCTTTTTCTACTTTGGCTTTGTCAAGCCCTAAGGTATTTAAACTCATAATATTTCTTTTTTTAGTTTTACGCTGCAAAGATAATAAGTTTTTTCTCTAAAAGAACAAAAAAATAATAGAAAATATTAATTTTAATATAATGAGAGCTTAGTATTTCTCCAACACCACTTTGGCACTCTATTTATCATCAGCTATTCGTCATTTGTCATTATTTTACTATCTTTGCGCTCTAAAAAACGTTACGGCTATGAAAAAACGTCTCTTCTTACTCGATGCCTACGCCCTTATCTTTAGGGGCTACTATGCTTTTATTAAGAACCCTCGTATCAATTCCAAAGGACTGAACACTTCTGCTATTTTGGGTTTTATGAATTCTCTTTTTGATGTAATGAAAAAAGAGCGACCTCATCATTTAGCAGTGGCTTTTGACAAGGGGGGAAGTGTAGCTCGTACAGAACTCTTTACCGACTATAAGGCTAACCGCGAAGAAACCCCTGAGGCTATCCGTATAGCTATCCCTTACATACATCAAATTCTCAACGCCCTGCATATCCCTATTATAGAAAAAGAGGGCTACGAGGCGGATGATATTATCGGTACTCTTGCCAAACAGGCTGAAAAACAAGATTTTGAAGTCTATATGGTTACCCCCGATAAGGATTATGCCCAGCTGGTGAGCGACAATATCTTTATGTATCGCCCTGCCCGCAATGGCAATGAGGTAGAAATATGGGGGGTGAAAGAAGTACAAGAGAAATTTGAAGTACAAAACCCTTTGCAGGTGATTGATTTTCTCGGTATGATGGGCGATGCAGTGGATAATATTCCTGGGCTTCCTGGCGTGGGCGAAAAAACCGCTAAAAAACTCATTGCCGACTTTGGCTCTTTGGAAAATCTTCTTGCCAATACCGACCAACTGAAGGGTAAGCTACGCGAAAATATAGAAAACAACAAAGAAAAGGGTATCCTCTCAAAGCAGCTGGCTACTATTATGCTCGATGTGCCCGTAACTTTTGATGCCGAAGATTGTAAGGTCTCTACTCCCGATTTTGAAGCGGTAGGAAAACTTTTTGACGAGTTGGAATTCCGTCAGTTATTAGTCAATTTTCAGAAAGTGTACCAACCAGAAGTGGTGGTGCAACCTAATCAGAATACTGCTCCTGCGCAGTTAGACCTTTTTGTACAAGGCGACCTTTTTGCTGAACCACAAATGGCAGCAGTAGAGAGAAAAACCGCTGCCAATACAGAACACTTGTATCAGTTGGTCGATACGCCTATGGCTTGTCAGTTGCTTTTGCAGAGCTTGTTGCAGCAAAAAGAGGTGTGTTTTGATACCGAAACTACTGCTATTGATGCTCTTGAGGCAGAATTGGTAGGTATTTCGTTTTGTTGGTCGGCTCATAAGGCTTATTATGTGCCTTTTCCAGCTGAAAAAGAGGCGGCTACTGCCTTGCTAAACGTTTTTCGCCCGTTTTTTGAACATAAAGATATCGCTAAGGTAGGTCAGAATTTGAAATATGACTTGAAGGTACTGCAAAACTATGGTCTTGAGGTACAGGGGGCTTTGTTTGATACGATGATAGCGCACTACCTTATCAACCCCGATATGCGCCATAATATGGATTTGCTGTCCGAAACTTATTTGGGGTATACACCCATTGCTATTGAACGCTTGATTGGCAAGGGGAAATCGCAGCGCTCAATGCGTACTGTCCCTTTGAATGAGGTGAAAGAATACGCTGCTGAAGATGCCGATGTAACTTGGCAGCTGAAAGATATTTTTAAGGCTGAACTGCCTAAAGTGAACGCTCAGAAAATATATACCAGCTTGGAAATGCCTTTGCTGAAAGTGCTTGCGGCTATGGAACGCGAGGGGGTAAATCTAGACGTGCCTTATCTGAAAGAATACGCCAAAACCTTAGATGCCGAAAGTGCCCAATTGGAAACTGCCATAGCCGAGCAAGCGGGAGAAGCCTTCAACTTGGGGTCGCCTAAGCAATTGGGTGATATTCTTTTTGAAAAGCTGAAAATAGATAGCAAACCCAAGAAGACGAAAACGGGGCAGTATGCTACTTCCGAAGAGGTGTTGGCGCCTTTTGCTGCTAAACACAAGATAGTAGCCGATATATTAGAATGGCGACAAGTGCAGAAGCTAAAATCTACCTATGTAGATGCCTTGCCTTTGGAGGTGAACCCTCGCACAGGGCGGGTGCATACTACTTATATGCAAACGGTGGCTGCTACCGGTAGGCTTAGTAGCAACAATCCCAACTTGCAAAATATTCCTATTCGTACGCCTCGCGGTCAGCAGGTGCGCAAAGCGTTTATTGCCCGTAATGAAGATTATATACTCCTTTCAGCCGACTATTCGCAAATTGAATTGCGCATTATTGCAGCTTTGAGCGAAGAGCATAATATGATTGAATCGTTCTTGCACGGCGAAGATATTCACCGTGCAACAGCAGCAAAAGTGTTTGGCGTGCCTTTAGAAGCGGTAACGCGAGAGCAGCGCAGCCACGCCAAAACAGTGAATTTTGGGATTATCTACGGAGTGTCGGCTTTCGGGCTTTCGGCTCAAACCGACCTGAGCAGGTCGGAAAGCAAGGAGCTGATAGATACGTACTACGCAACCTACCCCAATTTGCGCAATTATATCAATAAACAGATACGTTTTGCTCAAGAACACGGCTATGTAGAGACGGTATTGGGCAGACGCCGTTATTTGCCCGATATTCACTCGCGCAATCAAGTGGTGCGCGGAGCGGCTGAGCGCAATGCGGTGAAT
Source organism: Capnocytophaga bilenii (assembly GCF_017565765.1). Taxonomy (GTDB): domain Bacteria; phylum Bacteroidota; class Bacteroidia; order Flavobacteriales; family Flavobacteriaceae; genus Capnocytophaga; species Capnocytophaga bilenii. Next base: position 105,009 of record NZ_JAGDYP010000002.1, read on the forward strand.
GCACCTATACAAGGGTCGGCAGCCGATATTATTAAAATTGCTATGATTCGCATTTATGAGCAACTGCAAGCGCAGCAATTACAAACGCGTATGCTGCTACAAGTGCACGATGAGTTGGTGTTTGATGTTCCTAAAAATGAATTGGAAGTGGTAAAACCGCTTGTAAAAGAAGCTATGGAAAATGCCTTTCAGCTTTCGGTGCCTTTAGTTGCCGATTTAGGTATAGGCAACAACTGGCTCGATGCGCATTAAAAAAATGTAATATGTCTAAAAAGAATCAATCAAACCGATTAACAACCCAACATACAGCATCAAAAGGGGTAGTAGGTATATTTGGTGCTGAATCGAAATGGCACGATCTAGCCGTAAGTGAGGTTTCTCAACTTGTAATGGAACAGCTTCAAAAAGATTTTCCATTACTCTCTTTTCGGTATAGAACAAGTGTAAAAAAGCAAGAAATAAATGTGGCTTTAAGAAAAATAGATGTGGCTTTAGGACAAACACTCTTTCTGCCTAATGCTAGTATTATTCCCGATGGGGGCTTGATAGAAGTGAAAGATGATAAAGGTAATTGGAGAATAATTTTAATATCGGAAGCTAAACATCAGGGTAAAGATATAGAGAATATTAGGGCAGGAAAATTGGTAGGAGTGAATGATGACCAAGACTTAATGCGTGCGGGGAATGCTATAGAAAGAGCTCATAAGAATATAGCCGAAATGGCTAATTTGATGTTAGCAGAGTCTCATTTTCCGTATGTATTGTTTTTAGAAGGTTCTAATTTCTTGACTGAAACTATTGAAGTAATACGCACTGATGGAAGAGTGGTAACACTTGAATATAATTCGGCTAAACTCAATAGATTGGATAAACTTACAGCAGCTAATTACGGAATGCCCATCAACACTAACTTATGTGAAAATAAATTTGTAAAACACAAAGATAAGTTGATTATGTTACAAGCAGCATCAATATATACACAAGGGAATGGTGAAAAATGGAATCCCCAAGCAATGTTTGATGTGATGCTTGTGGTCTCTAAAACTTCTTTGAAAGTATTAGGTAGTGAATTGTTTGTTCAATTAACTCAAAAATAAAATGGCACGAAAAGCGACAAATATCTTGTTACAAAAGGCTAAAAAATCTAAAAATGACGAGTTTTATACCCAACTTTCGGATATTGAAAAAGAGTTGCAATATTACAAGAGTCATTTTCAGGATAAGGTAGTGTTTTGTAATTGCGATGATCCATATACAAGTAACTTTTTTAAGTATTTTGTTTCAAACTTTAAGGAATTAGAGCTTAAAAAAGTTATAGCGGCTTGTTATAACGAACAAACACTTGATTTGTTTCAGCCTAAAGAAAAAGAAAAGGGTTTTTTTGCTGAATATAGCGGAGATGAAATAGAGGTGAAACAGTTTAAAGGAGATGGTGATTTTCGTAGCAAAGAAAGTATTGCATTACTTCAAAAAGCTGATATAGTAGTAACCAATCCTCCGTTTTCGTTATTTCGCGAATATGTAGCACAATTAGTAGCTTATAACAAGAATTTTTTGATTATAGGTAATATCAATGCGATTACTTATAAAGAAATCTTTAAGTTGATACAAGAGAATAAAGTGTGGCTGGGCGTACATTTTGGCAGAGGAATTTCAGGTTTTATAGTGCCTGAATACTATGAACTTTATGGTACAGAAACCCAAATAGACGCTTTTGGTAACCGAATTATATCTCCTAATAATTGCTTATGGCTTACAAATTTGGATAATTTTAAACGACACGAAGATTTAGTACTTACTAAAAACTATTTTGGCAATGAAAGCAATTATCCACAATACGACAATTATAATGGTATTCATATTGATAGAACGGAAAATATACCATTAGATTATACGGGGGATATGGGTGTTCCGATAACTTTTCTGCATAAATTTAATCCTAATCAGTTTGAAATTGTGAAGTTTAGAAAAGGAGATAATGAAAAAGATTTATCGGTAAATGGTAAAAGCCCTTATTTTAGAATATTAGTAAAGAATAAACGTCTTTCTTTTGTTAATTGTTAATTATCAATTTTATTTATGTACAAAACCTTTCCTAAAAAACGCTATCAAAAAACGTTGAGTATTTTAAAAAAATATGCTCCTCAGGGGAGTACTATTCTAGATGTAGGGGTGAAAAATCCTTTTACGGAGGTTATGCTCAAAGAGGGCTATAAAGTGCTGAATACTTCGGGGCAGGATTTAGACTTTCAAGCCGATACGCTACAGGCTTTTGAAGCCGACTTTACGGTTGCCTTAGAGATATTAGAACATTTGGTGAATCCGTTGGCGGTATTGCAACATATCCCTACTAAAAAAGTGCTTATCACGGTGCCTTTGCGCTTGTGGTTTGCTAAGGCTTATCGCAATACTTCCGACCCTCGCGACTGTCATTACCACGAGTTTGAAGATTGGCAACTAGATATGCTTATAGAAAAAGCAGGCTTCCGCATTATTTATCGCGAAAAATGGACGCACCCCGTAGGTAAAATAGGCTTCCGACCTTTGTTGCGTTATTTTACTAACAGATATTACGCTGTAGTGGCTGAAAAACTAAAATAATCACATCTATATAAATATAAAATATGACAAAAAAACTAACAATTGTAAGTATTATCCCGCTACTGATATTTGTAGCTATTTTCTTGAGCAGTGGTTTGTATTTTGATAACTTTTACTCGCTACCTGCTCCTATTATTGCACTTTTTGCAGTGGTGATAGCGCTTCTTATTTACAAAGCACCTATGAATGAGAAAATAGCGCTTTTCTTTAAAGGTGCTGGTGATAGCAATGTGTTGCAGATGTGTGTCATTGCTCTTTTGGCTGGGGCATTTGCATCGGTAGCTAAAGCCTCTGGTAGTATTGATAGTATTGTGAATATGGGTATGTACTACATTTCGCCTCAATACTTTCCTGTAGGTATATTTGTTATAGCATCGTTTTTGTCGTTTGCTACGGGCACTTCGGTAGGTACTATAATGACACTTTCGCCAATAGTTTTCAATTTGGCTACTGAAAGTCATTCCAATACCGCACTTATAGGGGCTTCGTTGCTTTCGGGGGCTATGTTTGGTGATAATCTTTCGCTGATTTCCGATACTACTATTGCCGCTACTCAGTCGCTGGGGTGTAAAATGAACGAAAAGATGAAAGCCAATGGTAAAATAGCCCTGCCAATGGCGCTACTTTCAATGGTAATACTCATTTTGATAGGCAACCCCGAAGCGCAAAACTTCACTCATAGCGAAGCCTACAACAACTTCAATGTAGTGCTTATCCTGCCATATATAGCGGTAGTAATCATTTCGCTTTTTGGGATAAATGTGTTTGTCTCGCTCTTCTTGGGGATACTCTTTGCGGGGGTAACAGGAATGGCTTATGGCAAATACGGCTTTTTAGACTTTACGCAGCACACCTATAAAGGCTTTATGGATATGGCTGATATCTTCTTCCTGTACTTTATCATCGGTGGATTGGCACTGCTGGTAGAGCATTTTGGGGGCATTCAGTACCTGATGAACTTGATTGCGAAGCGTATCAAAGGGGCATCTTCAGCATTGCTCGGTATGGGCTTTTTGGTAACCGTAGCCGATGTGTGTGTGGCTAATAATACGGTGGCTATACTTATTGTTTCAAAGATTAGCAAGCGCATCAGCGAGGAGTTTAAAATTCCGTTGCGCAATGCGGCTTCGGTGTTAGATATTTTTTCGTGTTACGCACAAGGGCTCATACCCTATGGAGCCCAAGTAATTGGTTTGTACCAATTTGCTCATACAATGGACTACGGAGAGCTGGTAATGTACTCTATTTATTTGCATCTGCTGCTGATAGGTACATTAGTATATATCAAGCTAAACACTCAGAAACCTTCTAAAACTAATCTTTAACTATTGTTTAACAACGAGAAATATAAAAAAGTATTACATTTGCAGGAAATTTAAAAAAAAAACGAACAGATGAAAAAGATTTTACTAAGCTTTTTAGCCACAGCTACAATTTTGGTGAGCTGTAACAAAAATGACGACACACCCAACAATCCCCAACAGAGCTCAAACTTGCTAAAGAAAATCATTGAAAAAGATGAAGAAGGCAAGATAGGCGAAGTGCGTGCGTTTACCTATAAAGATAACCACCTTACTACAATCGCTACTGATGAATACAATAATGGTGTACAAACAGGTACTACTATGATTACCACTTATAGCTATGAGGGGAACCTTTTAAAAGAAATGAAGACACCAGAAAGCGAAGTGAAATACTACTATGAAAATGGGAAGATTTCAATAAAGACTGAAAAGTATACACAGCGTACAGGTTATATTAGTAGCTATACCAACCAATACACCTATGAGGGCAACCAAATTGCTACTATATTGCGAACTCAGTCGGCAACTGTATTTGTAAATGGTGGTGCGCAAAGCGGTACAGCCCATTGGAAAAAACAATACACTTATAGTGGTAATACTATAACCGAAGTAGTAACCCATTATACTAAAGATAAAAATGGAGCTGTTATACAAAATTACTTTGGTTCTTATACTAAAACCACTGTTTATACCATTGCTAATGGTAATATACTAAAAGTAGTAAATGACGAAGAGACTACAGAATATGAATATGACAATCACCCTAATCCTTTATATGAAATACAACAGTTGGCTACTATAGAAGATATAGAACTATTGCTTGATGAGGAGAATACTAAAAATAACATTACAAAAGTTATTAGAACAGAGCAACGTTTATCAAAGAAGAAGGTAACGACTTGTGAATATCGTTATAACGCTGCTGGATACCCTATTGAAAATAAAGTATATAAAGAAGATAATGGGGTACGAGAACTTGAAGGTAGTGCCGAGTATCAATACTAAAAAGAATTACGCCAAAGGCTCAGAATAAAAAAAATCCCCGTGCTGGTTTTTAGCACGGGGATTTTTGTTTATTAAACCTAAAGTTTTGTGTTTTGGCAATAGTGTTGTAGGTTATAATTATAAATTGAGTTTTAGGAGTTTTTATTCCAAATAATATCTTGAGCAAATTCACGGAGGAGCTTAGGATTATTTTGTATGATCCAATACTTAAAACCCAAAAACTCTCGATTTATGGTTAATTCCTCTTGTAAAACAAGCCTTGTTTGTTCATTATCAGCTATCAAGAAGTTATTGATGGCTTTCTGAAAAACATTCATTTTACTGAGAAAATCTTCAAAAAAGCGTTCTTCTTTTGTTTTTCTCATTTTATGAGTGCCATTGAAAATTCTCTCTAAAAGAGAGAGCGTTTGTTGTACTTCTGTAGAAGCAGAAATACCTACCTGCTTAAAGACTGCTTTTTTATTGAGATAATCTAACTCTTGAGTAATAAGACTTTCTATAGGCTCTTGGGCAGGATTCAATATGTTGTCAAAGAGATTACTTTTCTTGCCATTACAATAACTACAAGATAAAAAAAGATTATGCCAATCGTATTTTTCTTCGGGAAAATGTTCTTGGCTATGAAGGTGTTCCACTTGGAAATCAGTAGTTAGCACTCGCTCACACAGATAACATTTACCCTGATGATCGGCGATAAGTTGCTGTTTTACCTCTTCAGAATCATATTTTTTTTGAACACTTAAGGATTCAGGTGATGTTGTTTTTTTGAATACTTTTATCATACTTCCAAAGAGTTTATAACAGCTATATATTGGTTCTTCAAGCGAAGGTATTCGCCTACTATCAAGGGAGAAACAACTTCGGGGATTTTATCAAAATCATTGATAAGGCTTTTTAGTTCGCTTTTTTCACTGCTCAGGAGTGTTTCCTTTTCTAAGAGCTTTTTGAGCTTATCCAATTGCATTTCGGCATAGCTAGAAGAGGTTCTTACCCCAAAATATCCCTCTGCCAAAGATTCATACGAATATTCGGTAAGATCATCTACCAACTCTTGGTGCTCTAAATCAAAAGCAATGGCATTACCTATAGAGTTTAGTACAAAAGGAGAATGGGTAGTAACGATAAATTGTATGTTGGGGAATAGCTGGGTGAGCAAAGGTAATACCAAGCGCTGTAGTTCTAAGTGCAAATGCGTTTCTACCTCATCTATCAGCACGATTCCTTCCTGCTGGTAAGCTCTAGTGAGGGTGTCCTTGCGCTGCATTTTTAGGATAAGGTCTATAATGATTTCCAGCACAGCCGCAAAACCATCAGACATTTCAGTAAATTTAAATGTTTTGCCTTGGGTAAGTATCTGAAAAGAATAATCTTTGTAATTAAATAGCAACTGAAGCGCATCATCTTGAAATACTTTCTTTAGAAGTATTTCAAAATCAACAAACCAAGTTTTTATGATATCAGCTTCTCTATCTAAATTTTCATTACGAGCTAAGGCTTCTTGTATTTTAAGGTCGGACAAAAAGTTTAGGAACTCCCTTGTAGCGATTTCTTTAGTATTCCATACTTCTTTAATAGCGGGTTTGGTAGGGTTTAGGGGTTCATTAATCACTACCTTTCGGTTAGCTTGATAGAAAGCAATGATAAATTCCCCTTTTTGGTATTTACTTATAAAGTCATCTATATTGTAGAAATCAACTTTTACTTCACCAAAATAAAAAGCATATTGTTTTTTGTTGTTTTCCAACCATTTCTCATCATCAACGCTATTGCTTCCATTATTTAGCTTATCTTCATAGTATTTTATATACTGTTCATAGCTTAAAAAAAAATTATAAGAGTTATATGCTATTTTATCGAAAAGATTAGCTATAGCCTGAAGTACAGAAGTTTTCCCGCTCCCATTTTTCCCAGTAAGGATAAGATGAGGGTAAGTGTCATTCTCTATAGGAATGTCTATGTTCTGAAGGTGTCGTATCTTATTGATATGTATTTTGTGGATATATCTCATAACAGACTGAAAAATGTTTGTTTTTGCAAATGTACAAAAATATATTAACAAATATGTGTTTTATTGCTTTCTAAATTATAATAATCTAATTGTTACCTAACTTCTAGGTTGCCTTCTTTTTGATGAGGCTGTCCTAAAAAGTTTAAAACAAACTTTTAAGACAGCCTCATTTTTATTTACAGTGCATAAAATTCTTTTTAAGCAGGGTAGTTCAGATTTTCATCTGTAAGGTGATAGAGTGTTTCTTCCAAATACTTTTTAGCTTCGTATTTAGCCATAGGCAAGTTGTTGTTGTAGAAATTGCCGCATTCCATAGCCGAAGCACCAGGGATTTCCCCTTCAAAAGCAGCGATATATTCAAAAAGTTCGGTGATGAGCGGGGCAATATCTCGTGAAGTATAGTCGCCAGCCAAGATAAGGTAATTACCCGTCATACAGCCCATTGGTCCCCAGTAAATAATTTTATCCTTCCACTGAGGGTTGTTGCGCAGCCAAGTGGCAGCAAGGTGTTCAATCGTATGTATTTCGGGGCTGCCCAATACAGGTTCGCGGTAGGGTAATTTCATACGAATGTCAAACGAAGTAAGCACTTCATTGCCTACGTAATCTTTACGTGATACATAAATGCCACGAGCGAGTCGCAAGTGGTCTATACAAAAGCTTGCAATTCTATCCATATAGTTTGATGTTTAGTGTTTAAGGCACAAAAGTAGTAAATTAATTGATAAAAAAAGTATTATTCATTAATCATCACATTTTTTCCACGTTCTATCTTAAAGCGTTCTTTATTCCAGTGGAATGGTTTAAAGTCGTGGTTTTTGATGATTGTATTATTCTTATAAATAACATTTTCTACTGATTTGGCGTACAATATAGGCTCGTCAAAAGTCTCAAAAATATTATTTTTTATACGAATGTTGGAGTGAAAGTATTTTTTTTGCTGCTCCAAGTTAGGTATTTCAGGATAAATAGAAATAATTGCATTTGTAAATTGATAGTTAGCCGTCAAAGCGTTTACAAAGCGATTGTGAGCGATAGTAACATCCCTACAAGCACCCGTTTCGTACCAACCATTGCAGTCGCCACAAAGCAAAATCGCCGCTCCGTGAGTGTGATCAAATAAGTTGTGAGAGCAAATTACCTTTTTGGGCGTACTAAACAGCGCCCCACGTGCCCTATTATTTCGGATAATATTATGCGAAAAAATCACTTTAGGAGTAAGCGTTAGGTTTTCTATTCCGCAATTTAATTGCCCCGATATTTCATCTGGAATTTTTTCAGAAAAACGAATTTCAAATGTTTTAGCTCCCTTGTCAGAGGCACTATCAGTAGCTTTTATAGCCTCAATACGATAGGTTTTGTCGCCTATGGTTTCCATAGTTTCGGCAGCTACAAATTGTACTTCATCACCCGCTTTCCCCCAACTAAATCCCCACGATTGAGGGTGCATATACCGAGCCGTGATGCTATGACTTGATAGCCGTTCAATCACTTTTAGGTAAGTTCCGTGCACGTTGATAGCATCATCAGCCATTCCCTCATAAAGTCCTTTTTCTGAACGAATAGTTCCGCTACACCCCGAAAAATGAGTAGCATCGGCTTGAGTAGTAAAAAAACGCTCCGACCCCTGCTTGATTGCTACTTCAAAGCCTTTGAGCGAGATGTTTTCAGTCAGCTGCGCTAGGAGTCCCATTCCGTAGGCGTTGTGTACTTTTACATTTTCTAACTTTATGTTTTTGCTATCAGTGATAAATATAGCAGGGGTAGGGCGCAGGTAGTTGCGCAGCACCAAGCGTTCATCTTTTTTCAAATAAGGCTTAGCACCCATCCCCTCTATTTGCAAAACATTAGGAGCCAATTCCTTTACATTGGTGGGCTCAAAAGGCAATTCAACCCGTTGGTAAGTCAGGTGTTTGTTAGGAGCAAAGAAAATACCGCTCACAGGGATATCTTCGTAATCTTCGCCATAAAATAGCAATTTGCCGTCTCTTACCTTGTAATTACCCTCAGGAAAAAGTTTCCCAACAATCGTGTTGTTTAGCGAATCCACTTCGGTAATGTGCAGTTGGCGCATATGAGGAATCGCAAAATCAATTGAAAAATTTTTAAGAGTAACATTGGTGCAATGATTTAGTACTATCGGCAGGATAGTGCCGTGAAATACAAAGTCGCTACCATTGCCGTCAATTACCACATTATGAGCATTTTCCAAGTATAAAGCTACTTTTTTAGGGTTTGTTTGGTCGTGGTTAGAGATGTATAGTTCTTTTTCGCAAGTTTCGGACAAGTGGAAGTTGTAAGTGTCTTTTTTTAGTGAAAAGCGTTTGTGTTGCTGAGTGTCAATTTTAGAAGGGTGAGTAACCGAAGTTTTACAAGCTACAAGAGCACAGCACATTAGTATGGCATAATGTATTTTCATAAGGTATATTTTTGTGGTTTGTATTTTTTCAGGCTACAAAGATAGGAGAAAATTAGAGAATTAGCAAATTGGAGAATTAGCAAATTAGGAAATTAGAAAATTAGAGAATTAGCAAATATACCATTAAACACATATCCCCAGCGAACCTTGAGCGAAGGATGAGCGAAGGATGAGCGAAGGATAAGGGGAGGATAACGCTTGTGCGGCTCGCACTGAAGAATAAACATTATTTTGTATCTTTGCCCCATCAAAAAATAAATCAATTAATGAACATCGCTTTAGACGCTAAACGCGCTTTCCACAACACACGCGGGCTCGGTAACTATAGCCGAGACCTTATCCGTATTCTGCAAGAACACGAAATAGGTCATCTATACCTATTCAACCCTCAAAAACGCAAATTTTTAGGGGTGAAAATAGATAACAATACTACCGAAATTACGCCTCAATCCTTCTTCTGGAAAAAGCTGAAAAGCCTATGGCGCAGCCTGAAAATTACAGCAATAGCTCGTGATTTGCCTATTGATATCTATCACGGACTTTCGGGCGAAATTCCTCGCAATATTCATCGCTACATTCCCACAATAGTTACCATTCACGACCTCATCTTTATGCGCTACCCGCAGCTCTATTCCTTTTTTGACAGAAAAATGCACTACCGCAAGTTTCTGTACGCTGCCCACAACGCCCAGCATATCATCGCCATTAGCGAACAAACCAAGCAAGATATCATTCACTATTTAGGCGTTCCCGAAAATAAAATAAGCGTTGTTTATCAAGGTTGCCATAAAGCCTTTAAGCAAACCTATACCGAAGCCGAAAAAGCAGCAGTACGCACCAAATACCAGCTGCCCGAACGCTTTGTGCTAAATGTAGGCGCGATAGAGCCTCGCAAAAACGCTCTCGAAATAGTAAAAGCAATTGCTCCTTTGCCGGACTTCTCACTGGTGCTGGTAGGCAAGCAAACGGCTTATTACCAGCAAATAAGAAACTATGCCCAGCAGCACCATATGGAACACAGAGTGCAAGCCCTCAAAGGCGTAACGATGGAAGAATTGGCGATTATCTATCAGCTATCTGAGGTGTTTTGTTATCCTTCGGTATTTGAAGGGTTTGGTATTCCTATTATTGAGGCGCTCTTTTCGGGCGTTCCTATAATAACCACACAAGGCAGCTGTTTCCCCGAAGCGGGGGGCGAAGGGAGTATTTACATTTCGTTGGATAATGCAGCTGATGAGATACGCGAGGCGATACAGCGCATCAGTAGCGACCGTGTTTTGCGAGAAGAGATGATAGAGAAAGGCTATGCCCACGCGCAGCATTTTACTGACGAAGCCGTATATCAGCAGCTAATGGCAGTATATAAAAAAAACGAACAGCTATAAACTGTTCGTTTTTTTATGTTTTAAACTTTTTGGGGACTGCCCGTTTATGGTTTAGGGTGTATTTTAGCAGCGTAAGTACTCCATTTGGCGGCTGTTTTATAATCATTTACTGATATAGCAGGTACATAGATATTAGGGATTTGGTCTGCATTCAAGCCAAAGAAGATATCATCACCTAAAGTAGGAGGGTTGAGCGCATCAATAGTAATGCTTTGCAATGCGCTACAGTATCCGAAAACAAGGTCATCAATCTTTTCTACAGAAGCAGGTAAGAATACTTTAGTAAGAGCTCTACAGCTAGCAAAAGCTACTTCGCCTATTTGCTTAACTTCTGAGCCTCTTAAGTCTACTTGTGTAAGAGCCTGACAAGAGTGAAATGCACCTTTACTTATAACCCCTACTTTCCCAAAAGTTACTTCTTTTAGATGGTAGCAATTAGAAAACATACTATTAGAAATTTCAGTAGTATAAGGCAATTGTACAGATTCTATATCTGAGAAATAGAAAGCTCCTTTGCCGAAAACTACATTAGAGGTAGTGTTAAACTTTACACCTCCTGTAAGTTTTGTGCCTGCAAAAGCACTTTCACCTATTTCTTTCAAACTATTAGGAAATACAATAGAGGTAAGATTTGAACCTTTGAAGGCTTCAAATCCTATAGTGTTTACTCTTTGCAGCTTGCTGTCAGCTTGCATATCAAGAGTAGTGGTGCTGCTGTTTGTCCATTTCACTAAAGTAAGTCCGTCTGCGTTTAATTGATAATCGCTGGCAGGCACATCGTTTTTGTTTTTGTTGTCATCGCTTTTACTACAACTTGCAAAAGCTAAAACAGCTAAAGAAGCTGCTAAAAAAATGCTTTTTTTCATATTGATTTATTTTTACAATAAAATTTGCAGCAAAAGTACAGCTTATTCCCCAAACTTGCAGTTAAACAAAAGTTAAATTTGTGTTTTGATGTACAAACAATTTTCTCTTTTTTATAGAAAAAATTTCTGTCTACAAACGATATAAGAGCAATATAAGAAGAGCGAAGAATTGCCGAAGTATAAACGCCTATTCGCACCACTCGCCTTAATAATTAATTGCTTTTACTTACCTTGTAAGAGAATTATTTTTCAACATTACAAAGCAGAATTTTGTAATCTCCTAATTATCAAATTAGCAAATCAGTCAATTGTTTTTCTTCTTAAAAAATATATAAAATTATTTGGCAGATAAAGAAAAATATCGTAACTTCGCAACCAAATAAACAAAAAGAAGAAAAAAGATGAGAAGAATAATTTTATTGCTGAGCTTTTTGATGCTTCAGCTTACAATGGCACAACAACAAGCTTCTCCCAACGGTGATGTACAGCTCTCTTTTTCGCTTTCAGCTAATGGCACTCCTACCTATAAAGTTAGCTATAAAGGAAAAGAGGTAGTAAAAGAGAGTACGTTGGGGTTCCTTCTAAAAGAAACAGACCCTCTTACTGGTGATTTCAAAGTAGTAAATAGCAAAAAAACTACTTTCAAAGAAACTTGGAAACCCGTATGGGGCGAAGAAAGCGAAATTCTAAACCACTACAACGAACTTTTGGTAGAGCTACGCCAAGAGAAAACCAATCGCTTGATGAATATACGCTTCCGCGTGTATGATGAAGGGGTGGGTTTCCGCTATGAGTTCCCTACACAAAAAGAGCTTACTTATTTTGTGATAGAGGAAGAATTGTCGCAATTTGCAATGGCAGGCGACCATACTGCTTGGTGGATACCCGGTGATTACGATACCCAAGAGTATGATTATATGGAAAGCAAGCTATCTGAAATACGCGGCTTGATGAAACAAGCGGTTACTGAAAACGTATCGCAGTATGCTTTTTCGCCTACAGGCGTACAAACTTCGCTAATGATGAAAACCAATGATGGCTTGTATATCAACCTCCACGAAGCAGCATTGGTAGACTACTCGCTGATGAACCTCAATTTAGATGATAAAAACTTTATCTTCCAATCGTGGCTAACCCCCGATGCTAAAGGTGACAAAGGCTATCTTTATACGCCTACCAAAACTCCTTGGCGTACTATAATGGTGAGCGATGATGCTCGCAAAATATTGGCTTCACGCCTTATCCTCAACCTCAATGAACCTTGCGCTATTGCCGATACTTCTTGGATAAAACCCGTGAAATATATAGGGGTATGGTGGGAAATGATTACAGGCAAAAGCTCTTGGGCTTATACCAACGACTTGCCTACCATAAAATTGGACGAGGTAGATTACAGCAAAGTAAAACCTAATGGAACTCACGCTGCTAATAACCAAAAAGTACGTGCTTATATTGATTTTGCTGCCAAACACGGCTTCGACCAAGTGCTTATAGAAGGCTGGAATATAGGATGGGAAGACTGGTTCGGGCACCGCAAAGATTACGTGTTTGACTTTGTAACGCCTTATCCCGACTTTGACCTCAAAGGGCTTAACGACTACGCGCATTCTAAAGGCGTAAAACTGATGATGCACCACGAAACTTCTGGTTCTACTCGCAACTACGAACGCCACTTGCACCAAGCTTACCAACTGATGAAAGATTATGGTTACAACTCAGTGAAAAGTGGTTACGTAGGTGATATTTTGCCTATAGGAGAGCATCATTATAGCCAATCTACAATTAATCACTATCTTTATGCAATAAAAGAGGCTGCCAAATACAAAATTATGGTAAATGCTCACGAGGCAGTGCGCCCTACGGGTCTATGCCGTACTTATCCTAATATGATAGGCAACGAGTCTGCACGCGGTACTGAATACGAGGCTTTTGGAGGCAACAAACCTTTCCACACTACTATTTTGCCTTTCACCCGCTTGCAAGGGGGACCTATGGACTATACCCCTGGTATCTTCGAAACCGAGATGAAATACGTAAATCCTAACAATAATAGTCAGATACGCAGTACCTTAGCAAAGCAATTGGCGTTGTATGTAACAATGTACAGTCCGTTGCAAATGGCAGCCGATTTGCCTGAAAATTACGACCGCTTCCTCGATGCTTTTCAGTTTATTAAAGATGTACCTGTAGACTGGCAAAAAAGCGAATACTTAGAAGCTGAACCTGGTCGCTACATCACTATTGCGCGTAAAGACAAGCACAGCGATGATTGGTATATAGGTTGTACTGCTTATGAGGGCGGACACGCTTCAGAATTGTTGCTCAGCTTCTTAGATAAGGATAAAAAATACGAAGCTACTATCTATGCCGATGCTAAAGATGCTGATTATATGAAAAATCCGAAGGCATATACAATTACTAAGCAAAAAGTAAATGCTAAAACTAAGCTGAAGCTAACAGCCGCTAAAGGAGGTGGATACGCTATAAGAATTAGCAAATTAGCAAATTAGCGAATGAACAAATTAGCAAATAAACTAATTGGGCGGTATGTACATTTGCTAATTTTCAAATTTTCAAATTTTTCAAATTTTATTTGTATGAAAGTAAAAATGAACAGGCTACTTTATGGAGTAGTATTTTTCTTGTGTGCAAGCCTTATGGGTTATGCACAGCAAATCACTGTGAAAGGAACAGTGAAAGACGCTTCAGGCTTGCCCTTGGCAGCAGCAAGCGTTGTGGTGAAAGGTACCTCACACGGTACTGCTACCGATTTTGATGGGAACTTTGAGCTCACAGCCAATAAAGGCGTTGTACTTGTAGTCTCGTCATTGGGGTATAAAAACCAAGAAGTGACAGTGAAAGGGGCACAGATGAATGTGGTGCTTCAAGAAGAAATGCAACAGTTAGACGATGTGGTAGTTATCGGTTATGGGGTTGCAAAAAAGAAAGACCTTACAGGTTCGGTAAATATGGTTACCGATAAGGATTTTAACAAAGCTCCTGCCGTAAATGCCGACCAGCTAATACAAGGTAAAGTAGCTGGGGTGCAAATGAGCAGTGGTGGTGGAGCTCCTGGTGAAGGACAAAATATCCGCGTACGTGGTAATGGTTCGTTGTCGTTGTCGTCTAACCCACTTATCGTAGTTGATGGGATACCTATGAACGATGGAGGTGTAGGAGGTTCGCGTAGTATTTTCAACTCTATCAATCCGGAAGATATCGAGAGTATGACAGTGCTTAAAGATGCTTCATCTACTGCTATTTTTGGTTCGCGTGCTGCTAATGGGGTAGTAATGATTACTACTAAAAAAGGTAAAATGAACCAAGATTTGAAAATCAGCTTTAATACTAGTATGGCTATTCAGGATGTGAATAAGTATGTAGATGTAATGAATGCTGATCAGTTTCGCGAAACAGTAAAAAGCCTTAACAATCCTTCAGCTACAGCTCTTTTGGGTAATGCTGATACTAATTGGCAAAAAGAAATATACCAAACAGCTCCTATGAGCAATAGTACTCTTATCCTTTCAGGAGCTTACAAAACACTGCCTTATCGCGTATCAGTAGGACATTCGTATGCCGATGGGGTATTGCGCACCGATAACTTTAAGCGTACTAATGCTAAAGTTAGTTTAACGCCTACTTTCTTTGATAGAGCATTGAAACTAGAACTAAATGCCAATGGTACTTATATGCAAAACCGTTTTGCTAATAAAGATGCTATTGGCTCTGCAGTAACCTACGACCCTACCCAGTCGGTATTTGGAGGGCCTGCTAAATACGGCAATTACCATACTTGGATAGATCCTTCTAGTAGAAATCGTTATAATTTGGCTCCTACCAATCCTATGGCATCGCTTGCTTTTCTTGAAGATACTTCAAAAGTATACCGCTTTATAGGAAATGCAAAAGCCGACTATACCTTGCCTTTCTTTAAAGATCTTATCGCAAGCGTAAACTTTGGTATTGACTATAGCAAAGCTGATGGTGATAAAGTTACCGATAATCGTATGCCTACCGCTACCGCAGGTTTTGATGGTGCTAAAACTACTTATACTAATAAGGCTACTAATAAGCTTTTTGATGCTTATTTGAACTATACTAAAGATATTAAAGAAGCTCACAGCTTAGGACTAATGGTGGGACACTCTTACCAGTCATTTGAGTTTGACGATAATAAATGGGATCATTCTTATTATGTGAATAAGGCAGATAATAAAGATATTAACACTATTGATAAAAGTCGCAACGTGTTGATGTCATTCTTTGGTCGTGCTAACTATAGCTATAAAGAAAAATATTTGCTAACAGCTACTCTTCGTGCTGATGCTTCTTCAAAATTATCAAAGAATAATCGTTGGGGCTACTTCCCTTCAGTAGCTTTGGCTTGGAATATCAAAAATGAAACATTCCTAAAAGAAAGCGAGAAAATAAACGACTTTAAATTGCGCTTTGGCTATGGCGAAGTAGGTAACGTAAATGGATTAGGTGATTATATCTCATATACAAACTATACACGCAGCCAAGATGGGGCTTCATACCAATTTGGCAATCGCTTTTACCAAAACTATCGCCCAGAGGTTACTAATAAAAACCTTCGCTGGGAGCGAGGAAATACCCTCAATGCTGGTATCGACTTTGCGCTGTACAACAACTTGATAACAGGTACTTTAGATGTATATAGAAAAATCACTAAAGATTTGATAGCTAATACAGCTATAGACCCTTTTACTAACTTCCGAAACCGCGTAAATGCCAATGTAGGTGATATGGAAAACAAAGGGGTAGAATTTGGTGTTACAGTTACTCCTATACGCGATACCGAAAAGAATATCCGCTGGAGCTTAAATTACAACGTGTCGTATAACGATAACAAGATTACACGTATGCCAGACGACCAACCTACAGGTGGTATTCAGGGAGGCAATGGTAATAAAGTACAACTGCATCGCGAGGGTTATACACCTAGTGCTTTTTATGTATATCAACAAGTATATGACGCGCAAGGAAAACCTATAGAAAATACTTTCGTTGATAGAAATAATGATGGGAAGATTGATGCTAAAGACCGTTACCTCTATAAATCGCCTTTTGCTCCTGTAACTATGGGCTTCGGTACCGACCTTACCTATAAAAATTGGGATTTGAACATTACTACTCGTGCCAACATCGGTAACTATGTATATAACAACACCCAATCGCGTTTAGACCAATCTACAGAAATAACAGCTAATAATATACTATCAAACGTAAAGGCTAATTATAACGATACAAGATTTGTTCGTCATGACGACCATTCTTGGTTTAGCGATTTGTATGTGGAAAATGCATCCTTCTTCAAAGTAGATAATGTTACTCTTGGATATACTTTCCCAGGTACTGATAAGATGTACATCCGACTTTATGGTACCGTGCAAAACGTACTGACACTTACCAAATACAGCGGTTTAGACCCTGAAGTATTTGGAGGTATAGATAATAATTTCTATCCTCGCCCACAAACCTACTTGGTAGGGCTTAATATTAACTTTAAATAGTAAATGCAGATGAAAAAATATATTATACATAGCGTTTTGGGGCTTACAATGGCACTTACGCTTAGTGCTTGTATGAAAGACTTAGACCAAGAACCTATAGACCCAGATAGCGTTACCGAAATAGAAGTGTACAAAAATGCAACTGAAGCAAGAGGAGCTTTAACTAAAATCTATGCGGCGATGTCGCTCACAGGTCAAAAAGGACCTCACGGAGCTGCTGACATTGATGCTGAAGACGAAGGAGAAAATGGTTATTTGCGTAATTTGTTTTATGTACAAGAGTTTAGTACTGATGAGGCTATGACTGTTTGGACTGACGGAGGGGCGCTTTCTTTCCACGCTATGGATTGGACATCTTCTAATAAGTTTATCAATATGTACTACAATCGTTTAGGACAACAGATAATGTTTGCTAATTCGTTTATTGATAATGCTCAGCCTTTGGCTGCTGATAGAGAAGTACAATATTATATAGCCGAAGCGCGTTTCTTGCGTGCTTATGCCTATTATAACCTCATAGACGCTTTTGGGAAAGCTCCTTTGCTAACTTCATCAAGTGTTGAGGAGAAACCTTTTCAAAAAAGTAGGGTAGAGCTTTTCAACTTTGTAGAAAGTGAACTAAAAGATTTGGAAACTAAACTAAAAGCTGCAGGGAGTAATGAATATGGGCGTGTAGATGCTGCTGCTGCACAGGCTTTATTAGCGCGTTTGTATTTGAATGCCAAAGTATATACAGGCGTAGAACGCTATACCGATTGTGTTACGTATGCTAAAAAGGTAATCAATACAAGTTATCGTCTTCACACCACCGACCGCAATAACAATGGTACTGCTTATGACGATTTGTTTCTTGCCGATAACGACCGCAATGATGCTCAAAACGAATTTATATTTGTGGTTAGTTGTGATGGTTTAAATACTAAGTCGTATAGTAGTGCTACTTTTCTCATCCACGCAGCTATCGGGGGTACTGTGCCTGCAGCAGCCTTAGGAATGAATGGAGGCTGGAATGGAACAACTACCACCAAAGAGTTTGTAAATAAATTTGAAGTACAAGATAGAAATTCTAAAAGCGAACCTACCTCTTGGAAGGATAAGCGCGCTATGTTCCATACCGATGGACAAAGTTTTGAATCACAAAATCTTACTAATTTTCAAAAATCAGGTTATGCAGTAACTAAGTTTAAAAATATAACCTCTCAAGGTCAACCAGGGAAAGACCCTGCTAAGGAATTTGCAGATACTGATTTGCCTATTATTCGTTTAGCCGAAGTGTATCTTACTTATGCAGAAGCAGTACTACGTGGTGGTACAGGAGGCGATAGGGCTACTGCTTTAGATTACATCAATCAGCTGCGCACTCGTGCCTATGGCAATGCTTCAGGCAATATAACTGATACTCAGCTTACTTTAGATTTTATCTTAGATGAGCGTGCTCGTGAGCTTTACTGGGAAGGGCTTCGCCGTACCGACCTTATCCGCTATGATAAGTTTACTACCAATAGCTACTTATGGTCGTTTAAAGGAGGAGCAATTTCAGGGGTAGCAGTACCTGCATTCCGCAATATATTCCCTATCCCCGATGATGCGCGTAGTGCAAATAGTAACTTACAACAAAACCCAGGCTACAATTAATAAAGAGAATACTATGAAAAATATTTTAAAATCAATATTATTGCTATCGGGGCTTACCTTATGGGTGGCTTGCGAGAAAGACGAAGAAAAAGCAATACTAAATGCGGATGCTAAAGTAGTTTCAGAGCTATCAGCCTCATCAGTAGTGCTTGAAAAAACGCAATCGAATACAACTGCACTTACTGTAAAATGGGAGACTAAGAACTTTAATATCCTATTAAAGAAATCCTATTCGTTAGAGTTTGTAAATGGTGATAAAACAAAAGTACTTTCAGTAGAACACTCTCCTTTGGAAATCAAGGGTAAAGAGCTTAACGATTATGCTTTAGCTATAGGTTTGGCACCAGAAGAAGCTACTAGGATCAAAGTACTTGTAAAAGCACTCCTTAGTGACCAGCGAAGTTTGGTTTCTGAGCAATCTCTTACCATTACTCCTTACCCCGATGCGCTTAAACCTAGTGAATGGAGCGTGGTAGGTGCATTTACTGAAGGCGGATGGAAAGAAGATAGAGGTATTCCTTTCTGGAATTACGAAGGAGATAAGTTGGCTACTTACATCACACTTCCTGGAGGTAATCCTGAAGGAAGAGAGTTTAAATTTGTGAAAAATAAGAAATGGGATGGTTCTTTGGGTGATGACCAAAATGATGGAGTAGTAACTGCAGGGGATGATAATATCAATAAAAAGGTTAAAACATACTTAGCAGGTACTTATCAGGTGATTTTCAATCCAAAAGATAATACTTATCAGATGAACACACCTTATTCTTGGGGGCTTGTAGGTGATTTTAACAATTGGGGAAATCCACTTCATAACGGCACTATACTTCCTGATAAGCCTATGACCTATGACGGCAATACCAATACTTGGGTGTTGAAAGATATGGTGTTAACTCAAGAAAGTGGTGTTAAAATTCGTTTAAATAGTTCGTGGAGCGTGAATATAGGTGTTGATGCCGATGACGATACCACCAACTTAGAAGGTGCTGCCAAAGCTGGTGGTAAAAATATTAAACTACCTGCAGGTACTTATGATATAGTGTTCTCTTTCAATATAGAAAACAAAGGTACTTATAAGATAGTACGAAAATAAGAACTATAAACAACAATAATTTTTAATAGCCTGCATAAGAATAGGCAACGCACTTTTATCAATCACCTTGCTCGCAGTGAGCAAGGTGATTTTTTTATGTGCTTTTAGTTGTTCGCAAAAAGGAGCAAAGGCAGCATTGGTAGCCAACTCTTCGCTGTAGTCTTTTTTAAAGGCTTCGTAATCGTTGTCTTGGTGATAACGCTGCCTCAGTAGAGTAGAGGGGGCAATATCTTTCGCCCAAAGGTCTAATGCCAAAGCCTCTTTTTTGATGCCACGAGGCCAAAGCCTATCAGCAAGAACGCGAAAACTATCGCTGTCATCTTGCTCGTTATATACACGGCTTAATGTAATTTCCATAGTATTTAGTATATAATCGTTCGTTATAGATTGCGGCTTATTTCTTTCCAAGTCCGAACAAAAAGCGTAAGCCCCCGTATATCTGTAAGCCTTGCGAATGGTAATAAGCCCACAATTCGTGGTTTTTAGCACTCAAATTATTGGCTTTCGCAAATAGCTGGAAGTGCTTGTTCAGCGTATAGTCGGCGTGCAGATTTACATCTATATAACCATTTAGCGTGATTTTTTTAGGCTCAATAGTGCCTATTAGGTAATCCAAGTCGTAGCGATTGCCTATATAGAAAATGTCAATCCCTGCAAATAAGTTAGGCAATATTTTAAAATCGCTGTATAACGACACCTGTATTTGTGGCAAATTCCAAGCAATGTGCTCATATTGGTTATCAGCCTTGTAATAGTTGTATTTGCCTTCCAAAGTAAAGAAAAAGAACTCTTTTAGGTTACCTTCCATAGCTACTTTTCCTTCAATTTCGCTTACCCTGTCATACACTACCCCAAAAGCGTTGTAGTATTGGTAAGGCAGAGGATTGTTGGGGTCTATAGGGCGTTCGGTAAAAGTAGTGATGAGCGGTTTTTCTTTGCTCAGCCTATAGCTACCCTGCACGCGGTATTGCAAGCCCGTAGCCACCTTGCCATTAATGCCCACAAAGGCATCAGCTTGCACATTGGTAGGTTTCAGTTCCAGCATTGGGGCTAAATAAGGATTGCGCTCGCTTAGTTTGGATAGTGTATTTTGCTGCATTGTTCCTTTTATGCCCCCGTGTAGTATCGCATCGGGGGTGAGAGCGTACGAGGCTTCCACATCGGGGTAAGCCTTAAATTTGTCATCATCAGTTTGGTTGGCATCTACGTATAGCATAGAAACTCCCAATTTGGCTGATAAGTTCCCTGCTTTTAGGTGATAAGCAGGTTGTACCCCAAAGAGCATCCAGCGGTTTTTAATCTCATTCACAAAGTTATCTTGCCTTGTAAAGTTTCCTTCGTAATAGTCAAATAGCAATTTTCCTTGCACCTGTTGCCCATCAATGAGTGGCACTTCAAACGAAGGTTTTACTTTTAGGTTTACCTCTTGGCTATTAAAGCTATCCGAAAGTGCATCTACCGAGAAGTCGAACCCTTTGAAGTAAGGATTTGCCCATTGCAAATAGGCGTTACCCCCATAGTTAGTGTAAGCCTGCTGCATATCGCTTATTTTATCTATCAGGAACGTTTTGCTGAACACATCAGGGCGTATGCCGTAGTAGTTGTGCATTCGCCTGCCAAGGTAGCCGTTGATGCCCCAAATAAGCGCTTCATTTTGGTAGTTATAGCCCAGCGTACCTTTGGTATTGGCATAGTTCGTTTCAGGCAAAGCGTCAGGCACATCGCCGTTGCTCGACAAATGGTCGGCTACTAACGAAATCTTACTATTTTCGTTCAAGTCGTAGGTAATGTTAGCCTCGCCCATTAGCGTATTTAGCAACCCTAGCCCTGCACCTATATATGAGTTTAGGTAATCCTCGCGAACAGTGCGTTTTTCTATAGGGGCAGCTTTTCCTTTTTCAGGCACAAAGGTAGAAGCTACAGGCACCGAGTTGAAAGTATACTTTATCGTCTTCTTTTTCACCGTGATAGAGTCGTTTTTTATTTTTACTTCATCACGTTTTTTATAAGCGTCGGCTATAGTAGGGGCATATGATTTTACCACATCCACCACCTTTGTTGTTAGGCTGTCCTTTCGGCTTTGCGCACTTAGTATCATAGGGAGTGCCAGAGCCCACAAGCAGATATATATTCTATAATTAGTCATTATTATTTTGTTCTTATGGTTATAAAATTAATCCTATTGCTTTACCGATGAGTTAGTTTTGGCTGTTTCGGCTTTTATGGCAGCCAATTCTTTTTTAGCTTCAGCTACTATTTCGGGCATATCTTTAAAGCTTTTTGCTACGCTTTCAAGTACATAAGTAGCCTGATAGCTGTCTTTTTGCCCATAAAAGTTCTTAGCCATCACGATAAGGCTTTTGGCAGCGTATTCTTTTTGTGCCCCATAGTCTTTAGCAATTCGTTGCACTACTTCGTTAGAGGCTTTGTAATCTTTATCTTTATTTTTGTAATAAGCATCGTAATACAAGGCTTCTGCAGCCACGTTCTTGTTTTCGGTGCCTGTTTTTTCCACCTCTTTGTAGTATTTACGAGCCTGAGCATCATCGCCTTTTTTGAAGTAAGTACGAGCCAATACCACATAAGCATCAGCCTTTACGCGCTCATCTATTTGCTTGTCGGCTAATACCTTGTTGGCATATTCGTTAGCCTTGTCATATAGATTTTCGTTATAGCACACACGCATTAGGTTACTGCGAGCAAAGGTGCGGTTTTGGCTGATAGTCGCTCTTTTTTCAAGCTCTTCCAAGTAAGGTTTAGCCTTTAGGTAGCTGCCGGCATCTAATAGTATTTGGCACACGCGCACCAATGATTGTTCGCTGAAGTCGTTAGAACTACTCTTGTACACTTTCTCAAAATAAGTGAGAGCGTTGGCTTTGTTACCCTTGTTGAAGTACGATTGCGCCAAGTAAAATTCGGCATTGGTACGTCTCATTCCGTTAGGGTACTGTTTGATGTATTTTTCAAAACCAGCAATAGCCTCATCTAAGTTGTTTTGCAAATATTGTCGTTCTGCCGATTCGTAAGTGGCTGCTTCAAGTTCCAAATTGGTAACCTCTACATAGCCCAAGCTCTTTGCCCAAGCGGCATATTCATTCACCTGACCCATATCTACATAAATCATCTTTGCCGAAGCCACCGCCTGCGAAGCCTCATTTGTATTGGGGTAATCTTTAGCAATTGTTTTGAATAGTTGTAAGGCTTTTTGCTCTTCACCTCTGCTATAGTACACCAATCCTTGTCGTAATAGCACACGAGGCACTAATACATTTCCTTTGTAGTTTGTAGAAAGCTGCTCGTAATATTCCATACCTTTGGACATATTTCCTTGCGTTACGTAGGTACTACCCAATTCGTATAGCGCATTGGGGCGCAAGTTTGAGTCGGGGTAGTTTTTTATAAACTTTTCCAACTCCTCAATTTTGTTATTAGCACGGTCTACAAAACCATAGCTAATAGCCTTTTGGTATGCAGCGTAATCCTGATTCTCGGTTTTTGCTTCTATCAGTTTGTTGTAGCCCTCCATTGCAGGCCAGTACTTACCGGTTACAAAATACGAATCTGCCAATCGCAACATTGCATCTTGTTTCCAAGCCTCATCTTTAGGGCTTTGTTTCAAATAATTTTCAAAGTTTGTGATAGCATTAGCGTATTGGTGTTGGTTGAAATAGCTATAAGCCAAGCTGTAATACACCTTGCTGTATTCATCAGTTTTTGTTGCCGAAGGATTTGCTAAGAATTTGTCGAAGAATGTTGTAGCTTTGCTGAAGTTTTTTAGCTGATAAGCACTTTCACCAGCCCAGTAAGCCGCACGAGCCGAGATAGTGCTGTTATCGGTAATAGCACGTTCCAAATACTTAAGAGCTTCGGTGTATTGCTGATCGTTGAACAGTTCCGCACCCCTGTAGAAAGCTACTTTTTTGTAAAGCTCCTTATCCTTTGCATCGGTTGATTTTTCTAATATACTTATTGCAGCCTCATAGTTGCCCGATGAGATATACGAATCTACTAGTAGCGATTGTATTTCTTCCTTGTTGTCTTTAGGATAAGCTTTGGCATAGCCCATTAGTACCGAAGGCACTGCTTCATAAGCATTTCCTATTTCATAGCTCAAGCGAGCGTAGTTTAGGTAAGCATCTTTTTTTATTTGCTCGTCAAAAGCCATTTGCGAAGCATTTCTAAAAGCGTTTAGAGCCTCTTGCTTTTTATTGGTTTTTAGGTAGCATTCTGCCAAGTGGTAGTAAGCATTTTGGGCTACTTCATCATTCCCGTCTATAATCTTGTTAAATTGCGAGATAGCTCCCTCGTAATCGTTGTTTTTGTAGAACGCATACCCCATATAATAATAGTCGGTATTAGAAAGTTTCCCTTTTTTGCCTTTGTACAACATCAGGTGAGGCAAAGCCTCTTGGTATTTTTTAAGGTTGAAGTAACTTTCACCCACAATTTTGTGCAGTTCCGAAATTTCTTGTGCATTTTTTGTTTTGGCGAGTTGTTTTTCGCCTTCCTCAATAGCGTCATCGTACAACGCCTGACTGAAGTACATATTTGCCTGAAAATAGCTCACATTCTTATCACTATCGTTAGCACTTAGTTCGCCAAATAGCTTTTCAGCTTTTTGGTAGTCATCGGCATCGTAAGCCATATAGCCCAAGTAGTATTTAGCATCGTTGCCGTAAGTGCTACTGTTTTGCACCGCCTCAAAGTGTGAGCGCGATTCGCTTTGTTTGTCCAATGTAAAAAGAGCATATCCCTTTTGGAAGTTTAATTTTTCTTTTTCGGCACTATTTAGCCTGAGTGGGTCTACAGAGGCATACCATTCTAAGGCTTCTGTATAATTTCCTTGTTCGTAATAAAGGTTTGCCATTTGCAAATAAGCATCGGCACTTAGTGGCGACTCGGGGTGGCTTGTAATAAACTTATTTACCAAAGTTTCAGCCCCCTTTTGTCCCAAAATAGCAGCGATTGTAGCCACATAATATTCACTTTGAGTGCGTATCGTTTTATCAGAACCATTGTTCATCGTTTCCCTAAAGATAAGCTGAGCAGGCTGATAAAGCTTTCGCACAGATAGTCCCAACCCTTTTTGATACCGTTGTTGTGCATTGGTATCGCTTGAGGTTTCTTGTGCTATCAAAGTACCACTACTTATCAATACCCATACCATTAGTAAGAAAAATCGCTTCTTCATAAATATATTTTTTTGAATAATTGCTGCAAAGATACAAAATAATGTTTAATGGATAATGATTAATGCTTAAAAGTTTGCTTAATATTGAGTCGAAACTGAGTTATGTTATCCTTGCTCTTCCTTAGTTACAATTTTGCTCATTTGCTCATTTGTTGTATCTTTGCGTGAAGAATTAATAAATACAATTTCTATGAAAAACATTTTTTTATTCTGTTTAGCCCTTGTGGGCTTTGCAGCAACAGCACAGACCTATGAATTTAAGGTCGTAACAGCAGTAGAATCGGTAGTGCCTTCTGGTATGGGGCGTTCACGCTTGATTTCGACTAATGAAGAGCGCAATTACAAAGATTTTACCACTACCCGCTCCGAAGAAGGCGATGAGCGCAATAAAAGCGACCGCGATGAGATTCGCGTAAAAGGCTTTGACGAAACCAAGTTGCTGAACTTTTTCAATATTGCGGGGATTCGCTTCCAAAATATCGCTGCCAACGATGCCCTTATCACTTCCAAACTCAATGCGATGAGCGAAGAAGGCTGGGAACTAGCCTTCGTTACCAGTGGTGTAGAAAGCAATTCAGGCAAAGAAGATTCTACAGGGCTTTTTATCACCCGTTTTGTGTTCAAACGTTTGAAGAAATAGCTGTTTTACGCTTCCCCTTTTGCGCCACACACTTTGGCAAACTCTTAAAGTTTGCCAAAGTTAATTACTCTTTGAAACGCTAATCAATACCGCAGCTTGTGCACTTATCGCTTCGTTCCTATTATCACCCTATGCAATCCGTTATTCCTGCGGAAGAAAAAGAGGTTACTTATACCGAGTTTCTTCCGTGTGAGGCTTTGCGTTCGTTTATTTATTGCTATTGGGAACTGAAATCACCTCCGCGTAACACGCCTTTTTGCTACCGAGTAGTTGCCGATGGCTGCATCGACCTGTTTTTTGAATGCAACGCCCCACAGATGAGTTCCCTTATGGGCTATTGCAATACGTATGTAGAGATTCTTATAACGGGGGCTTTTCATTATGTGGGGGTTCGCTTTTTGCCTAGTGCCTTTCCGCTACTTTTCGGTCAGGATGCTTTTGAAATCAGCGCACAAGAAATACCCTTGCGCGAGGTACTGCCTGCACTGGCTACTTATATTGCTCAGCAGTTGGAAATTCCCCTTTCGTTAGCTGCCATTGCACAGCACTTGGACAACTATTTTCTTCGCCACCTATCACAACGCCCTTTGCAGACGGACAACCGCTTTTTCTCCGCCCTTTTGCAGATATTGCAAAGCAAAGGGAGCATACACATCAGTCAGTTAGATACCGGTATCAGTACCCGACAGTTGCGCCGCCTTTTCGACTACTACATAGGCGATAGTCCTAAAGCTTTTAGCAATATTGTGCGCTTTCAGCATATACTAAGTACAAAAGCCTATCACAACCATTCTTTTTTAGACACCTATTACGACCAAGCCCACTTTATCAAATCGTTTAAAACATTCTATGGCGATACCCCGAGTAAGGTGTTAGGCTGAAGAATGTCCGTTTTTTACAATCGTATTCCCTGCGCTTGCGGTACTTTTGCCCCCGAATAACAAATATATTATCAGAATGAAATTAAACGCAGGTATTATCACCGAGAAATTAGCTGAGAGCAAGGATTTCTAATAAGAGCCTTGGGGCGACCGCCATTTTGCCATTGTAGATCCTAACGGCATCGATATAGATATCGTAACCTATTCCGCCCCTGAGTAAAAATGAAAATCCTCACTGAAAGAAAAATCTATCAGTGGGGATTTTTTTATTAGAAAATTATTTACTACTTTTGCACTCATCATTCGTAATTCGTCATTAAAATTATGCCTCATACCTCTTCATTACTTTGCAAGGCAATTATAATAGAGACTATAGTTGTTGTTATTTCAGTATATATATTAGGAACAATCTATGGCGGAACAGATGCAGCTGGTTCAATTATAGGAATCATCTTTATCCCCCTACTTGCAGGAGTAATTCCCTCTTTCTTAATAGCTAAAATCATAGAAAAGCACATAAAACTCACTTCTAAAAACCCAATAATAGGTGTTCTTCTATTTTTTGTACTCACCTTTATTTCCGTAAATATAGGCGCTATAGTTTTCAGTTTTTTAAAAGATGGTGAATGGATTGAAAGACATCATTTATATGAAATAGGAGAAGCATTCTTCTATTCCTGTGGTATACAAACCTTAGGGGTAGCCATTTGGTTAGGAATAAAACTCCTGACTTGTCCGGATTAGTGCGACAAATTTATAGTCAAAAAGAAATGGTTTGCGAATTTATCAAACGGAAATTGAGAGTTAGAAGTGACTCTAACTCCTTTTTATAAGTATGTATATTATCAAAGAAATTCCTTATAGCATCTCGGAATTCTGTCTTGTTCCGATAGAAACCCGTATTGATTACTTTTTTTCGTAAGAATTTCCACAAGTGCTCTATTAAATTGAGGTTCGGAGAGTATGGAGGCAAGAAAATTTGCTTGATTCTATTATCTTCTACCCAGTTTTGAAGCTCTTTATTGTGATAATAGCGAGCATTATCGGATATAATATAAATATTTTTAGCGTTTGGATGCTTTTTAAGAGCTAATTCGTAAAGTTCTTTTGTTGATTCTGCATTAACGCATTCACAATCAAGAGCTATTACATCTGTAACATCATAAGCATTAAGCAAACCATTGATATTCACTCTATCACGTCCACTAACTGTTGGTTGTTGAAACTCTTTACCTTTCTCTATCCAAGCATAAGTGGAACGGCTGTTGTGCGTAGGATGAACACCATCGGCAAAATACACCACATCCCCTTCTTCCTTTTCTTGAAGAATTTTAGAGAGCGCTTCAGCAAATAGTTTTTGTTTTAAAGGATCCGCCTCACAAGGCACTTCGGTTGTTTTCTTGTAGGAAAAACCAATTCTGTTAAGTAAATCAGCCATTCCTTGTGGAGTATAGGTAACTTCAAAAGTGTCTTTAACCCATTGAGATACTTGTTTTGCATCTGTATAAAGATGTGTGCGTAACTCTTGTTTTAAGGATTCTATTTGAAAAATATTAAGCAGACCTTGATAACCTTTATAACGATTCTCAAGAAGTTTATCTAGTCCTCCTTCAAGATATAAGGAACGATAACGATAAGTAGTAGAAATATCTATACCCAAGCAATCAGCAACAAAAATAGGAGTATTGCCCATAGAAAGCATCAAAATGCAGGTAACTCGGGCATAATCCAGCGACCTTGCAAGTTGCGTTGGAGCTTTCTAAGTTCCTCTATTTCTGTTGGTGATAATGTTAGTTCCATAGACAGTGCAAAGATAATAAATCTTTTATTTATTCGCAATCTAAATATATTCCAATGTAGGGATTAGTGATCGTTTTTGCTTTTGCCGAAAAAGCAGAAACATACAGTAGCTTTAAAGTGAAGTAATAAAAGTTAAGAATCCTAAAACTACCCCTACCAAATTGGGGATAATGAGAATATAATCTGGCTTAGGCTCTTTTGTCCAGCCATACACCACCCAGATAAGACAAGACCCAGCTGCAAACAAAGGTTGCCAAGGTTGTGCTTTGTGCCCCTCTAAGTTGGCCATAATTTGAGGAATATAGGCTACAAATACAGCCACTCCTATAAAGGCTCCTATGGAACCTATAAGCAAATTAATTTTTTGCTTGATATTTCTTTTTTCGTTCATAATAATATGGTTTTCTGCAAAGATAGTAATAATTTGCGATTTTACAAAGAAACTTCAAAAATAATTAGAAACATTTTTATTTTACACTCTGCGTAACGAAGCCTATAATCTCCGAATATAAGGGTCTTCCACTACATCAATAATAGCTAAAATATCAGCTGGAATACGCATTGATGAGTGAGTAATATTAAGCTTTTTTGTCAATTTCTATAGTCAAAAAGAAATGGTTTGCGAATTTATCAAAATGCAGGTAACTCGGGCATAATCCGAGCGACCTTGCAAGTTGCGTTGGAGCTTTCTAAGTTCCTCTATTTCTGTTGGTGATAATGTTAGTTCCATAGACAGTGCAAAGATAATAAATCTTTTATTTATTCGCAATCTAAATTTGTTTGACTATAATTCGGTTGCTTTTGCCCATAAAGTGATGAGCATTGTTTCAGGTATTTTGTTCATAAAGCTTACGAATTAGAATCAAGGCCTGTCGAACGTGTCAAACAGGCCTGATTTCGAGAGTTAGAACTCGTGAAAGAACGCTGGGTTGCCTACAGTGGTTAGTATTTGCTCTATTGTACCAGTAGCGGGGTCGTACAAAAATAGTCCGCGTTTATCAGTACCAAAGGCAGCAAATACAGCTTTATCCTTGTACTTGCTGATGAATACACTATACCCATCGGTAAGAGGTATGCCTTCTATTTGCTTAATAGTTTTAGCATTAAGGTCTATAATAACAGCCATCGAGCTTTTGGCAGTATAAGGGTTTGCCGTATAGAGTTCAGAAATACCTACATAAGCAGCTACTTTGCCGCTACCCATATACTGTGCGTTAAGTACGCAAGCGGGTTTATAGGTAGTACCTTCAATAGTGGTGGTAGATATATCCCACGTTTTGGCAGTATCAAATTCTGTTTCCGATACAGTGTTAGCATTTGGTATGCATATAAATCCACTTTTTTTATTAGCAGGGTTGAAGCCAAAATATCCTACAGTAGCTATATACAGGTCTTTTGTTTCGGTAACGAACATCATTCCTCTACACTGAGCCATAGGGCGTGTAGGGAAAGTAAGTCCTGAAGTAGTT
Organism: Capnocytophaga bilenii; assembly: GCF_017565765.1. GTDB lineage: Bacteria > Bacteroidota > Bacteroidia > Flavobacteriales > Flavobacteriaceae > Capnocytophaga > Capnocytophaga bilenii. The sequence goes on from NZ_JAGDYP010000002.1 coordinate 134,843, forward strand.
TCAGAAATTACTTTTTCTACTACGTCTGTTTGTGGGTTGATGATAGCCACATCACATTGTAGGTAGTCAGCGTAAGGTTGCCAACCACCACCTGGGTTTATTTGGGTAAGGCTTAGGTAGTATTTACCGTTGTGTAGTATACCCATAGCAGGGTCGGGACTGGTATCGCCGTGAGCGTATTTAGTAAGACTTATTTCACCTTTCTTTTCCAAAGTTTGTGGGTTGATAATCCACACAACGCCTATACCGTACAGAGGTAGATATGCTTTGGTAGGACTAACGATGGTTAGGTTTCCTACCATTGAGTTAGCAGGTGTCGATAGGTTAGCTTTTTTAGTAAAGCGTTTGGTAGAGGGGTCGTAGGTATAAAGGATTACGCCTCCGGTACTTTTGATAGTATCGAATAGGTAGATGTTATTACCTTCTACCTGAACAGAGCTACCAAACTCTACCTGCTCTGCCAAGCTATTATCAATAGTGCCCGACAGCGAGCCGAAAAGCTGTAAGTATGAGCTACCACTCATACCATCATTGGTTAATGAGGTTTCGAGGAGGTAGTTACCCATTCCTCCTTTAAGGATAGTTTCGGGAGTGTCTTCTTTTTTGCAAGACACAGCGATGAGTGCTAATGAGCACAAGGTTAAGATTGATTTTTTCATGGTTTTATATGTTTTTGTTATTAATTGCGTTTTTAGAATATAACTCTAATCTTCACTCCCCCATTGATTCCAGGGAGCGGACGGTTAAATTCTGATAAAGTCTTTTCATTCGTTACATTGCGCAATTTACCCGATATAAAAAGTTTGTTGTTCAGAAAACTGTGTTCAAAGCCTATATCAAGAGTAGTGCTGCGCGGTATACGGCGTTTCTGCAACTGGGTCATTTCAAAATCGTAAAAATATTCTTCTACGAAAGCTACATCGGCAAACAGACGCGTATTCTGACCGCTGCCGCCAAAAAGGTTTTCGCGGTGAAACTCTACCCCTGCATTTGCCATCAGGTAGGGTATGTTGGGCATACGCTTGCCTTTGGTAGGGTTGGGCACGGTACTAGCCGGCTCGTAATCGCGAGTATCGCGTAGGTCTTGGTAGGTAGTATTCACATAGGCGTAGAGCGAGGGTAGCACATCGGCTTTAGCTTCAAACTCCATACCTAGAGTGCGCATCTCCCCAAAATTCTGATACTGTGCCCCTATCAGTCCAGAGGTGTAGCGTATCATATCTTGCAGATACATATAAAAGAAGTTCATTTCTATCTGCGCATTGCTGCGGTGTTTGCCGGTTAGGTCAAACAGAACCCCTATATTCGCGCTGGTGTTGCGTTCAGGCAATAGGTCAGCACTGGGCACTACACTAATACCATCTCCCAAAAGCTCTGTTTCTGAAGGGATACGCACCTCATAACCTGCCGATAGCTTACCCATTAGCGAGGGCAAAAACCGATAGCGCAAGGCGTTGTTCACTCCCCAATTGCTCTTGTGTACATCTACATCATACTTACCAGGTACAAACAGCGGTGCCATTTGGGTATGCATAGTGTATTGGTAGTAGCGCAAGGTGAGCGAATTCAGAAATACATCATTAAGCGACCGCAGGTCATAGGTAAGACCACTCACCCAGCTGTGCATATGCGAATCAAAATTCACCTGCTTGCCTAAGCTGCGCGTCTTCAGCTCATCTTTAGGGGTACCTTCTGCTATAGAGAGCACACTGTTGAAGTTAAAAGAATGACGTTCGTTTATGATATACTCTAAGTTCGTTTTGTTGATGAAGGAGAGTTTTTGGTCGTCAGAGTCCGAAGGGAAGTTATACCCCGCCTCACCACCATAGCGCGAAGGGGTAGGGTAGGAGGTACCGTCCCATTCATAGCGACGAGTAGCTTTATCGATAAAATTCATTTGGGTGAGTACCAATCCGTTGAACATATCAAGGTTAAGCCCTTCGGTAAGGAAATTGTCTTTGGTGAATTTGTTAGCCAAACCTGCCATTAGCGATTCGCTATAGGCTTCGCGTATGTCGTACTCTATACCTTGCACTTCTTTGTAGGTCTTCACCAATACGGGCTCAAACTCTACCTTGTCAAACCACCATTTTTTAGCGGTAAATCCACCTCCTATCAGGTATTTGCGATACTTATCGTGGTTGCGAGTGATGCGCAATCCCTTGCGGTAGGGCGAGTCAAAAGTATAGTTATTATCAGAAGTAGTATAACCACCCCCGATACCTAAGGTATATCCGCGTTCTTTTAGGTTGCGTTTAAAAACTCCTTGTACTTTATGGGTATTGAAACTCTCATAACCATAGCTGAGGTCGGCATATTTATCGGGGTACTCGCGAATGACGATATTGATAGCTCCTCCCAAAGACGATCCTCCAAAGCGGGCAGGTACCACACCTTTGTAAATCTCAATGCGGTCTATCATATCTACCGGAATATCATTGATGTCTAAATAATCGGTCTGCTCAGTCATTGGCAATTCATCTATAAAAAAGCCAATGCGCTTGCCCTCTAAGCCTCGTACCGAAATACGCGAACTACTACCTACCCCTCCAGAAGTCCGCAGAGTGATGCCTACCGTCTTGGCGAGGATATCTTGCACATTGCTCACCGTACCCCGCATATTGCTCATATCAATTACCGTGATAGGCATACTCTCTTCTTTTTTTTGGTGTGCTATAGTCTTTGCCGATACTATTACTTCGCTTATTTGCTCAGCTTGCTCTTTTAATGATATGTCTATGCGTGTTTGTTGACCGGTGCTTACTTTTTTAGTAGCAGTCTGATAACCTAAGTAACTGAATATGATGGTATAATTACCTTTTGGCAAGCCAGCCAACTCATACTCTCCATTAGCATTAGCAATACTCCCTTTCTTCAATTCTTTAATGTAAACAGTAGCTTGTGGCAAGCCGATACCCGTACTTTTGTCAGTAATGGTACCGATGAGTTTATACGTATTCTGAGCCGATACTGAAGCAGAAATTAACAGTAATAAATAAAAAAATCTGTTCATAAATTTGCTTGTTTGGTATAGATTATTTACTTTTGTTCTAAACAATGAGTTTCTGAAGGCAAAAGTACAGCAAAAACACACGCGAGACTTTAATCTTATTAGCAAAGATTTTAATTTGAATGGCTATGATAAATGAAGTAACATTACCGTTGATAACCAATGAAGAAGAAATACTTACTTATTACGAAGGGGTAAGCGAGCAAATAGCTCATTTTCAGTTAGAGCAACAAGCCTTAGGGCATCATACTTACTACCGTTGGCAAGCGCAAGTAAAACAAGAGGCTACTTTCGAAGGACGTATGGATATCCCTTCTTTGCGCCTCTATTTTGTAACCCAAACCCACAAAGGCATTCAGATAGAGGTAGATAAATCTATTTCCACTGCCAAGGCAGGAACGCATAATATCTTTTTCGGACGTGAAGAATGCACAGGCAAAGACTTTTTGCATAAAGACGATACTATAGAGGTCATTACCTTAGCCATTAGTGCCGAGCAGTTTGAGCAGATAGCTACTCAGTACCCCGAAACCTTTATGAGTTGGTATGAGCGTTACCAGCGCAGCGGCAACTTTATCCTTTCACCCGACTATGCTCTGCCTACTACTTTTGCTATGCAAACAGCGCTAAGCCAATTGCAGCAAGCCTCCTTATTGGGCAAGGCTTCCCGCCCTTATGCCGAACTCAAGGTACAAGAACTTCTCCTCTTGCAGCTCTATCAATACGAACAACAGCAGAGCCAAAATTGCCAGTATTGCAAGACCCAAACCGATGTACAGAAGATGTACGAAGTGCGCGACCGCCTTATAGCACAATTAGATGCCACCCCCTCTATTACCGATTTAGCTCGTGCAGTAGGTATTAACGAAAAGAAGCTGTGCTACGGATTTAAAGAAGTGTTTGGCAATACCGTCTTTGGTTATTTATACGAGTATAAGATGACCTTAGCGCGCCAGCTACTCCTCCATACCGATAAGACCATCAGCGAGGTCGCCCTCGCTTGTGGCTACGACTATCTGTCGCATTTCTCAACAGCCTTCAAGCGCAAATACGGCATCAATCCCAAACAGCTCAAAAATTAACCATTAAAAAAGCCACAGCTTTAGGCTATGGCTTTTTCGTTCTTAGTTAGTGAAATAATAATAATTTACTTGTCAATCGACCCTACTACGCGCTTCATAAAGCTGTTTAGGGCTTCTTTCTGCGGAGTGCCGGCTTTTATCATATTATCCACCTCAATGGCTCCGTAGAAATTAGAGAGCAATTCACCTATTACGTCAAGCTCCTCATCTTTGAGTTGCTCACATTCTATGAGATTTTCGAGAGTCTCTACCGTCTCATTCACATAATCCTGATCGTTGGTTTCAATAAACTGAACGATGTGTTTAATTACCGGTAATCTCATCTATAAATTGCTTTAATATTTCGGCTTTATTAGTTTGCACTTGGTTTACCAAAGCACCATTTTTGAAAGCCGCAAAAGTAGGTAGGTTATCCACTTTAGCCAGTTTGCGCGATTCTGTAAACGCCTCAGCATCTACATATACGAAAGTAGCATTAGCGGTTTCGCTAGCGTACTTTTTAAACTTTGGTTTCATTATTTTGCAATTGCCGCACCATCCAGCGCCAAATTGTACGAATACAAGCGGATTAGCAGCTACTACTTCTTGCAAGTTATCTTGGGTTAGTTCTGTCATACTGATAAATTTTAATTGAGTGAGTCTTTTAGTCAGTGCAAATAGATAGGTTTACAATGATTAAGTTATTATGAAAAATTATAATTAGTGCGATGCTAAATAGCTAGCAACTCCTTTGCGGTCAGCATTCATGGCATCTTTACCTTCTTCCCAGTTAGCAGGGCATACTTCACCGTGTTGTTGTACGTGGGTGTAAGCATCTACTAATCTAAGGTATTCTTTTACGTTACGTCCTAGAGGCATATCGTTGATGCTTTCGTGGAATACTTTACCAGTTTCGTCTATGAGGTAAGTAGCGCGGAAAGTAACATCATCACCTTCTAAAAGGTAAGCGTCAGCTACTTCGTCATATACCTCGTTAGAGTCAAGGATACCAAGTGTACGAGCAAGGTTGCGGTTGCTATCAGCCAAGATAGGGTAAGTAACACCCTCAATACCACCATTGTTTTTAGGGGTATTTAGCCAAGCGAAGTGTACTTCAGCAGTATCGCAAGAAGCGCCGATAACCTTCACGTTGCGTTTTTCAAATTCAGCCAAAGCCTCTTGAAAAGCGTGTAGCTCAGTAGGGCATACGAAAGTAAAGTCTTTAGGATACCAGAAAAGGAGTACTTTCTTTTTATTGTTTACGGCTTCGTTAAGCACGTTTATTTTGAATGTGTCCCCAAGGTCGCTCATAGCGTTAACCTCAATGTTAGGGAATTTTTTTCCTACGAATGACATATTTATGATGTTTTATGGTTTATTTTTCTGGCGGCAAAATTACTATCATTTTTTATTGAAGAAATAGTTTTCTAATTGAAAGAATTTATAAAGCAATAAGTTTAATACATGACAAAAAACAATATAGAAGGTACTTGACAAAAGAGCTGAAATTCTTTATATTAGAGTTTCTAATCTACCACAATTATGACTCTAAAAAAGAATATCAGCTCAGGAGACAAAAGTACAAATTTATTATCTATATTCCAAGGGTATTTTTCCGGCAAATTTAATTTAGCAAGAATTAAATTTATATGCTTGTTAATCAGTTCTTTATGCAAAGTAAAGACTGTCAATTTTCAAAAGTTATCAATAGGATTTGATAATAAAGCAGCTACCTCAAGTAATTATAGACGGATTCAACGTTTTCTTGCAGATGTAATCCTACCTATGAGATGGATAGCTCAACTTATTTTTAGTTTATTACCTGAGAAAAATAACTTGATATTAGTAATGGATAGGACTAATTGGAAGTTAGGAGGGAAAGATATCAATATCTTAATGTTAGGGATAAGTTATAAAAATATTGCTTTTCCATTAATGTTCAAGATGTTAGATAAGAGAGGTAACTCCAATACAGCAGAAAGGATTGCCTTAATAAATGATTTCATAAGTTGGTTCGGTTCCGATTGTATTGATTGTTTGTTAGCAGATAGAGAATTTGTAGGGAAGGAGTGGATTGCTTTCTTAAATGACAATGGGATAGCTTATCACATTAGGATAAGAGAGAATTTCATGGTTTTTGACCCTAAGAAGCAAGTATTATCCAAAGCATGGCATTATTTCAACAATCTAAAGATTGGAGAGATAAGACATTTCCATAGAATAATGGTAATTAATGATGAATATTGTTATCTTTCAGGAATGAAAACAATAAAAGACAATAAAATAGAGTTTTGTATTGTCATTTCTTTCAATAAACCTGAAGAATCTTTAGAAAAATATGCAAAGAGATGGCAAATAGAAACACTATTCAAAGCTTTTAAGAGCAGTGGTTTTAATCTCGAAGATACCCATGTAACGCAGATGGATAGAATAAAGAAATTAGTTTTATTGGTAATGCTTGCTTTTGTTTGGTGTTATAAGATAGGTGATTATATTGATACAAACATAAAGGCTATTAGAATAATAAAACACGGCAGTAGAGCCATAAGTATCTTTAAATACGGCTTGGATTACCTATCAAGGATATTAATTTCAGGAATTAACTGTCTTAAAATCAATGTTTATCAATTTTTGTCGTGTAGTTAGCCAATTCTGTTAAGTAAATCAGCCATTCCTTGTGGAGTATAGGTAACTTCAAAAGTGTCTTTAACCCATTGAGATACTTGTTTTGCATCTGTATAAAGATGTGTGCGTAACTCTTGTTTTAAGGATTCTATTTGAAAAATATTAAGCAGACCTTGATAACCTTTATAACGATTCTCAAGAAGTTTATCTAGTCCTCCTTCAAGATATAAGGAACGATAACGATAAGTAGTAGAAATATCTATACCCAAGCAATCAGCAACAAAAATAGGAGTATTGCCCATAGAAAGCATCAAAATGCAGGTAACTCGGGCATAATCCGAGCGACCTTGCAAGTTGCGTTGGAGCTTTCTAAGTTCCTCTATTTCTGTTGGTGATAATGTTAGTTCCATAGATGGTGCAAAAATAACAAATTTTTTATTTATTCGCAATCTAAATATATTCCAATGTAGGGATTAGTGATCGTTTTTGCTTTTGCCGAAAAGCAGAAACATACAGTAGCTTTAAAGTGAAGTAATAAAAGTTAAGAATCCTAAAACTACCCCTACCAAATTGGGGATAATGAGAATATAATCTGGCTTAGGCTCTTTTGTCCAGCCATACACCACCCAGATAAGACAAGACCCAGCTGCAAACAAAGGTTGCCAAGGTTGTGCTTTGTGCCCCTCTAAGTTGGCCATAATTTGAGGAATATAGGCTACAAATACCGCCACTCCTATAAAGGCTCCTATGGAACCTATAAGCAAATTAATTTTTTGCTTGATATTTCTTTTTTCGTTCATAATAATATGGTTTTCTGCAAAGATAGTAATAATTTGCGATTTTACAAAGAAACTTCAAAAATAATTAGAAACATTTTTATTTTACACTCTGCGTAACGAAGCCTGTAATCTCCGAATATAAGGGTCTTCCACTACATCAATAATAGCTAAAATATCAGCTGGAATACGCATTGATGAGTGAGTAATATTAAGCTTTTTTGTCAATTTCTATAGTCAAAAAGAAATGGTTTGCGAATTTATCAAAATGCAGGTAACTCGGGCATAATCCGAGCGACCTTGCAAGTTGCGTTGGAGCTTTCTAAGTTCCTCTATTTCTGTTGGTGATAATGTTAGTTCCATAGATGGTGCAAAAATAACAAATTTTTTATTTATTCGCAATCTAAATATATTCCAATGTAGGGATTAGTGATCGTTTTTGCTTTTGCCGAAAAGCAGAAACATACAGTAGCTTTAAAGTGAAGTAATAAAAGTTAAGAATCCTAAAACTACCCCTACCAAATTGGGGATAATGAGAATATAATCTGGCTTAGGCTCTTTTGTCCAGCCATACACCACCCAGATAAGACAAGACCCAGCTGCAAACAAAGGTTGCCAAGGTTGTGCTTTGTGCCCCTCTAAGTTGGCCATAATTTGAGGAATATAGGCTACAAATACCGCCACTCCTATAAAGGCTCCTATGGAACCTATAAGCAAATTAATTTTTTGCTTGATATTTCTTTTTTCGTTCATAATAATATGGTTTTCTGCAAAGATAGTAATAATTTGCGATTTTACAAAGAAACTTCAAAAATAATTAGAAACATTTTTATTTTACACTCTGCGTAACGAAGCCTGTAATCTCCGAATATAAGGGTCTTCCACTACATCAATAATAGCTAAAATATCAGCTGGAATACGCATTGATGAGTGAGTAATATTAAGCTTTTTTGTCAATTTCTATAGTCAAAAAGAAATGGTTTGCGAATTTATCAAAATGCAGGTAACTCGGGCATAATCCGAGCGACCTTGCAAGTTGCGTTGGAGCTTTCTAAGTTCCTCTATTTCTGTTGGTGATAATGTTAGTTCCATAGATGGTGCAAAAATAACAAATTTTTATTTATTCGCAATCTAAATTTGTTTGACTATAAAAAACAATCATCAAACAACAATATAAGAAAAACAACAATTTTATCACCCCCCCAATTCAAAATTCAAAATTCCACCATACCTTCAGCGAAGGTTGAGCGAAGGTTGAGCGAAGGTTGAGCGAAGGATAAGCGAAGAATAAAAGCCTGTGCGGCTCGCACCGAGCTGGCGCAGCCGAGTATGTGACGAAGGATGAGCGAAGGATAAGCGAAAAAAATCAAAATTCATAATTCAAAATTCATAATTCAAAAATATTTTGTATCTTTGCCCCAAAAATACAGTAATTCGCTAAGCAAATGGTATATTATAGTATTCTCGCTGTTATAGTGGCATATATTTTGTATATGCTTATAAGGCAAGGTATTGCCAACTATAAACGCGAAAAATCAATAGAAGAATTAAGAGATAAATGGCAAGCTGCCTTAGTAGACGAAAAACAAACTCGCGAAATTATTATGGGGCTTGTAAAATCTACCTATGGCGAAACCACCGTCAATGCTATTGAAAAGAATATATATACTGAAGGTATGCCCAATTTTTTAGTAAAACTCGCTTTAGGACGACCCCAACAGGTGCAAAGTGCTGTGTTTAGAGGGGCTACTACCGAGCGTTGGCACTACAAAACCCTTACCCTTACCTTTCAAAACGGGCGACTTATAGGCTGGGAAGATAATAACGATAATACTCGCAAAGCTGGAATATGATACTGAAGGACTACTATGAAATATTGGGCGTAAAACAAAAGGCTACCCCCGAAGAAATACGCGATGCTTATAAAAAGTTAGCCAAAGCCTACCACCCCGATAAACATCAGGGCGACGCTTTCTTTGCCGAAAAGTTTAAAAGCTTGCAAGAAGCCTATGCAGTATTAGCAGATGAAGATAAACGCAGAGAATACGACACCAAACTCGCCGAACAACTCAACGCACAAAATACCCAAAAAAAACAACACACCCCCACAAACAACCAACAGAAAAATACCGCAGAGCAACCTTCACCCAGCCACTCGGTAGTAGATTTGCCTACTTTGGTAGATATGTATTTCCAGAAAAGAGTGGCTACGGTGCAAGCGCGCAAATTCTATGACGGCTTTATTGCTACCCCCAGAAAACGTTACATCTCTTGGCTTAAATTTATCATAGCACTCCTGCTATTGGCAGCCAATATCGCTCTATTACACCCCACTTGGGGCGTATTTAAAGATTTGTTACCCTAATTAAATTATCTATACAATGAAAAAGTACTTTTTATTAGCATTCGCAATGGTAGCTACACTTGCTACTGCCCAAACTGAAACTTACAAAGAAGGCAACCTTACAGTAGCCTACCCAAGTAGTTTTAAAGCTAAAAAAACTGCTAACAACGCGGCTACTTTCAGTTCGCCCGATGAGTCTATAATCTTCTATGCTTATAAACCCAAAAAAGCAGCGTTGCCTACTGATATAGACCTTAAAAGAGATAGCTACGTTATAACTCCCTCATTTGAAGGCGACAAAGTAGCTGGATATACTTACTACGATGGTAAATACCAACACTTTTATGAGTTGGTTACCAACGAACAGAAAAATATTTATTACGTACTTGGCTTCCGTTTTAATAACGAAGAGTCGATAGGTAAATATCGCGAAGAGTATTCTGCTTTCCGTAAATCATTAGAAGACCAACGCAAATAATCATTTGCTTACTATACCTCACATACAAAACGATGATGAATTTATAACGGCTGCTTTATCTGTATTTCGCTATCAGTACGAAAACAATAAGGTATACCATCGTTTTTGTAATTTATTACATCGCTCACCTCACAATGTGCATACGCTCGAGGATATACCTTTTCTGCCTATACACTTCTTCAAGACAGAAAAGGTATATTGTGGCGATACCCCACACCAAGAAATCTTTACCAGCAGTGGTACTACAGGGGCGCAAACTTCACAACACTACGTAAAAGACCTCAGTATTTATCAGGAAAGTTTTCGCAAAGGCTTCCAACACTTCTACGGCGATGTGCGCAACTACACCATATTAGCCCTATTACCCTCATATTTAGAACGCAAAGGCTCCTCACTCATCACAATGACCGATGACCTCATCAGGCAATCGCAAAGTGAAGAGAGCGGTTTCTACCTGCACAACTACGACCATTTGGCTGCTACCCTACAACGTTTGGATAAGGCTGGGGGGCGGGTTTTGCTTATAGGCGTATCCTTTGCCCTACTTAGTTTGGTAGAGCAATACACCTTTCAGCTAAAAAATACAATTGTAATGGAAACAGGAGGAATGAAAGGAAAACGCAAAGAGCTGATACGCGAAGAGTTGCACCAGCTATTGAAGGAAGGTTTTGGCGTGCCCCATATCCATTCGGAATATGGTATGACGGAATTGCTATCACAAGCCTATTCATCGGGGGAAGGTATTTACCGCAGTGTCCCTTGGATGAAAATACTCATACGCGACACCAACGATGCCCTCAGCTATTTGCCAACGGGCAAAACAGGCGGTGTAAACGTGATAGATTTAGCAAATATTCACTCTTGTAGCTTTATTAGTACGCAAGATTTAGGCAAGCTACACCCCGATGGCTCTTTTGAAATACTCGGTCGTTTTGATAATACCGACCTCAGAGGTTGTAACCTAATGGTTAGTCTTTAGGAAGGTGATTACCAGCTACTTCCTCTTTTATTTCTTCTATATCTTCCTTTATTTGTTCTATCTCTTTTTGAGTTTCTTCAAGCAATGAGTTGCCAGCACTACTGCCGTGCTGCACTGTGTGTTGTATCTCGGTTTTTATTTCATCAGTAGCATCGCGCACTTGGCGAATGGTTTTACCCAAACCGCGCGCTACTTCGGGCAATTTATCTGCCCCAAAAAGTATCAGTACTGCAAAGAGTATCAGTAAAATTTCAGAAAATCCCATAAGGTTTGTAATTAGTCGTTAGGTGTGAGCCGCACGGGGAATTTTGGGTGCAGGTAGCACCGGCAATATCATAGATGGCTTGTGCCGCTCGCATAGCACTTAATAATTGCAAAATTACAATTTTTTTTTAGAAAGAATACGCTTCTATTCAGTTTTTTTTGTACCTTTGCCGTTATGAAAAAGGTAAAGTATTATTATGACCCCGACACGCTTTCCTATAAGCGTATCAGAAATAAAAAGCGCACTAAAGTACGTAATGTATTGGTGTTCTTGATGGCGGCTGCTCTCTTTGGTGCTTTGTTATCTGTAGTAATGAATAATTCGAGCCTATTCTTTACCCCACGCGAAGTGTCTTTAGCCCGCGAAATAAAAAACTACGAAAATAACTATCAGATTCTCAATAAAAAAATGGAACTGATGGAGGAGGTACTTGCCGATTTGCAAGAACGCGATAACAATATGTACCGCTTGTACTTCAACGCTCCTATTATCCCTGATAGTATCCGTAAGGGTGGGTTGCGCAATCCTAACAAGTACAAAGATTTGGAAAAATATGGCGGCTCTAAGCTCATCGCCGATGCTACCAAGCGAATGGACGTGTTGCGCAAGCAAATAGTTGTGCAATCGAAATCGTTGGATAACATTACAAAGTTATCCAAAGAAAAAGAAAAATTCTTGGCTTCTATCCCTGCTATACAGCCCGTGAATAACAAAGACTTGAAGCGTATGGCTTCGGGCTATGGCTGGCGTACCGACCCTTTTACAAAAGCGCGTAAGTTTCATTACGGTATGGATTTTTCATCGCCTCAGGGTACTCCCGTATATGCTGCTGGCGATGGGGTTGTTATTCGTGCTGATGACGGGTCATCGGGCTATGGTAATCACATCCGTATAGATCACGGTTATGGTTATGTAACACTTTACGGACACCTATCAGCTTATAATGTGCGCGCTGGGCAAAAAGTAAAACGAGGCGATTTGATAGGTAAAGTGGGTAGCACAGGGCGTTCGGAAGCTCCTCACTTGCACTACGAGGTAATGAAAAACGGCGAGCATATCAACCCAATACATTTCTATTACGGCAACCTTACTCCTGAGGAGTTTGCCGATATGCTACACGTATCAAACCAAGAAAATCAATCTTTGGATTAGTGATTTAGTCATTAGAAGTTAGTGAGATTGTACGGGCAATGAAAGTTTGCCAAATGTAAAAAAATAAAGAAAGATAAGCAATTATATTATGAAAATATCTTATAACTGGTTAAAGCAGTATTTGAAAGTAGATAGTTCGGCAGAAGACACAGCGGTAATTCTTACCGATTTGGGTTTGGAAGTAGAAGGTGTGGAACTTTATGAGAGTGTGAAAGGCGGACTGAAAGGGGTAGTGGTAGGGCACGTGCTAGAGTGTGTTAAACACCCCAACGCCGATAAACTCAAGATTACCAAAGTGGATGTGGGCAGTGAGGCTCCGCTGCAAATAGTGTGTGGGGCTCCTAATGTAGCTGAAGGGCAAAAAGTGCCTGTAGCTACTATTGGCACTGTATTGTACGACAAAGAGGGCAATGCTTTCCAGATAAAGAAAGGAAAAATACGAGGTGAAGAAAGCTACGGAATGATTTGTGCCGAAGATGAATTGGGCTTGGGCAATAGCCACGAGGGTATTATGGTTTTAGACGATAAATACGCCGTGGGTACCCCTTGTAGCGAGGTATTTGAGGTGGTTACTGATGAGGTCTTCGAGATTGGGCTTACTCCTAACCGTGCCGATGCGATGAGCCACTACGGCGTAGCGCGCGACTTGCGTGCAGGCTTGATGCAAAAAGGCACGCACTTAGAGCTTATATCACCTTCGGTAACCAAGTTTCACGTAGATAATCGTTCTTTAAAAATAGACATTGAGGTAAGCAACCGCAAGCTGGTGCCTCGTTACACGGGGGTAACCATTAGCAATGTGCGTGTGGGCGAATCGCCTGCGTGGTTGCAACACCGTCTTAGGGCAATAGGCATCACCCCTAAAAACAATGTAGTAGATGCTACTAATTATGTGCTTCACGGCTTAGGACAACCGCTTCACGCCTTTGATGCCGACCATATTATAGGGCGCAAAATTGTAGTGAAAAACGCTCAAGCGGGTACTAAATTCAAAACCCTTGATGGCGTAGAACGTACCCTTGATGCAGAAGATATTATGATTTGCGATGCCGAAAAACCGCTTTGCATAGCAGGGGTATTGGGTGGTGAAAACTCTGGTGTTACCGATTTTACGCGCAATGTGTTTTTAGAGAGTGCTTATTTTGACCCTGTAGCGGTGCGCAAAACGGCTAAAAGGCACGCTATCAATACCGATGCTTCCTATCGTTTTGAGCGTGGTATCAATATTGAAGAATGTAAATTTGCCTTGATGTATGCTGCGGTACTGATTGAAAATATTGCAGGAGGGGTGATTTCATCAGATGTTATTGATTTTTACCCTAAAAAATACGAAGATTTTCAGGTATTCCTTGCTTTTGAAAACGTAGACAAGCTCATAGGGCAAAAAATACCTCGTGATACTATCAAATCTATATTGCACTCGTTGGATATTAAGGTCAATTCGGTTACCGAACGCGGTTTGGGCTTGCTGATACCTACTTATCGTGTTGATGTGCAACGCGAAGCCGATGTAATAGAAGAAATATTGCGTATTTATGGCTATAACAACATTACTTTTTCTGAAAAGATAAACGCTACAATGTCGCATTCGTCTAAATATGACGACCTGAATATGCAAAATGTAGTGGCTACACAACTTATAGGTCAGGGGTATTACGAAATAATGACCAATAGTTTGGTTTCAGAAAAAGAAATCACTACCTATACTACCCACCCCGAAACGGCGGTGAAATTGCTAAACCCGCTGAGTGCCGATTTGGGCTATATGCGTAAAAACCTTGTGTTTTCTGGCTTGGAAGTGATAGCATATAACATCAACCGCAAGCGCACCGACCTGAAATTGTTTGAGTTTGGCAAGAACTATCACTTCAATAATGGCAAGTATAGCGAAAGCAAACACTTGGCACTTTATCTTACAGGCAATGCACAACCAGAATATTGGGGTGCTCCTGCCCAAAAGGTTACTTTCTACGAGCTAAAAGGGGTTGTAGAACGTATCTTGGAACGTGTAGGCATACAAGGAGTTACAATGCTACCGCTGCCCGAAGGGGCTTGCTCTTTTGGGCAAGAAGGTTTGCGCTTGCAAGTGGGTGATACAGCATTAGGGGGTATAGGCATCATCAAGCCGAGTGTGCTAAAAGATTTCGGCATCAAGCAAGAAGTATTCTTTGCTGATTTGCAGTGGGAAGCTATCCTACAACTTGCCCAAGGGCATAAGGTAGTTTATAAAGAAATTGCTAAATACCCCGAAGTGCGCCGCGACTTGGCATTGCTTATAGATGAGCAAATTAGCTTTGCACAAATACATCAGTTGGCATTCCAAACCGAGAAGAGTTTGCTGAAGAGCGTAAACCTTTTTGACGTATACCAAGGTGATAAATTACCAAAGGGCAAAAAGAGCTATGCTGTGAGCTTTATCTTGCAAGACGAGAACAAAACCCTTACCGATAAACAAATAGAAAAAACAATGACGCACCTGCAAACGGCTTTTAAAGAGCAATTAGGTGCTGAGTTGCGATAGTTAGTAAAAATGACACCAGAAGTATTTGCTACCTTTCAGAACAAATTAAAAGTAGGCAACAGGCGTGGAGTACATCTCAACGCCTTGCCTGCCAATTCTCGCTATAAATTTGATATAGCGCGCTTATCGGCTATTGTGCCTACACTGCCACAACAGTTTGTAACAGAACTGATGAGTGTGCGCAATGTGAAATTTTCTTTTTCTATTGAAAATAGCAAGAAAAATGAGAAAGAGGAAGCGCTACTACAAAAAATAGTGAGTAGTGTGGAAAACCTTATCTTTCAGAATGAGGTAATTTGGGCTGAAAAAGGTGTAAATACATTGGGCTTTGGCTACCCCATACTGCTAAGGCGCGATAGTAACGATGGGCAACTTACGGCTGCCCCTGTGCTGATATGGCAAATAAAGATGAAACCTACCTCACAGATGAACACTTGGGAACTCTCTCGTAATGAAGATGACCCTATTTACCTGAACGAGGTACTCATCAACCACTTACAAAACGATTCGGGGATTAGCCTGAAACCCATTCCCGATGAGATGCTCGAAGACGGCATTATTGATGCCAACGAGCTTTACACCCTTTGCGCCGACTTGCTGCAACAACTAAAAGTAGAGCAATCATTGGATTTTCTTACCGATGATAAAGCTGCTATGGGGGCATTGAAAACCAAACAGGATTATGAGGCTCTATTGCCCAATCGCGGAGATGCTTTGATAGAAAAATGCGGTATATTATCGCTTTTTGAGGTACAGAAACAAAATATCATTGCCGACTATCAGTGCCTGATAACGCAATTTAAGCCCGAAGAGTTTGCTGCCAATGATACTTTTCAAACACTTACCTCTGTTCCCACCGACCCTTCCCAACAAAGTATATTAGAACAACTGCGCCAGCAGCGCAAAATACTCATACAGGGTCCGCCAGGTACGGGCAAGAGCCAAACGCTTACGGCACTTCTTATCAATGCACTTCAAAACAAACAAAAAACCTTAGTGGTATGCGAAAAGCAAACCGCTCTGGAAGTGTTGTACAACGCCTTACAGCAAAAGGAACTGGGCAACTACTGCACTATGATAAAAGACCCCGTTACCGACCGCCGATTGATAGTGGAAGCAGTACGTAATATTATTGACAGTCAGGATTTTAGGAAACCTTCTAACAATGTAAGCGAAATACTTGTTGATAAGCAAGTTGCGGCTATGCAAGAGCACAAAAGGCACATCAATGCTATTCACGAGAAACTAAATAGCGTGCTGATAGCAGGACAAACGTGGACGGATATAGTTGCCGCAATGATGCAGCACGAGCCGCAAGCCGAAAAGCTAAACCTCACAGGCTTACACTTTGCCTTTACCGATGAAGAATGGCAAATGCTCACCCCTTTGTGGGAGCAGGGGCAACGCCTTTACGAGGCTTTTAAGCCTTATAAGGCAAGTGATTTCTTCAATCCTGTTACCCTTACTGCCCAGAATCTATTCACCACACAACAGCTCTTAGCCGAAGCTTTCCAACAATACGAGCAGCAAGCCCAAGCCATAGGCGACACCGTAGAGAACTACCGCAAATATTACCACCAAAAACGCCAAGAAGAGTTTGACACCCAGCTGCAAGAGCTTACCGCTTATCACAACGAATACGACCTGCTCACCGCTATGCTGCCCGAAAATTCGGAGGTGTATCAGCCTGAAAAAACAGCAGGGTTCTTTTATAAATTGGCTTCGGTATTTTCGGGAGCGAAGAAAAAAGTATTGCGCACCCAAGAACGCCTTATTGCTATCAGTACAGCAGTGAAGGCAATGAGCACGCATCCCAATTTGCAGCCTGTAGATATTACGGCAAATCTTTATCACAACAAATCTGTTATTACCGATTATTTGCAGAAAATAGTTGCCTTACAAGCTAATTTTGACGAACGTATATCTGAAGACTTTGCGGCTCTAAATCTTTTGGGTTTTAACAATGCTGCTTTTGCCGATGTTAGTTTGCAAACGCTACAATCGCAAGTGCAACAGCTTAAAACACAGCTTACTAATGATAAGTGGTTAAAACGCACCAGCTGGGGGAATACCTTTGCCGAGTTCAGCAAAGCCCTGCAAGAAGTAGTGAGCACCTACAAGCAATATCAGGCAGATGCCGCTCACCCGCTGAAACTCATTTATGAGTGGCAACAATGGTATTTGTCGCTTACCGCTTTCCAACAACAGTGCGTGCAGCTATTACAATCTGTAACGCATTGGGAAGCCTCATTGCTGATGGCATACTACCCGCTGTTATTACAGCACCACGCCGATGCGTCTTTAAACTTTTCAGCTCACCATTATTCCGATTTGGACACCCTCTTGAAAGACTTTGCCGCTACCCAACAACAGTTTATAGAAAACTATTGGAATGAGCAGCAGCGTTTGGCTGTAAAAGCCTTTGAGGATAATCATAACGAACTTACGGTAGCCAATTTGTACAACAAGCGCAAAAGCGAAAAGCACAACCGCTTGCCGCTGCGCCAAATTGCGATGCACGATGTGAATCTCTTTACTAACTTCTTCCCTATAGTACTCACTACCCCCGATGCTTGTTGTAACCTGTTTGAAGGCAAAAACTTCTATTTTGATAATGTAGTTTTTGACGAGGCAAGTCAGTTGAAATTGGAAGACAACTTGCCAGCGATGCTCAAAGGCAAAACTGTAGTTATTGCAGGCGATGAGCACCAGATGCCTCCTTCCAATTACTTCAGTAAAGTATTTGACGGTACTGCCGAAGACGAAGATGATGACGAAAGTGAAGGTGAGGTGATTAGCTATAAAGATGCGATGCTCAATATAGAGTCTTTGTTGGATTACGCTCTTGAGTATCAATTCAATAAAAATCACTTAGATTTTCATTACCGTTCTAAACACCCTCACCTGATAGATTTCTCTAATCACGCTTTCTATAACGCCCGCTTGCGTCCTTTGCCTAATACCAAGGTCTTTACACCTATAGTATTCAAGCAAGTAGACGGGGTTTTTGATGAACACATCAATAAAGAAGAAGCGGCTGAGGTGTTGCGCCTATTGGAGGAGCTGCCCGCACGTGCCGATGGCTCTTACCCCTCTGTGGGGATAGCTACCTTCAACATCACCCAGCGCAATTACATACGCAAGCAGTTGTTGCAAAAGCAAAACGACCCTGCCAATAAGGCATTTCGTGAGAAAATCGCTGCACTTGAGGCAGCAGGCTTATTCATCAAAAACCTTGAGAACATACAAGGTGATGAGCGCGATGTGATTATCCTTTCGGTTACCTATGGCAAGAAGAAAGACGGCAAATTTGTACAAGCCTTTGGTCCTTTAAATCATACCAAAGGTTATAAGCTGCTGAATGTAATCATCACTCGTGCCAAAGAACAAATATACGTGTGCAACTCTATTCCGCAAGAAATTTACGCAGCCTATAAAGACGCTTTGGCACAAGAGGGTGCCAACAATAGGCGCGCTGTGCTATATGCTTATTTGGCATACAGCAAAGCCGTGAGCGATAATAACGAAAGTGCGAGACAAGAAATCCTTGCCGAATTAGACCGTTATGGGCATAAGCACAACAATATAGCTCATAGGGCAGAAAGCCACTTCAAGAACGAAGTTTATAAAAAGCTCAAAGCACAACACCCCGACAGCGATATTACTCAGGATTATCACTTTGGCGGTTATACTATAGATGTGCTCTTGCGCCCCGAAAACAACCAGCCTGCTGTAGCCGTAGAATGCCTTAGCAAACCACTATACGCTGGCGAGCTCGCTTACCTTGAAGACCTTCATAAAGAGAAGATACTCACCGCTGCAGGCTTTCAGTACAAGCGTGTTTGGGCACACGAAATGATGCGTTAGTGATTAAAAAAAACAAAAAATAAAACTATTGGAGAATTTTCTTACTGCAGCTGAACACTTAAAGGACGTGTTGCTGCCAACACGGTTGATTTATAGTCCTATATTTAGTGAAGAATCGGGGAATTTAGTTTATATAAAGCCTGAAAATCTACAGAAAACGGGTTCGTTTAAGCTGCGTGGCGCTTACAACAAAATACGAAAGCTTACCGAAGCCGAAAAGCAACGAGGGGTGATAGCCTCTTCGGCAGGCAATCACGCGCAGGGGGTAGCCTATGCAGCTCGTGAACTTGGCATAAAGGCAGTTATCGTAATGCCCAAAACAACGCCTCTCATAAAGGTAGAATTTACTAAAAAATACGGAGCTGAGGTGATTTTGCACGGCGATGTTTATGACGATGCCTACCAAAAAGCCAAAGAATTAGAAGCCCAAGAGGGCTACGTATTTGTGCATCCTTTTGACGACCCTGATGTAATTGAAGGGCAAGGTACAATTGCCCTTGAAATATTAGAAGAATTGCCCGATGCCGATGTAATTGTAGTGCCGATAGGCGGGGGTGGACTCATATCGGGGGTGGCTTGTGTAGCCAAACACATCAACCCTAATGTTAAAATTATAGGAGTAGAGCCTAGTGGAGCTGCCTCTGCAACAGCTTCTTTACGGCAAAACCACTTAGTAACTTTGCCTGAAGCTAATACCATAGCCGAAGGTACTGCTGTAAAACGTATAGGGGAACTTACCCTCGCACTCATTAGAGAGTATGTAGATGAGATTATTACAGTTGATGATTACGAGCTAACTGAATCGTTTTTGCTATTGGTAGAAAAACATAAAATTATAGCTGAAAACTCGGGTATATTAGCTATGGCAGCATTGAAAAAACTGCAAGAACGAGCTAAAAAAATAGTGCCGATAGTGAGCGGTGGCAATATTGATGTATTGATGATAGCCTCGATGATTAGCAAAGGTTTGGTTAGCCGCAATAGGATTTTTAATTTTGCAGTAAGTATCCCCGACAGGCCTGGTGAACTTGCTAAAATTACTCAGATTATAGCTGAAGAAGGTGCTAATGTGATAAAATTAGCACATAATCAGTTTAAGAATTTATCTCGTTTTCGCGATAAAGAAGTGTTAATAACGGTAGAAACGAATGGTGCAGCCCATATAGCACAGCTGATAGCAGCTTTTCAGGCTAAAGGAATAGCTGTAGTAGCCTCGTAAAGGCTGCCTGTTTTTGCAAAAAAAACATTACCAGACTAAAAATATAAATTAAGAATAAAAAAATGTCGTTTTCGCACCAACAATTACGCGGTATATGGATAGTATGCGTGCTGATAACAGCAGCCGAAGTACTACTCTATTACTACAACCAGCAAAAAAGAGACTTCAACAACCACATAGTAACAAGTTTGGACAGCGAAATAGACTCCCTGCGCTCGCTTGCCTCTCACCACAAGCACGATACTATTTACCCCTTCAACCCCAACTTCCTTACCGATTACAAAGCCTTCAGAATAGGGCTTACACCCGCACAGTACGACCGCTTGCAAGCCTTTAGAGCGCAAGACAAATACCTCAATTCGGCTAAAGAATTTCAGCAAATTACCAAAGTAAGTGATAGTGTATTGGCAAGGATAAGTCCGGCGTTTAAATTTCCCAGCTGGGCATCACAAGCGAAAAAGACACATGAACAACCAAAGTTGCCCCCTAAAGAAGATATCAATACAGCTACTGCCGAAACTTTGATGAAAATCTACGGCATAGGCGAAGCATTTGCCAAACGCATACTCCAATACCGCGAAAAATTAGGTGGATTTACCTATATAGAGCAAGTAGCAGAGGTATATCATTTAGAAAAAGAAGTTTATGAGCGCGTAGCCGAGCGTTTTGAAGTAAAAACAGCCCCTGTAATAGAAAAAAAAGACATCAACCAACTCAATATGTACCAATTATCTAAGATACCCTACATCAATTACGGCGAAGGAAAAAAGATAGTAGCTCTCCGTTCTTCTTTAGGAAAAATACAAAAAATAGAAGATTTACAACAAATAGAAGGCTTTAGCCCCCAGCGCATACAACGTCTACAACTGTATTTGTACGCCGACTAATGACTAACTACTAATTTTTGCAGTTTCAAAAATATTTTGTATTTTTGCCTCGTGATTTTAAGCATAGCTTCAGCGAAGGATAAGCGAAGGATGAGCGAAGGATGAGCGAAGGATGAGCGAAAGATAAAAGCCTGTGCGGCTCGCACCGAAAGATAAAAGCCTGTGCGGCTCGCACCAAAGGATAAGCCCCCTGCCCCCCTCTAATAAATTAGATTGTAAAAAAAGAATATAATAAATGAATTTTAGTTATTCGGAAACACAACAGATGGTAGCACAAGCAGCAAAAGAATTTGCTGAAAAGTACGTACGCCCACACGTGATGGAATGGGACGAAACGCAAGAGTTCCCTGTAGAAGTATTTAAAAAAGCAGGAAGCTTAGGATTTATGGGTATCTTAGTACCCGAAATATATGGCGGCTCAGGATTAGACTACCACTGTTACATTGCAATTATTGACGAAATTTCAAAGGTAGACCCCTCTATAGGGCTTTCTATAGCAGCTCATAACTCACTATGCACTAACCATATACTAAGTTTTGGCAACGAAGAACAAAAACAACGCTGGTTACCCAAGCTCGCTTCAGGCGAATGGATAGGCGCTTGGGGGATTACAGAACACAATACAGGCTCGGACTCTGGCGGTATGGCAACTACTGCGGTGAAAGACGGCGATCACTGGGTACTGAACGGAGCTAAAAACTTTATTACACACGGCAAAAGCGGACAATTAGCCGTAGTTATAGCACGTACAGGCGAAAAAGGCGACAAACACGGCATCACTGCCTTTGCTGTAGAACGCGGAACAGCAGGCTTTAGTGCAGGTAAAAAAGAAAACAAGCTTGGGATGCGCGCCAGCGAAACTGCCGAAATGATATTTGATAACTGCCGCATACCCGATGCCAACCGCTTAGGCGAAGTAGGTGACGGTTTTATTCAAGCAATGAAAATATTAGACGGCGGGCGCATTTCAATAGGAGCACTTAGTTTGGGTATCGCTAAAGGTGCTTACGAGGCTTCCCTTAAATACGCCAAAGAACGAATGCAGTTTGGCAAACGCCTGATAGACCTTCAAGCCATAGGGTTTAAACTTGCTGATATGGCTACTGAAATAGAAGCTTCAGAGCTCTTGCTACACAAATCGGCATACCAAAAAAACAATCACCAGCGCGTAACCCTATCGGGGGCAATGGCAAAAATGTACGCCTCTGAAGTATGCGTACGCGTAGCCACCGAAGCTGTACAAATACACGGAGGTTACGGATATACTAAAGACTTTCCTGTAGAAAAATTCTTTAGAGATTCCAAGCTATGTACCATAGGCGAAGGAACTACCGAAATACAAAAATTAGTAATTAGCAGGCAGATAGACAAACAATAACAATAATAAAAAAGAATAATTATGCTGTCCAACTCAAGCAAGTACGCCATTAATGCAGTAATTTATTTAGCAGTACACTCATCTGTTACACGTAAAATAGGCGTAAAAGATGTAGCCGAAGCGCTCCATATACCCTCACCCTTCTTGGCAAAAATATTACAAACACTTGCGAGAAAAAACGTAATCAGCTCTAATAAAGGACCAGGAGGAGGATTTTGGCTATCCGACCAAGAAAAAGAAGCCCCTTTGATGAGCGTAGTGGAACAAATAGGCGAAGCTGATAAGTTTATTCGCTGTGTGATGAGCCTAAAACAATGCTCAGACGACAAGCCCTGCCCTATGCACGCGAGCGTAAAACCCTTTAGAGATGCCTTTAGGCAAGAACTTTCTGATAATTCTATCGCTTCTTTTGCCCAAAAAGTCATCAACCAAGAAGTTTTCCTTCTCCCCATAGAAGACGATTATACTGATTAGCCTAAAGCCCTTAGGTGAACAGAAAAAAGAAAATTTTAAAATAATTCAATATGGAAAACAACAAATTTTTTACAGTACTAAGTTATGCAGCTGCCATTATGGCGGTAGGGATGTATGTATCATACATACCCCAAATTGCTGATAACCTTGCAGGACACAAAGGCAACCCCATACAGCCTTTGGTAGCAGCTATCAACTGCACCCTATGGATTGCTTACGGCTTGCTGAAAAAGCCCAAACGTGATATGCCTATAATATTTGCTAATGCACCAGGTATCATTTTTGGACTTATAGCATTCCTAACAGCGTTATAGAGCTTTAGAGAGGCTGTCCGAAAGGTTTTGTTTTGTGAGGGCGATTTGCCAATCGCCCCTACAATGTGAATAAAAGCACCTGATTATCAAAGTGTGTGGCGCAATCATACTTTTAAAACTTTTCGGACAGCCTCTTGCTTATCCTGATAGACCAAAAATAACCAAAAAGATAAAGATAATGACTATTTTAGAACGTATTATTGCAGATAAACAACGTGAAGTAGCTTATAAAAAAGAGCTAATACCGCAGTTGCAATTGGAACAGAGTGTGCTTTTTGAGCGCAAAATCAACTCGCTTGCTGAAGCTATCAAAAGTAATGCAAGTGGAGTAATTGCAGAACACAAACGCCGTTCCCCTTCCAAAGAAGTGATAAACCAATCGCTCAATTGCTTTGAGGTGGTGCAGGCTTATGAAAAAGCAGGAGTAGCTGCCATTTCGGTACTCACCGATGGTAAATACTTTGGAGGCTCATTGGACGACCTATTGGTAGCACGTGCCAACACCACCCTGCCTATACTGCGCAAAGATTTTGTAATTGATACCTACCAAATAACCGAAGCCAAAGCCTATGGAGCCGATGCTGTATTGCTCATAGCCGCAGTGCTTACCCCAGAGCAAGTGAAAAACTTTGCCGCTTATGCTCACTCTATAGGGCTTGAAACACTCTTAGAAGTACATAATGCCGAAGAAGTAGCCTCACACCTCATCAGCGAAGTAACCATAGTGGGTGTAAACAACCGAAACCTAAAAACCTTTGAAGTAAGTATTGATGTGAGCAAAGAACTTTCTATGAAAATACCTTCGCAATACGTAAAAGTATCTGAAAGTGGTATTTCCGACCCTAAAGTTGTTAAAGAACTCAAAGGATACGGCTATCAGGGATTCTTGATAGGCGAAAACTTTATGAAAAGTGATGATATTCTCACTGCCACCACCGAATTTGTAACTGCAATTACCCAAAAATATAAAAAACCATCGAGCATATTGCGCTGGAACAAAAAGAAATAACAACAATCTATACCTAAAAACTATGTTGCAACTAAACACTATTAGAGAAGAAAAAGACCGCGTAATAAGCGGACTTAAAAAGCGTAATTTTAAAGAATTAGCACTCGTAGATGAAATTATCACCCTTGATGAAAAACGCCGAAGCACACAGCTGGCACTAGATGAAACACTTGCAAAATCTAATACCCTATCTAAAGAAGTAGGGAACCTTTTTAAAGCAGGCGAAACCGACAAAGCCAATGCCTTAAAAGCAGAATCGGCGACTTTGAAAGACGATATTAAAACACTTACCGACAAGCTAAACGATACAGTAACTGCACTAAACGACCTCTTGTACCGAATTCCTAATATCCCCTGCGATTTGGTTCCCGAAGGAACTTCTGAAGCGGATAACGTAGTAGTTTACGAAGCAGGTACTATTCCTAATTTACCTGCCGATGCACTACCTCATTGGGAATTGGCTAAAAAATACGACATTATAGATTTTGAATTGGGCGTAAAACTCACAGGGGCAGGATTCCCTGTTTATAAAGGCAAAGGAGCTAAATTGCAACGCGCCCTTATTACCTACTTTTTAGATAAAAACACCGAAGCAGGCTATAATGAATACCAAGTACCCCACGTGGTAAATGAAGCTTCAGGCTATGGCACGGGGCAACTTCCTGATAAAGAGGGACAAATGTACCACGTAGGCTTAGACGACCTTTACCTAATTCCTACTGCGGAAGTGCCTGTAACCAATATCTTCCGTGATACGCTCCTCAATGAAAACGACTTGCCTATTCTTTGTACTGCCTATACTCCTTGTTTCAGGCGTGAAGCGGGTAGCTATGGAGCGCACGTGCGCGGGCTAAACCGATTGCATCAGTTTGATAAAGTAGAAATTGTACGCATAGAGCACCCCGATAACTCTTATAAAGCCCTCGATGCTATGGTAGAACACGTGAAAGGTATTCTAAATGAACTACAATTGCCTTATCACATCTTGCGACTTTGCGGTGGCGACTTAGGATTTACTTCGGCAATTACCTATGATTTTGAGGTGTATTCTACCGCACAACAAAAATGGTTAGAAATTAGCTCGGTGTCTAACTTTGAGACCTTCCAAGCCAATCGCTTAAAATTGCGATTTAAAGATGGGCAAGGCAAAAATCGCTTAGTACACACCCTCAACGGAAGTTCGCTTGCCTTACCACGTGTGTTGGCAGGTATTTTAGAAAACTACCAAACCCCCGAAGGAATTGTAGTTCCCGAAGTATTAAGGAAATACACGGGTTTTGACCTTATCAATTAATAAAGAGGGTGCTGATAATCTCACGAACTGACGACTAAAGAATATGACCCAAATAACCTTAAAAAAAGAAGATTTATCTGGCTTAGCGCAAGGGGTACAAGCTGGAGACTTTGGTGCTCAGCACCTTATCATATCTCTATCCCCCGATGAAAATTGGAATATAAAGGACTTAAAGCCGCTGCTGGCTATCGCAAAACTACAAAATGAACAATACCGAAAATCGGTAGTGGTGGTAAGTGCAGCACTTGCTTCGGCTGAGGCAGATAGTACCCTAAATATAGTCCCCACTGTGCAAGAAGCCCTTGACCTTATAGAATTAGAAGAAATAGAACGTGAGTTATGGAGCTAACCATTTTGGGTTGCCATAGTGCTACCCCTCGTAACAATGCACGACCTACAGCCCAACTCTTAGAAATGAGAGGGCACCTTTTCCTGATAGATTGCGGTGAGGCTACTCAAATAGCCTTGCGCAATGCCAATGCCAAGTTCTCACGCATTAAGCATATCTTTATCTCACACTTGCACGGAGACCACTTCTTTGGACTCTTTGGGCTTATCTCTACTTTTCAGCTTTTGGGCAGAGAAGCCGAAATGCATATTTACGGGCCTAAAGGCATCAAAGAAGCTGTATTGTTGGTGCTGAAATTGGGTGGGGCTTATACACCTTTTCCCTTGTACTTTCACGAATTATCGGGAGACACATCGGAAGTGCTGTACGAAGATGATAAAGTGCTGGTACGTACTATCCCGCTACGCCACAGAGTGTATACCAACGGCTTTTTCTTTCAGGAAAAAGAAAGCGAACGCCGACTGGATATGACAGCGATAAGCAACTATCCTTCTATTGAAAAATGTGATTATCAGAACATAAAAAGCGGAAAGGACGTTGTACTGGAAAACGGAACGATAATACCTAACGAAGAACTGACATTTGCCCCTCACAAGCCGCAGAGTTATGCTTTTTGTAGTGATACCTTGTATTTTGAGTCTTTGGCAGAAGAGATTAAAGGAGCAAGAGTGGTATATCACGAGGCTACATTTTTGAAAAACAACGAAGAATTGGCAGCCAAAACGATGCACTCGACAGCCTACCAAGCGGGGCTAACTGCCAAAAACGCTAATGCTGAGGTGCTAATACTGGGGCACTATTCGTCTCGGTATAACGATATAAAACTTTTTAAGGAGGAGGCGAGTGAGGTGTTTGCTAATGTGTATTTAGCCGAAGACGGCAAGAAATTTGTATATCAATAAATAGAAAAAAACAAAAAAAATAATTAATTGAACTATGAAAAGTAAAAAGTGGATTTACATTGGTATTGCTGTTGTATTGGGCTGGTTTGTTATCAGCACTTATAATGGATTGATTGTACAAAAACAAGAAGTAAAAGCGAAATGGTCGCAAATAGAGGTACAATTGCAACGCCGTACAGACCTTATTCTCAGTTTGGTGAAAACGGTGAAGGGGTATGCAAAACACGAGAGTGAAACACTTGAGCGAGTGATGTTGGCTAGGGCGAAGGCTACTCAGATAACTGTAGACCCTACTAAACTGGACGAGGCTACGATGGCAAAACTATCGCAAGCACAGGGTGAACTTTCACAAGCCTTAGGGCGCTTGATGGTTGTGAGTGAAAACTACCCCGAGCTGAAAGCTAATCAGAATTTTATGATGTTGCAGACAGAGATTGCGGGCTGTGAAAACCGCATAGCGGTAGAGCGCAAGCGTTATAATGATGCTGCTAAAGTATACAATACATCGTTGCTTAGCTTTCCTAAAAACCTTGTAGCGAGTTTTTTAGGTTTTACAGAAGTGGCTTATTACCAAGCTGAAGCAGGCTCTAACAAAGCCCCAGACTTTGAATTTTAGTACATTACAATAAGATTTTACGACAATGAAAAGGTTTGTTATCGCTCTCCTTATAGCAACCTTGTTTCCCTTGTGCGCTATAGGGCAAACCTCTACTGAGGCTGAAGAACAACCCTCAAAAGGCTATACCATAGAGCAAGTACCCAATGTACAATTAGAAAACGCTGCCCATTATGTAACTGACCCACAGGGGATTTTGAGTGCGCAGCAACGCGATTCGCTTAACGCTATCAGCAGGCAATTGCGCGACAGCACTACTACCCAAATGGCAATAGTTATTCTCCCAGCTATAGACCGCGAGAAGTATGCAGATGCTCGTGAGTTTGCCTTTGAGCTCTTCAATTATTGGAAGTTGGGCGAAAAAAAAGTAGATAACGGGCTGTTAATTTTATTGCTCACCAACCCCGATGAGCGTGAAATTACTTTTGAAGTGGGGTACGGGCTGGAAGAGTACCTGCCCGATGGACTTTGCAAATACATACAAACTGAACTGATGATTCCTAAAATGAAAGGTGGCGATTACGGTGGAGGACTTATTGCTGGAGCTACTGAAGTAGATAAAATCATCAAGAAAAAGTCGGATTTTGCTAATCGGTATTACGAAGGAGAGAAAAACAAAGAAAGTAATGCTGTAAAAGGGATTTTAGTTTTTGTGGGAATACTAAGTAGTTTGGGTTACCTCTTTGGGCTGCGCCCTTTGCAAAGAATAAGCAAAAACCCTCACTTTTCGGGCTACAAAAAGTATGCACTGATGAAAGAAGATAGAAACTCTTTTGGCTGTCTTGTATTTTTGTCATTAACTTTGTTGCTGCCTATTGCCATTCTTTACGGCATAGTGATAGATAGAATGAAACGCCGCCAGCTAAAAGCGATAGTATGTGAAGGTTGTGGTGCTACCAATACGCAAGAGGTGAGAAAAACCGAAACCAGAGAAAGTGCGTATCGCTACATTATCAACTATTTATTTACTTGTAAAAAGTGTGGTAGGGTACATAAAGAAACAATATATAAAAATATACAGCCGCGCAATATTGGCGCCTCAGGAGGTCTTTTTGGCGGAATGAGTGGCGGTTCGGGCGGCTCATTTGGCGGCGGAAGTTCAGGCGGTGGTGGCGCTTCAACTAAATTTTAATGCGTTATGCTCTTTTGAAGACTTTTGGGGCAGTCGTATAAAAAAATATTTTACGAAAAAAGTAATTTTGGAACGATTTTGGTAGGTGTTTTTAGTGGAAAAAGATATTTTTATGAAACAATTGTTATTGAGTTTGATAACAGCTTTATTACTTGTAGGTTGCACCGATAAGGGTAGCAATAACGAGAAGTATTTACCAGCATCAGTAGGGAAGATAAACACAGTTTCGGTAGTGATAGACGATGAGCTGTGGAAAGGTGCTGTAGGCGATACTATAAGGCGTTATTTTGCGGCTGCTATAGATGGGTTACCCAATGAAGAGCCGCTTTTTACGCTTCGCCAGATGCCACCACAAGTATTTCAAGGCAATACTCGTAATAGCCGTAATATACTTATAGTGCAACGCGGCGATAAACCAAAGGTAACTATAGAAGAAGATGTGTATGCCCGTCCGCAAGTTATCGCTACTGTACAGACGAATAAAATACGCGAAATTTGTTGTAAAATAGAAGAATACAACCAGCAGCTCATAGAAGCGTTTAGAGAAAATGAGCTGAAGGAAACGCTACACCGCTTTGAGAACTCATTGAATACTGAAACAGCTACTGTAGAAACCTTAGGGGTAAAGCTAAAGATGCCTTCGCTGTATAAATCGCATAAATATGGAACTAATTTCTTTTGGATAGAACGCGACATTAAAGGAGGCAAAGCAAGTGTTATCCTCTACGAAATGCCTTTGGGGAGTATTCCCAACGAAGGGGTGGCAAGAGCACAGGCTATCGTAAAGATGCGCGATTCTATAGGAAAACTCTATATACCAGGGCCTGAAAAAGGAATGTATATGGTTACCGAAAGTTATCTTGCGCCCAGCATTAAGCTTTTCACTTTCAAGGATAGAAAAACAATAGAAAGCAAGGGCTTATGGGAAGTGAAGAACTTTGCGTTGGGAGGTCCTTATATCAATTATATTATTGAAGATCAGGAGAACAACCGCTTGCTTGTAGTAGAGGGCTTTATGTATGCCCCACAGATGCCTAAACGCGATGTAATGTTTGAGCTTGAGGCAATTATAAAAAGCATAGAATTTAAAAATAACAATAAACAATAACTATGAATTTGAGTATATTTTTAGGAATGGTAGGGCCTTGGCAAGTAATTATAATAGTAGCACTTATATTACTGCTATTTGGAGGTAAAAAAATTCCCGAACTGATGCGTGGTCTTGGTACGGGTATCAAAGAATTTAAAGATGCTACCAAAGGTACCGATGACACTCAAGAAAATAAAAAAACAGAAGAAACTACTAAAAATTAATAACGATGATTCTTACAACAACACCTACAATTGAAGGACGACCTGTAAAACAATATTTGGGTATCGTAACAGGTGAAACTATTATAGGGGCTAATGCTATAAAAGACTTTATGGCATCGCTTACCGATTTTTTTGGGGGTAGATCTACTACCTACGAGCAAGTGCTTATAGAAGGTAAAGAAACTGCTCTCAGAGAAATACAAGACCGTGCTGCACAATTAGGCGCTAATGCTATTGTGGGTATTGACCTTGATTATGAAACTGTAGGTGCCAATGGGGGAATGCTAATGGTTACTGCCAGCGGTACAGCCGTATTGGTGTAATGCCTACGGATAAACACACTCATAAGCATTTGTGGTTTAGCGACAGGCTCATAGCGTGGTTTGCTACAGCACAACGCACACTGCCTTGGCGGGGAACGACTAACCCTTATAAGGTGTGGCTATCGGAGATTATATTACAGCAAACGCGCGTAGTGCAAGGATTGCCTTACTACGAGCGTTTTCTTGCTACATTCCCTACCGTGCAGCACTTAGCCAAAGCTGATGAAGCGCAGGTGCTGAAGCTATGGCAGGGCTTGGGCTACTACTCACGAGCTAAAAACCTGCACCACACAGCCCAATATATAACCTTTGAACTGAAGGGCGTGTTTCCTACTAATTATGAGGGGTTGGTGAAACTAAAAGGTATTGGTGATTATACGGCAAGTGCTATCGCTTCGTTTTGCTATAATGAGCCTTGTGCGGTAGTAGATGGGAATGTATACCGCGTGTTATCACGTGTTTTTGGTATAGAAACGGCTATTAATAGTACCCAAGGAGCTAAAGAATTTAAAGAGCTGGCGGTACTATTACTCGATAAGCAGCAAGCTGGCTTGCACAACCAAGCCCTAATGGAGTTTGGAGCATTGCAATGTGTGCCACAATCACCTGATTGTAATGGCTGTGTGCTGCGTGATAAGTGCTGGGCTTTTCAGCATAAAAAAGTAGAAGGATTGCCTGTAAAGGAGAAAAAGCTGACGATAAAAAAACGCTATTTCAACTACATAGTTTGGCTTTCGGCAGATAAAAAAACACAATTGCAACGGCGCGAAGCGAAGGATATATGGCAGGGATTGTACGAGTTTCCGCTAATAGAAACTACTGAAGTGGCTACAGCTACAACTATTAAACAACAGCTTGCCCTCACGGACGAAAAAGCATTGAGCTTGTACAACGAACAGCCTATAGTGCACAAGCTGACGCATCAGCATATTTATACCCACTTTTGGATTGTAGAAACGGAGACGCTTGGCAATGCTATAACAGTGGAGGAACTGCACGAGTATCCAGTATCGGCACTTACTGCTAACTTTATTGCGAGCTTTTGGAAAATGATATAAAAATATTTTGTGTGTTTTTTTGGTAGTTATAAAAAATATTGTAATTTTGTGGTTACAAATAGACCTTAGTCATTAATGATTGGAGGTTAGACCTTGAGAAAAGAAAGAATTTAAGAAATTAAGTATATATGAATGGGACTTTGAATAAGGTAATACTCATTGGGAGAATGGGTGAGAAGGTAAAGTTAACTTATTTTAATGAAGGAAGTTGTATAGGTCAGTTCCCTTTGGCTACAGATGATGAATATCTGAACCGCGCGACCAATGAACGTATTGTAACTGCTGAGTGGCATAATATAGTGGTGCGCAACAAATTGGCTGAAATAGTAGAGCGTTATACTCATAAAGGAGATTTGATATACGTAGAAGGGAAAATAAGAACACGCAAATGGCAAGCCGAAGATGGTACTATGCGTTACCTGACGGAAATACAAGCCAGTGAGGTGAATTTTTTACCAAACAGGCGTGAAGGAAGGAGTTCATATCAGGCGGAAATAGAAAAAGACGATCCAGATGTGAGTACTACTCCCTTGTTTTAATAATAAAACCTTAATATTTTGGAAATAGAACCTCTGACGATACAGCTGTTGATGCCTTTACTGACGATAGATACAGGTTTAGTAATTCAATTTGCTGTATTTTTTGTATTATTACTATGCTCGGCACTCATTTCGGGCTCTGAAGTGGCCTTGTTTTCACTTTCGCTTACAGAGCTTGAAAACCTAAAAGAAGAGAAAACTACGCAATCCGATTTGATAATCACGCTAGTAGAAAATCCGAAGAAACTATTGGCTACTGTGCTAATAGCTAATAATTTGGTAAATATATCTATCGTATTAATCTCGGCAGACTTGTGTGAATTTCTTTTTGGAGGTATAAAAAAACCTATTCTTAAAGATGTAATGAATATAGGGGTGGTTACCTTTGTACTCTTGCTATGCGGTGAAATCTTGCCTAAGATATATGCTAATAGGAATAACTTGGCTTTTTCACGGAAGGTTATTTACGTTATATATACTTTTGATAAGTTCTTTACACCTATAAGTCTGCCGATGAAGGCTTTTACGGTATGGATACAGAAGTTTTTGGGCAAGAGAAAAAGTAATATATCGGTGGGGCAGCTTTCGCAGGCGTTGGAGCTGGCATCGGTGGATGATACTACTAATGAAGAAAAGAAGATATTGGAGAGCATTGTATCTTTTGGCAATACCGAGACGCACGAAGTAATGGTGCCGCGTGTGGATATATTTGCTCTTTCGGATACGCTTTCTTTTAGGGCGCTGCTTAGTGAGGTGTTGCGCATTGGGTATTCGCGAATACCTGTATATCACGAGAATTTGGATAACATTACGGGCGTTATTTACATCAAAGACTTGTTGCCACACTTAGATAAAGACGATTTTGAATGGACACAGGTGATGCGCAAGGCTTTCTTTGTGCCTGAAAATAAAAAACTGAATGATTTGTTACAGGAGTTTCAGGAGAAGAAGATACACCTTGCGGTAGTGGTAGATGAGTATGGCGGCACGTGTGGTATTATAACGCTGGAGGATATTATAGAGGAAATTGTGGGGAGCATCAACGATGAGTTTGACGATGATGATGTTACATATACCAGAATAAACGATCATACCTTTATATTTGAGGGTAAAACGGTGATGAAGGATTTCTATCGGATTATGCAGATAGATGATACTGAAGAGGTATTTTTTGACGAAAAACGGGGTCTAGCAGAGACTCTTGCGGGCTTCTTGTTGGAACTATCGGGGAATTTCCCACAAAAGGGCAAACCTATACAATTTGGGAAATATAAATTTATAGTAGAGGCTTTTGACAAGAAGCGAATAAAGGAGATAAAAGTAGTGGTACTTTAAATATGAAATATTCAAAAATTATAGAAGATATTTACAAACAGGTGCTTTCGGAAGATAATTTGGGTACGGCACCCACATATATTCCAGAGTTGGCACAAGTAGACCCCAATAAATTTGGGGTATATTTATATAGTTTGAACAAGCAGTCGTATGGGGTGGGTGATTGTGAGGAGCGTTTTTCATCACAGAGTATTGCAAAAGTACTATCGCTGTGCTTGGCATATAGTATTATAGGTGATAAACTTTGGAAGCGTGTGGATGTAGAGCCATCGGGTACCTCGTTTAACTCATTGGTGCAGCTGGAGGCAGATAATGGTATACCGCGTAATCCGCTCATCAATGCGGGGGCTATAGTGGTGTGTGATATATTGCTCTCTATACTGGAAGATGCGGAGGCTGATTTTTTGAATTTTGTGCGTGAATTAGCCAACGATGATAGCATTAATTACTCTGTATTGGTAGCCGAGTCGGAAAAATCAGTAGGGTATCGCAATTTTGCACTTTGTTATTACATAAAGTCATTGGGGAATATAGAAAATGAGCCTATAGAGGTATTGAATTTTTACTTTAAAATGTGCTCGCTGGAATTGAGTTGTAAGAGCTTAGCTTATATATTTTCATTTCTTGCCAATGATGGTATTCGTATGCACGACAGGGTGCAAATACTTACCGAAACTTGTACTAAGCGTGTGAATGCCCTGATGCAGACTTGCGGTTTTTATGACGAATCGGGGGAATTTGCTTTTAAGGTGGGACTCCCTGGCAAGAGTGGTGTAGGAGGGGGCATAGTAGCGTTGTTGCCCAACCATTACAGCATAGCTGTATGGTCGCCAAAACTGAATGAAAAGGGGAATTCTTACAGAGGAATGAAGTTTTTAGAAGAGTTTACAGCACAGACACATAGTTCGATATTTTGATTACTCTAAGGCGTTTTTGATAGCGATGAGAGTTTGTTTTATGTGCTGTAGTTTGCTGATAAGGTCGTAGTTGGAAAGCGTTTTTTGGTTTTCTTCTTTCAATCGTTGTCGGGCACCTTCTAAAGTAAAACCTTTTTCTTTTACGAGATGATAAATAAGCTGTAGTTTTTTTACGTCTTCGGGGGTAAATTTGCGAGATCCTGTAGTGCTCTTGCGCGGACTTATAATGGCAAATTCTTTTTCCCAAAAGCGTATGAGCGATGTATTTACGCCAAAGGCTTTCGCAACTTCGCCTATGCTGTAATAGAGTTTATCGGGCAGATTGATTTCCATAGGATAATTAGTAATTTGTATTTCAGGCAAAAATAGTAAATTGGCAGGAGATACACAAGTTTTTTTTGAATAACTATAAAAATCTATAATTATGAGTAGAATGTATTTTATATTACTGGCTTTGTTGCCTGTACTATCATTTGGGCAAGCTGAAAAGCCATCTGGGCTATATCAATCGGATAAGGCGAAAGAGCAGTTTCAGTTTCGTTTTAATAATGATAATACGGTAGATATTATCACCGCTAATGGTGTGTATTCAGTAAGCAACGAAGTGGTTACCATTGATCTTAAAACCCCCGATAGCTTTACTCTTACTAAAGAGAACGGCAATAGTGCGGCACTACAGATTAGTTTTGAGCCTTTAGATGACTTCTTTGGTTTGGCTACACGTTATATATACATTGGTTATGAAGACGATAAAGGTGAAGTGCAATACGTTAGCCTCTATAACAAAGCACAAGGAGAGGGCAATGAAAATGACGATAAGGTGACAATTGAAGTGCCTCGTACTGAGCATTTGTACTTAGCAAATGCTTATGCTACTGCTTACAAAGGCAAAAATGCTGAAGTGAAAATAGAAAAATATGCTATTGGCAAGAATACCAATGCGCTAAAAATACAATTTAATGCACGTGGTGCTGTTTCACGCTCACTAAAGTTGGTTCGCGACTCTCAAAACCCAGAACATTATGTGCTAAACGAACCTGAAATTTATGAAACCCCTGTAGTATTTACAAAGGTTACTAATGAACCCTCGCTATCTTTGCGACCTCAAAGTACTGAGGCTGTGAAAAAATGGAAACACCTCATCGCTTTTGAAGAAGAAAGTAATATTCCTGAATATAATCCTGAAAAATCTAAAAACGCTATTGCTCCTGTAAAAGAGCATAAATCGCTTAATGAGGCTTTGGCGGCAGCTGCTAAAAACAAACGTTTGCTACTTGTATTTTTGCAGCCTAATAACAATACGGCTAAAGAAGAATTTAACAGCTTGCTAAATAGCTATAGTAGTGGTAGTAGTGATGACGACGAGTATGCATACAGCAACAAGTTTAGATACGAACTCTATTTGGCAACTGCAAAAGAAGCTAAAACGCTTACAAAAAAAGGAATAGGCGGTGGTAACCAAGTGGTGCTGCTAAACGCTGCTGGCGATGTAATTTACCACCAAGAAGGTACTATTGCACAACAAGAAGCCGAAGACCTATTGGAAAATGGCAGGTATGAAAACATCTTTCAAACTCTTGCTATAGCTTATGAACTTGATAAGGTGCTGGGTAACCCTAAAAGTACTACTAAAGAGGTGGAAAATACTTTTAGCAACCTCCTTAACAATGATTCTTCACAAATATTTTTATTGGCAGAGAATCGTCCTAAAGAAGAAGACGCTGATGACCAAAAGACTTACGAAGAAAATACTAAAGACTATCTGAAAAAACTGAAGAACCCTAAAGGATTCCGCAAGCTACAACTCACCCCTGCAACGCTTGAAAACCAATGGAAACGCGTAGTGGATAGCCACCTAAAAGACAAGAACTTAGATGCTAAATACGCTCAACTATTGGTGCTGGCAGGCGTAACTGAATACTACGAAAAAGTATTTGCCCAAACTCCTACTCCTACAGCTACTTATATGGATGTAGTAGATTATCTGTTGCGCTTTAAAGACGAAATTGCTGCACATAACAAAAAAGTATTGGGCAAAGACCCTGATGCTACTGATGAAGATTATATACCTTATAGTGAACGCATAGAAAAAGGAGCTATAGAGGTGAGCTACAAGCAACAATGCAACGGCTTAGAAAACTTGGCAGAAAAGAATAAAGACCTATTGCCACGTATTAAAAGTATCTATGAAAAAGGATTGCAATTGGGGGTATATGAGCCTAATGACTATTTAGATTTCTTGTACGAAAACGATGCTGAAGGTGCTGGTGTGTATTTTGCTGAATATTTCAACAATATCACTCAAAAAGACAGTAACTTAATTGCTGCCTTGGACAAAGCTTATACCGAATCTAAGGATGCCTACAGCTGGCGAACCTTCAAAATGTACTTTGCCAACCGCGCTAATAATATCGCTTGGAAAGTGTATCAATACGACCATACCGATAAGGATAAGCTAAAAGCACCTTACCAATGGGCAAAAGCCGCAGTGCAATTAGAGCCTGAAAATCCTTTCTATATAGATACTTTGGCACATTTGGTGTATGTGCTTGAGAGTAAAGAAAAAGGGATTGAACTTGAAGAAAAAGCGGTGCAGCTGATGGATAAATACGAAGATGGTAGTGAAGCTGAACGTGCTGAAATTAAAAAGAACTATGAAGCTATGAAAGCTCGCTAATTATAAATAATTACTTTTTACAATGAAAGAATTTTCAGCAGCAGATTTTGAAGCTCTTATTAAAGAGTGGATTACGAGCCTTATAAAATTTGCCCCAGCACTTATTGGGGCTATTGCCCTATACTTTGCAGGAAAGTATTTGATAAACTTCATTGTGAAGATGGTAAGCAAACTGATGAACAAACGCGAGGTGGAACCTACCCTGCAAACTTTCTTATTGCAGGTGATACGCTGGGTGCTACACATTGCTTTGTTCCTTACAATTGTACAGGTTATAGGCTTACCCGCTACACAGTTTATCGCTATTATCACCTCAGGAT
Organism: Capnocytophaga bilenii; assembly: GCF_017565765.1. Classification (GTDB taxonomy): domain Bacteria; phylum Bacteroidota; class Bacteroidia; order Flavobacteriales; family Flavobacteriaceae; genus Capnocytophaga; species Capnocytophaga bilenii. The sequence goes on from NZ_JAGDYP010000002.1 coordinate 171,978, forward strand.
TTGTAGCCGTAGGTCTCGCCTTGCAAGGTTCGCTATCCAACTTTGCCAGTGGGATAATGATTCTTATATTCAAACCCTTCAGAGTGGGCGATATTATTGAGGGCAAAGGACAAAAAGGCACCGTTAAAAACATTGGTTTATTTGCTACCACTCTCAACAAGCCTAATAACGAACAGGTAATTATTCCTAACACACAGCTATTTAGCGATAGCATTATCAACTATAGCAGGGAAGAGAAACGCCGCGTGTTTATACTCGTGGGTATAGGCTATGGTGATAATATACAGAAGGCGCGCGAAGTGCTCTTGCAAATTGCTAAAGACCAGCCCCTTGCCCTTTCTACTCCTGAACCTGAAGTAATGGTGGAAGAACTTGCGGAAAGCTCAGTAAATTTGTCATTGCGCTATTGGTGTATGTCTGCGGATTATGCCGTTTGTTATTTCAGCAGCTTGGAAGAAGTGAAGAACCGATTTGATGCTGCTAATATCAATATACCTTATCCTCAAGTACAAATTAATCAATAGTTATGAGCTATTCTAAGGATTATAAAACCAGTGAGCGCATAGATGAAGCCAAAAACAAGAATACGAACTCTCCTAAAGAAACACAATCAATAGGTTTTTTGTATAGGCATCGCGGGTTGTTTTGGTTGGGAGGTGCCATAATCATTTCGAGTGTGATAATAATGATTTTTGGTATGACAGCAGTGGTATATCCACAGATGTTAGAATCCCCATCGATGTTGTTTTTTATTCTCTTTGTGCTGACGTTCTATATCACCACTTTTGGGAGTGTTGCTTTTATAATCCTCTGTATTATCTATTATTTAAAAGACAAGAATAATGATTAATACCACAAGTGCCCCCCAAAAAAAATATGAATTGGGAAAATATTAAAAAGCAATGTGCCTCTTTGGGTACATTGCTTTTTTTTGTGATATCGCCAATTCCACCCACAAGTGCAATTCTCCTGTAAAAATAAACATTTAAAACGATATAAAATAGCTTATTTGTACAAAAATGTAAAAATAAACCTTTGTTGCCAAGCTTATTTTTACCATCTTTACCTAAAAAATATTTATAATGAAACACTTGGTACTTATTCCAACTGAAAAAATAATAGCGCGCTTGCAGTACGAAAACACTTGGTGGGTAAATAATAAAATACCTTCGGCTATTTATGCCTACAATGTAGGAGCCAATATGGTAAATCTTATTCCCCTACACTTCACCGAAGGTTGAGCGAAGGTTGAGCGAAGGTTGAGCGAACGATAAAAGCCTGTGCGGCTCGCACTAAATTTTTCATTAAACATTAATTATTGACAATTGAACATTATTTTGTATCTTTGCCGCTGAATAATTAATAAAAAAGAAATAACTATGAATGAGCTTAATGATGAACTATGGCGCGCTAAATATCAAGAAACTCTTATGACTACCTCTGGAGGACTAACTGCTGCTAAACGCAATGATAAATGGGGATTCGTAAACCATAATGGCAAAGAAATATGTCCGTTTAAATACGATAGCGTCCTTCCTTTCCTGATGGGGACAGCTACCGTATCTATAGCCAACCAATGGGGGGTGATAGATGATAATGGTAAAGAAATAGTGCCTGTGTATTATGACAAAGCTTTCTATTTTTCTTACGAGCTGGCACAAGTTATCAAAAACGGCAAAACAGGATTCGTAAATAAACGAGGCGAAGTAGCCATTCCCCTAATATACGATGAACTCCACCCCTTTATGAGCTATATCACTTGTGCCAAAAAAGACGGAAAGGCAGGCTATATCAACATTAAAGGTAAAACAGTTATAGATTTTGTTTATGACGAAGCACTCCCTTTCTTTGAAAACCTCGCTGCTGTAAAGCGCAATGATAAATGGGGATTTATAGATAAGAAAAACAACCTAATTATTGATTTTCAGTATGACGATGTGGAAAATTTTTGGGAAGGGGTAGCCAAAGTGAAAAAAGGCAACCATTGGGGGCTTATAGACGATAAAAACACATTGCTCATTCCTACTGAATATGACGATGTAGTGCGCTTTGTAGAAGGATTGGCACCTGTAATGCGCAATGATAAATGGGGCGTGATAGATGCTAAAGGCAACCTCATCTGTCCGCTACAATATGACGAAATATACGATTTTCACAACGGTTATGCCATTGTAGAACTAAACGAAAAATTGGGTTATATCAATAAAAAAGGCGAGGAAATATGCGCTCCTAAATACGATGAGGCACGCGATTTTAAAGGTAAAATGGCGGCGGTGTGCCAAGATGATAAATGGGGCTTTATTGATGAAAAGGGCACAGAAATTGTAGAACTAAAATTTGATGAGGTCTATGACTTTGATGAGAATCCTTTCACCTTGGGAATCATAGATGATGAAGAATGGGTAGTGTGGAATAACGGACACACAACTTCATATGAAGAATTTAAAAAACAAGCAAAAAAGCTATAACAAATGATAGTAAAAATAATCAATACCTCTACCAATGAGCTTCCCGCCTACCAAACCGCAGGTGCTGCGGGCTTAGATATTAGAGCTAATTTGGAAGAGCCCATAGTGCTGGCACCGCTACAGCGTACGCTTGTGCCTACGGGGTTGTTTTTGGAAATTCCCGAAGGCTACGAAGTGCAAGTGCGCCCGCGTAGTGGTTTGGCTGCGAAACACGGCATCACGGTTATCAATGCCCCTGGTACTATAGATAGCGACTATCGCGGCGAAGTGAAAGTGCCTATTGTAAATCTATCTGATGAAAGTTTCACCATTGCACACGGCGAGCGCATCGCTCAAATGATATTTGCTAAATACGAACGAGTAACATTTCAGCAAGTAGAAGAACTTTCTGATACCCAAAGAGGTACCGCAGGCTTTGGAAGTACCGGAAAATAAGGGATAATGATTAATGATTATGTTAATTATTAATGGTAAATGGTATGAAAAAGATATTTTTTTTAATAATAGCCTTGTTGGCGTTGGTAAGTTGCAAGCCTAAACAACAGCTCGTAACCGTTACAGGCAAAGTAACTGAAGCTGAACAAGCGGGTGAAGTTATCAATAAGCACCTCAATAAAACACCTTCATTCAGTACCCTTAGTGGTAGTGTGATGACCAGCTATAGTGAAAATGGCGAAGCCTCACAATCAATGCCCTTTTCGCTGCGAATGGAAAAAGGCAAGAATATATGGCTATCAGCACCTTTGGGCGTAGCCAAAGCCCTCGCCACTCCCGATAGGCTCTCGTTTTACAATCGTTGGGACAATACTTCCTTTAGCGGCGATTTTGATTACTTGACAGAACTCTTGGGCTTCTCGGTAGGTTTCAATGAAATTCAAAACCTACTGTTGGGCAATATAATATATTCTGTTACGCCTAATATAAAGCTACTTGCCAACGATAGCAACCGCTATGTGTTGCAATATAACGATGGTAGCCTTACCGTTACCTACAAGCTCTTGCCCGATAGCTATAGGGTGGAAAGTGCCCTGCTACAGCACAACGTAAAAGAACAACGAGCACTTATTACCTACACCTACCAAAAAGTAACCGATGAGCTACTGCCAGCTACTATAAAAATAGAAGTAGTAAACGGAGATAATCGCAATGATATAGTTTTAGAACTAAAAAGTTTAGAGCTCAACGGGCAAGTTAGTTTTCCGTTTAAAATGCCTGAATAGCATAAAAAATTAATGAAATTAAAGCTAAAAATAATTGTATTACTACTGTTATTGCCATTAACCCTGATGGGGCAGCGGCAAAAAGACTTAGAGCAACGCAAGAAGGCACTGTTGGAACAAATAAAACAGATGTCGGCACTGCGCCAACAACAAAGTCAGCAACACCGCACCACCATACAACAAATAGAAGCTGCCAATGAGAAAATACAAATGCGCACGCGGCTTATACAAATAAATCAGCAGCAAGCTAATATGCTGTCTAAAGAAATTGCTAATAATGAAAAAGAACTCCGTACGCTTAAAAAAGAATTAGAATATCACCAAGGTGAATATGCGAAAACCATACGGCAGTCGTACAAAAGCAAATCTGCCGAAAATAGATTGTTATTTATACTCTCATCGGAAAGCTTTGGGCAAGCCTACAAGCGGCTTACCTATATGAAACAATATGTAAATTACCGTCACGACCAAGTAACGCAAATACAGACGAAAACTGAGGAAATAAGGCGTATTAACGATACTTTGGTTGTACAACGCAACGAAAAAAATAAAGTTCTTGCTGAACAGCGCCGTGAGCAAGCCTTGTTGCAGCAAGAAAAGCGAGAATTGGAACAGCTGGCAGTAAATATACGTCAGGTGGAGCGCAATTACGAAGCCCAAATACGCGAAAAGCAAAAGCAAGCAAATGCTATTGATAAAAAAATACAGCAACTCATACGCTTGGCTATCATAGAGGCGAATAGACGCGAAAGCAGCAAGGTGAATGCCAATACAGGAGGTACTGCTGTTGCTACTACACCTCCTCCGGAAGAAGACGATAGTACTACCGAAGTGGCTTTTGTACTTACTCCCGAAACACGGCGTGTGGCGAATAGCTTTGAAGCCAATAAAGGCAACCTGATATGGCCTGTGGTAAAAGGCTACAAATCACAAGGTTTTGGGGTGTACTACGACCCTGTGTATCCTGAATTGCAACATTATAACAACGGTGTTACCATTGCTACGGAGCGTGATGCTGAGGCTCGTTGCGTGTTTGAAGGTGAGGTGTCGGCGATACAATCTATCCCAGGTAGTAATAAGGTGGTGCAGGTACGGCACGGGAATTACATCACTATTTACTATAATTTGACAGAGGTGTATGTGAAAAAAGGCGATAAAGTACGTGCTAAAGAGCCATTAGGAAAAATATTTACTAACAGTAAAGGGAAAACCGAAATGAAATTCTTTCTATATAAGAACACTACACGCCTGAACCCTGAGTTTTGGATACACAAATTGTAATTGGGGATTAGTAAATGAAAGGATTGACTTTTACAAATTAATATAAATATGAGTAAAATAGTAGTAACGGGTGGACTTGGTTTTATTGGGTCGCACACTGTAGTAGCCTTGCAAGAAGCAGGCTTTGAAGTTGTTATTATTGACAACCTGTCTAATGCTGAAGAAAGTGTATTAGGCAAAATTGCTAAAATTACGGGTATTACCCCTGTGTTTGAGAAATTTGACCTTAGAGATAAGGCTGATGTAAAAGACTTTTTTAAACGCCATAATGATGTGCAGGGGGTGATACACTTTGCTGCCTCAAAGGCTGTGGGTGAAAGTGTAGAAAAGCCTTTGCTTTACTACGAAAACAATCTTAATTCGCTTATTTATTTGCTTCAGGAACTTAGTGCTTTGCCAAAGGCTAACTTTATATTTAGTTCTTCTTGTACCGTTTATGGTCAGGCAGATGAATTGCCCGTAACAGAAAACGCTCCTGTGAAGAAGGCTGAATCGCCTTATGGTAATACCAAACAAATAAGCGAAGAAATCATCGTAGATACTTGTCGTGTAACGCCCAACTTGCAGGCTATTGCTTTGCGCTACTTCAACCCTATAGGGGCACACCCTTCAACAGAAATAGGCGAGCTTCCTATAGGCGTACCTCAAAACTTAGTGCCTTTTATCACACAAACAGCAATAGGCTTGCGCGAAAAACTATCGGTATTTGGTAATGATTACCCAACTGTTGATGGTACTTGTATCCGTGATTATATTCACGTAGTAGATTTGGCACAAGCACACGTAGTGGCTTTGCAACGCCTTATCGAGGGTAAGAATACCGAAAATTACGAAGTATTCAATATCGGTACGGGCAAAGGTAGTAGCGTGCTGGAGGTGATTGAAAGCTTTGAGCGCGTATCGGGCAAAAAACTGAACTACCAAATTATAGGCAGGCGCGCAGGTGATGTGGTAGCCGCTTACGCCAATACTGATAAAGCAAACAACGTATTGGGCTGGAAAGCAAAAAGCACCCTTGACGAGGCGCTTCTATCGGCTTGGCAATGGGAACAAAAAGTAAGACAATAACCCAATGAAAACCTGTACCATACAAAACAACACAATTAGCCTGAACCATTCGGTTATTTTTACCGAAAAGGGTATCCCTCTTGCTGAATTTGCTAAAAAGGCACTGAAAGCCTTGCGTGTGGAATACGCCAAGTTCTACAAGATGGATACCCTTAGCAAGATGGCTTTTTTGGCAGCTGAGGTACTTTTAAGTCCGTTTTCGCAAGAGGAGAAAAATGGGATAGCGCTTGTATTTGCGAATCGTGCTGCGAGTTTGGATACGGACTTGAAACATCAGGCTACAATAGCAGATGAAGGAGAATACTATCCGAGTCCGGCGGTATTTGTATATACACTGCCTAATATTTGCTTGGGCGAGATAAGTATCAGACATCAGCTTAAAACCGAAAATGCTTTTATGGTATTTGATAACTACGGGCAAGCAGAGGTGTTTTTCAAAGAGTATAGTCGGCAGCTAATAGCCGAAAAGTCAGCTGAAAAAGTGCTTTGCGCGTGGGTGGAAGTACTTGAAGATGAATGTGAAGTGATAGCAACACTTTACTAGATTTGTGTAATTGCTAATAAATGGCTATCTTTGCACTCTAAACTATTATATTAATGGACGCACTTATTTTAGAACTGAAGAAAAAAATTATTGAAGTATTAAACCTTGAAGAGGTAACTCCTGAAGATATTCAGGACGATGAGCCTCTGTTTGGTACGGGTTTAGGCTTAGACTCCATAGATGCCCTTGAACTAATTGTACTATTAGATAAAAATTACGGCATCAGATTGGACGACCCCAAGAAAGGGAAAGAAATATTTCACTCGGTAAAAACAATGGCTGAATATATCACAGCACACCGCACCAAATAATGCCTCCTAAAATAGTTGTAACGGGTATGGGTATCATCTCTTCAATAGGTAATTCTGTTGAAGCGAATTTTTACGCACTCACCCACAAGCGCACAGGGCTTTCTGTTATAGAAAACCTTGTTACGGCACATAAGAACAATATCAGGGTGGGGGAGGTGAAGCTCACCAATATTCAACTTGCTGAAAAACTACATCTTCCTATTGTAAATGCCTACTCACGCACTTCGCTGCTGGGGATTATTGCAGTGAAAGAGGCAATAGCCAATGCAAATCTTATTCCTAAACAGCTTGGCAATGCAGGTTTTATCAATGCTTCTACGGTAGGCGGTATGGATATGACTGAGCGTTACTTTTTTGAGTATGAGAATAGTGAGTCGGTAAGGCGTTACATCACCACGCACAATATAGGCGATGTTACCCATCAAATTGCTGATTATTTTCGCTTGAAAGGTATAGTAACAAGTGTGAGCACGGCTTGTTCATCATCGGCTAATGCTATTATTACTGCGGCGCACCTGCTCACTACGGGTAGGGCTGATTGCCTAATAGTAGGGGGGAGTGATGCGCTCTCAAAATTTACTATCAATGGCTTTAATAGCCTGATGATACTCTCGGATAGCGAATGTACGCCTTTTGATGCACATCGCAAAGGATTGAACTTGGGTGAAGCAGCGGCTTATTTGGTATTGGAAACTGAAGAGAATGCTTTAAGGCGTGGTGCAAAAATAAAGGCTGTACTTAGTGGCTGGGGCAATGCAAATGATGCTTACCACCAAACGGCTTCTTCTGAAGATGGACAAGGGGCTTATTTGGCTATGCAACAAGCACTACAAATAGCACACTTACAGCCCGAAACTATAGACTACATCAACGCTCACGGTACAGCGACCCCTAATAACGACCTTTCGGAAAGTAGGGCTTTATTGCGTGTTTTTGGTGAGTGTGTACCTCATTACAGTTCTACTAAACCTTTTACGGGGCATACTTTAGGGGCGGCATCGTCTGTAGAGGCTGTTTTTAGTGTAATGGCACTGCGCAATGACATTGTATTTCCTAATTTGAACTATCAAACTCCAATGCCCGAAGTGCCTATACGCCCTCAAACAGAATTATTACACTTGCCTGTAAGGCACGTGCTTTCTAACTCGTTTGGCTTTGGGGGGAACTGCTCGGCACTTATATTTAGCAAAAAATAAATATATTATAAGAATGTTACAGCTTTACTATCATTGTTCATCAGAAGCTGGTACCGATGAAGCAGGGAGGGGGTGCTTGGCAGGACCTGTAACCGCCGCAGCTGTAATACTTCCTGCTGGCTTTAGTAACAATCTTCTTACCGATTCAAAACAGCTTACAGAAAAGCAACGCAATATATTACGCCCTATTATTGAGCGTGAGGCTGTTGCCTATGCTGTTTGTCATATTATGCCCCATGAGATAGACCAATTGAATATCCTTAGAGCTTCTATCACTGCTATGCACCGCGCAATAGCACAGCTTAATCCTCAACCTACTTTTATAGCTGTAGATGGCAATAAATTTGTGCCTTACAATAGTATTCCACACGCTTGTATCGTAAAAGGCGATGGCAAAATACAGACGATTGCTGCGGCTTCGGTACTTGCTAAAACTTATCGCGATGCTTATATGGAAACCCTTGCAGCTGATTATCCTGAGTACCATTGGGAGCAAAATAAAGGCTATCCAACTACCGAACATCGCAAAGCTATAGCCGAATATGGTGCTACGCCTCATCATCGCAAAACTTTCCAGCTACTACCTGCCCAGCAGCTTTCGTTATTTTAAACTATAAAACGAAGAGCCTGTCCGAAAAGTTTTAAAAGGCTGATTATCAGTAATGAATAAAAAAGAGGCTATCTTTTATCGGATAGCCTCTTATTATTTGGTGTTTTACCACAAATTTTGTATCTTTGTGGCTCCTAAAAAAACACTATGACAAAAATATCATTTAAATCTGAACCTGACAAATTTTTAACACTTTTTCCCGAAAATATTTTTGATAAAATAGATAAGAACCATCCTGCTAAACTAGTTGAAATGGTTGTTAATCAATTAGATATAAAAGATATACTTCAAAAATATAAGGGGGGAGGATGTTCTGCGTATCATCCTCGTACGATGATAAAAATAATCTTTTATAGCTACCTTTCTAATATTTATTCTTGCCGTAAAATGGCTCTCGCAGTTAAAGAGAATCTTCCTCTTATGTATTTGGCAGGTGGTACAACTCCTGATTTTAGAACTATTAATGATTTTAGAGGCAAAACTCTGAAAGATTCTCTGCAAAAACTTTTTGCTGAAATTGTAAAACTCTTAGTAAAAGAAGGTTATCTTAGCCTTGATATTCAGTATATTGATGGTACAAAAATAGAGTCAGCTGCCAATAAATATACTTTTGTGTGGAGAGGTTCTGTAGAGAAGTACAAGGAAAGGTTAGAAGCAAAAATTAATAAAGTACTTTCTGATATAGAAGATAGTATACAATCTGATAATCAAGAAATTAACAAAAAGGAACTTCCTAAAGAAATTAATGCAGAAGCACTTAAAGAGCAATTATCCCAAATCAATAAAAGGCTAAAAGAACCTACTAAAAAACAAGAAAGAGAGTTACAAAAGCTTCAAAATGAATATCTTCCAAAGTTAGAACAATACGAAAAAAGTTTAGAGATAATGGGAGATAGGAACTCTTATAGTAAAACAGATACTGATGCTACTTTTATGCGAATGAAAGATGATCATATGAAAAATGGTCAGTTAAAGCCAGCTTATAATGCTCAAATATCTACTGAAAATCAGTTCATTACTCACGTTAGCATCCATCAAACGCCAAGTGATACTACTACATTAGAAAGTCATCTAAATGGGTTTGAAAAGAATTATCAGAAACAAAGCAAAGAAGTTTGTGCTGATGCAGGGTATGGCAGTGAAGAAAACTACGAAATACTTGAAAGAAAAGGTGTTAAGGGATATATAAAGTTCAGTTTTTTTCATATAGAACAGAAAAAGAAGCAAAAAGAAGACCCATTTTTAGTTCAAAATATGTACTATAACCTAAAAGAGGATTATTATGTATGTCCAATGGGGCAAAAACTACGAAATGTAGGGAAGGGGAAGCGAATATCGAGTAATGGATATAAATCAGAAATTGCTTATTACCAGGCACAAAGATGTGAGGGGTGTCCGCTTAGAGGTTTATGTCATAAATCAAAAGGCAACCGAAGAATAGAGGTTAATTATCGATTAAATCAGTTAAAATCACGAGCGAGAGCATTATTAACCAGTGAAAGAGGTCAGTATCATCGTAGAAAGCGTCCGATAGAAGTTGAAGCAGTATTTGGACAGCTAAAAAGTGATAATAAGTTTAATCGGTTCACACATAGAGGTAAGGAAAAAGTAGAAATGGAATTTTTACTAATGTCAATTGGTCATAATTTTAGAAAATTATTGTCTAATAGGAAGAAGACCGCCCAATTGGAAGCAAAAACTAATAAAAACACACTAAAATCTTCTCAAAATACAACTTTTTTATTTTCTTACCTTTTACAAGCTGCTTAAGAATCCAAAATCTTGAATATTTTAGAAAATATAAAATAAAATCTTAAAAAAGAAGGCTGTCTTTAAAAGTTTAAACAAAACTTTTCGGACAGCCTCTTCGTTTTGTAATTGTTTCTGCTTATAATCTGTTTTGATTAATCAACTTTGATGTCGGTATTTACGTTCTTACTACCTGCTAAAGCGTAGAATAGCAAGTAAGCAAGAGCAAGTACTATTACCCAATAACTTTGTATATAACCTACTACATCGGCTACCCAGCCTTGCAATGCAGGCAAAATACCTCCACCACACACCATTACCATAAAGATACCTGAAGCTGCTGCGGTGTATTTTCCTAATCCGTTGGTGGCAAGGTTGAAAATACCTCCCCACATTACCGAAGTACACAATCCACAAAGCACAAAGAATAAGATGCTAATAGGGACTTCAGCCATTGCAAACGATAGGTTTTCTTGTAGGGCTGGTACTGTTACGGTTACGCTTTCGGGCATAAAAATAGCCACTGTTACTAATATCAACCCTAAAGCTGATACAAACGACAACATTGCCTTACTAGAAATAACGTTGCCCAAGCCTCCGCCTATAAATCGTCCTATAAACATCAAAAACCAATAAGTACCTACTACCGAGCCTGCTACAACTTCAGCTATACCTAAATTTTGCATATATACGTTGCTGATATTTGCTATTCCCACTTCTATCCCTACATATAAAAAGATAGCTACCGCTCCTAATACAAAGTGACGGAATGATAGCGGACTTATTTTGCTATCTGCTTCTACGCGGCTGCTTTCTGCTTGAGGTTCTGGTATTTGTACCATTGTAAGCACTATAAAAGTAAGTGCAAAAATACCCATTGCCAAGAACAACACAGGGTTTGCATTAGCAATCTTGGCAGTAGCGAGGTTTCCTATAAGGTATCCACCTAATACGGGTGCTATAGTAGCCCCAATAGAGTTCAGTGCGCCACCAAATTGCAATAGCTGGTTTCCTTTTTTGCCACCACCACCTAGTGTGTTGAGCATTGGGTTTACTACCACGTTTAGCATACACATAGAGAAGCCCGCAACAAACGCTCCTGCAAGATATACCCCAAAACTATCTAATACCCCTGAAAAATAGGTGATACATACCCCTGCAAAACCTACTACTATAGCAGTAAGTGCGGTTTTTTTATAACCTATGTTTTGCAACATTTTCCCTGCGGGGATACCCATAAAAGCATAGGCAATGAAGTTTGCAAAATTACCCAATTGTGAAAGCAATACTGAGGTGTCGAATTGGCTTTTTACGATTTTACCTAATGGGTTTTGTAGCCCTGTTACGAATGATATCATAAAGAAAAGCGCAAACATCATTACGATGGGCAATAAGTAACTTTTTTTTTCTTGATTTTCCATTATTATATGTTTTTTGTTATTTTATTTACTTGTTATAAAAAGGTAATAAAAGAAATTACCCCTTCACTATCAGCCATATAGGCAGGCGTTTTTCAAAAGATTTATTAAAACGACTGCAAAAGTAAATAATAATAATGAAAAACGCAACTAAAATACTAACTTTTTTAAGGTTTATTTATGAAATTTTTTACACCACCTTTTATTTTTATAGGGGTTGCTTTTCTATTTATTTCGTAATCAGTGATTCGGGAGCTGCGCAGGTAAAGTTCTCTGTCTTTTATTTCTGCCTCTATTCTTGCTGAGGGTCGTCTTCTTCGGAATAAATAATATGGGTAACCTGTATTGAAATATCCTTGAAAAGTGAGCCTTTCCTCCCCGCGTAATACTGTAATTTCTGTAGGGTCGCCTGCTCGCTTTTTGCTCGTGTACATCATAGGGATAAATGGCGAACTAACGCTGTCTTTTTCCAAAGCTATCACTATATCACCTTCTTTTACGCCAAGCCGCTTAGCGGTAACAGTGTCATTCTTAAAGCCAGCAACTTTCAGTCCGTTGCCTTTGTAGTTATAGTCAAATTTTAATCCCAAATCGGCTTTGTTGTTGTAGATTTTTACTCGCTGCTGTGGCTTGTGCCATTCGGCTTTTGCGCTTGTGGTATCTATCGCTTTTACCCTTAGCCAACCGATGCCCTTAGGATTTTGATAATCAGAAGTTTCCCATACAATGCGCATAAGCGGTTTTCGTGTATGGCTGCCGATAAATTGCAATAAATTATCCTCTTCAGTATCAAAATAGCCCATAAAGTGGTCGCCAGCGAGGCTGCGAAAAGTAATATTAGGGTTTTCTGTCTTCAAAAAGTCAATAGTAGGTGTAATTTGTTCTATGGGATACAGCGTATCGCTATAGGTATTTACGATGTAGAAAGGCTTTTCGTTGGTATTACAAGGGTAAATTTCGTCTTCGCCCAGCATACTTGCTACTTTTATACTGCCATTTAGGGCGATAAATCCTGCAAAATCGGTAGGATAAGTCATAGAGAAATAGTAAACTCCCGATGCTCCGTCCGAAAAACCTGCCAAAAACACTTTGTTTTCGTCAATTTTATACTGTTTCTTTACAGCTGCAATTTCGTCTAATACCATTTGGCAGCCTATTTCGTCAAACCAAGTGCAGCCTTTTTGCCCAAACGGAAAGAGCAAATAATAATCTCCTCTGTCGGCTAAGCCAACAAAAGGCGATTGCTCTACGTATTTTTCAGGATTCGGACGAATAGCTGGCGAACCAATTGCCCCGTGCAAAAATACTACCAAAGGCTTGCCGCCTTTTTTTGCTGATGTAGCTTCTTTAGGAGCGTACACCACATAAGGACGTGTTTTCCCGTCCGCGCACGTTTGTTCGTAGGTCTTGAAATTTTGCGCCTGACCTACCAAGCCGCATACCAAGAATAAAAATCTAAAGTATTTCATAATAAGTGTGTTAATGTATTATTATTCTAAAAATTTACCACTACATTCAGTTTTTTAGCCAATATTTTTTGCAGTTGTATATAGCCCATTATATGGTCTATGAGTTCGTTTTTTTGCTCATCGGTAGCTGTTTGCAGCTGCTCGCTCAGTTGGGCTATAAGGTGGCGCACCAGTAGCGTACGGATATTCAGTATGGTATCAGCTACAAACAGATGCACGTCTTCGTCTTTGTCTTTGGCAATGATGTTTCGTTTTTCCCATTGGTCTAAATGCCGCGCCTCATCTTCCATCAGCAATGACGATACCTTTTCCGATAATTCTATAGGCAGCTCATTCACTATATGGTTGATGTTGTAATCAGGGTTTTGGTTTAGCTTGGCTATTAGCAAGTCGTAGATGTGTTTAAAGTCGGGGTTAGCAAGTTCTATTTCGTCTTCTTGCAGTTCTAAGAATATCTTTTCGTATATCTTCAGTGTCTGCTGTACGGTTTGTTCTTCAAGATTGCCGTCTTCAGTTTCGGTGAGGATAGTATCGGTAAAGGTACATTCGCGGTTGCCGTAAAGCAGCAGGTTTTTTATCAGGTCGTGTTCCAAAGTCTCCAATTTGCTTACACTACGCTTTTGCACCGCTTCGGGGGTATTGTTTACTTGCATAGTAGCTTTGCGGCGTTCTACTTTTTGCCCCTCGTATAGTTCTTTTTTCTGTATTTGAGCCAAAGTACCAAAAAGCACCTGTTCCGAAACTCCCATCAGCCCAGCGCATTCACGCACATACACCTCTTGCTTGATGAGGTCGGGAATTTTGGCTATACTTTCTACCATATCTCTAATAATTCCCGCTTTTTTTATAGGGTCGTCTTTTGCTTCTTCGATGAGCAATGAGGCTTTGAAACGTATAAAGTCGGTGGTGTTATTGGCAAAATAAGCCAATAAATCTTCATAAGCCGTTTTGCGAGTAAAGCTATCAGGGTCTTCACCTTCGGGGAAAGTACACACTTTCACATTCATACCCTGTTCCAAAATCAAGTCAATCCCCCTGATAGATGCCCGTAGCCCAGCAGCATCACCATCGTAAAGCACTGTAATATTGGGCGTTAGCCGATGTATAAGCCGTATTTGCTCTACGGTCAATGCCGTTCCACTCGATGCCACTACGTTTTCAATGCCTTTTTGGTGCATCTGTATCACATCGGTATAACCTTCCACAAGGTAACAATTATCAGCTTTAGCGATAGCTTGTTTGGCAAAGAAAATGCCGTATAGCACTTTGCTTTTGTGGTAAATATCACTTTCGGGCGAGTTTAGGTATTTAGCTACATTCTTATCGTTGGTCATAATGCGCCCGCCAAAGCCCAACACGCGTCCGCTCATAGAGTGAATGGGGAACATTACCCGCCCTTTGAAGCGGTCGTAGCGTTTGCCTTCGCTATTTACGCCCGTCAAACCTGTCTTTTCCAAAAACTCCAGCTGATATCCTTTTTTTATAGCCGTATCTGTAAAAGCAGTCCATTCGTCCAACGAATAACCTAATTTGAATTTTTTGATAGTATCATCGGTAAAACCGCGCTCTTTGAAGTAAGGCAGAGCGATTGCCATTCCCGCCTGCGTTTGGTGCAGTGTATCCTGAAAGTATTGCTGAGCGTATTCCGAAACAATATACATACTTTCGCGCTCGTCTGCTTTTTCTTTTTCTTCCGAAGAAACTTCTGTTTCCTCTATTTCAATATGATATTTTTTAGCTAAATATTTGATAGCCTCAGGGTAAGTAAAGTGTTCGTGCTCCATCAAAAAAGCAATCGCGTTTCCACCCTTTCCACTACTAAAGTCTTTCCATATCTGTTTTACGGGCGAAACCATAAAGCTCGCCGTCCGTTCGTTGGTAAACGGACTTAAGCCTTTATAATTAGAACCAGAGCGTTTCAGTTGAACGAAGTCGCCAATAACCTCCTCCACGCGCATTTGGTCGTATACCTTATCTATTGTGTTTTTTGTAATCATTACTAGTCTATTAGTAGGGTGATAGGCTATTCCAGAAAGCCGTAGGCATATACTCCTTCTTCCAATTTCCTTGCCAATACTTCCATTGCTTTTCGCAGCGTGTCTATTAGCTGGTTGTATTGTGTGTCTTCACTTTTGCTATTCATCTTTTCTTGGGCATTTTTACCCTGAAAATGCAAGCGAATGTCGTACAGCGAACCATTTACATTCACTTTAGGCTGAGCCAAATAGTAGCGCCACAAGGCTCGTCCTGCTGCAAATACGGCTTGGGCTTCTGCCGAAAATACTATCGGACTGCGGTGATAGGCTTCCGTAGGCTCGCATACTCTGAAAAGGTCGGGGTGCGAGAGTGGCGAAGGCGATACTTTTCCTGCTATATAGTCCGTCATAAAGTGGCTGCTAAAGTTATCGGGGGCATCTACCTCTTGTTCGGTAAACGGAATCCAATGGTTTATGCCTTCTTGTGCTGTAATCCGATTTTGTGAGTGAAAGAGTGTAAAGGCGAGGCAATCGGTTTGAAACTCACGGTCGTACAACCAATCTTCTTTAGGGAATAAGAATTGGTCGCGGTCGTTTAACCACGTAGCAGGTATACAATGCCGAACCGCAAAGTAAATAGCAAATTGTATCAAATTATTGTTGGTAATATTCAAACAATATCTCTTTTGTGGTTTTGATAAGATAGCCAATTGGTTGTTATGCTGAAAATCGGGCGCACAACTCACTATATAGCCTGCTATTTCTTTAGCTTTTTTATCTTCAAATGTACCAATCCATTTGTTGATAGTGTTCAAAGAACCTCTTTTTATTTTTTTATGACCTACAAATTCTCCTTTGCGGTCGTATACAGCTGCTTCAATCTCTTTGAAAGCTACTTTTTTTGCCCCATTCCACACCTGAAATGAAATAGCAAATTGCCCTGTAACATTATCAAAAGTATTGGCAGGCACTAAAAACACCTTTTCAAGTTTAGCAAGATATTCAGCCCTGAAATCAATAAAGTTGTAAGATTGTAGATTTTTTAATTTAGAAAAATTTCCTATCTTACAACCGGGTATTTCTTTGTATATACGTATCAAAAACTGAGCAAAGAGCTCATTAGCTGCTTTTTTTATTAGGTTTTTATACTTTTCACTAGTTCTGTTGCCTATAGCTGTGCCTGCTTTGTTTTCACCTGTGCCCCTAATAGTTCTTGCTGTTGTGGCTTCCGCATAAGGCGGATTGATATAAATCACCAATTTCTTCCGTTTTTCCTCATTACTGATGATGTCATAAAGCCCATCGGGCAATTTTCCTCCTTTTGATTGGGGTATAAATTCATCGTTCAAGAAATCGAACTGAAAAATATGACTATTTAGTAGCATCGCCCCGTGTGCTATGCGTTCTTGCATTACGTTCACATCGGCTTGGTCAAGGGTGCTTGCCCACAAATTGTATTTATTGGTAAGCCCTGTTAGTAGGTTGCCCGTGCCTGCTGCACAATCCCACACGTGGTATTCTTCTTGCCAATCTTCACCCAAATAGTCCGCAAGGTATTGTTGCGACAAACTCACCCACTGGCGAGGGGTAAAAAATGCTCCTTTGCGCTCTCGTATATCTTGCGGCACCAATAGCTCCCGCCGCTCAATAATGTAATCGTGATAGGCAGAGTGCGGCGGACGCTTGTATAGCTTCCAAAAGTTCTTGTACACGTCCTTCTGCTTGATGCTTACAATCGAATCAAAGATAAGCCCTGTATTCTCTCGCGGTATCTTATACCCCTGATTTTCAAATTGTACAAACAGATTGGCATAAATAGCGGTATCATCGGCAATGTCATCGGTATCTTTGTCATCTACAAATAGGTCGGCAAGATAAAAGTCGCAGTCTAAGATGTTAAATTCTCGTTTCAACCTATCCCAGTCTACCGAAATAATAGGTTTTATCACTTCCAGCCAACGCAAGTAAATAGGTAGGAAATTATTTTTGTTAATGGTTTGTCGTGCTTTATCAGTAGCTTTTGCTATATTATGGCTAATAAAAAAACGCAACGCCTCAGCATCTTTTTCATAGCTAAATACAAATGTATTTTCTGCCAAAATGCTTTCTATACGCTCTTTTACCAACAAAAATTCTTTGCTCTCGTGATTTGAAGGGGTAACCTTCCAGTTGAAGTCGTTGATAGAAAAAATATCCTCAATAGCGTTGTAAGGAACAAAAGCAAATTTCTGATAATCAAAAGCCCCCAGAAAAGCAGGGGGTAGCATACGCGTAAAAGTACGCGCTTTGCCGATGGTAAGTATCAGTTGTACAAACATCGTAACGGTATCGTAATTGCCCGTTTTTGCTTCAGCCCATAGCAGGGGTATGTTGTGGAAAATATCGTCTTTGTTAGGAAATACCGAAAAATCAATATTGCCAATAATGCGGCTTGTATCAAATTCTCCAAACCAATCATTGGCTACTTTATTTTTTAGTTCTTCCTCGCGTATGTCGTTATAAATCATTGTTGATGCTATTGATGCTGCAAAGATACGAAAATAATCATTAATCATTAATAATTGCTATTTGGCATTATTTTTGTATCTTTGCCCCCGAATAATTTTAAGCACGCTGCAATACAATGTTTTTTTATAACTAACATATTGTAATACAGCTGTAAGTCTTAAAGAAAACAAATTTTATGAAATTAGTAAAAAAGAGGTATCTGTTTGCCGTTATGGTATTCCTATCGTTAGGTTTTACCACAGAAAATGAAGAGAGAAATATCTATAGTGTACCTATGGATTATTTAGTAGAAGTACCTCAGTTGGCTACTGTTGAGCCAGCTCAAAATTATAACAGTCATCAATCTACAATCAGTTTTAGCTCTTTTGATGAGAAAAAAACTTTCGTAGATTTTAAAGAATCCTTAGCCCATAGAGAATCTCGAGGCAATTACAGCGTTGTAAATCGCTTTGGTTATATGGGTAAATACCAATTCGGAAAGCGTCTTTTGCGCTTCTTTGGTGTAACCGATACCGATGCTTTCCTGCAATCACCTCAGTTGCAAGAGCAAGTCTTCTCGCTCAGCCTACAGCGCAGCAAATGGTTCCTGCGCAAAGAAATCGCTCAAAATGTAGGTAAAAAAATCAACGGAATAGAAATTACCGAATCTGGCATATTAGCCGCAGCACACCTCGCTGGCGCTACTTCTGTCAAGAAATTTTTTAAAAACAAAGGCAATTACAACTTCGCCGATGGTAATGGTATTACCTTACAAAATTATCTAAAACATTTCGCTGGCTACGATACTTCGCATATTGTACCCGAAGAATCACCCAAAATCACTGATTAATATCTAATGAATGGGCTATAATAAAAAGAGCCTGTCCGAAAAATATACTGAATCAGGTATAATACAGATGCTATACAAAATGTTAATATGAGGGTGCTTGTGATAAGGCACCCTCTTTTATTAATATTTTGGCAGCTCCTATGCCTTTAAAAAACCATCACTTTTCGAGCTATTTTAGCCTCTTTTTTGACTGAATAACTATCTAATTTCCTTTTGATTGTTTTTGCTGAACAAGCGTGTTTTTCGGCTAATTGAGCATAAGTTTGTTTACCTTTAACATACTCTATCCAAAGCTGTTCTTCATCTAAAATCAATTTCTTTTTGACTAAGAATTGTTTCCCACAAGCATAACATTTGTAAACTTGAATACCATTTTTCTTAGTTATTTTACTATTATAGTAAAAGCATATTTTTTATTCATATTTTCAAATGCTTGCAAAGGTAGATAAAATAGGGCTTATACAACTTTAAAGCAACCTTTTTGTCCATTACGCCAAAACTACCTATCGCCCTTTATGGACGCTTGGCAGGGAGGAGCACAAGACCAATTACAGGGACAAATAGCCTCAGCTAAAATACCACTTTAAAGGATGATTTCTTCGCAGCTCTATTGGGTGATGACAGGTGATGATTTTTCGTTGGATATCAATAACCCCAAAGAACCTAAAATCCTTTGTGTAGGCAACAATCCCGATAGGCAGAATATTTACTCGGCAGCTTTAGGCTTGTACAATTCACGCATTGTAAAGCTCATCAACAAGAAAGGACAACTCAAATCCTCTGTAATTATTGACGAGTTGCCTACGATTTATTTCAGAGGCTTAGACAACCTAATAGCCACTGCCCGAATTTCTCACAACTTACCCGTGATTACGGGGATAAAGAAAGCAAGGTAATACAAAATACGGTAGGGAATATCTTTAGCGGACAAGTAGTAGGCTAGACAGCGAAAACGCTCTCTGAGCGATTTGGAAAAGTACTGCAAAAGCGGCAATCAATGACTATCAACCGCAATGATATCCTTCACCGATGCCAACGGCAACGACACCACCAAAGAACAGGTAGAAGCCAACTACCGCCAAATAAAGTTAGATGTCGTTGAAATCATTGAACGCGAAAAAGAACGCATCGTCAACGACCCTGAACTGAGGCATTTGGTGGAGAAGGATTAATTACAATTATTAAATATTGCGTCAGGTTTGTAAAAATTACCTATGTGATAGAAATGGATGACCCCAGATAACTTTGTAGAGTCTTTTTCACATCTATTGGTAGAAAACATAGCAATCCCATCAGTACTTCTATAATTTTCAATATACTCTCTAAGATAACTTCTGTTTTTCGCTTCTTTCCTTTCTTGTAGTATAAATTCTGTTATCTATTTACAATGATAAATTAAAGTGTCAATTTCTCTTTTTTTACCCTTTAAGCCAGCATTACCATAAAAGTGAAAACGACCAACTAATTTTGTAGTATCTTCTTCACATTTTAACACGAAATAATCAGCAATATTATCTTCTGGATAATCGTATAATGCATTATCTGAAAAGCCACCATCTATATCTTCTTTATTATCTAAAAAATAACTTGTATCCCAAGTATATTTATAAAATTGGATACGATTTTTATGACGATTTTTTATTATAAAGCTAATTAGTTGGTCTTTTAACAAAGAATCATTTTCTATAGAGTTTCTTACTAAAATAAGACTGGGTATGGTTTCAGACTGTATAAACTCAATTTTTCTATTACAAGAAATAAAAATAACTAATATTAAAAAGAATATTTTCTTCATAATTGTGGTTTTTTTAGGATTCTTTCATTTAAAGTTTCCCCTGCTGGCGCGAGCTTGTAGCTCGTGCCTACTATAATAAGAGCGTGTCGCTCATTCCTTATCAATTACTTCCCCGCTGGCGCAAGCTTGCAGCTTGTGCTCAATTCAGAATTCAAAATTCCTTTTGCCGCCCGCACTCTCACCCATCCCATTACTCTCATTACTCCCATAATCGCCCGTGTGGCTCACACCCCCCCCTGGAGGCTGTCTAAAAAGTTTTTTGAGGTGCCTATTTAGCTACATACTAATTGACTTTGGGAAACGGAAGAACGCTCTACAATTCTTTTCATTAATTTATTAAAGATAGTATCTTTATTTTGTGAGCGATTAATTCTAAAACTGTATTCCGCTAAATAGCGGTTTATATTAAACTCTGAAACCCAAGAATATATACCTCTTATCCAAGATTTTACTTGATGTATTACCTTATGTAATGTAGAAGCTGTCCAAAAAGTCTTTAAAAGTACTACTTCGGCATCTCCCCCTTTTGAAGGAAGTCCGCGAGCTGGCGCAGCGGAGTATGTGTTAAGGGGGGATGTTAATAATCAATTAGTTACAAAA
Source organism: Capnocytophaga bilenii (assembly GCF_017565765.1). Classification (GTDB taxonomy): domain Bacteria; phylum Bacteroidota; class Bacteroidia; order Flavobacteriales; family Flavobacteriaceae; genus Capnocytophaga; species Capnocytophaga bilenii. The sequence continues at coordinate 193,020 of NZ_JAGDYP010000002.1, forward strand.
ATATTCTGTTCATTAATAAGCTTATTTTAAGCTAAAATAAAACTTTTTAGACACCCTCTTAATTACTCTGATAATCAATCGCTTTTATTCACATTGTAGGGGCGATTGGCAAATCGCCCTCACGAAACCAAACTTTTCCGACAGGCTCTTAAAATTCAAAATTCAAAATTCAAAATTCAAAATTACTCTCGTTGTCTTACTGCTTCATACAAAAATACGGCACAAGCTACCGAAACATTCAGCGACCCAATTTCGCCTGCCATAGGCAATTTCACTCGGCTATCTACCACTTTTAGTACACCTCCCGAAATGCCTACATCTTCGGCACCCATTACTATTGCCAAAGGAGTGGTAAAATCTTCGCTATAAAGCAGATTATTAGTCTTTTCTGTAGCAGCTACTACCCTGATGCCACTACCTTGCAAGTAATACACAGCATCAATCAAGTTGTCTACTTTGCATATAGGCACTCTGAAAACAGCTCCTGCCGAGGTTTTTACTGCATCGGCAGTAACGCTTACACTCCCGCGCTTCGGAATTATAATCCCCGATACCCCTGTACATTCAGCGGTACGCACTATAGCGCCAAAATTTCGCACGTCTTGCAAGTGGTCTAATACCAAGAAAAGAGGCACTTTGCCACTCTCGGTAACCCCAATTACCAATTCTTCAAAATCTTGATATTCTACAGGCGACAAGGTAGCAATTACCCCTTGGTGGTTTTTCTTACTCATTCGGTTGAGCTTCTCTATAGGCACGTATTGTGTAGCTATTTGTGCCCCTTGCAGTGTCGTCAATAGTTCTTTATAAAGTGTCCCTTGCAGTCCTTTCTGCAAAAATACCCTATCAATGGTTTTGCCTGCATTCACGGCTTCTATTACCGCTCGTATGCCATATATTTGCTGTTCTTGTATTTCTTGCATTTCAGTTATTTATTAGTTTTAAAACGTGCCTTCATTTCATTTAGCTTCATCAAAGCCTCAATAGGGGTTAGGGTATTGAGGTCTAAGCCCAACAAGTCTGCTTTTAGTTCTTCCAGCAGAGGGTCGTTGAGGTCAAAAAAACTAAGCTGCATCTCTTTATTGCTATTTTTCAAAGATGTTTGCGGTGCTATATTGTGGTTTTCTTCTAGCTTCTGAAGCATTTTGTTTGCTTTCTGTATTACATATTGGGGCATACCTGCCATTTTAGCTACGTGTATCCCAAAACTATGTGCCGAACCTCCTGCAACCAATTTGCGCAAAAAAAGCACGCTGTCAGTGGTTTCTTTTACCGATACGTTGTAGTTCTTGATGCGTTCAAAGCTCTCTGTCATCTCATTAAGCTCGTGGTAGTGGGTTGCAAATAGCGTTTTAGCGCGCGAAGGGTGCTGATGCAGGTACTCTGCTATAGCCCACGCTATCGAGATACCGTCATAAGTACTTGTCCCCCTACCAATCTCGTCCAAAAGCACCAAGCTGCGTTCCGATATATTGTTTAGTATTAGTGCCGCTTCGTTCATCTCTACCATAAAAGTAGATTCTCCCAGCGATATATTATCACTTGCCCCCACACGAGTAAAAATCTTATCAATAATCCCTATGTGTGCTGAGGTAGCAGGCACAAAACTACCTATTTGTGCTAATAATACGATGAGTGCGGTTTGCCGCAATATTGCCGATTTACCCGACATATTAGGACCCGTAATCATTATAATTTGTTGTTGCTCACGGTCTAAATACACATCGTTAGCAATATAAGGGGTATCTATAGGCAATTGTTTCTCAATTACAGGGTGTCGCCCTTCCTTGATGTCTATTACATAGTCATCACTCATTTCAGGCTGCTGGTAATTGTTTTGTAAAGCAAGTGTTGCAAAGCCCGCAAGGCAATCTAGTTGCCCTACCAAGATAGCGTTCTGCTGCACAGGGGCTATATATTCAGCTATATAGTTCAGAAGCTCAGCATAAAGGGCTTGTTCCAATTGCCCTATTTTCTCTTCAGCCCCCAGTATTTTTGCCTCATATTCTTTCAGCTCATTGGTGATATAACGCTCAGCATTCACCAAAGTCTGTTTGCGCACCCAGTCGGCAGGTACTTTGTCTTTATGCGTATTGCGCACCTCAAGATAATAACCAAAAACATTGTTATTGTCTATTTTTAGCGAAGGAATACCCGTGCGTTGGGTTTCTCTTAGCAGCAAATCGTCCAAATACGACTTTCCCGAATGCGATAATCCTCGCAATTCGTCCAATTCTGCTGAATAGCCCGCAGCAATAGCATTACCTTTAGCAATATTCACCGGAGCCTCTTCATTGAGGGTTTCGCGTATGCGTGCACACAGCTGCTGGCAGTCGTGCAATTTGTCGCCCAATAAGCTTAGCGATTCGTTGCCCGAAGTCAAGCATAGTTGTTTTATTTGCGGAATATGTTCCAATGAGCTACACAATTGTACCACCTCTCGCGGATTAATCTTTTGTGTAGCAACTTTCGATATCAGCCGCTCAATATCACCTATGCGCGCTATATGCTCTTTTATGCTTTCTAATTCGGGTAGTTGTTTCAAGAAGTAAGCTACTACCTCGTGTCGTTGTCGTATTTTTTCTATCTTTTTTAGCGGAAGTGCCAGCCATCGCTTCAGGGTACGGCTGCCCATCGGCGAAAGCGTCTTATCAATCACATCCAGCAAACTCACCGATTGTGCCGAACTACCCGTATAAAGCTCTAAGTTCCTAATCGTAAATTTATCAAGCCACACATAAGCCTCTTCGGCAATTCGCTGTATACGTGTGATGTGCTGTAACTGGTGATGTTGCGTTTCCGATAGATAGTACAATATAGCCCCCGCGCTAAGCAAAGCATCGGTAAGCTCTTCTACACCAAAGCCCTTCAGAGAGTTTGTTTGAAAATGCTTGGTGAGCAGTTGCTGGGCATAATCTTCTTTAAATACCCAATCTTCTAAATAGAAGCAATGAAAATCACTGCCAAAAGCTGCGGCAAATTCTTTCTTTTGATGTTTAGCGATAAGCAATTCGCTAGGATGAAAGTTTTGTAGTAATTTATCTATATAGCTCTTGTCGCCTTGCGATACCAAAAACTCTCCTGTCGATACATCCAAAAAAGCAATCCCATTCACTTGCTTGCCTATCCATACCGAAGCCAAAAAATTATTGCTTTTAGATTGTAGTATGTCATCATTTAGGGCAACACCAGGGGTAACTAATTCAGTAACACCCCGTTTTACGATTCCTTTCACCGTTTTGGGGTCTTCCAATTGGTCGCATATGGCTACTCTATACCCCGCTTTTACAAGGCGTGGCAAATACGTATTGATAGAGTGATACGGAAAGCCCGCCAACTCCGAGCGCTCCGTGCCGTTATTTCGGTTAGTAAGCACTATATCAAGCACCGCAGCTGCTTTTACCGCATCTTCTCCAAAAGTTTCGTAGAAATCACCAACTCTGAAAAGCAATAACGCATCAGGATACTTGCTCTTTATCTGGTTGTATTGCTTCATTAGCGGGGTTTCTTTTGCCATAATTATTCACTTATAATTGTTATTTCTCCCTTCAATCGCTTGCTTTGTGCTTTTAGTGTTGTTTTGCCTTTCTCCTCACCCGATTGTACTATTACTACCAATTTTCCATTGAAAAGATGCATCTTAGGCAAGTGGAATACATCAGTACAAGTAGGGTCGCCATTAGCTGCTGCGCGATAGCTTCCCACGCCTTTTACGCTGAAGGTTACCAAATCATTCACATTGGGGCACAAATTGCCATCCTTGTCCACTGCCTCTACAGTTATGTAAGCAAGGTCTTTTCCATTGGGCGAAAAAGCCGTTTCTTTATGAGTTGTAAGGCGTAAAGCGTAAGGCTTGCCTGCGGTGCGTATTTCTTTTTCCGCCACCGCTTTGCCATTGTTGTCATAAGCTACTACTTTCACTACCCCCGCTTCGTATTTAGTGTCCATCCACATCAGTCTGTAACGCTTTTGGCGTTCCAAATCTTCAGGGTTCCCATCTTTTTCCTCCTCTTCTAGTTTGATGCTGAGATCTTTATAGCGCTTTCCTTGGCTTTTTCCATTGATGAAAAGCTCTGCCGAAGGATAATTAGTATAAACGAATATAGGGGTTGTTTCTCCTTCGCGCCCTTCCCAGTTCCAATGCGGAAGAATATGAAGCGTTTCAGCCTCTTTGTTCCAATGCGAGCGGTATAGGTAGAAGCGGTCTTTCGGAAGCCCTGCTAAATCTACAGCACCAAAATAAGAACTATGCGAAGGCCATTCCACATAGTAGGGTGTAGGCTCTCCTAAATAGTCAAACCCTGTCCAAATAAATTCACCTATCATATAAGGCAAATCTTCTTGGTGTATCCAGTCGTCTTCTGGTAAATTCGACCATCCACAGTGCTCTACATCGTATGACGATGACTGCATATCATCATACTTCGCCATCGATTTTCGTACCACAGGAAATTTGTACACCCCACGCGAACTCACCGTTGAAGCCGTTTCGCTACCCAAAAACAAACGCTGTGGCAACTTTTTATAGGCTTCTCGGTATTTAAACGGACGGTAGTTGAACCCCGCCAATTGCATTGTCGCTGCCATATTGTTGCGCAAAATGTCTTGCGGTCTGTCCATACCATTACTCACGGGGCGTGTAGGGTCAAGTTTTTGTACGATACTTTGCAGATAGTAAGCTACTTGCGAACCGCTTTCAGCACTTTGTTCTTCTACCTCGTTGCCTATAAACCACATCAGTACGCTTGGGTTGTTGCGGTAGTGTTTTACAAGGTTGGTGAGGTCTTTTTCAGCCCATTCTTTGAAGTATAGGTGATAGCCGTTTTCTACCTTGGCAATTGCCCATTCGTCAAAACTTTCCACTGCCAATAGCATTCCCAATTCATCTGCAGCACGCACATATTCAGGAGCAGGCATATTGTGCGATGTGCGAATTGCATTAGCACCCATATCCTGCATTGTTCGTATTTGGCGGCGAATAGCACTCTCATTCACGGCTGCCCCAAGTGCCCCTAAATCGTGATGCATACATACCCCTTGTATTTTTATTTTTCGCCCGTTGAGGTACAATCCATCGTCAGGTTTTAGTTCTATAGTGCGAACCCCAAAAGTGGTACTTATCTCATCTTTTAGCTGTCCATTCTCATACAATTTGGTAACAGCTTTGTAAAGATTAGGCTTGCCAATATCCCACAAAAGAGGTTTGTCAATATATAGTTCTGCGGTAATTTTGTCAGTAGTATAGGCTGTCGCTTGGTTGCTGCTGTGGGCTACTTTTTCGCCCCGTTGGTTAAAAATAGTAGTTTCTGCCGCAATGGCTTCTTTTTTAGCAGCTACAAATTCTGTGTTTACCACTACTTTCGCAAAGTTGTTAGTTACCTCAGGAGTAGTAATTTGTATGCCCCAAATCGGGATATGAGTCTTGTTTTTAGTGATGATATGCACATTGCGATACAAACCTGCCCCAGGGTACCAACGCGACATTTGTGTAAGGTTGTTTAGCCGTACGGCAAGTGTATTGTTTTTAGCTTTTACATACGGAGTAATGTTCAAGAAGAAAGTGTTGTAACCATTGTGCCACTCGCCAGCTTTTTGCCCGTTTACGTACACTTCGGGGTTGCTCATTGCCCCATCGAACTGTACGAAAACCTCTTTGTCGTTAGTAAGTGTCGAAACATCAAAGGTTGTGCGGTACCAGCCCACACCCACAAAAGGAAGTCCTCCTGTACGACCAGTGTGTTCAATAGCCGCTTTTTGTCCATCTTGTTTAATGGCTGTGCGCTGAATGTCGTTTTCCATATCAAACGGACCATAGATAGCCCAATCGTGCGGCACTGTAACACTTTGCCAATGAGCATCGTTATAAGCAGTTCCTGAAAACTCAGGATTATCCTCTCTGCTAAATTTCCATCTCTTCTGAAGGGTCTGTTCTTGTCCCCAGCTGTTTATAGTAGCCAAACTCATCAATAGTAAAAGGTTGATTTTATTCATTTCTAAATGTTTAATTTACAATAGTTTTAGGTAAGCCTACTTTTTCTAATTTTTCATTTACACGCGCTAATTTTTTAGTAAAAATAGGTGCATTTAGATATTTGTCTAGAGAGGTATCTACCTCTAAGACTGTATAATGAGATGTTTTTCTCAAAGGTTTTTTCACCATAGGGTGATTGTTTATTTGTTTTTCTTTTGTGCTCATAGTCTTTATTTTCTTTTTATCGCAAAGCCTTCATAATTAACTTTAGGGCGAAATTCCTCCCATTCTCCATTCAAAAGACATAACAAGTGAAAATCTCTTATAACAATATCAAAATATTTTACAATTTTCATTTGGTATAACCTTGTTCTGGAAGGGGTACTCCCTTCAGCGTATATCCACACATTAGGGAAAAGTTCTGTGAAATCATAAATAACAGAAACAACAGTATTTAATACCTTTTCTGTATCTCCATTATTAGAAACTACTTGATCATCTAATTCTCCGGTGATAGGATTTTCATCTACAAGTCCTAAGTTATAAAAATTGTTTATATTAGTTTCTTGAAAAGAGATGATTTTGATAATCTTCCCTTTGCTTCCTTCACTAATAAAATTATAGATAAGAGCTGTTTCACCAATTTTCACTTCATATTTTGGTAGATTACTCATAATAAAAAAGGTTGTTTAATTTTCTTTAAATTCCCTCTGCAAAGGTACAAAAATAATTCTAATCACAAACTTTTATAAAAGTAGTCTTACTTCACAATTTCTAAATATTACAACAATCTATTAATTCTCTCCACTCCTACCAATTCAAAACGCACTTGTGTTATGGTTAGCAAATGATGTTTTTAGCAATACATCTGAAATATTAATCTTATCCTATTATAACAATGATTTTATATACAAATTTTTTGCAGTCTCTTCCCCTTTTATAATGTCTAAAAGTTCATCTCTTTGTTTTCTATACTTTATATTATCATATTGATAGAGGAAGAAAAAAGGGGTTTTATTCTTATACCCATACAAATCAAATAAATCTAAACACTCCTCTTCTGTAAAGTCTTCAGCATAACTAATATGTAAAAAATATCTTTTCCAAAAATGTAATTCAATATCTTTAGGATATTTCTCTATTCCTAAATCTAATACTTTTAGAAACTCATCACCTCCTTTTTTTACCCAATATTCTGGAATATTATTAGGGATTGTAAATTCATATAATTCAAAAGCAAAACTCCAATATAGAAAACTTAAATTAATATAACAATCAACTATAACACCATCTCTTCTAATAAGAGTTTCATAAGCATCAACAGCCTTTATGTATTCTTTCTTTATATCATAAATAATTGCCGTTGTTTCCATATATTTCATTTTGGTTCTTAATACCTACATTTATTATTTTTCTATTAATAGTTTGAATCCAAACTTGCTTCCCCTTTCACATACTCGCTGGTTGCGACTTCCTCCAAAGGAGGGGTAAATAGACTCACACTCCCATCAATTCAAAATTCAGAATTCAAAATTCAAAATTCTCTTTTGTTAGCAGTTATATTCTTTATTTTTTATTCTTTGCGACACCCTTTAGTTTCTTAAAAAAAGCCTCTTCTCTTTCAGCGATACTGTACAATTGCGCAGAGAGTGCGCTGTACACATCCGCTTGAGTGCTTCGGTTTTTATACAATCTCGCAATATTTACTGCAAAATCACGCCACGCATCGCCTATATCTGTAATTTCTTTAGAGAGTGCTATTAAGGCATCGTTTTTCAAAAGTTTACCCGCTTCTTGCAAAAAAGCTCCGTAAATAAACCTAAAGCCTCCCCCGCCAGTGCCTATCTCTTCTTGCATACGTATTAGCTGTGCAAGGTAATAGTTTGTAGTTTTAGCACCCAACTTTCTATGCCATTTCAGTATATCTTTGCTCAGTTTCTTAATGCCCGCAACGCCCACTATAGGCATAGGGGCAAGCATAGTTTTGCAGGTCTGCCCAATACCTTTCCATATTGCTTTTTCCAGCGAAAGCTCTTTAGGCAGCTCAGTAGGGTAGTACAGATGTCCTTTTGGGGCAAGCACCCCACTAGCAAAGCGCACTTTGCTAAGCTCTTGTGCGCTAAGCCTATGCACCGATGGCATCACAGGGTCGCTTACCAAATAGCTGTCGCCTTCTTTGCCATACACCACTATATTATGAGCGTTGAAGTGAAAACGATACTCATCAGGAAAATAAGGCAGGTTGAATACCCCTACTTGCAAGCCTGTCGGAATGCCTTTCTGAAGATTCGCATCAAGTACTTGTGCCGCCTTTTCGGGCGAAGAAAACTTTTGTCGTTTTACTTTAAAACCCAAGCGTTTAGCTACTTTACTAAAAATATGACCCGGCATAGTGCGGTAGCTAATAGCAGGCGCTTGGTTTACCTTTAGCCACGGAAAGTAAAAAAACAACAAACCAGAACCTATGCCAAACACCATTGGCTCACTTAGCTCTATTCCGTTGAAACGCAATAAATTGCAAGCCACACCATTTTCACAGTGTGCCGATTGCTTATGTTCAAATTCTATAACCATTTCTAATCTTTTAGCAGCCAATTCTCTTCTATTTCCCAGTTGGCTCGCAGTTCCATTTCTTTGCCTAAAAACCATACGCGTTCAGGCTGTAGATGTTTTAGGAAATTACCCGTATCCCACTTGTCATTGCCATTGCGGTCTTCTATAAGCCGAAGTTGGTATTTGGCAGGGGTAATGTATTGTAGTATGTACAAGTCTTGAGGCTTTTCAAAGTGGTAGGTTTCTTTCACCTCCTTGCCTTTGCTGTCTGTCAGCTGTAGTATTATAGGGAACTGCAATGCTACCCCCTCGCCTTTGATAGCCAATTTCAGTACCGATAGTTCTTCTAAGGGCTTTGTGCTGATAGCCACCTTCAGGCTGTCGTTGCTATGCCCAAAGAAATCAACAATAGCTTTGGGCAGTAGTTGAATGTTGAATCGTTCGCCGTTTTTCTTGTCAAATTTTAAGTAATATATGAGCTTGTCGGCACTCAGCTCTCCTTTAAAATCTATTTTTTTAGCCAATGAATCTTTCCCCTGAGTGATTTTTATTTTAGAAGCATCTACCTTTGCCAAAGGAATATTGCTTTTAAAACCAAAGTCCTTGTTCATAGGCAAGTCTGCTGAAAAAAGTTTTTCTATTCGCAAGCTGTCTGGTTTTATATCTTTGCTTTCGCGTAGTCGTACCCTGAAAGTATCCACTTTTTGCTGATGCGCTACAGCAATTACCAACGAATCTTTCTGCTTCGGAGAATACCAAATGTTCAGCGTATCTTTTTTGGGGTCTTTAGCAACTACATATTTAAAGTCATCGCCTACGCCTATAGGTTTCACCGTAAGGCTATGGGTAGCCCCTTCGTAACCCAAACTAATGCGGTTAGTAGCAGCCTGCCAAGGTCGGCTCGCTTTGTAAGGCAATACTTCTTTGAACAATCGCAACTTAGGATAAACCCCCTGCGACTGCCCTTTTAGGTCGTGCACGCTAATAGGCGCTTCCAGAAAACCGATTTTGTCGCTTTTAGGATTGAATAAGTAATTGTTATCCTTGTCTTTTAGCGCAATAAGTTTGTACTTGCCCTCTTTTAGATATTCAAAAGCAAACGAATTAAGGCTGTCTAATGTATTGGTTACGTATAGTGGCTTTTGCTTGTATACTATTGAGTCGTTGTATTGTTCGTTGTAGGGGTACAGCATTACCGTTACAAAGTTATCGGTTGTAGGCTCAAAAGCGTCTGCTACATCGCCTTCATACCACAGCGTATCAATCGTTCGCCCTGTCGAAAATACATATTTAAAATCTCTATAAGGGTTATTCTCGTTGTAATCTTGTATGCTATTGCCAAAGTTCAGCACATAGGTAGTGTTGGGTTGCAAGGTATCTGTAATTCTTATTTCCAACCATTTAGAAGCCGAATTAGGCAATATTGTAGGGAAATTATTCATCGGCGGAGAGATGATAAGCTGCTTGCGAAGGTCTTTCGTAACTACAAATTCATCAAAGCGCAAACGTATTTTATTCCCTACAAAGTTTGTAGTTCCCGAAGGGGGAGTAGCCAATAGTAACTCTGGTGGCGTTTCGTCTTTCGGACCTCCCGTAGGGGTGCCTCGCCGTGCGCACTGCCATAAGCCCAACGCTATAAGTACTATTGTCGTAAAATATAAGTATTTCCTCATTAGTTATTTGCGTTAGTAGTTAGTTTTAATCGTTCCAGCTCTCTCTTCACCTCACTATGTGTTACCGTTTTATCTTTGAAGTAAGCTGTAAGCACTTTCTTCTCTTCCTCATTTGCTTGTAGCTGATTCAGTATATTGTTCAGGTGCATCTTCATATGCCCTTTCTGAATGCCTAAACCTATCAGCGAACTCACTGCCGAGTAGTTCTGTGCCAGCCCTACACTTGCTACTATCCCCATCAGCTGTCGTGCTGTAGGTTTTTCCAAAATTTCTAACGCTGTTTTCACCAAGGGGTGCAAGTTGGTAAGCCCACCTACCGTCCCCAGTGCCAACGGCAACTCCAAAGCAAAATGAAATACACCATCTTCTATCCAAGCCTCCGACAAACTCCTGTAGCTACCCGTACGAGCCGCATAAGCGTGAGCACCAGCCTCTATGGCTCTAAAGTCATTACCCGTAGCTAGTACTACTGCATCCACGCCGTTCATTATTCCCTTGTTGTGAGTTGTAGCGCGATACACATCAGCATTGGCAATAGCAAGTGCCTGCACAAATTTGTTAGCAGCCGTCTCTCCCTCTAAGTGCGCTATTTTTAGCTCACCTACAGGGCAATGCACCTCTGCACGCACCACACAATTAGGCACGTAGTTAGAAAGTATCGACATCACAATCTCGTATTGCCCTTGCATAGTAGCCTCTTTTTCAGCTTCCTCTCTAAAGGTCTCTGCAAACGATTCCAAACAACTGTTGATGAAGTTAGCCCCCATAGCATCAAGAGTCTCAAAAGTAGCCGATAGCTGGTAGTAATGCGCCAAAGCCTCCGTTTTATCTACCAATACAAGCGAGCGAACGCCCCCTCCGCGCTTTTCCATATTAGCTGTAATAGGGGCAGCTTGTTGCAACATTATAGGGGTAGTTCTATCTACAAAAGCCTGCAATGCTTCCTTTTCTCCATAGAAAAAGAAATGCACCTGCCCCGTTTTTTCAGTGGCTACTACTCGCGTGTGAAAGCCTCCCTTGCCTTGCCAGTATTTTGCAGCCTTGCTTGCCGCAGCTACTACCGAACTTTCCTCTATTGCCATAGGTACTGTATACGTTTTCCCGTCAATAAGAAAGTTAGGAGCTACAGCAAAAGGCAAGTAGTAGTTAGTTACTGTGTTTTCTATAAACTCATCGTGTAGCTTTTGCAGTTCACTATCAGTGTTGTGATACCTTTCAAATAAGGCAGCGGCATCACTCACATCACCAAAATAAGTGCGGCACAACCACGCTATCTTTTCCTGCTTACTAAGTTTTGAAAAACCCTCTATTTGCTTCATTTTCAGTTGTATGTCGTTAGTGTTAGTTCTTAGTTTTTAGTATAGGCAATGTGTAATAAGCACCTATAGCAATTCTGTTCAGCTGCTCATTTTTGCGGTGCAAAGCCTCGTAATACGATATAGTGTTACCCACATAAGCCACGTAAAAACGCAAATCCTGCCCCTGTAGTGGTGCGTATTGCACAGCTCCAAAATATATCCAGTTAGCACGCAATTGCTCACTTAGCTGCTGAGTGCTACCCGCAAGCTCTACACCCACTTTGGCAGACAAGCTCCAGCGGTCAGTAAGCTGATAATCATAGCGCGACACCGCACGTTTATAAACAGCATCACCCTCCATCGTAGGCGTGCCCACTCCTGCCAAAAGTTTAGATACCGTAGTGCCGTAATCTGCTGCCATATGCGAGTAGCTCAAGTCCAAATACACGCTGTGTTTGCCACTCTTGTAGCTGTTTCCCAATGCTACCGAGTGCGTTAGCTTGTCAGTAGCATACTGCGATACATTGTACGAATAGCGCAATTTGAACTTTCCAAAATCAGCATACCAATACAAATAAGCTCCTATAGGCGTTTTAGAAGCCTTAAAGTTTCCTGCCGAAAGTCCATTAGCCTTCAAGTGTTCAGCAAAAGTATTGTTAAAAGTATTGTGCAATTGCACACCCACACGCTGTTTGTCATCAACTTTATAGCCTAAGTTCAACCCCGACAAAAACACATTGTTGTAAACCCCGTTCAAGTAATCACTAAAAATATATTCATACAACGGATTGATTTCCTTTTCAAACGAACCAAAAGCAGCAAGCTGTTTCCCTAATGTTACATCCCATTGCCTAGCCCCACCAAAGCGATAAGTAATAAAAGCATAATCCAAAGCACTAGCCCCACCATCTTGACTGTTAGCCGTAAAAGGACGACTAGGGCGAAAACGCAAGCGGTAAAACAAATCCTTATTGAAATCACCCTGAAAGTTCAAGCGCGCATTGTCAATCACAAAGCGAGTGTTGTTGCGAGCATCATTGTCATAACTATCTGCCACCATACCTCCTCTAAAGAAAAGGTCAATATTTAGCTTTTCAGCAAATGAAGGTACCGCAGGCTTCGCTTCAGCAACCACCTTTATTTCTGTAGGTGTTACCCCCTGTGGGAGCGAATCAGTTATCTGAGCGTTAAGCCCTCCAAAAACACCCAAAACCATTACTGTAAAAAACATTTTTTTCATTGAATTACTTTTTATTTTAATTGATTGTTATATTATTTTAATTGCACATTTTTTTTCGTTTAATTGCGCAAAGATATAAAACTTTTTTGTATATTTGCTGCAAGAAATAAAAAAATAACCCTTCCCCCAATTTCCCCCAACCAATCGCCAAAAGAAAAGCTGGCTATAGCCGAGTATCAGCGAACGTTGAGCGAACGAAAGTCAGCGAGCTAACACAGCCCCCAACTAATAACTAACGACTAACGACTAAAAACTAACGACTAAAAGATATACTATGAGAAAATTTGCAGTCATTACAGGTGGTTCAAGAGGAATAGGGCGCGCCATCTGTGAAAAATTAGCCCACGACACCGATTATCACCTCCTGATTACTTATCAGTCTAATGAAGTCGCAGCACGCGAAACCTTAGACCATATCAAAAAATTAGGACGCGATGGTAATATCGTCAAATTCGATGTCTCAAACCATCAAAGTACCATAGAGGCACTCACGCAGTGGCAAAACGATAATAAAGATGCCGTTGTAGAAGTAATTGTAAATAATGCAGGCATCAATCGCGATGGACTATTTATGTGGATGCCTCCCGAAGATTGGAAAAGCGTTATCGATACTAGCCTCGGCGGATTCTACAACGTTACTAATTTCTTTATACAACGTATGTTGCGCCACCGCTACGGGCGTATTATCAATATCGCTTCTGTTTCAGGAGTAAAAGGAACAGCAGGGCAAACCAACTATTCTGCAGCCAAAGGAGCTATTATTGCTGCTACTAAAGCACTTGCTCAAGAAGTTGCCAAACGGCACATCACCGTAAACGCCATAGCACCAGGATTCATTCGCACCGATATGACCTCTTCTCTCAACGAACCCGACTTGGTAAAACTCATACCCGTAGGGCGTTTTGGCGAAGCCGAAGAAGTTGCCGACCTCGTTTCTTTCCTCGTGTCTAAAAAAGCAAGCTATATTACAGGAGAAGTTATTAATATCAACGGAGGTATTTATAGCTGACGCACTATTATTGCCGAATTAGTACCCCCAAAGCCAAACGAATTACTCAAAAAAGTATCGATACGCTGCGGGGTCGTTTCGGCTATAATGCGCAACCTACCACTATCAGCATCAGCAGTCTCAAAATTCAAGTTAGGTGCTATAAAACTATGTTGCATCATTATTACTGAATATACAATCTCACTCGCACCAGCCATCCAGCATTCGTGCCCCGTGAGCCCCTTAGTAGAACTTACAGGAGTATTCCCTCCAAAAAGCTGATAAATAGCCTTCGCTTCATTGGCATCACCTATAGGGGTAGAAGTAGCGTGCGCATTGATGTAATCTATGTCCGTAGCCCGCAAACCAGCATTCTGCAAAGCACGTTCCATAGCTCGTGCAGGACCTTCTACATTTGGGGTAGAGATATGCCCCCCATTAGACGAAAAGCCATAGCCAACTACTTCAGCAATAGACGTGGCACCACGCTGCATAGCGTGTTCATAACTCTCCAAAACCAAAGTAGCAGCCCCGCCACTGGGCACCAACCCATCACGAGCAGCATCAAACGGACGCGAAGCTCGTGTAGGATCATCTTCCCGCATCGAGAATACTCCCAAACCATCAAAGCTACCCATACTATACTTGTTGATTTCTTGCGCACCACCACATACAATGCAGTCTTGCAAACCACTTTGTATCAATAAGTAAGCCAATCCTACAGCGTGCGAACCACTTGCACAAGCCGCACTGATACTCATATTGATACCTCGCAAACCATATAATGTAGAAAGATTCATCGTAACGGTAGAGTTCATCGTTTTGAACACTGCCCCCGAGCCTACTAAAGTAGTATCGCGTTTTTCTCTAATCTTGTCGTTTGTTTCTATTACTGAACCTGCTACGCTATCGTTGCCGTACAATATACCTACTTCATTTTCGCGTAGATAGTTAGGAGTGATAGCAGCTTGTGCTAAGGCTTCTGAAGTTGCCATATAAGCAAATTCGCTTTCCTGCCCCATCGATATGCGCTCGCGCCTCCCTAATAGCTGCTTGAGGTCGGGGTTGGGTACATAGCCAGTGAGAGCTGAGCGGTAACCATACTCCTTGCGCTCAGGTAGTAGTACAATCCCCGATTTACCTTCGTACAACGATTGTCGCACCGCCTCTATATTTGTTCCTATGCACGAGTATATCCCCATTCCCGTAATAACTACTCTACGATGATTCATAAACTAAAAAAGTAATTCAAAATTAGAAAAAAGACTGTCCAAGAGTCGTAACTCTCAGGACAGTCTCCCACTTAAAATTTATCTCTGAGCACAAACTCTTTAATCAGCTAAAATAATAGCTTTGTTGTGGTTGAACTCAATGGTGCCGCCTACAATAGCTATATTTTTAGTTTCTTTGCCATTTACTAGTACTATTTCGCCTTCAGTGAGTAGGGAAATAATAGAGGCGTGGTGTTCTAAAACTTGGAACTTACCCTTAGCGCCTGGCAAGGTAATGGCAGTGGCTTCGCCTTTGTACAACAACCTCTCTGGGGTCAAAATTTCTACTGTCATAATAGGTTATTTAATAGTTATGAAGCCTCAGCAAGCATTTTTTCACCCGCTTCTATCACTTCTTCAATAGTACCTTTTAGGTTGAAAGCAGCTTCGGGTAGGTGGTCAAGCTCACCGTCTAATATCATATTAAAGCCTTTGATAGTATCTTTAATATCTACATAAGCACCAGGTAACCCAGTAAATTGTTCAGCTACGTGGAAAGGTTGCGATAAGAAACGTTGTACGCGGCGTGCTCTTGCTACAGCTATCTTGTCTTCTTCCGATAGCTCTTCCATACCCAATATAGCGATAATGTCTTGCAATTGTTTGTAATGTTGCAATAGTTCTTTTACACGTTGCGCGCACTCATAGTGTTCTTTACCCAATATTTCGGGGGTAAGGATACGCGAGGTAGAGTCGAGCGGGTCTACAGCAGGGTAGATACCTAGTTCGGCAATTTTACGCGAAAGTACCGTAGTTGCATCTAAGTGCGCAAAGGTAGTAGCAGGCGCAGGGTCGGTAAGGTCGTCCGCAGGTACGTATACCGCTTGTACTGAGGTAATAGAACCGTGTTTAGTAGAGGTGATACGCTCTTGCATAGCCCCCATTTCGGTAGCCAATGTAGGTTGGTAACCTACGGCAGAAGGCATACGTCCTAACAAAGCCGACACTTCTGAACCCGCTTGGGTAAAGCGGAAAATGTTATCAACGAAGAAAAGCACGTCTTTACCTTGTCCTTCGCCAGCACCATCGCGGAAGTACTCGGCTATGGTGAGCCCTGATAGAGCCACACGAGCACGTGCTCCTGGTGGTTCATTCATTTGCCCGAATACGAAAGTAGCTTTAGATTCTTTCATAGCGTCTTTGTCTACTTTGCTCAAGTCCCATCCACCAGCTTCCATAGATTCCATAAAAGCATCGCCGTATTTAATAATGCCCGATTCGAGCATTTCGCGCAATAGGTCATTTCCTTCGCGGGTACGTTCGCCTACTCCTGCAAATACAGATAGCCCTCCGTGTCCTTTAGCGATATTGTTGATAAGCTCTTGAATAAGTACTGTTTTTCCTACTCCAGCACCTCCAAAAAGTCCAATTTTACCACCTTTGGCATAAGGTTCTATTAGGTCAATTACTTTGATACCTGTAAAAAGTACCTCAGTAGAAGTAGATAAGTCTTCAAACTTAGGTGAAGGGCGGTGTATAGGAAGTCCGTTATCACCGTCTTTAGGTAGGTTGCCCAGCCCGTCTACGCCGTCACCCATTACGTTGAATAATCTTCCGTATATATTATGCCCTACAGGCATTTTTATAGGGCTACCCGTAGCGATTACTTCGGTATCGCGGCTTAGCCCTTCGGTAGAATCCATTGATATGGCGCGTACTACATCTTCGCCTATGTGAGATTGTACTTCTAATATCAGTTTAGTACCATCGGGTTTTACTACTTCCAATGAGTCGTAAATGCGAGGTAGCTCATTATCAGAGCCAAATTCTACATCCACTACAGGCCCAATTACCTGTGATACTTTACCTTTTTGAGACATCTTGTTATATTTTATTTATTAAATTTACTACTAAATATGTTTTGTTTTTCTACTTTGTTTTTTGTAGATTTCCTTTTGGTTGGAAAGTCTGATTATTTTTGTGCAAATGTAGAAACTTTTAGTAATAAAAACAAAAAAAAGAGTTACTTTTTTCTTAAAAAAATAACTCTTTTTGTATACCTTATTGATTTTCAGTATTAAAGATCAGCCCACCATCCGTCTTTTATTTCCTGAACGGTCCAATTTTTACCTTTTAGTTTACTAATAGCTTGGCTTGTAACCACGTTGTTATCACCAACGTTAAGCTTGATTATGATAGTTCCTCTTTCTCCTGCAGGAATTGTACGAAGGCTTTCTACCAATTCATTAATAGCCGCTTCCGAAAGTTTATTGTTAAACACCATTATTTGACCAATACTATTATTGTTTTCAAATTTTATCCTAGTAATCTCGTTTTTAACATTTTCAGGATCATCTAATGAGCTTACCAAGAAAGCTGTTATTTTACCGTAGATTGTAAACTCTTGAGAAGCAATAGTATACTCTTTTTGAGCTTGTGATATTCTCAAATCGCCTCTGTCAAACCTTCCGTTATTGTTAAAATCAAAAAATGCTTCGTCTATGTCAGCAGCTTCAATATCAAAGTGCAAAGAGCTACCTACAGGCTTATCGGTTTTAACAAAAATACGAGGTAAGTTGGCAGCACCATTGTCGTTTTGAGCTTCTTCTTCAGTAAAGTCAGAGATTCTATTGCCTCCTTCGTGTTGTTTTACACCCCATTTTTGTGCTTTAGCTGCTTTTAGCACTTCGGCATTAGACTGGTTGTGCTCTTCAGTACCAATGCTCTTGTCTTTCACTATGATAATGTGTGAAGCTTCAGTAGCACTTTTGCTGGGTAGGCTTTTTACCAAGAACAACAAATTAGCAGCTGTTAGCTCATTATGGCTTACGTCTAAAGTATTTAGAGAGGTATTGCCAGCTACATAACCTTGAATGATTTTGTTATTCGCTACGTTTATTTTACGTACCTTTCCGTACACTACCCATACTTTGTTAGTAACTTTGAAAGTTACAGGAGCACTAAAGTTGCTTACTTTTGCGTCAACACCATTATCAAAAACACCATTGTTGTTGGTATCAATCCACACTTCTGTGCTTGAGTATAAAGGGTCTATTTTTATACTTAGTGGAGTGTTGGCATCATTCTGTGTTTGAAACACCATATAAGGAGCTTCAACATTCACATTAGGCTTTATAACCCATTGGTTTACACCTGCGGGTGTTTGCACATTGACAGTAGTAGTACTTTGTTGTTCTTCAGTACCTTTTTTTGAGCAAGCTATAATAGATGCTCCCACTAATAGGGAATAAATCCCAGCTTTTAACAGGGTTTTCTTTTGCATAGTTAGAAATATTATTACAATTCGGGGCAAAAATATAAAGATTTTTTGAAAAAAGCAAATAAAAATGTATTTTTTTGAATTATATGTAAGAATATTTTTATATTTAATGATTTTAACGATTTTGAACTAAATAATACTGAAGAAAAATAATTACAATAGGTTACTTTGTTGTATTTATAATTAATGCATTAAATTATTAGTTTTTTATTGTTAATAATAGTTATTCTTAGTATTTATATATAATTATTAGTCATTAGTGAAAGAAAAAAAAGAGACTACCTTTTTCGGTAATCTCCTTTTTATAAATCGCTATAAAACTTATCAGATTGCTTTATAAACTAAAATCGCTTTATTTATATACTTAGTCGTTTTTCTATTGGTTACCAACGGTAGTCTGCATAATAGTACCATCGGCTTTTTGTTTGAATACTTTCCATTTCTTTTCGCTGCGGAGCTTTGTTACTTGAGCATCGCTGATTTCGTTTTGCTCATTAGCCGCTTCAGAGAATACAAGAATCAAACCTTCTGTATTTACTTTCAGTCCGTTGATTAGCTGAGTATATGCAGCTGAGCTGATACGATTTAAGCTACAAGCTACAAGTTTCATATTAGGATTAGAGCGGAAATCAAGTGCTGTGAGCCTATTATCACTTACTTGTACCTCTTCTAATTGAGTTAAGCGACTGAAATCTAAACTTGTAAGCTGATTAGACCCTGCATCAAAATCTTTTACTTTAGTATTCTTACTAATATCTAATGTGGTAAGTGAATTAACTCCTACATACAAAAGTACAAGCTCTGTATTTTTGGTAACATCAAGTGTTCTGATTTTGTTTCTTGTACAAGCAAACTGTTGTAAGGCTACGTTCTTTGTAACATCAAGGCTCGTAAGCTGATTGCCTGCACACGCGAAAACTTCAAGAGCTACGTTTTTACTAACATCAAGACTTGTAAATTTATTACTATTTAACGACAATGTTTTTAGTTTTACATTGTTGTTTAGGTTGATGTTTGTTAAAGGAGTTTTGCTAATTACTAATTTTTCTAAGGCAGTATTTTGCGACACATTTAGTGATGGCAATACCACGCTTTGCAAGAGCAATTCTCGCAAATCAGTCTGGCGACTAAGGTCTAAACCTGTAAGCGTAAGGGTTTTGGTACCTGCCAAGGCAAGAGCTTTTACCAGCGTATTCCCAGAGAGATCTACCCCTTTTATTTTTTCGTCCATTATAGCAAAACGAATTACCTTACCACATACGGCAAAATCTCTTCCTTTTAGTTCGTACTCGGTATAAGAAGCTCCTTTTGTGTAATCTCTTTCAAATTTAGTTACAAGGTCATCAGTATCTTCATCATAAGTACCATTGTTATTCCAGTCTATAAACACATCGGAGCGTTCCGTTTCACGAGCGTAAATTAACAATTTTACTTTTTCACCAGGCCCCTTTTCGGTATTTACCACAATTTTATGGGTTGCAGCACCAATGATTTTCTTTACAGGTGGTACTTTGGGCTCTGCGGGGCGTGCCTCAGGGGTAGGTCTAAAAGCTTCATTATCTTTAGAGCACGACACGCTTAGCGTTCCTGCTACAAGGAGTGTTGCCAATGGCAATATCCCTTTTTGGAGAAGTTTCTTCAGATTCATCGTTCAATTTGTTTTTAGTTTTATACTTCAGTTAAGCTATTATTCGCCGCAAAGGTAAAAAACAATTTTATTAATAACAAACTTTTTTAATTATATTTTTCTGAATATTTTTTCATTAACCTTTCTTTAACAATATAAAAATTCTTATTTTATTGAATATTTTTCATTAAATATATTCATTTTATTGATAATGTAATAGTGTTTCATTATAATTGTTGATTTTTTTAAAATAATATTTTTTTTTGTGTTTTACTGATATTTGTGATATATGTAATTGCATTATTAACAAAAAAAGATGTTTTTTGTTGTTTTATATATAATTTTTTTTGGGTGATAAGATTGCTCTGAAAACAAAAAAACTTTAGCAAAGTTTCAATACTTTGCTAAAGTGTGTGGTGCTTTTGCCTAACTTATACTATTAAGGTGTAACAGTTACTGTGTGAAGTAAATCAGCTTGCGCCTGTAAATGCTCAATAGTTTTGATTTGCTAATAAACCCGTAGTACTCGCCATTTTTCACCACAGGTAGATTCCAAGCTCCCGTTTGCTGAAACTTATCCATTACAGAGCTCATTTTGTCCTCACCCATCGTAATTACGGCTGGTGGCAACTGCATTAGCTGCGTGGCATCTATCTTGTCGTATTGGTCAGTATCAAACATTAGCTGACGTATATCGTCTAATAACAATATTCCCTTCAGTGTATTGTGTTCTCTATCGAGTACAGGGTATATATTTCTGTTGGAATAGCGCACTACATCATACACTATTTCCCTGAGTTTCATATCGGTATATACGGGTGTGAAGTTGTGTTCTACTACCTGCTCAAAGTTCATTAACGTAAGTATTGATTGGTCTTTGTTCTGCGAGATGAGTTCGCCTTTGCGCCCTAATTCCATCGTATAAATAGAGTATTTATTGAAGGATTTGGCTACCAAGAACGACACTGCTGCTGTGAGCATTGCGGGCACTAATAGCGAATAACCGCCTGTTACTTCAGCAATCAAGAAGACTGCTGTAAGTGGTGCGTGTAGCACTCCTGTCATCAGGGCGGTCATTCCCACCATTGTAAAGTTGGGCAATTCAGCTTTATAGCCCAGTACGGGGAATTGGTTGATAATCCGAGCCAAGCAGTTACCCATTACCCCTCCCATAAACAGCATAGGCGAAAAAATACCTCCCACTCCTCCTGCACCAAAGGTAAGCGAAGTGGCTACTACCTTAGCAAAAGTAAGCCCTGCAAGTAGTAATATGATAATCCAAGCGTTCGTTAAATCCCAATTAAAAATATTAGAGCTTAAGGACAATTCAGGATGTCCTTCTTTTAGATGGTTGATAGTTTCGTGTCCTTCACCATATAGCGGTGGCATTATAAAGATGAGCAACCCCAATAGTGCGCCTCCAATTATAATCCGTAGGTAAGGTGAAGCCAACTTTTTGAAATAGGCGTTGAGCTTTTCATATACATAAGTAAAGTAAGCCGACATCAGTCCGCCCACAACTCCTAATAATATATAAAACGGAATACCTTGTAGTGAAAAACCCTGTGTGATTTGTATCGGGATAAGGGCTTCATTACCAAAGAAAAAGTAAGAAGTAAACACCCCGCTAAGCGAAGCAATAAATAGCGGTATGAGTGAAGAGAGCGTAAGATCGAGACCGAAGACTTCTATGGCAAACAATATTGCTGCAATAGGCACTTTGAAAATAGAAGCCAATGCCGCTGCGCAAGCACACGCCAACAACAGCATACGGTTGGTTTGGTTGATATGAAAAAAAGTACAGATATTGGAACTTATCCCAGCACCTGTAACCACCATAGGTCCCTCTAAACCTACCGACCCCCCAAAACCAATAGTAATAGGTGCTACTAACAAACTACCATATGCCTGAAAGCGCTTCATCACTCCTTTTTGGTGCGCTACAGCATATAGTATCGAAGGAATCCCGTGGTTCACATCATTGCGTACTACGTATTTCTTCACCAAATACACCACCCCAAAACCTATAGTAGGCAGTATAAAGTAAAAGCCATAAGTAATGGTTTGTGCCAATTGCCCGTCTAGCAGCCATTGCACCAAGTGTGTAAAGCTACGCATAGCCAATGCTGCCAAGCCTGTAACAATGCCTATTACCCCGCTCAGTATCAGTATAAAATGCCGCTCACTGATGTGCTTTACACGCCATATCAGCAAGTCTCTTACAAAGTTTTTCTGTTCTACCCCCATAATTCAAAAAAATAACATATAAAAACTTTGCCAAAGGTCGTGAGACGACAGTCTGTAGAGCTTTGGCAAAGTTTTTTAATAGCCAATGTGGCTTGTGCCTAACGACTACCCATTAGCTTACAACGGCTTTACTAATTCTAAAAACCACGCTTTTACTTCACCTTCCAATAGTGGTGCCAATTTTTCTTCGCAAGTTTTGTGGTAATTGTTGAGCCATTCTCTTTCCACATCTGTAAGCAATGATACATTGATAGCCGAACGCATAAACGGACAAAGAGTAAGCGTTTCGAAATCGTAGAAAGTACCAAATTCATTTTGGGCAACTTCGCGTACTGCTATTAAGTTCTCGTGCCTAATACCATATTGGTTTTCAAGGTAAAAACCAGGCTCATCAGAGCATACCATACCTGCCAAAAGCACTTGTGGGTTCATATCTTTACGAATGTTTTGAGGTCCCTCGTGCACATTCATAAAACTACCTACCCCGTGCCCTGTGCCGTGTCCGTAATCTTTATGACACTTCCAAAGAGCCATACGAGCATAAGCATCTAATTGTACCCCACGTGTGCCTTTAGGGAATTGTACCATTGCCAGCTGTATCATACCTTTTAGTACTAAGGTAGCATCGTCAATAAATTGCTGAGAAACTTTTCCTAAAGGTATTGTACGTGTAATATCGGTAGTACCTTCAAGATATTGTCCTCCTGAATCTACCAGAATACTACCTTCAGCTTTCAATTCACTACTGCCTTGTTCGGGTGCTGAATAATGCACTATGGCGCCATTGCCCTGATAACCAATAATACTACCAAAACTTTCACCTACAAAGTTAGCCCCTTCGGCACGGAAATCGCGTAATTTGAGCCCCACACTATATTCGGTCATAGGTTCTTTGCCTACATTGTGCGTTAGCCAATACAAGAATTTTACCATAGCCACCCCATCGCGTACCATTACTGTGCGGAAACCTTCCAGTTCGGTAGCATTTTTTACGGCTTTCATCAGGTTGCCTGGTGTGGGCAGTTGTACTAATGTATTGTGAGTCCCTATTGTATCAAAAATAGCTTGATTGCTATTGGGTGACAACAATATAGTTTGTCCTTTTACCCCAGCTAAGTAAGTAAAGAAACTATCGTAAGGAGCTACTTTCACGTTTGCCGCTTTTAGGTGAGCTTCCACTTCGGGAGTAACCTTTTGAGTATCTACGAACAAGGTAGCATCTTTGTCAGTTAAAGCAATATAGCCTAAAAATACAGGGTTGAATTTCACATCGCTACCGCGCAAGTTCAGTGTCCAAGCCACATCGTCAAGGGCTGTGATGAGGTGCAAGCCCGCTTTGTGTTGAGCCATAGCTTTACGTATAGCTGCTAATTTATCGGCAACGGTTTGTCCAGCCCATTTATCGGGGTGAACGAAGATAGTGTGCAACGGGTCTTTTTCGCGGTTTGTCCAAACAACATCAATCAATGGCTGATGTTGTAGTTGTATTTTTTTTGTTTTGAGTGTATTTTGTAGTTTTTCAAAAGCGAGGTGTGAAGTAGCCAAAGCATTAAGAGCTACAACGCTACCTTCGGGGAGCTCCTGTAGTAGCCAGTCGGCATAGTCGGGGGTACCTTCTACACCCTCTTTGAAAAGTGTAATGCCAGAGTCTTTAAGTTCAATAGCTGCTTGTACAAAATAGCGGGAGTCTGTCCATACTCCTGCTTTATTTAGCGTAACTACTACAAAACCAGCTGAACCTGTAAATCCTGATAGCCAAGCACGTTCCAGCCATTCTTTAGGCAGGTACTCACTCAAGTGAGGGTCGGCACTGAATACGATAAAAGCGTCAATTTGGTGCGCTTTCATTTCCTTACGCAAAAGCGATAGTTTTTCTACTGTTTTCATTATTAATTGTTATATTAGTTTGTTTTTCTGTCTTATTTATCTTCATAATGCCCATAACAACTAAGCAACACTACTTTGATTTTCATTATTTTAAAAGTCTTTGTCGCATTTCTTCTCTGTTTATTTTCACTTCTTTACTTGCCATAGACTGGGTTACCATAGCACGAAAATCACTTTCTGTCATAGTAGTTTCATCTTTTTCTAATATTGTAGTCTTTATCTTCAACATTTTAAATAAATGTTGTATAGTAGGTAAATCTACATCATTTATAGTTGCTTGTATAGTTGTTGCACTCATAATTCTATATTGTTTTTATCTAATTTATCATATAACTATTTTTTGTTGTTTGTATTTCTCTTTCCTATTTTAAGTCCTGCGCTTGCTGAAATGGCTACGTGTATACTTCGTGCCTCTCTAAAATCTAAATATTTCATACTTCTTTTTGAAGCCATAGGGGTAAGGTTTACAGAGAGCCTACCGTCAATCATAAATACTACACGGGGCAAATCCCACAAGATACCTCCTCCTACATTGAGGTCTAATACAGCCCTGTTAAAATGTTCTGTGACATCAAAATTTTTATCTTCTTCTTTATCATACAATATAGCTTCTCCCAAAAACTTAGGGGCTATACCCAGCTGCCCAAAGCCTCTAAATTTATTGGTGCCTTCACATTGCAACAGCAAAGGCATATTCAGATATTTAAACAGATACAGATGGCGTTCGCTGGGAAACCAATTAGCCCCACGCGGACTAAAACTTACGCTTTCGGTGCGGAATAAGGTTTCGCCGTGAAATGTGAAATGCCGTGAAAAAGGCACTCTTACAAAAGCACCTCCTTGTAAAACGCCTAAGTAGGCAAAGGTTTCTATATCATAAGGTACTGTAGCTTTGGGTACTGTAATTATACTTGTGCTGCTAAGAGGGTTACTCAGTTTTACCCCTATTGTTACCTGAGCCCAGCTGTGTAGCCCAGCCCATAAGCATAGTATTGTAAAGAATCCTTTCATAATTATACGTTTTATGAAAATTACTCTGCAAAGATACAAAATAATTTTGAATTATGGATTGTGAAATTTGATTTTTTCGCTCACATACTCGGCTGCGCCAGCTCGCCGACTTTCCTTCGCTTATCCTTCGCTCAACCTTCGCTCAACCTTCGCTCAAGGTATGAGGTGGTAGTTAATCATTATTTTTGTATCTTTGCGCCAAAATTAATAATAAGATGATAAAAAGAATCATATTACCCTTATGGTGCTTGTTGGTAGCCTGCACCAGTAAGCAAGAAAAGGAAATTGCGCAAATACCTATGCACTTCAGTGTCATACGGTTAGACTCTCTTTTTGTAAAAACACCCGATGACCAATTCGCTAAACTGTGTGAGCAGTATCCTTATTTTTTTACCTCGACCATATCTACTGAGGAATGGTTGCAAATACGTAACGGACTTATTTTTCCTGAACAGCCGTCTTTTAAACTTTATTATTCTGATATTTATTCTGAAATTCAAAAAAATTTAGGTGACTTTTCTGCTCAAAAGAAAGAACTTAAAAATCTCTTTCAGCATCTGAAATACTACTTTCCTAAGTTTGAACCGCCACGTGTGGTAACTTTCATTAGCAGGGTAGATTACGAATCGAGGGTTATTTATGCCGATAGTCTCTTGCTTATTGGTAGCGATAACTATTTAGGTGAAAAACACCCTTATTACACTGATATGCAGCAATACATCAGTACGGAACTTGACAAAAAATACCTTGCTGTAGATGTTGCCGATGCTTTTGCTAACAAACTTGTGCCTCGTGGTGCTCACCTCACTTTCTTGGACAATATGATTTACGAAGGCAAAAAACTCTATTTAGCCCATAAACTACTTCCCAAAAAAGACCTTGCTGCTCTCTTGCGTTACAGCGATGAAAAATACCAATGGGCTGAAGATAACGAGCCCGAAATATGGCGTTATTTTATAGAAAAACAACTGCTTTACCAAACGGATAAAAAGTTGCTTTTGCGATTTATTTACCCTGCTCCTTTTTCTAAATTCTACTTAGAGCTGGACAGCCAATCGCCTGGGCAAATAGGCAAATTTATAGGTTTGCGGATAGTGCAAGCTTATGCCGAACGCAACCCCGATACGCCTCTTGTGAAGCTGCTCACTCTTAGCAGCGAAGAACTTTTTAATAAATCTCTCTATAAACCTAAAAAATAACACGTTATGAAAATACTTACCCCCCTACAGCTTAAGCAAGCCGATACGCTTACCTCGCAAAAACAGCATATCACTTCGTGGCAACTAATGGAACGTGCGGCTTATAAACTGCTTTCTTGGGTTACCCAATACGTTAGTAAATCCGACCCTATCACTATACTTGCAGGTGCTGGTAATAACGGTGGCGATGGACTTGCCCTTGCGCGCTTGCTACGCGAAAACAACTACCAAGTGCAGGTGTACCTCCTTGCCTTTGCGCCTCTTTCGGCTGATTGTAAAATCAATAAAAAAAGACTGGAAGAAACACAGGTATCCCTCACTATCCTTAACCAAGCTCCTACACACCCCATCACTCTTTCGCCTGTAGTTATAGATGCTATCTTCGGCACAGGGCTCAACCGTCCTGCCCCCCAATGGGTACAAACTATTATACAACAAGTTAATAACTCGGGGCGCTTTATTATCAGTGTAGATATGCCATCGGGTCTCCCCACCGATGCGCCACCTTTCCCGAATGCTGCTTTTGTGAAGCCTACCGTAGTGCTTACTTTTCAAACGCCTAAACTGCCTTTTTTCTTACCACAGACAGGACAATACATTCACGATTTTGTTATTTTAGACATTGGCTTGGACGCCCAATACCTCACTGAAACAAATACGACTTATACTTACCTCACTAAGGATAGCTTACCCCAGAGAAGATGTCGCCCTAAATTTTCACACAAGGGTACTTACGGGCACGCCCTTTTAATAGGTGGTAGCTATGGCAAAATGGGAGCTGTAATACTCAGCGGTACTGCTGTATTGCGTTCGGGGGCGGGTTTGCTAACGGTAGCAGTACCACAATGTGGTTATGAAATTCTGCAAACAGCCCTCCCAGAAGCTATGGTACTCACCAGCCGTCATCCTCATCATTTTACGGGGGTTACGATTCCCTTTACGCCATCGGTTATAGCGGTGGGTGTAGGCTGGGGTACTCACTTGCACACTGCCCACGCTCTTTTTAAGCTATTTGAGGCTTACCCTCAAGTGCCTTTTGTTATTGATGCCGATGCTCTTAATATACTTGCCGCTGACCCCCAGCTGTTATCACAATTGCCACAGGAGGCGATACTCACCCCTCACCCCAAAGAGCTACAACGCCTGATAGGAGATTGGACAGATGATTATCAGAAACTTGCTAAAGCTAAAGCCTTTGCGGCTAAATATGGGGTAGTGCTCGTCATCAAGGGGGCTCATACTATCATTACGGATGGTTCACACTACTGGATTAACAGCACGGGCAATTCGGGAATGGCAACCGCAGGTAGTGGTGATGTGCTTACAGGTATTATTACGGGCTTACGAGCTCAGGGTTACAGTGCCTTGGACGCTGCTTTGCTGGGAGTATATCAGCACGGGGCTAAAGCTGAAGAGGCAGCACTCAAAAAGGGCTACAATGCACTTATGGCAAGGGATTTGTATTGATGGTGATACCAAAGTGTGTGGCAGAGGAGGGGATGCAATTATACATCAAATAAATTACGATTTAAAAAGTTAGAAAATTAAAAATCAAAATAAATGGAAAATATTTTAGAAAATATAGCGGTTATTAAAAAACGTATAGCGGCGGCTTGCCAACGTGCTAATCGCAATCCTGAAGAGGTAAAACTGCTTCTTGCGACTAAAACGGTAACACCCGAACGTATCAAAGTAGCACTGAAAGCGGGCAATACGCTCATTGCCGAAAATAAAGTGCAGGAACTCAAAGAAAAATATGAAGCCTTAAAAGATACTCCTCATACGAACCATTTCATTGGACATCTGCAAACTAACAAAATAAAAGAAATACTTCGTTATGAGGTTTCTTGTGTAGAATCTGTGGATAGATTGGATTTGGCGCAGAAATTGCATACTCGGTTAGCAGCTGAAGGGCGTGAAATGGATATCTTTATACAAGTGAACACTTCTGGTGAAGAAAGCAAATTTGGTGCACACCCCGATGAGGTTCTCACTCTTGTGCAACAAGTAGCCCAGCTGCCTACGCTGCACATCAAAGGGCTGATGACTATTGGGCTCTTTAGTGCCGAAACTGAAAAAGTACGTGTTTGCTTCCAGCTACTTAAACGCTTGCAACAAGATATTTTTGCGCTACAACTGCCTAATGTAGCTCCGCACGAACTGTCAATGGGAATGAGCAACGACCTTGAAACGGCTATTGAAGAGGGTGCTACTATAGTGCGCGTAGGTACGGCTATCTTTGGACAACGCATTTACCCTGATAGTTATTACTGGTGCGAGTCGCAAGGGCAATGTAGTCATTAGTTTTTTGGATAGTCTCTTGAGATGTAATAAAAATTATTAAAATCAAAATAAATGAAAATAGAAGATATTAAAGGCGATTTTAGTTATCGCGAAAACAGCATTAAATGGTTTACTTTAGAAAACTACCTTTTGGTAGTGAAAGATGAAGATCACCCTGATAAAATTGTAACGCCCTTGCTATACGTGGATAGAAAGGCGGGCAAAGCCCAAAATATAGACCGCTACGATATGGATAAGGTGCTTGTAAACCTTAATATTAATAAACCTGAATTGGGATTTGACCGTTTTGAAAATCAATACCAAGTTATAAAAATAACCTACGGGAATATTATAGCTAATAATTCTGATGACGAAAATGCTCCTAAATGCAAAACTTTTGCTAACAATCTGAACCCGACTTCTAAAAATGAAATTGTAGAAATTATAGAAGCTGACATCTTGGAGGCTGAAGCTAAAATCCGCATCAAACAGCCTAATCTCAATACGCTCCTTACTGATGTATATGCCAAAGATAGTGCTCCTATATTCGTAGAAACTGAAGGTAAAATTATAGGTCCTTTTCTTATCGTAGGACAAGAAGAAGCGAATTGTTTTTCTATACAAAAATATTTGCGCAAAGATTTTTCTTTTGGTGAATATCGTATTACTAATAATACTTATGTGGAGTTCTTGCACTACAACATCAATCGCAAGTTGCACGTGGTGGGCTTTAATAGGCTTGATTTTATACAAGAAATAGATTTTAAAGATGATAAAGAAATACTAAACGAATTTGTAAGCCGAGTGAGCAATTCTCCTGAATTGTTGAACCCTGAACAGATGCAACAATTTCTGAATTTGATAGACGAGGTACGTAATGCTAAAGAAATAAAAAACTACATAAAAGATAACAAACGCGTATACGATTTATTAGAAAAAGCTAATGAAAAACTTATTGCTGATTATAAACTTAGCAATCTTTTTCCGCAAAAAGTAAATATAGACAAAGCTATAGAACAGCTGGAAGAACAAGAAACGAACCTGAAAAACAATATCGGTAACAAGCAAAAACAATTGGAAAAACTGCAAAATGATATTGTAGAAATGGAGGAACGCGTGGCGAACCTAAAGGAAGAAACCCAAAAGAAAATTGCTGAACAGGAAGAAATTATAGCCCAAGAACTCAAAGACTTACGCGAAAACCGAGAAGCTATTAGGCAACAAGTAAAAGAGGAAATAAAAGAAGAGGAACAAACCCTTGTACAACTACGCCAAGAAAAAGAAGACCTTACAGTAATTGTTAATAGCCTGCAACAACAAAACAAAAAAACGCAAAAAGATAGCTACCAAGAGCTGCTGAATATCATTCGCAACAAAAAGTACTTTGATATTTTTAGCGGTAAAGAACTTGCTGACCTACAGGAAGAACAACAACCTACATTTATTAATTTTTCGGTAACTGACCAATACCAAGAATACCAAGAATACCGCGATAAAATAAAAGAAATACTCGGCAAAAACGGGCGTAATTTTGACAGTCATTTTGTGGATAACCTCCTGATAGCGATTCACCAAAATACGCTCACTATTCTTGCAGGGCTACCCGGTACGGGAAAAACGAGCCTTGCGCGCTTGCTTACCCAAATATTAGCCCCCAAAGAGCGTGTAACCGAAGTATCGGTAAGCAGAGGCTGGTCGTCCCCCAAAGACCTTATAGGTTTTCAGAACCCACTTACCAATAAGTTTCATTCAGCCCCTACTGGAGTGTATGAGCTCTTGCAACAGCTGAACTACGAGGTAGAAAACAATACCTATCTGGCATCGCCATTGGCATACATCATCTTGGATGAAGCTAACTTGAGCCCTATAGAGCACTATTGGTCTAACTTCTATAACCTTACCGACTCATATGCACAGCAAGACCATTGTCTTTCTATACAATTGGGCAACAACCATACGCTGCAGTATGCTAACAACTTGCGATTTATAGCTACTATCAATTACGACTATACCACTGAAGCCCTCTCGCCCCGTGTGATAGACCGTACTAATATTATCCAACTGCCCGAAATGAATCACTCGGTGAGTTTCATTACCAAAGAAGAAGTAGAAACGCTGAAAATTTCGTTTGAAAAGTGCATTGCTTTTTTCCAGCTGTTGGATTTTCAAACCGCTCCTAACCTTGATATTTCTTTCAGTGACGAAAATACTGAAATATTCCGTGAGATAAAAGAAGTATTTAAAAAGCTACGCCTTCCTATAAGTTATAGGGTAGAGTTGGGGATTAAGCGTTATTGCAATATGTCTAAATACATAGATGACCTAAACGAAAACATATTGCTGGACTATGCTATTGCGCAACGCCTCTTGCCAATGATAAACGTACAAGGCGAGAACCAAAAAGCTCATATAGATAGGCTTTCACGTATTTTTAGTGAGAACAGGCTAAGAGTATCTGAAAAGATATTGGATAAAATTATAGAAATAGGCGAAAATAATGAAATATTAGGAGGTAACTACAGTTACTTCTTAACCTTATCGTATGCTTAGGATTTTTGAAACTCATAATGACGGCAAACGCGAAGTGTTGCCCGAAGAGGGAGTCTTCAACGTTCTTGAATTAGGACTCTACGAACTGCACTACCTGCCCAATGAGATAAAACCCATACAGGCGAGTGTGGAAGGCACCCCTATACCTTCTGCCTACCTACG
The DNA here is from genome assembly GCF_017565765.1 of Capnocytophaga bilenii. Lineage (GTDB taxonomy): Bacteria > Bacteroidota > Bacteroidia > Flavobacteriales > Flavobacteriaceae > Capnocytophaga > Capnocytophaga bilenii. Next base: position 224,200 of record NZ_JAGDYP010000002.1, read on the forward strand.
TATGGAAGACAATACCTTTATATTTGCTGAAAATAGATATTTTGAAGATTTTTTTGGCGGTATAACCCTCCTTATTGATGGGAATACTTTTGCAATAAACGTACGTATAGGGAAACTGAAACTCTCGGAAATAGAAGATCTTTTTGCCTACCTATGGCGCAAAGAAGAGCGATTTTTAGATGCCTTTTACGCCAAGAACAGCAATATAGAAGTACGCCAAAAGCAAAGCGAAATTACCCAAATTACTAATTTTTTCTCCTTTGTAAACACGTTTGTAAGCGTTTTGGAAAAGTTGTTGCCTTATTTTGAAAAACAACCCCACTTTGTACTTCGCAAGAAGAATACAATGCTCCCTTTCAACTCTAATAAAATGAGCCCTAACGCTATACAATGGATACTCAACAACTTGGACGAAATACAATTTGACGAATCTTATAAGGGGCATTACAAGGCTATACAAATAAAAGACCGCTATGGGCTGATAGATAACATCAGTACAGAAGTGGAAACCAAAGATTTCAATACCTATGAAAACCAAGTGATAATGGGTGCTTTTTTTATCATTATCAAAAGGCTAAAGGCACTAAAGAGAGATATAGAAATAAAATCTAATATCAGGAATACGAGTTTTGATGCTGATAAATACGTGGACTTTAAAGACCTTCGCCGCTTGCCTTTCATCAGATTGCTGGACGAGGCTATGGCGGTGGAACGCAAGGTGCGAGTGCTTGAACGCCGCTATAGCAGTATTTTTGCCAATGTATCGCCCAAGATAGAAAAACCTGTGCTTACCTCTATCTTCAGCCAGAAGCCTCACTACAAACGTGCTTATGAGCTTATCAAAAACTTGGGCAATTATAAATCTGTACAGATAGGGCAATCTAAACTGCTAAATATTAGCAAGCTGAGCAAGCTGTACGAGCTTTACAACCTCTTCCAAATAATAGATACTATTAAGGCAAGTCTTAAGCTATCACTCTTCAGAGTAGATAACGTTTGGAAAAAAGAAGAGCCCGTGATTGAAAAAATGGCTTTTACCAACGATGACTTTGAGGTTAATTTGTATTACGACCACAAGTATTACGGCGAGGGTGTGGGCTATAACGACACCTTATTGAGACGCATAGATAAAGACAAGGACGATTTTTATCAACCTGATTTTATCATAGAGATTATCAACAAAGAGCAGCACAAGCACAAGTATTACCTTTTTGATGCTAAATACTCTATACTAAAGAATGTGCGAACCATACACTTGCCCAGCTTGGAGAAGAAATATTTGGTACGCACGGGTATTTATGGTAGCAGAAACCGAAAAATAAGTGGATTGTACGCCCTCTTTCCTGACACGCAAGGTGAAAAAGTAGTGGAACACCCTTATTACGAACCTAATATAGGGCTTATAGCCTCTAAACCTATGGTGGAAGATGAACTTAGGACGTGTATACACAATATTTTGCGCGAAAACTTGCATTTAGAGTTTGTGCAAATGAAGTAATGCCCTCATAATAGCTTACGATGAGGGAATGATAGCTATATGGTATGTACAAAATATATTTGCTTGCAGAAAATTATTTTGTGATATTTGTAACAAACTGTATAAAGCTTCTAAAATGCGATATAAAGACGATTGTTATATAAAATATTGATAATAAACGAGTTATGAATTTATTATAAAATTGTATTTATTATAGAGTCTGAAGGGGTAAATAAATAAAGCTGCATAAGTTTTTTGTAATTCAAAAAAAAGTATTACTTTTGCAGTCTGAAAATCAGCATATAGAACTGCGATAGGTGCAGGGGGCTATGCTAAAAAGGCAAGTAAACAAATAAAATTAATATATAGTATTGTAAATTATGCCAACAATTTCACAATTAGTACGAAAAGGAAGAACCAGAATTACCAAGAAGAGTAAATCGGTGGCTTTGGATTCGTGCCCACAACGTAGAGGCGTATGTACTCGTGTATATACCACAACGCCTAAGAAGCCGAACTCTGCAATGCGTAAAGTAGCGCGTGTACGTTTGACTAATGGCAATGAGGTGAACGCATACATCCCTGGTGAAGGACACAACCTCCAAGAGCACTCGATAGTATTGGTACGAGGCGGAAGGGTAAAAGATTTACCAGGTGTTAGATACCACATAGTGCGCGGGGCGCTAGATACTGCTGGAGTAGCAGGACGTACGCAACGCCGCTCTAAATACGGTGCGAAACGCCCTAAACCAGGACAAGCCGCTGCAGCACCAGCTAAAGGTAAGAAAAAGTAATTTAACACACAAAATCTTTTAACTAAAAAGAAATGAGAAAAAGACAGGCTAAAAAGCGCCCACTTTTACCAGATCCGAAGTTTAACGACCAGTTGGTAACGCGTTTTGTGAACAACTTGATGTGGGATGGTAAGAAATCAGTGGCTTTTAAAGTATTCTACGATGCACTTGACATTGTAGAACAAAAGAAAAATAACGATGAAAAATCGGCGTTGGAGGTATGGAAAGATGCGCTAAGCAACGTAATGCCTCACGTGGAAGTACGCTCACGCCGTGTGGGTGGAGCTACTTACCAAATACCTATGCAAATTCGCCCAGACCGCAAAGTGTCTATGGCAATGAAATGGCTCATTGGATATGCACGTAAGCGCAATGAAAAATCTATGGCACAGAAATTGGCTGCTGAGATTATTTCGGCTTCAAAAGAGGAAGGTGCAGCTGTAAAGAAGAAAATGGATACACACCGTATGGCTGAGGCTAACAAAGCCTTCTCACACTTTAGATTTTAATTAAAACAATGAGTAGAGATTTAAAATATACAAGAAACATAGGTATTGCAGCACACATTGATGCTGGTAAAACGACTACTACAGAGCGTATTCTATTTTATACAGGTAAAACGCACAAAATAGGGGAAGTGCACGATGGGGCTTCTACTATGGACTGGATGGAGCAAGAAGCAGAACGCGGTATTACTATCCAATCGGCAGCGACTACTTGTAAATGGAATTTTCCTACCGAAAATGGAAAACCTACAGCTGATGCTAAGGAGTATCACTTCAACATTATAGATACTCCCGGTCACGTGGACTTTACAGTAGAGGTGAATCGCTCACTACGTGTATTGGACGGATTGGTATTCTTGTTTTCGGCAGTTGATGGTGTAGAACCACAATCTGAAACTAACTGGCGTTTGGCTGACAACTACAAAGTGCCTCGTATTGGTTTTGTAAACAAAATGGATAGACAAGGTGCTAACTTCCTAAACGTTTGCAACCAAGTGAAAGATATGCTAAAATCAAACGCGGTGCCTATCGTGTTGCCTATTGGTGATGAAGCAGACTTTAAGGGTGTTGTAGATTTGATTAAAAACCGTGCTATTGTATGGCACGAAGAAAACTCAGGTTCTACTTTTGACGTAGTAGAAATACCTGCGGATATGAAAGAAGATGTAGCTAATTACCGCGCTCACCTTATAGAAGAGGTTGCTGGTTATGACGAAGGTCTTCTTGAGAAATTTATGGAAGATGAAAACTCTATCACAGAAGAAGAGATACACAAAGCATTGCGTGCTGCTGTAATGGATATGGCAATTATCCCAATGGTGTGTGGTTCATCTTTCAAAAACAAAGGGGTGCAATTTATGCTTGATGCTGTATGCCGCTACTTGCCTTCACCACTTGACAAAGAGGCTATTGAAGGTACTAACCCTGATACAGGTGAAGTAGCATTACGCAAACCAGCAGTAGATGCACCTTTTGCAGCATTGGCATTTAAGATTGCTACTGACCCTTATGTAGGACGCTTGGCATTCTTCCGTGCTTACTCAGGACACTTGGATGCGGGTTCTTATGTATTGAACACTCGTTCTGGTAACAAAGAGCGTATTTCTCGTATCTACCAAATGCACGCTAACAAGCAAAATCCTATTGAATACATTGAAGCAGGTGATATAGGGGCAGCAGTAGGTTTTAAAGATATCAAAACAGGTGATACACTTTGCGATGAGAAATATCCTATTGTACTTGAAAGTATGGTATTCCCAGATCCTGTGATTGGTATTGCAGTAGAGCCTAAAACAAAAGCAGACGTTGATAAACTAGGTATGGCATTGGCTAAATTGGCTGAAGAAGACCCTACCTTCCAAGTGAAAACAGACCAAGCTTCTGGACAGACTATCATCTCGGGTATGGGTGAGTTGCACTTGGATATCATTGTAGACCGCTTGAAACGTGAGTTTAAGGTGGAAGTAAACCAAGGTCAGCCACAAGTAGAGTACAAAGAGGCGATTACAGGCAAGGCAGATCACCGTGAGGTTTATAAGAAACAAACTGGTGGTCGTGGTAAATTTGCTGACATCGTATTCCGTATGGAGCCAGCTGAGGAAGGCAAAGTGGGATTGGAATTCATCAATGAGATAAAAGGTGGTAACATTCCTAAAGAGTATATTCCTTCAGTAGAAAAAGGTTTCAAAGAGGCTATGAAAAATGGTCCATTGGCAGGATTTGAGATGGATGCGATGAAGATAGTTCTTATCGATGGTTCATTCCACCCTGTGGATTCGGATTCATTGTCATTTGAATTGGCTGCTAAATTGGGATACAAAGAGGCAGCACGCGCAGCGAAAGCGGTACTAATGGAGCCTATAATGAAATTGGAAGTAATTACTCCAGAAGAAAATATGGGTGATATAGTGGGTGACTTGAACCGTCGTCGTGGACAAGTGAACAATATGGACGACCGTAATGGAGCTAAAGTTATCAAAGCGTTTGTGCCACTATCAGAAATGTTTGGTTATGTAACAGCGCTTCGTACGCTTTCATCAGGACGTGCAACTTCAACAATGGAGTTTTCACACTATGCAGAGACTCCAAGTAACATTGCAGATGAAGTAATAAAAGCCGCAAGAGGCAATTAAAAAATTGGTAATCAGATGAGCAATCAACAAAAAATAAGAATAAAGTTAAAGTCATACGACCATAACTTGGTAGATAAATCGGCTGAAAAGATTGTAAAAACAGTGAAGGCTGCAGGTGCAGCGGTAGTGGGTCCTATTCCATTGCCTACACACAAAAAAATCTTTACTGTATTGCGTTCGCCTCACGTAAACAAAAAGGCACGTGAGCAATTTCAGCTAAGTTCGCACAAGCGTTTATTGGAAATCTACGGTGCATCGGCAAAGACAGTAGATGCGCTTATGAAGCTTGAATTGCCAAGTGGTGTAGATATCGTAATCAAAGTGTTGGCTTAACGATACTTAAAATGTCCCGAAACTGCGGGTTAGGGAAAAACGGAAAAAAATGATTCAGGGTTAAAAAGCCTAAGGCATTTTTTTGACCCTGAACCATTTATAATGATTAATGATTTATTGCGAATTATTAATTGTAACGAGAGAATAATAACTAATTTAATTAATATTTAATTTTATGTCTGGGTTAATTGGAAAGAAAGTAGGAATGACCAGCATTTTTGATGAGAATGGTAAAAATATACCATGTACCATCATAGAGGTAGGTCCTTGCGTAGTTACCCAAGTCAGAACCAAAGAAGTAGATGGCTATGAGGCACTTCAATTGGGTTTCGATGACAAAGCAGATAAGCGTGCAAATCAAGCGGAGCTTGGTCACTTTAAGAAGGCGGGCACGTCTGCAAAGCGAAAACTCGTTGAATTTAAAGGTTTTGACAATAACTACAAGTTGGGTGATGTAATCACTGTGGCTTATTTTGCCGAAGGGGAGTTTGTAGATGTTACAGGTATCTCAAAAGGTAAAGGTTTTCAAGGGGTTGTACGCCGTCACGGTTTTGGAGGAGTAGGACAGACTACTCACGGGCAGCACAATCGACTAAGAGCGCCAGGTTCAGTAGGAGCATCGTCATATCCATCACGTGTATTTAAAGGTATGCGTATGGCTGGAAGAATGGGTGCAGAGAATGTAACAGTGCAAAACTTAAAGGTTTTGAAGGTGGTAGCTGAAAAGAACCTATTGGTAGTAAAAGGATGTATTCCGGGTCACAAAAACGCTTACGTAACTATTCACAAATAATGGAAGTAGCAGTATTAAATAAAGAAGGTAAAGAGACAGGTAGAAAGGTAACGCTTTCGGACGCTGTTTTTGGTATAGAGCCTAATAATCACGTGGTATACTTGGACGTGAAACGTTACTTGGCAAACAAGCGTCAAGGTACTCACAAGGCTAAAGAGAGAAATGAGGTAGCGGGTAGTACTCGTAAAATTAAAAAGCAAAAGGGTACAGGTACAGCTCGTGCAGGTAGTGTAAAATCGCCTGTATTTGTGGGCGGAGGTCGTATATTTGGTCCTCGTCCTAAGGATTACACACAAACGCTTACTAAGAATGTAAAACGTTTGGCACGCCGTTCGGCATTGAGTGCTAAGGTGAAAGACCAAGCGTTGGTAGTAGTAGAGGATTTGAGTTTTGCGGCTCCTAAGACTAAGGATTTTACTGCGGTGGTAAATGCTTTGGGGCTATCAGAAAAAAAATCGTTATTTGTGTTGCCAGAAGTAAATAATAACGTATATTTGTCATCTCGTAACGTAGAGAACTCACAAGTGGTAACTGCTTCGGAATTAAATACTTACCAAGTAGTGAATGCGGCTAAGGTGGTTCTTACAGAGAGTTCGGTGGCAGTATTAGAGTCAATTTTAACAAAATAAGAAGAACAATGGGCGTATTAATAAAACCTGTAAGTACAGAAAAGACTAATAAGGATAGCGAAGAAAGAAGCTGCTATACCTTTGAAGTAGCGAAGAGCGCTAATAAGATACAGATTAAGAACGAGGTTGAAGCTGCTTATGGCGTTAAAGTGAAAGAGGTTCGTACGCTTAACTACGGGCCAAAGCGTACTACGCGTTATACTAAGACGGGCTTGCAAGTGGGCAAGACTAATGCAGTGAAGAAGGCAGTAGTACAGCTTGAAGAAGGGACTATAGATTTTTATAGTAATATATAAAGTGTTTAACAAATAGACGAAGATGTCAGTTAGAAAATTAAAACCGATTACCCCTGGTCAGCGTTTTAGAGTAGTAAACGAATTTGACACCATTACTACTGATAAGCCGGAAAAGAGTTTGCTTGTTCCGTTGAAAAAGACCGGAGGTAGAAACAATCAAGGAAAGATGACCATGCGTTACATAGGTGGTGGTCACAAAAAGAAGTACCGTATTATTGATTTCAAGAGGAATCGATTTGGGGAAGGTGCAAAAGTGGTTTCTATAGAGTATGACCCTAATAGAACTGCATTTATCGCTTTGGTGCAATATAATGATGGTGAGAAGCGTTATATTATCGCTCCTGCTGGATTGAAGGTTGACCAAGTGATTGTTTCGGGGCAAGAGAATGTAGCTCCTGAGATAGGGAATGCGATGCCACTTTCACAAATTCCGCTGGGTACTGTAATTTCTTGTATTGAATTGCGTCCTGGGCAGGGGGCTAATATAGCTCGTTCTGCTGGTACTTTTGCACAATTGATGGCAAAAGATGGGAAGTATGCGACAGTAAAGTTGCCTTCAGGAGAGACACGTATGATTTTGCTTACGTGTTTAGCAACGATTGGAGCTGTATCGAATTCAGACCACCAATTGGTATTGTCTGGTAAAGCGGGACGTTCTCGCTGGTTAGGTCGTCGTCCTCGTACGCGTGCAGTAGTTATGAACCCTGTTGATCACCCAATGGGTGGTGGTGAAGGTCGTGCTACAGGTGGACACCCACGTTCGCGTAAAGGTATCCCTGCTAAGGGTTACAGGACACGCTCTAAGACGAAGGCAAGTAATAAGTATATTGTAGAACGCAGAAAAAAATAAGAGACTAAGAGATGGCACGTTCATTAAAAAAAGGACCTTACGTTCACTATAGCTTAGAAAAGAAGATTCAACAGAATATAGCGTCTGGTAAAAAGACGGTAATAAAGACGTGGTCACGCGCTTCGATGATTACGCCTGATTTTGTGGGTCAGACTATAGCGGTGCACAATGGTCGTCAGTTTGTTCCTGTATATATTACAGAAAATATGGTGGGACATAAATTAGGAGAATTTTCACCAACGCGTTCTTTTAGGGGACACGCTGGGGCGAAAAATAAAGGTAAAAAATAATAAAGGCTATGGGAGTTAGAAAAAAATTAAGAGCAGACGAGATAAAAGAAGCTAAAAAAGGCTTGGCATTTGCGAAGTTGAATAACTGCCCTACTTCGCCACGCAAGATGCGTTTGGTAGCGGATTTGGTACGTGGTGTACAAGTGGATAAAGCCCTTGCTATTTTGAAATTTAATCAAAAAGAGGCAGCTGCGCGTTTGGAAAAGTTGTTGTTATCGGCAATAGCGAACTGGCAAGCTAAGAATGCTGATGGAGATGTGGAATCGGCAGGACTTTTTGTTAAGGAGATAAGAGTGGATGGAGGCGCTATATTGAAGAGATTGCGTCCTGCACCGCAAGGGAGAGCACACAGAATTAGAAAACGTTCTAACCACGTAACAATCGTGTTAGGGGCTAAAAACAATAATACAGAAAGCTAAGATAAACTATGGGACAAAAAACAAATCCAATCGGGAATCGCCTTGGCATTATCAGAGGATGGGAGTCTAGCTGGTATGGTGGCAATGACTACGGAGACAAACTAGCTGAAGACGACAAAATCAGAAAATATGTTCAAACTCGTTTATCAAAAGCTAGTGTAGCTCACGTAATAATAGAACGCACATTCAATCTTGTAACGGTAACTATCACTACGGCACGTCCTGGTATCATTATAGGTAAAGGTGGGCAAGAGGTAGATAAACTGAAAGAAGAGTTGAAGAAAATCACTGGAAAGGATGTTCAGATAAACATTTTTGAAATTAAACGCCCTGAATTGGATGCGGCGTTGGTAGCGGCAAGTATTGCACATCAAATAGAGGGTCGTGTTTCTTACAAACGTGCGATTAAGATGGCGATAGCTTCGGCTATGAGAATGAATGCTGAGGGTATAAAAGTGATGATTTCGGGACGCTTGAATGGTGCTGAAATGGCACGTTCTGAAAGTTTCAAAGAGGGACGTATTCCTTTATCTACTTTCAGGGCAGATATAGACTACGCTATTGGAGAAGCACATACTACCTATGGACGTATGGGTATTAAGGTGTGGATTATGAAGGGCGAAGTTTACGGTAAGAGAGATTTATCACCGCTTGTGGGAATGAGCAAAAAGAATGTAGGTGGTAGTGGTTTCTCGGGTAAGAATAGTGACAAGCCTGCAGGTGGAGCACCAAAGAAGGCGCGTCGTAAAAAGTAATTAATAAAGAGAAAAAGAGATGTTACAACCTAAAAGAACGAAATATCGCAAACAACAGAAAGGTAGAATGAAAGGGGTGGCTCATAGAGGTACTTTGCTTTCAAATGGTATGTTCGGTATCAAATCTTTGGATTCTGCATTTATCACTTCGCGCCAAATAGAGTCGGCTCGTGTGGCTGCGACTCGTTATATGAAACGTGAGGGGCAGTTATGGATAAAGATTTTTCCGGATAAACCTATTACGAAGAAGCCTTTGGAAGTGCGTATGGGTAAAGGGAAAGGAGCTGTAGAATATTGGGCAGCTGTAGTGAAACCAGGTAGAATATTGTTTGAAGTAGGTGGAGTGCCTATGGAGGTAGCTAAGGAAGCGTTGCGCTTGGCTGCACAGAAATTGCCTGTGAGGACGAAGCTTGTAGTAGCGCGTGATTATCAACAAAATTAATTCAAAGAGCGATGAAGCAGTCTGAAATTAGTAAATTGACAGTTACCGAGCTACAAGATAAGCTTGGTGAGTATAAGAAAACGTATGCTGAACTAAAACTACAGCACGCAATTTCTTCAATAGAGAAACCTATACAGTTACGTACTTTGAGGAGAACGGTAGCGAGATTGTATAGCGAGTTAACTAAAAGAGAATTACAATAATTCTGGAGAGTTACCTTATGGAAAAAAGAAATTTAAGAAAAGAAAGGATAGGAGTTGTTACGAGCAACAAAATGGATAAATCTATCGTTGTATCGGAAGTAAAACGTGTAAAACACCCTATGTATGGTAAATTCGTGTTGCGTACAAAGAAATATGTAGCGCACGATGAGAAGAACGATTGCAACATTGGAGATACAGTGCGCATAATGGAAACACGCCCATTGAGCAAGACCAAATGTTGGAGATTAGTAGAAATCATTGAAAGAGCTAAGTAATTATGGTACAACAAGAATCGAGACTAAAAGTAGCTGACAATACTGGGGCAAAAGAGGTTTTAACGATACGAGTACTTGGCGGTACCAAGAGACGTTACGCTTCAGTAGGTGATAAGATTGTGGTAACTGTGAAAGAGGCTACCCCTAACGGTAACGTAAAGAAGGGGCAGGTATCGACCGCAGTGGTAGTAAGGACTAAGAAAGAGGTACGCCGTGCTGATGGTTCTTATATCCGTTTTGATGAGAATGCTTGTGTTCTATTGAATGCGGCAGGAGAGATGAGGGGTACCCGTGTATTTGGGCCTGTAGCAAGGGAGCTTCGCGATAAGCAATTTATGAAGATTGTTTCGTTGGCGCCTGAAGTACTTTAATATTTAAATTGCAAAGTTGATGAAAGTAAAAATTAAAAAAGGTGATACCGTAAGAGTTATTGCTGGAGACGAAAAAGGTAAAGAAGGCAAGGTGTTACGTGTGGATCGTGAGAAAAACAGAGCGATTGTTGAGGGACTTAATTTGGCGAGCAAACACACGAAACCTAGTGCTCAAAACCCTCAAGGAGGCATAGTGAAAAAAGAGGCATCTATTCACGTATCGAACCTTTCGCTTATAGACCCTAAGACGAAAAAAGCGACTCGTGTGGGTTATGAACTAAGAGAAGGTAAGAAGGTGAGAGTTTCTAAAAAATCTAATGTAGTAATATAATATGGCTTACGTACCTAGATTAAAACAAGAATACAAAGAGCGCATAGTGGCGGCTCTAAAGGAAGAATTTGGCTACAAGAATGTAATGCAGGTTCCCAAGCTTGAAAAAATAGTGGTGAGCCGTGGAGTGGGTTCGGCAGTGGCTGATAAGAAGCAAATAGATTATGCTATTGATGAGCTTACGAAGATTACAGGACAGAAAGCGATAGCTACTTACTCTAAGAAGGACGTTGCGTCTTTCAAATTGCGTAAGGGAATGGCTATTGGAGCTAAGGTTACATTGCGCGGGGAGCGTATGTATGAGTTTTTGGATCGTTTGATTACAGCGGCATTACCACGAGTAAGGGATTTTCAAGGGGTAAAGGCAGATGGTTTTGACGGTCGTGGAAACTATAATTTGGGTGTTACGGAACAGATTATTTTTCCTGAAATAGATATTGACAAGATCAATAGGATAGCGGGTATGGATATTACGTTTGTAACATCGGCGCATACTGACAAGGAAGCGAAATCATTATTGAGCGAATTAGGATTACCTTTTAAAAAGAACTAAGTATATGGCTAAAGAATCAATGAAAGCCCGCGAGGTGAAAAGACAAAGATTGGTGGCAAAATATGCTGCGAAACGCAAAGCATTGAAAGAGGCTGGGGATTATGAAGCACTACAAAAGCTTCCTAAAAATGCTTCGCCTGTACGCTTGCACAACCGTTGCAAACTTACAGGGCGTCCTAAAGGGTATATGCGTACTTTTGGAATTTCACGTGTATTATTCCGCGAAATGGCAAACAAGGGATTAATTCCTGGAGTAAAGAAAGCAAGTTGGTAATTAATTAAAAGGACAGAATTATGTATACAGATCCTATCGCAGATTATTTAACAAGAATTAGAAATGCTAATAGCGCTGGTCATAGAATAGTGGAGATTCCTGCATCGAAATTGAAGAAGGAAATTACAAAGATTCTTTTTGACCAAGGGTATATACTTAGCTATAAATTTGATGATGAGAGTACAGTGCAAGGTACCATCAAAATAGCTTTGAAATACGATAAGGTTACTAAAGAACCAGTTATTAGGCATATAGAAAGAGCGAGCCGTCCAGGACTTAGAAAGTATGCTGGGGCTGATAATCTTCCACGTGTATTGAATGGCTTGGGCATTGCTATTATCTCGACATCACAAGGAGTGATGACAGGTAAAAAGGCTCGTGAGCTAAACATAGGAGGGGAAGTAATTTGTTACGTTTACTAATCAATTAAAAAGACAAAAAAGGATGTCAAGAATAGGTAAAGCACCCATCAATATTCCTGCAGGAGTTACTGTTACCATAAAGGATAACGTAGTAACTGTAAAAGGGAAATTAGGCGAATTGACCCAAGAGGTTAAAGACATTGCTGTAAAGCAAGAGGATGGACATTTAGTGTTTGAAACTACGGCTGATACAAAAGACCAGAATGCGAAACACGGTTTATACCGTGCTTTGGTGAACAATATGGTGATAGGAGTATCGGTAGGGTTCACTAAAGAATTAGAATTAGTGGGGGTAGGTTACCGTGCAACAAATCAAGGGCAAAAGCTAGACTTAGCTCTTGGTTTTTCGCACAATATTTTGTTGGAGTTGCCAAGCGAGGTGAAGCTTGAGACTGTGAACGAAAAAGGTAAGAACCCAATAATAAAGTTGACTTCTCACGACAAACAACTTTTAGGACAGGTAGCTGCTAAGATACGTAGTTTCCGTAAACCAGAGCCTTACAAAGGTAAAGGGGTTAAGTTTGTGGGTGAAGTGTTGAGAAGAAAAGCAGGTAAATCAGCTTAATAGATAGAATTATGGCATTAACAAAAATAGAAAGAAGGCATCGTATTAAGAGCAGAATCAGGAAGATAGTAAAGGGTTCTGCAGAGCAACCACGATTGGCTGTTTTTAGGAGCAATAATGAGATTTATGTGCAACTCATAGATGATACTAAAGGGCATACACTTTTATCGGCTTCATCACGTGATAAGGAAATAAGTGCTGCAAAGGGTACTAAGACTGAGAAGGCTGCATTGGTGGGCAAAGCTATTGCTGAAAAGGCTTTGAAACAGGGTATTGAAAAGGTATCTTTTGACCGAGGTGGTTATTTGTATCACGGGCGTGTAAAATCGTTGGCAGATGGTGCGAGAGAAGGCGGACTTAAATTCTAATTAATTATGTATCAGAAGTATAGAAATGTAGAATATGTAAAGCCAAGTGGATTGGAATTGAAGGATCGCTTGGTAGGCGTGCAACGAGTTACTAAGGTAACAAAAGGGGGGCGTGCATTTGGTTTTTCGGCTATAGTGGTAGTGGGAGACGAGAATGGCGTTGTAGGGCACGGCTTAGGGAAATCTAAAGAGGTTTCGGAAGCTATTGCGAAAGCGGTAGAGGATGCAAAGAAGAATTTGGTGCGTATTCCTTTGAATGGTACTACTTTGCCTCACGAACAAAAAGGTAAATTTGGTGGTGCGCGTGTATTTTTACAGCCTGCTACTGAGGGTACTGGAGTGATAGCTGGTGGTGCGGTACGTGCGGTATTGGAGTCGGTAGGGATTCATAACGTGCTTTCTAAATCACAAGGTTCGTCAAACCCTCACAATGTGGTAAAGGCTACGTTTGATGCTTTGTTGCAGCTTCGCAGTGCGAAGACTATTGCGGCACAACGTGGTATTACATTGGAAAAATTGTTTAAAGGTTAATAGTCAAGGAACTATGGGAAAATTGAGAGTAACACAGGTGAAGAGTAGCATTAAGCGTCCTAAGAACCAAAAACTTACGCTTGAGGCTTTGGGTCTTACACGTATAGGTGTGAGTGTAGAGCACGATGCTACGCCCAGCATTGTTGGGATGATTAATAAGGTAAAACACTTAATTTCTGTAGAGGAAGTTAAATAATTATTTTGTGCAAAATTATGAGTTTAAGTAATTTACAACCCGCATTGGGTTCAACACACAAAGATGGGAAGCGCGTGGGTCGTGGACAGGGTTCTGGAAAAGGAGGGACATCTACACGTGGTCACAAAGGAGCGAAATCACGTTCGGGCTATGCTCGCAAGGTAGGTTTTGAGGGTGGCCAAATGCCTTTGCAAAGACGCGTACCAAAGTTTGGTTTTAAGAACTTTAATCGTAAGGAATACGTGGGTATCAACCTTTCTAAATTGCAAGAATTGGTGGATGCAGGACGTGTGAAAGATGAGGTGAGTTTGGAAACCTTAGTTCAGTTACACCTTGTAAAAAGTACTGATAATGTAAAGATATTGGGTGGAGGAGAACTAAAAGCGAAACTAAAAGTATCGGTTCATAAATTTACTGCTAAAGCTAAGGCTGCGATAGAGGCTGCTGGAGGTGAGGCTGTAGGTTTGTAATACTAAAATTTATTTATGAAGAAGTTTATCGAGAACTTGACCAATATTTGGAAGATAGAGGAGCTTAAGAATAGGATTATACTTACTTTGGGAGTATTGTTGGTATATCGTTTTGGGGCTCATATTGTATTGCCAGGTATTGATTCAGCACAACTACACGAGCTTGCGAGTAGGACTTCTGGAGGTGGCTTGTTGGATATATTGAATGCGTTTACCGGTGGGGCGTTTTCCAATGCTTCTATATTTGCATTGGGGATTATGCCTTACATATCGGCTTCGATTGTTGTACAGCTGATGGGTATTGCGATTCCTTATTTACAAAAGTTACAGAAAGAGGGTGAAAGTGGGCGTAGGAAGATAAACCAAATCACACGTTGGCTAACGATAGCTATTTGTCTTGTACAGGCGCCTGTTTATTTGTATGGTATTAACCAGCTTGGTGTACCTGACAGTGCGTTTGTATTGGGCAAGGGCTTGGGCTTTATAGTTCCTGCGGTAATTATTTTGGTTACTGGTACTATTTTTGCTATGTGGCTGGGCGAAAAGATCACTGATAAGGGTATTGGTAATGGTATTTCGTTATTGATTATGGTGGGTATCATAGCTCGTTTTCCTCGTGCTTTTGCGGCGGAGGTTGCGTCTCGCTTGACGGCGAGTAACGGTGGGCTGATGCTTATACTGATAGAGGTGATTTTGTGGTTTGTAATTGTATTGTTGTGTATTTACCTTATAAAGGCGGTGCGCCAAATTCCTGTACAGTATGCTCGTAGGACTGCTGATGGTGGTGTGGCAACTGAGAAGAATGTATTTGGAGCGCGCCAATATATACCTTTGCGATTGAACGCTGCGGGTGTGATGCCTATTATTTTTGCTCAGGCATTGATGTTTGTACCTGCAACGGTGGCTGGTTTATCACAGTCGGAATTTGCAAAGAATGTTCAGGCTGCATTTTCGGACATCTTTGGTTTTTGGTATAATTTATTGTTTGCGGCTATGATTATACTTTTCACGTATTTTTATACTGCAATTACAGTGCCTACTAATAAGATGGCTGATGATTTGAAGCGTAGTGGAGGTTTTATACCTGGGATACGCCCTGGTAAGGAAACGGGTGATTATTTGGATAAGATAATGTCGTTGATTACTTTACCTGGTGCTATATTTATAGCTTTGGTGGCTATCTTCCCATCTATGCTTAAGATTATAGGTATGCAGGATCAATGGGCGTTATTTTATGGTGGTACTTCACTATTGATTTTGGTGGGTGTTGCTATTGATACTATGCAGCAAGTGAATTCGTACTTGTTAAATCGTCATTATGATGGACTGATGAAGACGGGTAAAAATAGAAAAGCATCTTAATTGTATATGGCTAAACAGGCAGCAATAGAACAAGACGGTACGATAGTGGAATCGTTATCAAATGCGATGTTCAGGGTTGAATTGGACAATGGGCACGTGGTGATAGCACATATATCGGGTAAAATGCGGATGCATTACATTAAGCTTTTACCGGGTGATAAGGTGAAGCTTGAGATGAGTCCGTATGATTTGAGCAAGGCTCGTATTACCTACCGGTATTAGGTGTTTTTTGAACATTTTTTTTCTGGTTGCTAATTTTTCAACGTTTAGGGTTGAAGAATTAGCAATCATAAAAAAGTACTGATACATAGTATCTTAGGTGATAATAATGACGCAAAAATGGGGGTGTTGTTGCAATGATTTGTAATATTTTTGGCATAATAATGGTGCTAATATAAAAAAAAGTTGTAGCTTTGCACACTCATTTCCAATTTTATATAAATAAAAAGAATGAAAGTAAGAGCATCAATTAAAAAGAGGAGTTCCGAGTGCATTATAGTGCGCAGAAAGGGACGGTTGTATGTAATCAACAAAAAGAATCCTAAATTTAAACAAAGACAAGGATAATTATGGCACGAATTGCAGGTATTGATTTACCAAAGAACAAGAGAGGGGTTATTGGTTTAACTTACATCTTTGGTATCGGAAAAAGTAGAGCTAAAGAGATATTAGATAGAGCTCAGGTGAATGAAGACACAAAGGTAAGCGAATGGAATGATGATGAGATCAGCCGTATTCGCGAGGTGGTTGCGTCTTATAAGATTGAGGGTGAACTACGTTCAGAGATTCAGTTGAACATTAAGCGTTTAATGGATATTGGATGTTATCGTGGTATTCGCCATCGTAATGGTTTGCCATTGCGTGGGCAAAAGACGAAGAATAACTCTCGTACAAGGAAAGGTAAAAGAAAAACTGTTGCTAACAAGAAGAAGGCGACTAAATAATAATTAGTTAAAAGTATGGCAAAACAGAATGCAAAAAATGCAAAGGTCTCTAAGAAGAGGAAAGTTGTAGTAGAGTCGGTAGGTGAGGCACATATCTCGGCTACTTTCAACAACATAATCATTTCTCTTACGAATAAGAAAGGGGACGTGATTGCGTGGTCATCGGCTGGGAAGATGAATTTTAGGGGTTCTAAGAAGAATACTCCTTATGCTGCCCAAGTGGCTGCAGAAGATGCTGCAAAGGTGGCTTTTGACGCTGGACTAAAGAAGGTGAAAGTGTATGTAAAGGGTCCTGGAAATGGTAGGGAATCGGCAATACGTACAATTCACAATGCGGGTATTGAGGTAACTGAGATTATTGATGTTACTCCGCTACCACACAATGGATGTCGTCCTCCTAAAAAACGTAGAGTTTAATAAAGTAGAGTACTAACAAGTAAAAGAGGGGTTAAATTATTATCGAAGGAATGCCTTAATTCATAATTACCTTTCACATAAACTAATAAAAATGGCAAGATATACAGGACCAAAAACTAAAATAGCTCGTAAATTTGGTGAAGCTATTTTCGGGGATGATAAATCGTTTGAGAAGAAGAATTATCCTCCTGGACAACACGGTATTGCACGCCGCAGAGCGAAACGCTCGGAATATGCTATTCAGCTACAAGAGAAACAAAAGGCTAAATATACTTATGGTATATTGGAAAAGCAATTTCATAATTTGTATGAAAAGGCAAAAAGGAGTAAACACATTACAGGTGAGGTGCTTCTTCAATTGTGTGAATCACGTTTGGACAATGTAGTGTATCGTATGGGTATTGCGCCTACACGTAGTGCTGCACGCCAATTGGTATCGCATCGTCACATTACTGTAAATGGTGAGATCGTAAATATTCCATCGTATACATTGCGTCCTGGTGATGTAGTGGGTGTGCGTGAGAAATCGAAATCACTAAGTGTTATAGAGAATTCATTGGCTGCAAATAGCAGTGTATATGAATGGCTTACTTGGAATCCTGAGAAGTTGGAGGGCACTTTTGTAGCAGTGCCTCAACGTATTCAGATTCCTGAGAATATTAAAGAACAGTTAATCGTAGAGTTGTACTCTAAATAATAAATAAAAAAGACAGCAGTCATAATATGGCATTATTTAACTTTCAAAAACCAGATAAAGTTATAATGATTGAATCATCTGATTTCGAGGGGCGATTTGAGTTTCGCCCTTTGGAACCAGGTTATGGTTTAACCGTTGGTAACGCATTGCGCAGGGTGTTGCTTTCTTCGTTAGAAGGTTTTGCTATTACTTCTGTGAAATTTGATAAGGTAGAACACGAGTTTTCTACGATACCAGGTGTAAGGGAGGATGTTACAGAAATCATTCTGAACTTAAAACAGGTGCGTTTCAAACACCAAGTGGAGGATATAGAAGAGGAAACGGCTACTATCAATGTTTCTGGTAAAAAGCAATTGACTGCCGGTGATTTTCAAAAGGTACTCTCTAATTTTCAGGTGTTGAACCCTGAATTACTTATATGCAATATGGAGACTACCGCTTCTTTTACGATAACTATTACCATAGAAAAAGGACGTGGTTATGTATCGGCAGAGGAGAATGTGAAACATAACGCACCGATAGGGACTATCGCTACGGATTCGATATTTACACCTATAAAGAATGTTAAGTATTCTATTGAGAATTACCGTGTTGAACAAAAAACTGACTACGAAAAATTAGTTTTTGATATTAAAACGGACGGGTCTATACACCCAAAATTAGCCCTTACAGAGGCTGCTAAAATACTGATACATCACTTTATGCTGTTTTCGGACGAGCGTATTACGCTTGAGGCTGATGAGGTGGCGCAAACGGATGCTTATGATGAGGAATCATTGCATATGCGCCAGCTGCTTAAAACAAAGCTTGTGGATATGGATTTATCGGTTAGGGCGCTTAACTGCTTAAAGGCGGCTGATGTAGAGACATTAGGAGAATTGGTGTCGTTTAACAAAGCTGACTTGATGAAGTTCAGAAACTTTGGTAAGAAATCGCTTATAGAGCTTGATGAGCTTGTGGCGAATAAGGGGCTTGTTTTTGGTATGGATATATCAAAATACAAATTAGATAAGGATTAACTTGCTTTCTGGCATTATTTAATTAGAAACAATGAGACACGGAAATAAAATAAATCATTTAGGAAGAAAAACTGCTCATAGAAATTCGATGCTTGCTAATATGGCTTCATCTTTGATTGAGCACAAACGTATCAATACGACTTTGGCTAAAGCTAAGGTTCTTAAATTGTTTGTAGAACCTTTGGTAACAAAATCTAAAGAAGATACTACGCACAATCGCCGTATTGTATTTAGCAAATTGCGCAACAAATATGCTGTTACTGAGCTTTTCAAGGAAGTAGCTACTAAAGTGGGCGACCGTCCTGGAGGATATACTCGTATTATTAAATTGGGTAATCGTTTGGGCGATAATGCTGAAATGGCGATGATAGAGTTTGTAGATTATAATACTACTTATAATGCTGCAAAAGTAGCTAAAAAACGTACTACTCGCCGTGGTAAGAAGAAAGTTGCTACTGAGCAACAAGCTGCTGCTGAAGCTCCAGCTGCTGAATAAATGATAAATAAAGAAATAAAAAAGCTGCCCATTAAGGCAGCTTTTTTGTTGATTAGATATTTATAATTATGAGTATCTAAAATATTTTTTTATCTTTATCCTATTATCATTCCTGCAATAGTAGCTGACATTAGTGAAGCTAACGAGCCGCCTAAAACGGCTTTTAAACCGAATTCTGATAGGGTTTTGCGCTGGTTGGGTGCAAGTGCTCCTATACCGCCTATTTGTATGCCTATAGAGGCAAAATTAGCAAATCCGCAGAGCATATAAGTGGCAATGATGACAGACTTGTTGTACATCAAATGGGGGGCGCTCGCTATATCTTTTAGAATACTTAACTGTGTATAAGCTACAAATTCTGATGAGGCAAGCTTAATACCTAATAGTTGCCCCATTAGCATCACATCTTCTTTTGCAATGCCTATCAGCCACATTACAGGTGAAAAGATAGTTCCTAATATCATTTCGAGTGAAAGTCCCGAATAAACAGTGTTTTCAGCAATAATTTGGTTTAGTGAAGGTATATTATCTGTACCCAAACCTCCTATCCAATTGAGTATGTAGTTGAGCATTGCTATAAAAGCTACAAAAACTAAGAGCATTGCTCCTACATTGGCTGCTAATTTTAATCCATCGGTGGTACCATTAGCAATAGCATCTAATACATTAGAGCCTACATTTTCCATAGATACGTGTGAATCATTAGAAAATTTTTCTGTTTGTGGGTATAGTATCTTAGAGATAACGATTGCGCCTGGGGCTGCCATTACCGAAGCTGCCAATAAATGCCTTGCAAACATCAATCGCATAATAGGGTCATTACCCCCTAAATACTGTATATACGATGCCATTACGCCTCCCGCTACGGTTGCCATACCTCCTATCATAACCAATAAAATTTCAGAACGGGTCATTTTAGAAAGATAGGCTTTTATCATTAGGGGTGCTTCGGTTTGTCCTAAGAAGATATTCCCTGTTACCGACAAGCTCTCTGCACCAGAAATATTCAGTAGCTTAGAAAGGACTAAAGCCATAGCACGTACTACCACTTGTATTATTCCTAAATAAAACAACAATGAGGTAAGTGCCGAGAAAAACACAATCGTGGGTAGCACTTGAAACACAAATATATACCCCACACTCTCAGTATTTACTAAGTTACCTAATAGAAAATCACTTCCTGCACGGGTGAAATCCAAGATTAGTACAAAGATACCTCCCACAAAATCAAATATTTGCTGAACAAAGCTTACTTTTAAGATTCCAATGGCGATACCTATTTGCAGTAAGAGCCCTATGCCTACGGTTCGCCAATTGATAGCACGCCTATTGCTACTGAAGATAAAGGCTATTAATAAGAGACTTACCATTCCAATCACCCCACGTAAGAGGCTTTCGGCAGTGAGTCCTTCGCATTTTACTACCTGAAAGGTAGTCGTGCTACTTGCCGTATCTTGGGCAAAAACTGCCAAAGAAGTAAAGGCAGTTAACAAAGTAAATAGTATTCTTTTTTTCATTCTTTTTTGTTTTTAACTCATTCAAAGGAACCATCCCTACGTATAATTTCATCACGTATCAGGGCAGCTTCGTCATAATCTTCCTTCGCTATGCACTCATTTAGTAGGGTTTTCAATTCTTCCAATGAAAAATTACTATAACGGTTATGAGTGTTTTCTTCTTCTATATAATTATTAGGTACATCAGTACCTTGTTTTTTTTCTTCGTTAGTAAGTGGAATGTCAATTCCTGCTTTTTCTATAATTTCTCTATAAGTATAAATTGGAGCTTTGAAGCGTAGCGCTAAGGCGATAGCATCACTAGTACGAGCCTCAATAGTATATTCTTTTTTGCCCTGTACGCACAACATATTCGAGTAGAATATACCTTCTTCTAAGCGGTAAATCACTACTCGTTTCATCTTGATATTAAAAGTATCGGCGAATATCTTAAATAGGTCGTGAGTGAGTGGGCGAGGGGGGATAATATTCTTCTCCAGCTCTAATGCTATAGATTGTGCCTCAAAAGCCCCCACTACAATAGGCAGTTTTAGGTCGGATTCTAATTCGTGCATTATCAGCACAAAAGCATCGTTCTGCGACTGGTTATACGATATTCGTTTGATAAATAAGCGTACTAACTCCATAACTGTTTGGCTTATAAGATGCTATAATATTTTTTTGAGGGCAGCAAAGGTACAACTTTTTTCCAAACCTACAAAAGTTTTTTTAAAATTATTACAAACTCACTCCCTTTGCCTTCCTCACTACTAAAACTAATTTGCCCGTTGTACGACAATACAATGTTTTTTACCATTGCCAGTCCCAGCCCGCTACCACTGCTCTTAGTAGTAAATTTAGGCTCAAATATCTTATCGCGATCCCGCTCGGCAATCCCCGTTCCATTATCCCTTATCTTTATTGTAATGTGCTGTTTGTCAGCAGTTAAAAACACCTCTATTTCAGGGCTTGTTACATTTTCGGTAGCCTGCAACGCATTCTTTACGAGGTTGGTAATCACACGCCCCAGCTGGTCTTTGTCAAATACCGATATTATTTCATCAGCAGAACAAACAAACCTAATATAAGGACTATTGAAAATGTCTAAAGTACGCTTTACAACCGTTACAAAGTCAAGCCGTTCATCATTTTTAGGAGGCATATTAGTAAGTGCCGAAAACGCAGTAGAGATATTGCTCAGTATATCAATCTGTTGAATGAGCGATTCGCAAAATTCATTGGTATCTTCTATCGTTTGTGCTTCGCGGTTAGCTTTTCGCTGATAACTTTGCACCGATAGCCGCATCGGCGTAAGCGGGTTCTTAATTTCGTGCGCTACCTGTTTTGCCATATCGCGCCACGCCTGTTCCCGTTCCGATTGTGCCAATAGCGCCTTGCTATTCTCAATCTCGTCTATCATACCATTATAAGCAATTACCAGCTCACTTATTTCCGTAGGTGCCGATTTTAGTTTTATCTTCTCATTTCCTGATAAGCGCGTCTTTTGCAGCCTGCTTTCTATCGTTTTGAGCGATTTGGTAATGTATTTAGAAATGATATAAGCCACCCACAACGCCACTACCAACAACGATACATATACAATCCCCAATTTGTAAAGCGACCCCTCCAAAGCACGTTCGTTGAAAGTGTCGTTCTCAAAATAAGGAATATTGAGTATAGCAATAGGCTTAAATTGCAGGTCGGTGATATAGCTATAAGAGGTTTGGTAGCCACGTCCCGCAAATTCGTGTTGTTCTACAATTCGCTTATCAACGGTGGATGACAGTTGCTGAAGCACATAAGGCGAAATAAAAAAAGCATCTTGGTCAGGTGATAGTGAAGCTTTCGAGCTCTTTAGCAAAAGCCCGTCAAGGTCATAAAGTGCAAAATTCAGGTTCTGAATATTGGCAATAGTATAAATATCCTCTCTGAATATCAGGGGAATATAATGAGTTTCAACAGGGAAAGTAGTTTGAGAAAATACATACTTGATTTGCATCTTTATTTGGTTTTCCTTATCTATCAAGCGCTCATCGTGATATTCTAATGCCTGATTGCGGTATTGCTTTATAAGCACAAATGCCAATATAGCAAATGATACCACCACCAATAAGGTCATACTCAAAAAAATCTGAAATCGCAGCGAGTTTTTCTTAAACATACTTCTTACGGAAACCCACTATTGTTTTAGTCCCACAACAAAAGCAGCAGGATACGTTTTTTTTATTTCTAATAAATTCTTCTCAGCCTCTAAGCGCGTGCGGAAACTTCCCAAACGCACTTTGTAGTTCGGCGACTCAAATACTAAGGATACAGGCTGATTCTTTTGCGAGTTTTTAAGCTCCAAAAGCACACGGTTCGCATCGTTGATGTTCCCATTGTACACCTGCACTTGGTAAGCACTCTCATTGCGAGCCACTTCTTTTTTCAGTTCCATAAGCTCAGCTATACTTGCTGGCTGGTTGATAGTTACTTGTCCGTAACAAGCCACACTACCCACCGTCAGGAAAGCACTAAAGGCAATGAATGTTATAAGGTTTCTTTTCATAATAAATTGTTTAAGTATTATAGTTTGTTTTTCTGTTTTAGATGCCAATAACCCTTGTTTAGCCCGAAGCCTATGGCAAAGAGTGTGATGAAAAATACAAAAGTAGCACCCAGCACTTTCAGGTTTAGCGGTTCGCTTTGGGGCACGTAGATGATTTGTCCATTGGCAGTACTGATAAGCCCCAGTAGCGTAATGAGCAAGCTAATAAGAAAATGCAGTTCCAGCCTGAGGTCTTTTTCGGGCAACAAATTCTTTATTCCCAAGGCACCCCCTACAATCACGGCAAAGGCTATCCCGCCTACACCCAAAGCAATTTGCGCAAATGATACCCCCGAAAAGTAAAATATCGCCTGAGTGAGTGCATAAAACAAAGCAGGAAACAACAATAAGTTAGGATACCACTGCAATATGTTGTGCCATTTGCTTTCTTTGCCCTTAAAAACACATTGCAGTGCTACAAAGCAAAACGCCATACACACCCCCGTTTCTACCGTGAGCAACACCGTGATATTGCTCAGCACATTAGGGTTGTTTAGCAAGCCCTCTAAAGTTACTTGCGACTGTTCCGAAGCATAATCCGTGCACAACCACACAAATAAGAACGTAATAGCCCCAAAGATAGCAGACTGCCACGTTTTCCAGAAACTCAGTTTCAAGAGAGTGTTAAGCACTATAAAAGCCGTGAGTAATGATATAATCATAATGTTTCGTCTTTTTTACGCTCTATATATACCGCATCTTCGCCAGCGTTTTCTTGCCAATGTACTACCACCCGCTCTTCATTGATAGCATCTACTTGCTTCCCTGTATAGTCGGGTTGTATGGGCAAGTGCCTGCTAAAGCGTCTGTCAATTAGTACCAATAAAGCCACTTCCGAAGGTCGCCCAAATGATTGTAGTGCCGTGAGGGCAGCCCTGATGCTGCGCCCTGTGTATAGCACATCGTCTATAAACACCACACGTTTGTTTTCTACTATAAAATCAATGGCAGTAGAGTTCGCCTCTAACGGACGCGCATTACGCCTAAAATCATCACGGAAAAACGTAATATCCAATAACCCAAAAGGAATATTCTTAATACCGTAGTGCGTAGTGAGTAGTGCCAATAGTCGCTTAGCCAAATAAGTACCACGAGGCTGAATCCCGATAAATACCGTATTGCAAAAATCATTGTGATTTTCTATCAGCTCGCAAGCCAAGCGGTGTAACATCACCTCTATCTCCTTTTCCGTTAGAATTTGTTTTTTATACATAGCTCATTATTGTTAGAAACTAAGTGTACTTAAATTCTTTTTAGCATCGGCATTCCCTTCATTTGCTGCCTTTTCAAAATACACTTTAGCATTAGCTTTATTGCCCAGCATATAGTAGCACGAACCGCGATAGTTGTTCAGTACAGGGTCTACCACTACGCCCAACGCCTCTATTTGGTTAATATCGGCAATTACTTTTTGATACTGACCCAAGTTATAGTAACAGAACGCACGCAAGCGGTACGCCTCTATATGCGCAGGTACTTTTTCTAAGAAAGCCGAAAATACTTTAGCAGCCTCATCAAAACGCTGAGTATTGTAATAATTTACCGCTTCGGCATAAAGTGGCATAAATTGCTCCACCTGCACTCGTGAGGTAAGTTTGTTACGGTTATTTACAATATCAGCATTATCAGGAATATATACAAAAGCACTATCAATAGTAGCTTTGGCATCGGCTATCATTCCGTTCTTTTCTTGCAAGTAAGCCAAGGCATTCCACGCTTGTGGCTCACTGGTGCGCTTGTAGTACATCGCTGCCTCATCTACATCTATACGGAATTTTTTAAGTGTCTGTTTCCATTTAGGTATTACCGCAGTACTATCTTTTTCTAAACCTAAATACTGTTTTAGCAAGTGGATAGATTCTTGTTCCTTGCCCATATTGTTCAGCGCAAAAGTTTCTAAGTTTAATGCCCCAAAGAAATTAGGTTTTATCATACGCGCTTTGTGAGCGTATTTATAAATACTGTCGTTGTTCTTTTCGGGTTCCATAAAGTACGATACTGCCATAAAGTATTCAGGACGCGCATCGTAAGGGTGATAATTGATAGTTTGTAGCACCTTGCGCGCTTGGTCAAACTTCTGTTCGTCTATCAGGTAGCGTGCCTTTTCCACATCCACAGGCTCTGCCACCGCTGTAAGGTTGGGTACATGTGGATAGTTGCGTATTAGGAACTCACCAGTTGATTTGGTAGGGCGCACATTGCTTTGTTCTTCTTTTATCATACGTTGCATTTTAGAAGAATCGAAGTACATACGTTCTACCACCACATTTATCGCTGCTGTAGCCAAAGCTATTAAGCCTATAAAGCCTACAGCCATTAGCGGCAACTGTTTAGGAGCACTTTCACTAGCCTCCTCGCGTTTCTTTCGGTAATAAATTACACCCAATCCCACAGCTATCCCTACGAAAATACTAAATAAGGCTTGTATTTCAGGGCGGTCTTGCGGAAAGTTAAAGAAAGCATCAAATGAGTAAGCAAAAAGCCCAAAGAGCGGTAAGAAAAACCAATACTCTTGCTTGCTATCCTTGCGCCTATAAGTACTCCATAAAAAGTAATAAGCTGCCAAAAGGAAGATAGCCACAAACGCCAACCCTGCAAAAATACCCGCTTCGGCAGTGAGCTCCAAAAAGTCATTGTGGTTTTTGTACATATAAATATAGTGCGGACTGTACGAGTTTTCGTATTGCAAAAAGCGCACTTTCCAGTTTCCTATTCCTACCCCCAAGATAGGATCGTTAGGAATCATATCGGTAGCGGTAACTAACCAAGCTGTTTTACGCAAGTTGTTACTGCTGTTTTCTTCGCTGGCAACGGTAGCCAAACGAGCCCCAAAGTTGGTGCTTTCGCGCAACTCTTGTGGGTATAAGAAATTTTGTACAAATGAGAATATACCAAAGGCAACTAAGGCAATTGCTAAGTGCATCAGTACTTTTTTGCCAATTTCACGGCGTTTGAATACGAAAAAGTCGATAGCACCATAAACAATAAAGATGATAATCGTGATAATCGTAGCCAAATAGAACGAACGGGTACTCATAAAGAAGATAGCCATTGTGCCTGCCAATATACCTGCGGCACCCAAAGTACGTTGCCACATTTCTTTTCTGAAGTAAAACAACCAAATGGCAAAAGGCAGCTTGATAAACATTGCCGATGCCAAGATGTTCTTGTTAGAGTATCCCCCTTTGATATTGTAACTAAATGAGGTATCCAACCCTTTGATGATACCTTTTACCCCTTGTATGGTGATGATAAAATCATAAAGCAATAATAAAGTCATTGCCACAGCTAAAGGCACGAGATTCTTTTTATTGAAAATTACTAGTGCCGATACCATCCACGCGGCTGTAAATACGATAAATATTTTAGAATAGTGTAATATAGCCTCTTCCACATCAATCGCTTTAGAGAACGACAGCAAGGCGAAAACCATAATCACACAATAGGCAATACCTATTTTGTTGCTAAAAAAGCCAAAGAGCACTTGGGTGCGGTCTCTAAACTCTTTGATGAGAAACACCAAGGCTACCACTATGAGGTTAAGGATAGCAAAAGTGTAGAACTTAGTAGCGTTAGAGTCAAAAGCCATCCAGTTGGGGGTGATTACCGTTACGTAACCATAAGCTATTAGTAGCAGTGCTGCCAAGGCGTTTAGCAGCCAGTTTTGGGGGGCATCACCTGTTTTTGCCGTTGCCGTTACAGGCGCAGACTTTGCAGGGGTAGTAACTCGTGTTGGGTTGGTAACAGTCGCTTTTTTCTTGCTCATTGTTAGTTATTGTTATTTAGTATTTAGAATTAGTCCTTAGTCTTTAGTTGTTACTCTTGCGGCTCGCACTTTACCTCAATCATTTCATAAGGTAGCCCTATTTGTTGTACTACAGCTTCGGTACGATCCTTATGAGTATCAGTGATAAATAGCTGCCCGAAGTGCCCTTGAGTAACCAATTGCACCAATTGCGTTACACGACTGTCGTCCAGCTTGTCAAAAATATCATCTAATAGCACTATAGGCTTCTTTTGCAGTTGCTGTTTTAGCAATTCGTATTGCGATAATTTTAAGGCTATCAGGAACGACTTTTGTTGTCCTTGGCTGCCGTATTTTTTTATGGGGTAGCCTTCTATTTCAAATAGTAGGTCGTCTTTATGAATACCTGCTGTGGTATATTGTGCCGACAAATCCTTACTGTAGTTCTCGCGCAATAAAGCCGCCAAGCTGTTGTGGTGTAGTGCGCTATGGTAGTGCAGACTTACCGCTTCGGCTTTACCTGCAATATAGCTGTATTGTTTGCTGAATTGCGGCTGGTATAGCTGCATAAAATCACTGCGCTTTTGGTAAATAAGTTGCCCTATAGGGGCTAATTGCTGGTCGTATATAGAGAGAGTCTCCGTAGTAGTGATGCCCGTTTCAGCCATTTGTTTTAGCAAAGTGTTGCGCTGCAGTAGCAACCTATTGTAACGCAGCAACAGCTCTACATACTCGCGGTCTGTTTGGGCAATAACACTATCCAAAAACTTGCGGCGTGTTTCGCTGCCTTCGGTAATTAGATCTCTATCAGCAGGCGAGATAAGCACCATTGGGTATTTGCCTAAATGGTCAGCAATGCGTTCGTAAGCCTTACCATTGTGTTTCAGTACCTTTTTCTGACCTTTTTTTAGGCTACATACTATTTGTTCCTGTCGTTGTTCGCTTTCAAAGAGTCCCTCAATCAAATAAAATTCCTCATTATGCCGAATATTTTGCAGGGCGTTACTACTAAAATAACTTTTCCCCATAGCCAAGTGATAAATGGCATCTAATAAATTTGTCTTTCCAATGCCATTATTACCTGTAAAACAGTTGATAGTAGCACTGAAATGAAAGGTTTTATCGCTGATATTCTTATAGTTAAGAATAGTTATTTTCTTTAAAAACATAATTAGTGAGGCAAAAGTACAAAATAATTACGAATACACAAAAAAGTATGTGTTAATTTTTACGCCAATTCCACCCGCCCGTCCCCTTGCCTGTGCAGTTCACATTTTCATCTGCTCTAAAGAACTCTTAATTTTTTCTTAAATTGTTCATCGCTTGTGATTTACAAATTATTATTGTGTATTTTTGCAGCGTTAATAATAAAAAAATAGAACATATGAAGAAATTACTACTTGCAAGCCTATGTGCACTTTTCTTGATAGGCTGCAAAAAAGACAAAAACGAAAATGATAATGACATTCCTGCTTCAGCGTATGAATTAAGTGCTGACGGACTTACCCTCGTGAAGTGGAAAGACAACTCGCTTAATTCTGTAAATATGGAACAGGATAGCAAGCTGCAAAAAGTTACTGTAATAGGCGAACGCGCTTTTGAGGACAATAAAAGTGTTTCAAGCATTGTTTTCCCTAAAGCACTCAGGGAAATTAAGCCTTATGCTTTTAATAGAGCCAATCTTGATATGCGTGTAACCTTTACAAATTACGACCCTAATACTAAATTGGTGCTGGGTAATGATGTTTTTGCTAGATCAGAAATAAGAGAAATAAAGCTACCCCCAGTAGATTTGATTCCTTTAAGGGCTTTTGGCAATTGTAAAGAACTCAGAACCATAGAGTTTACAGCGGCTAAAGTAGTAGGTGGTAATGCTTTTTTGGAGTGTGAAAAATTAGAAGTGTTAGATTTTGGCAATACTAATGTATATGATATACAACACGGGGCAGTAGTGCAATGTAAAGCCCTAAAAAAGGTAGTATTACCCGAAACTGTTAGGACTATAGGAAAACTTGCTTTTTACTATAACGTGAATCTCGAGTCGGTAACCATTAATACCCTTATACCACCTACGGTAGCTGCAGACACTTTTGACGATTGTAACCTTATAAGATTCTACGTGCGTAGTGATGTGCAAAATTATTTCAAAACAGCTACTAATTGGAGCAAACATAGCAGCAAAATTTATCCTAAACCATAAGGTTTAGTCGTTAGTAAGAAGAAGTCATTAGTCGTTAGCTTGCGGTATGCGCTAACGACTAATAACTAACGACTAATAACTAACGACTAATAACTAACGACTAACGACTAACGACTAATGACTAACGACTAACGACTAATAACTAACGACTAACGACTAATGACTACAATTCTTCATACTCAAAAGCTGGGTAACCTCGCTCGCCTTTGTCGTCTTTCAGGCGTAGAAATTTCAGCTTGTAATATCTGCCTTCACTATCACGTACCACAGCAAATAGTTCATCGCGCACCAAATTACCTACTTGGTTATCACGCCAATTGCGCCCTATTGCCATTTGGGTGTTATAACGCGCATTGCCAAAAGCTATTTTTGCAGCTTTTTCCTTGCTGTAAGTATTGTAAGGAGTAGTACGAGTGTCGTACAAGGTCGCTTTAGTACCTCCGTGCAGGTTGGTAACTACCAAATCGGGGAAGAAAGTAACGCTGTTTTGAGGGGATAGTATTTTTTCTTCATCGGTGCTAAACCAGCTCGTAGCAGCGGTAAAACATAAGTCCCAATTAGTTTTTGGAGGTTGCACTTGTACTATTTTCTTATCGTGTAGGCTGAAGAAAATAAAGTTATACAGTGGGTTTTTATTAATAGTAACTTCTTCTATCTTTTCGCCCTTAGTGTCGGCTGTTACATAGTTGTGGGCGTATAGCATTCGGTAGGCATTGCCACGCCTCATTATCTGCACTTTCATCCAGCCCCTATCACTACCTTTGAGGTCTACACTACCTATTTCAGGGGTTTTAGTACTGATGTTGCTACCTAAGTTCAGCAAATACACTTTGTTATCTACATCATTCACAGCTATTTCTGCAATAGCAGTGCCTGTACCTTTTATAACCTCGTTGGTAGTGCTATTCACGCTGGGCGATAAGTGCCCGCGAGGGTCATCTATAATATGCGATGAGATGAGCACTTGCGAGGGTAGGGTAGGGTCATCGCTTAGCAAGATACTTGGCACCGTATGCACAAATTCGTTGATGTTACGAGTTGTAGCCGTTACGGTCATTGCTATAGCAGGGTTGATAATCACCCTGAAATCATCGCCACAATAAAAAGCAATATCCCACGCATCGCGTCTTACTTTAGTGATTTGCTTGGTAGCGAGGTCTACATACACTTGGTAAGGCTCATTAGCACCTCCCATATCCACTTCCACTTGGTTTTTAGCTACTTTTGGAGGTGTAGGGATTTCCTTAGGACCCTCATCTTTTTTCTTACAGCCTACAACTACAAGCGCTGCGGCTATCAATAATAAATACTTTTTCATATGATGGTTTGTTATGTTTTGTCTATCTTAGTGATTAGCGCGTGCGGCTCGCACCTAACGATTAACAACTAAATTATACGTTAATTTAGCGTAGAAACTTCGTCCGTAGCCCAAGGGGTAGTTTAGGCGTATCGGTTGTCCCTGCAAGGGCGTTTGGGTAAGACTCACATCTATAGTATTTAGCAAGTTCCTAGCCCCCAAACTCACCTCCAAACGCTTTTGTAAAAAACGCTTTTGGGCAGAAATATCAAGCCAACCATAAGGGTCTAAGTCGCCCATTACATAGCCTGTCCCGCTCATTAGCCACATTTGTGATTTGCCTACAAACTTGTAATACGCAGAGAAAGCACAATCCCACGCTTTGATATTGTAGCTGGCACTCGCATTAGCGTTGATGTTTAGCAAATAACGACTATCAGTTTTAAAACGATCAGTGTCTATACGCTGCGAAATCCATACAAACGATGCCCCAGCCGATAGTTCTAAACTATTCAATTTTAAGCTATTAGTAGTAGTAATATTAAAGTTGCGGTATTGGCTCACGTTGATGTATTGAGTGTGAGGCGTACCACCGTCAAGATTTTGCAGTACGTTGTGTATTTTGTTGTTGATGCGGTTATAGCTACCGTTTAAGGTATTCATCAGTTGTGTTTTCTCCCCCAAAATACTACTTTTCTTAGCACTGATTTCTGCCGATAAACCATCTTCGGGCAATAAGTGTTCGTTGCCCAAAAAAGCGTGTCCCATAAATATATTCCGAGTATACAGCTCCTCAAAGCTGGGGGTGCGGTACGATTTCCCTACCGAAGAGCGTAGTTCAGTGCGGTGTGGCAATAAGTACCTGCCGCTCAGCGAATAAGCGTATTGGTTTTTGAATAGCCGTTGCACCGAATAGCGCATACCGGGGCGCACCGATAGTTGCTTGCTGAGGCTTACCTCAGCCACTGTGTAAAGGTCGTAATTATCTACGTTCTTGCGCACTTCTTTCAGGGTACTCCCCGCATCGGTGATAAGTGAAAAACCCTTGTTGTGCGTTAGCTCGTAGCCCAATTGCCAATTGAGTTTGTTGCCGAAGAAAGCACGGCTAAATGTACCCACACTATACCACACGTTCATATATTGGGTAGTGCGCTTGCGGTGGTTGATATCCTTGCCTAAATTGATGATATACCTATAGTTATCCTCCTCGCGCTCTTGGTATTGGTATGATCCTGAGAGATTGTAACGCCATTTGCTCCAAGCGCCATTAGCATTGAGGTGATGAAAACGCCGCAAATATGTATCGTGCCTATCATCGCCAAAAGCGTAATAACCATATGTGCTGCTATAAGAGTTTTCAGGCGAGCGGTCTATGAAGTAGAAATCATCGTTCATATACTCAAATTTGTATAGCAGCTGGGTATGTGGCAACTCGTAGCTTAGTACTATGTTGGTCTGTAAGCTATTATTAGGGGGTGATTTGTAGCCCCGCTTGTTGTCAGTAAGGTAATGATGCTTGCCTTGGTATTCCCCCCAATAGCCATTGTACAAGTTGCGATAAGTACCTACAGAGGCATAACCATTTTTAGCAAACTGATACGCTGCCTTAAAATTCTGTATATGCCTTCCTTGGTCGGTAAGGCTGTACTCCTTGCCTATGCTCTCTTCTTGTAGTGAGTAGGTCAGTTCCCAAGGGTGTTCGCTTTTCTTTTTGGTAATGATGTTTAAAATACCTGTTACCGCATTAGCACCGTGAGTTACCCCCATAGCCCCTTCCACAATCTCTATCCGTTCCACATCTTGCATATTTACCTGTGAAAGGTCGGTATTGTTGCCTAATCCGTTTTCGCTCACCAAGGGCACATTGTCAATCAGCACTTTGAAGTAGTTACCCCCCAAACCAAACAATGATACCGTTTGCTTACCTGTGTTTAGGTTAGGCTGCACCGTGATGTTGATGTATTGGTTTAGCACATCGGCAAGGCTTACAGCACCCATTTTCTGTATTTGAGCGTTGCTAATTACTTGCACGTTTTTCACTGATTTTGCTACTGCTTGCGGAGCTATCTGTCCCGATACCACTACCTCGCTCAGTTGTATTACCTTTTGGGTAGTAGGGCTCACTTGGGCGAAGCTCAACAAGGGCAGCAAAAAGAGTAGTTTAAAAATAATCTTCATACTTCTTGTCTTTTCGGTAGATAGTTTCAAGAGCGTGTCCACTTCTGTTGCCATAAATGTGCAAGTTGCCATTCTCAAGGTCAAAAATCGTATTGCCTACAAAACCATTTTTCTTAGAGCTAACGATAATTTTAGTTTGGTTCTCCGATACTTTATAACTACCTTGGTAAATAGTTTCTTTACAACCTTCACTGCCAATGTCGTATTGGTAGATAGTAATATCCGTTTCGGTAAATACAATCTTTTCTTTGGTTTTGCATTGTCCGCGTGCAAAGTCTTCATCATAATTATACAACCCGTCTATCCACCAGTGGTGTACATACCAAGTGCCAATGAGCTCTTTAGCAGGGTTGTAAGTGTAATCTTTTTGATAGAAGAATGTACTGCTAACGCTGTCACCATTGGGCAGTGTTGCGGTAAGCACCAGTTGCAGCTGTTTGTCTTTCAGGGTATAGCTGTAAGTTTCGGTTTCGGTGCCTATCAGCTGCAAGGTATTGGTAGCGGTGATGGCTACGTCAAATATCTCATTGCTGTGCTTGCAAGTGCCTTCGCCTCTGTCAGCACTTTCACCTTCCGAAAGTGCTAAGTGATAACGTACTTCTCGGGCTTTGCGTCCTTCTAAAAACGTAATTGAGCTATGCCTGCGGCAGTTGCTCAAGTTGCGTTCTTTGCCTTTGTTGTTGCTGTCGGTAATTTTCATAAGCTGCCAGCGTCCTATCAGCGGGGTGTAAGCATCGGCACCCTCTTTTGGGGGAATTTTCTCTGATGGTGAGTCCTTTTTACAAGCACTCACCACCAAAAGAAAACTCAATAATAAAATAAAGTTTTTGTAGTTCATTTCTGTAGTTAATTTACAATAATTTCCACTGCCAAACGTTTGCCCGAGAAGGTATCGGTAATGATAACCTCTTCGTTACCTCTTTGTAAGCCTTTCACCACCAGCTCGCTTTTAGTAGCGTTATAGGTAATTTGCGCAAATTGGGTAGCTGCTATTTGGTAGTTACCATTGCCTGTTACGGCTATCGTTTTGGTTTCGCCTACCGATAGGCGTAACACATTAGGCGTAAGAGTAAAAGGAGTTACCACCCGCACGTTTAGTGTTTTTTGGGTTTGGCTTATCTCATCTATAAAAGTAAGAGTAGTAGCCCCTTTTTCTCGCCCGTATAAGCGAAAACGAGCCTTGTTGTTTTGCTCTTGAGCGTAAGCTACTATCACCTTGCTTTCTTCGCTTTGTACTATTTTGTAATCACCATTGCCACTCTCTACACTGAAGTCTACAAATTCACCCTCGTTTATCATAAATTCTGTTTGGCTAAGGGTTAGCGGCTTAAACCCTAAGTGTCTGTTGATTTTTGCCGCAAAGTAGTGCCATTCCTTTTTGTCTCGGTAGTCTTGTGTAGCTTCTTTCGGCACTATAATATCCGTAAGTGAGGGCGGAAAAGGCGATATAAAGCCTGCACCTCTTTCTCCTAATCTCAGTTTAGGCGGAAAAGTGCCGTAAAGTGTGATTTTTACCAAACCAGAATCTTCAAAAGCCGCCGTACTAATGTCGCTCACGTTCTTGGGTATTTCTATCTCTTTTAAATTTACACAGCCTGCAAAAGCTTGTTTTTCTATAGAGAAGAAATTTTCGGGCAGCTCAATCTTGTTGATACCGCTATCGGCAAAAGCCAATATCCCAATAGTCGTGATATAAGGCGACAGCTTTACGTAGGTGAGCTTGCTGCAATCCTGAAAGGTACCTCGTTCAATTTTGGTAATATGCTCGTTGTTGCTCATTACAAAATCACTCAGGTTACTGCACTTGTAGAACGCAAATTCCCCTATATGCTCAATCTTGTCAGTTAGCTTTACCTGCGTAAGTGCCGTGCAGCCCGAAAAAGTGTTAGCTGCAATGTGGGTAATGTTGCGCAACACAGGGTCGGTGGTAAAATCTATTGTACTGAGGCTATTGTCGTTCCACTTCAGCAACGTTTTTTTGTCCTCACTTAGCTTATAAGCTGTTGCAGGAATACCCTTTTCGGTAGGCTTTATAGGCGTTTCCTCTTTAGGTTTTTCCTTTTGGCAATTGGTAAAAAAGAAGCTGGTTATTACAATGGTTGAACACAAAATGATTTTTCTCATTATATTTAGAATTGTTTTTAGTTTTTTGCTTTAGCCGATAGTGGTTTGTATTTTATATTGCTATCCTCATTTTCCACCAATCCCCAATTTTCATCTTTCTTGTAAGTTTCTACAAGTTCATCGGGCACGTAAATAAAGTGCAAGTTTTCAAAATCATCTATCGTTACCACATCCCAGCGGGGGAGGGTCTTGCTGGGTAGTACCAAGTAATCTACATTGCTACAACCCGCAAAAGCATCTCTTCCTATAGCCTTTACGCTAGCGGGTATTTCTAAATGAGTGATTTCGCTACAATTGTCAAAAGCCATAGCACCTATTACCTCCAGACCCTCTTGCAAAGTAACCTCCACTAAATTTTCATTGTTAGCAAAAGCCGCTTCGCCAATGTGTTTCACGCTGTGAGGGATTTTTAAGCGCTCTAAAGGTAAGTTAGAGAAGGCAAACTTGTCAATCTTCTCAATACCCTCGCTAAGATTCACACTTTTAAGTTTTTTACAGTACAAGAAACAGTTTTCGGGTACTATTTTCAGTCTACTGGGTAGTGTGGCACTTTCCAAGAAAGCCATTTCACCAAAAGCGTTAGTGCCAATACTGCTCACCTTGTCCGAGAGGATAATCGTAGTAAGCGCATAAGGCAGCGTTGCATCCTCACTTTCGCCGTATGAAAAGCGGAAAGCCTCATCACCTATGTGTTCTACATTGGCAAGTTTAGGGTCAGAGCGCATATCCAAGTGCAAGGTGCGGAAGTTCGTCCAAGCAAGGAGTGTTTTGCCGTCTTTGCTCAAGCGGTAGTTAGGCAACTGCTGAGGTTGTCCCCCCGATTTGTCCCCCATTTCATAACCTGTCCCCCAGCCTTCAGCCGTTTTAGGCCCATATAGTTTAGAATGATTAGGGTTGCTGCTGTTTAGTTGCAAATACAAGTCGCCAATATTTCCTTTATCAGCGGCAGGACGCGTAGTGCCCGAATAAATAGTATTGCCTACCGAATTGGGTTCTACTAAAGCAATAGGATTGTTGCCCCAGCCCGTATCTGTTTTAGGACCGTAGAGTTTTCCCGATAGTTTGTCTAAGTAATAATCACCCTTGCCTCCCACATCGGCAGCAGGAGCTCCATTGCCAGGGATAATCATACTTCCTTTATTTACAGTAACGCGTTCTATAGCCTCTTTGCTACAACTGCTGCTAAGAGTCGCTGTAAGTACGCAACTCATAGCTATAAAAAGTAGATGTTTCATAACAAAAAAGGTTTATTAATGAATAGCTTTAATTAAATTTTTGATGTCCGAGCCCGAAAAATGGTTTATATACTCATCTAAATACTCAGTAGGCACTAATATTTCGCTCAATGAACCAGCTTCGCGAAAAGCATCTTCAGCAATACCAGTTTCGGGATATGCCCCCAAGAAAGTAACCTTTTTTACCCCCGAACCCTTAAATACTGCACTGCCTAAGGCTTTCAAGCTGCGTGGCAATACTACCGATTGTAAAGCGGTACATTCTTCAAACACGTTTTGATGTATGTTTTCTAACCCTTCGCCTATTTGCACATCAGTAAGCGATTTGCACTTTTCAAAGGCAGCAAATTTTATACTTTTACAGCTACCTGGTATTTTTACGGTAGTGAGCCCAGAGCAGTTGTGAAAAGCCTTTTGCTCTATCACTTCCAATCGGTTAGGCAAGTTTAGTGTAGTTAGGTACCAGCAGTTTTCAAAAGCTGTTTCGTCTATCTCGCTGAGGTTTTCGTTAAACACTACTTCCTCTAAGTAATAACATTTTTTGAAAGCCGAAGCCCCTATAGTGTTAAGCTGAGCCCCAAAAATCACCTTTTGTATTGCTTTATTTCCCGCAAAAGCAGCCACTTCTATTTTTTCTACCAAGTTGAGAGGTGTTTTGCTCATATCAATAATTTGCGATTTGTAGTTTATCCAAGCAAGGAGCGTTTTGCCGTCATTATCCAAGCGATAGTTAGGCAGTGAAGCATCAGGGTCAGTATTAGTACCCTCGTTCGGAGCACCACCTATGAGGATACCGTTACCCCAAAGATTACGCGTGCGAGGCCCGTACAATTTGCGGTTTGCAACGTCTATATACCAATCGCCCTCTTTGTATTTAGGGTCAGTATTGCTGGGAGCACCACTTCCCGAATATATTTTTGCATTCCCCACATTATCCTGTTTGCCAAAACGCCAAGGAGTACCCCAACCGCCGTTTTCAGTTTTAGGACCGTAAATTTCAGCAGTAGTTTCGTTGATATAGTAGTCGCCAATTTTCCCGTCAGAGTTTTGAGGCGGCACATTACGGCGGATAATGTCCGTACCATTTTGAATTTCTTCCCGTTCTTCTACAGGCGTTTTGCTACATTCCACAAAGGTAGCAGCGCAAAACAATGCTGTTGCAGCACAAATAATTAACTTTTTCATTGTATAATGGTTTTTAATGTTTTTATATGTTTTATTATGTTTTTTGATATTTTTCACCGCTGGCGCAAGCTTGCAGCTTCTGCCCAATTCAAAATTCAGAATTCAAAATTCAAAATTCTTTAAGAGTTTGCCAAAGTTTTTTCTCTCCTCCACTTTTTTAGAGTATCACTTTCACCACTCTCAGCGAACCTTCACCGAACCTTCAGCGAAGGATGAGCGAAAGATACACCGCTGGCGCAAGCTTGCAGCTTATGCCCAATTCAAAATTCAAAATTCAAAATTCAAAATTCTTCTCAGCGAAGGATAACCCCTCTAAAAACGCTGCAAAAGTACTGATTATTTTTATTAACACCAAATAAAACTGAATTATTTTTACTATTGTTTTCTTATCGCTTCGCTAATAATATCAAAAAAGTTAAAATTATATATAAAATTTAAGAATTTCAAATGTTAAAATTTAAACTTTAAATTCTTGAATTATTGACATTTAACAAATTTATCAATTAAAATATTTTGATTAAAATTTGTCATTCCAAAAAAATGTAATAGATTTGCAGCAATTTTATAATAATTCTAATTTACAACTAAACAAATATGACCTATAAAATCTATCAGTACTGTTGTTGGTTGTTATGCCTTACTACCACAATAGGATATACGCAAAGCTATTGGAATGAGGATGTTAGCACTCAAAGAGCCAATGCTAATATTTCTTCTCCTTACAAATATTACACCCTCAACAAAGAAGATTTTGCAAAAGCACTTCACAGTACCACCTCTCGGGCTTATAATCAGTACACTATAATTACCCTTCCTGATGGTAACGGAAATTTGGAAAAATTTAACGTAAAGCCTTCAAGCGTATTATCGCCCGAATTGGCATTGCGTTACCCCGATATAGAAACCTACCAAGGCTATGCGGTAGACAATCCCGAAAAGGCTGTAAACTTCACCTTTTCACCCGCAGGGCTGTCGGTAATATTTACCGAAGGATTTCATTATGCCTTTGTGCAGCCCACTGATAAAAAAGGCTTACACCACAAAGCCTATGTCCGCCAAATAGCAGTACCTCCTATGTACTTTGGTTGTCATATCCCAGCGCAAGCTGTTCAAGACGCCTTGCGCCGAGAGCAAACCGACTCACAAGCTCATTTCACCCAGCGCAACAATTTCCAATCGCAAAGTGTAGCTCGCACTATCAAAATAGCTGTAGTAGCCACCTATGAATATGTAAAATATTTCGGAGGCGATAAACGTGTAGCTTTGGCTCAAATAGTCTCTACCGTTCAGCGTGCTAGCCAAGTGTATAAAACACAAATGGGAATTGATTTTCAATTGGTATCGGGCGAAGAAACAATCCTAAGCAAAAAGTCAGAAAGTGCCATTTCCGATTTAGTAGAAAAAGCATCTTTAGGCTCAAATGATTGGACTGGTGCCCCTATACAAAAAATATTAGACGAAAAAGTAGGCAACTCACGCTACGATGTAGGGCACTTATTCCACGACACTTACAACCCCAATGGCAATGCAGGTTGTATAGGCTGTGTGTGTGATGACAACAATAAAGGCAAAGGTTTTTCAGCAGGCAACTTCAAAGCTTTTGAAGATTTAGATAGGTTCGATGTTGATTTCTTCTGTCACGAATTAGGACACCAAATGGGGGCAACCCACTCGTTCAACCTTTCTCGCCCTTATGAAGGATATGGAACACAAATAGAGCCCGGCAGCGGCACTACCATTATGGGTTATGCAGGTATCACAGGGGCAAATGATGTACAACCCCGCACCGATGCTTATTTCAACCACCTCAATGTAAAACAAATAGTAGATTATATCAAAAAACAAAGCTGCCCACGTTCCGAAAACTTTGAAAATAAAGCCCCTCAAATAGATAGTTTGCTGCCTTATACAATCCCTAAAGGAACTGCCTATGTACTACGAGGGCACGCTACCGATGCCGATAACGATCCCCTATATTACTCTTGGGAACAGAGCGACAACTCTAGTGCCATTAGTGCTGATAGATTTTCACCCAATAACAGTTCAGGCCCTATGGCACGCTCACTACCCCCTAATCCTTCACCCGAACGCTATATACCACGCTTATCACGCATCTTGCAAAATCAGCTTACTGAGCGCGCTCCCAACCGCAATAGCGAATGGGAAACGGTGAGTAACGTAAGCCGTAACCTCAATTGGAGCTTAATGGTAATAGATAGAAAAATGACCGCCCGCAATAGGCGCTCTGGCGATAATACCTTAGGTACTACCAGCTTTGCCAATATGAAAATAAAAGTAGTAAGTACCGCAGGCCCCTTCGAGGTAAGCTCTCATAGCCAAAAAAGCTATTGGTTCTACGGCACTACCCAAACCATTACTTGGCAAGTAGCCAATACCGACAAAGAGCCCGTAAATACTCAAAAAGTAACAATACTCTTTGCCCCCAATGGCAGCGTTTTCTCTATCACAATAGCCGCTCATATCCCTAATAATGGAGTCTATACTTTTACCGTTACCGATACCTATAGCGCCACCGCAGGACGTTATATGATTACTGCCGATGACAATATCTATTTAGCCGTCAATAAAGGAATAGTAGTAGTTAAAGAAAACGGCGATATAGACGGCGACGGCATACCCGATAACCGCGATAATTGCGTAGAAACTGCCAATCCCAACCAACAAGACACCGATAATGACGGCATTGGCGATGTATGCGATGACGATTTAGACGGCGATGGCGTGCCCAACAACCGAGACAACTGCCGCAATACGCCTAATCCTAACCAAATAGACACCGATAATGACGGCATTGGCGATGTATGCGATGACGACCGCGATGGTGACGGTGTCCCTAACGACCGCGATAACTGCCCCAATAAACCAAACCCCGACCAAAATCCTGCTATCTGTAGTGGCGACCAAGACCAAGACGGTATCTTAGACGATGACGATAACTGCCCCGCAACACCCAACCCCGACCAAAAAGATACCGATAGCGACGGCATTGGCGATGTGTGTGATGACGACCGCGATGGCGATGGTATCCCTAACGACCGCGATAACTGCCCCGACATCTCCAACCCCGACCAAACAGATACTGACGGTGACGGCATTGGCGATGCCTGCGACCCCGATGCCGATGATGATGGTATTCCCAACGAACAGGATAATTGCCCTTATATACCCAACCCAACTCAAACAGATACCGATAAAGACGGTATTGGCGATGCTTGTGATGACGACCTCGACGGCGATGGAATTCCTAAT
Organism: Capnocytophaga bilenii; assembly: GCF_017565765.1. GTDB lineage: Bacteria > Bacteroidota > Bacteroidia > Flavobacteriales > Flavobacteriaceae > Capnocytophaga > Capnocytophaga bilenii. The sequence goes on from NZ_JAGDYP010000002.1 coordinate 264,727, forward strand.
AATACCGACAATTGCCCCTCAACACCCAACCCCGACCAAAAAGATACTGATAAAGATGGTATTGGCGATGCCTGCGACCCCGACCTTGACGGTGATGGTATCCCAAACGAATATGATGAAGAACAAGATACCGTCCTAATACCCAACGCTTTTACCCCCAACGATGACGGTATTAACGATAAATTCTTTATACATAGACTTACCGCTTATCCCGAAAATAACCTGAAAATATACACTACCGAAGGAACGCTTATTTATGAAGCTCACAATTACAAAAGCCAGTGGAAAGGAATTGGTAGCAATGGGCAACGAGTACCCCGTGGGTACTATTACTACAAGCTCACCCTGAAAAAAATAAATGAAACCAAAGAAGGCTGGTTGTATATTAATTATTAAAAATAAACATTACTCTTTAGCTGTTAATCCTTAGCCTATATAGCTCGCTTCTGACGGCTAATGATTAAAGACTGACGACTAAAAATAGATTATTCGCAATAAAACTATGTTTTTGTTGCGAATAATTTATTTTTATACCCCAAACCTTTATTGTTACTTCTTGTAAAAAGATACCCCGCATAAGAAGGTGAGGTAGTCAGGTGAAAAATAGCTTATTTTTTAGTGCTAAAATTCATAGTTGATTATCAATGTTTTAACATCTTATTAAACAATACCATTCTAAATAACAGTTTTCTGATAAAAAAAGTGTTAATATATTTGTACTGTAATTAGCACCAGCTTAATTTTGTTCAATATAAATAATAATAACTATTTATACTAATTATACTGTTTGTAATGTTTTTGCTAAAACATTGCAAAAAAAATAATTTTAAAACTCAATAATATTTATCGGTTCAAAATGAAAAGATTATTAATCGGTGCAGCTATTTGCTGCACACTCACGGCAACAGTAACAAGTTGCAAAAAACAAACAATTGAAGAGCGTACCGAAGTACAAGAAGGCTCTGATATCCGCCGCGGACAAGTACCCCCAAGTAATGATGAAGGTAAGGTAGGCGACTACTATATCAACGAAACTACTTATGAAATATACGGGCCTAAAACGGCTCAAGGGTGGGGAGTAGCTGTCAAATTTGGTAGTGCTCACAATGAAAGTTCCAAAATACGCTCTGGTGCTGGTGCTCCTTCACCCAACGAAGGCTACGAAGGCGATTGGTATATAGACCTTGAAAACAAAGTACTCTACGGGCCTAAAACTTCCAACCAATGGGGAACAGGTATCTCTTTAGGCAAAAATACCAACAATGGCACAAACCAAACCCCCGATAGCGAATTGCCTAACTACCGCCTCAGCAGCGACCGCACTATACTTCTTTATTGGTCAAATCCTAAAACTCAAGTGTTGGATATGAACCAAATTGCTGAACTTGCCAATGTAGAAACAATAGCCGAAGGTGCTTTTGCCCGAAAACGCGCCTTGAAAAAAGTAACAATAGGTAATAATGTTACTAAATTTGAAGGTGCTGTATTTGAAGGCGATTTATACCTTGAAGAAATTGTCTTTGGCACACAAGGCAAATTACGAGCTATAGATGTAGATGCTTTTGCGCGTTGCTATTCATTGAAAAAAGTTACCTTGCCCAACGGATTACAACAATTAGGATACAATGCCTTTGCAGAATGTATAGGCTTGAAAGAGGTAACTGTACCAAGCTCTTGCGAGGCTATTTTGGGCTTGGCTTTTGAAAAATGTACTGCACTTACCCAAGTAACCCTTAACGAAGGATTACAACAAATACAAGAAGGCGTATTCAAAGGTTGTACTGCTTTGCAAAAAGTAGTATTCCCTGCTTCACTTACCTTAATGGGTGATAATCCTTTTGAAGACTCTAGCGTAACCGAAATTACTTTCAAAGGTGATGTGCCTCAAATGAATGGTCAATTTATCCCTGTGAATATTACCAAAATATACGTATTACCGGCTTACCTAAATAATTATAAGAACTCTCCTCACTTTGCCGAAATCAAAGATATGATTGAGCCTTTAAACTAAGTAAATCACCCTAAAAAAATCAGATGATGAAAAAAGTTATTACAGCTGCCTTATTGGGGGTGATGTTACTTACTTTGCCTACGGCTTGTGTCAAAGAAACACTTGAAAAAGTAACCGTAAAACGCGGTACCAAAATATGGCTAAACGCAGGAACTCCAGCATTAGATACTGGGCGTATAGGCGACTACTATATTGATAGACTTACAGGATTGCTCTATGGGCCTAAAGCCGAAACAGGCTGGATAGGCACACCTATCCGTTTGGTGAGTAGCCATAGCTTAGAAGAACCCAATACCATACATTCGGGTGCTACCCGCCCTGCAACAACAATAGGTAAAATAGGTGACCTTTATATTGATACTCAAGCCGTAAAACTTTACGGGCCTAAAACAGCACAAGGCTGGGGACAAGGAGTGGAAATTGGCGGAGTACCGCAAACTCCTCCCAATGATTTACCAAACTATAGGCTGAGCGAAGACGGCACAACTCTATTAGCATGGTTCAACACACAAACACTATTTATTGATATGCGCACAGATAGTCGTTTAAATAAGGTAACCGAAATCGCTGCCGGCGCATTCAGAAATGAATTAGAGTTCGGAATACCAGAGTCGTATGCCGTCCGCTCGCTTATAATCAATCGTGGAGTGAAAAAAATAGGAATGCGCGCCTTTTCGGGATTGCAATACTTAGAGGCTATTACACTACCAGGGAGCTTGCGCAAAATTGAACGCGGTATCCTTACAGGTTGCGAAAGGCTTAAGTATATCAATTTAGAAGACGGTATAGAAGAAATTGGCGAATTTGCCTTTGTGGGCTGCATAGCCGAAAGTATCAAAATACCGCATACCGTGAAAAAAATAGGACGTGATGCCTTCCACGAATGGAAAAACATTACCGAACTGAAACTGCCCGAAGGGGTAGAACAAGTAGATAGTAATGCTTTCGCTTTCTGTACTTCACTGAAGGTCATAGATCTCCCAGCAAGCTTGGGCAGAATGGGTAGTAATACACCTTTTGAACGTTGTTCCAACGTGCAAAGTGTGATTATCCGCTCCAAAACACCACCTGCTTATCCTGCTTACCACATCTCATTTGGGAATAGGGTAAATATCTACGTGCCCGATGAAAGTATAGAGACTTACAAGAATAGCGACTGGGCTTCTTATCTCGATAAAACAAAGATTAAACCTTTATCATCATTCACCCGATAAGTAAATATATATGAAAAAGAGTTTATTTATCATAGTGTTATGTGTGTTGTGCGGCTTGGTGGCTTGCAATAAAGAACAACAGCCAGAGGTAACCCCCGATGTGCCCGAAACTCCACCTCACCCCATAGTAGGTGAATGGCGTTTGATGAATATTATCAATAACAAAGATACACTTATCTTAGAAAATTGTGCCCGCAAATCATCGCTATTGTTTAAACGAGATGGAACGCTCACTCGTACCTTCTACCAAAAAACAGAAGATGACTGCAAGCCTATACCTGAAGCGCTTACTTATACGGTTACTACCAACAAGGTCGTGTTGCAAACAGACGCTAATACCGAAAATTATGACTATACCATTGTGAGCAATACACTCACGTTGGTATATAAAAACCAATCGGGAGGCGTGCAAACAAGTACTTATGAGAAAGATTACAAATATGACTTGCAAAAAGAGCTCATCGGTACTTGGTACATACACCACCTGAGGCGTGATGGCAGGTATGATTATGACTGGGTGCTTACCAATAGCAACTGCCGCAGCCAACAAAAAATTGTCTTTGACGGGAATAATATTGAAATTCACCAATATAAGATAAAAGCAGGTTGCAAGTTAGTGCTTTTTGAAGGTACTTATAGGGTATTGCCCAACTTGAGAGTTATAGAGGCTCGCTCTAAACGCTTCAATAAAGTGGGGCTTACCGAATTTGAATATACCAAAGACCAACTCATCATTTACCGTTGGGTGGGCAACGAGCTGGAAGAAGAAATCTATAAGCGTACCCCACGATGGAAGTAACAACCCTTAAAACTTGGCTGTGCATAATAGTACTGATGCCCTTAGCGGTATTAGCACAACCCAATGATGAAAAAGCCGATAAGGTAATAGATTTGCAAGAGGTGGTAGTATCTGCACAAATAGAGCCACAATCACTTAAAAAAGCAGTGCAAAACGTGCAAGTAATCAGTAGTGCCCAAATAAGCAGAATGGGCGCTACTACCCTTGCCGATGTACTCAATCAATACCTGAATATCACCATTCGCCCCGATGAGAATACGGGTAAACAAACCGTATCGCTCTTCGGTTTAGATGCTAAATACTTCAAAGTGCTGGTAGATAACGTACCCTTGGTGGGCGAAAACGGTTTTGGTAACAATACCGACCTTTCGCAGGTAAACTTGGAAGATGTAGAGCGCATAGAGATTGTAGAAGGTGCTATGGCGGTAACGCACGGGGCTAATGCTGTAACAGGAATACTGAACATCATCACCAAACGCACTACCCAACAGCAATGGCAATTGCGCTACTCATTGCAAGAGGAAGCCATCGGCAAAGAATACAATTGGGTGAATAAAGGTAAGCACTTGCAGAACTTCAAAGCTACAGCGCAACTTGCCAAAGGTTGGGTGGCTTCATTGGGTACTAACCGCACCGTGTTTAATGGCTATTACGGCGAGTTTAAAGGTAAAAATTACTTAAAAACCGATGAAAAACGTGGCTATAAGCGCAGTCCTTATGAAATGTTGCAAACCTCGGCTATGCTCTCATACCAGCGCAAAGACTTTTCGCTGTTGTACAAGTTTGAACGTATGGACAACCTCTTCAGGTTCTTCGATCGTACTGCCGAAACTACCTATAGCCCTATCTATGATGAATATACCTATGGCGATGACAGGCGCACTAAGTTTATGCGCAACTATCACCACCTGAACCTCAATGGCAAAGAAGGACTATGGCGTTACAACGCTTCTTTTTCTTATCAATATCAGGAACAAGAAGAAGATAAATTCCGCTATATGATAGAATACCAGCAGGAAATAGGACACGAAAAGCGCAAAACACAGTCTATGAATGTGTATTACAGCACCGGCTATGCCAGCCGACCGTTTGCTAACAAAAGGTATAACCTGCAAGTGGGCTATGAGCTTACGCATAATATTGGCTTTTCCGACATCAAAAACGAAGGACAAACCATCAAGCAAGTAACCAAAAATGTAGATAATTACGACCTCTATTCGGTACTGGAAGTAAATCTCACCGATAAGCTTTCATTACGACCTGGAGGGCGTTACTCTTTTCAAAAATTGTTTGATAACCAATACGCTTATTCCCTGTCGGGCAGGTATCTGTTTGGGCGTAATATAGAGTGGCGTGCTTCGGCAGGACAAGCCTACCGCACCCCTTCGTTTGAAGAGCTCTACACGCGTAACATCTTCAGCGGACACTCGTTTATAGGCAATGAAAACCTCTTACCCGAACGCTCACTCACCTTCGAGACAAATGCCAAAAAAACAACTGTCTTTGATGATAAAGGTAGCCTAACAATGGTAAATAATTTGGCATTGAGTTATAACAATATTACCAATAAAATAGAAAATGCCTTGCTCGATATAGAAAATGGTACTCCAAGTATGCAATTTATCAACGTAAGCAAATATTATAACTACAACGTGATTACTTCGCATAATTTCAAAATAAACAAATGCGAGCTATCTTTGGGGGCTTCCTTAGTATGGATAAGTCAGCAAATGAAAACCGAAAAGTTTTATACCGATGACAGGTTTTTGCTAAACCTGAATGCCAATCTTGGCGTAGCCTATCAGTTTAGTCCGCTTTTTTCGGCTGCGGCATACTATAAGTTTGTAGGGCGCGCACAACGTTGGGTAACCACTTCCACAGGCTATCAGGTAGCAGATACCGACCCCTATGGCTTTGTAGATGCTTCGGTACAGAAACTTTTCTTGCACAAGCGCTTAGAATGTTCCTTAGGAGTGCGTAACCTCCTGAATGTGGTAGATATCAATTATACACGCACTTCGCTCACAGGGCAAACTACTACGCTAAACTTCCCATTGAGTGCGGGGCGTAGCTTTTACGCAAAACTCACTTTCAACTTGAATATTAATCATTAAAAAACATCATTTCATATGAAAAAGTTTATTTTATTTATTTCAGCAATGAGTATGTTGGCAACAGTAGGTTGCAAAAACGACGAAGATACTAACGAGGTGAAAAAAACTCTCCCTACGCCCGATAAAGGTACAGTAACCAATACTGCGGCTACCAATGAAACTTCACCAGAACCGCTACCCGATGACGGCAAAGCCAATGGTTACACTACAGTTACCCCCGAAACACGCTATCTGATAACTCCCAATGTAGGCGGAGCTAACGAGCCTAACCAAGTGTACGTAGACCTTTCTACCAAAGAAACTTTTGTAGTAAAACGCGATGCTTGGGACTTGGCGTTCTATTGCGGTAATGACGACTTTCGCGTTATCCTAAACGCTTCTTTGGCAATGACTGTTAAGCCTACTGATAATGATAAATTAGAAACCTTTATTCAAAAAGATGAGTCTATGATAGTGGGTAAAGATAACACCAATCTTAATATGCCTATTGCCAATCATTATATTGACGAACCAAGTGGTTTGTTTAGAGGAAATGGAACAAAAGGTACAGGTACTGCCATTGCCCAAATAGCCGAAAGAGACCAAGACAACAAAATATACTTGCTAAATATGGGCTATACCGTTAGTGAGGTAGAACCCAAAGTAGGAGGGGTAAATACGCTGGGCGACCACCGTGGCTGGAAGAAAATTAAAATTGTACGCCACGAACAAGGGTATAAAATTACTTATGCCGATCACAATGTTTCACGCCCTGACGACTTTAAAACAATTATCGTAAAAAAAGACCCTGCTTACAATTTTGTCTTCCTAAACTTAAGCACAGGCAACTACGTACGCGTTCAACCTAAAAAGAAAAATTGGGACTTGTGCTTTACTACCTATACCAGCTGGAGAGGAGCTAACAGAGAACAAGCAAGTAACCCTGCTAATGGAGTAGCCTTTTTTCCCGATATTGTAACCGTAAATATACACGGGGGCACTCGTAACACTTTCTTCAAATACACTGATAAAGAAGAAAGAGACCGCCGTTATCCATTATATACTAAAGAAAAAGCATTGAAAGTGAATTTTAATGATGAAAAATACAATAACCAAATGTATTTTGGTAGAGTTTGGCGTGACCCTATTAACGATAAATTGCGTGATGACCTTATTTTTGTAGTGAAAGATAACAACGAAAACTATTTCAAAATAAAGATGCTGGGCTATAAAAATGATGAAGGCAAACGTGGTTATCCATCATTTGAGTATGAACTACTGAAATAAGAGCGTAATTTTGGCAAAGTTTTTGCGGCAAAAATATTCGTAATATATAAATAATAGTATCGATGTACAGATTAGCAATTATCATTTACTTCCTATGCCTAGGAAGTGTATTGGCGCAAGGGTACTGGCAGCCGCTTGACGGTAGCTCACGGCGTACCCACAACAATAGCCCACAAGCAGAAGGCTATTACTACTATTCTCTTGATAAAAAGCTCTTTGGAAAAGCTTTACACGACCGAAGCTCCCAGCGTGGCGAGTATATCAGCGTGCAATTGCCTAATGGCAAAGGCGAATTTGAGATGTTTCAGGTAAAGAAAATACAAGTGCTTTCCCCCGAAATGGCAGCCAAGTATCCTAAAATTGAATCCTATGCAGGCTATTCGGCTACCAACCCCACCAAAGAGGTGAGCTTTACCTATTCACCCGCAGGCTTAACTGTGATGTTTAGCGATGATTTAGACTTCTCATTTGTGCAAGCCGATGACAAAAAAGGCAAACGCTATAAGGCTTACAACCGCTCGGCTGCACAAGAGGCAATGCGCTTCACTTGTAACACTACAACCCAAGGTGGCGCTGCGATAAACACTCACGAAGACAACGATGGGCTCACTCAGCGTTCCCACACAGCACGTAACGACTATAGTTCGGGTAATAAGTTGCGAAAAATACGTATCGCTATTGCTACTACCCACAACTATACCCAACGCTTCGGTACAAAGGCTGCTACATTGGCACAGTTAGTATCGGCAGTGCAACGCGTAAACCAAGTGTATAGACGACAAATGTCTATAGAATTTCAGTTGGTATCAGGTGAAAATATAATCATTGATAACAAATCAGACGATGTGTTTGAGGGAAGGCTTAATATGTATTGGACAGGGAAGCCTCTGCAAGACTTTTTGGATACCAAAGTGGGCTCTGCCAACTACGATGTAGGGCACGTTTTTGACAATACAACCAGAGCTAATGGTAATGCAGGCTGTATAGGCTGTATATGCGAGGCTGGCAAAAAAGGTGGTGGTTTCTCTGCGGGTGATGTGAGCGTGGGGCAAGATTTAGATAGATTTGATATCGATTTCTTTGCGCACGAGTTAGGACACCAAATGGGTGCTAACCACGTGCATAACCTCAATGGAGAAAGATCGGGAGTGCAAGTAGAACCTGGTAGTGGCTCTACCATTATGGGCTATGCAGGTATATCAGGAGCCGATGATGTGCAACCTCGCTCGGATGCTTACTTCAACCACGTAAACGTAAAGCAAATTATGGAGCATATGAAAACACGCCCTTGCCTTACGGTTACTCCCCTAAGCAACACCCCTCCCGAAATAGGCGATTTGCCTGAATATACCATCCCTAATGGTACAGCTTATTTGCTAAAAGCTACCGCTACCGATACCGATAACGATGACCTTTACTACACTTGGGAGCAAGAAGACGATGCTAATGGCTCTATTAGCTATGAAGTGTTCTCATCAGTTAATAAAAAAGGACCTTTAACACGTGCTATACCACCTACTCGTTCCAACGAGCGTTATGTACCTCGCTTCTCTCAAATATTAGAGGGCAAGCTCACCCAGCGCAACCCTACTAATCGTAGTTCGTGGGAAACAGTAGCTACTGTAAAACGTTCAATGAAATGGGCTTTCGTGGTTTCCGATAGAAAATTTGGAGGCGACCGTGCCGACCGCGATACCGACCAAACCGCTGGTAGCACCGTTTACAGCACTACAACTATAAACGTAGCCGAAGCAGGACCCTTCGAAATTACTTCTCAGAAAAAAGATGCTTATTGGTTCTTCGGTACTACCCAAACCATTACTTGGAACGTAGCCGATACCGATAAAGCTCCCATAAACACCCGAAGTGTTACTATCTACTTTGCTTTAGATGGTCAAAACTTCAATAAAACAATTGCCGAAAATATCCCTAATACAGGTTCTTATACCTTTACAGTTACTAGTACATTGGCTACTCGGCAAGGTAGAATAATGATTAAGCCTGTAGGAAATATTTACTTGGCAGTAAACCAAGGTGAAAAGGTAATCGTGAAGATAGATGAAGATACCGATAATGATGGCTTATTAGATAGCCAAGACAACTGTATCTTTGTTGCCAATTCCAACCAAGCCGACAGCGATGGTGATGGCATAGGCGATGTGTGCGATAACGACCGCGATGGTGATGGTGTGCCCAACGCCAACGATAACTGCCCCGATACCCCTAATGCCGACCAATTGGATACCGATAGTGATGGTATAGGCGATGCTTGTGATGACGATGATGATGGTGATGGAGTCTTAGACGTGGATGACAATTGCCCTAAAGTTGCAAATTCAGGTCAAGAAGATGCTAACCACGATGGTATAGGCGATGTATGTAGTGATGACCGCGATAATGACGGTATCAAAAATAACAACGATAACTGCCCCGATAAACCTAACCCCAACCAGTCTGATATAGACGGAGATGGTATAGGCGATGAGTGTGACTCCGATATGGATAATGACGGTGTACTTAACGGACAAGATAATTGCTCTAAAGTATCCAACTCTTCCCAAACAGATACTGACGGAGATGGTATAGGCGATGCTTGTGATGACGATGATGACGGTGATGGAGTCTTAGACGTGAATGACAATTGCCGCACAGTAGCCAATCCAGACCAAGCCGACCTTGATGGTGACGGCATAGGCGATGTTTGTGATGACGATATGGATGGTGATGGTATCCCTAACGACCAAGATAACTGCCCTCGTACTCCTAATACAGACCAAGCCGACACCGATAAAGATGGTATAGGCGATGCCTGCGACCCCGATATTGATGGTGATGGAGTAGCTAATGCACAAGACGATACCCCTAATGAGATAGTACTTATCCCTAATGCCTTTACCCCTAATGGTGATGGTATCAATGACAGATTGTACATTCGCCGTGTGTCGTTCTACCCCAATAACAACCTGAAAATATATAATGGTAACCAACAGTTAGTGTATGAAAAGAGTGGTTATAATAGTCAGAATGAAAATGAAGGCTGGGACGGTATAGGTATTGACGGTAAGAAAGTGCCACAAGGTAGCTATTACTACAAATTTACTATAGCTGGTAAAACTACCCTCGAAGGTTGGATATATATTAATTATTAACCCCATATAAAATGAAGAAAATATTATTATTATCAGTAACAATGTGCTATGTGTGGCTTGCCAAAGCCCAAGAAACTAACTATGTGTTTTATCACCAATTGCAAAACGTGGTGAATCCTGCAGCTGCAGGTGCCGAGAAGGGGCATACTTTCTTGCTTAACCTTCGCAATCACTTGCAGGGCTCTGATAACCACCAATTGCAATCCTTTAACACCACCCACCGCATTACCAATAATGTAAAACTCGGTGCTCAGGTAGTAAACCAAAAAGTGTTTGTGCAACGTCAAACTGCTATCTATGCCGATTTTGCTTATGGTCTTGCTATTGATAGTGTATCTACACTGCAATTGGGACTAAAAGCTGGGGGCGACCTATTTAATATTGACGCTACCCGTTTTAGAACTTTCAACCCTCAAAACGACCCTTATTTGCAAGGCGTTTCAGGAAAGTTCCAACCCAATGTAGGGGTAGGGGTCTATTACCAAGCTCACAAATGGTACGCAGGTTTATCAGTGCCTAATTTATTGGCTTCCGATAAAACTAAGGTAGAAAACGAGGTAGTAACTTCCGTTTCATCTCAAATGGTGTTCTATGCTCAAGGAGGGTATTACTATACACTCACCCCCGATTTTACCTTGCGCCCTAGTTTGCAAGCTTCAATTACCCAAGGCGGAGAGGCACAAGCTAATATCACTGCAGCGCTATTGTACCGCAATGTGTTAGACGCAGGGCTTACTTATCGCAGTCTCAATACGATGAATATTTATGCGTTATTCAATATCCCTAAATATTACGTATCAGTGGGTTATGGTTTTGAAACCGTCTTCCAAGAAGGACTTAACGCCAAATTGAAGAATACACACGAATTTGTTCTGAAAGTTACTTTTTAACAAAGAAGACCAATAACAAAGCTGCCCAGAAAGTCGCAAGACCTTCTGGGCAGCTTTTATGATTCTAAACAATTACGCTTTGCGTTGTCGTTTGGCTTCAAATATAAGTACGGCAGCCGCTACCGATACATTCATAGAGTCTATTACACCCTCCATAGGAATAATGATATTCTGAGTGCTTTGCTCCAGCCATTCATCGGTAAGCCCTTCATCTTCAGTGCCTACTACTATAGCGGTACGCCCTTTGAGTGATACTTCGTAATAAGGCTTCGATGCCGTAAGTGCCGCACAATAACTATTGATGTGCTTTGTTTGCAAAAAGTTTAGCACTTCGGCAGTAGTGCCCATCGCTATTGGCACGGTAAACACACAACCTACACTAGAACGTATGATATTAGGGTTATAAAGGTCGGTTTTGGGGTTAGCGATAATAACACCATCTATATGAGCCGCATCAGCGGTACGCAATAGGGCACCTATATTCCCCGGTTTTTCGGGGGCTTCGGCTACCAATAGCAGCAAATCCTCCTTGTCGGCTATAAAACCCTCTAAGTTGTGGTTTTTAGTATGTGCTACCGCTATAATCCCCTCGGTTGAGGAACGATAACTGAGCTTGGCATACACCTCTTTGCTGATAGCAATTACCTCAGTAGGCTTATGATATGTAGTTAGTAGTTCTTGTAAGACACTTTCACTTAGCAATTCAGGCTGATAGAGTATTGTTTGTAGCTCGTAGCCACCCCGTATAGCCAATTGTACTTCACGCAAGCCCTCAATTACGCATAATCCTTCTTTTTTACGCACTCGCGACTTCTCGGCAAGCTGCAGCAACTTCTTTACAAAAGGGTTCTGCGCACTAATGATTTCCTTCATTTTATTTTTCTATCAGTGTTACACACTGCATCAGTTCAGGTTTATTTTTAGTATAAACGTTTAGCCATTCTTTGAGTTCTTCTACCTCATAAGGCAATAGTGAATTAACGGCTTTTTTAAGCTCTCTGTAGAACAAGTTGGGATCAAAACTTACTTTTGAAAGAATCAACTTGGTATATTCAATCATAGGTCGTTTCATAATACTTACTTTTTAAATTTCTACTGTACAAATGTACATCTTTCTTTTTTAAAAAGCAAATATTTTCTGTTAATTTTTTTTGCTGATTAACAGTGCAAAGCAGCTAAAACTTTCTCCTACTATCTTTTATATCCAACCTACCTTAACCAAAACACCACTTAACACAATGTTAGGCGGTGTTTTTGTTATAAGGTTATTATAGTCTATTTAGCACTTATATAACTCTGATAAGTAGGAAGCAATGCCTTATAAGCCGTTACACTACTTGCAGGCACATAGATATGCTGAATCCTATTCTCTTCAAAAATAGTTTTACTATTCTTATCACTTTTTATCGGAGGTGTAGTTCCTTCAAAAGTAATGCTAGTAAGACGATTATTCCAAAAAACTCATTCTTTTATTTCTTTAACTGTAGCAGGTATAGTAAGGGTAGCTAATTTATTGTTGCCAAAAGCATTTTTGCCAATTACCTGTACACTATTATGGGGTTTCGGGGGCTGCCCCTTTGTTAAACTAGTCCGCTAATAATTTTTTGAATTCAAAAAAATTATACCTCTACAATAGTATAATAAAATTCTATATCTTTATTTTTAACTTTATCCCACTTTTTGATAGTATATTCATTATCTAACCATATAGCAGAAAGTCTGCGTTTAGTAGACTCTGCTACCTCACCTACCCAATCTAATTTACCTTTATGCTTTATATCTTCCTCCATTGTAAATGTTTTTGAAGCTCCTCTAGGTGTATTAGTATAACTTTGGTCATTAGTCATAAAAATACAAAAACCTGCAACTATATTAGGCGTGAAATATTTTTTTACTACTTCTAATCGCTCTACATCTTTCCAAAAAGAGTATCTACCTATATTTTGGGCTGCCTGATTTTTTAAAAATTCTATACCTTCTATCTTTTTTCCAAAACGTTCCAAAAAACCTTTATTTTTTTCAACTAATTTTGTTTTATACTTAAGTTCTATAGGGTAAAAACTTCCATCTTTTTCAACTACAATATCAATTCTAATGTCTGTTTCTACTTTAGAACTATCATCCATAGTATTTAAATATAAGATTGAAGCAGGAAGTGAATATTCTAAGAAAATATTATCGTAATAATTCTTATCTTTCAAAAAACTTGCTAAATGCATTTGAAAGTCACGTTCATTGTGAAAGAAATTCTTCTCTTGCTTTAAAAACTCTTCTATATGATTCTTTACTGTTTTATTATAAAATGTCATTTCATCTATTTATTAAATTCTTGTTCTAATCTATTTATCTCTTCATTCAAAGTTCTAAGTCGCACTCCTTGTTTTTGCCCTTTTAGGGGTAATTCTATATTCTCTAATCCTTTTATTTGTTTTAGATAATTCTCTCCTGCCAAAATGATAAACTTATCATTTTTTAAATCTGCCACTTGCTCTAATTGTGCTATCACCTTTTTACCCCAAGCCTTTTTTTCTTCAGATGACATATCTTTTATAGAAATATCATAGTACTCTACTTTATTTTCAAGCCCTAATAAATGATATTTATCTGAAAGAATATAGATAGCATCAGGCTTTCTTAATTCAGCATACCTTTTTCCTTTTTTAAATAAACTACTTGTATACAAATCCTTTGCCCTAACTTTTACTTGTGTTTTCTGTTTCTTTTTTGAGCAAGGTATCAATACAATTGTTTTTTTCTTTGCACAGGGCACTAATACTATTTCTGCCATATTATCCTTAATATATTGAAGCTGTTTAAACTTTTTCCTATAATAAAGTAAAAGTTCTCGAAAATTAGTAATTTTGTGTTTGAGAAAAAAGAACACCAAAATTCAGGAACTCTGTGCAAAGATACAATAATTCATTGGATTATTAGTTTTTTAAGTGTAGAAAATTTAATAAAGGAGTGCAACCAGATGTTTATTTTCTTGATGTAACTTGAAATAGAATGTTCCTATTAGATTTTATCTCCAAGTTTCTCAAAAATTTTATGCCCAAAAACATTGACCCAAATACTTCATTGCAAAAAAAATAGTATCTTTGCAAAAAAATAGAAAACCATGAGCACATTCCAAGAAAACCTTACAATACTACAAAACCTATTGCAACAAAGTGCAGGAAAGCCTATTCATTATGGCAATGAAATGTATCGCTTTACCCAACAAGCAAAGGTTACCGAGGAAGAACTTGCCAGCTTTGAACAACAATATAACGTTCGCCTACCTGAGGACTTCAAAACTTTCCTCCTTACCTTGGGGGCTTGCACTCTTTTTGAAGACGAAAGAGGTTTTTCCGACCAGTTCTATGCACCAGAACAATGGGAATCCTATGCTAAAGAGGTCTTCGAGGGGACAGGTGTCTATTTATTCCCTCATATCCTTTTAGTCTGCTATCCCAATGTAGGTCATCAGGCAGGATTTGTATTGGGCGAAGAAGATCAGTTTGGGGTGTTCTATTCTGATGTTCCTCCTGAGGAATGGGAAGAGGATACGGATCTTATGCCTTTCTCTCAGTGGCTTGAAGAAGAAATGGAAATTTGTAAAGGATGAAAAATATTTTGCTATTTAAAATAATAGCATTATCTTTGTAGGCATAAAGGAGAATTTTATGAAGTATTCAGAGTTGGAAAAAATACTACGGGAAGCTGGTTGTTATGATACAAACAAACAGGCTAATGGGCATCCTGTATGGTATAGTCCTATTACAAATAAAAAATTCAGATTAAGTAATCGAAGCTGTTTAAACTTTTTAGAGAAGTAAAAGTTCCCTAAAATTAGTAATTTTGTGTTTAGAAAAAAGAACACTAAAATTCAGGAACTTTGGGCAGAGATACAATAAATAAATGGATTATTTCCTTTTTAAGTGTAGGAAAAAGAGGATTTAAAAGTAATTTTGATTTAGCTTCAATATTTTTATTGATTCTCAAGAGATTAAAAACAGGGGTACAATGGAGAGAACTTCCAATTGAAAGCTATTTTGAAAAAGGTGAAATCTCTTAGCAAAATGTCTATTACTACTTCAACAAATGGAGTAAAGACGGTAGCTTTCAGCGAATATGGTTAAATCTATTAAGCAAAAAAAAAATCTGTAACCACAAATAGCATTTTTTTGTGTGATAATAAAGGGCAAATGATAGCAATGGGGAGTCCTAAAGCAGGAAATCACAATGACTTATATGAAATAGAAGAAGTACTAAAAGAAATCTTAGCTTTTTTAGAAGAAGCAGGAATAGAACACAAAGGACTGTTTCTCAATGCTGATGCAGGATTTGATAGCAAATCTTTTAGAGAGTTTTTAGAAAGCAAAGAAATTATAGCAAATATTAAACCTAATCCCCGAAATGGAGAGCAACCAGATGTTTATTTTGATGAAGAATTGTACAAAAATAGGTTTAAGATTGAACAAGCAAATGGTTGGCTTGACGGATATAAAGGTTTGATAATGAGATATGAGTATCTTGATGTAACTTGGATTGGAATGCTTTTATTAGGGTTTATCTCCAAGTTCCTCAAAAAAGTTTAAACACGTTTATTTTAATAAAATATAGTATGACGATTGTAAGTTATAAACTTTAAGGCATAACTATAATAAAACAATGACAAAATATTATCATACTAACCAATAGAATAAAAAATCTAGCACAAAATTACATCTCCCTACAAAAATATAAAAGTCCAATCCTTTACAATAATTGTGTAACTTCCAGTAGTAAGTGCAATTTTTTAGGAGTTCTTTATAGTTTAGCAAAAAAACTAAATTTTGGAATAGTAGAAAGCCTAATCAAAAACTTTAGTTAACCTGAGTTCAGCCTAAGAAAAGTAGATTTTTATAAATAAAAAAAGATAGTTTTAGTAACTTTATAGTTTGAAAAACAAAAGTTTAACTAAAAACTATCCTTAGTTTTTTTTGAGTTATAGCTGATTTTTAAAAAACTCGTTGCAGCCTAAATCAAACACACCTCAATTATCGTATGTTCAGGTCGTATTCCATACGCGCTTGTATACCCCGCTGATTGCTAATGCGTTTCACTTGCTGGTAAATTTGGTAAGCAGGAGCACCCATCTCTTGGCGCAAGTTTTCGCCCATTAGGCGTACCCCAAAACGCTTGAATACATCTTTGAAATCCATTTCAAATACAGGGTACGATATTGTTTTGTAGTCTTTTAGTCCGTTTTCTTTAGCAGCGTAGACAATTACATCGTTTAGGCTGCCTATTTCGTCCACCAAGCCTTTGGCAAGTGCCTCTTTGCCGCTCCATACCCTGCCTTGTGCAATGCTATCTATTTGAGCAGTCGTTTTGCCACGCCCTTGTGCCACTCGGTCTAAGAATATGCTGTATATCTGCTCTATAGATTCGGTCATCTCTTTGCGAAACTGCTCCGTAGGTTTTTGAAAGCTGCTGTACAGTTGTGCATTGGGGTGAGTAGCTACAGTTTCAGCACTGATGCCCCAATTTTTAGCCAGCGTGCTCACATTGGGTATTACGCCAAATACCCCTATAGAGCCTGTAATAGTCCCCTCTTCGGCAAAAATCTTATCAGCAGCACAAGCAATGTAATAACCGCCCGAAGCCGCATAGTTCCCCATCGAAACGTATACGTTTTTCTTAGCCTTAGCCAAGCCAATTTCGCGATGCATCAGTTCCGAAGCAAACGCATCACCACCAGGCGAGTTGATACGCAACACAATAGCCTTTACTTCCTCATTATCAGTAGCTTTTCGCAGTGCCTCAATAATAGTTTCATCGCCAATAACGCCCGAGCGTCCTTGTCCCTGCATAATTTCACCATCGGCATAAATTACCGCTATTAGCTCTTTTTTCTTGCTTGTGTCAGGTTTTATTACCGCTTCGGCATAATCTTCTATGGTAATAAAATTGACGTCTTTAATATCTTCTTCACCCACCTTTTCGCAAATGATTTTTTCAAACTCATCGCGGTATAGCAAGCTATCTACCAAGCCGTTTTGCTCAGCCAAAACAGCCGTTCTACCCCCCAATTGGGTAGTGATTTCATTCACTTTTTCTACGGTCATTCCTCTGCTTTCGGCAATACCAGTAGCCAATACGTCCCACATAGCTTTCAGCAGCTCGGTAGTTTGCAAGCGGTTATTGTCACTCATTTGGTTTTCCAAGAAAGGTTCTACCGCACTTTTGTATTTGCCGTGACGGATAACTTCCATTTTCACCCCCGTTTTTTCTTGCAAATCTTTAAAAAATAAGATTTCAGAAGAGAGACCACGCAGGTTTACACTTCCCAGAGGGTGCAGATAAATCTTGTCGGCAACCGTTTGTAGGTAGTAATCCAGCTGAGAGATGTCGTTGTTATAAGCCAATACAAACTTACCCGAAGTTTTAAAGTCCTGCAAGGCTTTTCTCAGTTCTTGGGCAAAAGCCACGCCCCCAAGGTTACCCTCGCTTTTTAGGACAATACCCTTGATATGTTTGTCGGTTTTAGCGTTTTTGATAGCTCTTAGCACAGAGTTAAGTCCGTTGTATTCTTCGTTAGTAATATCAAAGTCTTTGAAGAACACCCGTTCGCCGTAATCAACCAAAGGTTCACTTAGCGAGAGTTCTAATACCGAATTGTCTTCAATGCTAATGGTCTCTTTGCTACTGCCCATTACTGTGCCCGCCATTATAGAGATAAAGAGTAAGAAGAAGATAAAGCATACCGCTATAGCGATAAAAAAGCCTAATATAGAGGCTAATAAAGTTTTAAAGAAATTCATATATAATATATTACAGATTAAGTAAGGTTTTATGTGTTAAATAGTTAGTTTAAATTCTTCGGTAAAGTCCGAATAATCTTCTATTTTGAAAGCACGTATATCTCTTACAGATAGACAAAACCAACGTAAATTTTTTAGACTTTGTATAGCGCGAAAAAGCACCTTTAAATTTCCTTCAGTGGCATAGGTACTTCCTTGTATCCAGAAAAAACCATTTTCCTCTAAGACCTTTTTTACTTCTGCATAAGCATTGTTATAAGGGTCTTTGTAATGTTTTTTTAATTCAGAAATAATCAAGTCGAATGCTATAGCGTACATAATTCTAATGCTTCTAAAGATTTGAACATATCTTCTTTTTCAAAGAAAAGTTCCCCACTGTCAGTTTTTACATTGATAACAATCCCTACAAAAGGATTGTTATCTATTTGAGTGATAGTCGCTTCCACCCAGTCTGTTTTATTTGTTAGCTGCGGCGACACCCATACCCGTTGCCCTACTTTAAATTTACTTTTCATATTCTCAGCAAATCTTATTTTATTGGCGCAAAGGTAGTAAAATTTAGCAAATAAACAAATTCGGAGCGAGCCCCACAGGCTTTTATCTATCCCTTATCTTCCCCTTACCTTCCCCTTATCTATCGCTTAGGTGTGAGGGTGAATTGGCGTACTAAACACTAACGACTAACGACTTTTTTTGTATCTTTGCACCCTGAATGTAATTAATATAAGAAATATAATGAAAAAATCTATCCTTACACTCTGTGCTTTCGCTTGGACTATCGGCATTTTTGCTCAAGACAATGCTTGGCAACAACAAGCTGACTATCAAATAGATGTGGCAATGAACGTCAAAAACTTTCAGTACAAGGGTGTGCAAAAACTTACGTATACTAATAATTCCCCCGATACGCTCTCTACCGTATTTTTTCACCTTTATTACAATGCGTTCCAGCCCAATAGCGAAATGGACGCTAACCTGCAAAACCTACCCGACCCCGATAGCCGTATGACAATTAACAAAGGAACACGTCAGCAGCCGATATATGAAAGTAGAATTGCCAAACTTGCCCCCGATGAGATGGGCTACCTGCGCATTAAATCGCTTACACAAGATGGCAAAAACGCTACTTTTTCGCACGAAAGTACAATTCTGAAGGTAATACTTCCTACCCCTATATTGCCTCATAGCAAAACAGTTCTCAACCTAAACTTCGAAGGTCAGCTGCCGGTGATGATACGCCGTGCAGGGCGCAATAGTCCTGATGGGGTAGCGCTTTCTATGGCACAATGGTACCCCAAAATGGTCGCTTACGACCACAAAGGTTGGCACACTACCGAATATTTAGGGCGTGAGTTTTACGGCGTATGGGGTAATTTTGATGTGAAAATCACCCTTGATAAAACCTACCTTGTAGGTGCTTCGGGCGTATTGCAAAATCCTAACGAAATAGGCTTTGGCTATGAAGATAAGGGAGTAAAAGTGCCTGCTACTAAATCGCCTACCAAAACGTGGCACTTCATCGCAGAGCGCGTACACGATTTTACGTGGGCTGCCGACCCCGAGTATGTGCACGACAAGCACCAATTGGCTGACGGCAAAACGATTCACTTCATCTATAAAAAATACCAAGATACGTGGAAAAAAATACAACAGCCTATGTTGCAGGTATTCGCTTACTACAATCAACTTGTAGGTAAATACCCTTGGCCTCAGTATTCGTTTATACAAGGCGGAGACGGTGGTATGGAATACGCTATGTGTACCCTTATGGTAGGTAACGAAAAGTACGAACGTTTAGTAGGCACTGCTGCACACGAACTCGCTCACGCTTGGTTTCAGCACCTACTTGCTACCGATGAGGCAGCTTATCCTTGGATGGACGAAGGCTTTACTTCTTATATAGAATATCTTGCCGAACACTATGTTTTGAATTTGAACCAAAGCGATGACCCTTTTGAAGATGCTTACGAAGGCTTCTTTAGAATGGTAAAAATGGGACTGCACGAGCCCACCATTACCCACTCCGATCGCTTTGCTACAAATCGCGGCTATACCGCTACCGCCTACTATAAAGGCTTGCTATTCCTCACCCAGTTAGATTATATTATGGGTAATGAAGCGCTGATAAAAACTCTTAAACGCTATTATAAAGAATATGCTTTCAAAAATCCTACTCCTAATGATTTTGTACGTATAGCCGAAAAAGTATCGGGGATGCAATTGCAGTGGTTCCTCAACGAATTTATGGAAACAAACCACACCGCCGACTATGCCATTGACAAGGTAGAAAACAAAAACAACAAAACCGAAGTAACGCTAAAACGCTTAGATAGACTTCCTTTGCCTGTGGATATATGGGTAACCGACAAGGCAGGTAAGGTGCGCTATATATACATACCTTTGCGAATGACTTATGCCGAAAAGCCTAATGTTTATCCAGCTTATGAGCGTACCGTGTTGCCCGCTTGGGGCTGGGGAAACCCTACATACACTTTCACACTCGATATGCCACTAACCGACATAAAAAGCATTATTATAGATCCTAAAAATAGGAGTATAGACATGAACAAGGATAATAATTTGTATAATTCAAAATAATATCCGACCTTTGCGACTTAAAATATAGGAGCACATAGTGTTATGCTAAATACAAATCAATACTTTACATTGCAACAAGCCTCATTGTGGGCAACGGAATATATGGGGAAGAATGTTACTTCCTCAAATATCTCCTATTTGGTACAATATGGTAAAGTAAAGAAATTTGAAAATAATGGTGTTACCCAGATAGATAAAGAAGAACTAAAATCGTATTACGATGCTTTGGGTATAAATAGGGCTTCGCAATGGAAAGACAAATTAGGCGATGACCTCAATTGGAATCTGTCGTTTGAGCAATACAAGGAAGCAGAAACCACTAAGCACGTACACCGCTTGCACCCATACAAAGGAAAATTTATTCCGCAGTTAGTAGAATACTTTTTAGATGCCCATACTGATGCATTCAAAAAAGAAGTCTTTTTTAAAGCAGGCGATATAGTCCTCGACCCTTTTTCAGGCAGTGGTACTACTATGGTGCAAGCCTCAGAATTAGGAATGCACGCTATAGGGATAGATGTCTCGGCTTTTAATGCGCTCATAGGCAATGCTAAGGTAGGACATTACGATTTGGTAGATGTGTATAACGAAACGCACCGCATTACCCAAGCCTTAAAGGAGTTTTTAGCAGAAAAACACATACTTGCTTTTGATGCTGAACTTACCGAAGCACTCAATAATTTCAATAAAGAGTTCTTCCCCGTACCCGACTATAAATACCGCTTACAGCGCAAAGAGATAGACGGCAAAGTATACGGGGCTGAAAAAGAACAAAAGTTTTTACCTATTTATCAAGCACTTGTAGAAAAGTATCACATTCAACTAAAACAAGCTAAAGCTGATACTTTCTTAGATAAATGGTATATACAGCACGTACGAGAGGAAATAGATTTTGTGTTTAACCTTATTAAACAGATTGCTAATCCCGCTACCAAGCGTATAGTTACCCTCATTTTGAGCCGAACCATTCGCAGTTGTCGTGCCACCACTCACGCTGATTTAGCCACGCTAATAGAGCCCATAACTACCTCTTACTATTGTGCTAAACACGGCAAGGTGTGCAAGCCTCTATTTTCTATATTGAAATGGTGGGAAACCTATACCAAAGACACTATCAAGCGTTTGCAAAAATTTAAAGAATTGCGTACTAATACCTACCAAAAGTGTTTGCAAGGTGATAGTCGTACCATTGATATCTTTGAGGCATTAGAGCATAAGATCCCTGAGTTTGCAGCTTTAGCAAGAAAGCAGAAAATAAAGGGTATTTTCTCATCACCGCCTTATGTAGGGCTGATTGATTATCACGAGCAACACGCCTATGCTTACGACCTTTTTGGTTTTGAGCGCAATGACGATAAAGAGATAGGTCCCCTTTACAAAGGACAAGGGCAGGAAGCCAAACGTATGTATGTAGCGGGTATTGCTGAAGTGCTTACCAATAGCAAACGTTTTTTAGCCGATGATTACGATGTATTTTTGGTAGCCAACGACAAGTACGGCTTATATCCCGAAATAGCTGAGCGAGCTGGAATGCGTATTGTAAACCAATACAAACGCCCTGTTCTCAATCGTACCGAAAAAGACAAAAACGCATATGCTGAGATTATATTTCATTTAAAAGAAAAATAGGAAAATGAAAAAAAAGATAGAAAAATATACTGAAAAATTTATAGATAATAATTTTGGTAAAAAAGAAATAGCAAAAGAAGACAGTTTAAAATTTGAATGGTTTGCTAACTCCTTACATTGCTGGGAATATTCAAGTCAATCGTACAATTCAAAACAAAAAATAGGTAAAGAGATATCCTTAGGGTCTGCTCAAGGAGGCGATGCATTCTTTTTATTGATCTCTAATAAAATATATTCATTAGAAGATAATATCGAAGAAATAAAAGAAGCTATATTATATAATGATAATAAAATAGAATTTCATCTCATTCAAACAAAAAAGAGTCTAAGAGCAGACTTAGGTGATTTTAAAAAATTTGTTGAAATTCCTATAAAAGTAATAAAAGGCGAGGGGATTTCTGAAACAGATACAATTTTAATGAAATTGGTTAATTTTATTAGAGAGATAAAAGCAAACCCAGAATTAGAAGCCTCCTTTATTCTTACTTTTTACACACAAAAAAATGAAAATGATATTGAATGTTTAAGAAGGGATTGGGATGCTGATATTACTTATGTTAAAAATCAGTATGCAGATTACGGTCCTGTAGAAATACATTTAGAAGGTTCTAAAAAACTCAATGAGTTATATGAACGATTTAACTCTAATCAATATAAGCTAATAATTCCAAGGGATAATTGCAAGTATGAGAATAATTACTTAATAGGTTTCATAAATGCTAAAGAATTGCTTGATAGTATAGCACCTATGCAAGAAAGTGGAATTAGGGCTTTGTACCCTGATGTTTTTAAAAATAATATTAGACTTTATTTAGGTCATACAGAAGTAAATAAGAATATTGAAAAAACACTTATTGAAGAACCTAGTAAATTTCATTTATATAACAATGGACTAACCATTACAACTAAGCAGATAAATCCTGTTTTAGAAAACTATATTATTAGCCCTATAAATATAGTCAATGGTTGCCAAACAGCAAATAGTATTTACAACATTTTTAAAAGTAACCAGTCTAATATAGAACTGGTTAAAATACCTGTTAAAATTATTATTGCAAATGATGAAGAATATGAAAAGATAACAATCAGAACAAATAGTCAAAATGGTATTTCAGAGAAAGATCTATTATCAATTAAAAATATTCAAAAAGACTTGGAGGACTTTTTGCAAAAAAATAAGTTTCAAGCAAAATCTTTCTTGTATAAAAGACAAAATTCTATTGATTGTATTTCAAATGATGTTGATTATATTGTGAATATCAATGATATTCTAAGAGCTTTCTTTTCTTCTGTATTATATCTTCCACATAAGGTTTCGGGGTATTTTGATATTACTACAAATAAATTAATTGATATTATATTTGAAGATAGGTTTATAAAACTATATCAAATAATAGTATCTCTATATAAAGTTTTAGAAGATCATATTCAACTCAATTATATTGAGTATAAAAAAATAAGATTTCATATTTTATACCTTCTATATAAGTTTATAAACAGAGATACAGACATTGATTCTATTGAAAAGTATTTTATTAAGGACAAAAATAAAAAAGATTTTGAAGAGTTGGAAGGAGAGAGTTTACAAGAACAAACTCAACTTATAAATAAAATATACTCTAATTTATATATCTTACAAGATGAGGAATCATTTAAAAAAATTGTAGATTACATAATTACAACAATACAAAACAATTATCCTTTATTGAATAACCTTGATACTAAAGAAAAAGAGAAAATACTTTATAAAACAGTTGATAAAAATCAAAGAGGAGAAAAACTTTTTGAGAATTTTGAGATAATTTTCAATAAAAATATTGAAGAATTACTAAATATGAAAGAAAATGCTAACCCCACAACAAATAGCTAATGTAGAAAACACCCTTAGGCATAGTCTTAGAACAAAGTTTCAGCACTATAACCCTGAGCCTGCGATGATGCCTTTCCATACACGCTTATTGGGTAAAGACCGTATGGCATTGTTTTCGTTTATTCATTCTTTGAATACTAATTTTGGCACGAGCATTTTTGAGCCTGTGGCTAAATCATTAGCTGAATCTCGGTTTAAGGTTGCTAAACTACAAGCGGTAGCAGGTGATAAGATAAGTGAAAAAGCACAACGGGTTATTCAGGATATTATGGACAACCTTACTATAAATGGTAACCCTAATAAGATAGATGAAATAGAAGCTATTAGGGCTGTTTGTCAGGAAGGAAAGATGAACATCGTAAAACCTACCAAAATAGATGTGTTGTTAGAAAGTCATTCAGATGAGCTTTTCTTGTTTGACATTAAAACAGCTAAGCCTAACAAAGGAGGCTTTAAAGAATTTAAACGCACTCTATTAGAGTGGGTAGGCTGTGTATTGGCAGAAGACCCTAATAGAAAAATACATACTCTTATTGCTATACCTTATAATCCGTATGAACCTAAGCCCTATTCACGCTGGACAATGGCGGGAATGTTAGATTTAGATAACGAACTAAAAGTAGCCCAAGAGTTTTGGAATTTTCTCGCAGGAGAGAATGCCTATCAAGATTTGTTAGATTGCTTTGAGCGTGTAGGTATAGAACTACACGATGAAATAGATGAATACTTTAAAAAATTCAATAAATTATAAAATAAATAACGATGTTAATAATAAAAAATCTCCACGCTGGTGTGGACGGCAAAGAAATCCTTAAGGGGATTGACTTAGAAATAAAGGCAGGTGAAGTACACGCTATAATGGGACCTAATGGAGCGGGCAAATCAACGCTCTCTTCAGTGGTTGCTGGTAATGAAAATTTTGAGGTAACAGAAGGCGATATTCTCCTCAATGGCGAAAGTCTGTTAGAAGATGCTCCTGAAGAGCGCGCTCATAAAGGTATCTTTATGTCTTTTCAATATCCTGTGGAAATTCCTGGTATTTCGGTAACCAACTTTATCAAAACAGCTATCAACGAGAGTCGCAAGGCTCAAGGGCTTCCTGATATGCCTGCTGCCGAGCTGCTCAAAAAAATACGCGAAAAAGCAGCCCTTTTAGAAATCAACCCCGACTTTCTGTCGCGCTCTCTCAATCAAGGGTTTTCGGGGGGTGAGAAGAAACGCAACGAAATCTTCCAAATGGCAATGCTCGAACCTAAGGTTGCTATTCTTGACGAAACCGATTCTGGTCTCGACATCGATGCGCTGCGCATTGTCGCTAATGGCGTAAACAAACTCAAAAACGAAAACAACGCTGTGCTTGTCATTACTCACTACCAACGCCTTTTAGACTATATTGTGCCTGACTATGTACACGTGCTTTCCGATGGTAAAATCGTAAAAACAGGCGATAAAAACCTCGCCTTAGAATTGGAAGCAAAAGGCTATGATTGGCTGAAATAATTAGCAAATTAAACTATGGATTTAAAAGAAAAATGGGTGGCTTCATTTGAGGCTTTCCCTCATAAAGACGATATATTAAAAGATATTCGCAAAGAAGCCCTTAGTTTCTTTGCCGAAAAAGGTTTCCCACATAAAAAAGTAGAAGCGTGGAAATACACTTCACTCTCCAACCTTCAAGCTACTGATTACAGCTTGTGGCAGCCTGCCAATGAGAAGACAACTCTTTCGCCCGAAGTGTTACACCAGTATAGTATCAGCGATTGCTATTTGCTTGTGTTTGTAAACGGCTATTACAGCCCAGAGATGTCCAGCAAAACAATTGCAGGCGTTACTGTTACACCCTTATTGGAGGCTCTACACAAGGGCGGTGAAGCGTTTATCAAAAAATACTTCAATACCAATACCGAAAAAGGCGATGTATTTACAGCCCTCAACACTGCTTTTGCTTCAGAGGGGGTATATATAGAAGTGCCCAAAGGAAAAGTGGTAGATAAACCTATACAGCTGCTGTATTTCAACGACAGAGCAGAAACTACTTGCTACCAGCCGCGCAATATTATTGCAGTGGGCGAAAATGCACAACTCAAAGTTATTGAAGTGCACCAAAATGTATCAAATAATACCGCTACGACTATCCTTACCAATGCCGTTACTGAAGTGTTTGTAGCCAAAGACGCTTTCCTTGACTATTACAAATTGCAAAACGACCGCCTGACGGCTTCGCTCATTGATAATACTTATATTTCGCAAGAAGCTAACAGCCACGCCAGTGTGCATACTTTCTCGTTTGGCGGTACACTCACTCGCAACAATCTCAATTTCTATCACCAAGGCGAGTATTTAGAATCAACCCTCAAAGGTTTGAGCATTCTTAAAGGCTCACAACACACCGACCATTATACGCTGGTGAACCATGCTCACCCCAATTGCGAGAGTCATCAGGACTATAAAAGTATCGTAAATGATGAAGCGACCAATGTATTCAATGGGAAGATAATGGTAGAGCAAATCGCCCAAAAAACGAATGCTTATCAGCAGAACGACAATATATTACTATCCGATAAGGCAACAGTGTACACCAAGCCACAGTTAGAGATTTTTGCTGATGATGTGAAGTGTTCGCACGGCTGTACGGTAGGTTCGCTTAGTGATGATTCGTTGTTTTATCTGCAATCACGTGGCATAGGCAAAAAAGAAGCTTCAGCTTTGCTTACCTATGCTTTTGCTAATACCGTATTGGAGAGTGTAAAGATACCTGCACTTTCAGCTTATATCAATGCTATTATTGCTGAAAAATTAGGCGTAACGGTAGATTTTTAAAAGGTTCATTATGATATAGGTTCATTATGTATTGCGTCACAAAGGCGGAATATTAATAGTTGTTTTATAGATAGAAATGAAGCATTGTCTTGCCAAACTTGGGCGTATTGTCGCAGACGTTCTGCTCCTTCAAGCCAATCTTCATTGTTTAATAAACATTCGGCTACATATCCGCCTTTTGTGCGTGCTACAAAACATTTCAGTGACTGGATACGGTATTTTGTAGTGAAATTTTGAGGTAAAATATCTATTAAAAGGTTATAGAAATCTCTTTCATTGCGAGGCGTTTGCCATTTTCCTAACAAATATAGTTTGCCTATAGAGGTATGCCAATGATAATTGTCCCGATAAATGTCGCAACCTTTATCAAAAAGACAACTTAAACTATTGATGATGGTTTGGAATGTAGTGGAGAGGTAATTTTCTATGAATGAATCTATTTTTTCTTCATCAGTATCACCAAAACCTGCTATATTATCCAAAATTCCTTGTGGAAAAAATCCATCTTCTAAATAAGTACCTATATGCATTGGCAACACACTTTTATGAATGTCAGAGGTGATGGGAATAGGCTCGAGCTCAATACGCATTTTGTCGCCTATTCGTATCATAAGATTAGGCAAATCAGGAGTAGCGTCATACCCTTGATCTCTTATCTGTTTAGAAAGTTCTAAAAGGATTATTTCTTCCATAATATCTAAATTTTATTAGCTTAGTTTTTCTAAAAATTCTAAGAAAGTTCCCGATACTTTACGCCATTTCCACTGACCTGCACCGTGGGGTGCTTTGTAGATGGGAGATTCATTTCCGTCACTTTTAGAAAGGTCGAGTATATAAGGATCGGCATCTTTATCAGCGATTACGAGCCAATGGGCTTTCCAATCGGGAAAGAGCTCATCATTGGGGCTACTGAAAGCATAACCACATTGATGCGCTATTAAAGTATTAGCACCATACAGATTGATGTCTTTGAGGAAAGCATCCTCGGCAGGCGAAAAGCGTTCTAAGAAAGTGAGATAGACCGCAGGCAGCTGCCAACGTGTTTTAATCTCCTCGATAACTTGCTTTTTGGGTACTTCCAAAATAGTGCGGTTATATTGATATGATTTTACGTGCCAAAAATCTCTCTCTTTTGCTAAAACCTGCTCTATTTTAGCCATTATTTTTTCTAAGTTGGTTTGTGGATTTTGTATCAAAAAAGAAAACTCGTTTTGAGCTTGTTTTTTTGGATAACCTTGTGCCTGCCATTCAAGTACTTTTTCCATAGGTAGGGTTTCCCAATAAGCAGGGTCAGAGGGCAAATCGTTATTAAAAGGCTGTCCGCTATGCTCGGCTAAGGCAATGATAGCGCTTCCTTTATTTTCTTTGTTACCCTTCTTTTGCAAGTAGTCTACTAAAAAAGGATAGCACTTGTCGCCTTCTACTTTCAGCAGTCCGCTAAAAGCCCAATAGGGTAAGCCTTTGGTTATCATTTCGTAGAAGAAAGGCGCGAGCGCAGTGTCGTTTTCGGTCACAAGTTCCGAGATACGTGCGATTACAAAGTTGCGAGCGTGGGTAATTTTGCTTTCTTTTACTGCTTGTACTAAGGTTTGTAAGGTCTCCCGATGCATCTTCTCGCCGTACTTCTTCACTATTTTTCTTACCAATTCGTGATACTCACTACCATCGGTAGTGGTGAGGAGTTTTTGAGAGAGGTCGCTGAAATCTTTTTCTTGTTTAGTCATTGTTTACTTGTTCAAAAATTACGGTTACATTGGGGAATTTCTTAAGCGCCTCAATACGCTCTTTGAAAGCACCTAAAATATACTCTTCCCACGGGATACCATACTGGTCGTTGTAGTACAATTGCATTTTTTTGCTGTACTCTAAGCGGTCGGTAACAGCTTTGTTTTGTCGCCAATTCAGCGCTTTGAGGGCATCATACACTTTATCGTTTTTAGTAGGAATAGGACTTACCCGCACATAGAGCGTTCCGTCTATATATCGCGGAGGGGTGCTTTCTATTTCATTTTCAGTTGTATATACAAAGGTCTTCTCGCCTATTATGGGGATATACTGTTGCAGAAGTTGCACCAATTCTTCATCGGATAATAATCCTTGATAGGTTTGGGTAAAACGTGGCAACACACGTGTGAAATCGGTGAGTTTTCGGCTGTAAACTTCTTGTATTACTTCTCGTTGCGCCTCGTTGCTTATATAAGGCAGGTGACTTTGTAGTAGGCGGGTAATATTCTCGTAGAAATCACCTTCACTGCGTACGAGCGACCCCTCGTATATATCGTTCACCGAGTTGAGCATCTCATAGAAAAAGAAGTCTTCGAGGGTGTTTGCCAATAGCTCAGCCTCGTCAGAATCGTGTTGCAAGAGTACTATAGGACACGAGCTGAAAGCTCGCGCCAGCGATGGGGGGTTGGGAGCGTTTTGGTCGTACAAAAAGCAATAATAATCACCGCCCCCTGTTTCTCCGAATGGAATAAAAAGGTAATTGGGATTGATGTTGAACCAACTCTCCTCGCCGTTGAGTTCTTCGATAGCTTCGGCAATATTAGCAAGTGGTATCAACTCAAAATCACCACTGTACAAAAAGAGTGGAGGGTGATTTTTAAGTCGTGGATATACTTCCTTGCTCCAATGTGAAGTATATTCGCCTATATCGAGCATTTGGTCAGCATAAAGCCGATGATATAGTTCAGGATATTGAAATTGGTATTGTTGTTCTAAGGTTTTTAACATAAGAGGAAATTAGTGAATTTTAATACTTCTCTTTATTAGTACTCATATTTCTCAATAGTACTGTCATACCCATCTATCACTTTGGTAATTTTAGTAGCGTAACTTTGCGGATTATTAGCTTCATTTTTATATTCTGTACTTAAGTATGGGTTACCTGTAGTAAGTCCTAAGTTGGGATTGTCAGAGTCTTTTAGTTGTTGGGTTCGTTCGAATACTTTCACTACAAGGTTTTTGCTATTAGTGGCTTCATAAAGCTCATAAAAGGTGTAATTTTCTAAAGGAGTGTTTGCTAACGCGATAAGTTGTATTTGCAGGTTTCTCTTCGGGTTTTTCTTCTGTAAGTCATATTCATATAGATAGGTCTTTCTAAAAGAAACTACTCCATTTGTGAGATTATCGTACACTTTCTTTATCAAGTTGCCTTCTGGACTAAAAGTATAAGTATATGTGTCGTATCCAGAATCTCCCGTTGCCACCACAGTATGGGCGTCTGGGTAGGTAAGATTGTAAACTGCTGAAGGGATAGGGGGCAAATTTACTTAGCTTCCCATCTTTGTATTCAAAAGTAATAGACATAGAAAACTTTCCTAATTCACTTTTTTTAATTTCAGTAACTTGGTCTTGGTCGTTGAAGCTGAATTCTACAACTTCTTGAGCGATACCATCTTTATCAATATCTATTCTGGCAGGAAGCTTTTTACCTTTTAGGGGGGTAATCATCAAATGTTTGACCTCCTTTCGTTCTGATCCAGAAATTTCGTACTCTTTTGCATCTTTGATAAAACCATCCTCTACGGTGTAAACCATTTCGGTGGAACTATCTGCTGAATATTCTATGATGTACTTTTTAGGTAATATAATCTTTTCTTCCCACGGGTCAGGGATGTTGTTTTTATTATTGTTGTCATCATCATTTTTGCAACAAGCAACTCCAATGACAGCAAGACTTCCTAAGATTAACAGTTTCTTCATAACGTTTTTTTATTAAATTAGGGAATAAAGATAATGTTTTTTGTTGTAACATAATCCAAAAAATAATTAATTATCAGAGCAATCAACTTTGCTAAATTGACTAATTTGTCAATTTGTGAACGTGAATAGCATCTGCTTGATGCAGCGGAGTGACAGTAATATCAGTAATTTGAATTTTGTCAGGCAGATTGACGATATAGGCGATAGTGTCGGCAATATCTTCGGCATATAGGGGTGTAATGCCTTTGTACACATTATCCGCTTTCTGCTGGTCGCCTTTGAAACGTACCTTGCTGAAATTAGTTTCTACCAACCCTGGTTTTACGTTCGTTACCTTTATGTTTTTGTCCATTAGCTCTATGCGCATTGCATCGCTGAGGGCTCTTACGGCAAACTTGGTCGCACAATAAATACTGCCATTGGGGTAGGCTATTTCCCCCGCTACCGACCCTACATTCACGATCGTTCCCACCTTGCCAGTGGCGAGCATCAGCGGAATCACACTATTAGCGACATAAGTAAACCCTTTAATGTTGGTATCAACCATCTGGTCTATATCTTCTGGGGCGTAGGTGTGGAGGTGTTGCAATCCTATTGCCAAACCCGCATTGTTGATGAGCATATCAATTTGTCGCCATTTTTCAGGTAGGGACTGGATATTTTTCGCCACCTCTTGGTAGTTTCTCACGTCAAAAGCTAAGGTGATGACCTCCACAGCGTGTTCTTTTTCTATTTTAGCTTTTAGTTCAGCTAAAACATCTGCTCTTCGTGCACATAGAATAAGGTTTGCCCCCATTTGAGCCAATTTTTCGGCTACTGCCTTTCCTATCCCACTACTGGCACCCGAGATAAAAGCAATTTTTCCTTTAATACGATTTATTTCCATTTGTTTAGATATTTAAGTGTTAGGTTATTTCCATATTTTCTTCATTACCTCCTCCACAGTAGGCTCGTGATACTTACCTTTTTTATCCTTGGTGGTATTAAATGCCATAGGGTCAAAATGTGGACAGTTAAGTTCTAAAAACTTATAAAAGTACTGATGTCCGTAGAACATATAAGGCATAAACTTCTCTTGAAAATCGTTTTTGCACTCAAATTCATTGTCTATAATGATACGCGCAAAAGTAGCGATATCTTCACGAGTGAGGTCGTTGTGCTTTACAGGGTCGGGCATAGCCAAATCAAAAGCAAAAGCCTCAATACCATTACACTCCCACCATTCCCATAGCCAAGTATCGGAAAGGTCTTTACTAGTGAGTTCGCTGAGGTATTGCTCCATTGCTTTGTATTCTTTATCAAATACTTCCTCAGGTGTGTCTTCACTTTGGGCATCATGAAAGGCTTCGTAGTCTTCCAAACGTTTTAGTACAAGCGGGAACAGCTTTTCTGCTGTCGCAAAATCAGGGCGAAGTTCTTTTCTTAGTGTTTTCATTATTCTTCAAAAATTTTATTTGCAGGAAAGCGCAAGGCAGGATAACTCACCGATTGCACCTCATCGTTTTCTAAAATAGGCGAAAGCGCAATATAGTTGCCTTCGCGGTACAGATAAATTTGCACCGTTTTATGGTAAGGATCTACTACCCAATATTCAGGCACCCCTTGCTCTTGGTAAAGGTCAAATTTTAGTTTGGTATCGTTGTATTGAGAACCTCTTGAAAGAATTTCAATGATAAGATTAGGAGCCCCTTCACAGCCTCGTGAGGTGAGTTTCTGGCGGTCACATATCACACAAATATCAGGCTGCACTACCGACTCTTTGCCGTCAGCGCTCTTAAAAAACACATCAAATGGAGCAGAATAAATCTTGCATTGTTATTCTTTAAAAAAAGGAATTAGTAGGGCGTTGAGGTTCGTAGAAACTTCTTGATGAAACCTTGTTGGTGCAGGACTCATTGCAAAGATTTTTCCTTTAAAGAGCTGTATTTTCTCTTTGAGTTTCCATAGCAAATAATCCGCATAGGTATAACTACCTAAAGGGTCTAACTGACTGATATGCGTAATCTCCATAGTTTTAAAAACAAGTAATTAGGACACAAAGATAAAAATAATTTATCAATTAGCCAATTGAAAAAATGAAAAATCAACCAAAGCGAAGGTTGAGCGAAGGATAAGCGAAGGATAAGCGAAGGATAAGCGAAGGAAAGTCGGCGAGCTGGCACAGCCGAGTATGTGACGAAGGATAAGCGAAGGAAAGTCGGCGAGTTGGCACAGCCGAGTATGTGACGAAGGATAAGCGGAAGATAAGCGGAAGATAAGCGGAAGATAAGCGGAAGATAAGCAAAAAATAAAAAAAACACTAAAAAAAATTGTTTATTCAAAAAATATTTGTACCTTTACATCGTCAAAAAGAAAATTCTGAATTTAGAATTAATAAATAATAATTAACTTAAATATATAACCTTATGAAAAACATTCTTGTAACTACCGATTTCTCTGAAAAATCTATCGCATCACTACACGTAGCGATAGGATTAGCAAAGCAGCACAAAGCCAAAATATACTTGTTGCACGCCATCGAGTTGCCCGTGCGCTTGATGACCAACAGTCAGGCTTCTGTGCCAGAAACGCTCTATTTCTTGAGGCTCACCAAGCAACGCTTTGAAGAGCTTCATAAAGAACTTGATACAGACGTAGAAATTATAGACCTTGTAGAAACATCATCACTACCCGATGCCGTAAATGAAGTTGTTGAAAAGCACAAAATAGACCTTGTGTTTATGGGTTCTAATGGCGCTTCAGGAGCTAAAGAATTATTTATAGGCTCTAATGCTGAAAAAGTAGTGCGTTCGGCAGCAGTGCCCGTTTTGGTCATTAAAAACCCTCACGAAAAACTCAAAATCAAACAAATGATGTTTGGTTGCGACTTTTCAAAACGCTTTTTAAAACCTTTTGAAAAAGCTGTGAAGCTCGCCAAGCTATTTAATGCCAAAATAGATTTGGTGTATGTGAATACCCCTTATCAGTTTCTTACCACTGCAGAAATCAATAAACGTATGCACGAATTTTTGAAAGAGCAAAAAGGCTCACTCAAAAAGTTTGAAACACACGTTTATAACGATATACGAGTAGAAACTGGGATACTGAACTTTGTCAAAGAACACAAAGTGGATCTTATTTGTATGTTCCCTAATGGGCGCAAAGGTATTGCTCATTTTTTCAATGGTAGTATCAGTAGTGATTTGGTAAACCACTCCGATACTCCTGTGCTTACCATAAAGCTTGAAAAGTAACGGACGGTGATGTGCTAATTCGTTAATTAAAAAAAATAGACATTAATCATTAAACATTGATATTTATTTTGTATCTTTGCACCGATAAAAAAAGAGAAGGCAGCAAGGAGCTCCAACTCCCGCTGCCTGCCCGTTAATATTTGATTTTAAAAATAAACTTCTTATTAGAAATTCTTATTAAAATAATAACGGGTTTGAACTTAAAATGTAGCTTTAAATTCATACTTTACTCTTTTTTATCACAAAACACCTGCCCGTTTTGCATAGGCACCTTTGGCTTTCAAAGGTGCTACAAAAGTAGGTGATGCTAATGAATTTAGCAAAATTTTAACAGTAAAAAATAAAGGTTGCTTGCTTTTGTAGGCAGCCTTTATTATGATTAATTCTCTAAAAACTAATAAGCAATGAATAAAATAACAATAAACCCTACAATTCTGGAAAAAGCACAACGTTATGCTGAAGAAAATGAGATAAACCTTACTGAATATATAGAAAAACAACTCAAAAGTTTATATATTCAAGAAGAGCTTTTTGGTAAAGAAAGAAAAAATAGAGATATTACAACTCTTTTAGAGAATATTAGCGGAATATTACCAGAACTAACCGATGAAGAAGTGAAAAAAGAATGTGCTGACTATATTGAAGAAAAATATTTTGCATTAGGATGAAAAGAATATTTATTGATACCAACATTTTATTAGATTTGGTAATGGCGAGGCGCAAATTTTATCAAGATGCTAATAGGTTGTTCCAATATTGTGAGCAGCGAGGTATAAAAACCTATATATCATCTATTTCTATAGCAACAATTAATTATTTGTTGTTGAAGTCCTATAAAGAAGAAGAAGTGAAAAATTTTTTAGAAACAATATATAATCTTACAGAGATACTTCCTTTTTATA
Source organism: Capnocytophaga bilenii (assembly GCF_017565765.1). GTDB lineage: Bacteria > Bacteroidota > Bacteroidia > Flavobacteriales > Flavobacteriaceae > Capnocytophaga > Capnocytophaga bilenii. The sequence goes on from NZ_JAGDYP010000002.1 coordinate 299,715, forward strand.
AAGATATTATCTTTAAAGCACATCAGTCTAATTTCAAGGATTTAGAAGACGGATTTCAATATTTTACAGCGAAAGAAAATAACTTAAAAATTATTATTACACGTAATCAAAAAGATTTTAAAGTAGATGATATCTCAATACTAACACCTAAAGAATTTGTAGATTATCGTTTCTAACGCTCTTGATGGAGCAATGTACTCCAAAAAAACAAAAAAATCCTACAAAAAATTGTTATTCTAAAAAAAAGTTGTATCTTTGCAGCGATAATTAATAGGTGAGGGGGCGTTTAAGTCCCCTCTTTTTATAGAAAATGAATCTCGTAAACGATATTAATGCATTGGTAAATAAGGCGTTAGAACCCTATCCTGCCTTATTCCTTATCAAGCTAAACATTACCCCTGATAACGTTATCAAAGTAATTATTGATGGTGATAACGGCGTAGGCATAGATGATTGTGTGAATATAAGCAGAGCCATTGAAGGACAAATAGATGAAGAAACTGATTTTTCTTTAGAAGTAACCTCCTTTGGTGCCGAAGAACCTTTTGTAGTACCACGACAATACCAAAAGAACGTAGGCAGAATCGTGCAAATTACCACTACCGACGGCAAAGTGCAAGAAGGTGTCCTAAAAGGTGAAAACAATGGCATAGTAGTGATAGAGACCGAAACACGCGAACCTAAACCCATAGGCAAAGGCAAAATAACCATAAAAAAAGAACATAATTTTGCCTTGCAGGATATAAAAGAAGCTAAAGTAATTATTAAATTTTAATTGAACGTCAAAAAAATATGAATAGTCTTGAACTAATAGATTCCTTTTCAGAATTTAAGAGCGATAAATTAATCAATCGTGAAACCCTAATGGCGATCCTTGAAGAGGTATTTCGCAATACCTTGAAAAAGAAATACGGTTCTGATGATAATTTTGATATTATCATCAATCCCGATAAAGGTGATTTGCAAATCTTCCGTAATCGTGTAGTAGTAGAAGACGATAACGTAACCGATGACAATAAAGAAATCGCCCTTTCGGTAGCACGTAAAATAGAGCCCGATTTTGAAGTGGGTGAAGACGTTTCCGAAGAAATTAAAATTGATAAATTAGGTAGACGTACTATCTTGGCACTTCGCCAAAACTTGATAGCTAAAATACACGAGTACGATAGTATGAATATTTACCAACGCTTTAAAGATATCATTGGGCAAATACACGTAGCCGAAATACACCACATTCGCCACAAAGCGGTTATTTTGTTGGACGATGAGGGTAATGAAATCATTTTGCCTAAAGAAAAACAAATACCATCTGACTTTTTCAAAAAAGGAGAACATGTGCGCGGTATCATCGAAACGGTAGAGCTAAAAGGTGCTAAACCCACGATTATAATGTCGCGTACTTCACCTTTATTTTTAGAGCGTTTGTTTGAACAAGAAATACCCGAAATTGCCGAAGGGCTTATCACTATCAATAAGGTAGTGCGCGTACCAGGCGAAAAAGCCAAAGTGGCTGTAGATTCTATTGACGAGCGTATAGATGCGGTAGGAGCGTGCGTTGGGGTACGTGGCGGTCGTATTCACGGTATTGTACGCGAACTTGGCAATGAAAATATAGATGTAATTTCATTTACTAACAATACACAACTGCTTATTACTCGTGCTTTAGCACCTGCTCACGTGAATTCGGTAACCATTAACGAAGAAGAAAAACGTGCGGATGTGTTTTTAGCCAATGAAGAAGTTTCTAAAGCTATAGGTAAATCGGGGTATAACATACGATTGGCAAGCCAGCTAACGGGCTATGAAATAGATGTTTACCGCGAGGGGCTTACCGATGAAGATATAGAGCTTACCGAATTTGATGACGAAATAGAAAGCTGGGTGATAGAAGAACTGCAAAAAGCGGGCTTAGACACTGCAAAAAGTGTATTGGAACTTACACCTGAAGAGTTGATGAATCGTACCGATCTTGAAGAAGAAACCATTAGCGAGGTACAGCGTATCTTAAAAGCAGAGTTTGAAGAATAATTAACTATAAAAGCACACAACTAACACAACTAACGTCATATATAAATAAAAAAAACTGACGACTAAAAAATATGAGTGAGGGAAAAACAAGATTAAGCAAAATAGTAAAAGAAGTAAATATCTCGGTAAGTACTGCCGTAGAATACCTTAGAACTGAAAAAGGTATTGAGGTAGAGGAGAATCCTAATGCTAAGGTATCGGACGAGATAATAAACTTGCTTTACCATAAATTTAAAGCTGATAAAAACAAGCGGGCTGCCTCAAAAGAAATTATAGAGGATAAGCGTAAAGACCGCGAGGCTATTCGTATGGAGCAAGAAAAAGAACAACAGGAAAAACGCAAACAGCAACAGGAAGTGATAAAAGCTAAAGGTAGCTTGCCAGGAATAAAAACCGTAGGCAAAATAAACCTTGATGCCGAAACCACTACTCCTGCGCAAGCTCCTGCTGCTACACAAGAGGTTACTCCTGAAAACACACTTGTTACTACGCAAGAACCTGCTAATACCGCTGCACCTGCTACGCCTCAGGAAAAATTTACTAAAGAAGCCGAAAAAGCCACTATGCAACAACCACACTCAAAACACGACAGTAAAGACAAGAAAAAAGAGAAGGATACTATGCAGCAGAAAGTCAAGTCGTCTGTTTATCAAAACCCACTTGTTCAGCAAGTAGCCGAACAAGCTAAAAAGAAAAAAGAAACCCCTAAACACAAAGAGGTAGACGAACTAGAAGTATTAGAACCTATAGGCGTTATAGAAACCCAGTACCAAAAACTTACGGGTCCTAAAGTAGTGGGTGAAAAGATTGACTTGAGCCAATTTGAGAAAAAACGCAAGAAAAAACGAGGCGGTAGCGGTAAAAAAGAAAAAGAAGCTGCTATTGCTGGAGCACAAGCTGCCGAAGGTGAAAAACGCAAACGCAAACGTATCCGTAAAGATGAACCTAATGCTGCTATCACTGGGGCTAATGGCAAGCGTGCCGATACTGCTGTAGGTACTAAAAAAGAGAAGAAAGGTAATAAAATTATTACTAAAATAGAACCTACTGAAGAAGAGGTTCAAAAACAAGTACGCGAAACCCTTGAAAGGCTACAAGGTAAAAATGCTAAATCTAAAGGTGCTAAATACCGAAAAGAAAAACGCGAAATTCACCGTCAAAAAGCTGAACAAGAACTCGCAGAACAAGAACAACAAGAAAAAGTACTGAAACTTACTGAGTTTGTAACAGTAAACGAATTGGCTACAATGATGGATGTGCCTATCAACAAGGTCATAGGTGCTTGTATGTCGCTGGGAATAATGGTAACGATGAACCAACGCTTGGATGCAGAAACACTAAGTATAGTAGCAGACGAGTTTGGTTTTGAAGTAGAATTTGCTACAGCTAATATAGAAGAAGCTATCCATATAGAAGAAGATAAACCTGAAGACCTTGTGCCTCGTGCTCCTATAGTAACCGTAATGGGACACGTAGACCACGGTAAAACTTCACTGCTTGACTATATTCGTAAAGAAAATGTTATTGCTGGCGAAAGTGGTGGTATCACTCAGCACATTGGGGCTTATAGTGTAAAATTAGAAAGTGGCGAACGTATTACTTTCCTTGATACTCCTGGGCACGAAGCCTTTACAGCGATGCGTGCACGTGGTACCAAAGTTACCGACATTGCTATTATTGTGGTAGCTGCCGATGACGATGTGATGCCACAAACCAAAGAGGCTATTAGCCACGCTCAAGCTGCTGGTGTGCCTATTGTGTTTGCTATCAATAAAATAGATAAGCCTAATTCCAACCCCGATAAAATAAAAGAACACCTTGCGGGTATGAACCTCTTGGTAGAAGAGTGGGGGGGTAAAATACAATCGCAAGATATTTCTGCCAAAAAAGGTATCGGTGTACAAGAGCTTTTAGAAAAGGTATTGCTCGAAGCCGAAATCTTGGAACTAAAAGCCAACCCTAAAAAACCTGCAATAGGTACAGTAGTAGAGGCTTCACTTGATAAGGGTAGGGGATATGTATCTACCGTATTGGTTGAAACAGGTACGCTACGTGTGGGCGATTATGTGTTGGCAGGTACTAGCACTGGTAAAATACGAGCTATGCAAGATGAGCGTGGGCGCCGTGTGCAAGAAGCAGGTCCTTCTACACCTATTAGTATATTAGGTTTGGATGGAGCGCCACAAGCAGGTGATAAGTTTTACGTATTTGAAGATGAAAAAGAAGCTAAACAAATAGTAGCTAAGCGCGCTCAGCTACAGCGAGAACAATCGGTACGTACACAGCGCCACATTACACTTGATGAGATAGGCAGACGTATTGCGCTGGGCGACTTCAAACAGCTCAATATCATACTAAAAGGAGACGTAGATGGTTCAGTAGAAGCACTTACCGACTCATTCCAAAAGCTATCTACCGAAGAAATACAAGTGTCAATAATACACAAAGGGGTGGGAGCGATTACAGAATCGGATGTGTTGTTGGCATCGGCTTCGGATGCGATTATCATAGGGTTCAACGTACGCCCAATGACAAATGCTCGCGCTTTAGCAGAAAAAGAATCTATAGATATACGCACCTACTCAATCATTTACGATGCTATCAACGATTTGAAAGATGCGATGGAAGGTATGCTTTCACCAGAATTCAAAGAAGAGGTTACTGGTACTGCTGAAATACGCGAACTCTTCAAGATTGCCAAAGTGGGTACTATTGCGGGCTGTATGGTAACAGACGGAAAAATATTCCGCAACTCTAAAGTGCGTGTAGTGCGTGAAAATGTTGTAGTATATACTGGCGAGCTGGCTTCACTAAAACGTTTCAAAGACGATGTGAAAGAAGTAAGCAAAGGTTACGATTGTGGTTTGCAAGTGAAAAATTACAACGATATACACGAAGGTGATGTGATAGAGGCTTTCCAAGAAGTAGCCGTAAAAAAGAAGCTTTAATTGTTAAAGTTTTATATATAAAAAGTTAAAAAATAGCAGTAGCAAGGAATCGTAATAGGTTTCTTTGCTATTGTTATTTTTTGGGTATATTGTTAATTATGATAGAGTTAAAGAATGCATTAGGCTGTGATACGCAGCTTTTCAAATCTTAATACAGAGTATTATTATTTAACAAATCAGGAGAAAAGTTTTTGTTATGTCGGTAAAAAAGCGTACTTTTGTGCATTAAAGTATGAAGAATACTGTTGTTTCAAGAATAGCATATATAGCATTAAGCACTATGAAAAAGTTTTTTCTAACAATTTTCTTTTTACTCATAACTACGGTGTCGGTAATGGCACAGGTGGCATTGAACAACTTTACCGTTGGTACAACACCGGGCGAGTGTAAGGCAGATGCAAAGCTGAATGTAAACTTGCTCAGCACTATGGGTCCTTCAGGTACTCAAGTGCAAGTAAAGTTGGAAGTTCCCAATGACCCTAATGGCAAGACGCAAGCCCTCAAGGTAGGAATATCTGGGCAAAATAGTTATGAATTTACAAGTTTGAAAGCGGGGATATATACCGTTACAGTAATAGAGGTGGCTACCAACAAAAAGTCTTCACCTCGTGTAGTGAATGTAACAAGTAATTATATACCACCTACCTTCAAAAATGTTTTAACTTTTGGTCCCTCTTGTAGTGGTTCAGGCAATGATGGTAAAATTATTGTTACCATACGCGGGGGAGCTAAGGGGCCTTTTGATGTAAAACTCTTCAAGGCAGGTGCGCAAATTTACAGCCAGCGTCATACAAAACCTAATGCGGCTAATGAACTGGATATTACTATAGGTGGCGGAGGTGTACAAATGCCTTCAGGTTCTGATTATCAGCTGGTTGTAGAAGACTTTGCAGGAAGTTCTACCCCTAACCCTACTTGTGGTGAAACTAATAAAACAGCCATTACAATACCTCCTGCATCACTTTCGCTCAACTGTTTAGAGCTGGAGTTGGGGAATGGTAATGGTATCCGCGTGGGCGCAAACTGTAAGTTTGGGCTCTCGTTCTCATTGCATAGAAAAGACAACGGTTCGCTTGATGACTATGAAACTGCTATACAAGCAACAGGTTCGGCTATAGTAAAAGCCTATACAGCGGGAGGTACACTTAAATATGGGCCTGTTGATATTAGTTCTACTTATCGCAGTGCTTGGCGTGGCAACAATGTAGCCGCAGCTTATTCATTTATAACTGATTATGTATTTGAAGAAGGAGATGTGGTAGAATTATCTATCAATGTGGGTAAAACTCCTTTTACCAAAAAGATAAAGATAGACCGCAATGTAGTGGATGTAGCTCTTAACACTACTAAAGGTAACAATGCAAGTACCTTTATGGTACGTTCTGGTTCGGCACTTATAAGTGCTGATAACCGCTCTGATATTGCAGTTCCTCCTGTACCTTGTCCTACAGGTACTGAGCTTTTGCTGGCAGTAGATTTTAATTCGCGTGCTATAGAATTACCCGAAGACGGAAGTACCAATAAAGTAGGCTTCCAATACTATTGGCTTAATGGATTGGCTAACAACTGGATAGCTAACCCTTCTTCACCAGGTGCTGGTTATTACTACGAAATTTATAAGTATTTAGGTTCAGGCTACCCAGGTTGGGATGCTTCGTTCACAAATAATAATATGGACGAAACGGATACTAGTAAGTGGCAACTGTTGTCATCGCCTATTGATTATACGTGGGTGAATAAAAACTACGCTGAACTTACAGGACAGCCTAATGGTTACTATTTGGTGAAGCTTGTAATGCGCGATGCGGGAGGTAATAAATTCTGTTATTCTCCTAAACGTGTAGTAGAAATGCGTCCTAAACCTACTTCTATAGGACGACAATTTCACTATATAGAGAAAGATAAAGGTATTTATAAGAATACAGCTACCCTACGCAAGTGGCTGTCACCTACTGATTTTAGTTACCCTATCACCGTAAAACTCGATTTGAAGAACGGTGGTACAGGTACACGTACTGTTAACTTTGATACAGCACTTCCTTTTGAGAATGTACGCAGTGTAACTTACACATTCCCAGTAATAAAAACTATATTGAGTCCTGATGCAGGAGGTGATCCTACGTCCTTTAGCTTTGGTGACTTGCCTACAGGCTTGGGTGATTATCGCATTACCATTACTGATGCCTGCGGCAATACCAGCTACCGTGACTATAATTTGGACGATGTAGCGATGACCTATACCCGCGATGTGGTAAAAGCAGAAAGTATCTGTAGGAATACCTCAAAAATATCATATGATATAGCTACCACACCTAATGGTACGCTTAAAGGTGCTCTATTTGAATTGTTTAAGAAAGATAATGCTGGACAGTATAGTATTCATATAGGTAGCTCACGTGATCTTGCACACACCTTTAATAACTTAGAGCCTGGTGATTATGTGCTTCAATCACGTGGATATTACTATGCACAAATAAAACGTGGGGTTTGGAAGGATGACAACCAAAGTGGCAACACAGGGGTGATGAATTGGGAAAACTTCACCGATACCAATGCTGCTATTAATGGATGGACTTTGGTAGAAAACACTGATACAAACAACCCAAGTAACCCTAACCACCACACAGGTGTATTGCACAATAGCCGTGTATACCTTACTATTACTCCTACAGGAGAATTGGATGTAGATGTGGTGGGTACTTCGTGTAATGCTTCTGCCAACTCTGGTTTGGTGGCTATACAAGTAAAAAATCCAGAATACATACGTTACCCACTGCAATTCTTGCTTAAGAGAACCAATGGTACTACTGTTACTTCATCGGTAGTGTTCCAAAGTGCTTCGCAAGTATCTAAATATGTGTTTAAGAATGTAGCCAATGGTAACTATGTAGCAGTATTATCACACGCTTGTGGTGATATACCTCAAGGAGTGAGTGTGAATACTAATAGTTATAGCCAGCCTGGTATTACTTATTCTTCACAATCACTGAATCCTTGTAATGGTGATGTGATGGATATAACCTTTGCAGGCTCGCCACAATTATATAATATAGAGTGGTTCAGAGTAGAGACTGATAATTCTGAAACTTCTATTGCTATAGATACTAAAACAATAAGCGAGACAGTGCGCCGTGATACTAAATATATAGTGCGCTATAGCTTGATAGACGCTACACTCTGTGCGGGTGGCGGTACAGGCGTGGCTTCAGTAACGGTGAGCTTTGGTAAAGATACGGTAAAACCTGTGATAACAGGTTGTCCTTCGGGGACTATTACGGTGAATACGCTGGCTAACCAATGTTATGGTGTAGCTACTTGGGGTGTAGTAACCGCTACCGATGACTGCCGTATAGATACTTGGAGCCAAACGCACCAAAGTGGAGACCGTTTTGATATAGGTTTGCACACGGTTACTTATGTGTTTAAAGATACTTCAGGAAACGTAGCTACTTGCTCGTTCAATGTAGAGGTAAAATCTAAAGCCATAGATATGGAGGTGAAAGATGCCTTTGTAGATGGTACTAATGGTGTGATAAGCAACCGCAAGCTGGCGAATTCTGAAAGTTTTGCTTATAGAATTACCTATCAAAACAAAGGGGTAGAGAATGTAACTTCTGCAACTATGGAAATTACATTGCCTAATCACCCTGCTCTTATTATAGGTACACCAGACTATTCGGGGGCTACTGAAAACTTGAATGCTCCTGTAGAAATGGGAAGGACTTCTAATACTATTACACTTAGTATCCCGATGCAAACTTTGCGTGCGGGAGGCCCGTTGCGCACCATCTTGATTCCGTTGCGCCTCAATGGTGATTGTAATGAGATAGGCAAGCCGTGTATGAACAGCCTAACAGCCTCATACTCATTTAAGTTTGAAGGTCGTCGTCCTACGTGTGTGGTGCCTGTACAAGAAAGTACAAGTTCTAAAACGCTTGAAATATCTACTGATAACTGTGTGCGTACCGAGATGTTCTGTCCTGGTACTAGCAATGTGCGCCTAACAGCTATCACTGGCTTTGACCAATATATATGGTACCAAGATGGTAACCTTATGGCAAACCCACTAAATAATAACTACGTAGATGCGCCTGCTGTAGGTACTTATCGTGTAGAAAAAGTGAAGAACTGCAATGGTACTACACTTACCTCTACTGAAACGATGCAGCTTGTAGATATAGATAACGTTACTGACCCTATTAGAGCACAAGCTAATGGTGGTGACCGTTGTGGTAGTGAAGATATATGGGTGAGTCACTTTATATTGTGTAACCAAACTTCAAAAACTATAACAGCTAATATTCGCGATACGCGTATCGCTTGGCAAAAACTGAAGAGCGGTGAAGCACCTCGAGCCTTGAACTGTCCTGAAACAGATGATAATAAATGGGAAACTGTAGGTACCGATCGCGATTTTGTGATTAGTACTACAGCACACTACCGCTTGCATTTGACTAATGCTGGAGGTGATTGTAGCAAGAACTTCTATTTTGATGTTTTCAACAGTGCACTTTCAGGTGAAATAGATAATACATTTACTCGAGATATCTCTGATTACCAAAATGGTAATATTAGGATTAATATGGCTACTTCGGGGCTTACTTATAAATATGTACTTAAAGATTCTAACGGAAACGTAAAAGCTACTTTCCAAGGGCTATCATCGTCAAAAGACTTTGTAATCAGCACTCCTGACACCTATACAGTAGAAGTAACTGCATTGGGCTTGCCAAGTACTTGTAAAGCTACCTTTACACAGAAGATAGAAAAACAAGTGCGCCTTGTACCTAAAGTTACAGCTAAGAATTGGAAAGGCTGTAACCTACGTGTGCTAAACTTCCAAGCTGGAGGTGGCGATGCTCCTTATGACTTTGCAGTATGGAGTATAGATGGTGTAATACTAAACGGTTATACTAACTATACCGATGTGCCTGATACTAACTATATAGCTACAGGTATACCAGCAGGTAATGCAGGTACTGATAGAGATATTAACATTATGCAGCCTGGTACGTATGTATTCTTGGCACGTGATGCGCAAAAAGCTTATGCGCTTACCCCAGCTATAGATATTTATCCTGATGAACTATTGGGCTATACGATAAACACTACTGATATTAAGTGTGGTTCGCTAAGCAATACAGGTGTTATATCAATTACTTATAATACACGCCAAAATGTGAAATCAACTTTGTATAAGTTTGACGAAAGCAATAATGAAAGCTATATAGATGAAAACCATACAGGTTACTTTAGTAACTTGGTGGCAGGTAAGTATAAATTGAAAATAGAAGTTACGCTTGGCTCATTGTACACTTGTACTTATGTAAATCCTAATCTTGAGATAAAAAGTATGGATAGCACCCTAAAAGCGTATGCAGGGGTGTTGGAAGATATCTCGTGTGATAGTGCTTCGCCTACAAAACAATATAAGGTGCGTATTAATAACGTATCAGGAGGTACAGGATTTGGCTATGAATATAGTTCAAATAACGTAAATTACTCTAACAACCCTGTACTAATGGTAGGTTCTACTGTGAGTGTGGTGTACGTGCGCGATAGCAATAAGTGTGTAACTGAATTGCCTATCAAGATTGTACCTATAGTACCACCAACGGTTACCAACACAGTCGTTACTTATGATTGTGATGGACGTGGTACCTTTACACTTACTACTACTCCGTCAGGAGCATTTGAATACCATATTAGTAATGCAGCAGGCACTATGAGCGAAACACGTACAAATAATGTGTTTACACTCAACCCAGGTGTATATAGTATCTATGCAAAATACACTCCTGCTATGGCTACCGCTACAACGCCTAATGTGTTGTTCAACGAAGATTTTGGTACAGGCTTAGATACTTGTGATAGCGACTCGGTATTCCTTACTTGTAACACAGCAGGTACAGCGCTTACCAATAACCAATACGTGATTACACGTCAGGTAACAGCAAACCCAGCTTTGTGGGTGTCACCTACACCAACTGATGCATCAGGGGTAACTGATGGTCGTTACTTGGCTATCAATGGGGCTTCTCCTAATAATGATAGTGGTGTAGTGTACAAACGCACTATTAAGGATGTAGTTCCTAATCAGGAATTGAACGTATCGGTGAATTTGTTTAACTTGATACCAAGTAGTTACGCAGGAGGTACGAACCCTAACTTGGTGGTACGTATTTACAACCCTGGTAACTTGGCTCAGTATGTGGAAAAATCAATAGGTGAGCTACAACGCAGCAATAGCTGGGTAAATAAGAAAGTAACTTTTGCAGCAGCTCAGGTTGCATACAATAGTGTAATATTTGAAATTAGAAATACAGCACCTACATCGGTGATAGGTAGCGACTTAGCGGTAGATGATATCAAACTATGGCAACCTACCAAGCTATGTGCGGTGCGTTCGGAAGGTATTTCAGTAAATGTAGAAAACAATAGACAATTCAAAGCTCGTGGTACTGCTTACGATGAAAAATGTGGTAAAAACGATGGTGAAATTGCCTTAGTAGTAGAAAATGCTCAGGGTGCTACTGTACAATATCAAGTGCGTGGTACTACAAGCTGGACTACAGTTACCCTTTCGGCTACAACTGCTACTCAGGGGGTAGCTACTATCACAAACTTATCGGCAGTACAAAGTGGTACGCTCTACGTGCGCAAGACTAATGAGCCTACTTGTATGACAAGCTTTGATTATACAATTAAGAGACCTACTCCTGCAGTGGTTACAGCTACTATTGTAGCACCTGTAACTTGCTTGGATACACACGCTTCAGTACGTTTCACTGCTGAGGGTGGTGCTAAACCTTATCAATCATTTAGCTATGCACCTACAGGAGGTGGTACAGCACCTGCTACTAAAGCAGCGGTAAATAATGAAGCTGACTTCAACTTAGAAGCGGGTACTTACCGTATAGAAGTGAAAGATGCTAATGGTTGCGTAACTACCAATACTCTGGTAGTAGCTAATGCTAAACCTCTACGTATAGAGGTGGTAGATTTAGCTCCTTGTTTCCAAGGTGGTACTACAGGACGCTTACAGGTGAAAGTACTTGAAGGTAATGGTGATTACCAATTCAGTAAAAATGGTGGTACTACTTTTGAAAATGGTAGTGTGGCAAGCGGTACTTCTATTATTTATGAAGACCTAACAGCAGGCTTATACAATATAGTGGTACGCGATGGCGGTGCTTGTAATGCAAGTGCTACCTACACAATAGCGAATCCGTTGCGCATACAAACAGTGCCTGTTACGCCGCTAAATTGTGCACCTAATAGTAGGGCTAAATTTACGATTACTTATACAGGCGGTAGAACAGGTACTAGAGAGTTCTTGTGGAGCAACAACGCTACGACGGGCTTCTCTACAGCTATAGGAGCTGGGCTTTCATTGTCATCTTCGGGTAATGTATATACTTTTGAAAGTAGTGTGGAAGGTGTGTACTATTTCAAAGTTCGTTATTTAATGGATAATGGCGAATATTGTGAAGTAGTATCCGACCGACAAGAAGTGAAAGTAGTGAAACCTTACTTTACAACTACACCTACTGTAGAAGATGTAAATTGTGCGGGTGCTACTACTGGTAAGATATTGATAAATAACCGAAGCATAGCAGGGGGTGTACCTCCATTCTCAATATTGCTAAACAACGGTACGCTTACAAATACACATAATGCAGCCGACTTGGTGTCATTGCCAAAAGGTGTTTATACTCTTACCATAGTAGATAGCGCACAATGTAAATCGGAGCCTATGGCGGTACGCATAGCCGAAGTGCCTGCAATGGTGGTTACAACTACCCACACAAGTTTGGCTTGTAATGGTTCGGGAGTACAATTGGCTGATATTACCGCTATGGTTACGGCTGGTGGTACAGCACCTTATAAAGTTACACTTATCAAAAACGGTACTGCTATCGCTTCGCGTACGGGTGTAACAGCTAACGATATGCAAACCTTTAATGGTATGGACATCGGTAGATACCAAGTGCTGGTGGAAGATGCTAAAGGCTGTCAGTTTACAGATAATTTCCAAGTAACATCAGAAGCTAATGGTTTGGATATACGCCCTGTATCTGCTCAATGTACTGCTAACTCTGCTGATGTAGCAGTATCGGTATATGACAGATTGGGTGGTGTGATAGGCAACGGACAGTATATTGCTATCTATAAAGAAGGTATGGGACGACCTACAGGTAGCCCTATTGCTCCTACAGTGAGCGTAACCGATGCTGATGGTGGTACTACTATTTGGTACAGAGCTGACCCACCTGTAGATACTACACTATCGGATGGTGTAACTGTAGTGAAAGCCTCTACCTATACCTTTACATCACTTTTAGGTACAGGACTTACCCCAGGGGTGCGTTATACCTTTGCAGTGTATGACTCTAATTCGGGTTGTTCATTCACTAAGGAAGCGAGTGCTCCACTACCATCTCAGTCGGCTTTAGAATCTCAAGTAACATTGGTACGTCCTACAACTTGTAGAGATGCTGATGATGGTAAGGTAACCTTCTTCTTGAAGAATTGGGGTGTATCTGGAATTACTAACTATAGGATATACAAATATCCACCTACAGCACCAGGATTTACAGATCCTACAGACCATAATGGTGGGTCTGTAACTGTGGGAGGTACTATCACACACCTTGCTTTACCTTCAGTAGGTGAAAACTATACCGCTCAAGGTATCCCTGCAGGACGTTACTTTGCAGTGTTTACTGATGCAGGAACAGGTTGCGTACAGGCATCGCCAGAATTTACCATAGAGCGTTCGGCATCACAACTTACTGCTTCGGTAACAGTAGCCAAGAAAGCGAACTGCAAGCAACCACAACCTATCGGTATGGGTAGGGTAGTGGTAGATGCTCAAGGAGGTCAATCGCCATATGAATATTACTATGAAGGTATTAGCTCACCATTAGCACCTGTGCTTTCAGGTGTTACCTTAGATAATGCCTTTACAGCGAATGCTCACGGAGCAGCACGTGATTTGATTTCAGGAATGTATCGTGTATACATACGTGATGCGGCAGGTTGCTTGGTACACACTATCACTACGGTAGATTTAGACCCTAGTCCTGCTATAGCTTCAGTAGATGTATTGGATGCTTGTTCTGATAACTCCGACTATCCTGTAAATGTAGTGTTTGCTACTAAGGGTGTAGGACAACATCAGTATAAAATAGATGGTATTAACGATTGGCAAAATCTTACAATGCCAGCTGTAGCAAGTGAAACGAATGTATTGTTGCCTATACGTTTGGCTCCTAATACTTCATCATATACGTTATCAATACGTGATGGTAATGGTTGCGAAACAAGCACTACCTTCAAAGTATATGACTATATAAATTTTGACGCATCGCATACGCCAATAGTACCTTGTGGTAATGGGGCAGCTACTATTACAGTAAGCAACATCACAGGAGGTACAGGTTCTTACAAGATTAGCTTGTATCGTGTGGTAGATAGAGATTCAAGCACACAACGTGCTGTACCACTTATCACTGCCGATAACGTAACGGGCAATAGCTATGTAATGCCAGCCTCTACAGGTGATGGTATCAGAGAAGGTGATTACCGCATCAGTGTATATGATGCAGCTACCTTTGGTACTGCGGCAGAATGTGCTAAAACACTTATGTTCAGAGTAGCACCGCCTGAGATGCCAAGAATAGAAGTGTTATCGGTAACTACTCCTACTTGTTATCAAGATGAGGCTACCGTACGTGTAAAGGTAACCCCTGTAGCTGATGGGCCTTACGTATTCAAGATTACAGCTCCTGATGGTTCGGCAGTGAGCCATACACTTACTGCAAATGCTAACTATGCTACTTTTGCAGGATTGATTTCAGGACCTGTTTCTTTGGGTGGTAAAGGTTACTTGATAACTGCTGAGTCAATACGTAGTTGTACAGTGGAAAAAGTAGTAACGGCTACTTCGCCTGATATTGTAAGTATCACAGCAGGAGCTCTTACTAAGAAAGACTACGAATGTGAAGTAGATGATGCAGGCTATCTAACAGGCGAATCGCTTTATCCACGATTGATATTTGACCTTGATGCTGTGAGTGGTGGTACAGGTATCTATGAAAGGATTGAGTTTAGAACAGTAGTTTCTAATACTTTGGTAGCTCAAAAAACAGTAGAAGCGGGCGAAAATATATATACTTATACTTTGCCTAACTACTTAACTGCTGATACCGACTATTACGTACAGGTATATGATAGCAACGGTTGCTCTATGACCAGCACTGTAGCTACTGTATCATCTACCTTGATAATGAGTGCAATAACAGCAAGCCAAACACAAGCACTTACTTGTGCAAACACAGGTGAGAAGTTTGATATAACCGTAAGCACCACAACGGTGTACAACAATGAGCCTATAGAGTATACCATTACTAAAATAGGTGAAATTGCACCAATTATAACGCACTCGGCTACTTCGCTTACATTTAACAATGTAACGATTACCGAACCTGGTTATTATGTAGTGAAAGCAGTGAATAAGAAAACATCGTGTGAGGTGAGTGTAAACTATACGGTGCTTGATCCTCAAACATTGTTGCTTGAAGCTAAAGATCCTCAGCATATTACTTGTAAGGGAGGTACTGGTGAGATAACCTTTGAACTTTCTGATACACGTCTTTCTGACGGCGACCAAGTAATTGATGGTTTCAACTTTACGATTTATGACCTTGCTAATAATAGTGCGGTATTTAGTGGTACTACACACGGCACTACTACCCCAGGTAAATATCAGCAAACGGGTATCAGTGCAGGTAAGTATCGTGTAGAAACAACCTCAATAATTACAGGTTGTAAAGCTTATGCTACGTTTGAGCTTATAGAAGCAGATCAAAAATTGGATGTATTTGCTGAAGAAACACATAGTGTAACTTGTGATGGTAACCGTGCCGAAATAATGGTGAGAGTATCTGGAGGTTGGGCTCCTTATGAGATTACTATTAATGGTGCAGCAGTACCGTCTAAGATATTAAGCGAAGATGGAGGTAAGATACTATTTACAGGGTTATCGGCAGTGCCTACACCAGGAGCTGTAACCAGCTATACTATTAGTATTAGTGATAAATGGGGCTGTACTGTATATTCAGGTACGCACGAGGTAGGTATTATTTATCCTGATGCTATTTCGGGTACAATTACTGTTACTCAGCACGCTACTTGTTCGGGTAGTTCGGATGGTATCATACAAGTAGTAACCTCTACTATTACAGGTGGTTCAGGCACATATAACTATACATTGTATAGAAATGGTAGGGTATTGTTTACCCCAGAAAAAGAAGAGTCTAAATCGGCTACCTATAAAAATCTTGCACCTGGTTTCTATGATGTAGAGATAATGGATACTTGGGGTTGTTCGCTTATAGAACGACAAATAGAGATAGTAGAACCTGCTCCTATTACTGTTTCGGTAACATCTCAAAACCTACAAGTGTGCTACAAAGGGCGTGATGGTTCTATATCCTTCCACGTAGAAGGGGGTCGTCCTCCTTATACAGTGAAAGTGGTGGATAAATATACTAATATACCATATCACAATGAGTCTGGTATCTATAGCAGTACGCCAGTGAACGTTCCTAATATGGTAGGCGCACCGCCAAGTGTAGCTTCTGAACAGTTGCCTGCAGGTGATTATAGAGTTTATATAACCGATAGCGGACAAGGCACGGGCGTAGGCTGTACAATGTCGCCAACGTTTGATTTCTCAGTTATTTCAGTGCCCGACTTGGAGGCTACTACCTCACAAGGCTATAATTGTGATAACAATGAGTTCTCTACGTGGATAGAAGTTCGTTTCAAAGACGAAATAGATTTCAACAGAATGACCTTTAGCCTAAATGGTAGCACTCCGCTAATGTTCTCACGTAACAACGGCGATAGCAACCGCAAAGGTAATATAGGGTATATAGACCAAACACGCTTTGATATAACTGTAGCTACGCAAACTATGGAATTGTTCTATACAAGTGTACATTCAGCTACAGGAGCTGTAAAATCGTGCAGCCATACCCTTACTAATCCTGTGCATATTGAGGAAATCTATCAGCTTTCCGAAATCGTAAAAACTCCTACTACTGTGGTAAATACACTACAAGTGGAAGGTAAAGATGGTAAGAAACCGTATAAGTATGAGTTCAACGGTGAGTATTATGACGAAACAAACCTTTACGAACTTAAACTTAACGACCCCGACTATACCAACCCTGTAAGCGGCAAGAAACTCAAAGCCGTGAATGTAGTAGTATACGATGCCGCAGGCTGCGTACGCTCACGCACATTCTATGAAGAGTACTTTGATATTCTTATACCAAACTTCTTTACACCTAATGGTGATGGTATCTATGATACTTGGGTGCCTATAAATGTAGAGAAGTACCCTCAAATAAGAATTAGTATCTTCGACCGCTTCGGACGCCGCTTAAAGGTATTGAACTACCGAGAGTCTTGGGACGGTAAATATGAAGGCAATGATATGCCAACAGGTGACTATTGGTACATCATTGAAATGAACGATGAAAATGACGATCGTACCTTCAATGGTAACTTTACGTTATATCGTTAATAATAAAAAAGAAAACAAAAAAAGCTGCCTTTTTAGGCGGCTTTTTTGTTTTCTACAATAAAATATATCTAAACCGAATTATACGAGCTTTAAAAGCTCTTCTGATGCACAAAAAAAAGAGACTGCCGAGAATCCCTTCTCAGCAGCCCCAGAATTTAATAATAAAAAAGAAAACTTAAAAATAAAAATTATGAAAAAAACTTTTTTTTTACAATTTTACTTTTTACCACACAATTTTGATAGTTTGGTAACGGTTTATGAAAAAGTCTCATATCTTTTTAACGCTGCAAAGATACGCTAATTTTATGAACTACCAAAAAATCTCTTAAAAAATATTTAAAAATATTATCGTATTCTAAAAAACATCCCATTTTTACAATGATTTTTTCGTATTTATTCGCTAATATTCTACTTTTTTTCTTTATAAAGACTTCTTTTTAATAAATAAAAACTAAACATATCATTAAAAATATAATAATAATGCAAAGAGTGTTAAAGTTTATTTTCTGCCTAAAATAATTCTTGTTTTTTCCTATCAAACCCCATTATAACCTTATTAATAAAAAAGATACAAAATTCTTTTATTATCTTAATTCTTTTTCTTACCTTTGCACCATTAAATAATAACACTATGAATTTTGATAACAAAACTATCGGAGAAATAGTAGCTGACGACTTCCGTACAGCTGCCATATTTAAAAAACACAACGTAGACTTCTGCTGCAAAGGCGGACGTACTATTGACGAGGCTTGTGAGAAAAAAAATATAGACAAACAAGCGCTTATTAACGACCTACAATCATTGCCAAGCGGTAATAGCAATGAAGTAGATGTACGCGACTGGCCGCTCGACCTCCTCGCTAATTACATCGTGCGCATTCACCACCAATACGTGCGCGACAAAACTCTTATGCTACTGCAGTTCCTCGATAAAATCGCTAAGGTACACGGCGACCACCACCCCGAGCTACACGAAATAAACCGCATATTCCAAGAAAGTGCCCGCGACCTTGCTTCGCACTTCGTAAAAGAAGAAAACGTACTGTTCCCTTATATAGAACAGCTCGTGCGTGCTAAGCAATCAGGGCAACCTTTAGGAGAAATACCTTTCGGTACTGTTGAAAATCCTGTGGCTATGATGATGCACGAGCATAGCGTAGAAGGCGACCGCTTTGAGGAAATTGTAAAGCTTACCAATAACTACACTATTCCTGCAGATGCTTGTAACACCTACCGCGTGAGCTTCCAAATGCTACAAGAGTTCGAAAACGACCTCAATAGGCATATTCACTTAGAAAACAATATCCTTTTCCCTAAAGCTATTGCTTTAGAAAAAGAATTGCGTGGCAAATAGTAATACTTAACCATTTACAAAAAAGACAGCCAAAGTTTGCCTAAACTTTGGCTGTCTTTTTTTACTTGCGTTCTTCACGCTCAAAATTGCACATTTACTCCTAATAGTGCATACCCATCATACGTACGCCCACTACACCACTGCCACTTGTATCGTTGTTTTTCAAGTATTTTAGCAGTGTTATTAGCTTCATTGTCATATTCCTTGGTAATACGCCTATCTGCAATAGTTTTGCCCGTAATATAGCCTAAAAATAAGGCGATAGGATAATCAGAAGCCCAATGCACCTTGCTTTGCATCATCTCGTAGCACATTAGCCCCAAAGCAGTGTACCCCACAGGGCGTATCCATCGCTGGCGCGGATAGTTCTCAATAAGTACCGTTAGTGCCGACATTGCCGTAGTTAAATGCCCCGAAGGCATCGCATCGTATAGCGGAGTATGCTCCTGATACGCCTTAAAACTCGGTGCAAACGTCCATCTACTATGCCACCTGCCTGCTTCAGCCGTAATAAACGGACTTTCACGCCCCGTGAGCCGCTTAAAAGGCTGTACAAAAGCCCCCGATACCAAGATACTTTCCAATAATTGTAACGATACACTCTTGGCGCGATAATTATCGGTAATGAGTCCATAGGTAGCCAGCCCTCCGCTGATGATAATAAAAGTAGTACCATTCCCTACAAAATATAAAGCCGAATTTACATCCGCAGGCACAATCTTCAAGAATCCTAATTTTTTATACGTATGCGCTTCGCTGAAACCTATGGCTTCCCCTAAATTTCTGCTTTCGCGAATAAGCCAAGGGTCAGCAGGCAATATAGCCAACGTAGCCCCCAAAGCCCCCAGCCCGTAAGGATAATACTTGCGCGAAACCATACTGCTGGCAGATTTGCCTATGTTGCGCGGCAACTTATCTACCAAGTGTATCAAGCGTGGTTTTTTATATACATACGTAACCCCATCGCCCACCTCATAACGCTGGGTAGGGGCAGAGCTTACCCCCAGCGTATCAGCCTCTTGCGCCATAACACAACTGCTCGCAATACATAACAATCTCAAAAAAGTCTTTTTCATACTAAAACGGATAATTAATACCAAAATTAAACACAATATCGCGCAGCTGTACGTTCTTAATCCATCGGTCGCCGATGTCCCCCGTAGGCACATAAGTAGGTAGCCCCATATCCAGCCTAATAACAAAAAAGTTAAAGTCATAACGCACCCCCAAGCCTGTGCTTAGCCCCACATCTTTTAGTGATGAAAATCCCTTAAACTTATTTTCCTCAAAACGCGTATTATCAGCCACATTCCAAATATTTCCCACATCGGCAAACAAAGCACCTTTAATAGCACCCAAGATAGGAAAACGATATTCACCATTGAGCGTAAGCTTCATATTAGCCTCGTTGTAATCAAAAAAAGAATGACTACTACCCGGTCCCAGCCTATAAGCCTTAAAACCTCTATTATCGGTAGTACCCCCAGCAAAATAACTCTGCGAGAAAGGAATGTTGTCCGAGTTGCCATAAGGAATAGCAACCCCCAAAAACGACCGGAATGCCAGCGAACTTTGTTTGCCTATAGGAAAATGCTTGATGTAATCCAGCTCTACCTTTGCATATTGAGCGTATTCTACCCCGAAAATTTTATTTTTGTCATTCTTATTATCTACCACGTTATACATCGTATAAAGCAAATTTAGCAGCCCACCAGCCGCCTCACCCTTGATGCGAAACTGCGAAAAATCACGTTCAAAAAACTTCGATTTACTGTTGATGATATACGTAAAGCTCGAAGAAACAATAAAGTCATTGTTAATAATCCTATTCATTCGTTCCAAAACACCAAAGAAAGGTACATAATCATCAGAATTTAGGATAGTATTGCCCCTCAATATATCTTCCATAAACAAATAAGCCCCCCTTGCAGGCGTTAAATTCCCTCTATTATCCACATAATTACTACCCAAATGGTATTTGCGAGCAATAGCATTCAGTTTTTCATAAGTACTTTGGTAAATATTGAAAAAGTTAAGCGGATTTAAGTTGTTTACGTACTGCACATTCACAAGGTCAAAAATAGCCTTATCTTTTTGTTTGTGAGGATTCCACACATAGCGCAAAATCCCCGATGAGGTACGTTTATCCAGCCCTATATTCTTTTGGTAACTCACCCCCGTTTGAAAAATTGTTTGAGGAGTCATATAGTAAGGAATGAGCCTTTCGGTATTAAGCGGAAACATTATAGACGGGAAAATCAACCGAATATCACCACTAATTTCCGAAGTGTTAAAAAAGTGAGTGTCATTCAGCGAAGGTTGAGCCGCAAATGTACCTTGCAAGTTCAATTCCAAAGTCTCAGCCCCTCTGAAAATATTACGAGCCGAAAACGAAGTCCCAAGCCCAATACCAATAGCCTCAATTTCCGACCGCTTAATTTCACTATTAACCCGCAATGAAAATTTATCTAAAGCCGAAAGATAAACATTAGCATCCAATTTATTTTCAAGCGTATCTACCGTAGCATATTTAAAATCGATATTCGGATAGCGAAACACACGCAAGTTATTTAGCTGTTTATAAGTATTGCCACGTTTCAAGTCAGAATACACCTGCCCGTGCTTAAAATCCAAAGCGTGAGCCAGCACCTTAGGGCGATAGCGCAACTTGTCTTTGTAATAAATCACAATATTCTTATACGCCAAAGAGTCCATAGCCGCTTTGGCGCTACCCGTCTCATAGTCAGTATACACCCTTATTTTGTTCAGCCTGTGCACTTTGTATTTTTTCTGAGTAATCACATCGCCATCACGCTCTATCAAGTCGCCTATGATTGTTGTAACCTGTAATTTCCTATCTTTAGAAGTCCCCACAGTATCGCGCACCACCTCAAAGCCTATAGAACTTTGCTGGAAGGTATAAAAACCATTATTCCTGAAAAGCTCGTAAAGTCGCGCCTTTTCAGCCGAGAAATCAGCCAACTGATAAGCATCGCCCGTTTTCAAAATACGTTTGCTTATATATTTTTGATATACAGAATCTATTTGAGGCGAAGAGATAGACGTCTTCAAGCTGTCAATCAAATAACGGTCGCCAGTATTGATGTAATAGCCCACCAAAGCATATTTGTCGTGCTGGTTTTGTTTCAGGAAAATACTATCTTTCACCTTAGCGTTGAAGTAACCAATACTTTTAAAGTAAGCCCCCAGCTGTTTAGTACTTTTGCGCACCATAGCAGTATCCAATACCGAAGGAGCTTCGCCTATACGCATCAGCTGTCGGTCTATTCCCGATACCAAAAAAGACTTTTGCAGTCTGCCCACTTGTTTTTCAGAAAGCAATCCATTCAGGAAGCGATGCCAGCGAGGGTGCTTTTCCAGCCACAAGTCAAAATCCTTTTCAGCATCAGGGTTTCCCCAGTTGTATATATACAAGCTTAGCGGCATACCCAGCACGTATGAATTGGGTTTTTGCAGTACAAAGTTATTCACTTTACTGTCATCAGTAGGCACTCCGTTTATATAAGCAGTATAGTTGCGCAGTAAAACTTTATTTTCAGGCACCCGTTTAGAAACCTCACAACCAGCAGAGAGCAGCAATCCCCCTATAGTACCGCTTAGAAATAATATTTTTAAAAGAAAGTTTTTCACTATATAGATTTTAGGGCTCAAAATTACAAAACAATTAGTAATTAGCAAAAAAAAATAGTTGTTAGTCCTCCGCGCCAATTCAAAATTCAAAATACAAAATTCATAATTTCCCCCAGCGAACCCTGAGCGAAGGTTGAGCGAAGGTTGAGCGAAGGTTAAGCGAAGGATAAGCGAAGGATAAAAGCTTGTGCGGCTCGCACCGAAGGATAAAAGATTACCACATAAATTAATCATTAAACATTATTTTGTATCTTTGCCGAAGAAAAAAACTCCATAAAATACCCCTATGACACACTACATCTCAAACCAAGTACTTGTATTAGAGCAAATAGAAGCTCTTATTGAAAGCAACAGCCAGCTAAAATTATCCGAAGAAGCCCTGCTCAATATCCAAAAATGTCAGCATTTCCTGCAAAATGCCTGCAATACCCCACCACTACAATACCTCACACAGTTGGAAGGCAAGCAACACCAGCTTTTGCGCAACTACGCCTGCGGTATAGGTAGCAAGCTGCCCAACCACATTGTCAAACTAATGCTCCTCTTAAAAATACAATCTTTATCATATGGTTATAGCGGCGTACGATTAGAAGTTGTACAACGCCTGATAGACTTCTACAACCAAGAAGTTTACCCCGTAGTCTATACCAAAGATATTCCTGATGAGCGCATCGCACTCGCACACCTTTCCCTGCCACTCTTCGGCGAAGGCGAAGTCTCTATACAACAAAAAACCTATGCAGCACAAGAATTACAAGCCAAATATGGCTGGCAACCCCTATCACTTACCCCACGCGAAGCCGAAGCACTCATCAACGGCACCCAACTTACCACTGCCTATTGTGCCTACAACCTCATCAAAGCACTTAAAATCATACAATGGGCAGATATAGTAGCCTCTATATCTACCCAAGTATTTGGAGGTAGCTTAACAAACTTCTCACCAGCCATACAAATTGTACGCCCCCATAAAGGACTTATAGAAACCACCGAACACCTTCGCAACCTTCTCAGCACCCACACCGCTCCTGCTGAGAATAACGATTTTAAAATCCTCCCCGAAGCGTTCAGCTCTATACCCCAAATACACGGTGCCGTGCGCGAAACCATCGCCTCTATACGAAAAGTTATCAAAACCGAAATCAACTCAGCTACCGATAACCCCATACTGTTTCACGAAAACAAAGAAGTCATCTTTGGAGGGAACTCACACACACTCCCACTATCCCTCAGTATGGATTTTCTCGCTATTACCCTCACCAGCTTAGGCAACATCAGCGAGCGCCGCGTATTCTACCTAATCACCAAACACCAAGAACAAAGTGAGCTGATAGAATATCCTATATTCCAACGAATTATTGAAGGAATTTTAAATGAAAACAGACGGCTATCCACACCATCAAGCATAGAAAGCCCTATTTTGTTTGAAAAATCAATAGATATTAAAGGAATGGGAGGAAGTGCAGCCGTAAAATGCGAACAAATCATTCGTAATATAGAACAAATATTAGCAATAGAGCTCATTTTGGCAGCTTCAGTATGGAAAATGAGGAAAATATCTTCCTATTCAGCTATATTTGAAGAATATTTATCCTTTATGGCAGCAAATGAAGGAGATAACACTCTAAAGCAAAAAATAGAAAACACCCTATCCTTCTTTAATAAATGCAAAGACAACATTTAATAACAAATACAACTAAAAAACAATGTACGTTTTTTTGCACATCACCATTTAATTCCCTACCTTTGCCCTGAAAAAAATTAAGCAATATGACAGACCTTGAAATCGCTCAAAACGCAACGCTACTCCCTGTAAAAGAAATAGCTAAAAAGCTAAATATCAACGAAGATGATATAGACCCTTACGGAAAGTATAAAGCTAAACTCCCTCTGCACCTTATAGATGCCCAAAAGATAAAAAATAGCAAATTGGTGCTTGTTACCGCTATTACCCCTACACCAGCAGGCGAAGGCAAAACTACTGTGAGCATTGGGCTTACCGAAGGACTTAATAAAATTGGCAAAAAAGCCATCGCCGTATTGCGCGAACCTTCATTAGGTCCCGTATTTGGCATCAAAGGGGGTGCTGCGGGCGGTGGATACTCGCAAGTAGTGCCTATGGAAGATATTAATCTCCACTTCACAGGCGATTTTTCTGCTATTGAAAAAGCCAACAACCTCCTTTCGGCAGTTATTGATAACAATATCCAAAGCAAAACACACAGCATCGGTATAGACCCTCGCACCGTAGTATGGAAACGCGTAATGGATATGAATGATCGTGCTCTACGCCATATCGTAGTAGGCTTAGGCGGAAGTACTCACGGCGTACCACGCGAAGACGGCTTCAATATCACCCCTGCCTCAGAAATTATGGCTATCCTATGCCTCGCCGAAAACTTCTCCGACCTGAAGAGGCGTATTGGGAATATCTACGTAGGAAAAAAGTTTGACGGGACTCCTGTTTTTGCACGCGACCTCAAAGTTGTAGGAGCTATGGCTCTGCTACTAAAAGAAGCTATCAAGCCCAATTTGGTACAAACCTTAGAAAACAACCCCGCTATATTGCACGGAGGTCCTTTTGCAAGCATTGCTCAAGGCACCAATACTGTTTTGGCTACCAAAATGGGACTTTCTTTAGCCGACTATGTAGTAACGGAAGCGGGCTTTGGTGCCGACTTGGGGGCTGAAAAGTTCCTCAATATCAAATGTGTATCGGCAGGGTTAGCCCCCAATGCTGCTGTAATTGTAGCTACTATACGTGCGCTACGCCACCACGGAGGTGCTAAAAAAGAAGAATACAATACCCCCGATTTGCAAAAAGTGAAACTCGGTATTGCAAATCTTGAAAAACACATAGAAAACATACAACAATTTGGGCTTAAGGCTGTAGTAGCTATTAACTACTTTCCTCACGATAACGATGAGGAAATCGCTTTTGTACAAGAATTTTGTAAACAAAAAGGGGTAGAAGCCATCGTAAGCAAAGGCTTTTCTGAAGGGGGCGAAGGCACTAAAGCACTCGCACAAGCTGTAGTAGCCATAGCCGAAAGCAACGAAAGCCATTTCCAACCTCTTTACGACCACCAAGCAAGCATAGAAGATAAAATAGCAACCATAGCCACCAAAATATACGGAGCTCGACAAGTACATTACAGTAGCAAAGCCCTAAGTCAGCTAAAACAAATTAACAAATTAGGCTTTGATAAGCTACCGGTATGCATCGTAAAAACGCCAAAATCATTGAGCGATGACGAAAAGAAACTTGCCCGTCCCGCCGATTTTGATGTAACGGTACGCGAGTTTGAATTTGCCTCTGGTGCAGGCTTTGTAATCCCAATTTTAGGCGATACGGTACGTATGCCAGGACTGCCAAGTGTGCCTGCTGCCGAAGGTATGGATATAGATGATGAAGGCATCATCACAGGCTTGTCGTAATTGTTAAAATTGTTAATGTTTTGTTACCAATTACGTTATTTTTTGTACTTTTGCAAGATTTTAAAAGATAAATTATTAAAGAAAAATGTTAGGATTGCAAACTACAGCTACAGCTGCCGCAGCAGCTGCGAACGACACTGCACAAGCAGCCCAAGAGAAAACACTTTCAATTATGGATATGATTGTAGGAGGAGGAGCTGCAAACGTTATTATCATTGGCATTCTTTTTGTTATGCTAGGGGTAGCACTTTATATTTACTTTGAACGCTTGCTGGCTATCAGGGCAGTATCTAAAGTAGATAATACTTTCATATACAAAATACGCGACAATATCGCTTCAGGAAAAATTGAAGCTGCTAAGTTGCTTTGTGCTCAATCCAACTTGCCTGCAGCACGCCTTATAGAAAAAGGTATATCACGCATAGGCAAGCCATTAGAGGATATCAACAAAGCTATTGAAAATGCAGGTACACTCGAGGTATATAAGTTAGAAAAGAATACAGCTATTTTAGCTACCATAGCAGGGGCAGGTCCTATGATAGGCTTCTTGGGTACTGTAGTGGGGATGATACTTTCGTTTCACGAAATGGCAAGTGCTGGTGGGCAAGCCGAAATGGGTGCTTTAGCAGGCGGTATTTATACTGCAATGACCACTACCGTAGCAGGACTTATTGTTGGGATTATTGCCTATGTAGGCTACAACCACTTGGTAGTAAATACTGATAAGGTTGTACATACAATGGAAGCTAATGCAGTAGACTTTTTAGACCTATTGAACGAACCTTTTTAAAACAAGCTATCTATGAAGATAAAAAGCCGAAATAAGGTAAGTCCAGAGTTCAGTATGTCGTCTATGACCGACATAGTGTTCCTATTGCTTGTATTCTTTATGATTACAGCCAATAGCCCCAATGCACTCGATTTGCTACTGCCTAAGGCAAAAGGAAAATCTACTAACACGCAAAACGTATCGGTAAGTATAGATAAGAACCTAAACTTCTTTGTTGATAAAAAACAAATCAATGCCGAGAACTTAGAATCTGAACTAAAAACAGCCCTCAATGGTGTAGAAAACCCTACAATCATTTTGCGTGTAGAAGAAAGTGTGCCTATAGAAAATGCCGTAACCGTAATGGATGTAGCCAACCAAAACCAATACAAAGTTATTTTGGCAGTACGTCCCAAATAAAATTACTTTATGAGTTTCATTAAAACAGAATACGAAAAAAAATCATTTGCTATTACTTTATTGGTAATGGGGCTATTGGTGCTTTTACTTTTTTTGGCAGGAATGCGCTATTTAGACCCCGCACCCGAAAGCGGTGTGGAAGTAGTCTATGGTATAGATTTGGAAGGCTCTGGCAAGTATACTCCTCCCCCCTCACTGCCTAAGCAAGAAGAAATACCTACCCCCAACACCCAACCTGAAGAGGCTACCTCGCCCGAGGTAAAAGAGAACCTATTGGCACAAGATAACGACGAAGAAGTAGCTGTCCCCGAAGTACCTAAAAAACAAGAAAAAAAG
This sequence comes from Capnocytophaga bilenii, assembly GCF_017565765.1. Classification (GTDB taxonomy): domain Bacteria; phylum Bacteroidota; class Bacteroidia; order Flavobacteriales; family Flavobacteriaceae; genus Capnocytophaga; species Capnocytophaga bilenii. Next base: position 327,257 of record NZ_JAGDYP010000002.1, read on the forward strand.
AAAGAAACCCCTAAAGAAGAAAAAGAAACTCCTAAACAACAAAAGCCTTCACGAGAGGCATCGGATGCGCTTTCTAATATATTAGGAGCTGCCAATGCAGGTGGCAATAATACAGGAGGACAAGGCGATTCTAACCACTATGGCTATCAAGGGAAAATAGATGGTAGCCAGTACGCCGACAGTTATTATGGTGCTGGTGGTGGAGGTAATACCGGCAAAGGTTGGGGGCTGAAAGGGCGCACCATTGCTTCGCAAGGAGAAGTACTACAAGATTGTAATGAAGAGGGGCGCGTAGTGGTGCAAATAGAAGTAGACCGCAGTGGCAAGGTAGTAAAAGCTACCCCTGGAGTAAAGGGTACTAATAGCCCTGCTAAATGCCTTTGGGAAGCAGCCGAAAAAACCGCCTATAAGCATACTTGGAACGCCGATCAAAACGCTCCTATACGACAAGTAGGCTTCATCGTAGTTAATTTTAAATTAAGAGAATAAAAAGTGAATTATCAAGAAACACTAACTTGGATGTTTGCCCAACTACCAATGTTTCAATCACAGGGGCGAGCAGCACTGAATAACAAACTCGATAATATAATAAGCTTTACCAACTATTTGGGCAATCCTGAAAAACAATTGCGCACGGTGCATATAGCAGGCACTAATGGTAAAGGCTCTTCCAGTAGTATGATAGCTTCTATACTTCAGGAAGCAGGATATAAGGTAGGGCTTTACACTTCACCGCATTTGAAAGACTTCAAAGAGCGTATCAAAATAAATGGGAAAGAAATAAGTGAGCAATATGTAGTAGATTTTATAGCTAAACACAAACCTTACTTAGAGAATTTTAAGCTCTCGTTCTTCGAGATGACTGTAGGGCTAGCCTTTAGCTACTTTGCCGAAGAGAAAGTAGATATAGCAGTTGTTGAAGTAGGCTTAGGCGGCAGGTTTGATTCTACTAATATTATCACACCAGATGTCTGCCTTATTACCAACATCTCTAAAGACCATACTGATATATTGGGGAATACACTTGCCGAAATAGCTTTTGAAAAAGCTGGTATCATCAAGTATGAAACACCTGTGGTAATAAGCGAATATCAAGAAGAAACAGCCCCTGTATTCATACAAAAGGCTGAAGCGCAAAAAGCACCTATTCTCTTTGCCGATAAAACTATATCTACTACCTTCACCACCGATTTACAGGGTAGTTACCAAGAGAAGAACATCAAAGGAGTTGTTGCTGTTATACAGCTAATGATAGATAAAGGTTGGGCAATAAGTACAGCGAATATAAGTGAAGGATTGATGCACGTAGTTCGCAATACCCATCTACAAGGTAGGTGGCAAACGCTTAGCGAGCACCCCACAATAGTATGTGATACAGGGCATAACATCGGAGGGCTTACTTATGTAGTTGAACAACTTAAAAAACAACAATATACCCACCTTCATATAGTATTAGGCTTTGTAAAAGAGAAAGATGTAAATGCTGTATTAGCACTCTTTCCTCGTGAGGCTACTTATTACTTCTGTAGCCCACATATAGCAAGAGGATTGGATGTAACTACACTACACCAAATAGCTACCAGCAAAGGACTGCAAGGCGAGGCTTACCCCTCAGTAGCAGAAGCTTTGGCAGCTGCCAAAGCCAATGCCACAACTACCGACTTTATCTTCGTAGGTGGCAGTACCTTTGTAGTGGCAGAAGTTTTATAAAAAAAGCTACCTTTTTAGGGTAGCTTTTTTTGTCTTTAATGTAATCCCCATTTGTTTTTTACTTCGGCAGCAACTTCTTTGATGTGTTGTTCTTTTGCCTTAGGGTAAATGAGTAGCACATCATCTCTATCTACAATAATATAATCACTGAGGTCTTCTATGATGATGTATTTCTTATTTTGAGTGCGAATAATGTTGTTTTGAGCATTTCTTAGCAAGGTGTACGCATTGATAACTGCATTTTGTTGCTCATCTTTTTCGGTTTTATCATAAAGAGAGCCCCAAGAGCCCAAGTCGTTCCAATCAAAGGAGGCGGGTAATACGTATATATTGGGGGAAGGCTCTAATATAGCGTAATCCACCGATATATTTTCAGCCAGCGGATAAGCTTCAGTTATAAAATCAGGTTCCTCAGGGGTATTATATACATTTTCTCCACGACTGAAGAGGTCGTACATTTCGGGCTGATACTTTTTGTAGGCTGCTAATACCGTATGAGTACTCCATACAAAAATACCTGCATTCCAAAGGAAATTGCCTTCTTGCACAAAGATTTTGGCAGTTTCATAATTAGGTTTTTCACGGAATTGGAGTACTTTCTTAATTGTATTCGCATCATTGTGAGCGTGTTGTATATAGCCGTAGCCCGTGTTCGGAAATGTAGGTTTAATACCAAGTGTAAGGATATGCGGATTGTTTTGGGCAGCTTCAAAACAAGTAATTACATCGTTTTTGAAAGCGTTTTCGTCTTCTATCCACGCATCGCTGGGAGCTACAATCATTACCGCATCAGGGTTGCGCTTATTAATTTTCATAGCGGCATAGGCTATACAAGGAGCTGTATTACGCATACAAGGCTCTAATACTAAGTTTTGAGGCTGTATATGGGGTATTTGTTCTTCTACGATACCTTTGTATTGCTCGTTGGTAAGAATGAGGATATTTTCAGCAGGAATAAACTTCTGCAAGCGTCCATAGGTACGTTGCAAGAGGGTTTGCCCTGTGCCAAGCATATCGTGAAATTGTTTAGGGTACTGGGTGGTACTTACAGGCCAGAAACGAGACCCTATACCGCCTGCCATAATAACGGCGTAATAATTACTATTCATTAATATTCTAACTTTATTATCCTGCTTTGATGATTTCTACTTCGGCGTGAGGCTGGAATATGTATTTTTTGCCAGTACTCACTTCGGTACAGTCATAACATTTTATGCGGCGTTGTCCTTTTACAAACACACGTCCGTCTTTGATACGAAAAGTACTACCAATGGGTAGCTGATATATAAAACTCACAGTTTCGTTCTCGTCATATTGTTTGAGTGCAATAGCCAAAAGAGGGTCTATATCACTACTGGACATTGGGTTTAGGAAATGTCGTAGCAATACACTAAGCAGTTGTTGAGGGAATATTTCAGGAATAAGAAAAGGCTTCATCATTTGTTGGAAAGTGTATTTCCATTCATTACCGTGAGGTTTTATAAGTTTGCCGTATCTTTGGAATGCTATTAGGTGAGCAACTTCGTGAATAAAAGTAATTAGAAAGCGGTATTTATTAGTGGTAGCGTTCATAGTGATGAGGTGTTGCCCTTCTTTTAATTGCCGATAATCCCCGTGCCTTGTTTTTCGCTCATTTACAATTTTCAAGTAGATATTGTTTGCCTTGATGAGCTCGAAGCAAGGGTTCACTGCATATTCTGGCAAATATTTAGCGAGTATTTCTTTCATAGCATTTTCATAGTGCGCAAATGTACGAATTATTTTTGAAAAGTGCAAATTTATTTTTTTACTCTTTAGCCTGCCAATTCCACCCTCAGGTACAATCACTTATTTGTTTTCTGAAATGTTATCTCTCCTCGCTTCTTCGCTATAGCATATAAGAAGATAAAGAAGGCTAAAAATCCTGCAATACGCGCTATATAATCTCCCATACGCACATAAAACGTTACTTCTTCATTAAGTGCAATAGTGCATCGTAGCGTGTTGAAATCTCTATATGGTAGTGCTTTAAGTATGTCCCCGCGCCCATTGATAAATGCCGAAATACCAGTATTGGCACTGCGGGCTACGCTGCGGCGTGTTTCAATGGCTCGCAAACGCGTATAACTGAGCAGCTGCTTGTAGCCTTGTGTGTCGCCCCACCAAGCATCGTTGGTCAGTATTGCTAAAAAATTAGCTCCTTTCTTGATGTAGTCAGTTACAAATTCTCCATAAACTGTTTCATAGCAAATAATGGGAGCTGCTTTGCCAGCTGTTTCTCTCCCTGTAAATATACTTCGTTCTCTTTGAGTCGTTTTTAACGCTATGGTACCACCCAAGTCGATGAGCATATCTCCCAAAATAGGCTTTAGTAGGTGTTGATAAGGAAAGTTTTCTACGGCTACCACCAATTTGCTTTTGTGATATAGTGGCAAAGTGTCGCTGCGAAAGTAATCGTAATTGAGCAAAAAAGCCGAATTATAGTCGTTGTACCAAATGTCCTTCTCGGCTAAATAATTGCTTTGTGCAGTAACATCTTTCTTGTCTTCTATAAATTTCAGTAACGAAACTCCAACTACCCAATTTACTTGCGGAAAAGCTAAAAACAAATTCTTCAAAGTGTTTACAGGGGCACTATTAGCCAATTCATCAATGAGTATGTTCCTTGCAAACATCGTTTCGGGAGTAATGATGAAATTAACTTTATGGTCTAACTTGTCAAGTAAAAAATAGCTTATAGCTTCTGAGGTGCTCTCGTTGCTAAACTGATATTTCTCTTCATAAGGGTCTATATTAGGTTGCAATACTACTACATCGGCTGTTTTAAGTCCTTTTTCGCTGTAGTTGATGTAGCTATAATATGATATAACAACAGGTATTGCAAAAAATAACATCGCAATACCTACTCTTTTAGCTAATAGAGCGCGGTTTTTGTCGGTAAGATAGTCTTTTGCAGCAATATAAAAAATAATATTTAGTAGCCAAACCCATAGGCTACCGCCAAAAGCTCCCGTATATTCATACCATTGTATCCAAGTGATTTTTTCAGAGAATACATTGCCTAAGTTTAGCCAAGGCCAAGAAATGTCCCACCAAAGGTGAAATTTCTCAAACGATAACCATATAGCTACCAAAAAGATAAGTGATAGTTTTTGGGTAGTACGTTTGGCTACGAGGTGGTATAGCAAAAAAGTAAGTGTCATCAGTAAGCTGTTGATTGAGATAGCTAATACAGCGCCTACTTGGGTAGAGTTCCATATCCACCAAGTGCTTACGATGTTCCAAATGAGGAAAGCGATATAACTAAGTATAAAAATCTTTCGTTTGGTGTGCTTGTAGTGGCTACGAATGTGGCTATCGGCAAGCAATAAAGGTACGAAAGCTATAAATATTAGCGGAGTAATACCATAGGTTACCCACGATGCGGCTAACAAACTTCCTGATAGTATGGCGAGAAAGAAATTTTTTTTCATATAGAATATTTTATTGTTCTAAACTTAATAAAAAAGCGTATTCTTTAGCAGTTTCTTTTAGTGATTCGTACCTGCCTGAAGCGCCTCCGTGTCCCACTTCCATATTTACATCCAAATACAGCGGATTATTGTCGGTTTTTAGGTCACGCAGTTTGGCAACCCACTTTGCAGGCTCAAAATACTGCACTTGCGAGTCGTGCAAACCTGTGCTTACGTACATCGCTGGGTAGTCTTGAGCTTTTACTTGGTCGTAGGGCGAATACGATAGCATATAGTCGTAATACGCTTTTTCGTTAGGGTTGCCCCATTCGTCATATTCACCTGTAGTCAGAGGGATTGTTTCGTCAAGCATTGTGGTTACTACATCCACAAAGGGCACTGCAGCAATTACGCCTCGGTATAATTCTGGTGCTTGGTTGATTACCGCTCCTATCAATAAACCACCTGCCGAACCTCCTTCGGCATATAAATGAGCTGGCGAAGTATAACCTTCGGCTATCAAATAGCGCGAGCAGGCAATAAAATCGCTAAATGTGTTTTTCTTTTTTAGTAATTTACCGTCTTCATACCATTGTCTGCCTAAGTATTCACCGCCTCGCACGTGTGCAATGGCAAAAATAAACCCTCGGTCTAATAAACTCAATCTGCTGCTCGAAAAATACGGATTGATAGTAACTCCGTAGGCGCCATAGCCGTAAAGCAATAGTGGGTTATTGCTGTTTAAAGATATATCCTTGCGGTAAATTACCGAAATAGGCACTTTTACCCCATCGTCTGCTGTAGCCCATAGGCGTTTTTCGGTATAATTGCTACTGCTGAAGTGAGGGTCTATCACCTCTTGAGTTTTTAGCACACGCTGGGTGCGTTGCGCCATATCATATTCAAAAAGCGTAGCAGGAGTTGCCAGCGATTGGTAGCTATAGCGAAGCAGATGAGTGTTAAAATCTACGTTTTGCGTAGTATAAGCCGTATAAGTTTCGCTTTCAAAAGGCAGGTAATAAGCCTCTCCTGCTTCCCAAGGGCGTATTTGTATACGCTCCAAGCCATTATAAGTTTCCTCAACTACTAAGTAATCCGCAAAAAGTTCTACATCATTTAGGCGCACTTCGTTGCGGTGGGCTATAACCATTTCCCAATGCTCTTTAGTAGTATGGTTTTCGTGAGTGCGCATTAGGCAGAAGTTCGTAGCGCCATCTTTATTGGTGAGTATGTAAAAATAATCGTTGTAGTGGGCTATGCCATACTCCAAACCCTGAGTGCGCTCTTGGAATATTTTGAAATTGCCTTCAGGAGTATCAGCTCGTAATATTCGGCTTTCCGAGGTAAGCGTACTTTCCGAACTGATAACGATGTACTTACGAGATTTTTCGCGGTATACATAGCAGTCAAAAGTCTCGTCTTTTTCATTGAAAACAAGAGTGTCCTCTTTAGGATTGTTGCCCATATGGTGCCTGTATATTTTACAAGAGCGAAGCGTCTTTGGGTCGTTTTTTGTGTAGAAAATAGTGCGATTATCAGCAGCCCATACTGCCTGCCCATTAGTGTTTTTTATTTGGTAGGGCAATATTTCACCGGTGCCTAAATGCTTTATTTGCAGTGTATATTGTCGGCGCGAAACCGTATCTACGGCATATACCACCCATTGGTTATCATCACTTATGGCAAAGCTCTCCAAATGAAAGTAAGCATAACCTTCAGCCATCAGGTTGCAGTCAAATAATAACTCTTCGGGGGCTGTCATATTTTCTTTGTGTCTGAAGTAGATAGGGTATTCCTTGCCTGCTTCGTAGCGGGTGCCATACCAATAGCCGTTGTAAAAGTAAGGCACCGAACTATCGTCTTCCTTCATCCGTCCTTTCATTTCAGCAAATAATTGCTGTTGTAAGGGTAGGGTAGAGGCAGTCTGTTCTTGGTAATAGGTATTTTCTGCCTCCAAATAGGCTAATACCTCACGGTTGCCACGCTCGGCAAGCCAGTAGTAATTGTCTATGCGTTCGTTACCAAACTCCCGCAATATATGGGGCTTTTTAGTTGCTTTGGGTGCCTTCATTACTTGTCTTCTTTTATGCTGATAGCCACCCCTCCACTAGGGGCAAGCCGTTGTTTTATAATTGTTTTATGATGTATCTTTTTGCTGCTAATTTTATAACTTTTAGGCTGAGTGCGCCAATCGGCATCTTTACCATCGGCATAAATAGTAGCGGTATAGTTTTTCCCTGCGGGTAAAAAACTGAAGTCTATCACTGCCTGCCTTGCTTCCTCGTTGGTAATGCCGCCCACATACCATTCTTGTTTCCCTTTCGCCTTTCGCGCTATGGTAAGGTAAGCTCCTGGTTCTGCTTCCAATACGTAAGTATCATCCCAATCGGTAGCTACATCTTTTATAAACTGAAAGGCATCTAAGTGCTTTTCGTAGTTTTCAGGCAAGTCGGCTGCCATTTGCAACGGACTGTACATTGTTACATATAGTGCCAATTGTTTCACTAAGGTAGAGCTCAGTTTGGCTTTATTATCGCCATATAGGCTAAGGTCGCCTTCAAAAATTCCTGGCGTATAGTCCATAGCACCTCCTTTTATACGGGTAAAGGGGAGTATAGTTGTATGATTAGGAGCAATACCCGTAAACGATTCAAATTCTGTCCCCCTCGCCGATTCTTGTGCTATCCAGTTCGGGTAGGTACGACTTAAGCCCGTAGGGCGCACCGCTTCGTGCGAATTTACCATAATTTTGTAGCTGGCAGCTGTTGCTGCTACGTAGTTGTAATGGTTCACCATCCATTGGCTATCGTGGTACTCGCTGCGCGGAATGATAGGACCTACATAGCCCGTTTTTACAGCATCATAACCATTGCGTTTCATAAAATCAAACGCTTGGTGCAGTTGCCGCTCATAATCCACTACCGAAGAGGTTGTTTCGTGATGCATTATCAGCTTTATCCCTTTAGAGGCAGCATAATTGCGAAGTTTGGCTACATCAAAATCAGGATAAGGTTCTGTAAAACTGTAAATGTGTTCTTTGTAGTACGCAACATTGTCTTCCCAACCCTTGTTCCAGCCTTCCACCAGTACAGCATCAAAACCGTGAGTAGCGGCAAAGTCTATATATTTCATCACGTGCTGAGTGTTAGCAGCGTGGTAGTGATGAGAGTTTTCTTTGTATGCCCAAGTCGAACCTCCTCCAATAAAGTATTCCCACCATACCCCTACGTATTTTATAGGCTTTATCCACGAAGTATCTTCTATTTTGCAAGGCTCATTCAGGTTGAGTATCAGGTTAGAAGCTATAATATCACGAGCATCATCACTTACAATAATAGTGCGCCAAGGGCTCATTCCCCCTGTTTGTATATAGCCACGCACCCCATTCTTGTCGGGTACTAAATGTGCGGTAAGCAGATGCTCCTGTGCGTTCAGGTTCAGCATCAGGGCAGGAAAATCTACCAAAGCTGCCTCGTGAAAATGCAAGTAAAGTCCATCGTCAGTCTTTAGTAGTAAAGGCGTTTGTACGGCTACGTTTTCAGTAGGCGATTTCGCAGCCAAAGGCTCTTCGCGCACTTTGTCTATAAGCGAAGGTATAGCCTCCAAACTGCTGATAGTGGTAGGAAACTCATTAGTATCATAGTCAGCAGGCAACCAAAAAGCCTTGTGATTGCCCATAAGTTTAAAAGCAGTATGTTCATTGCCTATAGCAAAGTGTCGCAAATGCGGCTGTTCTGGAAATTCATAGCGAAAGCCCAAACCATCGTCAAACAATCTAAACCTAATATGCAGTACATAATCAGTGTTCCATTGTTGCAATTTCACTAATAATTCATTGTGATGATCTCGTATTTGGCTATATTCACCCAAAACAGGCTGCCATACACTATCTTTTTCCATTTTGTAACTGCCTTTCAGCTCAAAACCAGCGTTCAAGTTAGTCGCAGGCATAATAGTAAAGCCCATTTTGCTATCAGCAATCACCATTTTTCCTTTGTATTGTAGTGAATACATAGGTTCGCCCTCTTCAGTAAGCGAAAAAGTAAGTTGTAAGTTTCCATTGGGCGAAGATAAAGTTTGCGCCCTCAAAAGCCCTGTAAGTATTACAAGGCTCAGTAGCATTAAATGTTTCATTGGTAATAATGTTTTTTTATTTTCCCAACCCTTCTATTAGGTTAATTCCCAAATGAGGGTGGTTGATTTTCTTTTCCAAGAACTGCTGTAGTATCAGCGTAGCACTTATTTCATCTATAAGTGCTTTGTCCTGCCGTTGTTTCTTTTTTAGCCCGCTGTCTATCATCGTCTGAAAAGCTATTTTAGAGGTAAAACGCTCATCTTGCCTATATATAGCAATGTCAGGAAATTCTTGTCGCAGCTGGCTGATAAATGCTTGTATCAGCACCTCCACATCACTATCTTCGTTGTTGAGTCGCTTGGGTTGCCCTATCACAAAGCTCTCTATAGGCTCTTCGGCTGTATATTTTTTCAAAAAAGGCAACAATTCATTAGTAGCTACCGTACAAAGCCCCGAAGCTATCATTTGCAGCGGGTCGGTAATTGCTATTCCCGTACGTTTGCTGCCGTAATCAATGGCTAAAATTCTTTTCACAATCCTTTTTGTATGTTCCAAATCCAGTTCAGCACTATCAGTACTCCAAAAATAATACCTATAAAGCGATATTTTTTCACCATTTGCCCTATAGCTCGTTCGCTGTGGTATAGGGTAGGGGTTTTGGTATAAAAATCATAGAGCAACCAGCACGGAAGCACTACCCCGCCCACTGCCACTATCCACGATAGCGGATTGAGCCACAAAGCCTCCTGCCAATTGCCTAACCATAATTGTATCACCCCTCGTGTAGTACCACAAGACGGACAAGGATAACCCGTAATATGCTTCACAGGGCAACTTATGAACCCTATTCCCCTGCTGTTTAGCCAATAATTGAATGCTACCCAGCAGGGAATCAGTAGATAAAATACAACTACAAGCTTGTAAAATTGTGTTATCTTCAATAGTAATGCAACTTATTAGTTAATAGCTGCTGCCAATAGTTCAGCGTTGCGGTCGCGAGTGCTATCCATTATCAGAAACCAATCCACAATAGTCCATACGCTAGCACCTCCGCAAGTAAGCAGTTTTAACAGCCCAAGTGTAGTATTGCCAATATAAAAACGATCAATACCTAAATAACCCAAAAGAATAGAAACAATAAGAGCGGTTGTTGGGTCTTTATACCCCACCGATTGTATTGCTCCCCATTTAGAGTCGTCCAATGATAGTAGCTTCTCACGTATTGAAGTTATCATAGTAGGCTTGAAGTAGCGCGCATTGGCTACTATAAACATATCCACTTTTTGTGCGTCCATTTGTTTTTATGATTTTGTTAGTTCTTTTATTTTTTTGTCGTTTATCATTAGCACACTTATCACAGCCTGCACGAGTATCAGTACAAAAGTACCCCCACCCATAAATGCCAATTCGTAAATAGGGTTTATTTCGGGGTGAAGTGCTTTGCTCAATGGTATTTCAGCAATACTTATTCCTATAGTCTGCAGTAGTAGCCCCACTACAAAGCCAAAAGCCGTATAAACTCTGAAAAAGTAAAAAGTAGCAAATACAATGAGCATTGCCACCAATGATAAGCCCGTGTGCAATAACCCTATAGTGATAGCGGGGTAATACAAGCCTATTCCCCACAAGTTTGTACATTTGTCAGCAAGCACATAAAGAGCGGTGCCTACTATTACAAGTACACATAAGTAGATGCCAATATATTTCTTCATTATACAAGCGGTTAAGGTTCTTTACTCATTTCAATAGCTTTCTTAATAATAGTGTATATTGCCCCAGCTACGCCCAATAATGAGCATACAATCGTACAGAGCGAATAGTCATTGGGTAGCTTGCTATCCAGCCATACCCCAAAAAAACTACATACCCCTATAGTGATAGCCATTTGCAAGCCCGCTTGCGAAAAGTATATCCACTTATTTAATTGGTTTTTCTCCTGCTGGTTTTTCATTGCCAAAACCTTTTGCTCCCTTCATAGCACAAGATACGTTGAATACAGCGCCAGGTTCAATAGAAAGTTTATCTACAAATACCTCGCCTTCCACCACTGCAGTCGATTTTAAGCTAAGTAGGCTATTCACCTTTACTGTGCCTGTTACTTTTCCTTCAATATCCGCATTTTCGCAGATAACAGTACCTTTTATAACACCAGTACGCCCCACTACCAATTTCCCTGTAGTTTGAAAAGTACCTTCCACTTCTCCATCAATTCTAAAATCCGATTTAGAGTTGATTTCTCCCTTAAACTTAGTCTCTGCAACGATACGGTTGCTACTTCCCGAAGTATTGTCTGCTGCCATAGTTCTCTTGTCTTTGTCTTTACTGTTAAACATTTTTTTGTATAATTAGTGTTTTGATTATTTCTATATAAGAATATTGCGCCAAAGGTATGGTAAAAAAATAATAAATGCAAATTTTTACTGTCTTTTTTCTTAGTCGCCAATTCCTCAACTTTGCTTCCAGCAATCACTTCACCCCGTGCATCAGTTTCTTTACAAACGGATTGATGAGAATGATAAGTGTCCCCGCTACGGCAGGTACAATGGTGAATATCAAAAAGAAAGTAGATAAGCTGTATTCTTTAGTAATATTGTCTATTTGTCCTCCCACAACAGCTGCCAATTTATGCCCAATAGCCACTGCCAAATACCATACGCCAAACATAAAGGCAATCATTCGCGCTGGTACCAATTTAGATACGTACGACAACCCCACTGGCGACAGGCATAGCTCTCCCATAGTGTTGAACATATAAGCAAATACAAGCCATAGCATACTCACTTTTACCCCCTGAGTAACCCCGTATGCCCCTATAGCCAGCAGTCCAAAACCTATAGAGAGCATCAGCAATCCTATTCCGTATTTCACTGCGGCTGGCGGATTAAAGCGGCTGTCCCACCAGCGCGAGAATAAGCTCGCCAAGGCAATGATAAAAAATGAGTTTAGTATTGAAAACCACGACACGGTTACCTCCACCCAATTGTCGCGCACTTCTTTCACTTGCGCAGGTATCAGTCCGCTGTCTTTAGCCCCAATAGAGGCAGCGTGCTGTTTTGCCCACACTTCTTTAGAAGCATCTACAAAGCCAAACGAAGTGTTTTTATTGTTTTTACTCAGTAGTTTTATGGGCGAACCTTCCTTCAGTTGCAGGTCAGCAACACCTATAATAGTACTGCGTTCCACCTTTTTTTTGCCTAAGTAGGCACTCGCATTCGCATTGTATTCCGTTACGGGTACATAAGTAATAGAGCCATCGTCATTAGCAATTTCGTATGCCATATAAGTAACGTTGTAAGCAGTCGTGTTAAAGTCCCGTTTAAACATCCAGCCCACAATACTCCACACCAAAGCAAAACATAGCACCAACATCACAATAGCAGGCAGTATTTGTTTATAAGTCCTTTTGATAAGCAAGAACATCACATAGCTAATCAGTAGCAGCGGTATGAGCGTTAGCAAAGCGTTGCAAATGTTATAGGCAATTGCCCAAGTGCCGTGCAGTTCGCGTTCTACACTATCCCGTGCAAAGATAATAAGCGAAGAAGCTCCTTGTTCAAAAGACAGCCAGAAAAACACTACAAAAAAACCAAATATCACCACCGTAAGCATACGATCGCGCACCACTTTGGTATAACGCATAATGCGACTGCCCACTACAAAAAAGAAAGCAATAAGAGCAACAATTACCACCACGTATTGCCCTTTTAGGCTGTCAGTAGCAGCCCAGCGGAACAAGTCTACTTTCCATATTTTCGACAGAGGGTCATTTAGCGCATAGCCCACCCCAATAATAGCTGTAAAGGCAATGAGCAATTTGTCTATTAAGGTAAAAGGATTGCGTTTGTCTTCGTCTTTAAGTGTCGTTTCAGACTTAGCCGTTGTTTGTTGTTTTTGCTCAGATGAAGGCACATTCCCTATTTCCCCAAAAAGAGGTTTGGCAAACCAAAACTGAATCGTTCCCAAAAGCATAAAAATACCTGCCAAGCCAAAGCCCCAGCTCCAGCCAATACGTTCAGCCAAATAGCCGCAGAGCATCATTCCAAAAAAAGCCCCCGAATTAACCCCCATATAGAAGATTGTATAAGCAGCATCCTTTTTTTCAGGCAAATACTTGTACATTTCCGAAACAAACGACACCATATTAGGTTTAAAGAACCCTGTTCCTATCACTAGCAATGCTAGTCCCAAGTAAAGTGATTTTTCAGTTTCAAAAGCCATCGAAGCGTGTCCCATTGTAATTATCACAGCCCCAATGATTACCGCCCAGCGGTAGCCTGTAAGTTTATCAGCTATGATACCCCCCAATATAGGCGTAAGGTAAAGCAACATTACATAAGTGCCAAAAAGAGCCCCAGCGTTTTCTGTGCTCCAAGCCCAACCAGGATTATAACCAATAAGCGTCATTGTCAAGAAATTGACAAGCAATACCCGCATACCGTAAAATGAAAAACGTTCCCACATTTCAGTGAAAAACAACACAAATAATCCCGCCGGATGCCCCAATACCTGTGCATCAAAAATCGTCTTATTACTCTTTTCTGTCATATTTATGTAAAAATAATGTTTAGTTATTAATTAAATAAGTTCCAATTGATACCCAGTCGCAGTATAAAGTCCCTATAAGGTTGGGTTGGCGTACTGTAGTAGCGATACGGATTGCCCAAAGGCATCCAGCTAATATTACTAATAGGCACTTGCCATTGTTCCAATGAAAAGAAGATACGCATTGTGCGCACTTTAGCGTTGATAAACAAGTCAAGCGCAGGAAAGTTGCCTATTTTCCTTTCCGTTTGGGTTGCGTATTCACCCAATAATGGATTGTATTCATTAGCGTAGTATTTTGTGAAGTAATTCAGTCCGATACCCGCTTGCAGTATCATTGCTCGCTGAAACATCGGCGTTTTGATATACAAACTATTGCGAGTTACTATTGTAGGCACATTCAGCACCTTGCTATCTTGCACTACCTGTTGGTACAAAATAGTGTTGTCAAGTCCAAACTTGCCTACCCTGATGTCTTTGTACAATTTCAGTTGTAAGTATTGTATGTTGCCACTATATTGCTGCGGACGCACAATGCCTCTACCTTCGCTTGCAAAATAAGTATAATTATTAATATTTGTAATGTCCAAATGCGCTTCCCCCCATTGTGTACGCACGCTTCCGTAAAGAGTTTGGTAGTTTTCTTTCTGAAAACTATCGTAGTTATTCCAGTTAAAACGCTTGTAATCACTTTGGTAAAGCAAAAAGTTAAAGTTAGGCATCGCCGAGTGTAGTGTCATTCCCGCCGATAGTTTATTTTCAGCGTTGAAAGCATAAGCCAACGTTGCTGCAAGGTGCGTACCCGTCATTTTGCCAATAAAAGTCTGTTCCCCCTGTGCATCTATGCTAAAACCCTTCACCTTTTTGTGCCATTCTACCCCCAAACTCATATCCGTATCCTTTATTTGGCGGCGTTGCAATACCCCCGATACGTAGTAAGCATTAGGGAAAAAGTAGTTGTAATGGTACGCGTTTGCAAAGAGGAATGTTTTGCCCAAATAAGGCAATTCCACTTCCACCCCTAGTTTGTTAGTCATTTTTCTCAGGTTTACACTATCCAGCAAACTTTCACTTACAAAAGCATCACCCAAAAAACTATTGCTACGGCTTTGTTTAAAGTTGTAGTGTTCTTTTTCATAGCTAAAAAGATGCCTAAAGCGCAACTGTTTATTAGTTTTTAGCGAGTCCGAAGTACGCAATAAAGCATAGTCGTGTTGCAGAAAAAAACGCTTGCTTTCGCGGTTATTTTCAGCGTCCAATAAGTTGATATTTATAGTAGCGCGGTTTTTAAAAACGCGTTCCCCCCCTTCAAACTGACTGAGGGTAACAATCCCCCCGTTCTCTTGGCTATAAGTGTCGTTAGTAGCGTAATGCGTAAATACAGTGTATTTTTTGTTGGTAGATACATAGCTGAAACCCGTTCTAAAATTACCATTACTCACAAGGGCACGCCTATATTTCCCCAGCGAACGCAATCCCCTATAAGCTATAAAAAAATTAAACTGAGGCGTTAAGTTAGCCGAGAAAAGCACATCCAAGTTCTGCCCCTGTTCCATACCCGTTTTGTATGAAAATTGTGAAACAGGCGTAGGGATATAGTAATAAGTAATCTCTTCAGGAGTTAGGTACAGCTGTTTTTTGGCTGTAGCCCCCATATCAGGTAAGTAAGCACGCCTTCTAAAATCGTAGCTAAGTGAGTTGTAAGGTTGCGCCATATTACCCATTGGCATTTTGCCAAACAAATCCTTTTGCCAAGCGTTGTTGCGGTAATATTTTGCCATACTTATAGAAGTGTCTATAACTGTAGTATCCCGCAAGTAAGTGATGATTTTGTAGTCATTAGCTGTAAAGGTAATACTGTCTTTTTTCTTTTTAGGGCGCAAACTCTTAAAGCCAAGTCCCTCTTTATCATTATTGTTGCGGTTATTATCCCTATTATAGCGATTGTCGTACGAATTATTGTACGAATTGTTGTAAGAGTCGTTCTCATACGAATTGGTATCGTATGAATGATCCGAACTCTTATTAAAACGCTTAATATCATCAATCTGTGCCCACGATATAGAGGGGCAAACCCATAACGAGATAAAAAATATATAGAAAAGATATTTTGTCCAATACATAAAAAGCTATTTGAGGGGCAAAGATACAAATAAATTATGAATTATTAATGATTAATTTTAATACAGAAGCCGCCCTGCCAATTCATAATTCATAACCCTTCTCACCCGTAATCTTTATTTTAATTCGTTAGTATTAAAAAAATATTGTATCTTTGCACTAAATTAAAAAGGTTATAAATATGAAAAGACAAATTAAAAAAATTAGTGTTTTTCTCTTAGTCCTTTTTGTGTGCGCTTGTTCAAGTACAAACACATCAGGAACAGGAGAGACAGGAAAGGGGCAAGATTCTGTAGTGTCTAACGAAAAAGAAAGTTTTTCAAACACTACAGTTGCCAAATTATTCAAAGAGTATGATGATATTTATAGAATTCCTCGTAGGGAAGATATTTTAAAGGACGAGTATTCTTCTATAGAGGAGTTGTTGAAAAATACTTATCCTAATCGTTGGGAAACAGTTGTAGAGAATAGTAAAGAGGAAATTAAAGAAGCAGAAAAAATAGCAAAAACTAAATTTTTTTGTGCTAAAGATAGGGATGGATTTCCTAAGGATATCTATTTTGGCATAGATGATCCAAAATATGATTTTGCTATAATGTATATAGGGGATATTTATGTTTATAAACTAGACAAATATTCAACAAAAGAATATATTGAAGAAGGAACCCCTTTTGTATTACATCAGTCCCTTAGAGATAGTTTGGATATTAAATCATTAGGTTTAGACCCATCCTCCGAGAAGAAACTATTAGAAGCCCAAAACTACAAGGGAATTTAAGACCAACGGAAAAAAGGGAATACAAGACTTAGAGACTGTCCGAAAAGTTTTAAAAGTATGATTGCACCACGCACTTTGTCAAACTTTCAAAGTTTGACAAAGTTAATCGCTCTGATAATCAATTACTTTTATTTACATTGTAGGGGCGATTGGCAAATCGCCCTCACAAAACAAAACTTTCTCAGTCACACTCCAAAATGCAAATAAAAAGAGGATATCTTTTGTTAGACATCCTCTTTTATTTGTTACAGAGCCTATTAGAAAAACAATAGGCACTTTATATTACTTATTTTGCTCCTTTTCTGCTGTTATAACTGCTATGCATTAGCTGCAAATTCATTTTTTAATCCTCCCATAAGCATCTTTCTCATCTCTTCACGACTAATTTCGTGTTTTTTTCCTGCTCTTGCCCTATCAATCATTGTAAAATACTCTTTCTCAGACATTGAAGAATCATCATCTTCTTCTAAAATATCTTTAACCATTAGATTTACATCAGTATATCCCTTTATAGAATGTCTGTTTTCTCTCATCTCTACAAAAGCCTTATGGGTTTCCTCATTAGGAATAGATTTTTCTGTAGGGATAGTTTTTTTCTTATTATCTATTGGGGAAGTATCTAAAATAGTAGTTTTTATTTTAAGTCTTTCAAATAGATGTTGAATTATAGGAAAATCTGCATTACTAATAGTTGCTTGTATAGTTATCGCATTCATATCTCTATGTTTTTTGCAAAGATAATATATATTTCAATAAAAACAAAATCTTACACTAAATTTAGCCGCCTGCCAATTCTACTTCAAAATTCAAAAAACAACTTCGGGAATAGTACCTCTATAGGTTTCTTTACTAAGAAAATCTTAAGCGTAGCCCACAAAAAACCTACTCCATAACTAAAAAATTGCAGCAATACAGCCCATAAAGTAAGTACTCCTATTACCAAACTCCTGTTTTTTAGCGCACTATCTATATAAATAATCGTAAAATACCCCATATAACACCACCAAAAGAAGCTAAATCCCATAAAAAGTGCTGTTATAGCTACCAAAAAACCTATACTGAAGAGCGTAGGAAACCAAAAAGTAAGTTTGCGTGTGTGGGGGTGCCAATAGTTCAGTATGGCACGCGTTTGCCCAAATTTATTCACTTGCCCCTAACGCAACCCCTGAGACTCTGCGCGCTTTTGAAGAAAACTTAAATAAAATGAAGGAGGTTAAATAATGTGCTAATTTGCCAATTTGAAATTATTTGCTATTTTTGTGGTGTTAATTCAATTTTAAAATAAGAATGATGTTAAAAATATGCTTTTTAATCGTAGGAATTGTATTTGTGGTATATATTTTAGTAGGATGTTCTTTAACCAATGCTGTTGAGAAAAGAATTTCCGATGCAATCTTACCTTCAAAGTACAAAAAATATGCGGATATTCATCAAGATTCTATTTCTTATGAAGGAAATACTATGGTGAAATTTAAAATGATGAGAGGTGCTTTTGTCAATCAAAAAAATGAACTTATCGTAGGTGATGACAACCCCTTAGGTTACTTAAAGTATGACGTTTATGCAAATGTTATTGATAAAATAGAAACCAAACAATCAGATGGTACAGAAAGTCTTTTAGATGGATTTTATGGAGATTATCTTATGGATTTTAAGGGGAAACGTTATTGTTCTTGGTTAATAGACGGCGATAAGTCGTTTAAAGCAATGGAATTAGTTCCTCATTCTGAAGAGTGGGATGAAGAAGCTCAGTATAACTTTTACTTAACAGAGATAAAAGGTAAATCGCCTTATTACGATTTTGTAGATGGTAACTTTTACTTTTTTAAAGATAATAAATGGAGCTATTTTCCTGAAAATATGTACTATTATCATATTTTACATCTAAAATATGGTTGGGGGGAAGACTCTGATGAAAAAGAACTACAAGAAGGAAAATGTATTAGCATCTTCTCACGTGATAAAAGAGAGTTTATGCCCAAAGAGAAAAGTAAAAAGCGCGATAAAATTATCCCTGAATATTTTAAAGTAGAAGAAAGGGATGGTGATTGGGGGTCTAATATTGGCGGTGGTTCTGGATCTTATCTTACCACTTGGAAAAATGGTATCTTCTTCTTTACACTACAAGTAAACGGACAAACTTTTGGTCTTAAAAACAAAGAAAGTATCTATAATAGTCCTATTCGCCATACAAATATAATGAAAGATAAGACCAATTACTTTCAGATGTACGGAGGTATTTTGGAAAATTGTGGGAAATACGATGTCTATACTCACCCACAATTGAAATTTGCTTTGTTCGCTCACAATACTTACTATCGTAATGACGTATTTATCATCAAAAATAGAGAATAACCATTATAGAACATACTCAAGTACAGCGTATTGAAAAACAGAAAGATACATTTATGCAACAAGCTGTTGCACAAATGGTAACAATAGAGAAAACTCTTTCTGTTGTATATAATATGGATATTTCAGAAATAGAAAAGATATTCAAAAAGTCTGTTACTACTCAAACAAATAGGAGGTCATCGACATACTCCCCAATTCTCTGTACTCATTCCATACAGTAACTTTTCGCTCTTTTCCTGCGGCACCAAGGGCAACCAATAGCGGATAGAAATGTTCGGTGGTAGGCACCGCTAACGAGGCATTCCCCCGCTGGCGCGAGCTTGTAGCTCGTGCCTACTATAAATAGAGCTTGTAGCTCGTGCAAATTTGCCCGTGCGGCTCGCCCCCCATTACTCCCATTATTCCCACTACTCCCACTACTCCCATTACTCTCACAACTCCCATTACTCCCATTACTCCCATTATTCCCACTGCTCCCTAAAAAACCGCCCGTGCGGCTCGCACCCCATTACTCCGATTACTCTCACTACTCCCACTGCTCTCACCCCTAAATTTGCTCATTTCCTAATTATACACTACCTTTGCCCTATAATTTGCAAATTTAGAAATTTGCAAATCAACAAATTAAGAATGATGCTTTCATCTTCCCATTGTGTAAGGCACAATACAAGGAGTATTGTCTATTATTAAATACCTATCTAAAAATGAAAAAAAAACTTATTTTTATTAACCCGTTGTGCATTTTAAATAATAGAGGCTTTTAGATTGTGGATTTCTCTATTTAATATAAACTTATTGATGTATTGTATCAATGTTAAAGATGTTATCTTGCTGAATATCCGTGTTTTAAAACCTTCAAATGATTTTGCATAATTACGTTTTATCATAAATTGATCACACAGTTGGGAAAATAAAGTCTCTATTCGTTTTCGTTTTTTTTAAAGAGCCTAAATTGAGGTCTGTAGTCTTTTTGATTAGTCCTTTTAGGTGTATCTAATTGAATATTAGCATAGTTGAACAAATCTATTTGTACTTCTGCTGAGAGATAACCTTTATCCCCTATCAAAGTACAGTTTGACAATTGTTCTTTCACATCATTAAGATATCGGATATCGTGAACCGAAGCAGGACTCATATCGATAGACTGAAAAATTCCATTTAAAGAACAGATAGCGTGTAACTTATATCCATAATAATATAGCTTTTGAGAAGCACAATAGCCAAAATCAGGGCTTGAATAATCAAACTCCTTACATATATGTGAGCGTTTTGCTCTTGAGTTTTCACAGACTTTCAGAGGCATACTATCTACCATAAAAACATCTTCAAATTCGTTAAAATGTTGTGCAATTTTAGTCCTAATTTGCTCTATATAAGGGAATAATTTTCTTCTTCTACGATTAAAAACACTTCTTTCAATTTTACTTTTGATAGATTCAGGTATTTTTCTAAACAACTGACACTCAGAATCTATACTCAAGTATTCAGCAGTTAGAGCTAAACTAACTACTTCTAAATCAGACATTTTAGGTTTTCTTCTTTGATAATTTTGAAGTTTCTTTCCAAAGAATTTTGATAATACTTCAAGAATTTTTTTGTAACTTTGCTCCAAGTTGTTCATTATATTTAATTGTTTGGAATTCAATCAAATATACGATTTTTTAATCAAATGAACAACTTTTTTTATTTTTTTAAAATCAAAATGCACAACGGGTTATAAAGTAGACAAATATTCAACAAAAGAATATATTGAAGAAGGAACCCCTTTTGTATTACATCAGTCCCTTAGAGATAGTTTGGATATTAAATCATTAGGTTTAGACCCATCCTCCGAGAAGAAACTATTAGAAGCCCAAAACTACAAGGGAATTTAAGACCAACGGAAAAAAGGGAATACAAGACTTAGAGACTGTCCGAAAAGTTTTAAAAGTATGATTGCACCACGCACTTTGTCAAACTTTCAAAGTTTGACAAAGTTAATCGCTCTGATAATCAATCACTTTTATTCACATTGTAGGGGCGATTGGCAAATCGCCCTCACAAAACAAAACTTTTCTCAGACACACTCCAAAATGCAAATAAAAAGAGGATATCTTTTGTTAGACATCCTCTTTTTATTGTTACTGAGCCGCCTCGCTAATTCTACCCATTCCCCCCCCTTTTTGAAGAGAAGTCCGCGAGCTGGTGCAGCGAAGTATGTGTTAAAGGAGAGATGTTAACTTCTCTCTCCAATTCAAAATTCAAAAAAACAACTTCGGGAATAGTACCTCTACAGGTTTCTTTACCAACAAAATCTTAAGCGTAGCCCACAAAAAACCTACTCCATAACTAAAAAATTGCAGCAATACAGCCCATAAAGTAAGTGCTCCTATTACCAAACTCCTGTTTTTTAGCGCACTATCTATATAAATAATCGTAAAATACCCCATATAACACCACCAAAAGAAGCTAAACCCCATAAAAAGTGCTGTTATAGCTACCAAAAAACCTATACTGAAGAGCGTAGGAAACCAAAAAGTAAGTTTGCGTGTGTGGGGGTGCCAATAGTTCAGTATGGCACGCGTTTGCCCAAATTTATTCACTTGCACCCTAAACTTGCCCCACGAAATACGCCTTTTGTGATAAACGTAAGCATTGGGAATAAAAGCCGTCTGAAAACCAGCCCCCCACAAGCGGATAACCAAATCGGGGTCTTCACCTGGGTGTATATGCTTAAAGCCCATAGTAGCTTCAAAAGCTCGGCGCGAAAGCCCCATATTGAAGCTGCGAGGCTCAAAACGCTGTACGCGGCGTTTGTTGCCACGTATGCCCCCTGTGGTTAGCAAAGAAGTCATAGCATAATTTATCGCCTTTTGAATATCCGTAAATTGAGCATTGGCAGCATCAGCCCCGCCAAAGCAGTCCACATAGTGGTTTTGCAAGTAAGCGTCTACTGTAGCCAAGTAGTGCGGAGGCACAATACAGTCAGAATCTAAGATGATAAAATAGTCGTGTTTCGCCCGCTGCATACCGTAATTACGCGAATCCCCAGGACCCGTATTTGCTTTGTGGTAATAGCTGATGTCCATTAAAGGATAGCGCAAGCATATAGCTTCTAAGGGCTGCGGCGAACCGTCATCTACTACCACTACTTCAAAATCATCATTGTATTGTTGCGCTGTCAAACTTTGCAAAAGCTCATCAAGCTCATCAGGACGGTTATAAATAGGAATGATAAAACTATACTTCATTGTTAAACTATTGTTAATTTTACACCTTGTTGTAACATACACGCCGTTTTACTCGTATAATAGGCAATGTAAGACCAATAAGAGTCTTATTTAAAAGTACAAATTTAAATATTTTTTCTGAATGAGGCAATTAAAAATCACAAAACAGGTAACAAACCGCGAAACTGCATCACTTGATAAGTATTTACAAGAGATAGGCAGGGTAGATCTTATTACTGCTGATGAGGAGGTAGAATTGGCACAACGCATCAAAGCAGGCGATAATGCAGCATTGGAAAAGCTCACAAAAGCAAACTTGCGCTTTGTGGTATCGGTAGCTAAACAATACCAAAACCAAGGGCTCACCCTCCCCGACCTTATCAATGAGGGAAACTTGGGACTTATAAAAGCGGCTCAACGTTTTGACGAAACTCGTGGCTTCAAATTCATCTCCTACGCTGTGTGGTGGATACGCCAATCCATACTACAAGCGTTGGCAGAGCAATCGCGTATTGTACGCCTTCCGCTCAATAAAATTGGCTCTATCAACAAAATCAATAAGATGTATGCTTATTTGGAGCAGGCTAACGAGCGTGTTCCTTCGGCTGAAGAAATTGCTAAAGAGCTGGATATGTCGGTAAACGATGTAAAAGAATCGATGAAAAACGCAGGCAGACATATCTCTATGGACGCTCCTTTGGTAGAGGGTGAGGACTCTAACCTTTATGATGTGATACGTAGTAATGAATCACCCAACCCCGATAAGGAGTTGATGCTCGCCTCATTGCGTACCGAAATAGAACGCTCTTTAGAAACCCTTACCCCTCGTGAGGCTGATGTGTTGCGCTTGTATTTTGGGCTTGGCGACCAGCACGCTATGACGCTTGAAGAAATAGGTGAAACTTTTGACCTTACCCGCGAACGTGTGCGCCAAATAAAAGAAAAAGCCATACGCCGCCTAAAACACCCTTCACGTAATAAAACCCTTAAATCTTATTTGGGAAGCTAAATAACCACCTTTATGAACTATCATTGGGATTTCAAACCGTTACCACCCTCGCAAATAATTGATACTCTTCGCCAAATAGGCTTTAAACCGCCTTTTGATACTTTGTTGGCACTGCGTGGCATTAGCACGCGCGATGAGGCTTATCACTTCCTGAACCCTTCGTTGCAATTGTTGCACAATCCTTTCCTAATGAAGGGTATGCAACAAGCAATTGATAGAATACAGAAAGCTATTGCTGCCCAAGAGCGTATCCTCATTTATGGCGATTACGATGTTGATGGCACTTCGGCTGTCTCGCTAATATACCGCTACTTCAGCAAGCACACTCCTCACTTACTTACGTATATCCCCGACCGCTATACAGAGGGCTATGGGGTTTCTTTTCAAGGGATAGACTATGCCGCTGCTCAAGGTTGTAACCTGATTATCGCCTTAGATTGTGGCATCAAAGCAGTGGATAAAGTCGCTTATGCTACCCAAAAAGGTATCGATTTTATCATTGCCGACCATCATCGCCCTTCCGATGACATTCCCGATGCGGTTGCTGTTCTCGACCCTCACCAAGCTGATTGCCCATACCCTTACAAAGAACTTTGTGGTTGTGGGTTGGGCTTCAAAATAGCACAGGCTTACCAGCAACACATTCAGCAACCCTTTGAAGAACTCCTCCCGCTACTCGATTTGGTAGCCATAGCCACTGCTGCCGATATTGTCCCTATGACGGGCGAAAACCGCATCCTAATGCACTTCGGTTTGCAACAGCTCAACACTCAGCCTTCCGAAGGGGTAAAGGCTCTTTTTGGGCAGCATCAAGGGAATATCAATACTAGTGATGTGGTGTTTAAGGCGGCACCTCGCATCAATGCAGCAGGTCGGATTGAAAAAGGTATTTATGCAGTAAATCTTCTTACTGAAAACAATAAAAAAAAGGCTATCGATAAAGTGAAATTTATTGATAACCTTAATCAAGAACGTAAGGAATTGGATACTACTATCGCTGCCGAAGCACTGGCGGCTATTGAAGCTAATAACGAACAACAGCGTTATACTACTGTGGTGTTCAATCCGCAGTGGCATAAAGGGGTTATTGGTATTGTTGCCTCACGCCTTATAGAACATTATTATCGCCCTACGGTGGTTTTTACCCAAAGTGGTGATAAATACGCTGCTTCGGCACGCTCGGTAAGTGGTTTTGATATTTACGAGGCTTTAGAACAATGCCAAGACTGTATAGAGCAATTTGGCGGACATACCTATGCGGCGGGGCTTACACTTCGCCCCGAACAATACCCGCTCTTTAAAGAGACTTTTGAACGGGTAGTAGCTCAAACCATTCCCCCCGATTGCCTTACACCTAAACTGCTTATAGATACTTATTTGCCTTTACAACAGCTCAGCCTAAACTTATATAACAACATAAAACGCTTTGAGCCTTTCGGTCCTATGAATCTCAGCCCCGTGTTCTACGCCAATAACGTAGTAGATACAGGCGTTGCTCAATGTATAGGCAAAGACAATAGCCACCTGCGCCTAAGCCTTCGCCAAGTAGGTAGCACCAAATTCTTCTCAGCCATAGGTTTCCATTTAGCCGATAAACTCCCTATAGTGCGCTCTGGTATTCCTTTCCAAATTGTCTATACTCTTGAAGAACAATATTGGAACGGCAATACTACTTTACAGCTGCAAATAAAAGATATTAAGCTTTAAGAGAACGTACCACACCTTCTATTACACTGTCTATAGTAGGCACATCGGCAATGGTGAGGTCTTGCCAAAAGTGTTGTGCCGTATCGGCAGTGGTGGTGCCTATACAAAATACCTTCTCGGTACGCACCAAATTGCAAATACAATAGCTTACAATTGCCGAAGGGCTGAAAAACAAGATAATATCGGGCTGCTCATCTATAATGCGCGGTGCAGGAACCGATTGGTAAGCTAATATTTCTTCTACATTGATAGCGTTTTCAGCAAAAAAGTTGGGAAGGGTAGGTAGCTTGCTGGTGCCTACAAAAAAAGCAATCTTCTCCATTTGCTGAAAGCGAGCTAAATCGGCTTTCATATAATCTACAAGCAAGGCAGCATAAGGCTCGCTGTGTTCTACCGTAAAGCCAGCTTCGGTAAGCAGTTCGGCTGTTTTTTGCCCTACACATAGCACGGGTACGTTTTTTAGCTTTTCAGCTTCGGGGTGTTGCAAGAAGCTATTCACAGCATTTTTGCTGGTAAATACCAAAGCACTATACGGAGGGTTTAGCTCCTTAATTTTTACAGGCAGTGTCCTGATAAAATCGTGTTCTACAATAGTAACACCTTGTGCCAATAGCGGTGCTTTTTGGGCATCGCTTAGTTTTTTTGTTGATAATACAATCATAATTGTTTTTATTGTTAATTTGTTATTTACCGATATGTAAAAAGCTGCCCAAGTATTTTAGGCAGCTTTGTTTTTTAGTAGGTTTAAAGAGGAGTCCCTTCTTTGGTTTTAAAACGATATTCTAAATAAGTATAAGCGTCTCGGGGTAACACCTTTATCCATCGCTTGTATTTTAAAAACCATTTAAAACGGATAGAGAACAGACCCTTAGTAATATAAGCCGCTATAAAAGGGTGTGCGTTCAGCACAATTTGCCCTTTATAGGCTTCCTCCTTAATAATGCTTTCAAGTTCTATGTTGATTTTATCAATCAGAACGATTGGGGCTTCTATTTCACCCTCTTTGCTTGGATTTTCTTCTTTGGTTTTAATGTTGAGTTCTTGTCGCACTCGTTGCCTTGTAATTTGTATCAATCCAAATTTGCTAGGAGGGAGTATTTTGTGTTTAGCACGGTCTTCAGCCATTTCATCGCGTAGGTGGTCAAATAGGATACGCCTATTATCACTATTGCTCATATCAATAAAATCTACCACGATGATACCTCCCATATCCCTTAGGCGTAGTTGTCGTGCTATTTCGGTAGCTGCTATCAGGTTTACCGATAAAGCGGTCGCCTCTTGGTCGTTATTTTTATTGGAGTGGTTGCCGCTATTCACATCTATCACGTGCAGTGCTTCGGTGTGTTCTATTACTAAGTAAGCCCCTTTAGGCATTGATACTGTACGCCCAAAAGCAGTTTTTATTTGCCTTTCTATGTGAAACTTCTCAAATATAGGTACCGATGAGCGATAAAGTTTCACTATATTTTCCTTTTCGGGGGCTATTTCTTGCACGTATTTTTTTATTTGCTCATACAATTGTTCGTTATCTACTTGTATGGCAGTAAAGGTGTCGTTAAACATATCGCGCAATATTGCACCTGTTCTGTTCACCTCGCTCATTACCTTCGAGGGGTAAGTTGCTTTTTGGATTTTTCGGCACATTAAAACCCAACGATTGAACAAATTTTGTAAATCTTTGTCTAATTCCGCTACTTTTTTACCTTCGGCTACGGTGCGTACAATCACCCCAAAGCCTTTAGGCTTAATGCTTTGTAGTAACTTTCTGAGGCGTTCCTTCTCGGTACGGCTTCCTATTTTTTGTGAAATAGAAATGCGGTCGGAGAAAGGCACTAATACCAAATAACGCCCCGCAATAGAGAGTTCAGAACTGATGCGAGGTCCTTTGGTAGAGATAGGCTCTTTTACGATTTGTACCAATATAGGTTGATTGGGTTTCAGCACATCGGCTACAGTACCGTTTTTGTCAATATCGGGTTCTAAGGGAAAGTCCTTTAAGGAAAAGTCTTTTTGTTTGCCCGATATTACTTGTTTCAGGAACTTGAGTAGTGATGATAGCTGAGGTCCTAAATCGTGATAATGCAAGAAAGCATCTTTTTCGTGCCCTACATTCACAAAAGCAGCGTTTAGCCCTTGTATAGGCTTGCGCACTTTTGCCAGCATAATATCTCCCACGCCAAGCCCATCGGTATCTTCTTCTTTGTGAAGCTCAATAAGCCTACCGTCACGCAACAAAGCAAAATCTATGTAAGAGGAACCAGAACGTATGATTAATTCTTTTTCCACTTTGTTGGATTTTTTTAGTTAATAAATCAAGGTACTTGTTATGGCATTATATTCACAATACTATGCTAAATAATACCGCTAATTTTAAGCAAGAAAAAGTAGTATTACACTACTTTTTCTTTTTGTGGCGATTAGCTCTCGCTCTTTTCTTACGTTTGTGGTTAGCCACTTTATGTCTTTTTCTTTTTTTTCCGCTTGGCATAACTTAATTATTTTTATATGATTATTAATTTACTTGTACTTTTTTCTTTACACCTTCTACAAACACTTTGGCAGGCTTGAATGAAGGTATGTTGTGTGCGGGTATTTTCAAGGTTGTATTTTTAGAAATATTACGACCTGTTTTTTCTGCACGGGTTTTGATAATAAAGCTTCCAAAACCTCTTAAATACACGTTTTCTCCTTTTTCTAATGAGTTGATTACCTCTTGCATAAAGTTCTCAACTGTTTGCTGAACTTCTGTTTTATCAAGACCCAGTTTTTCTGAAATCTTTGATACAATCTCTGCTTTTGTCATAGTTATATTTTTATATATGTATATTCGTCTGTGGCAAAATCTTTTTTCAGGGTGCAAAGATAGTAATTAATTATTTAATAAACACTATGTTAGCATTTTTTTTTATCTTTTTTATCCCTTTATTTTTTTCGAAACATCGTAAATGATTTATATTCAGTTATTTACAAAATTCCATCACCTCTGCAAAATCGTCCCAAAAGTTAGGATACGATTTGCTTACTACCTCCTTATCGGCTATCTCAAAGTCGGTTTTTAGTAATAAAGGGGCGAATGCCATTGCCATACGGTGGTCGTTATAGGTGCTGATACTCACCCCACTACCCAGCTGTGCCCCCGCTGCCAGTTCTAAACTGTCTTCTGTAATAGTTACCGCTGCTCCCAATTTTTCCATCTCGTTTTTCAGAGCCTGCAAACGGTCGGTTTCTTTTATTTTTAGGGTGTGCAAGCCTGTGAGGGTAGCCCCAATGCCCAAGCCTAAGCAAGTTACCGCAATGGTTTGCGCAATATCGGGGGTGTTGTTTAGGTGTGCTGTGTAATGAGCGGTTGTAGGGGTGCTTACTTTTTCAATCACAAGGGTAGTTCCTTGAAAAATAGTGCGTACGCCCAGCGGGAGGTATAATTGCTGCAAAGCGCTGTCGCCCTGCAAGCTATCTTGTTTGAAGTGTGATAATTTTAGCTGAGTGCCCACTTGCGAAAGTGCCACGCAACTATACCAATACGATGCCGATGACCAATCCGATTCCACCTGCCAATGGTCGTGCAGCAGTTCATCGCAAGGCTTTACTATAATGGTGTGCTCATCTACAAACTGCGCCACATTTTCGCCCAGCATATATTGCAGAAAACGCACCGTCATTTGCAAATATGGCAATGAGGTGATTTCGCCTGTGAGGTTCAGCGTCAGTCCTTTAGGTAATGAAGGGGCAATGAGCAGTAGTGCCGAAGCGTATTGGCTACTTACATCGCCGCGCAAGCTTACTTGGCTGCCTTTTAAGGCTCGCCCTCTGATGCGTAGTGGGGGGTATCCTTCGTTTTGGGTATAAGTAATATCAGCTCCCAATGCCCTGAGTGCCTCCACCAATACGCCTATAGGGCGTTCGCACATTCGTTCAGAGCCCAATAAGGTAAGGTCTACCCCTCGCTGGGTAGCAAAATAAGCTGTAAGAAAACGCATTGCTGTTCCTGCGTGGTGTACATCAAATAGCGGACTCATATTGAGTAGTGCTTTTTGGAAGATGCGAGTGTCATCGGCAATAGCGAGGTTGCCGATAGTCATATCGGGGAAGAGTGCTTGCAACAGCAGTGCGCGGTTACTTTCCGACTTAGAGCCTGAAAGCAATAATGATAGAGTACTCATATTAATTATTTTGGAGTGCAAAGGTAATAAATATTTTTGATATGACACTTTATCCTTCGGTGCGAGCCGCACGGGCTTCACATACTCGGCTGCGCTTATCCTTCGTCACATACTCGGCTGCGCCAGCTCGGTGCGAGCCGCACAGGCTTTTATCCTTCGCTCAACCTTCGCTTATCCTTCGCTCATCCTTCGCTCAACCTTCGCTGAAGGTTCGGAGGAAGCTCGGAGGAAGCTCGGAGAAATAAGTGGAGGCAGGGGGTGTGTAGTTTGTACTTTTAAATGCTATAAATCAGCATATTACAATATGGAGGTTCGTTAAAATGAAAAAAAACATTGTTATTTAAAAAATATTTTATACTTTTGCAGCAAATTTTCTGAGAAAGAAGGTCTTGTAGTTCAACGGATAGAATAGAAGTTTCCTAAACTTTAGATCCAAGTTCGATTCTTGGCAAGACCACATTACCTTATAACTTTTATTGATGAAGGACTTAAACGTATACATAGAAGAATTACTATATAAAAGCCAATGTGTGATCATACCTCGCTTTGGTGCTTTTATATCCAATAGAAAATCGGCAACAATTGCCGATGACAAATCATTTGCCCCACCAAAACGCGAATTAACTTTTAACCCCAGCCTTAATTCTAATGACGGATTGCTCGTAAAATACGTATCGGAACAATCGGGCATAGACTATAACCTTGTTGAAGATTATATAAACCTTGCTGTAGATGGCTGGAAACGCATTTTACAACAAAATCAGCCATTGGTGCTGGATAAAATAGGCACTTTGCAACAAATAGGTGAAGGACGTGTTTCTTTCACCCCCGCAGATGATGTAAATTATCTTACCGACTCGTTCGGTATGACTCCTTTTATACCTCACGAAATCCCTAATGCGAGTATGCAAACAAATGAAATAAAACCCACACTTAACCCTACCCATACCCTACCACCTGAAGAAGAAATGCCTTTGGTAGAAAGCCCAATCACTCAGGATCTTACTCCCGAAGTTCCTGCCGACAAAGGTAAAAAAGCTAAAAAAGAAAAAAGTAGCAAAGGCGGCTTTAAGCTACGCCCTTATGTGAAATATACTGCTGTAGCTGCTGTAGGGCTACTTATCTTGGCTTATGGGGCTTACCTTTTCTTTGGTGAAAAGATAACTAAAGAAGGAGGCGAGGCTGATAACCAATTTGTAGTAAATGACAGCTTGGTGCAAGAACGCCTCAACCAAAAACTGAGTGAGGCTGGGGTATTTACGCCTCCCATTACGATGCCTACTGTGCCTATGCCTGTAGAAAAAGTGAAAGTAAAAACAAGTACTAATGCAGCTGCTACCGAAACCAAGACTACTACGGCAAGTAGTGGTAGTACCGCATCGGCAGGTAGTAGCAATAGCGGTAGTAGTGCAGGAAGTACAGCATCAGCAGGTAGTAACAATAGCGCTAGTACTGCCGCTACAACAAATGGTGGCAAGGGCAGTAGCAGTAGCAACAGTGCTATGGCAAGCAAGAAATACCAAGTGATAGCAGGGGCTTTTAAAGAAGATAAAAATGCCCAAAAACGCGTGAAAGAACTGCATAAATTAGGCTATAAATCTGCTTTTGTATTGGGGACTAATGCTAAAGGATTGGTGCAAGTGAGCTATGGTGGCTTTGATACTATGGACGAAGCTAAAGCACTGCAAACTGAGATTAAAAATAATAAAGAGAAAAAGAAACTTGACGGTGGGTGGATACTCACACAATAAATATGGAAAAGAAAACACCTTCGGCATCACGCACTGTGATGACCGATTTGGTATTGCCTGGTGAAGCTAATCACCTAAACGCTATGTTTGGGGGCGAACTGCTTGCTCGTATGGATAGAGCAGCAAGTATTGCCTCGCAAAGGCATTCGGGCTGCGCTACAGTAACAGTATCAGTAAACCACGTAGCTTTTACCCATAGTATTCCTGTGGGAAGTGTAGTAACTGTAGAGGCTGCGATATCACGAGCTTTCTCCAGCTCTATGGAAGTGTATATAGATGTGTGGATGGAAGATATGCACGGACAACGGCTAAAAGCTACTGAAGCTATATACTCATTTGTAGCGGTAGATCACAATGGAAAACCTGTGAAAGTACCCGAACTATTGCCTGAAACTCCCTTAGAGCACGAACGCTATCAGGGTGCCCTACAGCGTAGGCAACTTAGCCTAGTGATAGCAGGCAAAATGAGCCCTCACGATGCTACCGAACTAAAAGCACTCTTCACCGAATTAGAAAGTGTAAAAGGCTAAGAAATCATACAATGACCCTATCGGAAGAAAACTATCTGAAAACCATTTTTCATCTGTACCAAGAGGAAAAAGAACCGGTATCTACCAATGCTATAGCCGAAAGATTGGCTACCAAACCATCATCGGTTACCGATATGATGAAAAAATTGGCTACCAAGAACCTTATTAACTACCAAAAATACCAAGGTGTAACACTCACCGAACGCGGAATGAAAAAAGCGACACTTATCGTGCGCAAACACCGCCTTTGGGAAGTGTTTTTGGTAGAAAAACTTCATTTCTCTTGGGACGAAGTGCACGATATAGCCGAAGAACTTGAACACATACAATCGGAAGTACTTATTGATAGGCTTGATGCTTTTTTAGGTTCACCAGATAAAGACCCTCACGGCGACCCTATCCCCAACAAAGAAGGTGTATTTTACAACACTATTAAAACTTTGCTAAGTGAGCTTGACAACGGCGATAGTGGTACTTGTGTGGCTGTGAAGAATACCTCAAAAGAATTCTTGGTGTATTTAAGCAAAATGGGCATTGCTTTAGGTAACGAAATAACAGTAGTGAGCAAAGAACCCTTTGATAATTCAATGACGATACGCATTAGTGATAAGATAATACAACTCTCGGCAATGGTGTGCCGTAATATCTACATCAATTAAAATTATGAAGAAAGTATATATCATATTAGCAGCCCTGTTATTAATAGTAGCTACTTATTTTATCTATAAATATTACTTTGCAATCAATTTTGAAGAGGTAACTGTAGAACGTACTACCGAAAATTGCGAGGATAATTGTTTCTCTGTAAATCTTAACTACCTCAAATGTAAAGGAGCAAGCGAATTTGCTACTAACTTCAATAAAGAAATAGAACTGCAAATAGCTAATTTCTTACTCTGTAATGACGATGACTCATTGCAAATAGATGACGTGAGTATAGAAAAAGCTCTTGATAACTTTTTGAGTGATTATAACACCCTACACGAGCACTTTCCCAATATCCCTGCTTACGAGCTTACCCTCACCGATAGTATTATGTGGCAAAACGACAAGATGCTATCGCTCATCTCAAACCGCTATTCTTTTACAGGGGGTACCGATGCTGTACAAAAAAAAGTGTACATAAACTTTGCTTTGGATAACGGTGAGGTAATCACCAATGAAAACCTCTTCACCGATGAAGATAAAGTACTCGCAATAGCCGACAAATACTTCAGAATAGCACACGATACTGCCCAAGTAGAATCTCTTGATGGTAAGAGCTTTGACTTTGAAGACGGCAAATTCCGCTTGCCTAAAAGCATAGGCGTAGGTAAACAAGGCGTATTATTGTTTTATGAACCTTTTGAGATTGCGCCTTACTTAGATGTACCTTTTGAGGTAGTTATACCAATGGAAGAGGTAGAAAAATACCTTACTTTTTCATCTAAATAAAAAACAATTCACGTGGAAGAACAACTAAATGACTTATATAACGAATTAACCAATTTAAACGAAGTAGAAGGACTACGCTTTTTGGCAGCTCAGTTTCCTGATGAGATAGTCTTCTCTACCAGCTTTGGGCTTGAAGACCAAGCTATTAGTCATTTGATACTCGCCAATGATATTCCTATAAAAATATTTACGTTGGAAACGGGACGTCTCTTTAGCGAGACCTATTCGGTATGGGAAAGCACCAATGAGCGCTACCATACCCATATTATACCTTACTACCCCGAAGCTCAGGCAATAGAAAAACACGTAAAGGATAATGGTCCTATGGCTTTTTATCGCTCAGTAGCCTTGCGCAAGGAGTGTTGCCATATTAGGAAGGTAGAGCCGCTTACACGAGCTCTCAAAGGCAACAAAGTATGGGTAACAGGTATCCGTGCCGAGCAAAGCAACGCCCGCAAAGATTTACCCCTATTAGAGTGGGACGACACCTACAAGCTCTTCAAATACAATCCCCTCCTACATTGGACGTGGCAACAAACCAAAGATTTTGTTAAAACGCACAATATACCTTACAACGTGCTGCACGACAAAGGCTTTGTGAGTATAGGCTGTGCTCCTTGCACACGCGCTATCAAAGAAGGTGAAGATTTCCGCGCAGGACGCTGGTGGTGGGAAAGCAATAGCAAAAAAGAATGCGGATTACACGAACATAAATAGATTATATCGTGAGAAACTACCTCCTTTTTTGCCTTAAAGCTACTAATCAGCACGGGGTACATTCTCCTTTTATATTTAGTTTTGTAACCCAATGCTTGTATAACAAACACTTAGTAACCCCTGCCGATTTCCCACAAACCACTTCGCTTACTACAAAGCAGTATACTCTATTACTGAAAAGTATCCGTTACTTTCAGCCCAAGCATATATTTACCGATGAGCCTTTGCTGCAAGAAGCTATGACAGCTTCTGCCAACCTCAATACAACCCTGCAGCAAACCTTGTATGATTATCTCTTTATCAATGGCAATTACGCCTCGTACGAATCTTTTTTAGGTAATATGCATAACGATAGTGTGTTGGTTATCAATGGGCTACAGCAAAAAAGCCGCTATGCCCTTTGGCAACAGCTCACTCAAAATCCTCAAGTTACTGCCTTTGTTGATGTCTATACACAAGGCTTTGTATTTATTCGTAAGGAACAACTACATCAAGGCTTTATGATAAGGTATTAATACCATATAAAAAAACTACCCGAAAAAGCTATAAAACTTTTTCGGGTAGTTTTTTATAGGCTTTTTAGCTAACTATTTTCCTAATAAATAAGCAAAAATAAGCGGAGCTACGATTGTAGCGTCAGATTCTACTATAAATTTAGGAGTATTGACGTCCAATTTTCCCCAAGTAATTTTCTCATTAGGTACAGCTCCTGAATACGAACCGTAGCTAGTGGTTGAGTCTGAAATTTGGCAGAAATATGACCAGAAAGGCACATCTTCCCATTCCAAGTCTTGGTACATCATTGGTACAACACAGATAGGGAAATCACCCGCAATACCTCCACCTATTTGGAAGAAGCCAACCCCTTTACCACCTGAGTTTGCACGATACCATTCGGTGAGGTAAATCATATATTCTATACCTGTTTTTACTGTCGAAGCCTTTAGGTTGCCTTTTATCACGTTGGCAGCAAAGATATTTCCTGTAGTAGAGTCTTCCCAGCCTGGGCATACAATAGGCAAGTTTCTTTCAGCAGCTGCCAATATCCAAGAGTTTTTAGGGTCTATTTCGTAGTATTGTTCCAATACCCCCGATTTCACTACCTGATATAAATATTCGTGAGGGAAGTAGCGTTCACCTTTGCTTTCAGCAGCGTGCCACACATCTTCCAAGTGTTTTTGCAAGCGGCGGAAAGCCTCTTCTTCAGGAATACAAGTATCTGTTACGCGGTTGTAGTGTCCTTCCAAAAGCTCCCATTCTTGTTGAGGTGTAAGGTCGCGGTAGTGAGGTACACGCTTGTAATGAGAGTGTGCCACGAGGTTCATCACATCTTCCTCAAGGTTTGCACCAGTGCACGAAATAATATCTACTTTTCCAGCGCGTATCATTTCGGCAAGCGATATTCCCAGCTCGGCAGTACTCATAGCTCCTGCCAAAGCCACCAACATCTTTCCACCTTCAGTAAGGTGTGTTTCATACCCTTTTGCAGCATCCACTAAAGCTGCCGCATTAAAATGCAAAAAGTTACTCTCAATAAACTGAGAGATAGGTCCTTTACTCATCTTATCAATTATTAATTAGGTTGCAAATATAGTTATAAAATTTCAATATACCAAATCTTATTAATTCACCTCCAGCGAACGCTCTTCATCAAAGCCGTCAGGAAGCGTAAAAACCACCGTATAACGCCCTTTGGGTAGGTAAATATTCCCATCGGTAGCCGTGCGCAAGAATATGCGCTGCACACTCTTTTCGTAAGCTGTTTTGCCTGCTTCCGAAATAGTTAGGTTATATGGAATGTAGTTAAACCCTTTATTTGTCTTATACACCCATTCTTGCAGCGTAACACGCCCTTTTATAATTTTTATAGGTATTTCTTTACCCGCTTGAGAAGCAAAACCCAACAAATACACTTGCGGTTTTACGGGTGTTTCCCACTCATTGGCAGCATTTCCCCATTGTGCCGAATAAGCAATAGTTGTAGGAGCTTCCAGAGGATAAAACTCTTGCGAAGTAATAGCAATGCGAAGCTCTTGCATCATTTTGATAGAAGTACTATACACCCCACTACCCAATGTAGCCACTTGCATTTCCCCCGTGCTCTCGTTTATATAAATATCACGTATTCCCGTTTCGGGTAAGCCCTTGCTAAATGCTTGCCAGCTTTCGCCCAAGTTGAACGATATATAAAGCCCGTTATCGGTACCTACATACAAAATCTGTCCGTTGATAGGGTCTTCTTTCACCACATTCACCCGTCCTTCGGGAAGGTTTGAGCGAATGTCCGTCCAGCTTTTTCCGTTGTCGTTACTCATAAACACAAAAGGCTCTGCTACCGTTTTATCGGTAGCAATGAGTGTAGCTATCACACGGTTGCGCTGGTGGCGTGAAGCAATTAGGTGATTTACTCGCAAGGCACGCGGGAAAGCATTGTAAATTTTTCGCCACGTAACCCCACCATTGTCGGTAGTGTAAATCATTCCATCATCACTACCCGTATATAGCAAACCAAACATAAAAGGCGATACAGCGATTGCCGAAATCGTCCCGTAAGGTCTATTGCCTTGTTTGCCCCCATTGGTGAGATCGTCCGAGATAGTACGCCAATTCTTACCCCTATCTATGGAAAGATGCAATTTATTGCTACCTGCAAACATAATATCTTGATTTTGTGCCGAAATTGCCAGCGGGATACGATTGCCAAAGCGCAAAGGTGCTTTGTTCTCACCATAAAACAAGTTCCCCCAATCCTCTTTGGGTGTCAAGCTATTGTCTAAATTGGCTATTTGCACCGCTTGTGGTACATTCTTCGGTTCAAAGCTCTTTCCGTTGTCATACGAAACCAACAAACCATTATTGGTATTGCAAAACAAAGTGCCACCTTGCATATAAATACCCTCATAACGTTTCTCTAAACTTACGGGCTGCTTGCTACGCCACGTAACACCCCCATCTACTGATTCCAATAAAGGGTATCCTCCTATAAACAAATGGTCTTTATTGCTATCCTCTACTGCTATTCCGCCAAAGAACTCACCATCTTGGTAATACGTATCGTTTAGCGGTAGCGAATGCGTTTTTTCCCAGTGCAATCCCCCATCTTTGGTTACATACACTTCGGCACCCACTACTTCTTTGGGATTCAGCTGCAAATAATTCAGCAAGCGCGAAGGCGAAGTTACTTCCGCAGCAATCATATCTTTTAGCTGTTGCGCTTTGTATTTGTGATTCTCACCAATATTTGCCAGAAAAAACTCCAACCGCTGATTGTCCAACGCCAAAAAGTCCGTTTTACTCATTCCTTCAAAATCATTAGCCGAAAGATGAATTTTATACGCCTTTTGCAACTCATTATCAGTATTATTTGCTTTTTTTATAGTACGGTTATCTACCACAGCATAGTAAGTATTTTTATCAAAGAGAGCCACCCCTATTTTTCCTATTCGGTTCCCCTCAAGAAAACCATTTCCACTGATTTTGTTCCACGTATCGCCCCCATCTGTACTTTTGTAAATAGCGCTATTGCTGCCAAAAGGCACACTTTCCCACTCGCTGTTGTTGCATTCCCAAGCGGTAGCCAGCAATACAGCCCCGTCTTCCGAAGCTACCAAGCCACTCACCCCCGTGCGAGTACTCAAAGCTAATTTCTGTTGCCACGTTCTGCCCCCGTCAGTAGTTTTAAAAATACCACGTTTGTCGTCTCCTTTGTAAAGGTTGCCCATAGCCGTTAGTAGCATTTCCTGCGGATTATTGACGTTTAAATAAATCCCACTGCTGCGTTCAGCAGGTACCGCCCCACGAAACTCAGTAGTCGCACCCCAGTCAGCCGATACAAATAAGCCGTATGGCGTAACAATAGCCAGCACACCGCGCTGCCAATCCACCGCCAGTGCACGTACCTGCATTGTAGGCATTGTAGTACATA
This sequence comes from Capnocytophaga bilenii, assembly GCF_017565765.1. Lineage (GTDB taxonomy): Bacteria > Bacteroidota > Bacteroidia > Flavobacteriales > Flavobacteriaceae > Capnocytophaga > Capnocytophaga bilenii. The sequence continues at coordinate 364,711 of NZ_JAGDYP010000002.1, forward strand.
GCGGTGCAAACGTTACCCCTCCGTTTTTTGTATGCCATATTCCCCCATCTTCAGGCGAAATAACAAATTCGGCACTATTTTTCTGATTTACACACAATGCCACCACACGGCTACCCGCAGCCTTTACCTGCACCCGTTCAAAAGGCGTTTCGCTCACCCACGAATTAGTTTTAAGTTCTTGTTTTTCCCGAAAAGATAGCGGCAAAGCCACCTGCGCCTGCACACCACCCCCCATTACCAAGAGCCACATCCACGATAGAAAATATTTTTTCATCATTACAAAAAGTTACAAGTTTGTTGTTTTATAGCACAATACCCTTCTGTCCCCTTAACCTAATAAATCGGCTATACCCAATTTATCCAACCGTTATCTTCAGAGCGAACCTTGAGCGAAGGATAAGTGAAGGAAAGTCGGCGAGCTTTAATTTCTTTAAAAACGACTGCAAAATTACAAAAAAAAGTAATACCTTTGCCCTTTCAAACTAAATATTCAATACAATGGAAAACGGAATTTATGCCAAAATAACCACTGCCAAAGGGGATATTTTAATCCAACTTACCTACCAGCTTACCCCAGCTACTGTAGGAAATTTCGTAGCTCTTGCCGAAGGAACTATGAAAAACACCCAAAAACCACTCGGCACACCTTATTATGACGGACTTACCTTTCATCGTGTGATTCCTAATTTTATGATACAAGGCGGTTGCCCGCTGGGAACAGGTACCGGCGACCCTGGTTACCGCTTTGATGATGAGTTTCACCCCTCACTAAAGCACGACAAGGCAGGCGTCATATCAATGGCAAATGCAGGAGCAGGAACTAATGGTAGCCAATTTTTTATCACTCACCTCCCTACACCTTGGCTCGACAATAAGCATACTGTCTTCGGACAAGTAATTGAAGGGCAAAACGTAGTAGATACTATTGCTCAAGGTGATAAAATTGAAAAAATAACCATTATAAGAGTAGGCGAAGAAGCTGAAAAATGGGACGCTCTTAAAGCCTTCAATAGTTTAAACGAAGCCAAAGCCGCACGCCTTGCCGAGCAAAAACGCAAAAACGAAGAAGCCTTCGCTAAAGAAATAGAAGGTTTTGATAAAACAGAAAGCGGATTGTACTACAAAATTACCCAATACGGTAATGGTAAAAAACCACAAGCAGGACAAAAAGTAGCAGTACATTACACAGGTATGCTTCTTGATAAATCAGTATTTGATAGCTCTTATAGTCGCCGACAGCCACTAAACTTTACCGTAGGAGTAGGGCAGGTGATAGAAGGCTGGGACGAAGGCATCCTTTTGCTTCACGAAGGCGATAAAGCCCGCCTTGTAATCCCTTCCGACCTCGCTTACGGCGCCAGCGGCGCAGGTGGAGTAATTCCACCCCACGCCCCCCTCATTTTTGATGTAGAGTTGGTAAAGGTTAATGATTAAAGTACACTTTGGCAAAGCCCCAAGCTTTGCCAAAGTTTTTTATATATTGATAATCAATTACTTTTAGTAGTGCAAAAATGTTTCACCCCCCTCTATTAACCATTAATCACAAACAAAAGTAAGATGCTGATTTTCAGCACATACGAAAAAGAAGTGAAAATATTTTTTCTACAATCATAGCTAATTACAAATAAATAATTACCTTTGTACCTTAAATAGAGTGAATAAACAACAAATCAACTCTTTCACAAATCACATCAATGAATCCATTTGAACAATTAGGGCTCGAAACACCCATCCTCAAAGCCATTACTGATATGGGCTTTGAAACTCCTTCCGAAATACAACAAAAAGCAATCCCTACGCTACTTGGCGAAGATACCGATATGGTAGCTCTCGCACAAACAGGTACAGGCAAAACTGCTGCCTTTGGCTTTCCTCTACTGCAAAAAATAAATACTGATAGCAAACACACACAAGGTCTTATCCTTTCGCCTACGCGTGAACTATGCTTGCAAATAGCTTCTGAACTTAAAAACTATGCCAAATACCTCCCACAAATAAATGTGGTGGCTATTTATGGCGGGGCAAGCATTGACGACCAAGCTAAACAGCTCAAAAAAGGGGCACAAATCATCGTGGCTACCCCTGGTCGTATGCAGGATATGATCAAACGCAACTTCGTAGATATTACCAATATTAGCTACTGCATCTTAGACGAAGCTGATGAAATGCTCAATATGGGCTTTTACGAAGATATTAACGCTATACTTTCATACACACCACAAGACAAAAGCACGTGGCTCTTCTCGGCTACAATGCCTAACGAAGTAGCCAAAATTGCACGTAAATTTATGCGTAAACCTATAGAAATTACCGTAGGCACACGCAACCAAGCAAGTAATACCGTACAGCACGAGTATTATTTAGTAAACGGGCGACACCGCTATTTGGCTCTAAAACGATTGGCTGATGCCAATCCCGATATATTTTCAGTAGTATTTTGCCGCACCAAACGCGATACACAAGCCGTAGCCGAAAAACTTATTGAAGATGGTTATAATGCAGCAGCATTACACGGCGATTTAAGCCAAAACCAACGCGATTTGGTAATGAAATCCTTCAGAGCAAGGCAAATACAAATGCTTATAGCTACCGATGTAGCTGCACGAGGCATAGACGTTGATGATATTACCCACGTAATCCACTACCAGCTTCCCGATGAAATAGAAACCTATAACCACCGCAGTGGTCGTACAGGGCGCGCAGGCAAATCAGGGATATCAATGGTAATATTGCCTAAAAGTGAGATTAGAAAAATAAAAGAAATAGAACGCGTTATCGGGCAACATTTTGAGCAAAAACAACTACCTACAGGGATTGAAATATGCGAAATACAACTGTATCACCTTGCCAATAACCTCAAAAACGTAGAGGTAAACCCCGATATAGAAGACTATTTACCTGCTATACACAAAGAATTACAAGATTTAGACCGCGAAACACTTGTAAAGAAAATATTTTCAGTAGAATTTACTCGTTTTTATAACTATTATAAAAATGCCGAGCACCTATCTATTTCCGATGAAGGCGGTACTAAAAACAATGAAACACATAGCGGCAACAGCGTACGCTACTTTATCAATATAGGCGAGCGAGATGGTTACGATTGGCGTACCCTTAAAGACTTCCTAAAAGCAACGCTTAATCTCGGCAAAGATGAAGTATTTCAAGTAGATGTAAAGAACAGCTTTTCTTTTTTCAATACAGAGAGCAACCATACCGCCTTAGTGATGGATACCTTCAACGATTTCAGGTTGGATGGGCGTTTTATCAATGTAGAGATTTCAAATAAGGGCGCAGGACGAGGACGAGGTGGCAAGCGTGAAGACGAAGGGCGTAGCAAGAAAAAATCACAGCCCAACAGCCGAAAACAAAAAACCATTGAAGCCTTTGACAAAGCTTTTGGAGGGAAGAAAAAGAAGAAGAAATAACTTACGTTAATTTTTAAAGAAAAATATTTGGAAAGTAATAAAAAGATTTTGTACATTTGCGCCGTTAAAAATTATTAAAAATATTATTTTATATGGAAGCTTGGATTATTGCCGTTTTCTTTATCGGCTATTTCTGTATCACTACTGAACATCAAATAAAAGTAGACAAAACTATTTCGGCTTTAGCTATGGCTGTCATTTGCTGGACTATCCTAAAAGTGTGGAATATTGGTGTAATGCACATCGAGGGCAGCACTTTAGTTCCTGTAAGTACCGATGCTATGGGGAATGCCAATGCCATAGATGCGGCACTACAACACCACTTGGCTGAAACTGCCGAAATCTTATTCTTCTTAATCGGTGCAATGACTATCGTAGAGGTAATTGATATGCACCGTGGCTTTGAAATTATCAAGCGTATTATTCGTACCAAAAGTAAAGTAAAACTGCTGTGGATTATCGGTATTATCGCTTTCTTCTTATCAGCTATTATTGATAACCTTACTACTACTATTATCCTTATCACTATTGTACGCAAACTAATCCCCGACCAAAAAGAACGTATTTGGTATGCATCACTTATTGTAATTGCTGCCAATGCAGGAGGAGCTTGGTCGCCAATAGGAGACGTAACTACTACAATGCTTTGGGTGAAAAACAAAGTGAGCGCAGCTAAATTAGTAGAATATGTATTTATCCCTTCCACTATATGTTTAGTAGTACCATTGCTTATCGCTTCGTTCTTACCTGTCTTTAGAGGTAAAGTAGAAACAAATAGTAGTGATGAAGTTACTATTTACAAAAGCAGTATGCCGGTATTAGTAACAGGGTTTATCGCTATTATCTTTGTACCTATTTTTAAATCGGTTACACATTTGCCTCCTTATATAGGAATGCTTTTTGCCTTAGCTACAATGTGGTTTGTGGGTGAAAAACTAAAACCTATAAGCGAATTGAATGACGAAGACAGCGAAAAATTTGGGATACACCGCGCTTTAAGCCGTATTGAGTTTTCAAGTATATTATTCTTTTTGGGTATATTATTAGCGGTAGCTTCATTGCAAACCATCGGTACGCTATTCAATTTTGCACAAACACTGAACGAAACTATTCCTAGCAAAAACGTAGTGGTATTACTATTAGGATTTGCTTCGGCAGTGATAGACAACGTGCCATTGGTGGCTGCTAGTATGGGTATGTTCCAAGAAGGATTGGATAATGGTATATGGCATTTTATAGCTTACTCAGCAGGAACAGGTGGTAGCTTGCTTATCATAGGTTCGGCAGCAGGAGTTGTAGCTATGGGTATGGAAAAGATTAGCTTCTTTTGGTATGCTAAAAATATTCTTTGGATGGCACTATTAGGCTTTATATTAGGCTATCTCACCTTAGTGACATTTGAGGCAATGCACGTATTTGGTTAATAATTAATGATATATAAATCAAGAAAAGTCGGTTAGGAATATTACTTAACCGACTTTATTTGTTAAACTTACTCTTTGTGATAGTAAAATTAAATTCATAGTTTAGCGTTCAGAATTCAAAATTATTTTGTATTTTTGCAGTACTTAAAAATCAACCTTATGCTGGAATTTATTATTCAGAAAGACAAAGATTTGCTTTGTTTCTTAAATAGTTGGGGTAGTTCTTCAGCCGATTCACTATGGCTGCTGATTACCAATCAATGGACTTCACTACCGCTATACTTCTTGCTCTTATATTTCTGTATTAAACACTTACATTGGAAAAAGACGTTATTTGTACTACTATGTGTAGGGCTGCTTATCGCAACTACCGACCAAGTAGCAAATGTTTTTAAATACGGTTTTGAACGCTTGCGTCCCTGCCACGATGAAACTTTGGCAGGGCAAATGCGTTATGTGATTTGTGGAGGTAAATATGGGTTCTTTTCGGCTCACGCTGCCAATACAATGGCTCTGACAGTATTCTTTACTTTGTTGTTGAAAAAATATTTAAAGTATATAGGAGTGCTGTTGGTATGCTGGTCGGTAATCGTAAGTTATAGCAGGATTTACCTTGGGGTGCACTTCCCAGGAGATGTGATAGTGGGCTGGTGTATTGGCTCTTTGTTTGCCTTGCTTTATTATCGCTTATGGCTGATGATAGCTGCTAAGATAAATGGCTGATGAAAGAGGATTTTTTGCATTATCTTTGGCGTTATAAACGAGTGCCATTGCATTGTGAGCTTACTTCGGGCGAGAGGTTAGAAATTCGTTGTTTTGGCACTTATAATAGGCTTGCTGGTCCTGATTTTACGGGAGCACAGCTGGTTATTGGTGAGCAGCTTTGGGCAGGCTGTGTAGAGATGCACCTAAAGTCTTCCGACTGGTACTTACACGGACACGAATATGATACAGCGTATAACAATGTGATTCTACATATAGTATGGGAGCACGATATAGAAGTATTTGATGTGAATAACGTGCCTATTCCTACCTTAGAGCTTCGGAATTGGGTGTCTGAAGAGTTATTGAGTACCTATCGGGAGTCATTGGCTGGAGGGTATAAGTTTATTACTTGTGAGCGGTTGTATAATACCGTGCCTGCTATTACTTTGCTTAGCTGGAATGAGCGGCTTTTAGTGGAACGATTGGAAGAAAAAGCTACTCTTGTACGACAACTGTGGATAGATTGCCAATACGACTGGGAAAAGGTACTTTTTATGTGTTTGTTGAAACACTTTGGAGGAACTGTAAATGGTGAGGTTTTTATGCAGTTGGGTAGGGGAGTGCCTTTTTCAGTTATCAGAAAAGAACGAGTACACCCCTTGCGATTAGAAGCTTTGCTGTTGGGCTTGGCAGGCTTGTTACCTGAGGAAACCGAATGGCAGTATGTAACAAAACTATATGAGGATTTTGTGTATCTGAAACAGAAGTATAGTTTAGGGCTCTTGCCTCTGCGTATGAATTTTAAAGGATTACGCCCACAGGGTTTTCCTACAATTAGATTGGCACAGTTGGCACAAGTATATGAAAGTAAGGAGGGGCTTTTTTCGCAATTGATAGAGGTAAAAAGCTTTAAAGATTTGAAAACACTTTTTAAAGTTAAGCTATCGGAGTTTTGGGAAACGCATTATACCTTTGGTAAGGTTTCTAAAAAGGTAAGAAAGCCGTTAAGCGATAGTTTTATAGCTCTTATTTGGGTGAATGTGCTTATTCCATTAAAGTATCTTTATTATAAAACGCAAGGTAGAGATGTGAGTGAAGAACTAATGGAGGTAATGAAGCTACTACCTGCCGATAATAATGGAGTTATAGATGCTTTTAAGAACTTAGGAGCAGAAATGAAGTGTGCTTTTGACAGTCAGGTGTTATTGCACCAGTACAAGTATTATTGCCAACGTAAGCGTTGTTTAGATTGTGCGGTTGGGGTTGCATTATTGGGTAAGAGCTAATAACTGATTGTAAGCACTCTCAAAAGCAAGAAGATTGATAGAGGTATTTATTTTTAGAGCTTGTAAGTATGTAAGGAGTTTTTCGGTAGGTAGATAGCCGCCGTTCCCTCTAATAGCACTATAAAAGCGCCTGTTACCCTCTTGGTAGTTTTTCGCAACAGCTTCCAGAGTAAGAGGTTGCCCAATGAGAGATGTTTCATTGTCTAAAAGAAGGATTTGAGTGTTGCAGTGTGAATAATCTAACTGAGTGGTTAGCTCTTGTAACTCACTTTTTAAGGCAATAGCATAAAATCCTACAGCCAATAAAGATTGTAGATAATCTTTATTGGCTGTAGTTACACACTCTATAAGTTGTAAGTTGTTATTGAGCATCTTATAAAGGCTGTTTTAGTCATTGTTATTTACTTGTTTTTCTTTTAGGGCATTTCTGAAGTCTTTCAAAAATACACTACCTATACCTATAATGAGCCCTGCAAACGTCCAAATAGCTATGATAAGTGCCTTTTTAGGCTTAGTACGCTCATTGGGTACACTTACAGGTTCTATAATGGTAAAAATAGGTTGATCTTCTTTTAGTTTGATACGTTTGGTTTCCAACTGTTTGGCTAACTCTGTATAAACGCTAAAAGCGAGGTTGTATTCCGCTTGCAGTTGTTGTAGCCTTGTTTGTGGTAAATTACTAAACAAGTTGCGGTTTTGGTCTTGAAACTGAGCTACAGCATATTGTTTAGATTTGAAGTCTTTTTCAGCTTCTATACAACGTTTTGCTACAAAATCATATTCCTCTTTGGCTTTTTGCAGTTTAAAGCTGGTTACTACTTCTTGCAACAGTCGCTGAGCATTTTGTAACATCTGTGCAGCGGGCAAGGCTTCAGGCATCCTAAACGATAGATTTATATAACCATCCTTCTCGTTTATATCTAAACTTATATGCCCTCCGATACTATTGAGGATACCTCTTTCTTCAGGAGTGAGGGTTGTAATAATAGTGTCATTTACTCCAGTAGTAGGAGCTGTTGTTGCTGCTGGTTTGCTTCTAAATATACCCATAATACGTCCCATTAGGCTGGGTTTGCTATATTTAGTGAGGTACTCTTCATAGGTAATGTCATTAGGCAAATCTTTAAATGTAAGCTTGGTTTGTACTAATTGCTTCCTAAAAGGGATACTTGCTATAATTTTATCGTAACTTTTTAAAGGTATAGCCTCTGAAGAACTACCACTTAAGTTAATACCTGCTAAAGCCGCCAAGCCTCCTAAACCACCACTACCTCCTTTGTCAGAAGTTTGTGGAAGCATAATAGTAGTAGCTGTATATTCGTTGTCGGCAGTGAGGGCTGCTACCACTCCTATTATCAGGAATAGTAAGGTGAATATAGCTATTCGTTTTTTTGCTTTTAATATCTTATTGAGCAGAGCCAACAAGTCTATTTCGTCTTCTTTATCAGTGAGTTGTTCGTTTGTTACTGCCATACTATTTATTTTATTACATTGTAAATTAATACACCCATAGTAGTGATTGCCGAGATAATACCAATAGTTTCACCAGTAGTCATTTGTTTGCGTTCTGGTTTGGTAGGAACTATGATAATAGCTCCTGGTTCCAATTTAGGATAGTTGTTAAAGAACAATGATCTACGTGTAGATTTAATACTTCCGTTGGCATAGAGTACATAGATAGCATTTCGTTTAGAAAGATTAGAAAAACCACCCGCTTGGTCTATATACTGCCTAAGAGAGGTGCCTTTTTGGTAGCGCACCATTGAAGGTGCTAATACTTCTCCACGTATTTCTACTGTTTGCTTTTCTGAAGGTACTAATATTTTATCACCTTCGCTAAGTAACAAGTCGTACTTGCTGTGTTTGTTTTTTAGTATTTTATTTATGTTTAAGCCTATGCGGTATTCATTGGTGGTCTTAACTATCTTTTTTAATGATTTACCTTTAGCATCGCTCGCATCACTCTCAGCATCTACTAAATCTTCCAAGAAATCTTCTTGTTGTAAATCTCCTTCATCTGTTTTTTTGCGCACCAAAGTCACTCCCTGCTTATAAGCAAACGGCGTAAAACCTCCAGCTCGTTCCAACAAGTCTGAAATGCGTTCGCTTTTAGACTCTATGCTATATATACCAGGGTATAATACCTCGCCCATCACAGATACCGTCTGCATTGGGGTAAAACCTTTTTGGTAACGCACCGATACCAAGTCATTGGGTTGTAGAGCCATTCCTTCACCTTGAGGTATCAATTCATTGTTAGTAGATACCTTAAACGTCTGGCTTAGTTTTGTAAAACTGCCGTCATTAAGTTCTCGAAACACCTCTATTGTTGAAGGGTCAGCACCATTAGAGAGCCCTCCTGCTAAGAGTATCGCATCTTCTACGGTCATATTCTCCATATAAGGCAATTCTTTAGGAGTATTTACAGCTCCATCTACCTTTACAAAGCGTTTGTATTGTAAGGCATCTTTGTAGAAAATATGAATACTATCATTGTCTTTTAGGGGTATTTCGGTATTCTTTTCTAATAATTCTTTTACTGAGAAGCTCAGTGTTTGGTAATCTGTTTTGTTTTCGGTACGGAAGATGAGTCCTTTGTTGAGCGAAGCATCTTTTTTCACACCATTAGCTCTGTTGATAAGGTCAAGGGCAGTCATTCCGTCTTTAAACTCATATACCCCAGGTTGATACACAGCACCGCCTATGCTCAGTCTGTTTTGGTATTCTTTAGTGATAGAATGCACTTTTAGCCTATCCCCATTTTCCATTTTCAGTTTTGATATTTCTGAAAAAGCAATTTCTTTTACTTCGCGTTTAGCGTTGTTTATACGTTCTAGCACAAGTGTATTGGTGAAAGCATCCGAAGTAAACCCTCCAAAAAAGCTTACCAAATTAGCTAAAGTTTCACTATCTAAAGTTTCATAGAAACCTTGTCGTTTTACTTCGCCTTCCACCCATATACGGTTTTTGTAAGGCGGCACTATCAGCACGTCTTGGTCTTGCAATCCTAAATTGCCTTTTTCAGAACCATTGAGAAGAAATTGGTAAATATCAAAAGTAGCTATTTTCTTGCCCCCTCTGAAAAGGTTTACTTCCCTAAACGATCCATTTTGCGAAGGACCCCCACAAGCATATAAAGCGTTAAGCACTGTTGAAAGCGAACTTAGTGAATAAGTTCCTGGTACTACCACCTCGCCTATGATATTAACCTTCACGGTACGTACCTGACTGATGGTTACCCCTGTATATATCTTGGCATAGCTGCCATCAGGAGCAGAGATACCCGAATAGATACGTTTTAAGGCACTGTTTATTTTTGCTTTAGTGTCTGAGAATGAAAGTCCACCTACGTGTATACGTCCTACTCCGTTCAAGAAAATGTTCCCTTCAGCATCTACTTTTTGTCTAAAGTTCCCTTCGGTAGCACCCCACACTTCTACTAATAACTCATCGCCAGGACCTATTTGGTAGTTGTCAGGGGTGGGCATATTAAGGTTAGGAGTAAATGATATTTTAGGGTTTTTAAAGAAATCTAAGCCAAAGATTGCCTTATTTTTATCGTCCCCTTTAGTCGCAAGTTTTCTTTTATCTTCATTACCTGTATAGCCAAAAATGTCTTCTTCATCAGCAGGTTTTCTCATTTTATCAGTAGCAGCAGTAGGAGCATTGTTTTTTACATTGCTAAGTTGCATAATGCGCTGCCTTAGTTTCATAGCTTGCATCTCTTGCATACCACGAGCGCGAGCCATAGCTATAAGCTGATCTACAGTGTAGCCCTGAGCTTGCGCTCGTGCCCACATAGTCTGTACTTGTGTATCCGACAAGTTGTCTACATTCACCTGTGTGATGTCTACATTGTTAGCAGCTGCTTTCTCATCTACTTGAGCAATAACTATAGAAAAACCTAATAGAAAGCAACTTAAAAGAAATTTTAATCTCAACATTTTCTTGAACAAAAACAATTACGGCTGCAAAATTACATCTTTTTTTGCAATTAACTGCTATACTTTATCTTTTTTATTTATTTTTTAGTATTATTCACATTTTCAGTTTGATACTTTGCTTTTTTGCTACCCTCATACATTCTGTATTGTAGCAAGCGGCTTTCTAGCTTGCCGTTGTATAGCTTTATTTTGCGTGAAGGGCGCAAGCCTACGAACTTCATTCCCTCAAGGTTTGAGGTGATAAACCACGCATCAGTGTTGGGGTAATGGTTTTTCAGTGTATCGCCTATTGAGGCGTATAGTTTTTCGGTATCAATAGGCAATCGCTCATTGTAGGGCGGATTGAAAACGATGTGCAAAGGAGCTTCTTTGTTTTCTTTTTTGGTGGTAAAAAAGTCTTTTTGTTCAATGGTTACATATTGAGCCAAATCGGCATTGCGTAGGTTATCTTTAGCTTTCATCACTGCCGAAGGAGCTTTGTCGTACCCCACTATGCGATGGTGAAACTCACGCATTTTCTTGATACAACTATTGAAGATTACATCAAAAAGTTTCTGGTCGAAGTCGTTCCAGCGTTCAAAAGCAAATTCTTTGCGATGGATATTAGCAGGAATATTGCAAGCTATCATAGCAGCCTCTATCAGGAAAGTGCCGCTACCACACATCGGGTCTAAAAAGTCACACTGCCCATCCCAGCCACTCATTAAGAGGATGCCAGCAGCAAGTACCTCGTTGATAGGTGCGATATTAGTAGCCATACGATAGCCCCGTTGGTGCAGCGAATTGCCTGAACTATCAAGAGAGACGATTACCTCGTTGCGCTGAATATGGATATGCAACTGCACATCGGGGTGGTGTATATCTACATTAGGACGCTTGCCTGTACGCGCTCTAAAAGCATCAACTATGGCATCTTTAGCTTTCAGTGCTACGTATTGAGTATGATTGAAAAGCTCTGTTTGCAAAGTTGCCGAAATAGCAAAAGTTTGGTTAACCCCCAAATATTCTTCCCAATCAAATTCGTAAAGTTTGCGGTAGTATTCCTCTTCCGAACGCACGTAGAAAGAAGCAATAGGCTTGAGTATCTTCAGAGCTGTACGTAGGCACAAATTGGCTTTATACATAAAACCTTTATCGCCTACAAACTCTACACTACGAACGCCCTTTACTACTTTCATAGCTCCTAAATTCTGCAATTCTTCTGCCAATATATCTTCAAAACCAAAGAAGGTCTTGGCTAACATTTTATAATTTTTATCCATAAACTTCAAATTTACCGCAAATATATATTATTTTTGTCAGCTGAAAAAATAAAAATAATAAAAAATGAATTTACTACATACTGCCGATTGGCATTTAGGGCAAACCTTTTACCAATACGACCGCTATCACGAGCACGAGCATTTTCTCAATTGGTTATTACAAACTATTGAAAATCAGAAGATAGACGTGTTGCTCATCAGCGGTGATGTATTTGATACGGCAAACCCTGCGGTAGAGTCGCTTAGGTTGTTTTATCATTTTTTGCATCGGGCAATCACTCGTTTTCCTCAGCTACAAATTATTGCTACCGCAGGCAACCACGATTCGCCTGTGCGTTTAGAGATGCCTCAGCCACTTTTAGAGGATACACGTGTGCACCTCATCGGACACGTAAGGCGCAATCTCCAAAAGCAGATAGATTACGATTCGCTTATCATTCCGCTTTACAAAGGTGATACTATTGTTGCTTACTGCCTTGCTGTTCCCTTTTTGCGTTTGGGCGACTATCCTAAAAACGAAGAGCAAACTCCCAATTACGCCAAAGGGGTTACGCTTTTTTACAACCAAATTACCCAACGAGCTTTGACAATAGCACAAGACAAACCGCTGATAGCTATGGGGCATTTGCACGCCACAGGTGCTGAAGTGAGCGATGACGATACTGCCGAACGCCCTATTATCGGTGGGATAGAAGGGGTGCAGACAACCGCTTTCCCTACTCAATTGCAGTACGTAGCATTGGGGCATATTCACAAGGCACAGGCTTTAGGAGGCAAAGAGTATATTCGCTATAGTGGAAGTCCGTTGCCTCTTTCTTTTGCCGAACGCAATTACAATCATCAGGTAGTGTGTATACAGCTGATAGAGAATAAAATACAGCACATACAACCCCTTGCCGTGCCATTACACACCCCGTTACTCAGTGTTCCTGCACAACATCAAAACCCCGAAAAGGTACTCCAAGCACTTCAAGCACTGCCTGAAAGTGCCGTTACAAATAGTGAGCCTCTGCCTTTTTTAGAAGTGAAAGTACTCCTTAACGAACCTTCACCGGAACTCAAAAGTGAAATACTAAAAGCCATCGGCAACAAACACGTACGTTTGGCACGCATAGATGTACGTTTGCAGCAAGGTGAAAACGATGCTGAAGCTCCATTGCAAAGCGAACTCGCCCTCAACGACTTACAGCCCATAGACGTGCTAAAACAAATTTATGAAAAGAAGTTTCATACTTCTCTTCCAGAACGCTATGAAGCCCTTTTTGAAGAAGCATTGGCGTTGGTACTTAGTAGTTAGCTCGCTCGGTGCGAGCCGCACAAACTTTTATTTTTCGGTGCGAGCCGCACGAGCTTATCCTTCGTCACATACTCGGCTGCACCAGCCCGCCGACTTTCCTTCGCTTATCCTTCGCTTATCCTTCGCTCAACCTTCGCTCAAGATTCGGGGGAGCTTGTCAGGGAATTGGCGTGGGAACGAAATTAATCATTAAACATTGATAATTAAACATTATTTTGTACCTTTGCCCTGTAAATAAAGATAATAGAAAATGAATGCAATTTTAACCTCACCTCCACAAGGAATTTCTATAGAAAATGCTTTAAATATACTCAGAAGCCTTAACTTTAATATTCTTAATGTTGAAGAACTAAATACAAAAAAAGATATTCCCAACCAAGAAACAAAAGAAGCTATGGCTGAGGCTGAAAAATTGATAAAGGATAAAGAAACGCCTTTCTATGATAATGTTGATGATTTTTTTGCATTCTTAAAAAACTAAACTTAAACACTAATTAAATGGAAGTACTTTTTACTGCCGATGCCCTTGTGGCTCTTATTACCCTTACTTTTCTTGAAATTGTATTAGGGATTGATAATGTGATATTTATATCAATAGTAACGGGAAAATTACCCGAAAATAAACGCAAACGCGCTACTCGTATAGGGTTATTCTTAGCAATGTTTTTGCGTATTGCCCTGCTGTTGGGTATCTCGGTGTTAGTAAAACTTAAAGACCCTCTGTTTTCTATTGATTGGGGGTGGTTCTCGGCACACTTCAACGGGCAAGCTCTTATTTTATTAAGTGGAGGTATCTTTTTGCTCTACAAATCTACCAAAGAAATACACGCTAAAGTTAATCACATTGAGCATGTTACCGAATCGGATGCTCCAAAAGCAAATCAACACGCTTCTTTAGGAGGGGTTATTGCCCAAATATTGCTCATAGACCTTATTTTTTCGTTAGATAGTATCCTCACTGCGGTAGGTATGACCAATGGTTTGGGCGGGGCTATTTATATAATGATTGCTGCAGTAGTGCTTTCAGTAGCTATAATGATGCAGTTTGCTACTCCAGTAGGCAACTTCGTAAATCGCAACCCATCTATCCAAATATTAGCTCTTTCGTTTTTGATACTTATCGGCTTTATGTTAGTAACCGAAAGTATGCACCTTTCAGAAGCTGTATTGGCAGGACAAACTGTAGGAGCTGTACCTAAAGGATATTTGTATTTTGCCATAGCCTTCTCTTTAGGGGTAGAATTTTTGAATATGAGAATGAGGAAGAAAGGACAGTAATAAAAAATAATGTTTTATGAATGCAATAGAAATTGAAGAAACAATAGTTTCAAAAGAAGTAAGAAATATAAAAAGTGTATTTAATGATGATACACTTACTGAAAAAGAGCTTTTAGAAATAGAACTTTCTAAAAAAGAGACACGTGCGGGTTTGTGGTTTAGTCATTCAGAAGTACAAAAAGATGCAAGGGAGCGTTATGGAAGTGAGATGGTCGTTAAGGGCTAGAATAAATTATCTTGACACCCTTGATTTTTGGTATAGACATAATAAATCATATGCTTATTCTCAGAAAATTATAGACGCTGTAGACGCTCTTGAAAAAGAACTGAAAGAAACTCCTTATTTCTTAGCAAATTATATAGAGCATTTAGAATTATATAAGAAGAGCTTTCTTAATTATAAATTTGCAGTATATTATGAAGTTTTGGAAGAGGAAGGGGTTATATCAATTATACATTTCAGAAGTAATAAACAAGAGCCTTTGTAATTAAGAAAAGGACAATAATGGAATTTAAAGATATTTTAGGATACGACCACATTAAAGGGTATTTAAAAGCAAGTGTGGAGGCAGGGCGCATACCACACGCTCAGCTTTTTGTAGCTGCCGAAGGGCAGGGTGCATTGCCTATGGCGATAGCTTATGCCTCACTTCTCTTAGCGGCGAATAATCCTAAAGCACAAGCCCAGTGTGCCCAATTAGCACACCCCGATTTGCACTTCGTTTTCCCCACCGCTGCTAACGACAAGGTGAAAAAAGACCCTGTAAGTTCCTTGTTTATGACCGAGTGGCGTGCTTTTCTGCAAGCGCAACCCTATGGTACTTTGTTTGATTGGCTTACTTATTTGGGGGTAGAAAAAAAACAAGCTAACATAGGCGTAAACGAAGCCAAAGAAATAACAAGCAAGCTCGCTCTAAAATCATTTGAAGGAGGCTATAAGGTGATGATTATCTGGATGGCTGAAAAGATGAACGTGCAAACGGCTAATAAACTACTGAAACTTTTAGAAGAACCTCCTGAAAAAACATTGTTTCTGTTGGTTGTTGAAGACGAAAATGCACTGTTGGACACCATCAAATCGCGCTGCCAGCTACTGCGATTTCCTCCGCTGAGCGAACAGGCTATTAAAGAAGGTATTTTAGCACGAGGGGTCAGTGAAAATAAAGCTACCCAAATAGCTATCCGCTCACAAGGCAACTTCAACAAAGCTTTGCTACTAATGCAAGACAAAGAAGATGAAGAGGTGGTGTTTGAGCGTTGGTTTATAGCGTGGGTGCGAACGGCTTATCGTGCTAAAGGCAATAAAGCCTCTATACACGGACTTTTGCAGTGGAGCGAAGAGGTGAGTGCTACAGGGCGCGAAACTCAAAAACAATTCTTGCAGTATTGTGCCGAAGTGTTTAGACAAGCATTCTTGTTAAACTATACCGCTACGGGCTTGGTGTATATGCAATTCACCGACCCTACTTTCCAGTTACAAAAGTTTGCCCCTTTCATACACGGCAATAATATTGAAAAAATACATAACCTAATAGAAGAAGCTACCTATCACGTAGAGCGTAATGGCAATGGCAAACTCATCTTTACCGATTTGGCTATCAAGCTAACACGCCTACTACACACTAAAAATAACTAAAAAATTAAGATTATAATTATGAGCTTACACGCAATATCACCTATTGATGGCAGATACGCCGACAAAACAGCTGCTTTGGTGCCTTTTTTCTCGGAAGGAGCACTCATTCGCTATCGTATATTGGTGGAAATAGAGTATTTTATTGCTTTATGCGAACAGAAATTACCACAACTGAAAGATTTTCCTAAAGAACGCTATGACGAGCTGAGAACTATTTATCAGATTTTTACTACAGATGAGGTTCTTGAAATTAAAGGTATAGAAAAGGTTACCAACCACGATGTAAAAGCGGTGGAATACTATATCAAAAAAGTATTTGATAAGCTACTGCTGAAGGGCTACAAAGAGTTTATTCACTTCGGGCTTACTTCACAAGATATCAATAATACAGCCATCCCACTGAGCATCAAAGAGGCAATGGAACAGGTGTATTACCCATCATTGGAGCAGCTTACCGAAAAGCTAGCGCTATTGGCAGAAGATTGGGCTGATGTACCCCTATTGGCACGCACACACGGGCAACCTGCATCGCCTACGCGCTTAGGCAAAGAACTACAAGTATTTGTAGTGCGTATCAAAGAGCAATTGCGCTTGCTCAAACAAGTGCCTTTTGCAGCTAAATTCGGAGGGGCTACGGGTAATTACAATGCCCATAAAGTAGCTTATCCTCAAATAGATTGGAAAGCTTTTGGCACACACTTCGTGGAAGATGTTTTGGGGCTACATCATTCATTCCCCACTACTCAAATAGAGCATTACGACCATTTAGCAGCCCTTTTTGACGGACTAAAACGTATCAATACGATACTAATAGACCTCAATAGAGACATCTGGACATACATCTCTATGGATTACTTCAAACAGCAGATAAAAGCAGGCGAAGTAGGTTCATCGGCGATGCCTCATAAGGTGAATCCGATAGATTTTGAAAATTCCGAAGGTAATTTGGGGATTGCGAATGCTTTGTTAGAGCATTTAGCCTCAAAACTTCCTATTTCGCGCTTGCAACGCGACCTTACTGATAGTACCGTATTGCGCAATGTAGGGGTGCCTTTTGGGCATACACTCATTGCTTTGCAATCTACCCTCAAAGGACTAAATAAGTTGCTGCTAAATGAGGCTAAAATACGCCAAGACCTCAATGAACATTGGGCTGTAGTAGCCGAAGCTATACAAACTATATTGCGCCGAGAGGGTTACCCCAATCCGTATGAAGCACTCAAAGGGCTTACCCGTACCAATGCCGCTATCACTGCCGAAACTATTGCGCAATTTATAGATACTTTGGAGGTAAGTGAAGCTATAAAAGCCGAACTAAAAGCTATTACTCCTGAAAACTATACAGGGATATAACACAAATCATAACAACAATAAAATAGGCTATCTGAAAACTTTCTTCAGGTAGCCTATTTTAGTGTCTATGAAAAAAACTTACTATTTAGGAACGATAATCCAATCTCCGCTATCAATAAGCGAAGTAGCTTGTTTGTACTTCATTTCTTTGCGCTCACCGTTACGGATATTTTGCACAATAACTTTATCATTACGCCCCACTTTAGGTTGCTCACGCACTATGGTTTCTACTACCGAGCGGCGTTGCGAAGCCTGTTCACCCACCTCGCGAGCGCGTTGTGCCATCTCATCACTATTGAGAGTTTCTTCCTTATTAGTTTGATAGTTGTCGCGTTGCCTTACAGGAGCGTGCGCTTCTTGTACAGGGGCGTTTTGATTAGGCAATTCGGCTTTGAACAAGAATGATACGATTTCTTTATTCACCTTATCAATCATTGTTTTGAAAAGCTGGTAAGCCTCAAATTTGTAGATGAGTAGCGGGTCTTTCTGTTCGTGTACCGCCAATTGCACTGATTGTTTCAGTTCGTCCATTCGGCGCAAATGTGTTTTCCACTCTTCATCAATAATAGCTAAGGTGATATTCTTCTCAAAATCACTGATGAGCTTCTTGCCTTGTGTTTCGTATGCCTCTTTTAGGTCGGTAACGATATTGAACATCTTTTGCCCATCGGTGAAAGGAACAACGATGCGCTCATAGGTATTTGAAGGGTTTTCATACACTTCTTTGATAACAGGGAAAGCCGTAGCCGCATTGCGTTCTGTTTTTTCCTGATAGTGGTTTAGCACCTCGTGGTAAAGTTTGAACGTTAAATCGTTGTTAGAACCTTTTGCAAATTCACTCTCACTGATTTGAGTCTTTAATGAGAAGTATTTAATAAGCTCAAACTCAAAGTTCTTGTAGTTATTACCACCTTTATTGTTTTCAACGATTACTTCGCAGGTATCAAATATCATATTTGCCAAATCCACCTTTAGGCGTTCGCCCTCTAAGGCGTGGCGGCGGCGTTTGTAAATCACCTCGCGTTGTGCGTTCATCACATCATCGTATTCCAACAAACGCTTACGGATACCGAAGTTGTTTTCTTCTACTTTTTTCTGAGCTGTTTCTATACGTTTGGTCATTATAGAGTGCTCTATTACATCACCTTCTTTGTGTCCTAATCTATCCATTAGGCGAGCGATGCGCTCAGAACCGAATAGGCGCATAAGGTTATCTTCCAACGACACGTAGAATAGCGAACTTCCTGGGTCACCTTGACGACCAGAACGACCACGTAACTGACGGTCTACACGGCGTGAATCGTGTCGTTCGGTGCCTATGATAGCCAAACCGCCAGCAGCTTTCACCTCTGGGCTTAGCTTGATGTCGGTACCACGACCCGCCATATTGGTAGCGATGGTTACTACTCCTGATTGCCCTGCTTCGGCTACAATTTCAGCTTCTTTTTTGTGTAACTTAGCGTTCAGTACATTGTGTTTTATTTTACGCATTGTAAGCATACGGCTAAGCAGTTCCGATACTTCTACAGAAGTAGTACCGATAAGCACTGGGCGACCAGCTACCGATAGTTCTACTACTTTGTCAATTACAGCGTTGTATTTCTCGCGTTTAGTTTTATAGATAAGGTCGTTGTGGTCTTTGCGCGCAATAGGGCGGTTGGTTGGGATTTCCATTACATCCAACTTGTAGATTTCCCAAAACTCACCAGCCTCAGTAATCGCCGTACCTGTCATACCCGATAGCTTGCTGTACATACGGAAGTAGTTTTGCAAGGTGATAGTAGCGTAGGTTTGGGTAGCCGCTTCAATCTTCACATTCTCTTTAGCTTCAATCGCTTGGTGCAATCCGTCAGAGTAACGTCTTCCGTCCATTATACGACCTGTTTGCTCGTCTACGATAAGCACTTTATTGTCAATTACTACATACTCTACATCTTTTTCAAAGAGTGTGTAGGCTTTTAGCAGCTGGTTGAGGGTATGAATACGCTCACTTTTTACGCTGAAGTCTTTAAAAAGTTTATCTTTAAGCGCGGCTTCTTCTTCAATAGGCAGTTTTTTGTTCTCTATTTCAGCAATTTCTACCCCTATATCAGGAAGTACAAAGAAATCTTTATCACCATCGTAGGCGATGTCCGCAAATCCTTTGTCGGTAAGTTCTATTTGGTTGTTCTTTTCGTCAATCACGAAGTACAATTCGGCATCCACCTTTGGCATTTCGCGATTGTTATCCTGCATATAGTAGTTTTCGGTTTTCTGTAGCAATTGTTTTACACCTTCTTCGCTAAGGAATTTGATAAGGGCATTGTTTTTAGGCAGCCCACGGTGTACGCGCAATAGGAGGAATCCCCCTTCTTTCGTATTTCCTTCAGCAATAAGTTTGCGGGCATCGGCAAGCACTTTAGTAAGATAAGTACGTTGTTTAGCTACCAAATCGGCTACTATAGGTTTAAGTTCGTTGAACTCGTGTAATTCGCCTTTAGGAGTAGGTCCTGAAATGATAAGCGGCGTACGCGCATCGTCAATAAGTACCGAGTCCACCTCATCGACAATGGCGTAGTTGTGAGCGCGTTGCACCAAGTCTTCAGAAGTGTGCGCCATATTGTCGCGCAGGTAGTCAAAACCAAATTCGTTATTAGTTCCGTAAGTGATATCGGCGTTATAAGCGTTGCGGCGAGCGGCAGAATTAGGCTGGTGATTGTCAATACAATCTACACGCAAACCGTGAAACTCAAATAGGGGTCCCATCCAAGCACTATCGCGGCGTGCGAGGTAGTCATTGACGGTTACCAAGTGCACTCCATTGCCAGTAAGAGCGTTGAGGTATACAGGAAGCGTAGCCACGAGAGTTTTACCTTCCCCTGTTTGCATTTCGGCAATTTTACCTTGGTGAAGCGCTATCCCCCCGATAAGTTGCACATCGTAATGCACCATATCCCAAGTAACATCTTTTCCAGCGGCATCCCAATGGTTTTTCCAGATAGCTTTATCGCCATCAATTGATACGTAGTCGTGTGAGGCAGATAGCTCACGATCACGTTCAGTAGCTGTTACGGCAATAGTCTCGTTGTTGGCAAAGCGGCGTGCTGTTTCTTTCATAGTAGCAAACGCTTCAGGCAAAATTTCGTTTAGCACTTTTTCCGAAACCTGATAAGCCTCCTGACTTAGTTTGTCTATCTCCACATAGAGGTCTTCCTTAGCGTCTATGCTATCAGTAGCGTTAGCCTGCTCTTGTAAGGTAGCAATTTTGCTATCAAGAGCAGTGCGAGCTTCTTTTATTTTATTTTTAAACTCAATGGTTTTAGCTCGCAGCTCGTCATTGCTGATGTTTTCAAGTTGCCCTGCGTAAGTTTTAATTTTTTCTACTATGGGCTGAATCGCTTTTAAATCGTTTTTGGCTTTGTCGCCTACGAATATTTTTATTAGGGAATTGATAAGACTCATTTATATAATTATGAATTTTGAATTATGAATTATGAAATGTCAATAAATATACCAAAGGGGGTAGAGCTGACAAATTGTCAGTTTGTTTTGTTATTTTGTTAATTAAAAAAAGTCTCTCGTTGGAGACTTTTTTAATATTCATCTTCATTCCAAAGGAAATCTTCTTCAGAAGGATAATCAGGCCATATTTCATCAATAGATTCATACATATCGCCTTCGTCTTCCATTTCTTGCAGATTTTCAACTACTTCCATAGGGGCTCCTGTACGGATAGCATAGTCTATAAGTTCGTCTTTGGTAGCAGGCCAAGGGGCATCACTTAGGTGTGAAGCGAGTTCTAACGTCCAGTACATAAAGTTTGTATTTTGAAAATTTTCGGCAAAAGTAATATTTTTTATTGAGTATGCAAATTTTTCAGAAGAATTTTTTGTTTCTTGCCAAATCTCCCTATGCGCACCCCCTGCCCGTGCAGCTCACCTACCTTTCCGAACCTTCAGCGAACCTTCAGCGAAGGTTGAGAGAAGGATAAGGGAAAGTAAGGAGAAAGTAAGGAGAAAGTAAGGAGAAAGTAAGGAGAAAGTAAGGAGAAAGTAAGGAGAAAGTAAGGAGAAAGTAAGGAGAAAGTAAGGGGAAGGTAAGGGGAAGGTAAGGGTAAGGGGAAGGTAAGGGGAAAGTAAGGGGAAAGTAAGGGGAAAGTAAGGGGAAAGTAAGGGGAAAGTAAGGGGAAAGTAAGGGGAAGATAGCCCCTTAAACCCCTTTAAATCAAAGAAACTTCAACGTTTAAAGACGTAACACCTACTTATGAAAAACTGTGTAATTAAACAATAATCGTATCCTTTATTAAGGTTTTTATAAGAAAGTATTAACAGCGTAATTTGTTGATAGTAAGTGCGTTTAAAAAAATATTTTTCTATTTGATATAGTTTGGCACGATTTTTTCATATTAAAATATGTAACGTTTGATTTACACTTGTGTATACTATAGAATAGATGAATGATGATTTCTAAATAAGATTGGTATAAAATTAAAATACTGAGAAGAAATTGCTAAAAGAAACATTGTTAGATAAGAAATCATTAAAGCGAAACATTCTGAAAAAACTAAATTACATTGTGTTGTTGGGAAACAACTCCTATAGAGAACATTGCTAAAGTTTTTAATTGCTTACCAAGTCATTCATTGGGCAACTAACACGAAGTTAGTAGTAGTATTTATATTATATGCATTGAGAAAGGCTTCCTTTTTTGTGAAAGGAAGTCTTTTTTTACGAATATTGTGTTTTGTATTGTTTTTTTTTGTACATTTGCACGCTTTATAAACTTATAAATAATTTTATTATACAACAAGCAATTATGAAAAATTCCATTCTTTTAGTGGAGGACGATATAGTTTTCTCAAAGATGCTAAGTCGTTTTTTAGAACGTAATGGTTATGATGTAATAGGGTGTTATACGCTAGAAGAAGCGGGAAAAAACCTTGATATGTCAATAAAAATGGTTTTTACAGACCTTAGATTACCCGATGGAGATGGTATCAGCTTCCTCAAACGTGTAAAAAACGCTTACCCTACAATGCCTGTAGTGGTAATGACAAGTTATGCCGAAGTATCTACAGCGGTAGAAGCTATGAAATTAGGAGCTTTTGATTATATATCGAAACCTTTTCAGCAAGAAGACGTGCTGAATGTAATAAAAAACGCCCAAAATAGTATGCACAATATAGCTACAGCGGGCACTATTTTTACCGAAAAACCAGCCGATAATAGCGTACCTGCTAAAGTAGCCAAACTACCTGTTATAGATGACGATAACCCTTATATAGAAGGGGTAAGTGCCGCTTCTAAAAAGTTAAGCAAGTTTATCAACCTCGTAGCGCCCACCGATATGTCTGTTTTGATAATGGGTGAAAGTGGTACAGGTAAAGAAGTGGTTGCAAAATCTATCCATATGAAGAGTAGCCGCCGCAATAAGCCTTTTATACCGGTAGATTGTGGTGCTATTCCTAAAGAAATAGCAGCAAGTGAGTTTTTTGGACACGTAAAAGGTTCGTTTACAGGAGCTATTACCGATAAAAAAGGTCATTTTGAGGAGGCTAATGGCGGTACTATCTTCCTTGATGAAGTGGGTAACCTAAGCTATGAGAACCAAATACAGCTACTGCGCGCTTTGCAAGAACGCCGTATAAAACCAATAGGTAGCTCTAAAGAAATAGAGGTAGATATCAGAGTGTTGGCAGCTACCAATGAAGATTTGTTGGAGGCTGTGAAAAAAGGCGAATTTCGCGAAGATTTGTACCATCGCTTGAATGAGTTTTCTATCAACGTGCCTTCATTGAATGAGCGAAAAGACGACTTGATGATTTTTGCATCTTACTTTTTAGAAAAAGCGAACCAAAAATTGCATAAAAACGTGCAAGGCTTTACTGAAAAAGCAGTACAAAAGATGTCGATGTACACTTGGGGGGGTAACTTGCGCGAACTTTCAAATATGGTGAAACGTGCCGCACTACTTGCTACGGGCAATTATATTACAGAAAATGAGTTGCCCGATATGGTGATACACGAAACGCGTCATTTCCCTACCGAGCGATTTACTTTTTCGACTAAAGAAAATGAACGCGAACTCATTATAGGGGCATTGCACGAAACGCAAAACAATAAGACGGAGGCTGCCAAACTATTGGGCTTTACGCGTAAGACACTTTACAACAAGCTAAAAGCGTATAATATTGACGAATTTTAGTATAAGACAAATAACAAATGAGAAATAGTAACATTGCCAAAGTTTTTTGAACTTTGGCAATGCTATTTCATTACCTTAGTAAAAAGAGAGAATTATGAATTTTGAATTTTGAATTTTGAATTGGTGGGGCGAGCAGTGATTGATTATCAGAGCGATTAAGAGGGTGTCCGAAAAGTTTTGTTTCGTGAGGGCGATTTGCCAATCGCCCCTACAATGTGAATAAAAGTGATTGATTATCAGAGTAATTAACTTTGGCAAACTCTGAAAGTTTGCCAAAGTGTATGGCGCAATCATACTTTTAAAAACTTTTCGGACAGCTTCTTTTTATATAGAACCTAAATTAATTGACATAGGGGAAGCCAATCAAGAATATGCAGCCCCCGCTGGCGCGAGCTTGTAGCTCGTGCCTATGATATTAAGAGCTTGGGTAATGTAGGTAATATATCAGATGGGTTGTTAAAATTTCAATAGCTTTACAATCAATACAATACAAAAGAACTGCCCTGCTATTTTCCTTTACCCATCATAGAGAAAAGAGTTTTTCAAGCAAGCCTATAAAGCGCTATAAATAGTGCGAGGGGAATTGGCAAATTATGAATTTTGAATTATGAATTTTGAATTGGGCACAAGCTACAAGCTTGCGCCAGCGGGGGGATTATGACAACAAAATAAGAATATTTAAAGATGATTCAGAGTTAAGAAGACAATGGTTGATACGAAATGAAAGAATAGCTAACATATATCAAGTAAAATTTGAGAAACATCACATGAAAAGATCTGAAAATATACAAAAATCTTATGAAAAGATTAAAGAGTATGATATTTTTAGATTTGAAAAATCAAAAACTGATAATATATTAGATTATCATAATAAAAGAATCTCTTTTACTCAATGGCAAATAAAAATTATGCAGAATGAAATTGAAAAATATTACAATGATAAGGAATAAAATAATATACATTGGTTGTTTATTTATATTTTTTATGGAGGGATATGCTCAAAAAATTGAACCTATTCCTTATAATTATCATTTGTATAAAAAAATAGATTCATCAGATGTAGTAAGCCCTTTTGATGAAATAGAAATTGCCTCTTTTGTAAAGAGGCATAAAATAAATAAAAAAGGGCAAATTTTAGAAATCCGTTTGGATGATAAACCTCAATATATAATTGAACATAATATTTCTCTTTTAAATAATTATTTTTCTAAAAAAGTAACGATTGGATTAGAAAAAGTAACAATCTTAAATGGTTATTCTGTAGAATATGAAGTGTTCTATTATCAAAAAGACAAAAGGTTAACACTGAAAAAAATAAGCTATAAAAAAGGGACGATAAATGGGGTATATATAACAAAAGATATGAACGACAATCTTTTATATAAAACCCAATTTACAGATGGTTCTGGTTACTGGAAAGATTTTTATTATGAAAGTGGAAATATAAAAGAAGAAGGCAAAGTAGAGAACAATTGCAAGGTAGGAGAGTGGAAATACTACAACAAAAATGGCACTATTGATAGCCTAAAAATCTATTCTATAAAAGATAGTGTAGATGTCCGCTTTCCTCATTGCTTATTTAATAAAAATGAACCTTGCTATTGAGAGAACATAGCTATCCAATTTTCAAGCGGATAGCCTTTTTTGTTTATTCTCCTTCTTTCTCCATCAAATGTCTTAGCTCAGGGTCGTTGGTGATGCGTTCTTTTTCGCGTTCAATAATTTCAATGATATCTAACTTTATTTGGCGGTAATTGGCTTCTACCTGTTCTTTGGTGGTGTCGTTACCGTTGGCATCGGTAAAGGATAGGACTTCAGGTATTTTCTGGTAGGTTTTAGTCTCTGCGGCTACTTTGGCGTTGTCTACAACTATCTGCGCGTGGAATATCTTCTGCTCGATGCGTTCATCAAAATTGTCGGAAACAGCTCCTACAAACATCCCTTGAGTAAGATTGGATATTTTGCTGGCAGGAATTAAACTATCCAGTTGTGTAGATATGGAGGTAGAGGTGTCATTGCGGTTGATAGTAGTAGATTGCCTTTTCTGTAATACCTTTCCAAACCGTTCAGAAAGAGTTTTAGCAGTTTTCCCTACTACTTGTCCGCTAAAGATATTTCCTACCGTATTTTGTATTACTTTACTTTCTTTTTGAGGTGTCTAAATAATTTCATATATTTGCACTCTGAAAATGAATGTATTATGGAATTATTTAAGGGACAAAGCCTCTTAGAGTTTACTGAACGCTTTAAAACAGACTTAGATTGCGAAGAATACTTAGCTTCCATAAAATGGGAAAAAGGGTATTGTTGCCGTAAATGTGGTCATAAAAAATACCAAGTTCGCAAAGATTTTTCACGTACTTGTAATATCTGTGGAGATACGGAAAGTCCTACTGCTGGAACACTATTTCATAGACTAAAATTTGGGTTACGTAAAGCATTTTTTATATGTTTTGAAATGACAACTACAACTAAAGGGTTATCAGCCTCACAAGTTGCTCGTCGTTATGATATTAGTCGACAAACTGCACATTATTTTATGCAAAAAGTCCGTGAAGCTATGAAATCCAGTGAGTCACACAAAATGAATGATAGCGTTTAGGTTGATGAATTTACCATAGGAGGAAAAGAGGAAGGAAAACAGTTTTAGAATCAATCGCTCACAAAATAAAGATACTATCTTTAACAGTTTAATAAAAAGAATGCTTGAAAGAGAACCTATTTTCCAACCTCTGTTAATATGCCATTAACTTGATACCTCAATGGTAAAATTTAAAAGTAATAAAAAAATGAAAATACTATACATTTTATTAGCAGTAATATTCTTTTCCTGTAAAACAGAAAACAAGCAAAAAGTTGTTTATGCAGATGCTATTATAAAAACCAACGACACAGTTGTCATAGATTTTGAGGCATTTAATGAGGCAAAATTTATAGGAAAAACATATCAATATTTAGATGAGTTCAACGAATTTAAAGATTGTAGATATGGTGGCTTTGAGTTATTACCAGAATGTGGAGAAAAGAAAATAGATATAGTAAAGATATACCCCAATGGGAGTGAAAATCCGCAGCTCCTCCTATTGATTGAGAATGAGGAAAACGGGAAAAACAAGATTACAGATATTTTAAATCTATCGAAAGAAAACTTATTAAAAACTGGAGAGAATTTTGTCCTCATTTCGGATAGATATATAAATAGTGGAAAGACAATCAATAAACCTATTGCAGCCATCACAAGAATAGAATCTGAAAAAGAATATTTTACAGCTATACACAAAGTTTGGAGCGTAGACTGTAAGTCAGGTAAATTTGTAGAAATTTCCACAAAAAACATAAAGGTTGAAAATGAAGAATATTATGGCATTTAAAATTCATAATAAATATAAATATTTCATACATTTCTCTAAAAACCCTTACCTTTGCAAAACAAACAAGATAGAACAATGAACAATCTACTCACCCATTATCCTATAAATTGGATAGACGGAATGAAGCTAAGCAGCAGCCATTTTACTGCTGTGCGACAGCGTTAGAGATGCCATAGCCCTGCAAACCACAGACCTTAACTATGGCTGGTGATTCGGTAAAGATGCACGTGCTGATGGATCACTATTTCATAGACTAAAATTTGGGTTGCGTAAAGCATTTTTTATATGTTTTGAAATGACAACTACAACTAAAGGGTTATCAGCCTCACAAGTTGCTCGTCGTTATGATATTAGTCGACAAACAGCACATTATTTTATGAAAAAAGTCCGTGAAGCTATGAAATCCAGTGAATCGCACAAAATGAATGATAGCGTTTAGGTTGATGAATTTACCATAGGAGGAAAAGAGGAAGGAAAACAGTCAGTTCGTTTAGTGGGAGATAATGGGAAAGAGGCTTTTATAGAGCCTAAATTAATTGACATAGGGGAAGCTAATCAAAAATATGCACCACCTTTTGATAACTAAAATATAAGGCTAAAGGAAACATAATTATAAATATTTTGTACCTTTGCCGAAAATACTAACAATGAAACGTATATTATCACTTTTTTTAATTTTTGTAACTATAACTACTTGGGCTCAAAACCCTTTAACTGCCTCTAACGCTAAGGCTCAACAACAATGGGTAGAGGATACTTATGCCAAAATGACACTCGATGAGAAAATAGGTCAGCTGTTTATGGTATCGGTGTTTTCGAGTCATATAGGTACCAAGCGTGCTGACGAAATTACAGATTGGATAAAAAAATATCATATAGGAGGGATTATCTTCTCTAAAGGAGGTCCTAAACGTCAGGCTAAACTGACTAACAAATGGCAGCCACTGAGCAAAATACCAATGTTTATGGCTATGGATGCTGAATGGGGTTTGGCGATGCGCTTGGACTCTACTTACGCTTATCCGTGGAATATGACAATGGGTGCTGTAAAAGATAATGCGCTGATAGAATATGCGGGCAAACGAATAGGAGCACACTGCAAAGCTTTGGGGATGCAATTTAACTTTGCTCCTGATATAGATATCAATACCAATGCTCAAAACCCTATCATTGGCAATCGCTCATTTGGTGAGGACAAAGAAAACGTAGCCCAAAAGGGGCTTGCTTTTACGCGAGGTATGCAATCGGTGGGGGTGTTGGGCAGTGCAAAACACTTTCCTGGTCACGGTGATACGGCTAAGGATTCGCACAAAACGTTGCCTACTATCAACTTTACTGCGAATAGGCTAAATGAGGTGGAGCTTTATCCTTTTAGGATACTCTCTAAAGAGGTGGCGAGTGTGATGGTGGGGCATCTCAACGTTCCTTCGTTGGAGCCTAAACAGGGCTTGCCTTCATCGTTATCAAAAGCTATTATCACTGATTTACTAAAAACGAAGATGCACTACCAAGGGCTTATTTTTACCGATGCGCTTGGTATGAAAGGGGTATCGGAATACTTGCCTGTGGGCGAAGTGGAGGTAGAGGCGTTTTTGGCAGGAAATGATATACTGCTGATGCCGGCTAACTTGCCCAAGGGCTTTGAAGCAATGAAAAAGGCGTATGAAAAGAAACGCATTAGTGAAGAGCGATTGGCGCACTCGGTAAAAAAGATATTGGCGGCGAAATACAAAGTGGGGCTTACGAGTTTTAAGCCTATTGATGAGGCTACGCTAAAAGAACAATTGCATACTGAAGAAGATGATTTGCTAACAGAGGTGTTGTTTGAAAACGCTTTGACAGTGGCACAGAACAAAGATCGTATTTTGCCTATAAAAGATTTGGAAAAGCGCCGCATTGCTTATGTGAAATTTGGTA
Organism: Capnocytophaga bilenii; assembly: GCF_017565765.1. Taxonomy (GTDB): domain Bacteria; phylum Bacteroidota; class Bacteroidia; order Flavobacteriales; family Flavobacteriaceae; genus Capnocytophaga; species Capnocytophaga bilenii. The sequence goes on from NZ_JAGDYP010000002.1 coordinate 393,795, forward strand.
ATGATAGTGGTTGGACTTTCTATACAACTTTGCGAAAATATGCAGATGTAACGCTTATAGAGCCTCAGAATGACCAACAGCTTTACAATGCAATAGCACCTTATGACACGGTTATTATTGGCTTGCACAAGCCAGACAAAACGCCTTGGGATGCTTATAAATTTACGGCAGATGAATTGCGTTGGTTAGAACAATTGGGCAAGAAAAAGAAGGTGATTTTGACTATATTTACCCGACCTTATGCGATGCTTGATGTGAAGCACATTGAGCAATTGGAAGGGATTGTATTTGCGTATCAGAATCACAAAGTGGCACAAGATAAGGCTGCCCAGCTTATTTTTGGAGCACTTGAAGGGAAAGGGGTATTGCCTGTAACGGCTCACCCTGATTTGCCTGTGGGTACGGGTATCAATACGCCTTTTATAGGGCGATTGGCTTATGGACTGCCAGAGAGTGTGGGGCTGAAAAGTAGTGAATTGGCAAGAATAGATACGATAGCAGCTGAAGCTATTAACGAAAAAATGGCGCCAGGGATGCAGATAGTGGTTGCTAAAAAAGGGAAAGTGGTGTATCAGAAGAATTTTGGTACTTTAGATTACGATACTGCTCACCCTGTGAAAGATTACACTATTTACGACTTGGCTTCGCTGACGAAAATATTGGCGACGCTGCCAGAGCTGATGCGCTTATACACTAAGGGGGATTTTAAGCCTACGGATAACTTTGAAAAGCTATTGCCACAGCTGAAAGAGACTAATAAGGGGGGTATGGTGATGAAGGATGTATTGTCGCACTACGCTCAGTTTCAGGCGTGGATTCCTTTTTTTAACCGTACTTTGACGGCAGAAAAGCGACCTTCGCCCGAGTATTACCGCACGGTGGCGAGTGATTCGTTTCCTACGCCCGTAGCTAAGGATATGTATTTGCGCGAGGGCTACACCGATACGATTTATAAACGTATAGACGAGAGCGAACTAAAAAAAGACCGCAAATACTTATACAGTGATTTACCTTATTATTACTTTAAGAAGTATATAGAAAAAAAAAACAAGAAACCTTTGGAAATTGCAGTGCAAGAGCACTTTTATAAGCAGCTGGGAGCGTATAAGTTAGGCTACTTGCCTTTGGAGCGTTTTTCAGTAGATAGTATTGCCCCTGCCGAGATAGAAAAAACATTTCGCTGCCAGAAGATACAAGGCTACGTGCACGACCAAGGCGCTGCTATGCTGGGAGGCGTAGGTGGACACGCGGGTTTGTTTGGTACGGCTAATGATGTTGCCAAGATGATGCAACTTTATTTGCAACAGGGCTATTACGGAGGTGATTGGCTTTTGCAACCACAAGCAGTACAGCTGTTTAACACTTGCCACTATTGCAATGAGGGCAACCGTCGAGGATTGGGTTTTGATAAGCCACAGTTGGGTAAAGCAGGTCCTACGTGTGGCTGTACGCCTATGGAGAGCTTTGGGCATTTGGGCTTTACGGGTACTTTTGCATGGGCAGACCCTGTAAATGAAATTGTGATAGTGTTGCTCTCTAATCGTACCTACCCAACGGCTGATAATAAGCTACTTATCAGTAGAAATATCAGGCAAAGAGTGCAAGGTGTGGTGTATAGCGCAATGACAAAAACTGAAAATTGAATTGTGAATAAAAAAAATTGCTTGTTTGAGAAATTATTTATACTTTTGCAGAATGAATGTAACTGCTGAAAACTAATGAAACGATTAGCTATATTAGGAGGTGGCGAGAGTGGCGTAGGTACCGCTATTCTTGCAAAACAAAAAGGGTGGGAGGTGTTTTTATCCGATAGAGGAAACCTAAAGGCTGAATACCGAAAACAACTTGATGATGAGGGGATTGCCTACGAAGAAGGAAAGCATACCGAAGATAAAATATTAGGGGCAGATTGTATAATGAAAAGCCCAGGGATACCTGATAAAGCACCTATAGTGGTGAAAGCTCGTGAGCGAGGTATTGCGGTGATTTCGGAAATAGAATTTGCAGCACAATATACTGACAAGCCGATTATTGCTATTACGGGTAGCAATGGCAAAACAACCACTACGATGCTTACCTATCACTTGCTGAAAGAAGCGGGCTTATCGGTAGGCTTGGGCGGTAATATAGGTTATAGTTTTGCCGAGCTGGTAGCACATAGCAATCCTGACTATTATGTATTGGAAATAAGTAGTTTTCAGTTAGACGGTATTGCGACCCATTTTGCGCCTCATATAGCAATGTTGCTGAATATTACGCCTGACCACTTAGACCGCTATAACTATCAGTTTGAGAACTATATAGCCTCTAAATTCAGGATAGCGATGAACCAAACGGCTAACGATTACCTAATATATGATGCAGATGATGAGGTGATTGCAGATTGGCTTCGCCATCATAAGGTAGCTGCAAAATTATTGCCCTTTACGGTGAAGAAAGAAGTAGCAGAAGGGGCTTACCTGAAAGATAATAAGATATATATGAAAATAGACGAAAAGACTACTGAAATAGAAGTAGATGAAATAAGCCTAAAAGGGATACACAATGTTAAAAATACTATGGCAGCGACCATAGCGGCGCGCTTATTGGCAGTGCGAGACCAATCGTTGCGCCAAAGTCTTAAGGGCTTTAAAGGAGCAGACCATCGCTTGGAGGAAGTGAAGGTAGTAGATGGGGTTACTTATGTGAATGACTCAAAAGCTACCAATGTAAATTCGGTATTTTTTGCACTCGATACAATAAAAACACCTATAGTGTGGATTGTAGGCGGACAAGATAAAGGAAACGACTACCAATCGCTGATGCCTTATGTACAGGAGAAAGTGAAAGCGATTGTGTGCTTGGGGGTAGATAATACGCCGCTGTTGCGCTCGTTTGCAAGTGTGATGCCTAATCTTGTAGAAACGCGCTCGATGGAAGAGGCAGTGCGCTTGGCTAAACATTTTGCTGCTTCGGGAGATACGGTGCTTCTATCGCCTGCTTGTGCAAGTTTCGATTTGTTTGACAACTATGAGCACAGAGGTAATATGTTTAAAGAGGCGGTAGCTAAGCTTTAAAAAATAGTTAGGCTTTATTCATCTAAAAAAATATGAAAGAATTTCTTGATAAGTATCTCAGGGGTGATCGCTACCTTTGGGGTATAACATTGTTCTTTACACTCTTCTCGCTGGTGGTTGTGTTTAGCGCAGTTACCAATTTGCGCGATAATAGTACCCCCACACAATACCTTTGGCGACATCTTGGGTTTATTGTTACGGGGCTTGCAGTAATGTGGGTAGCTCACGCCTTTGCTTATAGGTATCACGCTTTGTTTTTTGCTGTAGCCGTATGGATAACAATCTTCTTACTTTTTTATGCGGCTTTTTTTACTACCGGAAGTGCTGAAAATACGATGGAAGCCCTCAATGAAAGGGTTACTAATGATAGGCGCTGGGTGCGATTATTCAATACTTTTACAATACAACCTGCCTTATTTGCGTGGATAGCTTTTGTGGGCTATGCGGCTCACTTCTTTGCTATTAACTACCAAAAGAAGATTACGCGCAAGCGAATGATGTTCTTTTCACTTTACTTTTTTCTAATTGTGATGCTGGTGGTTCTAGCAAACTTTTCGACTGCATTTTTGATTTTTTCTTCGGTAGTGCTGTTGGCATTCTTGGCTTACTTTCCTATGCGTTATATATTTTGGGCAGTAGGAGCTATTATTGCTGCCTTTGCTCTTTTTGTGCTAATAGCCAAAGCAGCTCCCGACTTGTTTCCCAACCGTGTGGATACTTGGGCGAAGCGTATAGAAAATTATGTAGCAATCATAAAACCTGATATGCTTACGGAAGAACAAAGGGAAAAAGTGGATGACTACCAAGTGGAACGTTCCAAAATGGCAATAGCTAAAGGGTACTGGCTGGGGCAGGGTCCTGGGGAAAGCACAATGAAAAACTTCTTACCACAAAGTTCTTCCGACTTTATTTATGCAATTCTTACTGAAGAATACGGAATGGTAGGTGCGCTGTTCCTGATGGGCTTATATGTGCTATTGTGTTATCGTATTTTTTTGATAGCTAAAAATGCAAATAGTTTTTTTGGGAAGCTACTGGTGCTGGGCTTTGGAGCTGTGATAATGCTACAAGCGGTGGTAAATATGGCAGTAGCCGTGGCGTTTATCCCTGTTACGGGGCAGAACTTGCCTTTTATTAGCAATGGGGGTACTTCACTCATTACTACTTATTTTATGATGGGGTGTATCCTATCGGTAAGCGCACAACCCCGCAAAGGTGAGGAGATGGCAAAAGATATGACCATTGTAGAAACTTTTGAAGATATGCAAAAGCAATACGACAAATTGTAGCGGTAGTAAATTGTAAATCAGGGGTTAAAAATAAATAATTGAGGTGTTTAAATAATTTCATATATCTGCGCTCTGAAAATTAATGTATTATGGAATTATTTAAGGGACAAAGCCTCTTAGAGTTTACTGAACGCTTTAAAACAGACTTAGATTGAGGGTGTCCAAAAAGTTTTATTTTAGCTTAAAACAAGCTTATTAATGAACAGAATATTTTTGTAACTAATTGATTATTAACATCCCTCCTTCCCCCCTTTTGAAGGGGGGAGATGCCGAATAGTACTATTAAAGACTTTTTGGACAGCTTCTTCCATAAAATGGGAAAAAGGGTATTGTTGCCGTAAAGTTATGAAATTAGTCGTCAGACTGCACATTATTTTATGCAAAAAGTCCGTGAAGCTATGAAATCCAGTGAATCGCACAAAATGAATGATAGCGTTTAGGTTGATGAATTTACCATAGGAGGAAAAGAGGAATACAGTTTTAGAATTAATCGTTCACAAAATAAAGATACTATCTTTAACAAATTAATGAAAAGAATTGTAGAGCGTTCTCCCGTTTCCCAAAGTCAATTAGTATGTAGCTAAATAGACGCCTCAATTCTTTTTTTTCTTCCTCTTGTGAAGGATTTACCTCTATTTTTTCCATTTTATACGCCGTGATTAGGAAAAATACACTTATTATATATAATACGTATTTCATTATATGGTACATTTTAGTGTCTATTATCTATTAATACTTCAATGATAGGTTCTTTATTGCTTACAAATTCAATAATATCTCTCCCAAAGGCAGGACTAAAGAAACCATATAATACCATAGGTTTCCCCTTTAATATTTCTCCTGCCCATTGGTGAAAATAATAGTCTACATCTTCTACACCTTCTGCATTTAGAGGGAAAAGTTCTTCTTCAAATTCATAGTAAGTATATGCTTTTTCAAAAATAATCTTTTTCTTTTGAATGTCTTCAATAATAACATAATAAGCAGTAATTTCCATCTCTTTTTTAAAGGTCTGTACATAAAAATTATAGTTTCCCTTGGAGAAGGAATAGGCTTTTGAGAAAGGAAAACAGTCTGTACGAACTGCCAGCAAGTTAGGATTTATTTTATAAGGAAACTTACTCTGGGGGATTTCTTTCCATTTTATTTCAAATTTCTTCCCTACTTGGAAAGGGTTTTCCTGCCCTACAAAAGTATAATTAAATCCATTAGACCCTTTATAGGATTTATCTTGATTATCTACAATTAACCCATATTCAAAACTATCTACTTGTTCATCTCCTTCGTTGTAAGCATTAACATAGGCTTTTGCTTTCATATTTTTTACTGGGAATCTCATAATAGAGTCAGTATCTATTTGATAAATAAAAATACTATCCGTTTCTTTGATACCAGCCTTTTTTAAAATAAAATCTCTTCTCTTACTATCAAGAGGGAAGCTATTTTTTTTCTTTTCGCTTGCCGTAATAAATGAATCAGGCAAACCATCTCCTTCAAAGACACTCTCCGATAGGTTAAGAAAAAATCCAGATGTTCTATACATTTTCATATTAGAGATTTTCGGGTTAATTATTGAAAGAGAGTCATATACAGTACATAGAATTTTACCATTTTTGGTATTATTAATTCTTGTAGCAGTGATGGTATCATTATAATTTTTATATGTATCCTCTGAATTTTCTTGTTGATTATCTTTTTCATTTGAATAGTGTATATTCTCATTACCATCTTCGTCATTATCTATTTTACTTGGATCTTTCTTTGATAGTTCACAAGAGAATAAAAATAGAATTACCATTAATAATGTAAATGAATATTTCATAAATAAAATGGAATTAGTATAAAATTGACCTGCAAAGATAAATATATTTTTTGAGGTATCAAAATAATTTCATACATTTACACTCTGAAAATTAATGTATTATGGAATTATTTAAAGGACAAAGCCTCTTAGAGTTTACTGAACGCTTTAAAACAGACTTAGATTGCGAAGAATATCTAGCTTCTTTAAAGTGGGAAAAAGGGTATTGTTGCCGTAAATGTGGACATACAAAATACCAAGTCAGAAAAGATTTTTCACGTACTTGTAATATCTGTGGAGATATTGTAGAACGTTCTCCCGTTTCCCAAAGTCAATTAGTATGTAGCTAAATAGACGTCTCAATTTTTTTATTTGATGGTCATTTGATAGAAAAGCCCTTTTAAAAATTAAATCACTGATAATCAATTAGTTTTTATTTGATGGTTATTTGATAGAAATGTAAAAATATATGAAACTAACATTTATCTTTACTCTTGCTTGTATTGTTAATACCTTTGCTCAACTCTCACCACAAGCCTTAGACTCCTTACAGCAAGTGAGATATATCAAAGCAAAGTACGTATTGCACGCCGACCAAAACATCTCTTTAGCCCCAAGCAGACTCTATACGTTAAAAGGTGAAAAATATTATGGCGAATATGTAACCAAATACGACCACCAAGGCAGCGCTCTTGAGTTTTACAACGCAGGTTCAGAAGGTTATATCCTTTACAAACGCTACAGCACCTATGGCAAAGACCTGCCTTTTGAAGCCGATATGTACGAATTCCATATCAAAATAGACAAAAAGCACGGCACTATCATCGACAATGGGGAAACAAGGCGCAATTTTCACTTCATCAAAGGCGAAAAGAAAATAAAAGTCCCCACCAACTCCCAAGGTCGCTTTATCATTTATGAGTATTTATAGAAATTATTTCTTATCTTTGTACGCTGGATAAGAGGAATTAAAAGATTGGAACGTTCTCCCGTTTTCCAAAGTCAATTAGTATGTAGCTAAATAGACACCTCAATTAAAATAATTACTACATTAGTTTTTTTTATATAAATAGTATTGGCAATAGTGGGAAAAAGTAGTATCTTTGCCCGCTATTAATAAAAAGAAATGCCAAAAAGAGGAGTACTGTTGGTGAATTTGGGTTCGCCCGATTCATACGAAATAAAAGATATAAAGCGCTATCTGAAAGAGTTTTTGATGGATGAACGAGTGATAGATTATCCGTATTGGTTGCGCTACTTAATTGTATGTGGGATTATATTGCGTGTACGTCCGCCAAAGACGAGTCGTGCCTACCAAAAAATATGGTGGGAAGGAGGTTCGCCGCTGATTGTTATTACAGAGCGTTTTACGCAAAAGCTACAATCATTGCTTTCAGAACCTGTAGCGATGGCGATGCGTTACGGAAATCCTTCAATTACCTACGGGCTGGAACAGCTTGAGAAACAGGGGGTAGAGGAGGTGCTTTTAGTACCATTATACCCACAATATGCAATGGCTACTACTGAAACGATTGAGGTACTTGCTGAAAAATTGGTAGCCAAACGCTTTAAAGGAATGAAACTGACAAAAATGCCTCCTTTTTTTGGTAAGCCACAATACATAGCGGCACTTGCCGATGTGGTACAGAAGCATACGGCTCATTATCAGTATGACCATTTGTTGTTTTCGTATCACGGGGTGCCAGAGCGGCATCTGTATAAAACAACGCCTACAAAGGCTCATAAACATATTACTGAAAATACCGATTGTTGCGACCCTTATACTGCTGAAGGGGCACATTGCTACCGCAGCCAATGTTTTGAAACAACCCGTTTGCTAGTAGCCGAATTGGGATTGCCTTCAGATAAATATTCGATATCATTTCAATCGCGATTGGGGTACGATAAATGGTTACAACCTTTTACCGATAGTACAGTTGCAGCACTTGCACAACAAGGGGTGAAGAAATTGGCAGTGATTACTCCTGCTTTTGTATCGGATTGTGTAGAAACGCTTGAAGAGATACAAATAGAAGGTAAAAAAGTATTTACGGCTAACGGAGGAGAGGAATTTGTGATGATACCTTGCCTGAACGATAGCGACTTATGGGTGCAGGCTATGGCACAAATGATTGATGAGTTGTAAAAGAAAATATTTCTAACGAACTAAAAACTAAGAACTATGCTGGACTTTGGGATTGCTAAATCGATACACATTATTTTTGTAGTGAGCTATTTTGCGGGGCTTTTTTATATGGTGAGGCTTTTTATCTATCATACTGAGGCGTTAGAAAAAGACGAACCCGAACGCTCTATTCTTCACAAGCAATTTAGCTTTATGGAAGAACGTTTATGGAACATTATTACAGTGCCTGCACTTGTACTGATGACGGTATCGGGTATTTATATGTTCTACACTATGGATTGGGCTTACTTCACTCAGGGCTGGATGCACGTGAAGTTGCTGTTTGTATTCTTCTTATATATCTATCATTATTATTCTTGGAAACTGATGCGTACCTTGCAAGGGGGTAAAACGGTACTTACATCGGTGAAGCTTCGTATGCTAAACGAGGTGGCAACGCTTATTCTTTTTGCGGTAGTATTTGCGGTAGTGCTTAAAAATCAGTTTGTTGATTTTTGGTATATAGCTCTTACAGCATTTATAGCTATGGGAGCTTTGATAATGCTAATCGTAAAATTGGTGAATGCAGGAAAACGATAACACCTAAACAATCTGCTGATGATAGAGTTGCTTAGAAAAACACCAGTTGAAGAACTACCTGCTATCGCAGCACAAATACGCAAACGTATTATAGAAGTAGTAGCGATGCGGGGGGGACACTTAGGCGCAAGCTTGGGGGTAGTGGATCTTACCATTGCGCTGCATTACGTGTTTAATACTCCTGATGATGTGTTGGTGTGGGATGTAGGTCACCAATGTTATGCACATAAAATACTCACGGGTAGGGCAGAGGCTTTTGACGAACTACGTGCAATAGGGGGTATTAGTGGTTTTCCTAAACGCGATGAGAGTGTGTATGATGCTTTTGGTACGGGACATTCTTCTACTTCGCTTTCGGCAGTATTAGCAATGGCAATGGCTTCGGCATTAGAAGGGAACACTACAAGGCAACATATAGCTGTTATAGGTGATGCTTCAATAGTTAGCGGAATGGCATTTGAGGCGCTAAATCACGCAGGTACTACCACTGCTAATATGCTTATTGTACTGAACGATAACCAAATGGCTATAGACCCTACAGTGGGGGCACTACACTACTATTTGCAACGACTACAGCATCATAATAAAGATACTTTTTTTACGGACTTAAATATTCGCTATAAAGGGGTAGTGGATGGACACGACCTGAAGGCGCTCGTTGAGACTCTGGAGGCAGAGAAAAACGAAACGGGGGTGCGCTTGCTGCATATACGTACTACCAAGGGCAAGGGTTTCAGAAAGGCTGAAGATGAGCAGGTAACTTTTCACGCTCCTCCTCAGTTTGACAAAATAACGGGTGAGGCTTTGCCTAATAATACGCAATTACCTGCTAAATACCAAGAGGTTGTGGGGGAAACGCTGTTGCAATTGGCTACTGAAAATCCTAAGATTGTGGCTATTACTCCTGCAATGAGCAGTGGTAGTGGCTTGCACAATATGCAACTGGTTTTTCCTGATAGGGTGTTTGACGTAGGCATTGCCGAACAGCACGCTGTTACTTTTGCGGCAGGCTGGGCAGCTCGTGGTTTTGTACCTTATTGTGTGATTTACGCTACATTCTTACAGCGTGCTTACGACCAGCTTATACACGATGTTGCCTTACAACAACTGCCTGTAGTGTTTTGTATAGACCGTGCCGGCTTGGTAGGCGATGACGGGGCTACCCATCACGGGGTGTTTGATATAGCTTCCTTGCGACCTATTCCTAATTTGATAATTGCAGCTCCGCGCAATGCTATTCAGTTACGCAACTTGCTATATACCGCTCAGCTACCCTTGCAGCAGCCTATAGCGATACGCTATCCTCGTGGCAGATGTAATGATACTAATTGGAAAGACCAGCCTTTTGAGGCTATTGCTATAGGCAAAGGGGAACAAATAAAAAAAGGCACCGAAATAGCAATAATTACTATTGGTGCCCTTACTGATACGGTACTAAAATGTATAGAAGCTACTAAAAATCCTTTGCGTTATGCTTTGTATGATGCTCGCTTTGTAAAGCCGCTTGACGAGGAACTACTACACAATATATTCTCTTGCTACCAGCGAGTTATATCGGTAGAAGAAGGGGTAGGCAAAGGAGGTTTTGGCAGTGCTTTAGCTGAGTTTGCTTGTGCTAATGGCTATACTACTCCTTTAGAAATTGTAGCTCTTCCCGATACGTTTATCGGTGTTTCTTCATCAGATTATATGAGTAACCTTATTCTTAGTCATCTTCGTGATCCTCTATTCTAATGTTGAAACTGTCATTCCAACTATTGCCGTAATCATCAACGATAGCAATATTGATAGGAATTGTGGCACCAGCAGGAGCATTAGCATCTACCGTGAAATTTAATACAGCTCTGTAAGTCTTCGGAAGTCCTTCTTGCCAAGCAGTAGTATGAGCGCGTATGATGTCGTACGAAATAGCGGGCGTACTATTATAGTCTATTACATAAGGACTATTGGTAGTGAAAGTAGCCTTTACCTTGCGTGCTTCACTACTGCCTATATTTTTGAGGGCTACATTCACTTTTGCCTTCTTGCCTCGTAATACCTTACCATCGGGGGTTTCAATGTCTTTTATTACATAATATTCGGCAAAAGCTATATGCGCAGCGGTAGCTTTTACCACTACTTGAAAGTCAGCCTGCCATTGGTTGTTGAAGGCATCGGTAATGGCTATCTGTATGGGAATTACAGTGTTATTGGGTGTATCGCGTTTCACTTCAAACGACAATACGTAATCACTTTCTTTGCTGAGTTTGTACTTATAAGCACTGCTGTTGCCTGCAATGTTGCGGTAGGAGGCTTCAGGAGCATTTACGTTGATTACGTATGCACTATTGATAGTAAAGGTAGCTTTTACATCTTGAGCAGTACTACTACCGCTATTTTTGAGGGCTACATTCAGCTTGATGCGTTCTCCTTTATTCACTTCTTTGTCGTTGTTGTCGTCTTCTTTTATATAGTATTCGTGAAAACCTATAGTAGCATCAAGAGCTTCAACAGTAACTGTGAAAGTAGCTTGCCAACTATCGTTGCCGTTAGTCATCAATACATTTACGGGTATGAGCGTACCTGCAGGCGTAGTATTGCTCACCGTAAAACCAACGGCATAGTCGCTGTCTTTTTCTCCCTGACCCTTATAGGCAGTCATACCTATAGGCATAGTGCCGTAAAGAACGGGAGTGGTAGGGTGAAAATCAATTACATAAGCACTATTGGTGCTAAAAGTAGCTTTTACATCGGTAGCAGTAGCGGTACCTGTGTTTTTGAGCGCTACGTTTAGGCGTACTTTTTCTCCTTTGCTGATGTGCTTATCGTTATTGCTGTCGGCATATAAGTACACATCTTGTAGTACAATAGTAGCTTTACCCTCCTCTTTAGGTTTAGGCTCAGGTTGTGGTACGGGTTGTTCGGGAGTAGGTGCTGGAGGAGTAGGGGAGGGGGTAGGCTTTTGCGGTTGTTCTTTTTCTTTGCAAGCAATACAGATAAAACTTGCGAGTAAGCTAATAAGTAAGTATTTTTTCATATTGAATAGTATTTAAAGGGTTAACAATCAAGATAGTAAGACTGCTATGTTGAGGTATTGTCCTAATAAAACCGATACGGCTACGGCTATCAGCCATTTAGGGTTACGCTTGTTGTGGGCACTCATCAATCCTACGAAAGGCACTACAAAAGTCAATGCCAACATTAGCAATACTGTTGGAGCATAGCCATTAGTCCACCATCGTTGGTAGTAGGCAGTTTCTTCAGGAATATTAGTGTACCATATCAGCATATATTGCGAAAACCACAAGTATGCCCATACAAAAGCAAAAGCAAAGAGGTATTTACCTAAATCGTGCCAGTGTTGCGGTTTTACTTCGGGCAAATATCCCTTTCGCTGTGCATATACAGCCGCAACAATAAGCAAGGCAACCCCCGAAAGAAGAAAACTACTAAATACATACCAGCCCAACAAGCTACTATACCAATGCACTGCAGGAGGCACCAACCAGTCGTAGGCTATAGGGGTAATGCTAATAAAGCTAAATATCAGCAATAGTATCTCATATCGTTTTGATTTCTGAAACAAAGCGTATCTATATAAAGCATAGCCTGCCATATATAGCAACGAGCGCCCCAATAGCCATAAAGGTTGAGAATAGCCACTATCGGCTTGCAAGGTTATGAAAGCAAGTACCCCCCATAGCGTAGCCATACACATCCACAACGGAGCCGTAAGCACACGTGTTAGTGGGTATAAAGGGGCAAACCATTCGGCATTGCAAACTCTGTTGATAGCTCCAAACACCAACAACCCTACTAATGTAAGGCTACAAAATACCGTTGTTATGTACAGATAACTTATCATTGTGGGGCAGCTATTTGTTCTACATATAATGTTACTTGCCAGCGTTCTTTTTCGGTAAGCTGGGTAGCGAAGTCGTTCATTGCATTTCTTCCGTAGTAGATAACGTGATAGATACTTCCAGCGGTAATATCAATATTTTTATAGTTGGGTACTCCAAATATTTTTCCTCGTTCTATCAATATCCCTTTTCCGTCTCCCTTTTCGCCGTGGCATAGCGCACAATAGATGTCGTATAGCACTTTGCCCTGTGTAAGGTGTTGGCTGCGCTGTAGGCTATCGGCTGCCAAAGGATTTTGTAGCTGTTTTTTAGCCTGCTCGTAGCCTTCTAAAGTGTTGGGGTAGGGGTAAGGAAGGTCGCCGCGTTTTATTGTATTGGCAGGAGGTGCTAAAGGGGGAAGTTCGTAAGCCTCGTAGGCAGCACTTTCGTACATATCGGGGGCAAATGTAGCTGTAGGAAGCTCATTGTTCCTGCACGAAGCCAATAGCAACAAGCCTACTAAAGGCAGCACCCGCGTGATAACAAATTTATTATCAGTACTTTTTCTGATAGGATTAGTAGCTTTTTGAAATGGGAATAACCTACTTCGCCATAAGAAACTAAGTACTAATAAATGAGCTGAAAAATACACTATAAATTCAAAAATAATAGGTACGAACGAAGGTAAGTTCTGCCAAAAAGTTTCGTTAGGTTTGCCGCCAAAGTTTTGAGGCCAGCTCTCTATCATAGTATAGTAACACAGCCAGCTGCCAAAGAGCAAGCCCAAGCAACCATATACAAAAGTAGCCTTGCCCAATCTACTCTCTTTTATTCCTAACGCCTTATCCAACCCTTCTACAGCAAAAGGCGTATATACTTCTTTTATAGCAACTTTCTCTTTTTTTAATTGACTTACTGTCAATAGCAATTCTTCTGCTGTTGCACATTCTATCGTCTCGCTATTGGTGTTGCTTGCTGCTTCTTTATCTCCAATTACGGGTGTTACAGCTTTTATTTCCCATTGAGCTATCATCGGGAAAGTACGTGCGTATAACAAGAAAAGAGCTAAAAAGAGTCCCAAAGTACCTATAAATATGCCAATATCAATGTACGAAGGACTAAAAAGTGTCCAAGATGAGGGTAAATAATCCTTGTGCAACGAACCTACTATGATTACAAAACGCTCAAACCACATTCCCACACACACTACAATAGCTATAAATACAGAAAAAGCAATACTTTGGCGCAGTTTTTTCAGCCATAATAGTTGTGGTAAACACACATTACAAACCACCATCAACCAAAAAGCCCAAGCATAAGCCCCTGTAGCGCGGTTGCTGAATACGAATAACTCGTGAGGGTTGCCCGATAGCAGCGCCACAAATAATTCGGTGAGATAAGCTACAGCCACAAGGCTCCCCGTTACTAATATGATACTATTGATAAGGTTAATGTGTTGTAGTGTAATATATTGTTGCAATTTGCATACTTTTCGTAAGATAATCAGTAGCAGGCTCACCATTGCAAAGCCCGAAAAGATAGCACCAGCCACAAAGTAAGGCGGGAAGATAGTAGTGTGCCAACCCGGTATTACCGAAGTAGCAAAATCAAAAGACACGATGGTGTGTACCGAAATTACTAAAGGCGTAGCAATGCCCGCAAGCAGTAGCATCACTAGCTCCAAGCGTTGCCAGTCTTTGGCTCGCCCGCTCCATCCAAAGCTCAAGATGCCGTAAATATGCCGTTGCAAAGGTTTTACAGCTCGGTCGCGCAGCATAGCAAAGTCGGGGAGTAACCCTACCCACCAAAATACCAACGATACCGAAAAGTAAGTAGCTATGGCAAAAACGTCCCATAGCAGGGGTGAGTTCATATTATCCCACAACGACCCATATTGGTTGGGCACAGGCAGCATAAAGTGCAACAGCCAAGGTCTGCCCATATGCAGTATGGGGTAAATACCCGCTTGTATTACTGCAAATATAGTCATGGCTTCTGCCGAGCGGTTGATGGCTACGCGCCATCGTTGTCTGAAAAGCAGTAATATAGCCGAAATAAATGTTCCTGCGTGTCCTATGCCTATCCACCATACAAAGTTTGTGATATCCCACGCCCATTGCACCGTGTTGTTCAGCCCCCACACACCTATCCCTTGGCTTACGGTCAACCACATACACCAGCCTCCCCAAGCAGCAGCACTACAAGCTATTGCAAAGGCAAGCCACCAACCTTTAGTAGCTTTGCGCTCTATAGGGCGTGCTATATCATTGCTGATGTTGTGATAGGTATTCATTTATTATAGATATTCAAAGTTATTAATTCACCACCAATGTTTGGTACACCACATTAGGGTCTGTTCCTATTTCTGCCAATAATTGGTACATACGGTCGCTGGCTGTTGCGGCAGCAATATCGCTTTCGGGGTCGTTGGCATCGCCAAATACCATTGCGCCACTATTGCAGGCAGCGGCGCAAGCCACTACATTCTTAAAGCCGTCTTTGCCTATAGCCTTGCCTTCTTTTTTAGCCTTGAGTATCACCTCTTGGGTGCGTTGTATGCACAGCGAACATTTCTCCATTACCCCACGCGAACGCACGGTTACATCGGGGTTCAGTACCATACGCCCTATATCGTTGTTCATATGGTAGTTGAAAGCATCGTTTTGGCTATAGTCAAACCAGTTGAAACGCCTCACTTTATACGGGCAGTTGTTCGCACAATAGCGCGTACCCACACAGCGGCTATACGCCATCTGGTTTTGCCCTTGGGCACCGTGCATTGTTGCCCCTACAGGACATACATTTTCGCAAGGTGCATTTTCGCAATGCTGACAGAGCATTGGCTGGAACCCTACATTCTCGCCCTCAGCTTCATAGCGGTCTATGCGCAGCCAATGCATATCGCGTTGTTTGGCTACTTCTTCTTTGCCCACTACGGGGATATTGTTTTCAGCATTACAAGCAATCACACAAGCAGCACAACCTGTGCAAGCATTCAGGTCTATAGATAGCTTGAAATGATGTGGCGAAGGTGTTTTTTTTGTGTTGGGAGCTATTTTGGGGCGAGGATTCCACTGCTCGGCAGGCGAGTTGAGAAAATCATTTAACGAAACACGCCTCAGTAGGTCAGTTTTGCCTGCCAAGTCTTTTTGTACTTGCACGCAGGCAAAAGTGTGGGTACCTTCAGCCTTTTTTATCGTTACCCGTAGTACCTGATCTTCTGCCTCGTAAAAAGGATAACCATTCACGCCCACTTGCAGTTCGGCAGGCAAGCCTATGTTACGCCCGTAGCCCAAAGCCATAGCAGCACTGCCTGCGGCTTGTCCTTGTTGTATAAGTACAGGTACTTCAACGCTGATGTCTTTAGGGTTAGTAATACACACCTTGTCCGCCATTAAAGCACCATTGCTGTCTTGCCAATTACGCACCCCTAAGCGCTGCGCATCAGAGGGCGAAAGGCTGAGGTAGTTATCCCAGCTAATGCGACTGATAGGGTCGGGAAGCTCTTGCAGCCAAGGGTTGCTCGCTTGCTGCCCATCGCCCATTGCTACCGATGAATATAGTGTAAGTTCTACCTTATGAGCAGGTATTTCAGTATTTACAAAAGTAAGCCCCAATAGGGGAGTCGCAACTCCCTCTTCTTCCACCCATTGGCGAGGTTTCAGTGCTGCGGTAGCCGCTTCTTGCACATAAGTGCCATTTTGCAAAGCCTCTTCCCAGCGTTTGCCTTTTAGTAGGTTATTTTCCCAATAGGCTTTTATATAATCGTAATAGGTTTGCGCACTGCCCATCCATTGCAACATACAGTCCTGCCATTGGCGCGTACCAAAAAGCGGACGTATCACAGGCTGCATCAGTCCGTAATGATGTTTTTTAAAGACAACATCACCCCACGATTCTAAATAGTGTGAGGTAGGAACAAAATATTTCGTTAGTACGCTTGTTTCATTAGGTTTTAAGCCGAAAGTAGCCGTAAAAGGTACCTCTTGTAGCTCGTTGGCAAACCGCTTACCCATAGAAGAACTAAAAATAGGATTTAGCTCGTTGATAAGTAGCACCCCCACCTTGTTGTCGCGCATCAGGTAAGTGAGCTCGTATAGGGCTTGGGGGTTACCTTGCTTTGTCAGTACGGGGGTAGCTGTGCTATAAGCTTCGCTGCGCAATTGTTCATTGATACAATAGGTGATATAATGTGCCTGCCACGAAGACATTCCTGTAACCACTACCGCTTGGCTGCCAGCTTGTTTCAGCTCCTGTGCCAGCTGTTGCATACGGCGGTCTATAGTTGCCGATAGCTTGTATTCGGTATCAACGTTTTCGCCCGTAAGGTAGCTGTAAAGTTTAGCTAAGGCTATGTATTGCGAGCTGGGGGCAAGGGCAATGCGTTCATCAGCTTTGGCTCCCGTGATAGTCATAGCCGCTTCTATTTGAATATGGCGCGACATCCCATTTTCTTTATTCGGGATACGTCCTTGCGCATAACCTGCTTCATAGCCCCCTGCGTACCAGTCGCCCAAAAAGTCGGCTGCAAATGAAACGATAAGCGAGGCTTTGCCAAAATTGTAGTCAGGCAAAGCGCGCTCACCATAAAGTTTTTCAAAAGCATCTAGAGCGTGATGTTCAGTAACAGCATCATACTCTATAAGTCTAAAAGTAGGATATTTTTCTTTAAAGGCAGCCAGCAGAGCGTAGGCTGATGGGCTTGCCAAAGTGTGGCTCAATAGCACAATCTCTTTGCCCTCTTCTTTGGCTTTGTTTAGGGCAGCTATGGTTTCTTGGTTTAGCTTATCCCATTGGGCAGGTTCGCTGTTAGGGTGCTTCCTGCCCTCGTCATACAAGCCCAACACCGAAGCCAATACCCGCGCATTGGTTCCCTTGCCTGCTAAGGCTTCGGGGTTGTTCCCTACAAAAATAGGTCTGCCTTCACGCGTCTTTACCAATACGCTGGCAAAGTCCTGTCCGTTAGCTATACAAGTAGCGTAATAGCTCGCTTCACCAGGTACGATAGTTTCTGGTTGAATAAGGTAAGGGATAGTTTTATGCACAACCCCTTCACAGCTCGCCAATGCCGCAGCTGCAGTACCAAAACCTAAGTATTTCAAGAAATCACGCCTTGTGGTAGCCATTTTGTTGTATGTTATTTTATAATCTTCATTTCATCTATCAGATAACTTGCATCGGCATATTTATCAATGATAAAAAGTATATACCGGATGTCCACCATTATATTACGACATATTTTAGGGTCGTAATACACATCGCTCATTGTGCCTTCCCACACACGGTCAAAGTTTAAGCCTATCAAGTTCCCTTTAGCATCAATCGCTGGGCTACCTGAGTTGCCTCCGGTAGTGTGATTAGTAGCTATAAAGCATACAGGCATCTTGCCATCTTTGCCATAAATGCCATATTCTTTCCGCTCGTATAAGTAGCGCAGCTTTGCAGGTACATCAAATTCGTAGTCGTTAGGTATGTATTTTTCCATTACCCCGTCCAAATAAGTAAAAGGTTCGTATTTTACAGCATCAGCAGGCGAATAACCTTCCACCTTGCCATAAGTAACCCGCAAAGTACTATTAGCATCGGGGAAAATACGGTCTTCAGGTGTAGCAAATTCCAAGATACCTTTCATATACTTGCGCTGCAACCCTGCCAATTTATCAGTAATTTCCTGATAAGGCGAGGCAACCTCTACAAAGTAATATTCTACAATTTGCTGTATAAACTGCATACCCACATCTTTCTTCAAGATACCTTTAAAAGCCGATTCAGGCAGCTGTAGTGTCTTTTCAATTCCTTCATAAGAAGCCAAAAATGAATTGTTGTACAATTTGCCTGTTAGCAGTTTAGCGTTGAAGTTTTGTAAGTTAGGAGGTAAAAACTGTTTAGGCATATTTTTAGCGTAGTAAGCCACTGCCTTTTCAAAAACAGCCTTGTCCACTGCTTTGTCATAGTTTTTGTATGAGGTTTTAAAACTTTGCAACAATTCAGCTTTTTTCTCGTTAAAAGCTTCCTCACCGCGTTGCAAAAGCACGTTTTGCAGCTGCATAATTTTATAACCATTGTTTAGCAAGTCTATATGCCGCATAAATTCCGAAAACAAATCACTCGCTACCGAATAGTCAAGCGCTTGGGCGTAGAGTTTTTCCATTTCCGGCAATACAGTTCCGTATTCTGCCTTTCGGCTGTGAGATTCTATATCTTTTTTAAACTCCTCTTCTTGCTTTTGCTTTATCGCTACAGCCCCCGATTTTTTAAGCCCTTGTGCTTCACCTATCCATTTTTTCCAATAATTGGCAATACTAGCGTATTTAGAGGCGTATTTTATCTTTATTTCAGGATCGTTACGCATAAAGCTGTCTTGTGTTTTCAGTATCACATCGCGTATCCCTATTTTCATAGGGTTTATCACATCTGCCATTTGTGCCACAGCTATAGCAGGCAAATACTCTTGGGTGCGACCAGGGTAGCCAAACACCATTGTAAAATCACCCTCTTTTACCCCTTTTAATGATATAGGGAAATAATGCTTAGGTTTGTAAGGTACATTATCTTTAGAGTAAGCCGCAGGGCGATTGTTTTTATCAGCGTATACCCTGAAAAGAGCAAAGTCGCCCGTGTGCCTTGGCCATACCCAGTTGTCCGTATCCGAACCAAATTTGCCAATAGAGGATGGAGGAGCCCCTACCAAACGCACATCTTTAAACGTTTCTACGATAAACAATAAGTACTGATTGCCCTCGTAAAAAGCACGAACTCTACACTCTTGCCACGCCTCTTTAGGTGTGTTGCGCAATACATTATTGATATTACTCTCTATTTTTGCGGTACGCGCCTCCTCATTCACCAAAGCTTCGGTATCTACTAGTACTTTAGAGGTAATATCCTCTACCCGAACGATAAAAGTAACTCTCAGGTTTTCATTAGGTAGTTCTTCTTCTTGTTTTTTAGCCCAAAAACCGTAAGTAAGGTAATCATTAGCCAGTGTAGAATGTGATTGTATTTGCGAATACCCACAATGGTGATTAGTAAGCAGTAAGCCCTTGTTGGAAATCATTTCAGCAGTACAGCCCCCATTAAAGTGAGGTACAGCATCCTTTAGGCTCGATTTGTTTACTTCGTAAATATCCTTTACCGACATTTTCATTCCCAAGGATTTCATTTCCTTAGCGTTCATACCTTCCAACAGCGAAGGTAACCACATACCGCCTTGCTGGGCAAAGCCACTTAGCCAAAATAGTAGTAATGCAAAAAGTAATGTAATTTTTCTCATTTCTTCATAAAAAGTTAATCGGTGCAAAGGTACGAAATAATGTTTAATAGTCAATGATTAATGATTAATTCTTTAGAACTATATAATACTCAACAAAAAAGAACTGCCGTTGTGAGCAGTTCTTTTTTCTTAATTTATTATGAAAAACTTATTTTTTAGTTACTACTTTCAGCATTTCGCAACCACGTTGTTCACCATTGTCGCAAGCTTGCTCAAACCAATCAGCAGCACGACTATCCGATTGTTTTAAGCCTTCGCCGTGGAAGTAGCAGTGTCCTAAACGATATTGAGCCAATGCGTAACCTTGTCGCGCTGATTTTTTGTACAATTCTGCTGCACGCTCAAAAGAACGTTCAGTACCTGTACCATTATAGTAACAATTAGCCAATTTGAAACAACCTATAGCAGAATTGTTGTTAGCTGCTTTTTGGTAAAAGTTGAATGCTTGTGCATACTCTTGTTTGTCGTTGTAGAAATTGCCTAATTCATCTTGAGCCTCTACGTAGTTTTGTTCAGATGCTTTATTAAGCCATAGCAAACCTTTTGTTTCATTCAAACGTTTCATAGGTGTTTTTGGCTTAGCTATAGGTTTCAAACCTGTTTTAACAGCCGAACGGTGTGATGGCATACCGCGATGAGTAGCTGTAGTAGTGCTTGCTACTGCAGTTGTAGCTGTGTTTGTTTTAGCTTGGGAGGCTTGTGCTTTGCCTTTTTCAGTTGTATTAGTATTGGTATCGGGTACCATAGTCATATAGTATTTACCCAAGTTGTATTGTGTTTCAGCATCGCCTTTTTTAGCTACTTTTTCTTGCCAAGCAATTGCTTTTTCTTGGTCTTTTTGTGGGTTTTTAGCGTCTAAATAAAACTCTATCAATCGTTTTTGAGCTGTTGTATTTTCTTGTTTTGCTAATTTTTCGTATAGTGCAAAAGCTTTTTCAGTTGATTTTCTAACCAATTTGCCGTAGTAATAACCATCGGCTACTGCCAAAATCATTTCAGGAGTTGGTGGGTCTTTAGGGTCATTAGCTTCTACTCTCTTCAACAAATAATCAAATGCTGTTTGATTACCTAAATTAGCAGCTTTTACAGCCCATTCAGCGGCATCTTTTTCTGATTTTTTCACACCTTTACCATTGGCATAACATTGCGACAGTAGGTATAACACCTCAGCATAGGCTTCGTTTTCTTGTTGATAGAAATACTCTAGCGACTCGTTTTGTTGTAGGGGTTCTTTTTGAGCAGCTTTCAGATAGTACTCAAAAGCACGAGTGTGTGATATATTAGTATATCTACCATTGTAGTGCAAATCACCTAGTTTTTTGAGAGCCAACAAATTGTTTTTGCTAGCGGCTTTTTCAAGGTATTCAAATCCTTTTCTTACATCTAAAGTAGCCTCTTCTAAAAATATAGCCCCTAAATTGTACTGGGCCATTACATCTCCTTCATCGGCTGCTTTTTGGAAAAGGTCTATAGCTTGTTGTGGTGAAGGACGTGTACCATTACCAGTAGCGTAGCACACACCTAAGTTGTTTTCGCTCACAGGGGTAGGGCTGCTGTTTACTGATTTTGATATCCAGTTAAACGCATCGCGGAAAGATTGAGATTCGCCTATACCATTATATAAGCATACAGCCAGCTGGCGTTGCGCATCGGCATTGCCTTTAATAGCAGCGCGAGTGTAGTACTCTATTGCTTTTTTATAAAATTTAGGTATTAGCGGACTGTTGCCATAAAAATAATAATTACCCAATTTGTAAGCTGCATCAGGATTGCCTTTAGCAGCTGCTTTTTCAAACCATTCTATTGCTTTTTCTTCAGATTTTTGTACGCCTTTTCCTTCCAAGTAAGCCATCCCTATTGTATATTGAGCATCGGGGTTTCCTTTTTCAGCTACTTTCATCAATTGTTGCAAAGCGTCTCCACTATTAGGATTAGCTTCGTACGCCCAAGAAGCCACAAGGTATTCAGCTTCTAAATTTCCTTTAGCGGCAGCTTTTTGTGCCCAAGAACGTGCTTTTTGCAAGTCTTTAGCAACACCATCGCCAGTTTGGTAAGCTTTAGCGAGAGCCAATTGTACTTCGGGGCTTTCTTTATCTGCATTTTTTTCAATCCACTGGTAGTATTTTTCAGTAGATTGAGCTACTCCTTTACCATCACGGTAGCACAATGCCAATTGGCGTTGCGCATCTACATTACCGCCATTTGCAGCTTTTTCAAACCATTCAGCTGCTTTTTCTTCAGATTTTGCTACTCCTTGTCCTATAAAATAGCATTGTCCTAATTGATATTGTGCTTTAGCATCACCACTCTCGGCTACTTTTTCTAACCACACTACTGCATCCTGATAAGAGCGATTCACCCCCTTACCATTAAAATAGGCATCAGCCAATTCCGCCTGAGCTTGTACATCGCCTTTCTCGGCGAGTTTCGTTAACTTTTTTATGTCTTGCGAGTAGGTGCTCACTGCTAGCAAGACCGAAAACATTAAAATGAAGTTTTTCATAGCGTTATATTTTTTACGGATAAAATATTATATTTTGGACTGCAAATATACGTATTTTTTTTATATTACCTAATATTTCTTCTTATTTTTTTAAATTTGTTTCGTATTTCAAATAATTAAAACCGTCCAGCTCGGCAGTCATAGAACCTACACGCAAGGCTGCTTTTAGCTTCACGGGTATTTTATTTTTGTCGTCTGTTATCCACATTGTGATGCCTTCTTCTTCTCTAAACACGCGTCCGTCTTGCACTATAGGGCAGAATTTCAGTGTTTTAACACTACCAAATTCAGTGCTTATCGTTTCGCGACCTAATAGTTTTAGTTTGAATTTGTAAATTTCGTCATCGTCAAAAATAACGTCCAGCACAATTTGGTCGCCTGCTTTCATTTTATCCACATTGGGATAATTGCGCAATGCATAAAATGCCGAAATTACATCTTGCAATCCCGGTTGGAAAGCTATTTCGGTGCTTTGTCCATTTTCTACATTGTCTATTTTTACTTTATTGTTGCTGTGGTTGAAGTACATTTTGAGGTGCTTGGTATAGCCTCCTTCGTAAATATTTCGCACAAAAAGGCGAGGTTTGCCATCGGTGATGCCAAAATAACTTTCATAAAAATCTTCCACCTTGAAGAATACCCGCGCCAACCCTGTAGTTTTGCCATAGCCCACTGCGTGAAATACCTTTTCGCCGTTGTACATTTCTTCTTTTACGTGCAAAGTAGCCACGCTTGCATTGAAAATGCTATACTTTACCTTAAAGCGAAGCCATTCACCATTTTTAAAAGGCAATTCGTTGTTTTGCCCTACGGCTACACTACTTATTAACGTTACTAAAATTGCTGCTAAAATACTTAATTGTTTCATTCTATGTTAGTTATTAGTCTTTAGTTATTAGATTGCCCCATACCTTTTCACAAAATTTCAGAACCTACCAAATTCAAAATTCAAAATTCATAATTCATAATTTCTTTAGGCACAAAAACTTTGCCAAATTCATCATTCGTAATTCATAATTCTGTAACTCTCCTCGTCCCCTTCCAATATTTGCAGGTAGCTTTTGTAGCGTGACCAAGCAATTTCGTCATTTTCTAATGCCTCTTTCACGGCGCAATGAGGTTCATCGGTATGCAAGCAGTTGTTGAACTTGCAGTCTTCTTTTAGGGCGAAGAATTCTGGAAAGTAATCGGTGAGCTCGTGTTTGTCTATTTCTACCATACCAAAGCCTTTAATGCCGGGGGTATCGATGATGTGAGCTCCAAAGGGAAGGTCGAACATTTCGGCAAAGGTGGTAGTGTGTTGTCCTTGCTGGTGTTGTAGAGATATTTCGCCTGTTTTGAGTGCCAATTGGGGCGCAATAGCGTTGATGAGTGTAGATTTTCCTGCCCCAGAATGTCCCGATACCACACAGGTTTTGCCCCGCATCGTTTCTTTTACTTTTTCTATATTTTTGCCTGTAGTAGCCGAAATGCCTATACATTCATAGCCCACCTTGCGGTACAACTGTGCCAAGTACTTCACTTCTGCCAATTCATCGGGGGTGTAGGTATCTACTTTGTTGAATAGCAAAACAGTTTTGATGCTATAAGCCTCAGCGGTAACCAAAAAGCGGTCTATAAAAGTAGTGGAAGTAGGCGGATTATTAAGCGTAACAACCAAGAAAGCAAGGTCTATATTGGCAGCGATAATATGCGTTTGCTTAGATAAGTTTACAGACTTGCGAATGATGTAGTTTTGTCGTTCCTCAACGGCTGTAATCACCCCTTGCAGTCCTTCTTCTTGCTGAAAAGCTACATAGTCGCCCACTGCCACAGGATTGGTATTTTTGATACCTTTTAGGCGCATTTTTCCTTTGATGCGGCACTGGTAAAACACTCCGCTATTTTCTTCTTTTACGGTATACCAGCTCCCTGTAGATTTATACACAAGTCCTCTCATTCAAAAATAAGTATTTTAAATTATTTAGGAAACACCTTATCATACACCATATTGCTTATGCCTTTTACGGGGGCATAGAGCACAGATTCGGTTAGCAAACTTCCCGACAGCCATTTGTCGGTTTGCAAAGTACGTTCTAAGAACAAAAACAAAGAGCCTATAATGACGGCAGCTTTGAGCATACCAAAGAGTGCCCCTGCCAAGCGGTTTAGGAAGCCTAATTCGGCATCTTTGAGCATTTTAGTAATAATTTTGGCGAGAGTCATCAGCAGTAGCATCATTACCAAGAGGGTAATGACAAAGGCGATGACCTCTAAGGTTTGTTTTTCTACAGAAAATATATTACTTAACAGATTAGCGGTATAGAACGAAAAGTGTATTGCCCCATAAATACCTACTACAATAGCCAGTAGCGAAGCCATTTCTATAATAAGTCCTCGCATATAGCCCCTTACTAAGCCAAAACCCAAGATTACTGCTAATATAATGTCTATTTTATTCATATTCGTTATTTTGCTGATTTAAAGGGTATCATATCTTTTCTTTATTATGATTGTGCCACACCCCCGCTGGCGCAAGCTTGCAGCTTGTGCCCAATTCAAAATTCAAAATTCATAATTCATAATTCCCTTGACCATACATCTCTTACTCCATATCCTTTTAAGGCTTCAGGTTTTCCTGTACCTTTCTTAGGTGTTTTTCTAAGTTCTTTTAGAAAATCTGCTATTTTAGAAAGTATTTGCTTATTACCTCCTTTGGTAAATTTCTTTATATCTTTTAAATACTCTTCAGAATAGGTTGTTATATAGTTTTTTTCCTCTTGTATTTCCATTATCCTAACAACATTTTATCCATTTCTTCATCACTAATTATTTTTCCCTCTTGGGAGCGTGCTTTATCTATTCTTGCAAAAAATGTTTCTTTGGAAATTCTTGTATTATTTTTTTTAGCTGCAATATCCTGATATTTTACCTTAAACTTTTTAAATAGCTCTTCAAACAGATGAAAATCAGCTTCTTTTATTTCTACTTTTTCTAATATTATGGTGCTCATAATGATTTATTTTTCTGAATACTTATTGTTATTAAAAATCAATTTGTGTGATATGTTTAACTTTGACGACAATGTGTGTGCCACAATCGTACTTTTAAATAGATTGCGGCAAAAATACAGAAAAATAATTATCTTTGCAATCTATCACTCAATTTCTTTTTATACTTAGCAAAAATCCCCCCGCAGGCGCAAGCTTGCAGCTTGTGCCCAATTCAAAATTCAGAATTCATAATTCCCTTTGCCGCCCGCACTCTCACCCATCCCATTACTCCCATAGCTCCCATAATTGCCCGTGTAGCTCACACCCCATTATTCCCATTGCTCCCACAATCGCTCCTCACAAATAGCACAACTGCAGCATTTTCCCCTTTTGAAAGGGGGGTAGGGGGGAATGTTACTTTATTTCCATCCCCGTCCCACAATTCAAAATTCAGAATTCAAAATTCATAATTTGCCAATTCCCCTCGCACTATTTAGAGCGCATTATAGGCTTGAAAAACTCTTTTCTCTATGGTGTATAAAGAAAAATAGTAGGGCAATTCTTTTGTATTATACTGATTAGTAAGTTGTTGTAATTTTAACAACATATCTGATACATTACCCTTTATGGTGATTTTTAAAATCAGTTGTTACCTCACACTCTCTTAGAAGGTAAGAACGTCCATCTGATAGAATAAAAGACTCCTTATCAATCCAGCCTACCAATATATGTAATAATTCAGCACTTCTTTTTAGTTGGTTTCGCCATCCTTCTATATCCAAATGATATTGGACAGAGAAAAACATATCTCCTTCAGGTGTTATTATGAAACAGCCATCTTCAACAACTCCCCCTTTTGTCGCTAATAAAGGCTTTTGTGCATTTACTATTTTGAAAAAATCATACTTCTCTGTTTTTTGTAAATATAGTATTTCTACACCTTCAATCTTTTCAAAACCTGATATTTTTACATAGTCATTCATACTATTTTGTTATTTTAAATTGAAAATTAGTAATTCCTGCTTCTTCAAAAATCTTTATATAATGATCTCTTAATTCTTCGGAGTTAGTATGATATATTACCCCCCGCTGGCGCAAGCTTGTAGCTTGTGCCCAATTCACAATTCACAATTCTCTCCCCCGTCCTACCTGTCCCATTTGTCCCATTTGTCGCACCCGTCCCACAATTCAAAATTCAGAATTCAAAATTCAAAATTCTCTCCCCTCCGCTGGCGCAAGCTTGTAGCTTGTGCCCAATAATCACTTCTATTCATATTGTAGGGGCGATTAGCAAATCGCCCTCACAAAACAAAACCTTTCAAACAACCTCTTTTATTTTTTGGCAAAGATAGTAAAATAATAACAAATAGCAAGTGCTATCTTGGTGCTACTTTGGTGCTACCTTGGTGCCATTTTTATCCTTCGCTTATCTATGACTTTTGATTGGTAAGATGATTTGTCATTTATCATTATTTCGTATCTTTGCACCAAATTATCAACACCGATGAAATTCTCTATAGTCTCTGAGTTTGCCCCTACAGGCGACCAGCCTCAAGCTATCAAACAATTAGTAGAAGGCATAGAAAAAAACGACAAATACCAAGTGCTATTAGGCGTTACGGGTTCTGGTAAAACTTTTACCATTGCCAATGTGGTAGAGCAGGTACAACGCCCTACCCTTGTGCTGGCTCATAACAAAACGCTTGCCGCCCAACTGTATTCGGAATTTAAGGCGTTTTTTCCTAATAATGCGGTAGAATACTTTGTATCGTACTACGACTATTACCAGCCTGAAGCTTATATCCCTACTACGGGTACTTATATTGAAAAAGACCTTTCTATCAACGATGAGATTGAAAAACTGCGCCTTAGCACTACTTCTGCCTTACTATCGGGCAGGCGCGATGTGCTCGTGGTAGCCTCTGTATCTTGCCTCTATGGTATTGGTAACCCTGTGGAATTTCAGAAGAATGTGATTACCATTAAACGGGGTGATACAATGCCCCGCACTAAACTGATGCATCGGCTTGTACAAAGTCTCTACGCTCGCACTACTGCCGATTTCAGGCACGGCAATTTCCGCATCAAAGGCGATGTGCTGGATGTGTTCCCAGGGTATGATGATAACGCTTTTCGCATTCACTTCTTTGGCAATGAAATTGAAGAAATAGAACAATTTGACCCTACTACCAACCATATTTTAGACCATTACGACAGTCTGAACATTTATCCTGCTAATATGTTTGTTACTTCGCCTGATATTCTGCAAAAGGCGATATGGAACATTCAGCAAGACCTGACCAAACAGGTGGAATTCTTTGAAGCATCGGGGAAACCCTTAGAGGCTAAACGGCTAAAAGAGCGCACTGAATTTGACCTTGAGATGATACGCGAACTGGGCTATTGTTCGGGTATTGAAAACTACTCGCGCTATTTAGATGGGCGTGAGGCTGGTACGCGCCCTTTCTGCCTTATAGACTATTTTCCTGATGATTTTTTGATGGTAATAGACGAAAGCCACGTAACGGTGCCCCAAGTGCACGCTATGTATGGCGGCGACCGCAGTAGGAAAGAAAACTTGGTGGAATACGGCTTTAGGTTGCCCGCAGCTATGGACAACCGTCCGCTGAAATTTGAAGAGTTTGAAGCCTTGCAGCGCCAAGTGATATACGTGAGTGCTACCCCTGCTGATTACGAGCTACAGAAAGCACAAGGGGTATACGTGGAACAAGTGATACGCCCTACAGGACTACTTGACCCCGAAATAGAAGTGCGCCCAAGCCAAAATCAGATAGACGACCTTGTAGAAGAAATACAAGTGCGCGTAGAGAAAGACGAGCGCATACTCGTAACAACCCTTACCAAGCGTATGGCTGAGGAACTCACCAAATACCTTACCCGCATAGGGGTACGATGCCGCTATATCCACAGCGATGTGGATACTTTGGAACGCGTAGAGATTATGCAAGACCTCCGCAAAGGGCTCTTTGATGTACTCATTGGGGTAAACCTGCTACGTGAGGGGTTAGACCTGCCCGAAGTGTCGCTTGTGGCTATCCTTGATGCTGATAAAGAAGGCTTCTTACGCTCTACCCGCTCGCTTACCCAAACCGTAGGACGGGCAGCACGTAACGTGAACGGCAAAGCCATAATGTACGCCGACAAGATAACTGACAGTATGCAGCGCACTATTGATGATACTAACTATAGGCGTGAAAAACAAATGAACTACAACAAGGCTCACGGCATCACACCACAGCCACTGCACAAGAAGATAGAGAACAGCCTTAGCAAGAGCCCCATCAGTGAATTTCATTACGACCCTACCTTTGCCACCACTAAAGCCGCTGAACCCAAAGCTGAATATTATAGTGCTAAAGAATTGGAGAAAAAAATTAAAGAAACTCGCAAACTAATGGAAGCTGCAGCTAAAGAGCTCGATTTTATGAAGGCTGCCCAATACCGCGATGAGATAAAGCGATTGGAGGCTATGAAGTAAAATTATGAATTTTGGATTCTGATTTCAGAATTATTTTATATCTTTGCAAATAAAAACATAAAGAAATATGAATGCAACATTACAAAATATACCTATACCGCAAATTTTAACAGATAGTAATGGCGATGGAATTGCAATTATTTCGGCAGATGAATATAACTATTTGCTAAGTGCTACAGAAATGTATGAAGATATGATGGATATTCAAGAATTTGAAGCTGCTAAAGGACAGGAAAAAGTTCCTTTAGATATAGTTTTAAAACGATTAGAAGAGAAAAGAAAGAAAAATGGAATATCCTAAAAAATAACTATAGAGGTTGTAACAATAGGACATCGGAAAGATGTATATAAAAAAAGATAATTATAATTACAATGGCAAAAACTGAAGATTTGTTTAAAAAAGTAATCGCTCACGCTAAAGAATACGGTTTTATTTTTCCTTCGAGCGAAATATACGATGGGCTTAGTGCTGTGTATGACTACGGTCAGAATGGTGTAGAACTTAAAAAAAACATACGCGACTACTGGTGGCGCGCTATGGTGCAACTAAACGAAAATATCGTGGGTATTGATGCCGCGATCTTTATGCACCCTACTACTTGGAAGGCTTCAGGACACGTAGACGCTTTCAACGACCCTCTGATTGACAATAAAGACTCTAAAAAACGCTACCGCGCCGATGTGTTGGTAGAAGATTACGTAGCTAAATTGGACGAAAAAATTGAAAAAGAAGTTGCTAAAGCGCAAAAACGCTTTGGTGAGGCTTTTGACTTGGAACAATTTCTAGCTACTAACCCTCGCGTACTAGAATACAAACAACGCGGACAAGAAATTTTATCGCGCTTGGCTAAATCGTTAGAAACGGATAACCTTGCCGATGTGAAAGCACTCATTGAAGAATTAGAAATCGCTGACCCCGAAACAGGTTCTCGCAATTGGACTGATGTAAAGCAATTCAACCTGATGTTTGGTACCAAAATAGGTGCTTCGGCTGATGCTTCAATGGATTTGTACCTTCGTCCTGAAACGGCTCAGGGTATTTTTGTAAACTTCCTGAACGTTCAAAAGTCAGGACGTATGAAAATACCTTTTGGAATTGCTCAAACAGGAAAGGCTTTCCGCAACGAAATCGTAGCACGCCAATTTATATTCCGTATGCGTGAGTTCGAACAAATGGAAATGCAGTTCTTCATCAAACCTGGTACGCAACAACAATGGTATGACTATTGGAAACAAACGCGCCTTGCGTGGCACCTTTCGTTGGGCTTGGGCGAAGAAAACTATCGTTTTCACCCTCACGAAAAATTAGCTCACTACGCCGATGCAGCTTGCGATATAGAATTCCGCTTCCCATTTGGCTTCAAAGAGCTTGAAGGTATCCATTCTCGTACTAACTTCGACTTGGGTAACCACGAAAAATATTCTGGACGAAAACTACAATATTTTGACCCTGAAACGAATGAAAGCTACACACCTTATGTGTTGGAAACTTCTATTGGCTTAGACCGTATGTTCTTGGCTATCTTCTCGAATGCTCTTCAGGAAGAAACATTAGAAAGTGGCGATACACGTACATTGCTAAAATTGCCTTTTGTATTGGCTCCTACTAAAGTAGCTGTACTGCCGCTACTAAAGCGCGATGGATTACCTGAAAAAGCTGAAGAAATTGTAAACGAACTGAAATACTACTTTACGGTGGCTTATGACGAAAAAGATGCGGTTGGTCGCCGCTATCGCCGTCAAGATGCGGTAGGTACGCCTTTCTGTATCACTGTAGATCATCAAACCTTAGAAGACAATACGGTTACACTACGCCACCGCGATACTATGGAACAACAACGTATTGCTATACCTGAACTACAGGCAGTAATTGCCAAAGAGGTAGATATGAACCAATGGTTGCGTAGATTAGGGCGTTAGTCATTACGGAAATAGAAGATGTTTACTAAAACTTTTACAAAGATTACACATAGCATTAGAGAATGACAGAAACTCCTACAATAAAGCGTCCTACCCCTATAGACGAGGAGGTGATTTGGGACAAGCGCTCTACCTTGATGAGTCGCACGAATAAACACGGGCATATTATGGCAAGTAATGAGGCTTTTCAGGAAGTATCGGGCTATACAGAAGCTGAACTATACGACCAGCCTCATAGCCTAATACGCCACCCCGATATGCCTAAAGTAGTGTTTAAAATACTGTGGGAAAACCTAAAAGGTAGGCAGAACTTTCACGCTATCATTAAGAACTTATCAAAAAGTGGTAAATACTATTGGGTAATTACTAATTTTGAGATTATTCGCAATGAGAAAGACGAAATTACAGCTTTTGTATCGTACCGCAAGGCTCTACCCAAAAGTCTTATCAACGAACATATAGCGCCACTTTACGAGCGACTGCTGAAAATTGAAAAAGCTAATGGTATGGAGGTGAGTGAGCGTTATTTTAAAGGCTTTTTGGAAGATCGCAAAACTACCTATGACAAGTTTATCAGAACGTTGCTAAAAGAAAACGCTGAAGAAATACGTGCTTTTTACAACAATAAAGATACAGATAGCTTTCTTACCGAACTGATTGGGTAAAGGGAATTTTGAATTCTGAATTTTGAATTAGTGGTTAGGTGCGAGCTGTAATCTAACCACTAATGCTTAATGACAATAGTTTTTAAAGGAGAGTAATTACAATTTTTATTTTAAAAACTATTGTCATTGTTGTGGTGAAGAGAGAAAAGTAACTGTAGCTACACCTCTGTGTTATAGTTGTTATACCAAATAATCGTAAAATAAAAGATATGACCCACTTGTTACTCAAAAAATAATGGAGTGATATTACATTAGCTACTAAAAGTGGTAAAGTAAATAATTGACTTTGTGATGAAAAATAACATTATTTTTTTGGTGTTTCAATAAAAAGTATTAATTTTGCGGTTTGATTGATAACACTAAACAATTTTATACTTTTATAAATATTATAAACAATGGCAGTACTTGAGAAAATTAGAAGTAAGACTGTATTCCTGATTGCGATTATAGGGCTTGCACTATTTGCTTTTATCATTTCAGACTTTATAGGAAAAGGGAGGTTTAGCAGACTTCAACCTACCGAAATTGGTACGGTAAATGGCGAAGATGTGCCTATTGACGCTTTTCGTTTGCAAGTGGAAAACGCTATTCACCAAGCTAATGGACAGGCGAGTAGCATTGAAGCAGCTAAATATGTATGGGAACAAAACGTTCAGCAAATATTGTTGAACCAACAGATTGAAAAATTGGGATTGAGCGTAGAGAAAGACCAAATCATCTCTATCTTGGAAAAAACGCCTTTGGCTAAAAATCCTCAATTTACCAATGAATACGGTGTGTTTGACGCTGTAAAATTTCAAACGTACTTGAGTACGCTAAAAACTCAGAATCCTGATGCTTACAGCCAGTGGAAAATACAAGAAAACGCTTTGATTGAAGGAGCTAAACAACAAATGTATATCAACCTTATCCGCGCTGGCTTAGGTGCTACTGATACTGAAGCTGAAATTGCTTATCACCAAGAAAAAGACTTGGCTGACATTAACTATGTGGCTCTGCAATACAGCTCTATAGATGATAAAACTATACAAGTGAGCGATAGCGAGATAAAAGACTACATTAAAAAACACGAAAAACAATTTAAACAAGAGGCTTACCGCAATATTCAATATATTGTGATAAACGAAAAACCATCGGATGCTGACCTTGCTGAAGCAAAAAGTGGTATTGAAAAGCTTTTGCAACCTGAGGTGGTATACAACGTTAAAAAACAAAGTAACGATACGGTTCCTGGTTTTGCTACTACTAAAGAGATAAAAAGTTTTGTGGATAGATATTCTGACAAGGCTTATGACAGTACTTTCGTAACTAAAGACAAAATCAATTCGGCTTATGCTGATACACTTTTTGCCTTGGGCGTAGGGAAAATTTATGGTCCTTATGAAGAAGACGGTAGCATTAAAATAAGCCGTATGGTGGCTAAAGAACCGGCAGGAGCTGTAAAAGCAAGCCATATACTTATTGCTTACACAGGTAGCCAAGCTGCTACTCCTAATACTACACGCTCTAAAGAAGAAGCTAAAGCTAAGGCTGAAGAACTATTGGCACAAGCTAAAGCTGCTGGTGCTGACTTTGACCAATTGGCACGGGACAATTCGGAAGAACCTGGTGCAATGTATAGTGCTGGTGACCTTGGATTCTTTGTGAAAGGTACTATGGTTAAACCTTTTGAGACATTTGCTTTTTCTAACCCTGTAGGTACTATTGGTTTGGTGGAAACTGATTTTGGTTTTCACGTAGTAAAAGTAACTGACAAGGCTGAAGCGGTGAATATTGCTACTATAAGTCGTAAGGTAGACCCTTCGGATGCTACTCTTAGTTCGCTATTCTCTAAAGCTACTACTTTCCAAATGAAGGCGAGTGAAAAACCTAAAGAATTTGGTAGTGTAGCAAAAGCTTCTGAACTATCGGTACTTCGTGCTGATAACTTGCACAAAAATGATGATCAAATTATCGGTTTGGGGGCTAATCGTCCTATTGTACAATGGTTGTACGAAAAGGATACCAAAGTGGGTGATATTAAAATGTTTACTACTAATGGAAACTATGTAGTGGCTCAATTGGTAAAAAAAGGTGAAGAAGGATTGAGCGAAGTGCAAGATGTTGCTGCTTTTGTAAAACCTATCCTCATCAAGGAAAAGAAAGCTAAAATTCTAAAAGATAAAGCAAAAGGTGGCAGCTTAGAGGCTATCGCTTCGGCTAATGGTGCTACTGTAAAAACAGCTACAGGGTTAACAATGAGTAGCCCTATCATCATAGGTGAAGGTCGTGAGCCAAGAGTTGTGGGTACTGCCTTTGGACTAAAACAAGGTGCTATTTCTAAGCCTATAGAAGGTGAAAACGCAGTGTATGTAATACAACTTACTTCGGCTACAGTAGCTCCTGCTACTAATGATTATAAAGTGTATGCTGAGACAATAGAAAAAATACGTACCGAACGCGCTGCTCAGTCTATACTTAAATCATTAGAAAACAACGCTAAGATAAAAGAAAATATCAGTACTTTCTATTAATAGTAGCAACTTACACCCAAAAAATCTATAAAGAGGTAAGAGGAAACTCTTGCCTCTTTTTTCTGATGATTGATAAATCAAGAGGTATTTTTAAGAAGTTTTGTTTTGTGAGGGCGATTTGCTAATCGCCCCTACAATATGAATAAAAGTGCTTGATTATTTGTTTTGTAATAGACTCTTGAATTTAGAACTAAAAATATAAAAATATGGATTTAAGTAATTACCGAAAGACATACGAAAAGCGAGAACTCTTGGAGAGTGATGTACCCGAAAACCCTATGCAGCTATTCCAAACGTGGTTTTATGAAGCTGATGAGGCTGATAGTGTGGAGGAAGCGAATGCAATGTCGGTAGCAACAATAGGCTTGGACGGATTTCCCAAAACACGGGTGGTACTACTAAAAGAATACACTTATGAGGGATTTATATTCTACACCAATTACGAAAGCGAAAAAGGGAGAGCTATTGCTGCAAATCCGCACTTGTGTTTGTCGTTTTTTTGGCCTTCATTGGAACGGCAGATTATCATTAAAGGGATTGCTGAACGTGTAGAGGCACTAACATCGGATAATTACTTTCATTCGCGCCCAGTGGGCAGTCAGTTAGGGGCTGTGGTATCGCGCCAGAGTGAGGTGGTAACACGTGCACATCTGGAAGAGGAACTAAAACGCCTTGAGGGACTATATGAGGGAAAGGAAATACCCCGACCTGACTATTGGGGGGGCTTCTTGGTACGCCCTGTATCAATGGAGTTTTGGCAAGGACGCCCTAACCGCTTGCACGACCGCTTGCGCTATCGGCTGACTGATGAGTATGACTGGATATTGGAACGAATGTCTCCGTAATACGAGCTACACGAAACTGACAGTGCGTGCCATTTTGTCATATATTGTAATATGGCAAAGATTTTGTAATAAATAAGCGGAGATTGTTCGGAAAGTTTTGTTTTGTGAGGGCGATTTGCCAATCGCCCGTACCAGCCTCTGTGCGGTGCAATTGTTACTATTAAAGACTTTTGGACAGCATCAACATAAAAAAAACTCAAAATAAAATATAATATAATGAATACAGAAGATAACAAAGATAAGGACTTGCAGGCTGAAGGCACAAGTGCTGAGACTGCTGAAAACGCTACTAATACAGGTAATACAATTGGTAATGAAACGGAAGATTGTGAAGATCTTTTGGCAAAAGAACGCGACAGATATTTGCGTTTGTTTGCTGAATTTGAAAACTATAAAAAGCGTACGAGCCGTGAGCGTATAGAGCTTTTTAAAACAGCAGGGCAGGACATTTTGTCGGCTTTGTTACCTGTAGTAGATGATTTTGATAGAGCTTTGGCAGATTTGGCGACTTCGGCTGATGAGCAGACGCGCAAAGGGGTGGAACTTATCTACAATAAACTGATAGGCATCTTGAAAAACAAAGGTTTGGAAAGAATAGAAGTGGCTGCAAACGATGCGTTTGACAGTGAGCTACACGATGCTATTACGCAAATTCCTGCTCCTACCCCTGAAATGAGTGGAAAAATTATTGACGTAGTGCAACAGGGCTATAAATTGGGAGATAAAATTATTCGTTTCCCCAGAGTGGTAGTAGCCCAATAACAATACGAAAAGATGAAAAGAGATTATTACGAAATATTAGAGATTTCCAAAACAGCTACGACTGCTGAAATAAAAAAAGCATATAGAAAGCAAGCACTTAAATATCACCCAGATAAGAACCCTGGCGACAAAGAGGCAGAAGAGAATTTTAAGCTGGCTGCAGAGGCTTACGAGGTGCTAAGCGATGAAAATAAACGCGCTACTTATGACCGCTATGGACACGCTGCCTTTGAAGGTGGTATGGGTGGTGGCGGTGCTACAATGGAAGATATTTTTGAGCGTTTTGGTGACCTTTTTGGTGGTCATTTTTCGGGATTTAGTGGCTTCGGAGGCTTTGGGGGCTTTGGAGGCGGTCAAACACAGTCTTATGTGAAAGGTGATAACCTTCGCATACGTGTGAAAGTTACCTTGGAAGAGATTGTAAAGGGGGTAGAGAAAAAGATAAAAGTACGCCGTAAAGTGAAAGGCGAAGATACAACCTATCATACTTGCCCTACTTGCCAAGGGCGCGGACAGACGGTTCAGCAAATGAATACTGCTTTTGGTGTGATACAAACAGCAACGACTTGTCCCAAATGTGGCGGTGCTGGGGAAATTATTGATAAACGAGGCAAAGATACTGATAGCCAAGGGATGAAAACGGTAGAGGAAACTATTCCTATCAATATTCCTGCTGGGGTAATGAATGGTATCCAACTAAAAGTGGCTAACAAAGGAAATGAGGCTCCTGTGAAAAACAGTGTTCCTGGTGATTTATTGGTGGTGATAGAAGAAGAAGAACACCCTACTCTAAAACGCGAAGGTGATAACTTGCATTACGATTTATACATCAGCTTCCCTGATGCGGTATTGGGGGCTAGCAAAGAGATAGAAACTGTTACGGGCAAGGTGCGTATAAAATTGGAAGAAGGGATACAATCGGGTAAAATACTGCGTTTGCGCAACAAAGGGGTGCCGAGTTTGCAAAACCATACTACTGGCGACTTGATTGTACACGTGAATGTATGGACACCGAAAAACCTTACTGATAAACAAAAGAATTTTTTCAAAGAAATGCAAAATAATGAGAACTTCAATCCTAAGCCTGACAAGTGTGAGAAGTCGTTTTTTGAAAAAGTAAAAGAGATGTTTTCCTAATTGATGAAGTAGCTGTCCAAAAAAAGTAGTGTTTGTGTGGCACAATTGTACTATTAAAGGCTTTTTGGACAGCTTCTTTTTTATTCATCATCATTCATAAAGCATATCTAAAAGCTCTTGTTTAGAAGCTTTTATTTTTTTACTAGCTCTAGCATCATCTATCATTGTAAAAAAGTTCTCTTGTGTCATAGTAGTATTATCTTCTTTTTTATCTAAAATAGTAGTTTCTATTTTTAGCTTCTTAAAGAAATTTTGGATCATAGGAAAATCCACCTCATTAACTGTTGCTTGTATTGTTATTGCATTCATACTTCTATTCTTTTGAACTGCAAAGATACAAAATAATTATTAATATATAATGTTATAAATATCAATTTCCTACGAAAAAATTATTTACAACACTCTCACTTTTCTCTAATCTGTCATTAATCAAATTATTTTTTCTATATTTTGACCTAAACAAATTTATAAAAGTTTTAGGAATTGAAAATTATTTTGTAACTTTGCAACTCATTAATAACATTACTAAAATGTATCCAATAAAATTTAAGCCTATTCTCAAAGAACGTATTTGGGGTGGGCAACAACTGAAAACGTTATTTAACAAGCCTATAGTGAGTGATACTACAGGTGAAAGCTGGGAGGTATCGGGGGTGCCTGGTGATATTTCGGTAGTAGCTGATGGGGCTCTGAAAGACAAAAGCCTAAACGATTTGATTGCTGAATACCCTAATGAACTTTTAGGCAAACACGTACACGATAGATTTGGGAAGGATTTTCCTATTTTAATTAAATTTATTGATGCTCGCGAGGATTTATCAATACAGGTACATCCTAACGATGCTCTTGCTAAAGAACGCCATAACTCGTTTGGAAAAACTGAAATGTGGTATGTAATGCACGCTGAACCTGATGCTAGCTTGATTGTAGGCTTCAACCGCAGTGTGAGCAAGGAAACTTATCAGGAGTACTTGAGCAGTGGCAAACTTACTGAGCTGCTGAACTACGAAAAAGTGAATGATGGTGATGCTTTCTTTATCAACACTGGAAAAATACACGCTATTGGAAAGGGTATCTTGATTGCTGAAATACAACAAACAAGCGATATTACTTACCGCGTGTATGACTTTGACAGACGTGATAAAAATGGCAACTTACGAGAACTGCACACCGAACTCGCCCTTGACGCTATTGACTACGAGCGCAAAAACGACTTCAAACTACAATACAATCGCACTGAAAACCAAGTGAATAACGTGGCTAAATGTCCGTATTTTATTACTAATTACTTGAAATTGAACGGTGATTTCAAGAAGAACTTGGCAGCTGATGATTCTTTCCATATTTATATGTGTGTGAAAGGTAGTGCTGTACTGAGCGACGGCTCTACTGAAGTGTCGATTGCTCAGGGTGAAACTGTGCTTTTCCCTGCGTGCTTAGAGCAATTGGTGGTAAAAAGTAACGGTGTGGAATTATTGGAAGTGTATATTTAAGGTACGAGCCGCACGGGCTAATCACTAAAAACTAAAGAGTTATGTATCGTTCAAAAATAAAGGGTTTGGGTTACTATGTGCCTGAAAATGTAGTAACTAATGATGATTTATCGAAATTGATGGACACGAGTGACGCTTGGATACAAGAGCGCACGGGCATCAAAGAAAGGCGACACGTGGTGAAAGGTACAGATACCACAACTACGATGGGTGCTAAAGCAGCTTTGAAAGCGTTGGAGGCTGCGGGCGTAAGCAAAGAGGAAGTGGATTTTGTTGTTTTTGCTACTTTAAGTCCGGATTATTATTTCCCTGGTTGTGGGGTATTGGTACAAAAGGAATTGGGACTAAAAACGGTGGGTGCATTGGATATTAGGAACCAATGTTCGGGATTTTTATATGCACTATCGGTAGCTGACCAATATATAAAAACGGGAATGTACTGCAATATACTTGTGATAGCTTCGGAAACGCAATCGCCTGCGCTTGATATGAGCACGCGAGGGCGTAATATGGCGGTATTATTTGGCGATGGAGCTGGTGCAGCGGTGGTATCGCGCTCGGAAGGTGAAAACGGGATTTTATCTACTCACCTGCACAGCGAAGGTGCTTATGCTGATGCCTTGGCAATGATAGCCCCAGGTGTGGGCACTAAATGGGTGCCTGAAATATTGGCTGAAAACGACCCTGACGATGTGTCGTACTACCCTAATATGAATGGTCAGTTTGTATTTAAGAATGCGGTAGTGCGCCTTGCAGAGGTTATCAATGAAGGATTGGAGGCTAATGGGCTGACAGTAGGCGATATTGATATGCTGGTGCCTCACCAAGCGAACTTGCGTATCTCACAATTTGTACAACACCAATTTAAACTAAGTGATGCACAGGTATATAACAACATTATGAAATATGGTAATACTACTGCGGCATCGGTGCCTATTGCTTTGGCTGAGGCAGTGGGTGAAGGCAAAATAAAAGAAGGCGATGTGGTGGTATTGGCTGCTTTTGGTAGTGGTTTTACGTGGGCAAGTGCGATTATTAGATGGTAATGAGTGATGAGAAAATGGATATTGGTAGCATTGTTACTATGTAGTGTTACGGCTTTGGCACAAGTACGCAAGGCTAAGGCTCAGATAGTATCTGCAAAGGTGGAGCCTATAAAGATGCCTAAAGATACTACTACAATACGACTGACATTTAACCGAATGAAGCGTGCGGAGGAAAAATGGTTTAAATTTAACCAAGTTACGCTGAATATGAGTGAGGTGGCGTTCTCTAACTGGAGTGCTGGAGGTGAAAACTCGGTATCGGGGCTTATGACGGGGCGTTTTAGGAGACGGTACAACGAACGTACTTTTTTTTGGGATAATATATTGGAGATTGATTATGGTATCAATGCACAAACGGGACGAGAATTGCGAAAAACGGACGATAAGTTTTTGATTGTATCATCGTTTGGCTATAGGGGGAACACTCAATCATATTGGTACTATACAGCTCGTTACCAGCTGCTTACACAGATGAGTAACGGATATAAATACCCTGATACGGATCATCCTATTTCAAAATTATTTGCGCCTGCCTATATTACTTTTGGTTTGGGGGCGGAATATGCGCCACAACGGATAAAGCTCAATTTATTTCTATCGCCTATGACGCTAAAAACGACTGTGGTGCTAAATAAGGCACTATCGGAACAGGGGGCTTTTGGGGTAGAACAAGGCAAGCGAACCAATTCGGAACTGGGTTTTTCAATATCGGGCAGGTGGGATAAAAAGCTGATGGAGAATATGGATTTGAACACGAATTTCACGCTGTACGGTGATTATTTGAAGAACTTTGGGAATATAGATATAGACTGGGAGACGGGCTTGAACCTGAAGGTGAACAACTATGTACAAGCACGTATTGGGTTGCATATAAAATATGATGACGATGTGAAGTTTGAGAGCTATAAAGACAATGCAGGCGTAACACATTCTTATGGGGCAAGGACGCAGTTTAAGCAGTTATTGGGGGTAGGTGTATTATATACTTTTTAGAGCTGATGTTTTTAGAAAATACAATCAATAATGCCGAAAAATCGGGGTGGATAGAGGTGATATGTGGTTCGATGTTTTCGGGGAAGACAGAGGAATTGATAAGGCGGTTGCGGCGGGCACAATTTGCCAAGCAACGGGTAGAGATATTCAAGCCTTCGTTTGACACTCGTTATGACGACACTAACATTGTATCGCACAATGCCAATGAGATACCCTCTACTCCTGTGGAGGCGGCAGCGAGTATACTGTTGCTTGCCGATGGTTGTGATGTGGTGGGAATAGATGAGGCGCAATTTTTTGACGATGAGATAGTGAATGTGTGTAATGCTCTTGCTAACAGAGGGGTGCGGGTGATAGTTGCGGGTTTGGATATGGACTATAAAGGGAGACCATTTGGGCCGATGCCAAACTTAATGGCTACAGCAGAATATGTTACTAAAGTGCACGCTGTGTGTACGCATACGGGGAATTTGGCACACTACAGTTATAGAAAAGTGGCTAATAATGAGCAACGTATGCTGGGTGAAGCTGATAGTTATGAACCTGTAAGCAGGGCTGCTTATATACGGCTGATAGAAGGTGAAGAAAAAAAAGTTGATAAAAAATAGTGTTGATTAAAAAAGTTTTTGTACTTTTGCAGCGTAAAAATGACACTTGGGGTCGACCGGTTTTGACAGTAAGTGACATTGAAGAGTAAGCATACCGAGCTGTGAAATGAATGCTCGATAAAATCTATTTCAAAAGTTTAAATGGCGAGAATAACTACGCTCTTGCTGCTTAATCTGAAGTAATAGTAGGATTTTAAGCTATATCCCTACAGGTAGGGAGGCGAGATGTCTCTAAAAAGCCCTTGTTGACGGCGTTTTGTACAGAGGCACCATAAAAGTCAACATTGAGCCTGCGGTAAGCTTCTGCTAAGGGTTCGTGAATAGAGGAGGCTAGGCGTAAAGTGGGCGGTTTTTGGTCAGCTTTACGAAGAAAATGAAACAAAAACTAAGTATGTAGAAAGCTTTTTGATGGCTTATTTGGACGAGAGTTCGATTCTCTCCGACTCCACGGGGGAAGAAAGGGTTGCTTGGGGGTTCTTCGGAACTTTTGGGCAGCCTTTTCTATTTGTA
Source organism: Capnocytophaga bilenii (assembly GCF_017565765.1). Lineage (GTDB taxonomy): Bacteria > Bacteroidota > Bacteroidia > Flavobacteriales > Flavobacteriaceae > Capnocytophaga > Capnocytophaga bilenii. The sequence continues at coordinate 435,226 of NZ_JAGDYP010000002.1, forward strand.
TTTAGTAGAATCAGGAGAAGATTTTGATGATGTTATCTACTATGCCATAATTGAGTTTTTTGGCTAATTGTTGTAATTGTTCCTTTATGGCGTGACGTTGGGAAAGTTTGGTTTTCTTGGTGCGTTTTAGGGCAATGAGGTATTGTTGTATTTCTTCATAATATTGTGTTTTCCAATGGGGTTGTCGTCTCGACTCTAAAAGAGGAATGCTATCGTCAAAAAGATGGAGCATTTCAACAGTTTGTGCTGCGAAATTGGTATCGCGTTCATAGACGAAATTTTTGGATTGATGTTCTACTGGGTCTTCTGACAGGAATAGTTCTTCACTAAAGCTGTTGTAAATTTCTATAGCAAAATCTATTCTACCCATCCAAATGAGGGCGTTGCAGAGTTTGGAAATGAGTATATCGGGGGTATGGAAGTATTCGCCAAAAACGTGTAGAGGTTTGGCGATCAGGTTGCGATTGAGAGCAGCCTCGGCAATGCTCACTACTTGCTTTTCATTGCCGTGTAGGTGGGCTTGTATTACCTTGGCGATAGTGTAACGGGTTTCAGGGTAATGAAAGAAGCTGTCGGGGTACTCTTTGTATATGCTTTCTATGTATTTATCGGCGTTTTTAATGTACTTTTCTACTTTTTTGACCGTTTCTCTCCCCCCCCCGTTGCTGGCGAAAAACGCTCCGTATGCAAGGAAAGAGTTTTGGCATACGCGGAGGTGTTCTAAGGGGTTGGTAGTGAGGTAATGTTCTATGAGTTGCACGTAGGACGGGTCTTTACTTTGCACCCTGAAAATAAGAAGTTATTTTCAAAGAAAAGCAGAGGAGAATAAAAGTCTGTTCATTCTGCCTCTGCCCGTTCTTTGAATACCCTGATTTTCAAAATAGAATGGT